>CAWDVP010000002.1:0-717026 GCA_963805945.1 Vulcanimicrobiota bacterium | reverse complement strand
CGGTGGAACTCTCCGGCTTCGCCTCAATCCTTTGATGTGAAGGAGAGCTCGCATGGGCAGTCGCGCCCTACTCGGTTGCCTTGTCGCCATCGTGGTCGTCGTCGTCGTCATCGGCGTCTTCTTGGCGGGCACCTACAACACGCTCGTCGCGCAGAGCCAGGCGGTCGACGCGCAGTGGGCCCAAGTGGAAAACGTCTACCAGCGGCGCGCCGATCTCATCCCGAATCTCGTGGAGACGGTCAAGGGCGTCGCCAACTTCGAGAAGAGCACGTACACCGCCGTCACCGAAGCGCGCGCCAAGGTCGGGCAGGTGAACATCAACGCCTCGAGCCTGCCGACCAACCCCGCGGCCTTCGCGCAGTTCCAAGCCGCCCAGGACGGTCTCACGTCGGCGCTCTCGCACTTGCTGGCGGTGGTCGAGAACTATCCGCAGCTCAAGGCCAACGAGAACTTCCTCGAACTGCAATCGCAGTTGGAAGGGACGGAGAACCGCATCGCGGTCGAGCGCATGCGCTACAACCAGGTCGCGCAGACGTTCAACACGACGCGCCAGTCGTTCCCGACGGTGCTCGTCGCGGGCATCTTCGGCGATCAGTTCAAGCCCAAGGAGTACTTCAAGTCGCAGCCCGGCGCGCAGAACGCGCCGCAGGTCAAGTTCTAGTTGCTGCGCCGGTTCGCGGGCGGCGCGCTCTTGGGCGTGCTGCTCGCTTTGGCGGCCCTGCCCGCGCGCGCGGCCGAGGCGCCGATCCCCCCGATGCCCGCGCAGTGGGTCACCGATACCGCCGGCGCGCTGTCGTCTTCCACCGTCGACTCGCTCAACACGCAGCTTGCGGACTATAACAAGAAGACCGGCCATCAGATCATCGTGTGGGTCGGCCAGACGACCGGCGACGCGCCGCTCGAAGACTGGACGATCCGCGCGTTCACCAAGTGGAAGGTCGGGCGCAAGGGGCTCGATGACGGGCTTGCGCTGTTCATCCTCATGGCGGACCATAAGATCCGCATCGAGGTCGGCTATGGCTTGGAGGGCGTGGTCACCGACGCGACGCGCATCGCAGATCGCGCGCAACGTCATCGCGCCGCGTCTGAAGGCCGGCGATGCGGACGGCGCGGTCACCGACGGCGTCAACGCGCTGATCTCGGTGATCGGCGGCGCCTCGCCCGAGCAGACGGGCGAAAATGGTCAGGGCAGCTCCGCATCTTCCTGGACGGCGTTCGTCCCGATCGCTTTCCTGCTTCTCTTCATCATCATCTCCATCGCCGCGCGCAGGTCGAGATATGCAGCGGGGCGAGGCTACACCATCGGCTCGGGCGGTTTCGGTCCCATGTGGTGGGGCGGTTCGAGCGGCGGCGACTTCGGCGGTGGCGGCTTTTCGGGCGGCGGCGGTTTCTCCGGTGGCGGCGGCATGGGCGGCGGCGGCGGCGCATCGGCGTCATGGTGAGTGTCGTCTGTTATGGCTGAGCGCAAACATCATCTCGCCCGTCAGGTCGACGAACAGCGGATCAGCGACGCCATCAAGGCGGCCGAGCAGAACACGAGCGGCAAGATCTATGTCACCCTGTCGCCGCACTTCTGGGGAGCGGCGCAACCCGGCGTACAGCACGCCTTCGACAAGCTGCGCGGTGCGCACCCGATGGATGAAAGCGGCGTGTTGTTCTTCGTCGTGCCGTCGCGACGCGAACTGCACGTGCTCGGCGGCGCGGGCATCCATGGCAAAGTCGGGCAAGCGTATTGGGATCGCGTCGTCCGCGAGGTCGCGGAGCAGATCAAGACGACGGACCTGACGGCGGGCATCGTGCATGGCGTCAACGCGACCGGCGAGGCGCTGGCCGAGCACTACCCGCGCGGTTGACGAAAGGCCCGGCGCGCGTGATATGATTCCTGGTGAAATGGAAACGCACGACATCACGCTCCCCGACGCGAAACCGGCATTCGAATGGGTCAACGGCCGAGCGCTGCAGAAGGTGAGTCCGCAACACCCGCATGGTGTGGCTCAAGGCCGGTTCTTTACTGCGCTCGACGAGTGGGCGCAAGGGCATGGCGCCGGAAGGGTGGCTACCGAATGGCGCTTTCATATCCAGCCACCTGGCGAGTTGCGCCGCCCGCTGGTGCCCGACGTCGCCTTCTTATCCTACGATCGTCTGCCGTTCGCCCAACGGAAAGAGGCGGGTGAGCCGAGCGTCGCGCCCGATGTTGTCGTCGAAGTCCTCTCGCCGGGCGATCGCCGCCGGGACGTGGACGAGAAGGTGCGCGTGTACCTTGCCGCGGGGACGAAGGTCGTCTTTCTCGTCAACACCGACACGGAGATCGTGACGGTCCGCGACCCGCTCGGCGAGCGCCGCGTCGAAGAAGGCGACGTGCTCACGCACGAGGCGCTACCGGGCTTTCGTCTGCACACTTCCCGCCTGTTCGCGTCCGCGCAACCGAAGTAGCGAGGGTATTGGACCTGACACTCCAAAGTGTGGTATATACGGTGTATATACTGATTGCGAGGTAGGCCCAGAATGAAGCTTCAGATCTGCAAGTGGGGGAACAGCCTTGGTGTTCGCCTGCCGCGCCCATTGCTCGAGGGGGCAAGGCTCAACGAGGGCGATGAGGTGGACGTCGAGGCTTCGGGTCGCTGTCTCGTTCTGCGTCCGCGCCGAGCGCGGCGTTTGGTTGAGATGCTGGCCGCGATCACGCCCGATAACCTCTACGGCGAGACGTTCGCCGACAAGCCCGTGGGGAATGAGGTTTGGTAGTTCCGCCGCCATCGGGTTACGTCCCTGATGTAGGCGACGTCATCATGGTGAACTTCGATCCTCAAAGCGGCCACGAGCAGGCCGGGCGACGCCCGGCCCTCGTTTTATCTCCGGCTGATTATAACGACCGAACCTCGCTGTGCATCGCCTGCCCGATCACGAACCAGGCGAAGGGCAACCCGTTTGACGTTCCTATTCCAAGCAATCGATGGGTGAGCGGCGTCGTTCTCTCCGATCACGTGAAATCTCTTGATTGGAGAGCCCGACAGGCGACGCGCAAGGGTCGGGTGGTTCACGCCGTCGTCCAGGACGTGCTCGATAACATCGTCGCACTGATCAGCCCGGCGTCTTGATCGTCACGACAAGAAGTGGGTCAGGATCGAGAGCTCGGATGCGAGATCGATCGAACGCACCGCGACGCGCGGCGGCAAGGTGAGGCTCGCAGGCGCGAAGTTGAGGATCGCCCCCAGCCCGCACTTCACCAGCCGCTGCGCGACCGCTTGCGCGGCGGGCGCCGGCACGGTGAGGATCGCGATGCCGCAGTCGAGGAACGGCAGCACCTTCTCCATATCGTCGACATGACTGATCCGCACGCCGTGCCAGCGCGTGCCGACGAGCTCCTTGGCGACGTCGAAGATAGCGGCGATGTGGAACTTCTCTTCGCGGTATTCCATGAACGTCGCGAGCGCGTGGCCTAGGTACCCGAAGCCGAGAATGGCGATGCGCCAATCGCGGTCTAGGCCGAGCACGCGCGCGAGCTTGCGCACGAGCATGACGACGTCGTAGCCCTGGCCGCGCCGCCCGAACGTGCCCAGATACGAGAGGTCTTTGCGGATCTGCGCGGAGGACACGCCGCGGCCGACACGCTTCGCCAAACCCTCTGAGGTGACCACCGACTTGCCCTCGCGCAGCGCGTCCTCGAGGCCGCGATGATACAAGAACAGCCGCGGCAGGCTGATGACGAGCGAGTCCTTCTGCTTCGGCCGCGGCATGTACTTGGACTTACGCGGCGGCGACGTCGAGCGATTCGCGCGCCGCAGCCACCGTCTGCTCGATGTCGCCTTTGCTGTGCGCGAGCGAGATGAACGCCGCCTCGAACTGCGACGGCGGCAGGTAGATGCCGCGCTCGAGCATGGCGTTGAAGAAGCGCGCGTATTCGGCGACGTCCGACTGCTTGGCGCTGTCGAGATCGACTACCGGCTCGCGGGTGAAGAACAGCGTCCACATCGAGCCCATACGAGCGATGCGCGCGATCGCGCTCTTCTGCTCCAGCACTTTCGCGAGGCCCGCTTCGAGCACCGCACCACTCGTGTTGAGCCGCTCGTAGACGTCGGAATCTTTGAGTGCCTTGAGCTGCGCGATGCCGGCGGCCATGGCGAGCGGATTGCCCGAGAGCGTGCCTGCCTGGTAGACGTCGCCTGCGGGCGCGAGGTGCTGCATGATGTCGCGGCGGCCGCCGAACGCGCCGACCGGCAGCCCGCCGCCGATGATCTTGCCCAGACACGTGAGATCGGGTTGGATGTCGTAGAGCGCCTGCGCGCCGCCGTACGCGACGCGGAAACCGGTCATCACCTCATCGAAGATGAGCAGCGAGCCGTGGCGTGCGGTGAGGTCTCGCGCCGCGCCCAAGAATCCCGGCAGCGGCTGCACGACGCCCATGTTGCCGGCGATCGGTTCGACGATGACCGCAGCGACGTCGTCGTGCTCGTCGAGCGCGCGCTCGAGCGCGGTCGGATGGTTGTACGGGATGACGATGGTGTCGGCGGCTTGGGCGGCGGAGACGCCCGGCGAGTCCGGCACGCCGAGCGTGAGCGCGCCCGAGCCCGCCGCCACGAGCATGCCGTCCGCGTGACCGTGATAGCAGCCGGCGCACTTGATGATCTTCTCGCGCCTTGTGAATGCTCGGGCGAGGCGCAGCGCGCTCATGCACGCCTCAGTGCCGGAGTTGACGAATCTGACCTGCTCGATCGACGGCATCGCGTCGACGATGATCTCGGCGAGTTCGACCTCGAGCGCGGTCGAGGCGCCGAACGAGGTCCCCATGCGGGCGGCGCGTTCGATGGCTGCGATGACCGGCGGAAACGCGTGGCCGAAGATGAGCGGGCCCCACGAGCCGACGTAGTCGATGAACTCGTGCCCGTCGGCGTCGAAGATGCGCGAGCCCTCGCCGCGCGCGATGAACAGCGGCGTGCCGCCGACCGCGCGAAAGGCGCGCACCGGCGAGTTGACGCCGCCGGGGATGACGCGCGACGCGGCTTCGTAGAGGGCCTGCGAACGTTTGAGGTTCACGCCAACGGTCGGTCGAATAAATTCGACCGCTCCAGGGCCGCATAGTCTTCGGGCGTGTTGATGTTCAGGAGCGTCGGCTCGTCGTCTGCCTGGACCTTGTATGCCAGCACGTCCGCGCCGTCGAGCGCGGCGGTCACTTTGCGCCGGCCAGCGGCGAGCGCCGCTTCTGCGCCGCGCAGGAATGCCTTCGTGTCATACAGCGCGGCGAGCGGTTCGACTTTGCCGTCGGGCCACGTCGGCAGCACGGCCGCCGGTTTGCGATCGCCGACCGCGTCGTACGCGGCGAGCAGTTTCTCAACGAATGCTGTCGATAGATTCGGCAGATCGCCGGCGGCGGCGAAGAACAGCGGCGTGCGTATCTTGCGCGCGACGGTGCACAGCGCGCCGAGCGGGCCGCTCCCCGGCATCTCGTCGATCGCAACGGTGCATCCGGCGGGCACTGCGTGATCGGTCACCGGTTTGCGCAGCCCGATGACGCAGGGCCAGCCCTTTGCGGTGAGGCGGCGGTGCGCACGGGCTAGCATCGGCTCGCCCTCGACATCGAGCGCGAGCTTGCCGGGCAAGCGCGTCGCGGGGCCGCCGGCGAGCAGCGCGATGGTGACGCGAGACTCATCCATTAGGTCCGGCCGGCCCGTGCGGCCAGCCTGGTGGCGACGCTGCGCGCGAAATATGTGACGATGAAATCCGCGCCCGCGCGTTTGCACGAGACCATGATCTCGTCCACCGCGCGCTCCTCGTCGATCCAACCTTTGGCGGCGGCCGCCTTGATCATCGCGTATTCGCCGCTCGTGCTGTACACCGCGACCGGCACGTTCACCGCGGCGCGCACGCGTAACACGACGTCGAGATAGGAGAGCGCCGGCTTGACCATGACCGCGTCGGCGCCCTCGGCGACGTCGAGCAGCGCTTCTTTGACCGCTTCGCGCGCGTTGGGCGGGTCCATCTGGTGGGTGCGGCGATCGCCGAACGCCGGCGCGGAGCCGACGGCCTCGCGGAACGGCCCGTAGAACGCGGACGCGTACTTCACCGCGTACGAGAGGATGGCGGTGTCGATGAAGCCGTGCGCATCGAGCTCGCGCCGGATGGCGGCGACGCGACCGTCCATCATGTCCGATGGCGCGACGATGTCGACGCCCGCCTTGGCGTACGAGAGCGCACCGGCGGCGAGCAGCTTGAGCGTGGCGTCGTTGTCGATCGTGTTGTCGGCGCCGAGCAGGCCGCAGTGACCGTGCGAGGTGTACTCGCACGCGCACAGGTCCGCGATGACCAGCATGTCGGGCAGCTCGCGTTTGATGGCTCTGATGGCGCGCTGCACCGGACCTTCCGGGTTGGCGAGTTCTGACGCCGCGTCGTCCTTCTTCTCGGGCAGGCCGAAGAGGATGACGGCGGGGATGCCGACCGCGGCGGCTTTCTTGACGTCTTCGAAGAGCACGTCGACCGATTGTTGGAAACAGCCGGGCATCGCGTCGATCGCTTTGCGCACGCCCGCGCCGGGGACGACGAAGAACGGCTCGACGAGATCGGCGGCTGTCACCGCGTTCTCTGCGACCATGCCTCTTAGCGTGGCGCTGCGCCTGAGACGTCGCGGGCGCTCGACGAGCCCGGCGCCTTCCGCCGTGGAGACCTTCGGTGTGACGTCGCCGCGCATCTTACGTCCTACTCTTTCTTATACTGCGCCAGGATCCAGCGCGCGCCGGATTCCATCATCTCGTCCGCCATGTCTTCGACGGCGAGCACACAATCGGCTTCATCGCGGGCGATGCCTTCGGCGTCGCGGTTCAGCGAGTGCTTGCCGTCGACGCTACCGACGAACGCGTGGAACAGCCAGCGGTCGCCCATGACGATCGCGTTGGCCCCCAGCGGCACGGCGCAGCCCCCGCCCATCTGTTTGAGAAAGGCGCGCTCCATGGAGACCGCCATCGCGCTTAAGGGCTCTTCGAGCGGCGCGAGCAGCTCGCGTATGCCTTCGTCCACTTCGCGATACTGCACGAACAGCGCGCCTTGGCCCACTGCGGGAACCATCTCGTCGACGGGGATCGGCGAACCTGACCCGAGCTCGGGCGGGATGCCGAGTCGTTGCACGCCCGCGAGCGCGAGCACGATCGCGTCGTACTCGCCCGCGATGAGCTTGCGCATGCGCGTGTCGATGTTGCCGCGCAGATCCTTTATCTCGAGCATCGGCTTGATGGCGCGAAGTTGCGCGGCGCGCCGTAGCGAACTCGTGCCGACGACCGCTCGATTCGGCAGCGCGAAGATGCTCTTGTGCTCGTTGTCGCGCGACAGCAGCACGTCGCGCGCGTCTTCTCTTGAGAGCACGACGCCTGCTCGCACCCCGGCCGGCAGCTCGGTGGGGAGGTCCTTCATCGAGTGCACGGCGATATCGGCGCGGTGCGAGAGCAGCGCGGCCTCGAGCTCCTTGGTGAAGATGCCCTCGCCGTTGAAGCTCGTGAGCGATTTGGTCTGTTCGGCGTCGCCGCGCGTCTTGATCTCGACGATTTCGAAGTGTGTCTCGCCGCCGTCGCCGTTGAGGCGATCGATGACGAGCTGCGTCTGCGCGAGCGCCAATGCGCTCGCACGCGTGGCGACACGAACGGTCGTGGCGATCGGCATGTATGAGTGCGGTTTCGGCGGGATGTAGAGGGGCGACCTTTAGCAGGGGAAAGCGGGTTCGCGCGCCGCACCTTCATCTTCGCATGACGACAGCGATCCGCACGACTGACGGACCGGCGGTATGGGCAGTGCGCATCGGCGCGCTGGTCCTTGTCGCGGCGTTGTACTTCCTGGGGCTGGGCAACGGCAGCCTATGGGATAACTCCGAGCCGACCTACGCCGAGATCGTCAAGGAGATGCTCCATTCGGGCGACTGGCTGTCGCTGTCATACAATTACCAGCCGTGGTTCGTCCACCCGCCGCTGTGGTTCTGGACGGCCGGCGCGGCGTCGCTCGTCTTCGGCCTCAACGAGTTCTCGGTGCGTTTCCCGAGCGCGCTCTTCGGGGTGCTCGGGGCGGTGGCGACGTACTTCGCTGCGCGGCGGCTGTATGGCGAGACGGCCGGCATCATCGCGGGGCTGGCGATCGGCACGAGTCTCGAGTACATCGTGCTCGCGCGCCTGGCCATCCTCGACACGATGCTCATCTTCTTCATGGCGGTCGCGACCTTGTGGGGCTTCTTCGCCATGCGCGACGGCGACCGGCGCGCGTTCTGGATCGCGGCGGTCGCGGCGGCGCTCGGCACGATGGTCAAAGGTCCGGTCGCGGTCGTCTTGCCGGTGCTGTCGCTAGCCGCCTGGTATTTTCTGCGCCGCTACTCACTAGCGAACTCGGCCGAGGCGGACGGTCGACTAAAGTCGACCGCTCCAGACGCAAGGCGACTGCCGTGGCTCGCCGGCCTATGCTTGTACCTCGTGATCGCGGGCGCATGGTTCGCGCAGCAGACAGTGGTGCACGGCTTCCCATTCCTCGCGGAGTACATAGGGCGCTCGACCTTCGGGCGCTACGTCACACCGTTCGAAAACCAGCCGGGACCGTTCTGGTACTACCTCCCGATCTTGCTGCTCGGCTTCTTCCCGTACATCGCGTTCTTGCCCAAGGCGATCAAGGAGGCGTGGCGCTCGCGCAGTTCAGATGAGATCTTCTTGCTGTGCGCGGCCGCGGTGCCGTTCGTGTTCTTCTCCATCGCCCAGACGAAGCTGCCGAACTATCTCGCTATCATCTTCCCGCCGCTCGCGGTGCTCGTCGGCGCGCTCGTGGGCGGTGCGGTGGAACGCAATGACTTGAAGACGCTGCGCGGTGCGCTCCTCATGTTGCCGTTGGCGTTGGTGCTCTTGACGGTCGCGATCGCGCTCTACGTGCAAACGCAGCGCCTCGGCCCGACCGGCGATCTCGTGGCGCCGCTGACGCTGCTCGGCTGGGTCGTCGTGCCGACAGCGATTCTCGCGGTCGTGCTCGCGCTGCTGTTGCGCCGCGCATGGATTGCGCCGGCGGGACTCGCGGTGATGATGGCCGGGGTCGTCGGCGCGCTCGTGCTGTCTATCCTACCGGGCTTGGAAGCGCGCAAGCCGATGAAGGCGATGGCGCTGCACATCCAATCGCTGCTGCAGCCGGGCGATGAGCTCGCGATCACCGGCGTGCACGGCGGCTTTTCGCTGTTGTTCTATACCAACGCCGGCCCGCTGCACTTCCTCAAGACCGAAGACGTGGACGCCAACGCGGGCAAGCTGCTCCAAGGCAGCGCACACATCTACGCGCTCATCGTGCCGTACGAGTACGGCGATCTGCGCCAACGCGGCATCCACGTGCGGGTGCTCGAGCGGCATCCCAACATGTGGCTGGTGACGAACCGCTAGAGCACGACCTAGGACGACGCGGCCGGCCGCCTGATTTCACGGTCGAAAGATCCGCGCCATGAGTGAAGTGCGACAGTGTCGCTGTTCTCGTCGGGCGATATCGACTGTAGATCATCGCTCGGCAGCGCCCTTGAACCCGTCCAGGCTCCATCCTTGGTGCTCACCGCGATCACCACGCGTTCGCTCAAGAGGTCGTCAACCCGCTGCGCGACCATTTCCGCTTCATCCAGACCGTGGTGCTCATGCCACATGCCAAGGTTCAGGGTCGCCTCGTCTTCATCGGTTTCGATCATCAGATTGAACCGGCCACCGTGAGGTGGGGGCACGTCGATAAGCGGAACGCCATGCTCGCAGAGCTCCGTGTGCGAAGTCCAATCAGGAAACCGTTGCAACAGTTGCTTGACGAAGGCGCCTTCGATTCCGTGAAAGACCATAAATAACCCGACTACGCCCCCTGAATTTAAGAACGAAGTTATGCGCTCTCGATCGTAAGGGCGACTGACACCGGCTCCGGCACGGCCTCGCCGTGTTCGCGCATGGCTTCTATATGCGATAAGATAGCCGCGCGGATCTCCTCTTCCACGAAGCCCCGCGTGGGACCGACTGCGACGCACCCCGGAAGGTCCGGCACATATGCGCCCCATCCCGTTTCACCGCGCTCGATGACCGCAATATACTTCATCGCCAACCTGCTTGCTTCATGAATGCCTCTTAACGTCCCCACCGGGATCTCTTCGCTTTCCCTGTGGTAGGCTATCGTGACCGTTCCCGGTTTGTTTGGGTGGTGGAAGATATGATGGCTTCCCCTCACCCGAGTAAGCGTCCACCCCTCGTAGCGGAGCCGTACAAGAACCTGTCGTATCTTCGTGACCACAAGCGCGTCTACTTGCCTCCTCCCAGCGCCGCGCCATCACGCTCGGAGGCCCGCACGTTTAGCGCGGCGACAAGAACGATGCCTCGCAGGCGCCTAGTTCTTAGATCGGAAGCAAGAGATCAGTGGGGTTCGGTAGCTGGCAGCTCACGTCGTTCGCCGACTCGCTGTGGACGGCAGCGACGCCCATTCGCTTTGCGGGTATGTCCATTCCCCACGTCATGACGGTGGTTCGGCTTGCAGATGGCCGCCTGTTGCTGCATTCTCCGTGTGCGCCGGCCAGCGCGCTTGTCGATGAGATCGCGCAGCTCGGAAGCGTCGCGTACATCGTCGCGCCGAATTGGTTCCACGACCTCTATCTCCGCGAATGCCGGCAGACGTACCCTGATGCCGCCATCTGGGGGCCGCCGGCGTTGCGCCGCCAATTCGGCCCGGAGATCATCGATAACGTCCTTGACGAAACCGCCCGACCGCCGTGGCTGGACGAACTATACACCTTTGCAGTGCCTGGCTTGCTGACGTTCGATGAGAGCATCTTCTTCCACGCTGCAAGCAAGACGCTCATCGTCGCCGACCTGTTCACGAATCTCTCGGCAGGTCCCGACGCTCCGAGCTTCACGCGACTGATGTACGGTCTTGGCGGGGTCGAGGGCCGGCTCACGCAGCTTCCCTATCTCCGGTGGTTCGGGTTCACCGTTCGGCAGTCGCTGCGCAAGGCGGCGCAACAGATCCTCGAGTGGGCGCCGGATCGCCTGATCGTCGGACACGGCACGCCGATCGCGACGGGCGCTGCTGCGCCTTTGAAAGAGGTCTGTCAGAGATTACTCGATTGACCGCCCGGCGGGCTTGAGCACTCGCGTATGGCCGGGTGGCCAAGAGAACGTGCCCGCTTCGGTTCACTCGTCGTAAGGCAAGCGCGGCGCTCGGTGCGTATAGACACAGGCGTGATCGAACCGCGCTACCTCCTCATGTGCGAGCCGACGCACTTCGGCGTCACCTACGTCATCAACCCTTGGATGCAAGGGAACATCGCCAACACTTCGCTCGATCGCGCTACCGCTCAGTGGCGCGATCTGCTACGCGTGCTGGCGCGGCGCGCACGGATCGAGCTGGTGGAGCCCCATGCCGGCCTGCCCGACATGGTGTTC
This sequence comes from Vulcanimicrobiota bacterium, assembly GCA_963805945.1. Taxonomy (GTDB): domain Bacteria; phylum Vulcanimicrobiota; class Vulcanimicrobiia; order Eremiobacterales; family Eremiobacteraceae; genus JAFAHD01. The sequence goes on along the minus strand of CAWDVP010000002.1, from coordinate 705,630 downwards.
ACGGCGAACGCCGGCTTCGTCTTGGACGACGTCGCAGTCGTCAGCCGCTTCCGCCATCACGAACGACAAGGCGAAGAGCAGCACTTCGAAAGCTGGTTCCGCTCGCGGCGCTTCTCGGTGCTCACCATGCCGCCGGACATGCCGTTCGAGGGAGCGGGCGACGCGCTCGTCGATCGCGCCCGCACGAGGATCTGGGCCGCGTGGGGGCACCGCTCCGCGCGCGCCTCGCACGAGCTGCTGGCCAAATGGCTCGGCGTGGAGGTCATCTCGCTGCGCCTCGTCGACTCGCGCTTCTACCATCTCGACACGTGCTTCTGCCCGCTCGAGGGCGGCCCGATCCTCTACTATCCGGCGGCATTCGATGAGGAATCCAACAGGATCATCGAGCGGCACGCAGGCGCGCAGTCGCTCATCGCCGTCACCGAAGAAGACGCGCTGTACTTCGCCTGCAACGCGGTCAGCGTCGGCAGCACGATCGTCATGAACAAAGCAAGTGCGGGCTTGCGCGCACGCCTCGCGGCGTTCGGCTACACGCTAATCGAGACGGAACTCACCGAGTTCCTCAAAGCAGGCGGCGGCGCGAAATGTCTGACCTTACGGGTCAACGAGCCTCGCCAACCCGTGGCGGTGGGCCGCACCGCCTAGCCCCCGCGATCCCAAATCCACAGCACTTGACCCATATGGTCCGACGCGTGACATAGAACATGCGTTCGGCAGCTATGAAGCTGGTCGGCTTCTATCAATCGGGCGCGCAACCATACGCTTTTGACGTAGTACGTTGAAAACGTATAGCGAGTCTTTGGATGGTCGCACTGTGCCAGACTACGTCAGCGAACATTTTGAATGGAACGTGGAGAAGAGCGAGGAAATCTACGCGAGACATGGTTTCGATTTCCACATCGTCGCAGAGATGTTCGAGCGCCAGGCGTACATCCATGCGCGGATCGACGATCGCGCTGAGACCGAGGAGCGAATGATAGTGATCGGGCGAGCGCACCATCTCTTCATCACGGCCGTCTATACGACTCGCGGTGGCCGCACACGCATCGTCACAGCCTGGCCGTCCAGCCGAATTGATATCGACGAATTCGCTCGACAAATGGGATACAGAGATGACGGGCAAGATTGATTGGGTGAAGATCCGCGCCGCTGATCAGGACGCGATCGACAGGAACGCGGAGCGAGAACTTAAGGCCCTCGGAATCCGTTGGGAAGATCTCAAGTTCCGTAGGCCGCTCGGCTCGAGGACGCCGAACGTCAAGGCGATTCGCCGCTCGCTTGGCTTGTCGCAAAGCGAATTTGCAAAGCGCTTCTGTCTAAGTGAAAGAACCGTGCAGCAGTGGGAACAAGGCCGAGCGAAGCCGGATCAGCCTGCGCGCGTTCTCCTGCGGATCATCGCGTGGGCACCGGACTTCGCGGCGAGGGCGATCGGCGGTTCTGCGAGGCCGGGCCCGCGACGCCGCTAGGCGTTTTGCTGCATTCTTCTTTCCCATGAGCAAAGTCACACTGCACTCGGTGATCCGGACTTTGGTCGAGCGCGATGGGCGAGACTGTCGAGATCTGCCGTCTGCCGATCTATTTCGACGCTCAGTATCAACCCTCCAAGGGCGGCAGAGTGCAAAATCATCCTTGCGCGCCAACCGTGGATCACATAGTACCCATCTCAAGAGGCGGTCGAAGGGGAGAGCTGAGCGACCTGCGGTTAGCTCACAAGCTATGCAATCAAAGCAGAAATATCAGCGCCGCGCCAAGTACCCAAAGCGTGGCGAAGGTGGCCCGGCTATTGGCGGAACTGCGCTTGCTGTGAGTAGGGCGGCGCCGCTTATTTGTACGAGTGCAACCCGCTGATGACGATGTTGACCGCGAAGTAGCTGAACAGCACGGTGAGGAAGCCCGCGATCGACACCCAGGCCGCCACCGTGCCGCGCATCGACGGCCGCGTGTGCAGATGCACGTACGCCGCGTACACGATCCAGTTGGTGAGCGCGGCGGTCTCCTTGGGATCCCACTGCCAGTAACTGCCCCAGGCGACGTGCGCCCATAGCGCGCCGAGGATGATGCCGGCGGTGAGCAGGATCTCGCCGACCGAATTCACGCGATACGCTGCGACGTCGAGCCTCGTCGATGCGGGCACGCTGTCGAGCCAGCGCAGCCACAGCGGCCTTGGCGCGCCCAGCTCGGCGGTCTGCGCCGAGACGGCCGCGCCGACCGACTGGCCTGCCATGCGCAAAGTGCGGTCCTCGTCGTTCTTCTTCAATAGATAGATGACGCTGAGCACCGCGCCGATGAGGAATGCCGCGTACGACGCGAGCACGACCGGCACGTGGATGTAGATCCAGCTGCTCTGCAGCGACGGCACGAGCGGCTCGAGCCCTTTGTTCCAGCCCTTGGCGTACGCGAGCAGCCCGTCGGACACGAGGAAGGCGAACGGCGCCGCGAACCAGATCTGATAGCGGAAGCCGTAGATCAAGAAGATGACCGCGGTGAACAGCGACACCACCGACAGCGAGCCGTAGAGATCGTTCCACGGCACGTGCTGGCTATAGCCCCAGCGCAGGCCGAGGCTCACGATCTGCGCGATGATGCCGATGGACGCGACGACCACCCCCGCGCCGAGCACGCTCCAGTTGCGGATGAACCAGTAGACGGCGAAGATGATGGCCGCGACGAAGTACAGCATGACGGCCGCTTCGTACCATGCCATGTACGCCGCGACGTGCGCGTCCATGACGGCAGCGGTATTGGTGTTGTACTGCGTGTAGTTAGGCAAAGGCGTTCACCGTTTCAGGCGCGGTTCCGGGCGAGGGCCGCGAGAGCCGATCTTCCAACCGCTTCACCATCGAGGCGAATTCATCCTCATACATCGCGTTGCCCTTCGTCGTCGTGGCGGCGATATCGACGAGCGGCCCGCGCTCGCCCTTGCGCACGCGCGCGTACAGCTTGATCGGCATGAACATGAGCGACATGACGAAGCCGAGCGTGAGGATGAGCGCGCCGATGCCGACCCACGCCTCGCCCGGATCGTAGCGATACGGTGAGGCCCGACCACGCGATCGGCGGCAGCGCGGTGATCGTGTAGCCGTCGCCCGCGTCGAAGGTCCTGCCGACTTGCAGCAGCACGGGTCGATCGGTCGTCGGAATGTTGTCGTGGATGACCCACAGCGCGTACGTGTCGTGCGCCGGCACCGCGACGCCGCTCGGCGTCTGCGACGGATCCGACGGGCCGAGCATCGTCGCGTACTCGACCGCACGGCTCGTGCCCGGCAACAAAATCGAGTCGCCCGGCGCGAGCCGGCCGGGCTCTTTGGTCAGCGTCACCGGCGTGCCGTTGCGCTGGAACGCGAGATTGCCGCCGAAGCCGTACGACGCCTGATACAGATACACGTGGCCGCTGGAGACATACGGATGGTTGACGATGACATTGGTCTCTTGCGCGCCGTTCGCATCGGCGATGCGCAGGTCGGATTGGAAGAGCTTGGCCTGATACATCACGCCGTTCTTGGTCGACACCGGCTCGAAGCGCCCGATGAAGCGCCGCAGCGTGACGTCGAGCCCCGCCTGCTCGATCGTGGCGGTCTGCCCGGTGTAGAGCTGCATCTCGCCCTTATAGCCCGCGAGCCAGCCCAAGAACACGCCGATCGAGATGACGGCGAAGCCGACGTGCGCGACGAGCACCCCGTAGCGCGCCCATTTGTGCTTGTCGGCGAAGAGCCAATGCGTGCCGTCGATCTCTTGCGGGCGCACCGCGAAACCGCGCGCGCTTGCGAACTCATCGACGGCATCGCAGGTCTGCTCGAAACCGAGCGTCGACTCGCGCGAGGCGTACAGGCCGAGGTTCTCGATCGCGAGCGCGCGGTCTTTGGGAAAGCGCTTCGGGATGACGCGCCGGAAGGTGCATACCGCCATCGAGAGCAGCAGCAGCAGCACGAGCGCGAGATAGGGCCACGAGTGGAAGACGTTGGTGAGATGCAGGCGCAGGATCGCGTTGGCCATGGCGGCCGGGTACTCTTGATAGTATTGCTCGGGCGCTTGGTTCTGGTCGACGCTCGTGCCGACGATGGTGAACGCGGCCCACACCAAGAACACGACGACCGGGAACATGACGTTGGAGAGCACGTCGAGGGTCTGGTCGTACAGGCCGCGTTCTTTGCGCGGCGCGGGTTGCGTGCGAGCTTTCATGGAACGCCGCGCTGTTCTGCCGCTTTGCGGGCCATTCCTAGGCTAGCGATTCCTCGCGTGCGACCTTGGGCTCAGTGATCCGCACCACGACGATGCTGAGCATGTACAGCCCGATGAGCGGCAGCGCGAGCAGCGCCATGGTGAGCGGGTTGCCGTCCGGCGCGCCGATGCCCGCGAGGATGAGGATCGCGATCACCGCGTGACGCCATTTCTCGCTGAGCATCTTCGCGTTGACGATGCCGACGCTGGCGAGCAGCGAGAGCACGATCGGCAGCTGGAACATGATGGCGAAGATGCCGAGCAGGATGACGATGAAGCCGATGGTCGGATCGAGCTGATACGTGCCCTCGAGCCCCGAGCTCTGCGTGAGCGCGAAGAGCGCGCGCATGACGATCGGCAGCACGACCAGACCGCAGAACGCGATGCCCGCGACCGACATGAGCAGCGAAGGCAGGGCGTACCACACCACGCGCGTGCGCACCCGTTTGTCGAGCGCAGGCGCGACGAACGCGTAGAGCTGGTAGAGCACGATGGGAAAGCCGACGATCAAACCGAGCAGCACCGACAGCTTGATGTAGACGCGGATGATCTCGGCGGGCGAGAAGACGTGCAGTTGGATCCCGGGGATGAAGTACGCCTCGAGCAGCTTGAGCACATGGGGCATCAAGGGGAACGCGACGAGTGAGAGGACCGAGACGACGCCGATCGAGATGATCAAACGCGTACGGAGCTCCGCGAGGTGCTCCGTAAACGTCATCTCTGCGCCGTCCTTGAGGTCGCCCTGGTCGGCCTCGCTCAAGAGACGGGCTACTGTTGCGGGCTCGGCGGCGTGGTCGGGGGTGTGGCCGGCGGTATGTTCGCGACGGGCGGAGCGGCCGGCGGGGCGGGCGGCGTGGCCGGCGCTTCCGGGTCAGGGGGCAGGGTCTTGGCCGCGGCGGCGGCTTCGAATTCTTTCTTCGCTTGACCCATGGAGCGCGCGAGTTTGGGCAGGCGCTCCGCGCCGAAGAGGATCACGGCGGCGCCGATGATGATGGCGATGATCGGTGCGTCGATGATGGCGAAAACGGGCGACATGGCGGTGGGGCTCCTTTCAGGCGGCGAAGTCCGAGCGTCCGGGAACGCCGTCGCCTTCTCTCATCCATTGTATGAGAATCGGCCGCAGATGCCCTGCACTTACGATGAAAATACGCTAAGAGAACGGGCGAGTCCGGCCAATTCGTCGCGCGAGGGCGACGGCGCGAGGTCCCCGAGGGCCGCTTCCGCCGCTTTGGCATAGTCCTCGATGGCGCGTTTGCTGCGTTTGGAAACTTCCTTGCCTTTCAGCAACCCGGCGACGCGCTCGAGCGCTGCCTGCGCCTCCGGCGCGCCGGCATCTTCGAACCTGAAAAGCGCGGCGACGAGGCCGCGCGCTTGTGCGCCGCCATCGGCGATCGCCTCGATGAGCGGCATGGTCATCTTCTTCTCGCGCAGATCGGTGCCGGCGGGTTTGCCGAGTTCGGCTTGCGATGCGGTCGCGTCGTACAGATCGTCGCGGATCTGGAACGCGAGCCCGTACAGGCGGCCGTATTCGCGCAGCGCGCGCACGCTCGTGTCGTCACGCAGCGCCGGCCCGGGCGCGCGACCGGCATGGAGCAGCGCGTTGATCGCGCCGACCTCGGCGCACGAGCCGAACAGCTCCGCGGTCTTCTTGCCGATGATCTCGAGATAGCGCTCCGGCGTCATGTCGAGATCGCCGCTCGCGCGCAACTGCTTCACTTCGCCGTTGCAGATCTCGGCGAGCATGGCGGCGAGGATCGTCGGGATCGGCGAGGCGTAGCCGAGCGTGATCTTCTTGAACACCCACGAGAAGAGATAGTCGCCCGCGAGCACCGAGAAGCGATTGCCGAAGGCGTGATTGGTGGATTCGCGGCCGCGGCGGATGTCGGCGTTGTCGAGGACGTCGTCGTGGATCAGCGTCGCGACGTGGATGAGCTCCATGTATGACGCGAGCACCGGATCGTCGGGCGCGTTCGGATTGGTCGCGCGGCCGGCGAGCATGGTGATGCGCGGGCGCAGCCGCTTGCCGCCGGCGTCGAGCATGTTCCACACCGCGCCGGCGATGTGCGCGTTCTCATGCGAGAGCTCTTCGCGGACGAATTCCTCGACGACCGCGTGGATGGCGGAGCCGGACTCTTCTATCATGCGAGCAGGTCCGCCGTGATCGGCCGGTTCGGGTCGGGTGCGATCGCCACGCGTTCCTTCGTGCCGATGTGCAGCGCGGCGACGCCGCCCATGAGCCGCACGTAGCGCACGTGCGCGAAGCCGTTGTGCTGGAAGAGCGCCGCGAGTCCATCCGCATCCGGGAAGTTGACGAGCGACTGCGGCAGATATCTGTACGCCGCGGCGTCGCCGCCGACCATCTTGCCGACGATGGGCAACACGTTGTAGAAGTAGGCGTAGAACATCTTGCGCCACAGCGGGTTCGGCGGTTTGCTGATCTCGAGGTTGACGAATGACGCGCCGGGTTTGAGCACGCGCGCGATCTCGCGCAAACACGCAGCGATGTCGACGATGTTGCGCATCGAGTAGCCCATCGCGGCGCCGTCGAAGATGTTGTCGCCGAACTGCAGCTGCAAGACGTCGCTTTGGTGATAGACGACGTTGGCCGGGATCTTGTTCGCACGCGCGACCTCGAGCATGTTCGGACTGAAGTCCACGCCTTCGACCAGCCCTTCAGGGACCTTGCGCGCCATGTCGCGCGACAGGGCGCCCGTGCCGCAACACAGGTCGAGCAGATGCCCGTCATCGGCGACGTGCAGCTGGTCGACGGCGCTGCGGCGCCACAGCTCGTCGAGACCGCCCGTCATGGCGGTGTTGGCGCGGTCATAGCGGGCGGCGATCCGGTCGAAGAGCTCGCGGACCACGCTTCCTTTATCTGTGCTCATGAATCGTGTATGCGTTTCCACGGTTTCTGGGGCTTTCCTGGCCGCACGCTTGACGAACCACGCTCCCCGCGTGACAAGCTCTGCTGTGGGAGATCTTCGCGTCACTCTGGGCAGCGCAGCGCGCGCCGAGCTGTGCTCGGCATTCGATTCTGCGCGAAGCTCCATTGAAGCGCAATTCTACAGCGTCGGCGACGCCTCTATCGTCGCCTCATTGAACGATGCCGCTCGCCGCGGCGTCGCGGTGACGCTGTTCCTCGAAGGCGATCGCGGCCGTTACGCGCATCGCGGCGAGCACGTACCGCAGTCCGCGCACGTGCGCGACGCGGCCGCGGGCTACGAGAAGCTCTTCGATAGCAGCGTGCACGTCATCGTCGAGGGCGACGAGCTGGCTCTCGAGCACGGTAAAGCCGCGGTCGTGGATGGCTCTCGCGCGTTCATCGCGACCGCCAATCCTAATGCCGACGGATTCTCGCAGCCGGGTGAGGTGCTCGTCGAAGATCGCGCCGCTGAAGACGTTGCGGTCGTACGCGCGGCGATCGAGGGCCAAGGCACATCTGCGCAGCGCATCGTCGCTGGGCCTGACGCAGCCACCAGGCAGCGGATCGCTTCGCTGCTTGACGCGCCCGTTGCGGAGCGCATCGCAATGGAGGACCTCTCCGATCCGCAGATCATCGGGGCACTGGTCGCGCGCCGGCAACGCGGACTGCTCGATGAAGTGCTGGTGAAGCGTGAGGGGACTGCATCGCCGGCATCGCTACGCATCCTCGCCGCCTCAGGCGTCGCGCTGCGCACGCTGCCCGGCGCCCATCTACACGAGAAGTACATCGATGCGGGCGATCGCATCTATGTGGGGTCCGCGAACCTTACAAGGAACGGACTTGAAGAGGCGCGCGAGATCGGCGTCATCGCCCCGGCCGCTGACTTCGGCGACGGTGCCACGGCGCTGCGAGCGGATTTCGACCGCATGTGGTCGCTGGCCGAGCCCGTTTTACGCTCCAGCCCTCCCGCGCTCCAGGACGCAACGCTCGGCCAGGCTTGAACGGCACCGACAATATCCGTACTGCAGCCAGGCCTTCTTCGGTGTTTCCCACGATGTCCGTCCCGCATCCCGTGAGTACCATAAGAGCATCAACACTCGCTCTCTCACGGAGGTTTGAACCATGCGCTTCTCAACACAACACATCATCGACGCCGTCTGTGCGGTGATCCTCGTCGCGGTGCTGCTCGTTCCGATGTTCGCATCGCGACTCGATCAGCCGCAGGCGAAGATCAACGCCAACGTGCACGTGGCACACGCGTACTAAGCAAGCGAGCGGGCGGGGTATGGCGTGAGACCGGCGAACGCGCCTGCACCGTCCGCATCGTTTCGCTGAAAGGATCTTCCATGCCATCATCGCTCCGCGTTCTCGCGTTTGCGACGCTGCTCGCTCTGGCCGGAGCGGTGCAGGTCGCCGCCGCACCCACGCCCGTGCCCGGCGGCGCCAATCAGCTCAACGCGATCTCCGGCAAGGTCGGCGACACGCTCTGGAACGGCGTTCTCCGCTTCAAAGTCGTGGAAGTCCGCGACGCGACGCCGGCGGATCACCCCGAATCGGTGGTGCCGCTTGCGAGTCAGAAGGTCATGGTGGTCACCGCCATCATCCGCAACGGCACGACTTCGTCGTGGGGCGAGCTCGTGAGCTACACCCTCGCGGACAAAGATGACATCTCATTCGAGATCCCGGGGCACTTCTTCACGCCCGTGTCGCTGACGATCCAGCAGGGTGCCTCGGTGAAGCAGACGGCGCTCTTCCCCGTCGACAAATCCTACGTGCCCACGAAGTTGATCTTCCAGTGCGGTTCGTGCGCCAAGGGCGCGTTCAAACCGTTCCGCGTGACGATTCCGGCGCCGGGGTCTTAACCCGAGCAGCTAGCCTGGGATCAGCGCGATGACGCCGCGACTGTCGGTGACGTAGACCGTCACGCCTAGAGCCGGGTTGTTCACGATCACCGGGTTTGCGACGGTTCCCTGCGCGCCCGCCACGGCGCCGTGCCAGATCTCGGCTCCGGTCGCCAGGTTTAAGACGTGGAGGCCGTCGTTGCCGGTGACGAGCAGCGTGTTGCTGCCGAGCGCCGCGCACATCGCGGTGCCGTACTGCCCGCCGTAAGAGACGGAGACCGGCGACGTCCACGCCACCTTCCCAGTGCTGGCGTTATACGCCCCGACCCCGCTCCCGGTCGCCACGATGACGAGACCGTTTGCCAGCACCGGCGCCGCATACGACCCGAACCCGATATTCGTCGACCACACGGCCCCGAGATTGGACTGCGTTCGCGCGACGAGGCTCGTGTTGTTCTCGACGAGATAGATATTGCTCGCGTCGGCGCTCATCTCCGACGATGGGTTGGCCGCCACATATGCGACCTGCGTACCCGTGGAAGAGTTGAGCCCATAGATGCCTGACGCATGCGGCACCGGGTCGGAGTAGCTGGCGGCGTAGAACAGAACGCCGTTGGAGAGCAAGATCCCACCATTCGCGTCCTGCGAGTACTTGGTGCCCGTCTGCTGAAGGGCTTTCCAGCGCAATGCGTTGCTCGCATCAAATGAGTAGACGAACAGATTCGGTCCATCGGCGATAAATGTGTTCGCGCCGTAGAACCCCGACGGATCAGGTATCGTCTCGCCCCACGAATCGTAGCTGCTCGCGAGATACTTCACGACCTTGCCGGTGCCTGTATCGAGGTTCGGCTCTCCGTCATCTTGGAGGACGACGCCGTTGTTGAAGATGCTAAGCCAATGACCTTCGTCGTAATCGCGCAGTTCCACAAAGGTCCATGTCCGCCCGCCTCCAGTCGACACGGCGTCGACGGAGGGGCCGGCGCTCAAGATCGACACGCCGCTTTGAAACCAATGCACGTAGACGCCTGAGATCGTGCCGACCGCGTTGTAGACCGTGCTGAACGTGTCGCTCGGCGCGGCCACTGGGTTATACCGCCACGCCACCTTGAGCGATCCTGCGATGCTGCCGACCGAGGCCGACGTGTGCCGCGCGTCGTGCCCATACATCGGCCAGTCGTCGCGAATCGATGGCACCGGTGTCGGCGTTCCGGAGCCGCCATTCCCCGACATCACGCTCGAAGAACCGCCGCAACCGCCGCCACTCGCAGCGATGCCGAGGGCGAAAAGAACCGCGACCCACGTGGAAGAGAATCGGCGAGGGACATGCATCGCGTTGACCTTTGCGCCGTCCCCCACCCGCTCCTGGATGAGGGGCATCACTTCTCCCGAGCTTCGCATGAGCCGACCTAGAGGTCGGCCCTACATAAGTAATTTCGGGAAGAGGCGCAGCGCGTTCGCCGTCGTCGCCGCGGCGATGGACTCTACGTCTGCCCCACGCAATTCGGCCAGGCGCGCGCACGTGAGCGTCACGTATGCCGGCTCGTTGCGCTTGCCGCGATACGGCGCCGGCGTCATGAACGGGCAATCCGTTTCGAGCACGAGATGCTCGACCGGCAGACGCGCAGCCGCGTCATGCAGCTCCTTCGCGTTCTTGAACGTCACCGCGCCGCCGAGACCCAAGTAGACGCCGAACTCACCGATGAGCCGCTCGCCGAACTCGAACGTGCCGGTGAAGCAATGCAAGACGCCGCGCCTGCTAGAGTCGAAACGCGCGGCCCGCAGGGTGGCGACGAGATCCTCTTCCGATTCGCGGCAATGCATGATGACGGGGAGATCGCGCGCGCGTGCGATGTCGAGCTGGCGCGCGAAGACCGCGCGCTGCACGTCGCGCGGTGAGAAATCGTAATGGTAATCAAGGCCCATCTCGCCGACCGCGACGACCCGCTCGTCGTCGAGCATCGTCTCGAGCCAGCGCAGATCGCCGGCGGACTTGGCTTCGTGCGGATGCACGCCGACCGCCGGCGCGATGACCGTATGCGCGCGCGCGAGGGCCAGCGTCGCCGAGCTCGTCGCCTCGTCTTGTCCGCACGACACCATCGCGGCGACGCCCGCGGCGCGCGCGCGTGCGAGCACGTCGGCGAGGTCGGCGTCGAAATCCGAGCCGTCGAGATGCGCGTGGGTGTCGACCAGGGTCACGAAGCTTTGACGTCCGCCTCAGCTCGGGGGAAGAGCGCAGGCGGCAGCGTGGTCTGCGTGCCGGCGGCGAGCCCGCCCCAGCGCAACGTCTGCTCCCAGCGGTCGCCGGGCACGCCGCTTTGTCCGAGCGCTTTCCAGATCGCCTCGCCGGTGGACGGCATGAACGGATACACGAACGCGCCGAGCCAACGCACGCCTTCGCACAGCTCGTAGAGCACCGCGTCGAGCCCCGCCTCATCGCCCTTCTTGTTGAGCTCCCACGGCTTGCTCTGCTCGACGTGCAGGTTAAGCGCACCGACGCGCTCCCACGTCGCGGCCAGCGCGCCGCGGAAATCCAACGCGTTCAGTGCGCTGACCACCGCGTCGCGCGCATCGTCGAAGCCTTTAGCCAACGACGAGTCAGCGGACTTCGGCACTTTGCCGGCGCGATAGCGCTGCAGCATCGAGAGCGTGCGCTGCACGAGATTGCCGAGATCGTTGGCGAGGTCGGCGTTGTAGCGGTGCAGCAACCCCTCGTCGCTGAGGCTGAAGTCGGTGCCGAACGTCGCCTGCGCGAACAGCAGATAGCGCACGCCGTCCACAGAGAATCGCTCCACGAGTTCGCCCGCGGTGATGAAGTTGCCGAGGCTCTTGCTCATCTTGGCGCCGTCCATGGTGATCCAGCCGTTGGCGAAGACGAGTTTCGGCGGCGGCAATCCGAGCGCGAGCAGCAGCGCGGGCCAGATGATCGTGTGGAAGCGCGCGATCTCCTTACCGATGAGATGCACGTCCGCCGGCCACAGCCGCTCGAAGCGTTGCATGTCGTGCGGGTAGCCGGCAGCGGTCGCGTAGTTGCAGATCGCGTCGAACCACACGTAGATGGTGCCGCCGCCATCAGGCATCGGCACGCCCCACGGCACGCTCGTGCGCGTAACGCACAGATCCTCGAGCCCGCCTTCGATGATCGCCATCATCTCGTTGTATGCGCTCTGCGGGCGCACCCAGTCCGGATGCGCGCGGAAATGCTCGAGCAGCGTATCCCGATACGCCGACAGCCGGAAGAACCACGCGTCTTCCGAGACCCATTCCACCGGGCGGCCGCACTCCGGATTCGGACAACGCCCATCTTTGAGCTTGCTCTCCACCCAGAAGGTCTCGTCGTTGCGGCAGTACCAGCCTTCGTATGGACCGGCGACGATGTCGCCTTTCTCGCGCAGCGTGGTGAAGATCTGCTGCACGGCGGCTTCATGGTCCGGATCGGTGGTGCGGATGAACTGGTCGTAGCCGATGTTGAGCTCGAGCCACTGCGCCTTCCAGCGCTCGACGATCTCGTCGACGAACTGCTTGGGCGTCTTGCCCGCGGCGGCGGCGGCATCGGCGACTTTGGGGCCATGTTCGTCGGTCCCGGTGAGGAAATGCGCGCGGCCGTTGCCCGTGACGCGGTGAAAACGCGCCAGGATGTCGGCGGCGATCGTGCTGTAGGCGTGGCCGATGTGCGGCGTGCTGTTCGTGTAGTACAGCGGCGTGGTCAGGTAATAGCTATCTTTGCTCATACGTCACGTGTTGCTTGTGCGGCTAGCCGTGCAGTGCCTGCCACAACAACCGTAGGGCGAGTGCGACCGCGATGCCGAGGAACACGTAGCGCACGAACGCGGCGCCGCGGGCGAGCGCGAGACGCGAGCCGGTGAAGCTGCCGGCGATCGCGCCTCCCGCCATGATGAGGCCGATGCGATAGTCGATCGTGCCGGCGAGCGCGAACACGATGATCGCGCCGAGATTCGAGGCGAGGTTCGCGGCTTTGGCGACGCCGGTCGCGGCGAGGAAATCCAGCCCGAGCAGCGCGACGAACAAGAACACCATGAACGTGCCGGCGCCGGGGCCGAAGAAGCCGTCGTAATAGCCCGTCGCCAAGCCGATCGCGCCAGAGCGCCAGATCGAACGCTCGGCGACGCTCGCGGCTGGACGTTCACCGATCTGCGGCCGCAGCACGACGACGACCGACGCGACGAGCAGCAGCACCGACACGACGATGCGCAGCAGCGCGGGATCGATGTGCAGCACCGTCCGTGCGCCGAGCAGCCCGCCGACGAATGCTGCAACGGCACCGGCGATGACGATCGGCCAACGGATCGCGCGCGCCGCCGCGAAGGTCGCGGTCGCGGTCGCAGTGCCGGCGATGCCGGCGAGTTTGTTGGTGCCGAGGGCCAGCTGCGGCGGCAGCCCGGCGAGCAACAGTGCCGGCACGTTGAGCAGTCCGCCGCCCCCGCCGATCGCATCCACCGCGCCGGCGAAAAACGCGGTGACGCCGAGCGCCACGAGCACCCACCACTCGGGGTGCATCTATTTCTTGACGCGAGGCGCGCGCGGCGCCGACCCAGTAGATATCGCGGGCGGGTGCGCGAGTTTGTACAGCGCGTGCTTCGGCAGGCCTGTCGCGAGCGCCACCGCCTCGACCGCGTCGCGCGCACCGCTGCCGCGCGCGATGAGTTTGCGGACCGCCACGATCGCCTCGGGTGGAATCTCGTCCGGCGCCGCGACAACGCGCGCGCCCTCGAGCACGACGCTGAACTCGCCGCGCGGCGGGCGTGCGATCGCCGCTTTCGCTTCGCGCGCGGTCCCCAGCACGTGCTGTTCGAATTTCTTGGTGTATTCGCGCAGCACGAAGACGCGCCGGTCGGGCAACTCGCGTTCGACGTCGTCGAGCAGCGCGATGACGCGCGTCGGCGCCTCGTACCACGCGACCGCGCACGTCTCGGCCGCGAGCGAGTGCAAGTACGCGCGCCGTTCGCCCTGCTTGCGCGGCGGGAAGCCGTCGAAGCGGAAGCGGCTGACATCGAAGCCGCTGAGCACGAGCGCGCCGACGAACGCCGTTGGACCCGGCAGCACGTCGATCGCGGCACCGGCTTCGCGCGCCATGCGCACGAGCGCGCCGCCGGGATCGGAGATGCCCGGCATGCCGGCGTCGGTGGCGAACGCGACCGTCTTGCCTTCCTCGAGCAGGCCGCGGATCTCGCGCAAGCGCTGCGCTTCGACGCGCTCGTGCAGCGAACGCAGCGGCTTGACGATGCCGAAATGCCGCAGCAGATTGCCGGTCACGCGGGTGTCTTCGGCCACGACCACGTCGCACTCGCGTAACGCGCGCAGCGCGCGCGCGGTCATATCTTCCAGATTGCCGAGCGGCGTCGGACACACGATGAGCCGGCCGCGTGTGAGGTCCATGCCGCCGCGCACTTATGGGGGTGTGGCGGCCATCCCTAGGCTGCGCGCCCGCCGCCGCCGAAGCCGCAGGTCGTCGACGTTATGGCTACAACGGTCCGTCCTACTTCCGATGCACGGCTGGACGTGCTCGACGGCATGCGCGGGATCGCCATTCTCATGGTGGTCTGGTGGCATCTGTGGCTCTTCTCGTGGTTGAGCCCGTACTTCAACCTGTGGGGCCACCAGTTCAACCTGCTCATCGTGCCCGGCACCGGCGGCATGGGCGTCGAGGTGTTCTTCTTCATCAGCGGCTTCGTGCTGTTCTATCCCTATGCACGCCACATGTTCGAAGGCAAGAAGCTCCAGACCGTCAAGGAGTTCGCCTATCGCCGCTTCATCAAGATCGTGCCGAGCTACGTCATCGCGCTCGTCGCCGCGATGCTGCTGCTGGGGGATTTCCACTCGTGGCGCGAGGTGCTGTGGCAAGGCTTCACCCATCTCTTCTTCATCCACAGCTTCTGGGTCGACACCTGGGTCGGCGTCAACGGCGTGTTGTGGAGCCTCGCGGTCGAGGTGCAGTTCTATCTCTTCTTCCCGCTGCTGTGCTGGGCGTTCCGGCGCTGGCCGCCGCTCGTGTACCTCGCGATGGCCGGCGGCGCGATCCTCTACCGCGCGCACTACGCCAACTGCTGCATCGGCGATTACGTGAGCCTGAACCAGATGCCGGCGTATCTCGATCTCTTCGCCAGCGGCATGCTCGCGTCGTGGTTCTTCGTCTTGCTGCGCAACAAGGTACCGGACATCGAGCGCTTCCGTCCGCTGGCGACGCTCGTCGCGGCCGGCGCCTTCGCCGGCATCTACGCGATGCTCAACAACCTGCTGACGCTGCTCTATGTGCAGAACGGCTATTACGCATGGCAGGCGCACAACCGCACGTATCTGGGCGCCTTGCTCGCGGTGTTCGCGGTGGCGGCCTGCCTCTCGTATCCCTGGCTGCGCGCGATCATCGCCAACAAGTTCTTCCTCTTCCTGGGCGTCATCTCGTACAATCTCTACCTGTGGCATAACGTCATCATGTTGTGGATGCTCCACCACCGCATCCCCACGCCGCTCACGCCGGACCCGCATTATGACGATCATTGGAAGTGGCAGTACACGGTCTGGTCGCTCGTCGTCTCGGTAGGCGTCTCGACCGCGATCACCTACTTCATCGAGCGGCCGCTGCTCAAGAAAGGATTCCGGGCGATCAGCGATCTCTTCACGCGGCGACCGATCGCGCCGACAGCCGCACCGGCGCCCGCGCCCGCGCCGGCGAGCAGCGATGGTTGAGTCCACGCGCCCGACGCCTGACGCGCGTCTCGACGTGCTCGACGGGCTGCGCGGCCTGGCGATCCTCATCGTGCTGTGGTATCACGTGTGGGAGTGGAGCTGGCTCGGGACGGAGTTCAACGCGTTCGGCAAGCACATCAGCTTCCAGTTCGCGGTGGAGACCGGCTTCACGGGCGTCGATCTGTTCTTCTTCATCAGCGGCTTCGTGCTGTTCTATCCGTACGCGCGCCACATCTTCGAAGGCAAGAAGCTCCAGACGGTCAGAGAGTTCGCCTACCGGCGGTTCATCAAGATCGTGCCGTCGTACTATTTCCAACTGCTGGTGCTCACGCCGTGGATCGTCGCCGCGTTCGTCGGCGCCCACCTCGTGTTCCAATACGTCACGCACATGCTCTTCATCCAGAACTGGTTCCGCGACAGCTTCGGCGCCATCAACGGCGTGTGGTGGACGCTCGCGATCGAGGTCCAGTTCTATGTCGCGTTCCCGCTCATCTGCTGGTGCTTCCGGCGCTGGCCGCTGCTCACGTTCGGCGCGATGCTCGCGATCGCCAACACCTACCGGCTGGTGCTCGCGCCGCACTACCTCGGCGACTACGTCGTGATGTCGCAGATGCCGGCGTTCCTGGATCTCTTCGGCTGCGGCATGCTCGCGTCGTGGCTGTTCGTGCTGGCGAAGAACCGCTTGCCGGACCCCGCGAGCTGGCGGCTCGCGTTCACGCTGCTGGGGATGACCGGCTTCGTCGTGTACGGCGTGCTGCTCTACAGCTTGTTCGAGATCCGCGTCGTGCTGTACTGGCAGCAGCTGTGGACGAACTCGCATCTCACGCTGCTCGGCTTGACGTTCATCCTGCTCACCGTGAGCTCGTGTCTGGCGTTCGAATGGTGGCGCAAGGTGATCGCCAACCGCGTGCTCGTGTTCCTGTCGATCATCTCGTACAACCTGTACCTGTGGCATCAGCTCATCGCGAATTTCCTCGGACGCCACAACATCCCGTCCGTGCGCACCGAGCACTTCTTCACCGATCTCCGGTGGCAGTGGTCGTTCACCGTCGTCACGATCGTCGTGTCGATCGTCGTGTCCACATTGATCACGTACATCTTGGAGCGGCCATTGCTCAAGAAGGGCTTCCGCGCGTGGACCGAGTTCTTCGCGAAGCGCCCCGGAGTGGCGAAGACGAACGGCTCGCCGGCCAAGGTCGCGCCGTGAGGAAATATCCCTTCGACCACATCGACCATCGCGTCGGCAGCCTGCAGCGCGTGCGCGCGTTCTACGACGCGCTCATGCCCGCGCTCGGCTTCACCAAGGTGGACGAAAGCGCTCGTGTGGTCGAGTACTACTGCCCGGACGACGCCGGCCAGTTCTTCGCCATCGACGAGTACTCCGGGCATGCGCCGAGTGAGACGCGCATCGCCTTCGCCGCGGCTTCACGGGCGGACGTCGACGCGATCGGCGCGCTGCTCGCGCGAGCCGGCGCGAAGAACGTCGAAGGGCCGGAGGATTGTCCGACCTACATCCAGCCGTACTACGCGGTGTTCTTCGAAGACCCGGAAGGCAACAAGCTCGAGGTGTGCTGCCGCCGCTAAGCGAGGGTCGACCTAAAGGTCGACCCCTACATATGCTAACGAGGTCGACAAAGGTCGACCCCTACATACGGATCAGCCGGCGGACAACAACACCACGCCCACGATCGCGCACGCCACGCCCGCCCATTGCACCAGGCCGAGGCGTTCGTGCAGCACGATGCGCGCGAGCATCACCGTGCTCGCGGGATACAGCGATGCGACGACCGCGGCGATGCTCACCAGCGTGTAGCGCAGCGCGACGAGATAGAACACGTTGGCCGCCATGTCGAGCACGCCGGCGCCGACGATGATGCGCAGCGAACCGGGCGCGGGCCGCGTGAGCCGTCGCGTGACGAGCGCGAAGATCAAGACGAGCGTGACGCTCGTCGCGCGCGATGCGACGAGCGGCCACACGCCGCGCGACGACATCGCGAGCAGCACGTAGATGAGGCCGAACGCGAGGCCGGCGACGAGCGCGAGCAGCAGGCCGGAACGCGCGGGCTCGGGATCGCCGGCGACATCTTCATCGCTCGAGCGCGACACCAGCGCGACCGCGAGCAGCGCGAGCGCGATGCCGAAGAACGCGAGCGGCGAGAGATGCTCGCCGCGCAGCAGACCGTAGCCCACCGGCACGATCGCCGCGATGACCGCGGTGATCGGCGCGACGACGCTCATGCGCGCGACCGCGAGGCCGCGATAGAACGACGCGAAGCCGGCCGCGCCCACCACGCCGATGAGGACGCCGATCTCGAGATCGCTGCGCAGCGGCGGCCCTTGATGCAGCAGCGGCAGGAGCGCCAATGCGGTGACCAGCCCGACCGAGCCGGTGAGCACCACCACCGTCCACACCGCGCTGCGTTTGGTCGCGAGACCCCCGAGAAAATCGGCGATGCCATAGACGCATGCCGCGAGCAGTGCAAGGATGACCCCCATGGCCGTCCGGCTTGGCGAACGCGCAGCGCCATTCCGTTTCGGCGCGAAGGCCAACCGCCGATGACCGGGAAGACCCGCGCATGGTGTCGCAAGCGATGTCCGGGCGCGTCGTCGCGATCACCGGTGCCAACGGCGGCATCGGCAAGTATACCGCGCTGCGCCTCGCCGAGCAGGGCGCGCACGTCGTGTTGATCGCCCGCACACGCGAGCGCGCCGAAGAAGCGCAGGCGTTCGTCACACGAGCGTTGCCGGCGGCGCGCACCGATATCGCATTCGCCGATCTCTCGAGTCTCGAAGAGGTGCGCGGCCTTGCGCAGACGCTCGCGCGGTCTTTTCCAACTCTCAGCGTGCTCGTCAACAACGCCGGCCTCATCGCGCCGCGGCGCTTCATCACGAAGGACGGCTTCGAGCTCACCTTCGCGGTGAACCATCTCGCACCGTTCGTGCTCAGCCAGGCGCTGCTGCCCGTGCTCAGCGCGAACGCGCCGGCGCGCATCGTCAACGTGAACTCCGACGCGCACCTGTCCGCCGTCATCGATTTTGCGAATCTCAACGCCGAGCACAGCTTCTGGCCGCCGACCGCCTACGAGCGGTCGAAGCTCGCCAACATGTTGTTCACCAAAGAGCTCGCACGGCGGCTCGATCCGGCGGTGGTCACCGTCAACGCGTTGCATCCGGGGTTGGTCGCGACCGATTTCGGCGAGGTCGGCGGCGTCGTGGGCTTCGGCTGGTTCTTCGTGAGGCCGTGGGGCATCTCGCCCGAGGACGGGGCGAAGACATCGGTCTATGTCGCCTCCGCGCCGGAACTGGCCGGGCAGAGCGGCGGCTTCTACAGACTCTGTCGACCCGCTGCGCCGAACCCGCTCGCGAACGACGCCGAGCTCGCGCGTCGCATGTGGGAGTATAGCGCCCGCGTCACCGCTTAGCCCGGTGGTCCCTCACGGAGCCCTATCGCGATATATGTCACGATGTCCCACGCATTGCGAATGCCCGCGAAGATCAGTAGCGCGGCGCCGGCGGCGAGCACGAACAGCGCCTTCACCGGGATCCCTAGAAGCATGATCGCGCCCGCCAAGAGCGCGCCATAGCCGAGGAATGGGATGACCGTATACCAGGTCCAGTCCTCGAAATCCGGTTCGTAGGCCAGTCGTTTCACCACGTTCGTCACACGCGACAAGTACGCCAAGCCGCCCGCGCCGACACACCCGACGAGCACGGCAGGATGAAGCAGCAAGTGCCAAGGCGCGCTGAGGATCATCGAGACGAGCAATGCCGCGCCGAAGTGCACGACGATCGGCGTGCTGAACGTCGCGATCCCATCGCTCCTCTTCTCCACGTGCTCTATGCGCGTGACCAGGGTGATGACGACGAACATGAGACCGGTCAGGGCGGCAGCCGCTGAACCGACCATCACGTAGAAGGTCGACCAGGGAGCGAGGAAAGCCGATGCGGTTTCAGCCATCGATCACCGTGATACACCGAGCGACATCGCGGCCTCGCGAGCGGCGCGTTCGCCGGTTTCGAGCGCGCCGTTCACCGTTCCGGCCTGACCGTCGTCCGACGTGGCTTCGCCCGCGAAGAACAGCGTGTCGTTCAAGGGTGCCGCGAGCGCCTTGTGCGCGTTCCCGCCGCCGACGGCGATGTAACTGTATGCGCCGCGCGCGAACGCATCGGCGCCCCAATCGTGCACAAGCCCTTTTTCGAATTCCTCGCGGACGAGTGCGGGCTCGCCGAACAACGCGCCGAGGCCGTCCAGCGCGAGATCGACGAGTTCCGCCGCCGAGGCGCCCTTCAACGCGGTCGCCTTCGGGCCACCGGCCCATGCGACGATCAACTCGCTGCGGACTGGAAACTGCGTCCAGTATGTCGGGAATGTCGGGCCCGCGCGGCGGAAGAACGCAGTGTCGCGATAGCTCCCATTGCGGATCCGTTCCCAAAACGCGGTCCGGAACAGCAGAACCACCTTCACCGCGTCGCCCATCTCGATGCTCGCAAGCGCTTTGCGCTTCGCTTTCGGCAGCTCGGGGTCGAACACGACTTCCGTCTCGTCGCCGCGATGACGCAGGACGCCGACGGGCAGCGTCACGACGGCAGCCCGAGCGCAAGTCGACAGCGCTTCCCCCGAGCCGCTTCTCGCTTCAACCGTGACAGCGCCCCTGCGCCATGAGATTCGACGCACTGCGGTCGATAGAAGGATCTGACAGCCGGCGCGAGTGCAGGCCATGCGCAGAAGCTCGAACAGCTGGAAGTATCCGCCGAGCGGCCGCGCGCTAGCGAAATCGACGCCCGATCGCCACTCGTCCGCGATCGCTCGCGCGCTCGCGATCGCGGGATCGGCGGCGTCGAAGCCTTCGACGAATGCGCGGGCCGTCTCCGCCGTCTGTCGCAATGCCCTGTCATCGTCAAAGCGCCGCAGAAACCGCTCCACGCTCTCGTCGTTTGCGAGCGTGAGCGCTTGTCCGAAGATGCGGGCGGACGACATGAACTCGTCGTCCCCACGTCGCAGCTCCCCGCCTGCGCACAGCGTCCACGACTCGCGGACCGTGTCGACGGCAGCGGTTCCGGCTTCGCGGAGCAGGGCCATCGTCTCCGCGGCCGGACCGTGGATGAACTCAGCTCCAAGCTCTGCCGGCACCGCGCTGCGACCCGAAGCGGCCGACCACACGCGGCCGCCAAAGCGGTCGCGCGCTTCTACGACGACCACGCGCAGCGACTGGCCTGCCAGACTTCGGGCAGCCGCCAAGCCAGCTGCGCCGGCGCCGATAACGATGGCGTCAGCGTCCATACCTGTGGCAATCATAGCCTTGTGCTAGAGGAAATGCAATATGGCCGATCCGGTGGATCACCGAACCTACGTGCGCGACGGCGGCGCTAGTTCTTGACGAGTTGCGGGAACTGCTGTTTGAGCGCAACGATCTTCGGCGCATCGTTGAAGACGATGTACGGATAGTACGGGTTGAGCGCCATGAAGTGCTGGTGGTAGGCCTCGGCCGCGTAGAAACCCTGGAGCGGCGCGATGACGGTCACGATCGGTTTGGAGAACTTCTTCTCGCGTTCGAGCTGTACGATGTAGGCTTGCGCCTGGTTCTTCTGCGCATCGCTCGTGTAGAAGATCTCCGAGCGGTATTGCGTGCCGTGATCGGGGCCTTGGTAGTTCAGCTCCGTCGGATCGTGCGCGACGAGGAAGTACACCTCGAGCAGCTGCTGGAACGAGATCTTCGCGGGATCGAAGGTGATCTGCACGGATTCCGCGTGGCCGGTGTCCCCCGTGCTCACCAGATCGTACTGCGCGGTCTCTTTCTTGCCGCCGGCGTAGCCGGACACGACCTTGGAGACGCCTTTAAGGTCCTCGAAGACGCCTTCCATGCCCCAGAAGCAGCCGCCGGCGAGCACGGTGGTCTCGGCCCGCGCCTGCGATGCCATCGTCATCGTGAGGACCATCGCGCTTACCAGGATCAGACCGAGTGAGAAGAGCTTCATGTCATTCATACGAGGGAGGGCGGCCTTTGGTTCACTCGACGGCCGCCCCTCCTGCGGCTTAGCCCGCGATGACGTTGAGCTTGAAGGTCGTGAACTTGAGCAGGCAGCGCAGATTATCGCGGTCGATGTGCTCATTCGGCCCGCGCAGCATGAGCTGCAGCGTGCCGCCGCCGCCGAAGAGCGCTTGTAACAGCGCGTTGGTGGCGGGGCCGGCGATGGGATCCGTCGTGGGATAGATCTGATAGTGCACCGAGGTGGGATTCGAGGAGTACCACGACACGCCGGTGGCGGTGGAGAAGCCGCTCGCATCGTGGACGTCGCCTTCGCGGAACGCGCCGGACACTCGGGTCAGCGCGTCCAGCTTGCACGCCGTGTTGGCGTCGGTGCCGGTGTGCGTCGCGGTGAGCACGACCGAACTGAGCCGGCCGTGAATCGCCGAAAACCCCGACGCGAGCATGATGCGGTAGATGACGTCGTCGTGAACGCCGCATGGGTCGCCGTTCGGACCGCCTGTCTGGGAATGGGTGTACCCTACGGCGACCGCGCCGCCGAAATCCGTCGGGATGGTGCCGTAGTGCGTCAACCGTCCGCAGATGAAGTTGGCTCCCGTCGCGTCGCGGAAGTACGCGATGCTCGCGGAGACGGGGAGCACTATCACCGGCCGCAGCGGGAGCGGTGTCGTGGGCACGGCGACGAGCGTCGAGCAATGGACCGTGTAGAACACTTTGCCGTGCGTGGCGCTGTCGCTGCCCGCCGGCGCAGAGATGTCGACCTCGTAGGATTGCAGCCCTTGGTGCGCGGTGTCGGCGGTCACGGCGCCCGTCAACGGCAGCGAGCCGCCTGCCGGGATCGTGGCGGTGACGGCGGCGGGGCGGAACCACGCGCCATTGGTGAACCAGGCGAAGTTGTACGTGACGCTCGAGCTGGCGGGGCCGTCGATATGGCCGGTGAAGTTGAGCGTGGCCGGGCACGTGCCGTTGAACGGGTTGGGACCCGACAGCGTGAGGTAGGCCGTCGCAGCAGCCGCCGGTTGCCTGCTCAGGACGAGCAGCACGCCGAGCGAAAGCGCGGCGACAAGGCTGCGAGCGGGGAGCTTCATCGAGTTCCGACCTTTCAAGGTCACATCACGGCGCGAAGAGCCGTGAATAAGAAGAGAGAAGGCTTCTCAAACCGCAAACGCGGCTCGAAGCCGTTTCGTTGCGCCGCCGCATCAGGAGTGACCGATGATCCGCACCAGCTCTGCGATCTTGTTCGTACTGCTCGGCCTGACGGTGTTGGGCATCTCCGGAGCGCGCGCCGACTCGATACGCTTCCCCGCCACCGGCACTCCGGCCTATGCCTTCGATCTGCCGACCGGCTGGTCATCGGCGCAGGACAACTTCGGCAACATGCGCGTCACCGCAGACGACAGATCCAGCGCGCTGCTGTTATCGTTTATCGTCGATCCATCGGTCGCCACGGCGACGGCGCCCGAGGTCGCGGTGAAGATCATCAAGGCCGCGGGCGCAGCCCCGTACACGAAGAGCGAGCCTGGATCCATCGCGGGCATCCCCGGTGAAGCGTTCATCACGACGATGAGCAACGACAGAGGCGTCGTGATCGACATGCGACTCGTGCTCGTCAAGCTCGATTCTTCCCACTACGCGTCGCTGGCGATCTTGGCGGCGCGCGGCATCTCGGCGTCCTCCGCAGCGGCCCTCAACGCCCTGGTGGCGCAAGTCCGATTTGCGGGCCATAGCGGCAAGTGAGCAGGGGTTTAATCGCGGCGCAAAGCGGGTATAAGCATAGCGATCCTATCTATCAAGGAGGTGGATCGCACATGGACGTTCTCGTCGTCGTCTTACTGGTCTTGATCCTACTCGCGGTGACCGGACACCTCAAGCTCTAAACCCCTCGACCGGTCGTAGGCACGGCCGACCCAAAGGTCGGCCGTGTCGCAACACGCCCGCCGCGAGCCGAATGCACGATTAGACCTGGTTGCCGCGCCTCAGAATTGGGTATGCCTCTATCAGAAAGAGGCATCATATGCGAATCCTTCGTTTTCTCACGCTCGTCACCGGAGTCTTGTTTCTCAGTCTGATCCTCGGCTTATTCTCATCGGCACCGGCCTTGGCCGACGTGCGCATCGTCGTCAACGGCCAGGCGATGACGTTCGATCAGCCGCCGATCGAGCGAAGCGGGCGGGTCTTCGTGCCGCTGCGCGGCGTCTTCGAGCGCCTGGGCGCGAGCGTCGTCTACGACAACGGCGCGATCAACGCCACCGGCAACGGCCGCAACATCCAATTGCATATCGGCTCGACGACGGCGACCGTGAACGGTCAGCCGACCACGCTCGACGTCGCCCCGTTCTTGGTCGGCGCGCGCACGTTGGTGCCGCTGCGGTTCATCTCCGAAGCGCTCGGAGCGAGCGTCAACTATGACGATAACTCGCAGACGGTGACCGTGGCCTCGGCCGGAGCGCCGGCATCGGCAGTTCCTCCGCCGACCGCGACTCCGACGGTCAGCAATCTGACCAACATCGTCGCATCCGACTGGCAGTTCACGCCGAACACGATCACCATCGCCGTCGGCACACCAGAGACGCTGCGATTGACCTCAACTTCAGGCGTGCACGGCATCCAATCGGACGCGCTCGGCATCCCGCTCACGACGATCAGACCGGGTCAACCCGTGCGCGTGACCTTTACGCCGAGGACCGTGGGGACGTACGTCATCCACTGCGCGATCGAGTGCGGCGTCGGGCATAACAACATGTCCCTCACCGTCGTGGTGAGATAGCCGCATCCTCCGACTAGGGCCGGCCGCTCACACGCAGGCGCCGGCCTTGTTGGACCATTCGAGCTGCACGGTGTAGGCGGCGACCTTCTTGAACTGCCAGGCGCAAATGTCGCCGATCTCGCCGTTGACATCATCGTACCAGCCGTGACCGGGGACGGGATCGGTCACCGCCTCGCACAACTCGTGCGACGAGGTGACCGTGAGGGCGTCGAACGCCGCAAGACCGCCCATACAGCCTGTGCAATCGGGGTACGGCTCGACCGCGTACGCGATCTTCCCTCCGATGATGTCGTGATAGCCGCAGAACGAGCTGCATGACGCCTGGCCGCCCATCGTCACGCTGACGCCGGAGGGCAAGTACACGAAATAGATCGAGTTGGCGTTGGCGGCCGGCACGCTCTTCGCGGCGATCAGCCCTTGCAGGAACGAGGTGATGCCCGCGTCATCGACCGTCGCCGGCGGCGCGGTATCGACCGTTGCGGTCGCGACGCGCTTGCCGTGGCCGATCGCGGTGCCCGGCACGCTATATTCTGCGAGTTGGTCCATGAGCGCGCTCACCAAGATGTCGTCGAAGAACTTGTTGAGGCGCGTGACGATGTCGGCCTGCGGCGCTTTGAGCCACCACCCGCCCCAGAAGACGGTGGTCACTTCGGCGTTGGCGATGAGCGGGCCGCCGCGATAGGTGAGCTTCGCGCTGGGCACGGCTCGCAGCGCGCCTGCGAGACCCATAAGCGGTACGATGCGCGTCGCATCGCGTGCGGGTGATCCTGCTTGCAGCATAGTCTTCCAGATCTTTCTAGCAGATCAGCCGCGCGCGTCGTGCGGTCGTGAGAACCAGCGCGCGATGCGGCTGGAGCCGAACTCCGCCTTGTCTGCGACGAGCGCCGCGGACGGCGCGTCAAACGTACCCGTCGGTTCAGGGCCGCTGAAGAAATCCACCACGACTCGCCCGACGACATCGCCGCCGAACTCGATGTAGCACGCGCCGATCCCCGAGTAGGGCTGTGCTGACGGACCGCCTTTGAGTTGCGCGGTGATCTCCGCCGCCACCACGCGCGCTTGGCCCTCCGAGAACACGCCGGCCTTCGGCGTGCCCACGAGCGCCACGTCGCCGACGGCATAGACTCCCGGAAAGCGCGTCTCCAGCGTCTTGGGATTCACCGGTACCCAGCCGTCGACGGCCAGGCCGGATTCCTCGACGACCTTCGGCACCCGATGCACGGGCACGCCGAGGAACAAGTCGTACGGCATCTCCGTGCCGTCGTCCAACATCGCGACCTTTCGGTTCGGGTCGAGAGCGCTCACCTCGCGCTCGGGGACCCAGCGGATGTTGCGCTCGGCGAAGCCGGCGAGAATCGCCTTCGAGGTGTCAGGCGACGGGGGAATGGGCCGGCCGAACGGGATCACCACCGAGATATCGACCGCGGCGCGCCGGCCGCGCGTGGTGAGGTAGTCGTGCAGCAGAAACGCCGCCTCGCTTGGCGCCGGCGGGCATTTGTACGGCGTCGAGGTCACGCCGATGATCGCCGTGCCGCGCTCGAAGCGCGGCAAAACGTCGCGCAGCGCGATTCGCGCCCGCGATCGAGTAGAACTCGTTGCCTTGCGCGAGCCCGGGCGTCGCCGCGATGTCGTAATCCGCGCCGAGCGCGACGACGAGGACGTCCGCGTCGAACGTCCCCGCGTCGGTCTTCACGCGCCGCGCGGCTGGGTCGATGGAGCGCACCGTCGTCTGGACGAACCGCACACCTGGTTTGACGACGTCGCGATATGGGTGGCGCACCTGCGCGAGCTCGATCCGTCCGAACATGACGTCGAGCTTCGAGAAGCCGAAGACGAACGCGTCGCTCTTGTCGATGAGCACGAGATCGAGTCCGTCGCCGAACGCATCCGAAAGGATCGTCGTCAGCTCGAGTCCTCCGAAGCCGGCGCCGAGCACCACTATGCGTGTAGGCATTGTTCCTAGTTCCTTCGACTTCTTATTCCGGTGCGGCGGCCGTCTTCGTTTCGATGCTCGCGCCATCGGTCTCGATCGAAATGCCGCCATCCGTATCCGTGCGGTATATCGCGGCGCCTTCGGCGCGGAGCGCGTCCAGTGTCCCCGGGCTTGGGTGGCCGAACACGTTGTGCCTGCCGCACGAGATGAGCGCGATCTTCGGGCGGACGGCGGCCAAGAATTCCGGCGTCGATGAATACGCGCTCCCGTGATGGCCGACCTTGAGGATGTCGGCGCGTAAATCGCCGCCACCGTGCGAGAGCAGCCGAACCTCGGCTTCCGATTGGGCGTCCCCGGTGAGCAGCAGCGCAGTGCGGCCGAACTCCACCCGCAGGACGACGGAATTGTTGTTGATATCCGAACTCGTGCCGGTGATGAGCGGCAGCTCGGGTGCGAGGACGACGACGTGCGTCTGCGGCCCGAGATCGAAGCGCGTGCCGCGCCGCGCTGCTAACCAAGGGATGCCTTTCTCGCGCATGATCTCCAGCGCGCGTTGATATGCCGGGCCGCCGTAGAGCTGCGCGGAGTCATAGAGCGCACCGACCCGCTCCCGTGCGAGGATGACCGGCAGACCGCCGGCGTGGTCGCCATGCGGATGCGTCAGCACGACTGCATCGAGATGCAGCACCCAATGCCGCAGCAGAAACGGCATGACGGTGCGCGCCGCGATGCGATCGCCGATGGGCTGCGCGACCACAGCGCCGCCGCCGCGTTCTAGCTTGCCGCCGCCATCCACCAGCATCGCGTGCATGCCGGGTGCGCGCACGAGCAGGCAGTCAGCTTGTCCGACGTCGATGGCGTCGAGGTGCAAACGCGGATCAAGCGCAGCGGCGATGCCCGGCGCGCAGTAGACGAGTGCGAGAGCCAGCGCCGCGGGAATGCCGACTTTCACGATATGCCGCCATGCGACGCCCGCGTGCGCCGCGCGAGCGAACGCCGCAAGCGCGAGCCAATAGGCGACGAGGAACGCGTGGCTCGGCGGCGGTACGTCGACGTGCGCGAACGGCAGCTCAGCGAACCGTTCGACCGCGGCGATGAGCGCGGTGAGACACCACCAGGTGAGATTGCCGAGCGGCTGCGCGAGCGGCGCGAAGAACAACGCCGCGCCGGCATACGCGGTGCCCGTCGCCATGACGAAGCCGACCATCGGCACGACGACGAGATTGGCGGCCACCGCATACGGCGTGAACGCATTGAAGTACAGCGCCTGCAACGGCCACAGCGCGAGCTGGACGCACAGGCCGGTTCGCACCAGCTCCGCCATCCAGTGCGGCAACCACTCGCCGCCGCGCAGACCGAGCGCGCTCAGCGCCGGGCTGAGCAGCGCGATGCCGCCGACACAGGCGAACGACATCGAGAACGATGGCGACAGCAGCGCGAGCGGATGGACGAGCGTCACGGAGAACGCCGCGGCGGCTAGCACCGCCGACGCGGTGCGGCCGCGCCCGCTTTCGACCGCGAGCATACCTGCGGTGAGCATCGTGGCGGCGCGCAGCGTCGGCAGATGCATGCCCGCGAGCATCGCGTACGCCCAACCGGCCGCGATCACGAGCGCGGAGCGAGCGGGTCGCGGCAATGGCGTCTGCAGCAGCAACGCGGCGACGAGCGCCGCCATGATGCCCAAGTGCAGGCCCGCGGTGGTGAGCACATGCACGGCGCCGGTGTCCGAGAACTCTTGGCGCAGCGCGGCGGGCAGTTCGCCCCGATCGCCCCACAGCACGCCCTCGAGCACGGTCGCTTCTAGCGGCGGCAGACGCGACTCGACCGCAGCGGCGAAGCGCGAACGCAGCCGCGCCCACCACGCCTGCCAACCTACAGCTGCGCCGAGCGGCGCGACGTCGCGCGGACGCTGCGCGACGAGCACGAGGGTCACGCCTTGCTCCGCGAGCTGGTCGCGTTCCGCCGGCTCGCCCTCGTTGCGCGGCCCCGACGGCACGCCGATGCGCGCACGGATCCGCAGCAGCTGTCCGGCGAATCGGCGTGCCTCGCTCGACTCGGGCATCTCGAGCACAGCGCCCACGCCGCGCAAGCGGGCAGCCGGGCCGGCAGTCGATGCGACCTGCTCTATGCGGACCCGGACGGACAGGCCAGACGACGATGGACGCGGGCGCTCCAGCGCGACCACCTCGCAGACGACGTGCTTGCCGTCGAGCGCGTCGAGCCCTAGCGCTTGACTATGATGCTCGGCGGCGATCGCCGCCGCTGCTCCACCGGCCAAGCAGGCCGCGCACAGCAACGCGGCGCGACGCAGGTGCGTTTCAAGGGCGAAAGCGCCGGGTAGAATGACGCCGAGCGCGAGCGCAATGCTCGCGTTCGCCAGCAACGGCACGTGATGAGCGGCGGCGATGATGCCAAGCGCGTAGGCGGCGAAAGCCATCGCGAGAAGATGGCCGCGCGCCAGGGTGTCCGCGATGTGCACGACACTTCACTGTCCCACCCACATCGCTCGGTGTCCAGCTCCCCGACGGTCGAATGAATTCGACCGTTCCAAGCCTCAGAAGGCGGATAGGAACACATGTTCGATTGAGGGAACAAGCAAGTCCAGACAGTCCGCTGTCTAGTCCGAGGAGGGACATGACGTGACTTGGGCCATCATCGCGCTGCTCATCTTGATCTTGCTGGCGGTCGCCGGCCATCTGCATCTCTGATCTCGTGACGAGATCACCAAAACGGAAGGAGTGGTATCCGTGACGACCTTCATCATCGTCGTTTTGATCCTGATCCTGCTGTTGGTCAGCGGTCACCTGACCCTCTAAGCGCGCGTAGACGTGCGCATCCTCGTCACCGGCGGCGCCGGCTTCATCGGCTCGCACGTCGTCGATGCCTATCGTCGCCGCCGGGCACGATGTCGCTCGCCGTCGACAGCCTGTGGGAGCACGGCGGCGGCCGGCGCGAGAACGTGTCCGCAGGCGCCGCTTCGCGACAGGCGACATCCGCGACGAAGCGCTGGCCGGATCTTCGACGGCTTCCAGCCGGAGATCGTGAGCCATCACGCCGCGCAGCACTCAGCGTCGCGATCTCGACCGTGCGCGACCCGCGCTACGACTCGCGACGTCAACGTCTCGCGGCACTGCTCAACGTGCTCGAAGTCGCCGTGCGCACGACCGGCGCGCGCAAGATCATCTTCGCCTCAGCGTCGCGACCTACGGCAAGCCGGAGTAGCCTGCCGATCGACGAGGCGATACTCCGCAGCTGCCCGAATCGCCGTACGGCATCACGAAGATGGTCGGCGAGCATTACCTGCGCTATTACGCAACGATCGGGCCTGGATTTCACGGCGTTGCGCTACGGCAACGTCTACGGACCGCGCCAGGATCCCAACGGCGAAGCGGGCGTCATCGCGATCTTCGCCGCGAAGTTCTCGTCGCGCACGGCGTCCGCATCGATTGGGATGGCGAGCAGACGCGCGACTACGTCTACGTCGCCGACGTCGCGCGCGCGAACATCTTGGCGCTCGACGCCGCCGACGACGAGGCGATCAACATCGGCGGCGGCGTCGGCACGTCGGTGAACGCTCTGCACGCGACGATCGCAGCCGCCGCCGGTCGCGACGTCGAAGTGGAGCACGCGCCGAAGCGGGCGGGCGATATACGCACATGCGTCTTCGCGATCGAGAAAGCTAGGACAGTCCTCGGCTGGCAGCCGAGCGTGGGGATGACGGCGGGCATCGCCAAGACCGTCGACTTCTTCAAGGGTCGCGCGCCCAAGCGCTAAAGCCCGGTCCTGCGCGGGGGAGGTGCCCTGCGTGTCCAAGCACCAAATGTTCTCATGCTGCGCCACGGGTCTGTCCGTGGCGTTCCGGAGGTTGCTTCAGATGAAGAAGACTTTTCTATTCTGCGTCGCGCTGGCATTTGTGTTCGTGGGCCTGACGTCGGTCGCACGCTCGGCGGCGTCAGGGCCGGCGATGATGAACGCGGCCATGACGCCGACGGTGGTGCCGGCCGGTTCGGTCAAGTGGACGCCGTATCCCCAGATGAAAGGCGTATCAACCGCCGTGTTGTACGGCGATCCGACCAAGACCGGCGTGTACGTCATGCGCTACAAACTTGATAACGGCGTCAAGTTCCCGGCGCATTGGCACACGAACACCGAGCAGGTGACCATACTCAGCGGCACATTCCTCGTCGGTCTCGGCGATACGTGGAACGCGGCGAAGATGACGGCACTGCCCGCCGGTTCGTTCGTCTCGATTCCCCCGAACCTGCACCACTACGCCCAATCGAAGGGCGAAGTGATCCTCCAGATCACGGGCATGGGTCCGGAGAGCATGAACATGGTGAAGGCCACCAAGTAAGGTCCGCTACGCGACGACGATATTGAGCAGCTTGTCCGGCACGAAGATCCGCTTGCGGACCTTCTTGCCGTCGAGCTGAGCGCTCACCGTCGTCACCTTCGTCGCGCGTTCGAAGACGGCGTCCTCGCTCGAGCCGGGCGCCGCCTCGATCGTGCCGCGGTGTTTGCCGTTCACCTGGATCACGAACGGGATGAGGCTGCGCGCGAGCGCGGCCTCTTCATAGCGCGGCCACGCTTCGAGATGGATGCTGCCGCTATGCCCTGTGCGCTCCCACAGCTCCTCGGTGATGTGCGGCGCGAACGGCGCGAGCAACAGCAGTAGCGCGCGCAGACCCTCGGCGAAAGCGCTCGACTGCGACGGGTGCTCGTGCGCGGCCGCGTACGCCTCGAGGTCGTTGAGCAAGGTCATGATCGCGGCGACGCACGTATTGAGATGCATGCGGTCGCCGATCTCATCGGTCACCTGTTTGATCTTAGCATGGACGCTGAAGCGTAAGCCGGCATCCGCGACGCCGTCCCCCTGCCCCGCGGGCGGCGGCCGTTGCAGCGCGTTCGCATGCGCGAGCACGAGCTTCCACACGCGGTGCAGCGTGCGGGTGGCGCCGGCGATGCCGGTCGTCGACCAAGGGTAATCCCCGTCGGGCGGTCCGGCGAACATCTCGAAAACGCGCAGCGCGTCGACGCCGTAGCGATCGGCCGTCTCGTCGATGCCCACGACGTTGCCGCGCGACTTGCTCATCTTCTCGTTGTTCTCGCCCAGCACGAACCCCTGATTGAAGAGCCGCTTGAAGGGCTCGTCCTCGGGCACGAGGCCGTCATCGTGGAGCACCTTGTAGAAGAAGCGGGCGTACATGAGATGCATGACCGCGTGCTCGATACCGCCGATGTAGTGGTCGACCGGCGCCCAGTATGACGCAGCCTCTTTGCTCCATGGCTCTTTGTCGTCGTGCGGGCTCAGGTAGCGCAAGAAATACCATGACGAGCACATGAACGTGTCCATGGTGTCGGTCTCGCGCGTGGCGGGACCGCCGCAGATCGGACAGGTCGTGTTCACGAACGACGGCACTTGCGCGAGCGGACTGCCTTGCACGCCGGTGATCGGCACGTCGTACGGCAGCAGCACCGGCAACTGGTCCTCCGGCACGGGCACGAGCCCGTGGGTCGGGCAATTGACGAACGGAAGCGGCGCGCCCCAGTAGCGCTGGCGGGAGATCAGCCAATCGCGCAAGCGGTAGTTGACGGTCTCCTCGCCGATGCCGCGCTCGATGAGCAGTTCGGCGATCGCTTTGCGCGCTTGCGCGCTTGCCAGGCCGTCGAAATCTTGCGAGCGCACGAGCACGCCATCGTCGACATATGCGGCATCGCGCGCGACGAAATCCGGCTGGCCGGGCGGCGTCACCACCGTCTTCACGTCGATGCGGTATTTATGGGCGAACTCGAAATCTCTCTGATCGTGCGCCGGCACGCCCATGACCGCGCCAGAACCGTAGCTGCTGAGCACGTAGTTGGTGACCCAGATGGGGATGCGCTCGCCGGTGAGCGGATGGCGCGCGTGCGCGCCGGAGAAGACGCCGAGCTTCTCCATCATCGTGCGCTCGAGCTCGTTCTTGCTTTTCAGTCCGTCGACGAACTCGTCGCACCTGCGCAGCCTCTTTCGACGTACCGGCGGTGAACGACGCGACGAGCGGATGGTCGAGCGCGACGGCGATGAACGTGACGCCGAAGATCGTGTCGAGCCGCGTGGTGAACGTCGAAAGCGCCGCGTTGCCGACTTCGAACGAGAACGTGACGCCCTCGCTGCGTCCTATCCAATTGCGCTGCATCGTCTTGACGCGCTCCGGCCAATGCTCGAGGCGATCGAGCCCCTCGAGCAGCCGATCGGCGTACGCCGTCGTCTTGAAGAACCATTGGTTGACCATGCGCTGCTCGACACGCGAACCGCAGCGCCAGCAGACGCCGCCTTCGGCCTGCTCGTTGGCGAGGATCGTCTGGTCGGTCGGGCACCAGTTGACCGGCGCTTCCTTCTTATACGCGAGCCCCTTGCGGTGCATGAACAAGAACAGCCACTGCGTCCAGCGGTAGTATTCCGGCGATGACGTGTCGATCTCGCGCGACCAGTCGTAGGCGATGCCCAGCCCTTGCAGCTGGCGGCGCATGTTCGCGATGTTCGTCTCGGTCCAGTCGGCCGGGTGGATGCCGCGCTGGATGGCGGCGCCTTCGGCGGGCAGGCCGAAGGCGTCCCAGCCCATCGGGTGCATCACGTTGCGGCCGCGCATGCGCCAATAGCGGCCGATGACGTCGCCGAGGGTGTAGTTGCGCGCGTGGCCGACGTGGAGATCGCCGCTCGGGTACGGCAGCATCTCGAGCAGGTAGAATTTCGGCCGCGTGGGATCTTCGTGGATCTCGTTCTGGCCGCGCTGCGCCCACGCGCGTTGCCATTTCGGTTCGATCGCCTGCGGTTCGTACGGCGGAATCGGTGTCTCAGCCATCGGGGCAATTGTACCATAGGCTCGCGATGAAGCCCTTGACGCGGCCCCGCGTTCGCGGGATGTGTCCGGCGTGGCCACGATGCAATTCGATCGACGTTGGCTCATCGGCGGCGCGGCGGTCGCCGTCGCCGCCGGATTCATGCTGCCGCGGCCGGCGGGCGCGCCACACCCGCTTGCGGCCGAGGCCACAGTGCCGCCGACACTGGTCGCCGACGCGCACGGCTTTCCGAGCCCCGGCATTTCGCCCGATGCCGCGAGCCCGTCGCCGAGCGAACTCGCGGTCTACGTGTGCGGCGCGGTGAAGCGCGCCGGCGTCTACCTTTTCGCGCCGGGCGCCCGCGTCGTCGACGCGGTCAAACAGGCCGGCGGCGAGTCGGCGGATGCCGACATGGATCAGATCAACCTGGCCGAACCCTTGCGCGACGCGATGAAGGTGACCGTGCCGCACAAAGGCCAGACCATCGCGACTGACTCAGGCCCGTACACCGCCGATACCGGCGTACCCGTGCATCGCTCGCGTCATAGCAGATCGCACGGCGGACGAGGCGCCAACAAATTGGCGCCGGGACAGACGCTCGACGTCAACACCGCCGGCGAAGAGCAACTCGTGCAGCTGCCCGGTGTCGGTCCGGGCTTGGCGCGGCGCATCGTCGATTTCCGCCAGCAGAACGGCCCGTTCCAGACCATCGACGATCTGCAGAACGTGCCGGGCATCGGGCCGTCGAAGTTCGACCGCCTCGCGCCCTACGTGCGCTTGTAGCGTTCGCGCCACGGCGCACGCGGCCGCTACCTACCCGAAGAGATAGTTAGCGCCGGGTCGCGCGTCCCGCTCGATTTCGTCGGCCGAATCGGCGGGGTATTCGCGCCGCGGGCTTGAATGCGCCACGCCATGCAAAACAGTTTCAAACGCCGGCGTTATACGACGGCCGCCCTAGGCGTGGCGCTGGTCGCGCTCGTCGCGTCGGGCTGCGGCAAGCCGGGCGGTTATCCAGGCGGTGGCGGCGGCGCGGGCGGTTTCGCGTTCCCGGTCGCGGCGGCGCCGATCACGCGCGGCGACATCGCCGATTACGCGAGCGTAACGAGCAGCGTCGTGCCGAAGCTCTCCGCCTCGCTCTCATCCGTGGTCTCGGGCGCCGTGCTCACGGTCGGCGCGCAGATCGGCCAGCACGTCCACAAAGGTCAGCTGCTCGTCCAGATCGACGATAGCACGCTGCGCGCCCAACAGTCCGAACAAGCGGCGAACCTCTCGCTGGTCCAAGCCAACACCACAGGCGGCGTCACGACGGCCCAAGCCAACCTGATCTCCGCTCGGACGACATATCAAGCATCTGCGCTCAACCTCAAGCGCGACGAAGATCTGTTCAAGCAAGGCTACGTCTCCCAATCGGCGCTCGACGACGCGCACAGCCGGGCGAATGCCGATCTCGCCGCCTATGAATCTGCACAAGTGGCGGCCCGCAACGCCAGCCTGAGTGGGAACAATTCGGCCGCTAACGCTTCGCTGCGCAACGCCGAAGCGTCGCTCGCATTCGTGGAGCGCCAGATCGCGCAGTCGCAGGTGAGCGCACCGTTCGACGGCGTGGTGACCGCGCGCAACGTCGATCCCGGATCGCTCGCGTCGCCAGGCACGGTGCTGATGGAAGTGTCGCAGCTCGATCCGGTGTACATCGACGCCGGCATCTCGGGCGAGGACATGTCCTACGTGCACGTCGGCACGCCCGTCCACGTCTCTATCGCCGGCGCGTCCGGGCGCACGTGGAACGGCAAGGTCGCGTACCTCAATGAAGCCACCACGCCCGGCACGTTGATCTATACGGCGCGCATCCCGCTCCCCAATCCCGACTTGGTGCTGCACGGCGGCATGGTCGCGACCGTCCAGTTCGCGCGCGCGCACAAATCCGGCGTGCTGCTCGCGCCGCGCGCATCCGTCTATCAAACGCCTGCAGGCTATTCGATGTTCATCATCGAGGATGGCAAGGCGAAGGAGGTGCCGGTCGAGGTCGGCCTCCAAAACGACGAACAGGCCGAAGTCACCGGGGCTGGATTGAAGCCGGGCGTGCAGGCGATCCTGAACCACTCGGCGCTGCTGCAACCGGGGACGCCGGTGCAGGTCATGCCGCCGCCAGGCGCGGCTCCGCCAGGTGGTCCTAGTAAACCGGGCGCCGCCACCAAGCCTGGCGCCTCTCCCACGGCAAGCGCAGCGAAGCACTGATGTCGGGCAATTTCTTCATCTCGCGGCCGATCTTCGCCGCCGTGTGTTCGGCCGTCATCCTGCTCGCCGGCGCCATCTCCATCCCGACGTTGCCGGTCGCGGACTACCCGAACATCGCGCCGCCCACCGTCACCGTGCAATCGGAGTACATCGGCGCGAACGCGCAAGCGGTGGAACAATCCGTCACCAACCCGCTGGAAGAACAGATCAACGGCGCGGAAGGGCTGCGCTACATCTCCTCGGCGAGCTCGGACGACGGGTCGAGCACGATCAACGCGACCTTCAATCTTGGCCGCGACTTGGACAAAGCGGCTCAGGACGTGCAGACGCGCGTCAACGTGGCGCAAGGCCTGCTGCCCGCTCAGGTCAAGCAGACCGGCATCACGGTGAGCAAGAACTCATCGTCGTTCGTCATGGCGATCGCCTTGACGTCGGACAATCCGAAATACGACGACACCTTCTTGAGCAACTATGCCGATCGTTTCATCACGCAAGCGCTCAAGCGCGTGAAGGGCGTCGGCAACGTCATCATCTTCGGCGAGCGCAAGTACGCCATGCGGCTGTGGCTCGACCCCGCGCGGCTGCAGGCGTTCAAGCTCACGCCGGACGACGTGATCGCGGCGCTCTCGCAGCAGAACGTCCAGGTCGCCGCGGGCGCCATCGGACAGCAGCCCGCGCCCGCGACGCAGGCGTACACCTATAACGTCCGGGTGGCCGGCCGGCTCACCTCGCCGGCCGAGTTCGCGAACATCGTGGTCAAATCGGGGCAGAACTACCTGGTCCGCGTCTCCGACGTCGGGCGCGTCGATCTCGGCGCGCAGGACTACTCGACCAATCTCAACTTCAACGGCAAGACCGCGGTCGGCATGGGCGTGCTGCAGCTCTCGGACGCCAATACGCTGAACCTCTCCAAGGGCGTCCACCAGGCGCTCGAGCGGCTTTCGAAATCATTCCCGCCCGGCATCAAGTACGACGTCGCCTTCGACACGACGGTGTTCGTCAACCAATCCATCAGGGAGGTCATGACGACGCTCGCGCTGGCGATCTCGCTGGTCGTGCTCGTCATCTTCTTCTTCCTGCAGGATTGGCGCGCGACGCTGATCCCGGCGATCACCATCCCCGTCTCGCTCATCGGCACGTTCGCGCTGCTCAAGGCGTTCGGCTTCTCGATCAACACGCTGACGCTCTTCGGCCTCACGCTCGCGACTGCGCTCGTCGTCGACGACGCGATCGTGGTCGTGGAGAACATCGTGCGCTATATCCACGAGCACAACATGGACGCGAAGACGGCAGCGCCTCTGGCGATGGCGGAGATCACGAGCGCGGTCATCGCGACGTCGCTCGTGCTGCTGGCGGTGTTCATACCGGTCGCGTTCTTCCCCGGCACGACGGGCGAGCTCTACAAGCAGTTCGCGCTGACGATCGCCTCGACCATCACCATCTCCGCTTTCACCGCCTTGACGCTGGCGCCGGCGCTGGCGGCGATCCTGCTCGATAGAGAAGAGCCGCACCACAACAAGTTCATGCAGGCGATCGGCAACTTCATCACCGGCGTCCGCGCGGGCTATAAGCGCCTGCTCCCCGCCGTGCTGGCGAAGCCCGCGGTCGTGCTGGTCGTGTTCGCCGCGCTGCTGTGCGCGACCGTGCTGATGATCAAGATCGTGCCGACCGCGTTCGTGCCCGACGAAGACCAGGGCTTCTTCGTCGTCATCGCGCAGGCGCCGCCGGGCGTCTCGCTCCAGTACATGACCAAGATCATGGCTCAGGTGCAGGGCGTGGTGCGCTCCGAACCCGACGTCGTCAATATCTTCAGCGTCGCCGGCTTCAGCTTCACCGGCGTCGGGCCTAACAACGGCATCATGTTCGCGACGCTCAAACCGTGGTCGGAGCGCAAGCGGGCCGACCATTCGGTCGCCGCGATCATCGAGCGGACGGGCGGCAAGCTCTTCGGCATCACCGGGGCATCCGCGTTCGCCTTCAATTTCCCGCCCATCCAAGGCGCCGGCAACATCGGCGGCTTCGACTTCCAGGTCGA
Organism: Vulcanimicrobiota bacterium; assembly: GCA_963805945.1. Taxonomy (GTDB): domain Bacteria; phylum Vulcanimicrobiota; class Vulcanimicrobiia; order Eremiobacterales; family Eremiobacteraceae; genus JAFAHD01. The sequence continues at coordinate 668,170 of CAWDVP010000002.1, read as the reverse complement.
GGATCAGACCGGGCTTGGCATTCCGGCGCTCGCGCAGGCCGCTGGCTTGATCGAATACCACGCCAATACCGACCCGATGCTGCGCTCGGTGTTCACGACGTTCCGCGCCGACAGCCCGCAAGTGCAGGTGAACGTCGACCGCAACGCCGTGCAGGCGATGCACGTCAATCTCGGCGACGTGTTCGACACGCTCCAGATCATGTTGGGCTCGGACTACGTCAACGACTTCAACTATCTCGACAAGTCGTACCGCGTGTACGTCCAGGCGGACGCGCCGTTCCGGTCGCAGATCGGCGACCTGAGCCGGATGTACGTCCGCAACGACAGCGGCGCGATGATCCCGCTGTCGGCGTTCGTGACGGTGCAGCGCACGCTCGGCCCGCCGACCATCTCGCACTATAACCTTTTCCGCTCGATGGAGTTCAACGGCCAGCCGGCGCCCGGTGCCTCGTCCGGTCAAGCGCTTGCTGAGATGCAAAGAGTCGCGGCGCAGACGCTGCCGCCGGGCATGAGCTACGAGTGGACGGGCACGTCGCTCGATCAGATCGAGGCCGGCAGCGTCACCATCATCATCTTCGGCTTAGCGGTGCTCTTCGTTTTCCTCGTGCTCGCCGCGCAGTATGAGAGCCTCGTCGATCCGCTCATCATCATCTTGGCGGTGCCGCTGGCGATCCTCGGGGCGCTCGGCGGCATCTGGATACGGCATACGCTCACGATGCTGCACATCCTCCCCAGCACCAACGACGTCCAGAACGATATCTTCTGCCAGATCGGCCTCGTGATGTTGGTCGGCCTCGCGAGCAAGAACGCGATCCTGATCGTGCAGTTCGGCAACTTGCTGCGCAAGCAGGGCATGCCGGTCGCGCAAGCTGCCGTCCAAGCCGCGATGACACGGTTGCGTCCCATCCTCATGACGTCGTTCGCGTTCATCTTCGGCATCATGCCGCTCGTGTTCGCCTCGGGCGCCGGCGAGTCGAGCCGCCACTCCATCGGCACCGCGGTCGTCGGCGGCATGCTCATCTCGACGCTGCTCAACCTGCTCGTCATCCCGCTGCTCTACATCATCATCGCAGGCGCAGAGGAACGCTGGCGCGAGCGCCGCGCGAAGGCGACGCCGACCTCGACCTAGATCTCCGCGTTCCGGGCGATGTCGTCTAGCGGCGCAGGACGATCTCCGCGTTCTCCCGCTGCAGCAGCGCTTGCGCGCTCACGGGTTCCAAGCGCCGGCGACGCTCGTCGATCACGTAGAGCGAGAAGCCGCGCTGCTCCATGCGCGCCAACAGCGCGTCAGGCTCATCGCCCGCCGCGCGCACGAAACGCGGGAAGAACTCCATGACGATCGCAAGCGGCCGCTTCGAGTCCAACAGCTCGCTCGCGCCGCGCAGGATCGCCGACTCTGCTCCCTCCGCGTCGATCTTCAGCACGTCCGGCTGCGCGCTCACCTCTTTGCAGAACACGTCGAGCGTCGTCATCGCGACCTCGACCGCGCGGCGATGGTCCGATGGGTTGTGCGGGATCTGCTCCAGCCCTTCGACGATCGAACCGCCGCCGAGGTGGCGATCGGTCTTGTAGAAGGTGACGGTGCCCGCGTGTTCACCCGCGGCACGCTCGACGACCCGCGCGGTGCGATGCAGACCGTTGATCTCGATGTTGTCGCGCGCGAGTTGCGCCAGCTCGGCGTCCGCTTCAAATGAAAAGATCTTGCCGCCTGGCCCTACTGCAGCCGCCATGATCAACGTGAAGAACCCCACGTTCGTGCCAACTTCGAACACGGTCATGCCCGGCCGCAGCAGCGTGCGCAGCACCGCCTCGGTCCACTCCTCCCACACGCCGTCGAGGATGAGGTGCGGCGCGATCGAGACGTCGCGCCCGTCCACGTACATCTTGAACCCGTTGGCGGTCTTGAGCAGGACCCGGTTCTCGCCGACATACGTCGCGCCGGTTTTCGCACCTCGGAACATGGCGGACCGCTTCTTTGCCCCGCGGCCCTTCTCCTAAACATCCATCCGGCCGCAGACGACGTACCAAGGGATATGAAAAAGCTCGTTCTCGCGCTCGCGGCGCTGGCGTTCGCCGGCGGCGCCGCCTACGCAGCGCATGCGGCGCAGACCGCCCCCTCGGCGAGCCTCACCCGCGTGCTCGCGGCCACGGATTGGCTCAACGGCAAGCCGACCGCGGCCGACGTCCGCGGCAAGGTCGTGGTGCTCGATTTTTACACCTTCGGCTGCTACAACTGCAAGAACGTCGAGCCGAACCTGCGCGCGCTCTACAAGAACGAATCGCGGCGCGATCTTGTGATCCTCAGCGTGCACAGCCCGGAGACCACGTACGAGCATGACCGCTCGGCGGTCATCACCTCCACGAAAGCGCAGGGCGTCGCCTGGCCGGTCGCGATCGACAATGATTTCGCTCTCTGGAACGCGTACGGCATCACCGGCTGGCCGACCCAGATGATCTTCGATCGTCACGGCGTGCTGCGCAAGACCGTCATCGGCGACTCGCAGGACGACGTGGTCGATGCGACGGTGAATCAGCTGCTCCGCGAGGGTAGCTAGGCGCGCACGGGTCGCGACCGCCGGCACGAGACGACGGGAGAGCGATTGTGAGTCATCCTTTCAAGGTCACCGGACTGGACCTCAGCGGTTACATGGTCAAAGACGCTGCGCGCGCGATCGGCTTCTATCGCGACGTGCTCGGGCTGGAACCCACCAGGGTCTATCCCGATAATCGCGGCGCGGAATACGAGTTCGCGGATGGCACGGCGTTCGGCTTATGGGGCGGCGGCGGCGCAGTGATGCCCTTCCAGCCCAGCAATGGGATCCTGTTCGCGGTCGACGATCTCGATGCGGCCGTCAAGGCGGTCAAGGCGCGCGGCCTCGCAGTGCAAATGGAACATGAGACGCCCGCCTGCCGCATGGCGATGGTCAACGACACCGAGGGTAACTTGGTGACGTTCCACAAGCGCAAGACCGCCTGACGGGTCTAGATGCCCGCGAACCACTCGTAGCCGCGGTCTTCCCAGTAGCCGCCCTTGCCGAGCTCGCCGCCTAATCCGGCGACCAGTTCGATGCGCGCGACGTGCTTCGCGCTCTTGTAGCCGAGCTGCACCGGCACTTTGAGCCGCAGCGGCGCGCCGTTCTTCGGCGGCACCGGCGCATCGTTGAGATCGTAGGCGAGCAGCGACTGCGGATGCGCGGCTTGGCGCAGGTCCAATGATTCGTAGTATTTGTTCCCGGCACCGTCATCATCGAGGCAGTGGAAGACGACGTACTTCGCGTTTGCCTGCGGCGCTGAGGCGGCAAGCACATCGCGCAGCAGCGCGCCGCGCCACTTGCCGATGACGCTCCAGCCTTCGACGCAATCGTGCCGCGTCGTCTGCGTCGCCGGCGTGAAATGGCTGCGCAGCTCCGCCAAACTGTACGACGTCGGCTTGTCGACGAGCCCCGAGACGAAGAGCCGATAGCCTGTGAAGCCGTCGCGCGTCCAGCGCACGTACGTGGCGTCGCTGGGCGGATCGAAGCCGTTGTGGCGGAAATCAGTCGAGATGTACCGATCCGCATACTCGCGCGCGAGCGGCTGGCCCGCGCCGAGCAGCGCCATGTCGAGCCGCTCCGGTGATCCGAGCAGGTCGTGGAACCACTGGGTGTCGTTGAGCGAGGTCGCGACGCGCGCGCAGCCGGTGAGCGTCGAACCGGCGAGCAGCGCGAGGAATTGGGCGCGGCGCACGTTCATGATGCTCTCTCCACGACGAACCAGCCGGTGATCATGGCGCGCAGGTTGTTCCAAAATCCGGTCAACGCGACCATGACGAAGTGCCCGATGAAGAAGCCGATGATGCCGAACATCGCGATGAAGTGCCAGATGCGCGCGAACTGCCGGCCGCCGAGAAGCCACGGCAGCCAGTGCGCGTGCGCGTCGACCGACGGCGAGAGCGCGAGGCCGGACACGATCGCCAGCGGCACGAGCCCGAACACGACCGAGAAGTACGCGATCTTCTGCATCGGGTTGTACTCGGCTTTGGATTTCACTTTCCACGGCAGCGCGTGCTCTTTGAGCGCGTGCGGCAGCTCTTCGATATCCGCTTTCTTGGGCACGAGCGCGAACGCCCAATACGCGTACGCGAGCGCGCACAGGCCGAGCAGCCAGGCGAAGAAGATGTGCCAGCGGCGGCCATCGGCGAGCGCGCGATACGCCGGGATGGTCGTCCAGGCCGGGAACGCGCGCGCGTCGAGGCCACCCATGCCGTCACTGGTCCAGCCGAGCCAACCCGTTGTGGTGAAGACGTGCGAACCGATCTGCAGATGGCCCACGGGGTTGCCGGATGCGTCTGAGTCGGCGTAGATCGAGAGCACTGGATGGTCGAAGACCGATGCGTCCGACGCATAGAGGTTCGGATGCGCCATGAAGATCTGCAGCCCGCTCATCGTGAGCACGAGCAAGGCGAGCGCGATGACCCAATGCGTCACGCGGACGACGATCGGATGGCGATACACGCGTTGCTTCATATGTGCTGTCTACGCTCTGCGGGCCGGATTGGATGCCCGCGAGGCAGGCACCCCTTGGAGCGCGAATCGCCAGGGCGATGCGCTTCCCGGGCGTCGTCATCATCGTCCTGGCGGTGGTGGCCTGCGTGCAGATGGTGCACTACTATCCGCTCATCCTCGCCGATCCGATGGCGTCGCACTTCAACGTCGCGGGCGTGCCGAACGGCTGGCAGACCAAAGAGGTCTTCTTCACCTCGTGCGGCGTCATGCTCGCGCTGCTCAGCGCCATATTCCTTGGGTTTCCGGCTTTGCTCTACCGCTTGCCGGCATCCGTCAACATGCCGTATAAGGAGTACTGGCTCGCGCCCGAGCGCCGCGAGCGGACGCTGGGCGAACTCGCCGCGCGCTTTCAGTGGCTTGGAGTGTTCGCGATCGTCTTGTTCGACGTCGTGATCCAGGCCGTGCTGGTTGCGAACACGACCCCGGATCCGCGCCTGCCGACTGACCGCGTGCTGATCCCGCTCATCATCTACTTCGTGCTCGTGCTCTTGCAGATCGCCGGCCTGCTCATGATGTTCCGGCGTCCGCCGCTCGAGGCGAGCGAAAGGTAGGGCCGGTTGCTGCTGCGCGATGAGACCCTCAACATCAGCAAGAACCGCTTCGAGGCCTTCACCGACGGCGTCTTCGCCATCGCCATCACGCTGCTGATCTTGGAGCTGCGCGTCCAGAACATGAGAGGTGCGGGCGAAGCGGCGCAGTGGCACGAGCTCGCCGCGCAGCTGGAGACGTTTCTCGTCTACGTCGTCGCCTTTGCGACGATCGGCATCTTCTGGGTCAATCACCACGCCATGTTCAAGAACGTCAGCCGGATCACGCTGGCGATCGCGATCCTCAACCTGATCTTCTTGCTGGTCGTCTGCTTCGTGCCGTTCGTGATGCATGTGTTGGGCTCGTTCGGCACCACGCGGCCCGCCGTCATCCTCTATGGCGTTACGCTGTCCGTCTTGTCGCTGCTCTATAACCTGCTGTGGCACGAGGCCTGGCGGTCCGTCCATGGTCCGGGCGGCCGCTCGGTGAGGCACACGGCGTGGAACGTCGTGGGGCTGCTCGCGTATCCGGCCGCGACGCTGATCGCCTTCGTCTGGCCGCGCGGCGCGGTGATAGCGTTCTTCCTGCTGACGTGTTTCTACGCGATGCCGCGCAACGTGCGCGCGGCGGTCATCCCGCTGCCAAGCGAAGGGGATGATGTAGGGGCCGACCTTTCAGTCGGCCAGCTACGCAGCAGGCGGAGGCGTCCGCATCATGCGGATGGCGAGGCCGCCGATGATGACGACCGCGGCGAGCAACGCCACCCACAGCACCCAGCCGTTTCGCTCCGTCCAAGGCTCCGGGCTCTGGTATGCGGCATTGCTGTTTTCTGCACGGACGGCGACGACCGTGGCGGCGTCGCGCTGCGCGCGCGTGGTGAGCGATGCGAAGTCGTACACGGGCGCCGGGCGCGGCTGTTCCCGTAGAGCACGAAATAGCTGCGCCCGCTCTGCTTGAAACCACGTATCGAGGAGTCGTGAGCAGACGCGCGTGCAGCCCTCATCGGCATCGTGCGATGTAGACGTCACGCACCAGTAGCCCCGCACCTGCGCACTCACCCACAGCTACTCCACAACCACACTCGCTAGAATCACCTGCGCACCTCCTCCAGTTACCATCGTCGCTCACACTCACCGCACACCGTAACTCTGCTGCGCTGCGTAACAACACTCTCACCGCACTCCTTCACACCCAATCGCATCAACCAGCTCTGCACCGCAGCGCTTTCAACATACCGCGCAGCACCTGCGCTCTCGTCACAGAATTCGCAAACACTCACACCTCACAAAGCGCCGCTGCCATCTACACTCGCACCCAGCCAGCGCACCACTCTCCAACTCACTTTTGTACCTTCAATGCATCCGCGCAGCAAATCTGCGCGCTCGCGCACCACGCGCCATTTCCATCGTCTCTCGCTCAACGCACCCACTCTAAGTCTCTCTCTCTCTCCACCATCATCGCAGCGTGTGTGCAGCACCCGCGTGCGCCACGTCAGCACCACTGCGTGTACTGCCAACAGCCGCTCCAAGCGTCGCCTCTTTCCACACTTCTAGCGCCGCGCGTGCCAGTCTATCGACGCACTCCTTCTCCATATCGTCTATACGCATTCTCCAAACCGCTGTTCTGCCTTACATCGCACCGCAACTCTACCGCACCACCCGCTGCGCGCTCACTCTTTCATACCCCCACACCTAGTACCCATGCTCCACAGCACCGCGTGCCCGCAGCCAACTAACGCAGCAGCTACGCTTCATGCTATCTCCGCGCCACACCGCTGACAACACACACCAGCAGCACACACCAGCGCCATACCAAAGCAACCCACCCAGCTCAAATCAACACCTAATCGCACCAGCAGCACATCCTCCAGCGCGCACTCCTTGCCACCCAACGCACCGCGCAACACCTCCACACGCTACTGCTGCTTCTCCTACTCCCTCCCCACCTCACTTGCCCCATAGCGCCACTACCACCTCAGCATACAGCTCACTCCCCCTCCACTCACCGCACGCACCTTATTCTCCCCCACCAACCCGCGAACTCTCAACGCTTGTACACTCCCACCCTCCCACACCCCCCCCACCAACACCCCCCCCCGCGAAAACCGCTTGCCCCCCTCCCCCCTTCTCCGCCCCCCTCCCGCTCACCGCCCCCCTCCCCGCCTCCCTTTCCCCCCCACCCCCAACCATCTCCACACTCATCTCCCCCTCCCACATCCACACCCACCCTTACCACACACTCTTCTTTACCACCCTCTTCACCCCACCCTCACCCTCAACTCCCAAACATCTCAATCCCACTCTTTTACCATTCTTATACTCTATACCACCCCAATACCACAAACCCCCCCGTGTCGGAATCGAGCCCGCGCGGCACGAGGTAATACGCCGCGATGATGATGTACGCGGCGAAACTGACGACCGGAAACACCAGCGCCAGCAGCGTCGCGGCGATGTAGACGATCCACCCGGTGCGATACGCGCGCACGGTCGCGTTGATGGTCTGCTCGCTCACCGAATGGAACGCCTTCGCCCGCACCAAGTGCGCGAGCATGAGATTGTAGGCCGTGGCGGTGGTGGAAAGCGTCAGGCCGTAGAGGAACGCGGACGCGCGCATCGTCGGGTAGTCGCCGAGCGCGCTCGTCGCGAACGGGATGAACGCCGTGCCGCCGAGCAAAGAGCAGGTTCCAGAAGATCGTGCGGCGATCGATGCGTTCGACTTGGCGGAACAGCGCATGGTGGTTCTGCCACATGATGCCGATGACGCCGAAGCTGAGCGCGTAAGCGATGAGATTCGGCCAGAGCCAACAGCGCCGCGGCCAGATCGTGATTCGAGTCAGGCGCGCGTGCAGATCGCTGGAAGGACGAAACCCAGCACGAGCAGCGTGATCGCGAACGCGAAGACTCCATCGGAGAACGCCTCGAAGCGCGCCTTGTTCATCGCTCAATTGCCCTTACTTGGCGGGCTTTGCATGACCCCGCAAGTCGCGTATCCGCAATTCTTTCATCTGCGTGTCCAGCCCGAGACGTTCCTCGAGCTGCGCCAGCGGGATCACTTCGATATGGTTGGGCGTCACCTCGGTGTCGGCCATCAGCTTGCGCGCCACCGTCTCCTTGATCGCCGTGTGATCCACATGCGGCGCGACCGCGATATAGAGCACGAGCTCGTCGAGATCGTTGGGGTCGTCGTTGTGCTTCTTGACGATGAGCTGCCACTCGATCACCTCGGGGATCGCCGCCATCGAGGGCAGGAAATTGTTGAGATCCACCAAGGTGCCGCGGATTTTGGTCAGCTGCAGCTCGCCCATATCCGTGCGGCGCGAGAGCGTCGTCGAGATGCGCGGCACGACGCGGCCACAGCCCGGACACGGATCGTAGACGATGCCGGTCTCCGCGATATCGCCGGTGCGATAGCGCAGCACGCACGAGCCGCGCCCTTCCAGGGTCGAGTACACGAGCTCGCCGCGCTCGCCCGGGGCGACCGGCTCGCCCGATTCTGGGTTCACGATCTCGAACACGTCGAGCTCGGGATAGGTGTGGAAGCCATATGACGTCTCGGCGTCCGGCGGCTTGCACTCGGCCCAGCATTGTCTCGACTCGGTGAAGCCGTAGACACTGTGCACCCGCACGTCGGGGCGACCCATGTGCGCGCAGATCTCGCCGAGCCTGGCCTTCAGTGGGATGGGTACGCGCTCGCCGCCGAGCGCGATGGTGTGCAGCTGCGAAAGTTTGATCCCTTCGCTGTCGGCTTGGCGCAACAGATGATAGATATAGCCCGGCACGCCCATGATCACGTGCGGCTGCATGCGATTGAGAGCCATGATGTTGCCGGCCGTTCCCATCACCTTGCCGCCGCCCGTGTGGAGCGTGAGCGTGCCGCCCGCCATGCCGACGGCGAAGGTCTGCCAGAACGCGAGATGCGGCGCGAACGGGAACATGTTCAGACACCGGTTGTCGCCTTCGATGCCGAAGACGTCCATGAGCCGGCGCCCCACCCGATAGAAGCGATCCATGTCGCCGATCGCGTACACGAACTGCGTCGGCAATGCGGTGCGCCCGGTGGTGAAGATCACCTGCAGCGGGCCGTACTCGTTGCGGACCTGCTGCTCGGCCGCCTTCGCGCCGTGCAGCAGACGCGTGAGCGCGAGCCCGAGCAGTTTCGATTTGGGTGCGAATGCGCGTATCTTCTCGGCGTCGGGTTGCAACACGAGATCGAGATGCCGCGTGGGGTTGTCGGCGGTGGGCGCGATATCGACTTTCGTGGTGAAGGGGATGCGTCGCAGGTCGGCGATCGTGCGGATGCTCTTGGGGTCGAGCTTATTGCGGTCGAACAGCCGCCTATAGAAGGGGCTGTACGGGTAGAGCTGCTCATTGATGAAGCGGTGGAGGCGCGCATCCCGTTCCGCCTGCCAGTCGGCCCACGGCTTCGTGGGCTTCCAGACGGGGGCGTCGCGGATCTCCTCGAGCACAGCGAATCGGTGTTCGCTCTTGACCGGGGCGACCCTGGCCGCTATACTCGTATCATTCCAATTGTATGATTATTAAAAGTAATAGCACCGTCCCGATCCAAGACGCCGTCTTCGGCTCCGCCATCTTCCGCGGGCCGGTGAAGACCAAGACCATCGTGCCGCTGCTCATCCTGCATCTGCTTTCAAAGAACCCCGACCACGGCTACGGCCTCATGGAGCGCATCGAACAGCTGACCGGCTCGGTCATGCCCGTCAACCCCAACACGATGTATCCGCTGCTGCGCCGGCTCGAGGAGCGCGGCTTCGTCGTCGGCACCTGGGAGCATCCGGACCGCCGCAGCCGGCGCATCTACCGCATCACGCGCGCCGGCCAGGACCGCTACGAACAGATCAAGGTGCGCATGCGTCCACATTTAGACGCCCTCATTGAAGCCATGCTGCGCTTGCGCAGCGAAGTGCTCGACCTACCCCCGGCTAAACCGACCCGCCGCCGCAAGGCGCGCGCGGCCGCATCGGAGCTCGCATCGTGAAGAACGGATCCTTGAACGACCGCGACACGGTCATCCTCAGCGCGGCGCGCACGCCCGTCGGCAACTTCGGCGGCGCGTATCGTGAATACGACGCCCTCCAGCTCGGCACCACCGCCGCCAAGGCGGCGATCGAACGTGCGGGCATCGGCGTCGAGCACATCGACGAAGTCATCATCGGCAGCGGCGGCCAGCCCATCGAGTTCGCCAACATCGCGCGTCAGATCTCGCTCGAGGTCGGCATCCCGATCGGCACGCCCGGCGTACAGCGTGCAGCGCAATTGCGCGAGCGGCGTGCAATCGATCGCCAACGCGGTGCAAGCCATCGCCTCAGGCGACGGCGACGTCTATCTCGTCGGCGGCACTGAGAACCAATCGATGGCGCCATACATCATCCCGTCGGCGCGTTGGGGCGCGCGGCTGCGCCCGGCGGAGATGCTCGACCCGATCTGGACCGGGCTCACCGATCATCACACCGGCATGCTCATGGGCCAGACGGCCGAAGTGCTCGCCGAAGAGTTCGGCATCACGCGCGAGCAGCAGGACCAGCTCGCGGTCGAGAGCCACAACAAAGCGTTTCGCGCGCAGCGCACCGGCAAGTTCGCAGACGAGCTCGTGCACGTGCAAGTGCCAAAGAAGCACGGCGAGCCTGAGACCGTCGCCAAGGACGAGGGGCCGCAGGCAGGTCTCTCGGTGCAGAAGCTCGCGCTCTATCCCACCGTCTTCAAGAAAGGCGGCACGGTGACGCCGGGCAACTCGTGCCCGATCAACGACGCGGGTGCGGCGCTCATCGTCGCGAGCGCGGCGAAGGCGCGCGAACTGGGCCTGAAGCCGATCGCGCGCATCCTCTCGTACGCGTTCGCCGGCTGCGACCCCAAGACGATGGGCCTCGGACCGACGGTGGCGACGCCCAAAGCGCTGCAACGCGCCGGCATCACGCTCGACGACATCCAGCTCATCGAGTTCAACGAGGCGTTCGCCGCGCAGTACCTCGCCTGCGAGAAGCTCATGGAGCTCGATCGCAGCATCGTCAACGTCAACGGCGGCGCGATCGCCTTAGGCCACCCGATCGGCGCGACCGGTTCGCGCCTCACCACGACGCTCGTCTTCGAGATGCGCCGCAGCGGCAAACGCTACGGTCTGGTGACGATGTGCGTCGGCGGCGGTCAGGGCGGTTCGCTCGTCATCGAGAACATGGAGGCCGCGTAGTCCTATGTATATCTTCAAGTGCGCCGTCGTCGGCGCGGGTGCGATGGGCGGCGAGATCGCGCAGGTGATCTCGTGGGCCGGCTTGCCGGTGCTGCTCAAGGACGTCGATCAGAAGGCGCTCGACCACGGCATGGCGACCGCGAGCGGCGTGTACGCGCGGCGCGTGAAGGCCGGCAAGCTCACGCAGGCCGAGATGGACGAGAAGATGGCGCTCATCACGCCGACGCTCACCTATGACGAGTTCGGCGACGTCGACTTCGTCGTCGAAGCGGTGCCGGAGAAGCTCGAGATCAAACAGGCGGTCTTCGCCGAGCTCGACAAGCGCTGTCAGAGCACGGCGATCCTCGCGAGCAACACCTCGGCGCTTTCCATATCTGCGCTCGCAAGCGCGACGAAGCGCCCCGGTCAAGTCGTCGGCTTCCACTTCTTCAACCCGGCGTCGGTCATGAAGCTCATCGAAGTGGTCGCCGGCGCCCAGACGAGCCAGGACACGATGGACACCGCGGTCTCGTTCGCCGAAGAGCTGCGCAAGATCCCCGTCAAGGTCAAAGAGTGCGCCGGCTTCGTCGTCAACCGCGTGCTCATGGCATCGATGGTCGAGATCATCAAGGCGCGCGAAGAGCTCGGCGTCGACCACGAGACGGTCGACAAGATCGTCGTCGAGCGCGGCGGCGTGCCGATGGGGCCGTTCCTGCTCGCCGATATGCTCGGGCTCGACATCTCCGCCGACGTCGCGGCGACGCTTGAGAAGGCGTACGGCCCGCGCTTCGCCGCGCCCAAGGAATTGCGCGACCTCGTCGCCGCCGGCAATCTCGGCGTGAAGACGGGCAAAGGCTTCTACACCCACACCAGCGCGAAAGGCGAGTGAGCATCATGGCCGTCACACAAGACAAAGAAACCGCGCTCGTCGAGCGCTTCACCTACGCCGCGATCGCCGAAGCGGGCAGACTGCTCGATGAGAACATCGCAAGCGCCAAGGACATCGATCTCGCGCTGCGCGCGGGCGCGGGCTTCGCGACCGGGCCGCTCGAGCAGGCCGACACGGTCGGGCTCGACACCGTGCTCGAGACGCTGCGCACGCTGCACGCGAAGTACGGCGACAACTACAAACCGAGCGCCACGCTCGAACAGCTCGTCGCCAAAGGCGCGCTCGGCAAGAAGACCGGCCGCGGCTTCTTGGAGTACTCGTGATGCCTGAGGCCACCGCGACCTACTCCAACATCCTCGTCGACGTCCAAGGCGGCGTCGCCGTCATCACCATCAACCGTCCGCCGGCCAACGCGCTGTCCAAGGCGACCCTCGAAGAGCTCAACGCGGCCTTCGACGCACTTGCAAGCGATGCCAATGCGCGCGCCATCGTCATCACCGGCGCAGGTCAGTACGTGTTCGTCGGCGGCGCCGACATCTCCGAATTCGTGGGGCTCGACGAAGCGGGCGCGCGCGCCTCGGTGCAGCGCGGACACGACCTCTTCTCGAAGATCGAGCACTTCCCCAAACCGGTCATCGCCGCGGTCAACGGCGTGTGCGTCGGCGGCGGCAACGAACTCGCGCTGGCGTGCGACATCCGCATCGCCGCCGAGTCGGCCAAGTTCGGCCAACCGGAAGTGAACCTCGGCATCATCCCCGGCTGGGGCGGCAGCCAGCGTCTGCCGCGGCTCGTCGGCAAAGGTCGCGCGCTTGAGATGATGCTCACCGGCGATCTCGTCAAGGCCGACGACGCGATGCGTTACGGCCTGGTCAACAAAGTCGTGCCCGACAACGAAGTGCTCACGCAGGCGCGCAATCTCGCGCGCAAGCTGGCGATGGGCGCGCCGCTGGCGATGAAGCACATCAAAGACGCCACCAACACCGGCCTCGAGCAGGGCTTCGCCGCGGGATTGAAAGCGGAAGCCGACAGCGTCCACACGATATTCGCGAGCAACGACGCCAAGGAAGGCGTGGCCGCCTTCCTCGGCAAGCGCAAGCCCAAGTTCACCGGATCGTAGAAAGGTTCGCATCATGGCAATCGCCACCAAATCCGAAGGTCTGAATTTCGAACTGCCCGAGGACCTCAAGCTGCTGCGGCGCTCGATCCGCGAGTTCGTGGAAAAAGAGCTGTGGCCGATCAGCCAGCAGGTCGAGGACACCGACGACATCCCGAAGGCGACCATCGAGAAGATGAAAGAGATGGGCATGTTCGGCCTGTCGTTCTCCGAGGAGTACGGCGGCGCGGGCATCGGCGAGCTCGGCTACTGCGTCGCGCTCGAGGAGCTCGGCCGCACCAACGCGTGCTTCTCGAACCTCATCGGCGCGCATTGCAGCATCGGCGCGATGGCGCTCTACCTCGACGGCAGCAAGGAGCTCAAGGACAAGTACTTCCCCGCCCTGAGCGCCGGCGACAAGATCGCGTGCTTCGCGCTGTCCGAACCCGCAGCGGGCTCGGACGCCGCGAACATCCAGACGAGCGCCATGCGCGACGGCGACACGTTCCTGCTCAACGGCGTGAAGCACTACATCACGAACGGCGACATCGCCGACTTCGCGACGGTGTTCGCGGTGACCGACAAGAGCCTCGGCGCGCGCGGCGGCATCACCGCGTTCTGGGTCGATCTCAACCAGCCGGGCGTGAAGCGCGGACCGAACGACCGCAAGATGGGGCTGTACGGCAGCCACACATGCGAGCTCATCTTCACCGACGCCAAAGTGCCGGCCGATCACGTCATCGGTCAAGTCGGCATGGGCTTCATCACCGCGATGAAGACGCTCGACCTCGGACGGCTGTCGCTCGGCGCAGGCTGCGTCGGCGCGTCGCAGTTCGCGCTCGAGAAGGCCATCGCGCACGCCAAGGAGCGCATCCAGTTCGGCAAGCCGATCGCGAAGCAGCAGGCGGTGCAGTTCATGCTCGCCGACATCGCCACCGAGATCTACGCGGCGCGCAACATGGTGTACAACGGCGCGTGGAAGGCCGATCGCGGCGAACGCTTCTCGATGGAAGCCGCGATGGTGAAGCGCTACTGCTCAGACATGGCGATCCATGTCGTCGACCGTGTGCTGCAGATCTTCGGCGGCATGGGCTTCATGAAGGAGACCGGCATCGAGCGCGGCTATCGAGACGCGCGCATCCTCGCGATCTACGAGGGCACGAACGAGATCCAGCGGATGATCATCGCGGAAGAGCTCCTCAAGTAGCGTGCGCATCGCGGTCTGCGTCGCGGCGGTCCCACATCCCGACAAGGTGAAGTGGGACCGTTTTCGTCAGCTGCTCGACGTGCAGGACGCCGAGATGCTGCTCAACCCGGCCGACCGCATGGCTGTGGAGCTCGCGGCGCGTTTGGCGAAGGCGCGCGAGACGACGTTCGACGCGTATAGCGCGGGCGTGGGCGCATCCTCGGCGCTGCGCGAGGCGGCCGCGTTCGGCGCGGCGCGGCTCGTCGCGATCACAGATCCGTTGCTCGAGCAGGCAGACGAAGCCGGCATCGCCGCGGCGCTCGCCGCCGCGCTTCAAGAGGACGGCGCCGACGTCGTGTTCTGCGGCGCCTCGACCGCGTCGCTCGGCAGCGGATCGGTCGCCGGCTATCTCTCCGCGTTTCTCGGCGCCGGACTTCGGTGCGAGGCGGTCGAGGTCGGTGCGGCAGGCGACTCACTCGACGTGACTTGTATCCGCGGATCCGATCTCGTGCGCTCCGGCGCTCCGGCTCCTATCGTCATCGCGGCTGCCGCCTACGGGATCAGCGTGCGGTCGATCTCGCCGATCCTGCTCATGCGCGCGTCCAAGAAGCCGATCGAAGAAGTATCGCTCGCCGATGTTTCGGACGGTCGAATAAATTCGACCGCTCCATTACCGACGACCGGCGCGTCGGACGGTCCGCTTGAGTCGAATCGCAAGAAACGCGCCAACGAGATCGTCGACGGCCCGGATGCGGCCGCACGCGCGATGACGCTCGTCGCTGCGCTGCGCGAACGTCAGCTAGTATAGCGATGCCTGTCAGCATCGACCTCGGCAAGTGCATCGGTTCGGGTGAGTGCGTCAAGGCGTGCGCCTTCAACGCGATCGAGGTGCGCGACGGCAAGGCGGTCGTCTTCGAGAACTGCGTCGATTGCGACGCCTGCGTACGCGCGTGTCCGACCGCGGCCATCGCTTCGGCCACCGCGCCGAGCACGTCCGCGAGCGGCGTCGCGATCGTCGACTTCGGCGAGCGATCCGCCATCGTCTCGGTCATCGAACGTGCCGCAAAACGCGCCGGTTCGAGCACATCGGCGCTGCGTGTCGATCCAAGCGATGCTGGCGCAGCGGCAGACGCGCTTGCAACAGAAATCGAGAAGAACAGCACCGGTCTTGTAGCGCTGCCCCACGACGGCGCGGGTCCTGCCATCGCGGCGCGGCTCGCCGCGAAAACGGGCGCCACGCTGCTCGCCGGATGCAGCGATCTGCAACTCGAGGACAGCGGCGGTCTGCGCGCCGTACGCTTGCGTTATGGCGGCATAGTGAAGACAACAAGCCGCGTCGGACCCGGTCGGGCAATCGTGACGCTCGTGCCGCGACGCAATGCTCCGTTCGCAGCGCAATCGTTGGACATGAAGGCTGCGGGCGAGATCGTCGGAGCGGCGCCGGCGGCACCGATAGGTTCTGCGAACTGCGTCGTCGCCGTCGCCGCCGACAACACGCCCGAAACGCTCGTGGCAGCCCGCGAGTGCGCGAAGACGCTCGGCGCAATCGTCATCGACCCGGCGACCCTTTCAGGTCAGAACGTTGCGCCTGAGCTCTATATCGCGTTCGGCGTGGATGGTTCGACCGAACACAACGCCGCGGTGCGCGGCGCGGGCACAATCGTCGCCCTCGTGGGCGCGGACAACGCGGCGATCGCCCAGATCGCGGACTACCTACTTGTCGGCGACGTCACCGCACATGCGCAAGCGCTACTCGCCGCGCTCTGATATCAGCTTGTAAGCGACGACCGCGAGCAGCGCGCCGGCGATGGGCGCGACGACATAGAGCCATTGGTCCTGCCACAGTCCGGCCATGAGCGCGGGGCCGAGCGAACGTGCCGGGTTCATCGACGCGCCCGAGATAGGACCGCCGAACATCGCATCGAGCGCGATCGTGCTGCCGATGGCGATGCCGGCGAAGCTCTTGATCGCACGCCCGTGGACCGCCGACCCGAAGATCACGAACACGAGCA
Organism: Vulcanimicrobiota bacterium; assembly: GCA_963805945.1. Lineage (GTDB taxonomy): Bacteria > Vulcanimicrobiota > Vulcanimicrobiia > Eremiobacterales > Eremiobacteraceae > JAFAHD01. The sequence goes on along the minus strand of CAWDVP010000002.1, from coordinate 651,735 downwards.
AGAACGTCATCAACAGCTCGAGCCAGAACGAGGTGCTCACGGCGCCGCTTGGGACTGTCGCGCCGACAGAGGCCACGGTACCGAACAACCCCCGCAGCGCCGCGGCTGCGGCGATCGCACCCGCGAGCTGCGCGGCGATATACGCAGGCACCCGTCTGCCCGGAAATTCACCCGCGGTCCAAAAGCCGATGGTGACCGCCGGATTGAAATGCGCGCCCGAGACGTGCGCGAGCGCGTAGACGAGCGCCGCGACGACGAGACCGAAGACGAGCGCGACGCCGACGTGCGTGATGGCGTGCGTCATCGCGTCGACGACGATCGCGCCGGCGCCGGCGAACACGAGGAAAAACGTGCCGATAAACTCGGCGACCAACGCTTGGCGAAGGGCCATCTACGATGGTTGTTTGACGGGCGCCAGGTCCGCGATGAGCCGATCGACGCGCCGCCCGATATCGTCGCGGATCGCGCGCACGGTCGCCAAGTCCTGGCCCGCCGGGTCCGCCACATCCCAGTCTTCGTAGCGTTTGCCCGGATAGATCGGACAGGCGTCGCCGCAGCCCATGGTGATCACGACATCGGCGGCCTGGACGACATCGTCGGTCATCGGTTTGGGGAACTCCTTGGAGAGGTCGAGCCCGAGCTCGGACATCGCCTCGACGACCGTCGCATTGATGGAGCCGGCCGGCGCGCTGCCCGCAGAGCGCACGTGGACCTTGCCCTGGCCTTTGGCATCGAGCAGCGCCGCGGCCATCTGACTGCGCCCGGCGTTTTGGATGCAGACGAAGAGCACCTCAGGCATGGTCTTGGGGATGCTCCCGGACACCTGTGCCATCGCCGTCAGGCGCTCTTTTGCGAAGCGATAGGCGAAGATCGGCAGATAGTCGGTGACTTTGCATTCTTTAAGTGCATCCGCGCTCTCCTCGAGAAAGCGCCGGATCGTCTCCACGGAATAGATGCCTTTGAATTCGACGTAGAGGTTCGACGCGCCTGAGAGCGCGAGATCGACGAGCGTCCGTTTGTCGGAAGACATGAGTCGCCTCCTAAAGCGGCCTGGTTCAGCAGCACGCCGCGGCTTCGGCGCCGGCTTCGCGGCAGCAGGTCGCATTGTCGCCGTCGCGCTGCTCGCTCTCCGCGATGACGTAATACGTCTCCCATCTGCGGCCGTCCGGATCCGTCGCCCAGACTTTGTCTTGCGTCGCGTAGCAGCACGTCTCGTCGGTTTCGATGTCAACCGCAAGGCCGGCGTTCCGTAGACGCTCGATTGCGGCATCCACGGCGGCGGGCGCATCGACCGCGATGCCGTAGTGCACATCTGATCCCGCGCTCGCTCCGGCATTCAGCGAGAGCGCAAGTTCCAGTCCGGGAGCCTCCGTCAGGAACAGCGCATAGTCGGCATGGTGTTTGGCGGGCGCGGCGTCCAAGAGCGTGCGATAGAAGGCGACGCTCGCGTCGAGATCGCGCGTGGCGAGATTGAGATGGGTCTTCATGCGGCGATCCTTTTCGGCTGCAGCGCGTCAAGCACGTCGACGAGCCGCCGGCGCGCGCGCGGCGCGAGCGTGTAGTGCACCCATGTGCCGCGGCGCTCGGCGCGCACGAGCTTGGCGTCGCGCAAGATCTTCAAGTGATGCGATACCGTCGCTTGGTTGAGCCCGAGCGCATCGATGAAGTCACATGCACAGACGGCGTCGTCGTTGCGCGCGAGAGTCGCCATGATCAGCAATCGATGCGGATCTGCGGCGGCCTTGAGCAGCTCGGCTTCTTCGGTATAATCCGCGCGGACGATGGTCGCCGGCGGGCAGCAGCGAGGTATCGGCATGGGCCAATCCTACTGCTTATATTGACATTTGTCAATATAACAGCAGGCGCGCCAACGACCTCTAGCCCTTGCGCTTGAAGAATTGCACGGCGCGCTCGTGCTTTTCGGCGGCCGCGCGAGTCCCGAACGTGCCAAGGTTCCTGCGCTTGCCGGTCCGTGGGTCGATCTTGCGCGAATACAGCCGATACTTGCCCGGGCCGAGCTTACGGATCATGCTCGACCCGCTCGTCGTCCTGTTCATGCCGCACGCTGCCGATGATCACCATCGCGATCGCGCTCGCGACCGCGATAAACGCGAGGACCGCGATCGCGGTGATGGCGTACTCCGTCATCTACCAGCCGCTCGTGGTCTGAAAAGCATGCGGACGAGCACGAAGCCGACCACGAGGAGAATCGCCCACCACAGCCAGCCCCAGTCGGAACCGCTTTGCGCCGGGACCAGCGCCTTTTGGATGGGCTGCGTGAGCGGCGCGCCGTGCCCGCCGGATTGGCCTTGCGCGATGATGTCCGAAATCGCGTTCACCCCGGTGGTGACGCCGGCGTCGTACTCACCGGCACGGATCGAGGCGCGCATCGCCTGCTTGATCGATGTTCGGATGGCTTCGGGGAACATCTCGCTCGTGCGCGCGCCGTAAGCGATCGAAAGCTGCCGGTCCTTCCGCGCGATATAGACGATCGCGCCGTTGAGATGTCGCGCCTGCGCCTCCTTGGCTGCGGCGTCTTGCACGGGCATGCTGCCGGTCGTGTCCACCGTGACGACCGTGATCGTCTGGCCCGTCTGCGCCTGTAGCCGATCCACGCGCGTGTTCACGCCGGCGATCGTCTCGGGCTTGAGCAGGTGCGCGCCGTCGAAGACATGATCGCCGGCGGCGCTAGCCGTCGCGCAGACGCAGGCGACCACCGCGAACATCGCCGCGGCTGAGGTGAGCGAACGCGTGGGCATCACAGTGGACCTCGCCTACTTAGGCGTCTGCAACCCGGTGATGAGCAGCGCGGCGGCCACGGAGAGCACGAAGAGGACAAGAAAGGCGGCCGTGAAGATGCGGTACACCTTCTCGCGCGTGCGTTTCTTCATCTTGCCGAAGATCATGTCGCCCTCTTCGCGACAGCGGGCGGCTTGCCCCACAAGCGCTCGAGATTGTAGAACTCGCGCGTCTGCGGCAGAAACACGTGTACGATGACCGGGCCGTAGTCCACCAGGATCCAGCCGCCCTCGTCGTAGCCCTCGGTGCGGACCGGCGAGCCGAACTCGTCCTCGCACGCCTCGACGACCGCGTCGGCGACCGCACGGGCCTGGATGAGCGAACGGCCGGTCGCCACCACGAAGTAGTCGCAGAAGTTCGAACGCTTGCGGATGTCGAGCATCACGACGTTCTCGGCCTTCTTCGCGAGCGCGGCTTCGCGGCAGCGGCGGGCGAGCAGCTGGGCGTCTTCGTCGCTGAGCAGACCGATCGTGTCGCGCGTGCTCGCGATGCCGTTGTTGCGCGGCGCGAGCGACTCGCGGCGCGCGGCGACGCTGGGCGCACGTTTCGGGCGCGCCGACGGCGGGACATGAGCGCGCGGCTTCGCGCGCTTGGGTGCGGCGCGGCGAGCCGACGCAGGCTTAGATCGCTTTTTCATCGTGTCCTATCAATTGATCGTAGACCTCCAAAGAGTGCGGGGCGATGGGAATGCCTCTCGCCTGTAGGTACCCAAAAGATGAGCTCAGGCATGCGCGCATGCCCTCGTCCAGGGAGACGAGCGCGGCCGCTTCGAGCGCCGCGCGTCCCTCGAAACGGCGCGACGGCTCGCACGAATCGGCGATGAACACGATCTTCTGCAGATCGGACATGCCGGGGACGGCGACCGTGTGCGTCTCGATCGCGGCGAGCGTGTCGCGATCGTCGACGCCGAACTCGCGCCTCGCGACGTCCGCGCCGACGCGCGCGTGGAGCAGGATCGGCGCCGCGCGCTCGGTCTCGTCGATCGCCAGACCGTGCACCGCGGCATAGGCCAGCAATTCGTCGGGATTCCATTGCCGCGCGACGTCGTGGAGCACGCCGGCGGTGCGCGCCTTGAGCGTTGAGACGCCGTGGCGGCGCGCGAGCTTCTCCGCCATGCGCGCGACGCCGAGCACGTGCCGGTAGCGCTGCGGCGCGAGCCGGCCGCGCACCGCGGCGCACAACGACACGAACTGCGCGCCGGCGCCGGCGTCAGTGCGTGCATCGACATCGGCGGGAACCGTCAGCGCGTGCTCTCTTTCAGCAAGGCCAGACGGTTGCGATAGATCGTCCCCTTGAGGTTGCCGGCCCACATGACGAGCGCGTTCTCGTCGTTGTCCGAATAGTATGCGCGGCGCGTGTTCACGACGGTGAAGCCGTACTTCTTATAGAGGTTCTGCGCGACGGTGTTCGACTCGCGCACTTCGAGCGTTATCCACGACGTGCCACGCTCGATCGCCTCGTCGAGCAGCTGCGCGAGCATCCGCTCGCCGTAGCCCGCGCCCTGATAGGCCGGATCGACGGCGACCGTGGTTATGTGCGCGTCTTCCAAGATGACCCACAGGCCGCCGTAGGCGACGATTGCGTCATCGTTGCGGCCGACGAAGTAGTGGGCCAGTTTGTTGTCCGTCAGCTCGTTGGCAAAGGCGTTGCGCGGCCAGGTCGTGGTGAAGCACAGCGCCTCGACGCGCAGGACGTCGTTGAGATCCTCCATGCGCATCGGCGAGATGTCCAAAGTCCGTGACAGCGCCTTCATTCGGACGATAGATTCGCCCTCGCAAAACGACGGCCCCCTCTGACAAAGACCTTTCACGGCCTGGCCCGGCGGGTCTCCCAATTGATCTCGGCGTTCGGACGCTGGCCATAATCTATGGCGACGCGACGCCAGTCCGCCGGCGCGCCCGAAGCGAGCGCCGCGGCGCCCGCGAGCGCGACCGCGCGCGCGAGTTCCGCCGGGCCGCGCGCCATCGAGCCGCCCGCGATGATCCCCGCGCGCGGCGCATTGACCACCGCACCTTCACCGTGCATCGCCACCGGCCGCCCGGCTTCGCGCGCCATCGCCTCGACGGCGACCGCGATCTCCGCCGCATCGCCGCGAGCGAACTGCGGTTCTGCATCCGCCGCGGCGCGCAGACGCGCGTAGTAGTAGCCACGCTTGCCGGCGACGATCGCGGCATGCGGGTAGAGCGCGCGGCTGCCGGCCTCCGCAACATCGTACGTCGAGACGCCGATGCATGGCAGGTCGCGCGCTTGCGCGAGCGCGGCGGCGAACGCGACGCCGATGCGCAGTCCGGTGAAAGAACCGGGTCCCGTGCAGACGGCGACGCCCTGCACCTCGGAGAGCGACAGCTCGGTCTGCGCCAGCGCGCCGGTGACGCAGTCGAGCAGCGAACTGAGCGCTTGCCCGGTGCCGGCGATGGCCGCTTCGCGCGGCCCGCCGACGATGGCGGCGCCGACCGGCCCCGACGTGAGGATGCCCAACACGATCATCGCGGCTGCGCGGTCTGCAGCGCGGCCTCGGCGCCGCCGTGACCACGCACTCGCGCCGTGCGCGACTCACCGCTGATGGTGAGATCCACCTCGATGCGGTCATCGGGCCACGCATGCGGCGCACGTTCCGGCCATTCCACGAGCGTAATGCCGTCGGACGGCATGTACTGCGCGAGGTCGAGTTGCTCGATTTCGCGCGGATCTTCAAGCCGGTAGAGATCGAGGTGCCATAACGGCAGGGTGGCGGACGAATAGTCGTGCGCAAGCACAAATGTCGGACTGGCCGCGGGGCCCGTGCCGAGCGCTTCGACGAATCCCTGCACGAAGGTGGTCTTGCCGGCGCCGAGCGGACCGCGTAGCAAGATGACCGTGCCGCGCGGGCATGCCGTGGCGATCGCCCTGCCCAGGGCTCTGGTCGCGGCCGCGTCGGGGAGTGATAGAGACAGTTCAGACATCCGCGGGCCCATTTCTCGGACATGCAAGCGCGACCTTTGGGCCACCATAGGGCCTAAAAAGCGGGAGCGCCGCGACCGCAAATCGAACTGAGTCACGTTACCCGTTTGACCTAGAAAAGGCGACCTTTAACCTTGCCTGATTCCGACGACAACGCTGCATCCAAGGACGGCGGCGCGAAGAAATCTCGCCCCGAAATGGGCTTCGACGAGTACCGCCACACGACGGTATCGGATCGCGTGATCGCGGTCAACGTCGAAGACGAGATGCGCCGATCGTACCTCGATTACGCCATGAGCGTGATCGTGGCGCGCGCGCTTCCCGACGTGCGCGACGGCCTCAAACCGGTGCACCGCCGCATCCTCTACGCGATGTCGCAGCTCGGACTCAACCCCGACAAGCCGCATCGCAAGAGCGCCGGCACCGTCGGCGAGGTGCTCAAGAACTACCATCCGCACGGCGACGTCTCGGTCTACGACGCGATGGTGCGCATGGCGCAAGATTTCAGCCTGCGCTACCCGCTCATCAACGGCCACGGCAACTTCGGCTCGATCGACGGCGATCCGCCGGCCGCGATGCGCTACACGGAATCCCGTCTCGGCCAGTTGGCGCTCGAGATGCTCGCCGACATCGATCGCGAGACGGTGGACTTCGTCCCCAACTACGACTCCTCGACGCGCGAACCGTCGCTGCTGCCCGCGCGGCTGCCGAACCTGCTCGTCAACGGCTCGTCGGGCATCGCCGTCGGCATGGCGACCAACATCCCGCCGCACAACCTCACCGAGATCTGCGACGCCGCCATCGCATTGATCGAAGACAAGGACCTCGACGACGAAGAGCTCATGAAGATCGTCACCGGTCCGGATTTCCCGACCGGCGCGCTCATCTTGGGCCGCGAGGGCATCAAGCAGAGCTACCTCACCGGCCGCGGCTCGATCGTGCTGCGCGCCAAGCACGAGTTCGAGGAGATCCGCGGCGGGCGCCAGGCCATTATCGTCAACGAGATCCCGTTCCAGGTCAACAAGTCGCGCCTGCTCGAGTCGATCGCCGAGATGGTGGCGACGAAGAAGACGGCCGGCATCGCGGACCTGCGCGACGAGAGCGACCGCAAAGGCATGCGCATCGTCATCGAATTGAAGCGTGACGCGCAGGCGCAGCTCGTGCTCAACCAGCTCTACAAGCACTCACCGCTGCAGACGAGCTTCGGCGTCAACAACGTCGCGCTCGTCGACGGCCAACCGCGCACGCTCACGCTGCGCGAGATGGTGCAGGAGTACGTCAAGCACCGCAAGATCGTCGTCACGCGGCGCTGCCAGTACGACCTGCGCAAGGCCAAAGAGCGCGCGCACATCCTCGAAGGCTACCGCATCGCGCTCGAGCACCTCGACGCGATCATCAAGCTCATCCGCGGCTCGGAGACCACCGACGTCGCGCGCGCGGGCCTGATGAAGAAGTTCGAGCTCACCGAGATCCAGGCCAACGCGATCCTCGACCTGCGGCTGGCGCGGCTCGTCGCGCTCGAGCGCCAGAAGATCGAAGATGAATACGTCGCCCTGCTCAAGACGATCGCGGGGCTCGAAGAGATCCTGCGCAGCGAGCGGCGCCTGTTCGGCGTCGTCAAAGAAGAGATCGTCACCCTCAAGAAAAAATTCGGCGACAAGCGGCGCACGCAGATCGTCGAAGCGGAAGGCGAGTTCGCGCTCGAGGATCTCATCGCGGACCAGCCGGTCGTCGTCACCGCCACCGCCGGCGGCTACATCAAACGTCAGAACGTGGACACCTTCCGCGCGCAGAACCGCGGCGGCCGCGGCATCGCCGGGCTCGCGCTGAAGAAGGAAGACGTCGTCCGCTTCCTGTTCTCGGCCTCGACCCACCAGCACGTGCTCTTCTTCACCAATCGCGGGCGCGTCTATCGGCTGCGCGCGCACGAGATCCCCGACGCCTCGCGCCAGGCGCGCGGCACCGCGCTCGTCAACCTGTTGACGCTGCCGCCTGGCGAGACGGTCACCGCCGTCATGCCGGTGCGCAAGCTCAAGACCGAAGAATACCTCGTGATGGTCACCAAGAAGGGCTTCATCAAGAAGACGGGGCTGTCCGAGTTCGGCAACGTGCGGCGCAGCGGGCTCATCGCCCTCAACCTCATGCCGAACGACGAGCTGCTCGCGGTCGCGCTCACCAACGGCAAGACCGAGCTGCTGCTCGCGACGACCGGCGGCTCCGCCATCCGCTTCGACGAGTCCAAGGTCCGCCCGATGGGCCGCGCGAGCCGCGGCGTGCGCGCGGTGAAGCTGGGCGCGCGCGATCTCGTGCGCGCGATGGACGTCATCGCCAAGGATCGGCGCGAGGTGCTCGTCATCACCACCAAGGGCTACGGCAAGCGCAGCAAGATCGATCTGTATCGCAAGACCAATCGCGGCGGCAAGGGCATCAAAGCGTTCTCGAAGACCGCCAAGAACGGCGACATCGTCGAGCAGCTGCTCGTCAAGCCCGACGACGAGATCATGATCATCTCGTCGCGCGGCGTCGTCATCCGCACCAAGGTGTTCCAGATCCGCGAGACCGGACGCGCGGCGCAAGGCGTGCGCGTCATGAAGCTCGATGAGGGCGACGTTGTGACCGGCGCCGCAAACATCGGCCAGCGCACGGAGGAGATGGAGCGCCTCTAGCCGCACGTCTAAGGCACCCGTTTTCGAAGGAGCAAGCAAACCACTTTGAGCCAGGCAACAGCCGTCAATCAGACCAATTTCGACACCGAAGTGCTCAAGTCGAACGAGCCCGTGCTCGTGGACTTCTGGGCCGACTGGTGCGGCCCGTGCAAGATGATCGCGCCGATCGTCGACAAGATCGCGGACGCCTACAAAGGGCGCCTCAAGGTCGTCAAGCTCGACACCGACGAGAATCCGAACCTCGCGGCGCAATACGATGTGTCCGGCATCCCGTGCCTCATCCTGTTCAAGGGCGGCGCGCCGGTGGACCGCATCGTCGGCTACGTGCCGGAGAAGCATCTCTCGACGATGGTCGAGAAACACCTCGCCGCAGCCTAGAACCTGAAATGGAGCGGTCGAGTTTACTCGACCGAGGCGGTCGAATGAATTCGACCGCTCCAAGGGTTGTTCAATGAGAGACATCCCCGCCGTCCATCGCCTCACCACCGACCCGGCGATCGCCACCTACGGTTCGATCATCGGCCGCAGCGGCGTGCGCTCGCACGTGCAGGCGGTGCTCGAGGAAGCGCGCAGCGGCACGATCGAGGTCGGCTTCGACGCGCTGCGCGAACGCGTGCTGGAGCGGCTCGGCGCCGCCCACACCGAAAGCCTCATCCACGTCATCAACGGCACGGGCGTGCTGCTCCACACCAACTTCGGCCGCGCGCCGCTCTCCGACGCCTCACTCGATGCGGTGCGGACCTTGAGCGCAGGCTACACCAATCTGGAATACGAGGTCGGCAGCGGCGAGCGCGGCACGCGCTACGACCGCGTCGCCTCGCTGTTGCGCGAGGTGTCCGGCGCGCAAGCGGCGCTCGTCGTCAACAACTGCGCGGCGGCGGTGCTGCTCGTGCTCGACACCTTCGCGCGCGGCCGCGAGGTCGTGGTGAGCCGCGGCGAACTCATCGAGATCGGCGGCGGATTCCGTCTGCCCGACGTGCTCGGCAAGAGCGGCGCCACCCTCGTAGAGATCGGCACGACGAACAAGACCTACGTCCGCGACTATCGCGATGCGTGGAACCCGAGCACCGCGATGTTCATGCGCACGCATCCGAGCAACTATCGCGTCAGCGGTTTCACCGCCGGCGTCTCCGCGGCGACGCTCGCCGCGTTGGCGCGCGAGCTCGAGGTGATCTCGTTCGAGGACCTCGGCATCGGCGCGCTCGTGGAGCTGCACGCGTTCGGCCTGCCGCACGAGCCGACGCTGGCGGAAGAGATCGCCGCGGGTCTCGACCTCGTCGCGGTGTCCGGCGACAAACTGCTCGGCGGGCCGCAGTGCGGCATCATCGCCGGTCGCGCCGATCTCATCGCCGCGATCCGGCGCAACCCCCTGCTGCGCGCGCTGCGCGTCGACAAGATGACGCTGGCGGCGTTGGGCGCGACGCTCACCGCATACGTCGACGGGCAGCTCACCGATCTGCCGCTCTTCGCCATGCTCGCGCTCACCCAGGACGCGCTGCTGGCGCGGGCCGAGCAGCTCCGGCTCACCGTGCACGCGCGCAACCCGGCGCTGCAGATCACGACCGTGAAGACCGTCTCCACCACCGGCGGCGGCACGCTGCCGGACGTGGCGATCCCGTCCGCCGGCGTCGCGGTCGCCTATGCTGGCGGGCCCGACGCTTATGCCATGCGCCTGCGCCGGCATCAGCCGCCCGTGATCGGAAAAGTCGACGGCGAACGCTTAGTCATCGACCTGCGCACGGTCCGCGAGGGAGAATTGGTCTCGCTTGGGCACGCCCTCGCGACCGCCGGAGAGCACGCACCTCCGGACGGCGGCCCGACGCGCTGACACGATCGCCGGCGCGATGCACATAATCGGAACCGCCGGCCACGTCGATCACGGCAAGAGCTCGCTCGTCATCGCCCTGACCGGGCACGATCCCGACCGCCTCATCGAAGAGCAACAGCGCGGCATGACGCTCGACCTCGGTTTCGCGCCGCTGCGCTTCGACGATGGCATCGAGGCGGGCATCGTCGACGTGCCTGGCCACGAGCGCTTCCTGCACAACATGCTCGCGGGCGCGGCAGGCATGGAACTGCTGCTGCTCGTCGTCGATGCGGCCGAAGGCCCACGCGCACAGACCTTCGATCATCTCAACATCGTCAATCTGCTCAACGTGCGGCGCGCGATCATCGTGCTCACCAAGCGCGACCTCGTCGGCGCGGACGAACTTGAACTCGCCGCGCAGCTGGTACGCGATGCGGCGGCGGGCACGGTGGCGCAGGACGCTCAGGTCATCGCGGTGTCAAATGTGACCGGTGAAGGCATCGCGGAGCTCAAGTCCGCGATCCACGATGCGCTCGCCGCGCTGCCGGCTCGCGATCCCGACGCGCCCGCATATCTGCCGGTTGATCGCGTGTTCGCGCTGCCGGGCCACGGCACCATCGTCACCGGCACGCTGATGCAAGGCACGATCAACGTGGGCGATACGCTGGCGCTGCAACCGAGCGCTCTCGAAGCGCGCGTGCGCAGCATCCAGACCTTCGGCGTCGCGCTGCGATCCGCGAGCGGCGGCGCGCGCGTCGCCGTCAACCTGCCGGGCATCGAGGTCGGCGCCATACGACGTGGCGAGGCGCTCGTCGCGCCGCGCGAGTTCATTCCCACCTCGGAACTGCTCGTCGAGTTCACCGCGTTGCCACAAGCTGTGCGGCTGCTCAAACGCCGCACGCCGGTGCGCGCGCACATCGGCTCCGATGAGATCCCGGGTGTTTTGATCTTCGAGCGCGTGCCGCCGGTCGACACCAAACCCCAACAGGCTCGCCTCGTGCTGCAGCGGCCCACCGTCTTCTATCCAGGCAGTCGGCTCATCGTACGGCGCATGAGTCCCAAGGATCTGCTCGGCGGCGCGGTCGCGCTCTCGCGCGGCGGCTCGGTCGGCGTTCGCGACGCTACGGGCGGCGCTGGCCCGGAGGTGGCCGGCGACAACGCCTTGCGCATCATCGCCGCATCCGGGCTCGAGCCGATGCAGCCCGCGCAGGTGGCCGCCGCGCTCAACGTCGTGCTCGCAAAGGCGCACTCCGACATCGAAGCGCTCGTCGCGGCGGGCAGCGTCGTCGCGCTGCAAAAGCCGCTCGCGTACGTCAGCCGCAGCGCGTTTGATGCCGCATTCGACAGGCTGGCGCTGTATCTCGAACGGCGGCACGCGAAGACGCCGTGGATGCTCGGCGCCACCGCACAAGAGATCGCGCGCGAACTATCGATCGCTGACGCGCTTGCGACGCGGCTGCTCGCCGCCTGGCACGATGACGGCCGCCTGGCGCTGACCGGACGCTTCTGGCATCTGCCCGCGTCGACGCCGTCGCTGAGCCAACCGCAGCGCGAGTTCTTCGCCCGCGCGCTGCGCGATGATCCCACGAATCCGTTGTTGCCGGGCTCCTACGACGCACTCATGACGCAGGTGACGGGCGCTCGAATCGAAGGACTCGCCGACGCCGTCGAAGCGCTGCTGGCCACCGGAGCGCTCACCCGCATCGGCGACGACCTATACCGGCGAGCGCAGATCCAGCGCGCGCGCGCGATCCTCGCGGAGCTGCTCAAGGACGGCGCGGGCGCGACCATGGCGCAGATGCGCGACGCCTTCGGCACCTCGCGCCGTTACGCGCTCCCGCTCATGGAGCACTTCGACGGGATCGGGGTGACGCTGCGCGACGGCGATCTGCGGCGGCTGCGCAAGGTGAGACCGAGCACGCCGATCTAAAGATCGGCTGCTAGATCCGGCGTCCGGATGTGTTCCGGCCGGAAACCGACGCCGACGACTCGCGCGGGGATACGTCGTAGGAGCGGCCAGCGCGCGAGCAAACGCAGCGGCCACGGCGGCGTCAGCGGGCGATCGACGCCGAGAATCCGCCGGATCACGTTGTTCTGGATGATCACCTGGAGCCGCTGCGTCTCGCGCGTGGGGAACTCGCGCCGCCGCTGCACGTCTGCGAGCGAACCGTCCGTGTCGCGGCCCTCGCGCAGCGGCTGCGCCAGGATGTTGGCGGCGGCGACCGCGTCTTGAATCGCGAGGTTGATGCCGACGCCGCCGATCGGCGACATCGCGTGCGCCGCGTCGCCGATGCACAGCAGCCCCGGCCGATACCAGCGGCGCAGGCGGTCGACCACCACGGTGAGCAGGCTGATGTGGTCCCAATCCGCGATCTCACCGAGACGATCGCGCAAGAACGGCGCGAGCAAGACGAGGTCGTCGTGAAACGCGGGTAGCCCGCGCTGACGTATCTCGTCGAACGCGCCTTTGCGGATCAGATAACCGCATTGGTAGTAGTCGCCGCGATCGATCATGATGAGCATGCGGCCGCGGTCGATCCGGCCGAACACCTGGCCCGGATCGTCCGGCCGCCGCGAGATGCGGAACCACATGACGTCCATCGGCGCGCCGAAATCATCGAAGACCAGCCCCGCCGCGGCCCGCACGGTCGAATGGCGGCCATCCGCACCGACGACGAGTTTCGCGCGCACCTCGAGCTCGCCGCCGGGGATCGACGCGCGCACGCCGGCCACGCGACCGTCCTCGACGATCAGATCGGTGACGTCGGCTTGCATCCGCAGCGCGAAAGGCCGGATAGCGCTTGGCTTGCGCCGCGATGAAATCCAGGAAATCCCATTGCGGCATGAAGGCGAGGAACTTGCAATGCGTCGGGAGGTGGGTGAAGTCCGCGATGGGGATGAGCGTCGGACCGATCTGGCCGCTGAGCTGCGTGATCTCTTGATGCGGCAGCTTCAAGAACCGCATCGAGCACGCCGAGCTCGTACATGATCTCGAGCGTCGACGGATGGATCGTGTCGCCGCGGAAATCGCGGAAGAAGTCGGCGTGCTTCTCCAGCACGACGACGTCGACGCCGGCGCGCGCCAGCAAGTATCCGAGCACCATGCCGGCGGGTCCGCCGCCGGCGATGGCGCAGGCGACCTCAAGCCGTTCGGGTCGCTGGGGTGAGGTCATGGTCACGATGAGTTGTACCCGCGCCTATGGCATGCCCTCTGTGGCAAGGGCGTACATCCAAGAACGGCGTAACAGCGTATCTCTTGGTGGAGGATGAGCACGAACAATGCCTGATGGACTAGAGACCGCGGCCTTCGGCGCCGGCTGCTTCTGGGGCGTCGAATCGAATTTCCGCCAGATCCCCGGGGTCGTCGACGCGCGCGTCGGCTATCTCGGCGGCACGCTTGCGGATCCCACCTATGAGGATGTCTGCACGAGCCGCACCGGCCATGCGGAGACCGTTCAGCTCACGTACGACCCGAAGAAGGTCAGCTACGAGCAACTGCTCGACGCGTTTTGGAAGCTGCACGATCCGACGACGCTGAACCGCCAAGGACCAGACGTGGGGCCGCAATACCGCTCCGCCATCTTCTTCTACACGCCCGAGCAAGAGGCGGCGGCGAAGCGCTCAAAGGAGCAACTCCAGACGTCAGGCCGCTTCAAGCGGCCCATCGTCACGGAGATCACGCCGGCGTCGAAGTTCTACGAGGCCGAGGACTACCATCAGCGCTACTTCGAGAAGCGCGGCATCGCGCCGACCTGCCACATCTAGCGATCGCGCGGCCCTAGGACGACTCGTCCGTTCCCATCTCCTCGTCGAGTGCCGAGTGGCCAGCGCTGCCGAGCAGCACGATCTCCTCTGATTCCAGATCGAGCAGCCGCTGCAGCCGGCGCATCACGGTGTTGTCGATCTTGCCTTTGTCGCGAAGCGCGATGAGCTTGGTGCGCTGCGCGTCGACCAGATCGGCCGACGCTTTGCGGTAGAGCGCCGTCGCGGCAGTACCTTCGGCGGCATCGCCCTTCGTGGCCGCGTCGGCGGCGTCGGATCGCTTGAACTCCTGCCAGCGTTTCTCGAAACGCACGCGTAGGAAATCGCACATCTCTTTGCTCAGCTCACCGCTCTTGCCGAGCTTGTCGATCCGCGTGAGGGCGGCGCGCGCCATCGCGGCGAGCGCGAGCCGCTCTTCGCGCTTGCCCGCTCCGTCGTCCTCGATATGCAGCCAGCGGATCAACAGCGGCATGGTGCCCGCCTGTCCGACGAGCGTCGCCAACAGCACGCAGAAGGTGAGGAAGATGATGAGGTTGCGGCCAGGAAATTCCCCGGCCGCGGTCTCGAAGGGGATCGCGAGCGCCGCCGCGATCGACACACCCCCGCGCATGCCCGCCCACGAGAGCAGCCACACGTGCGACCACTCGGCCTTTCCACCGACGTGTTCGGGCTCGTTTGTGATCGGGAGCAGCGCTTGGCCGAACGTCCAGAGCACGCGGACGATGATGACGACCGCCGACACGGCCACACCATACCAGATGAGCGTCGGGACGGTGTACTGCGCGAGGCTTTCGACCACCGGATGGAACTGGAGCCCGACGAGGATGAAGATCAGCGCGTTGGCGGTGAAGGTGATGGTGCCCCAGAAACCGGTGGCGCGTTCGCGCGCGCTCGGCGTGAGGACGGTCGGCGTGTAGCGGTTCACGAACAAACCGGCGGTGACGACGGCGAGCACGGCGGACGCACCGAGGTGCTGCGCCGGCAGGTAGGCGAGGTACGGCGTCAAGATCGAGATGATCGCTTGCAACGCGTCTTCTTTGATGAAACGCCACGCGAGCACCGCGAGCGCGCCGGCGGCGATGCCGATGGCTACGGCCTCGACGACCGCAAGCGCGAGATCTCCGATCGCCTGCCGCACGGAGAACGTGCCCGTGACGACGGCTGCGACCGCGACCGCGTACAGAACGAGCGACGTGGCGTCGTTGACGAGCGCCTCGCCCTCGATGCTGGCGACGACGTGCCGCGGCAGCGGCAGCCGTTCCACGATCGGCGCGAACGCGACCTCATCGGTCGATGAGACGACGGCGCCGAGCACGAATGCGGCGGCCCAGCCCAGCGCGGGCTCGAGCCAATGCGCCACCACCGCGACCGCGCAGGTCGTGACGATCACGAGACCAACCGCCATCTGGAAGATCCACCACGCCCCCGAACGGAACTCGCTCGTCGGGGCGGTGACGCTCTCCCAGTACAGCAGCGGCGGCAAGAAGACGACGAGGACGAGTTCGGGCGGCATGAGGATGACCGGGAACCCCGGTATGTAGCCGAGCAGCATGCCGCCGAGCACGAGCACGATCGGAAAGGCGACGCGGATGCGATTCGCGAGCGCCACGAGCGCGACGATGATCGCAAGGATGAGGAGAAACGCGGCTATAGTCACAAGATGCTTCCCCCGTGTGAGCGGGTGTGTTCCGGATGGGGCCGCGGCCCCTGCCGTATGGGAGTCGGTATGCAGAACCTGACGCTTGGCGACGCGCGCTTGACGACGGCCCTCAAGGTGCTCGGCGTGGTCGTGCTCGCTGCGCTCGTGCTAATCGGCTTTTTGCAGCTGCTCGGACGCGTCCACACCGTGACGGTGATCGTCATCGGCGCCGTCTTCTTATGCTACGTGGTCCTGCCGGCGGTGCGCCGGCTCAACACCCGTCTGCCATTGTGGGCGTCCATCGCTATCGTCTATGCGGTCGTCATTGTGATCGTCGGCGTCGGGCTCGCGTTCATCGTGCCCCTGGTGAGCGACAACGTGAGGCAGTTCGTCCAGGACGCGCCGGCGATCGCCCAAAACGCGCAAGCCACGCTTTCCGACCCCGCCAGTCCCATCGGCTCGCATCTTACGCCGGGCCTCCGCGACTATATCGCGGCGCTGCCGACGGAGCTGGTCACGCTCGCAGACCGCTATGGCGGCGAGGCGACGAAGGGCTTCCTCGGCGTGGTCATGTCCGCGGTCTCGATCCTCGTGCTGTTCGTCATCGTGCCTATCGTCGCGATCTATCTCATGGCAGACAGCGACAAGCTCTACCGCGGGACCTTGAGCCTGTTCCCGCCGCCGTCGCAGCCAAAGGCGGTGGCGATCATCGATGGGATCAACGCGGTGCTCGGCGGCTTCATCCGCGGCCAATTGCTCGTCGCGATCGTCGTTGGCACCCTCATCGCGATCATGCTGACGCTGCTGCACGTCCGCTTCGCCATCTTGATCGGCGTCATCGCGGGCGTGCTCAACGTTATCCCGTACATCGGCGCGTTCGCCGGCGCGGCGCCGGCGGTGCTCATCGCGCTGTTCACCAATAGCCCGCTCAACGCGCTCTTCGTCATCATCGGCTTCGTCATCATCAACCAGCTCGAGGGGCATGTCATCGCGCCGCTCGTCGTCGGGCAAAGCGTCGGCCTCTCGCCGCTCGTGGTCATCATCGCGCTGCTCACCTTCGGCGAGCTCTTCGGACTGTTGGGTCTGCTCGTCGCGGTGCCGATCGCCGGCATCATCAAGGTGTTGTTCGTCAACCTCGTGCCGCGCTACGCGCTGCCGGAACCAGCAACGCCGCCGCCGCCTCAACCCGCGCCGGCGCCCCCGCCCGCCCCGGCGTAGCCGAGAAGCAAGAGATGGCATGCGTGACCCGAACTTCGTCCGGGCACGACTGATGCTTCGTGGGAGAAGCATGGGGCTGGTGCCCCTGCTGGTCTTCAAAACCAGTTGGTCTTCGCAAGGGGACCGGTAGGTTCGATTCCTATCTTCTCCCGCCACGTCGCTCTTCGGAACAGAGCTGGATCGGTAGCCCTCATGTGCCGCACGTGCGTCTCCCCGGCCTTCACCGACATCTTCGCCAAGGCGTTGCCCACGCGCGGCGAATTCCTCGCCGGCTCCGGCGCACTGCTCTCGCTGCTCGCGGCCGGCGTGCGTGGCGCGCGCGCGGCGGAGCAGCCGCAGATCATCCTGCGCAACGCGGTCTTCATCACCATGGCCGGCACGCAGCCCGATGTCCGGGCGATGGCGATCGCCGGTGACCGCATCGTCGCGCTCGGCGACGAGGCCGACGTGATGCCGCACAAGACCACCGCGACCAAGGTGATCGATCTCGGCGGCCGCACCGTGCTGCCCGGCTTCATCGATCCGCACCTCCACCCGATCGGCGCCGCGATCCTCAACACGTTCTTCTCGCCGTGCGGTCCCGATCTGTACACGGACAAAGGGACGCTGCTCGCCGCCCTCAAAGCCGCGGCCGCCAAGAAGAAGGCCGGCGAGTGGATCTATGCCGCCGATTTCGACAACCTGCTGCAAGGCGGAGAGCTCACGCTTCAAGAGCTCGATCACGCCTCGGCGACCATTCCAATCTACGTGCAGTACAACAACGGGCACACCGCGTCGTTCAACAGCGCCGCGATGCGCGCGAGCAACGTCACGAAGAGCACGCCGGACAAGCCCGGCGGCGGTCACTTCTCGCGCGATGCGAACGGCGAGCTCACCGGCGTCGCGTTCGAGACCAATATGGATTATTTCTACGGCGGCTTGCAGATCACGCCGGCGGGCGTCGCGACCGCGTTCAAGCAGTTCATGCAGCACTGCGCCTCGACCGGCATGACGACGCTGCACGAGGCAGGCAGCGGCGTGCCTGGACGCACCGACGATCTGCTCGGCGGATACGAGCGGCTCGCCGAGGCGAGCACCACGCCGGTGCGGCTCAGTTCCAGTCCGTTATTCGATCAGCTCGATGAGGGCAATGCATTTGTCATCAAGTACGGCAAACCGGGGGCCCAGGCCGTGCAGGTGCCCGGCTCGCTGCTCTCGTTCTACGCGGTCAAGATCATCGCAGACGGCTCCAACCAGACCAAGACCGGCGCCCAGACGATCCCCTATCTGAACACGACCGAGAAGGGCATGCTCAACTTCTCCGCCGCGGAGCTCGTGGCGAAGTGCCAGAAGGTCAAGTCGCTTGGCTGGCCGGTCTCGATCCACGCCAATGGTGACGCCGCGATCCAGGTGGCGCTCGACGCGATCGAGCAGGTCTACGGCGCCAACCCGGCCACCGGCATCAACCGCATCGAGCACTGCACGATGGCGCGGCCCGATCAGATCCAACGCATGCAGAAGCTCGGCGTCCAACCGAGTTTCCTGATGAACCACGTGTACTACTACGGCGCCGCGTATCGCGATGAGCTCTTCGGGCCCGAGCGCGCGGCGCACATGGACCCGGCCGGGCAGTGCGTCGCGCTCGGTTTGCCGTTCACGCTGCACTCGGACGCACCGGTGACGAAACCAGGCCCGTTGCAACTCATCGGCACGGCGGTCACCCGCCGCTGCTCCGCCGATTCGTCAGTCATCGGCCCGCAGCAGGTGATCCCGCCCAGCGACGCGCTGCGGGCGATGACGATCTACGCGGCCGCGCAGATCGGCATGGCGCAAAGCCTCGGTTCGCTCGAAGTCGGCAAACAAGCAGACCTCGTCATATTGGCGGACGACCCGCGCGCCATACCGATCGAGCAGATCCAGAAGATCAAGGTCACCGAGACGTGGGTGGCCGGGCGCAAGATCAAGGCGAGCTAGCCCTCCGAACCTCCCGTCCGCCACCGCGCCCAGCCTGCGCCGGCCAGGGTAATCGCGACCCTGCATCCCGAAGTCTGCCGCATGGTCGGCCTTTGGATCGGTGTCGTCGCGGCCCTCGTGCTGGCGCCCGGCCCTGCGATGCCATCCGCGCAACCAGCGCTTCCCAGCGCAGCGCCCGCAAGCGCGCAACCCGCGTCACGCTCGCCCGAGCTCGGCGCGCTGTTGCTGCGCCATCGCCACGCGATCGGTGCGCTCACCGGTTCGAGCGCGTCATGGGACGGCGTCATCAGCCGTAGTGACACCCAGATAAAGTATGCGGCGATCTCGGACGACAGCGGCCACTACAAGACGACGCTGTCGATGCCGTTCGGCGAACGCGTCGAGGGCAGCGACGGCATCGTCCACTGGGTGCAGGACGTCAACGGCAACGTCACCACGGATGCGAACACGCGCCGGCGCGCGCTCTCCATCCGCTTGCTCGGCTTCAACGGCGCGCTGCTCGACGAGGCCGTGGCTTGGACGATGGATGGCACCGCACAGCTCGACGGCCGCGATGTCTACCGCCTGCGCACGAAGTTCGGTTCATACCCCGCGCTGTTCTACGTCGACGAGCAGACGGCGCTTGTCGACGGCGTGGACGTCGGCGCGCGCGTCGTCCGCTATCCCGAGTACGCCCGCTTCGGCGGACTCACGCTGCCGACGCGCATCGTCGAGACGCAGGACGGTTCGAGCGTCACCACCACCGTGACCGACGTCGTCTTCGACCCGCCCACGGTGAGCTTCGCCCCTCCGCCGCCGCGTTTGCCCGAGTTCCCCGCCGGGCGAAGCGACGTCTCCTTGAACTTCGACTCGCCGCTCTCGCTCATCGTGATCAGCGCGCGCATCAACGGTCAGAACGCCAAGTTCTTGCTCGATTCTGGCAGTTCGACGTCGCTCATCGATCTCGACGAGGCCAAGACGCTTGGCCTGCCGATGGGCGGCAGCTCACACGTGGCGGGCGCCACTATGCTCACCGGCGAGTCGGCGCTCGCGGACAGCCTGGACCTCGGCGGGCTGCGCTTCCACCCGATCGTGCTCACCGCGGTGCCGCTCGGCCTACCCGCGAAGATCCGCGGCTATGGCATCAAAGGCGTGCTCGGCTTCGACGTGCTCGCGCACGTCGTGACGCGCATCAGCTACGGGCGCGGACAAGTGCAATTCATCGAGCCGAGCGCGTTCAGGTACGCGGGGAACGGCCTCGTGCTGTCGCTCGATGCGACCAACCGCCTACCCTACGTCGCGGCGACGATCGGGGACAAGGATCCGGTGACCTTCACCATCGACACTGGCAGCAACTCGGGGCTCACCCTGTATCAGGATTTCGCGTCGACGCACTCGCGTGATTTTCTGCGACCCGGCGATCTCGCGACGGACGCCGGTGCGCCGCTGGATCCGAACCAAGCCGGCAGCCAGCGCTCGCGCGGGCAGACGGTGGCGGGCACCGACGCGTCCAGCCACACCGACGTGTCGTCGTACTTCAGCTCGATGGCACAGGCCAGCGGCGCGGGCGGCAGCATCCACATCAAGACCGCATATGTCTCGAAGCTGAATCTCGGAAATCTGGAGGTCGACCGCGTCGCGACGGAGATCGTCATGCAGCCGACCGGCGCGTTCGTGCCCACCCTATCGGACGGCTTGGTCGGCGCGGGCGTGCTCTCGCGCTTCACCGCGGTCTTCCTCGACTACAGCGGCGGGCGCTTCATCCTCGAGCGCTAGGCGCTATCTAGAGCGCCGAGCGGTTCTCTACGAAGCTCGTCACCCACTCGATCTCGTCTTCGCTCATCGCCCCGAACGCCACTCCGAACTCGCCGACCACCGAGGTGCGCACGATGCTCGCCTCGATGTCGAACAGCCCGGTCGGGCCGCCCGGCAGATGCACGATCACCGGCGTGCCCTGCTCGAGCTTCTCGTCGGTGAGGATCAGCACGCCGGCGAGGCTGATGTTATCGACGATCGCCCGGCAGCGCCGGCTCTCCGCGACGATGGTGAACTCGACCGGCAGCTTGACGTTGAAACGGGGGTAGCGGCGCCGCTCGAAGTTGAGCTCGCCGTCCGTATCGCTCAAAACGCCTGCTCGATCTGGTCGACCACCCAGTCCGACGACGATGTGCGCACCGGCGCGCCGCAATAATCGCAGACCCCGTTGGTGAGCTTGAGCGGTGCGCCGCACGACGGGCAGGTCGACGCGAGGCCGGTCGCGCCGACCGCGGTGGTCGCGTCGGCACGCCGGATGTAGGTCCAGAACTCGGTGAAGGTGCTGGGCGCGCGCTCGCCGTCGACGACCTGTTTCGTGTTCTCGTCGATGGTGTAGTCGGTCATGCTCGCGGTGAACGCCACCGCGATCGAATCGAACGGCTTGCCGGCGGTGACCTCGACGACCTTCGCATGGCCGATGACGATGTTCTCGAGGACGTCGATCTGATGCGCTGCGATGAGCTGGTCGGTCTGCATCTTGTGGCGCATGTAGAGCGCGTCGCTCATCGAATCGCGCGCGATGTCCTGGTTGCGCGCCATCCATGCCTGCTGGATCTTGAAGAACGCCGTCTGCGCCCGGTCGAGGAACGTGCGCTCGTCGAAGCCCGGGTCGTGCGCCTTGATGGCAGCTTCGCCTGCGGCGATCGCCGCAGGATCGACGGTCCGCGTCGGCTGGTCCATGAACTGTTTCGTCACCGGCGCCGCCTCGCTGCCCGGCTGGAACAACGGCGCGACGCCGCCTTGCGCTTGCGCGTTCGCCTGCATGCGGTTCCACAGATAGTAGATGACGATCAGGACGATGATGACGCCGAAGCTGCCGTGGCCGAGGAAGAACAACGGCCACAGGCTGAAGAGCCCGCCGCCGCCACCGCCATAGCCGCCGCCGCCATAGCCGCCACCACCGCTGTGGGAGCCGCCGCCGCCGCCGCCGTAGTGCCCGCCACCGCCCGCGCGCGCCATCGCCTCGAGCGGACCGGCCAACTCGAGCGCGAGCACGCCAAGCGTGCACGTGGCAGCCCACAAGGCAGCGTTTCTCATGCTGTTCATATCGCTTCTCTTACTCTCCCAATGCCCAAAATGTCACGTCCCGGGCGCCTCGTCGATCAAGCTTTCTTCGCCCGCGCGCGGCGCGGCGGCGCACCTGCCAAACGCCGTACGGTCGCGACGTTGCCCTTGTCATCTTCTGGAGTCTTCGGCGTTTCGCAGATGACCGCCGCGTGTGCGAATTCGGGACGCCGCAGCAAGGCCCGGAAACCCGCGCTGCCGATGCGCCCCTTTGCCACGTGCCAGTGCAGATCGCGCTTCGCCCCGAGTTCGACCTTGGTGTCATTGCAATGCAGCGCGCGCACGCGCGCGCTGCCGATATGCTTGTCGATCGCGGCGACGAAGTCGTCGACCCCATGGGCGGTATGGATATCATAACCGGACGCCCAGGCGTGCGCGGTGTCCAGGCACACGCCAACGCGCGCGCTGCCGACCGCTTTGAGGATGGCGCCCAGTTCCTCGAGCGTGCCGCCGCACAGATTTCCCGCGCCGGCCGAGTTCTCGAGCAGCAGCATCGGACCGGGTTTGGCGGCGCTCACGACTTTTTCGATGGTGGCGCAGACGCGCGCAAATCCCTTCGCCCGGTCCTGATCGCCGTAACTGCCGAGATGGGTATTGACGTACTCGATGCCGCCCTTGGCCGCGACGTCAAGATCGTACGCGACGAGCCGCGCGCTATTGGCGTGCAGCGTGCGGTCGGCGGTGGTTAGATTGATGAGGTATGAGGTGTGGATGACGACGGGCGCGATGCCGTGCTCCTCGCGCAGCCGTAGGAACTCTTGCCATGGCTTCGGGTCGTACGGCGCGCGCCGCCAGCCGCGCGGGTTGCCGGCGAAGATCTGGATGCAATCGCAGCCGGCGGCGAGCGCCTCGTCGATCGTCTTGCGCGGAAAGCCGGCGCCGATGCCGACGTGCACGCCGAATCGCATGCGCACCTGGTTAGCCTGCCGTACGGGTTCTCCTATGTAGCGGTCGAGTTTACTCGACCGTCTTTTTTTTTACGTGAGGGTCGGTCGAATAAATTCGACCGCTCCAAGTCCGTTGGGATTCTCAGCGCTTGCGCGCGAGATATAAGAACTGGTCCTGCTCGACCTCGAACTCGCCCGACGACGGCGCCAACGCCTCGATCTCCTTGCGCACCTCGTCGAGGAACTGCTCGCGCCGATCGCCGAGCGCGATGCGCAGGTTCTCCCGCGAGCGATGATAGCCGACGTAGGAATCGACGTCGTAGCGCAACCCGAAGCGCAGCATGCGCAGTTCGGCCTCGCCGAACAGCGAGCCGTGCCGGCCCTCGCCCGAACCGCCGATCTCGGACCAGAACGCGGCGAGCGAGTCGCGGAAACTGCTCTCCATCGGCGCCTCAGAGCGGCCGGTCCACTGCGTGAGCAGTTCTCTCACCGCGCGCGCATAGCGGTCGTCGGGGCGCGCGTGCTTCCAGAAGATCGCGAGCGCGCCGCCGTTCTGCAGCACCCGGGCGAACTCCGCGAGCGCGAGCGCCTCGTCGAACCAGTGGAACGCCTGAGCGCAGATGACGCCGGAGAAGGCGGCGTCCGCGAACGGCAGCGCCTCCGCGCGGCCCGGATAGAACGCTGCGTCGGCGCCGGCGGGCATGCTCGAACGCGCGACCTCGAGCATCCGCTCTGCGACGTCGATGCCGGTGACGGCGAAGCCGCGCTCGAGCAGGCCAAGGGTGGCAAGCCCTGTGCCGCATGCCGCGTCGAGCACGCGTTTGTCAGGCGACCGGCCGATGTACTCCGCGACGACGTCGAACAGTTCGCTGGAATAGGATGTCCGATAGCGCACGTACTCCTCGACGAGCGTATCGAAATCCGACGGATACCTCACTCGTCGAGGGCGTGCGCGAGTTCTTCTGCGACGCTGTGCTCGAGCTTCGACTCGCGAATGCGGCACCTGGTCGCCTTCGTGGCCTTCCACCGACTCGTGGATCTGCCCGATCTCTTCTTGGCGCCGCGCGGACAGCGGCATCGGGATCACCTGGCCGCCGATCCGGCGCGGTGCGCCTTCCGGCAGCGGCGGCAGATCGTCGAGCGAACGCAGTCCGAACGCTTCCAAGAAACCGTCGGTCGTGCCGTATTCGATCGGCCTGCCGACCGTCTCTTTGCGCCCCAGTTCTTTGATGAGCCGGCGATCCTCGAGCGTCTGCATGACGCCGTCGACGTTGACGCCGCGCAGGCTTTCGACTTCGGCGCGCGTCACCGGCTGCAGGTAGGCGACGATGGAAAGCGTTTCGAGCGACGCCTGCGACATGTGCGTCTTCGGCGGCAAGAGGAAGCGTTCGACGTCGTCGCGGCAGTCGGGATGCGTGACGAGCCGCCAGCCGCCGCGCGACCTCGCGCAGCGCGAGACCATGACCGTCGAGCCCGGCGCCGATCTCACGCAGCGCGGCGCGCACTTCGGCGGGCGCGGCGCCTGTGGCGGCGCAGATCTCCTTTTCGGACGCCGGCTTGTCGGCGACGAAGAGCACCGCCTCGACGCGGTTACGCAGACTTGCCAAGCCGCTCCGTGACCTGTTTGGGCGCCGGCGTGATGACGATGTCGGCGAAGAGCTTGGGCTGCACGGCGTGCACCTTGCGCGCCTTCACCAGCTCGAGCAGCGCGAGAAAGGTGACGACGACCTCGAGCCTGCGGCAGCCCGCGATGAGCTCGGAGAACGCGAGCGTCGCGCATTCGCGCTACTTGGTGCAGCACGTAGTTCATCTTGACGACCATCGAGAACGTCTCGCGCTTCACCACCTGCGGACGCGCCTCAGCGTTGGCGAGCGCGCGCGCGAACGCGATGGCGAGCGACCCGCCCTCGATCTGGAAATGCTGGACCAGCCCGCTCTCCGCGAACGCGCCGCTCGGATAGTATGCGGCGTTCTCTTCCATGCGCTCGCGGAACGCGGCGCCCAGGCGTTTGAAATGTTGATACGCGATGAGCCGCTGCCGCAACGTCTCTTCGGCGATCGCCGCTTCGTCTTCCATGTCGTCGGAGAACGGCGGCGGGGGCGGCGGCAGCAGCTTCTTCGACTTGATGAAGAGCAGCGTCGCGGCCATGACGAGATACTCGCTCGCGACGTCGATATCGAGGCCTTCCATGAGCGACAGGTAGGCCATGTACTGTTCGCAGACGTCGGCAAGGCTGACGCTCGTGATGTCGAGGTCGGCTTCGAGGACCAGGTGGAGCAGCAGGTCGAGGGGACCGTCGAAGACGTCGAGTTTGACCAGCAATCTCTTGCGGTCGGCGATCGCGGCGGCCGGTGCGGCTGCGGTCGGGGCGCCAGCGGCTATTGGGATCGGTCTCCTCTCGGCGGATCTAATGCGAGACGACTAGTTTCCCGGTTTTCACGGTGCTGCCCTGCGGCAGGACCTCGACGTAGATCTGCCCCGGGCGCAAGGTGAGCGTCGAACCGTCGTCGCCGACGATGGTCGGCAACGTCGTCGGCCCCGCGGCGATCCATTGCGCCTTCGTGACGCGACCGTCGACGATGAGCAGCGCGGGAAACGTGCCGTAGACGGTCATGTCGAGATCGCCTAGTTTGTCCTTGACGGTCGCCGGTATCCACGTGACGATGATGTCCGCGACCTCGTACGGCCGGTCGTCGTCGCGATCGTGCTGCGCCTGCCCGTCGATGAAGCGTTCGTAGGCGCGGCCATCCCAGACGAAATGGACGTCATAGTCCAGCCAGAAGGAGGCGACCGTCTCGGGCACCGCCGTGGGCGACGGCGCGGGGCCGGGTGCGTTGAACGCGAACTGCTTGCCGTCGTAGACGTGGTCCGGATAGCCGCTCTTGGGGCCTACGCTGCGGATGCGCGGCACGCTGGTGTAGAGGTTGTGCGGCATGTCGCGCGAGTTGTCGCGCCAAAACGCGTCGGGCGTCTGCTGGATCTCGTCCATATCCGGGAAACCGCCCGAGCGCAGGTCGCGCAGCACGTCGATGACGTCGTCGTTCTGGCCGGCATGGGCGAAGAACGGATCGTAGGGACGCGCGAGATCGACGAAATACGTGCGCGCGCTGCGCACCGGGCCGACCTCCGCGGCCGGCGTGCTCAGGAACAGCGCCATGTATCGCGTGATGCCGCCCTCGGCTTCGACTTCGTAGACGACGTCGGCGTCGTGCAAGCCGCTCTGCGGCCGCGCGTCGGGATAGTTGTCGATCATGATCGCGGCGATGCGATGACGGATGCTGCGCGGCGGCGTCATCGCGCCGTTGAGCGGATTGGCGACCGCAGGCGTGGGCGAGGGCGTCGGTGCGGGCGTCGGCGCCGGGCTTTGCTCGTGCCCCGCGCAGCCGCGAGGCGAGCGCGAGCGCGGCGAGCGCTCCGGCGATGCGGCGAATCTCTCAAAAGCCCGAGGTCGGCCGCGGACTTCTCTTGCACGATCTTCTCGATCAGCATGACCAGCCGCCGCTCGTTCAGATGCGTCAGCGCTTGGCCATCTCGGCCAGCGGCACCCATGCGACCTCTTCGACCTCGCCCTCTTGCGGCACCAGCGCGCCCTTGAGGTAGCGCATGAGGTAGAAGTGGACGATCTTGCTGTGCTTGAGCCGGCTGCTGTAGAACCAGTACTGATGTCGGCGAGCTTCTCGATGATCGTTGCGTGCGCGCCCGTCTCTTCGTAGCACTTCGCGCACGCGCGGTCGTCCTCGATCGTCTCATTGGGTTCGATGTGCCCTTTGGGCAGCGACCAGATGCGCGGCGTGCTGCGTCCGATCACGAGCGCCGAGTACGCAGTCGCCCGCGCGCTAGCACGAAACCGCCGGCGGATCGCTCGTGCTTGACCTGCTCGCCGGCGGCGCGCATCCTTCACTATGCGGCTTCCAGCGCAGGCCGATGCCTTTGTTCGCTTGACGGCCCACCTGCGCTTCGTCGACGCGGCGCACCGGCGTGTGCAGCGGCATCTGCTGCACCTTGACGCCGGATCGGCGTGCGCTGAGCGCGACGAGTTCGTGCGCAGCGTCGCCACGAACGCGTCGAGCGTCTCCTTCGTCTCCGTCTCGGTGGGCTCGATCATGAGGCACTCGGGCACGACGTGGGGCCAGTACATGGTCGGCGCGTGCACGCCGGCGTCGAGCAAGCCCTTGGCCAGATCGAGCGCCCGCACGCCGGTCTCTTTCTTGAGCGTCCTCGGCCGAGCACACGAACTCGTGACGGCAGAAGTCGTCGTACGGCACGGTGAGGACATCCTTGACTTTCGCGCGCACGTAGTTCGCGTTGAGCACGGCGAGCTGGCTGTTGCGGCGCAGACCCTTCTTCGCCGTGCACGATGATGTAGGCATAGGCGCGGACCACGGCGAGGAAGTGCGACCAGAAACACGCGCACGGGGCCGATGCTCGCGGCATATCGCCGTTCCAATCGAGCGCGAAGCTCCCGTCGGCGTCACGGACGACAAGCGGTCGCGGCAGATACTTGGCGAGCTTCGCGTTGCGCGCCGACCGGACCCGAGCCCGGACCGCCGCCACCGTGCGGCACGGAGAACGTCTTGTGCAGGTTGAGGTGCATGAGGTCGAAGCCCATGTCGCCCGGCCGGCACAGGCCGACGATGGCGTTGGCATTCGCACCATCGTAGTACATGAGCCCGCCGGCGGCGTGCACCGCCTGCGTCGATCTCGATGATGTCGTCTTCGAACAGCCCGAGCGTGTTGGGGTTGGTCATCATGCACACGGCGATCGAGCCGTCGAGCTTGGCGCGCAGCGCGGCGAGTCGGTGCGGCCGCGGCTCGTCGATGGGATCGACATGACGCGGTAGCCGACCATCGCCGCGCTCGCCGGATTCGTGCCGTGCGCGGTGTCGGGCACGAGGCAGACGTTGCGCTCGCGCTTGCCGCGATCTCGGTGAAATACTTCTTCGCCATGAGCATGGCCGTGATCTCGCCGTGCGCGCCTGCCGCGGGCATGAGCGAGAACTCCGTCATGCCGAACAGCGCCGCGAGCGTGCGCTCCATGTCCCAGAGCAGGTGCAGCGCGCCTTGCGCGCCGGCGTCGGGCGCGAACGGATGCAGGTCGGTGAAGCCCGCGAACGCCGACGACCGCCTCGTTGAGCTTGGGATTGTACTTCATCGTGCACGAGCCCAGCGGATAGAAGTTGCGGTCGACCGAGAAATTGCGGCCGGAGAGCTCTGTGAAGTGGCGGGCGACCTCGAGCTCGGCGAGATCGGGCATCGGCAGCTCGCTGCGCAGCAGCGACGCGTCGAGGAACTAGCGGCCGGCGGCGCCGCGTCGGCGCACGAACGTCGTCGCCGCGGCCGGGGCGCCGCGCTCAAACAGCAGCGACGGCACGGGCGGTCTCCTCTGCGAGCGCGCGCGTCAACGTGCGGATCTCGTCCGGCGTCGTGAGCTCGGTCGCGCAGACCAGCAGTTGGTGGGTCAGTGTCGCGGATAGAAGCGCGACAGCGGCAGACCGGCGAGGATGCCGCGACGCTTCAGCCGCTTGCGCCAGCTCCGTCGGCCGGCATGCGGCGTGCGCAGGCGAACTCGTTGAAGAACGCCGTCGCATACGGCCCGCGAGAACCCGGTCAGCGAGGTGAGCGCATCGGCACAGCTCGCGTGCCCGTGCTCAGATTGGCGGTCGCGATGGAGCGCAGCCCGTTGGCGCCGACCGTCGCGAGGTAGACGGTCGCGATGAGCGCGCACAGCGCTTGGTTCGTGCAGATGTTCGAGCTCGCCAGCTCGCGGCGGATGTGCTGCTCGCGGCCCTGCAGGGTGAGCACGAACGCTCGCCGCCCGTCGACGTCGGCGTCTCGCCGACGAGCCGGCCGGGCAAGCGCCGCACGTGCTCCTTCGTGGTCGCGATGAAGCCCACGTATGGACCGCCGTAGCCGACCGGCAGGCCGAACGACTGCGCTTCGCCCACGGCGATGTCGGCCCCAGCTCGCGCGGCGTCTTCAGCACGGCCAGCGAGAGCGCTTCGGTCGAGACGTGATGCGCAGCGCGCCGTTCGCGTGCGCGAGCTCTGCAGGCCGCGCCGACGTCGTCGATGCGCCGAAGAAGTTGGGGCTCTGCACGATCACGCACGACGCCTTCTTGACGCTCTCGCGCTGCGCGGGCGAGGTCGGTGCCGCCGTCGGCGCGACCGGCAGCTCCGACGATCTCGATGCCCATGCCCGCGCGTACGTGGCGAGCACCGGCGCGATAGAGCGGGTGCACGGCTAGGCTGATCGCCGACCCGCGTCCGGCCGGTCGCCTGCGCCGCCATGATGACGCCTTCGACGAGCGCGGTCGCGCCGTCGTACAGCGACGCGTTGCTCACGTCCATGCCGGTGAGCAGACAGATGTAGGTCTGCCACTCGAAGATCGCTTGCAGGCTGCCCTGGCTCGCCTCTGCTTGATACGGCGTATACGCGGTGAGGAACTCCGAGCGCGAACGCGAAGCACGGCACGGCTGGCGGCTGGTAGTGGCGATAGGCACCGGCGCCCAAGAACGACAGCATCGACGCGGCATCGTTTTGTCGGCCATCGCGCTGATGTGCGCGTACGCCTCGGATTCGGGCAGCGCGGGCGCGACGTCGAGCGCGCCCTTGATCTCAGACCCTTGGGCGGGTCCGAGACAGCGCCTCGAGGGACGGCGCGCCGATCTGCGGCGAGCATCGCCTGAATCTCGTCGGGTGTGTGGGGCGTGTACATGCGATCAGTGCGCGGCCTCGTCCACCACGGCCTCGTACGCGGCGGCATCCAGAGCTGGCCGGTCTTGTCGGCCGCGTCGGCGAGGCTTGATCTTCACGAGCCAGCCCTCGCCGAACGGATCGTTGTTCACCTTGGCCGGATCTTCTTCCACGCTCGCCGTTGATCTCGACGACCGTGCCGGACAACGGCGCGTAGATGTCGGAGACGGCCTTGACCGACTCGACGACGCCGATCGGCTTGAACTGCTCCACCTGCGCGCCCGGCTTGGGCATCTCGACGTAGACGATGTCGCCGAGCGACGATTGCGCGTAGTCGGTGATGCCGACGGTCGGCGTTCGCGCCGTCGATCTTCACCCACTCGTGCTCTTTGGTGTACTTGAGATCGTTGCGGCAAGGCCACGTCGATCTATCCTTTTTTCGGTAACGCGCGTTTGCGGCGCTTGTAGAACGGCAGCGCGACGACCGTCGCCGGATGCCGCTGCCGCGGATCTCGACCTCGAGCTGCGCGCCCGGCGATGGCGGCGCCTTGGGCGTACGAGCGCAGTCGCGATGTTCTTGTTGCCGAGCGCCGGCGCGGGCGAGCCGCTGCGCACTTCGCCGACGCGCTCGTCGACGAGGAACACCGGATAGCCGGCGCGCGCCGGGGCCTTGCCTTCCATGATCAGTCCGACGATGCGATCGTACTTGCCGTCGCGCCTTTTGCTGCCTCGAGCGCCGGCCTTGCCGATGAAGTCTGGCTTGCCGAGCTTGACCGACATAGTCGAGCCCGGCCTGCAGCGGCGTGATATCTTCTTCGAGCTCGTGGCCGTACAGCGGCATGCCGGCCTCCAGCCGCAGCACGTCGCGCGCGCCGAGGCCGGCCGGCTGCAGGCCGACGCGTGCTCGCCTTCGCGCAGCAGCGTGTTCCACAGCCACTCGGCCGCGGTCGCTTTGACGAACAGCTCGAAGCCGTCTTCGCCGGTATAGCCGGTGCGCGCGATCTCGGCGGGCATGCCGCTGACCGAACCTTCCGACGGCGTGATAGTACTTCAGGTTCGTGAGGTCCGCGTCGGTGAGCGGCTGCAGCAGTTCGAGCGAGCGCGGCCCTTGGATCGCGATGAGCGCGCTTTGCGCCGTGCGGTTGACGAGCGACACGCCGGCCGGCACGCGCGCCGACAGCCACTCCCACATCTTCGCGCTGTTGCCGGCGTTGACGACGATGAGCCAGCGCCCGCTCAAGCGGTAGATGATCGCGTCGTCCATCGCGCCGCCGCGCTCGTTGGTGAAGATGTTGTAGCGCGCCTGGTTCGGCAGCATCGTGCCGACCTCGTTGACCGTGAGGCCGTCAAGCCAGGCGGCACGCCCTCGCCGGTCGCGACGAACTGCCCCATGTGCGAAAGGTCGAAGATGCCGGCGGCGGTCCTGACGGCTTGGTGCTCGTCGAGGATGCTCGGCGTATTGCGATGGGCATAAGAAATCCCCCAAAGGGGGACATCTTGGCGCCAAGCCGTTCATGCGTCGCGAACAATGCCGTCCGCGCTTCGCCTTGGGATGTGGTCACGGGTCTTTTTTCGCCTCGGCGCCGGGGAATACATGCGTCACTGGTTTTTGGGCCGAACTATTGTTCGGCCCTTGGTTCGCGGTACGCCGACCTTTGTCGAAGTGGACAGGACATCCATGGCGTGCTTCCAAGCGCCGTTACCAACACGACCGCGATCACGCCGCATAGCACGTACACGCCAAAGCGTGCGAGCGAGGCTAAAGGAATCATCTTAGGCGGCCCGCCGTAAACGCGCCGCGCACCCACCCCGGCTGCCTAGCTCACTCTCCTCAAGCTGCGTCCTGTCGGTCAAGCTCCAGCACGTCGACGAAGTCGCACTCCATGCTCTCCACCAGCACCAGCTCGTCGTCGGTGCTCTCGAGTACGCGCGACAGGATCGCGCTTAAGTATAGGTAGTCGTTTCGCGCCGCATCGTCGGCGTTACCGCCCGCCGCGGCGATAAGGCCCGCGTGGCCGTCGGTGCGCATAGCATATACACGCCCACGTGCGTTACGTGAGGGCAGCGGATAACCCGTGCAAAGCTCACTGCCTGCACCCCCGTCAGCTTATCGTACGGGCAATGCGTGCTCCGACCAAGAATTACTGAGCACTGCGTTCAAGAGCCGATAGAAGAGCGAAGACCTAGGATCTCCAAGCCTTGCGTTCGGGAGTCGTCGATATGGTGAAGGGCCGACGGGCGCTTATCTCCGGCGGTGGTATTGCGGGACTGACGTTGGCGTTTTGGCTGGCGGAGCACGGCGATTCGCCTGTCGTGGTGGAACGAGCTCCGAAGCTGCGGCGCGACGGCTACGCGATTGACTTCTTCGGCACTGGTTTCGATGTCGCTGCGCGCATGGGTATCGACCAAGAGCTGACTTCTCGCCGCGTGCCTGTTGATCGCATCGTCTACGTCGACCCGCGAGGCAGGGAGCTCGCCGCGCTCGACGTGGAGCGCATCCGGACGTTGCTTGACGGCAAGTACGTGCCGCTCATGCATCAGACTTTGGAGCGCGCGCTGTACGACTGCGTCAAGGATCGCGTCTCGATCCGCTTCGGGCGAGTGATACGCGACATCAAGGATGACCGCGATGGCGTCATCGCGACTTTCGACAACGGCGCGTCCGAGAAGTACGATTTGCTCGTGGGCGCGGACGGCGTCCATTCCGCGACGCGAGCTCTTGTGATGGGACGGGAGTCTGCCTTTCAACGGCACTTGGGGTACGCTATCGCCAGCTATCGACTCCCCGATCGCTTCGGCATCGGACGCACCTGGACCATGCATAACGAGCCAGGCCGCGTCGTGGGCGCGTATGCGGCCGATGAGCCGGGGTCGATATTCGCGTTCTTCCTGTGGCGAACCGACGAGACCACGTATGTGCCGCGCGAGCGAAGACTTGAGACGCTGCGGCGCGTCTTCAGCGATGCCGAGTGGATCGCGAAGGACATGCTAGCAGGTGCCGATCCTTCGGCTGACATCTTCATGGACGCGATAGCTCAGATCCGAATGCCGTGCTGGCATAAGGACCGTATCGTGTTCGTGGGGGATGCATGCGACTGCCCGACCCTGGTATCCGGTCAAGGCGCGTCGCTTGCGATGGGCGGCGCCTACCTTTTGGCGAGCGCGCTGCGCGACACGCCAGACTATCAAAAAGCGTTCGAGCGCTACGAGGCTTTGATGCGTCCACATGTCGAGGCGCAACAAAAGAGCGCCAAGGGATTCGTTAAGTCCGTCGTACCTGGCAGCCGGCTAGCGGTCGCACTTCAGGCGATCGTCCTGAGAGTCTTGTTCAGCAAGCCGTTCACTCCGCTGCTTCGCCAGCAATTCGCAGTCAAGAGCTTCTTGCCACAGGCAGAGTAAGCGGTCAGTGAGGCGCACGCACTGAGGTTCCTCGCCACTGCCCTTTATCTCATTGGATCGGCATTGCAACTGTCCTTCGCTCACGCAATGCGTCGTCGCTAAGGACTACGAGGAGGCTTGCTCTCCAGGCAACCGATTGTAGAGCCAAGCGAAGAGCGCGCCGCCGACCAACCCGTCGAAAAAGCCCCAAACGCCTCCGATGAGCGCTCCCGTAAGGGACGTTGAGTAGCCGATATATCCGCTGCCCAATACGTCCACGATCTTCGCGCCCCAACCATAGTGGCCGAGTATCCCGAGGCTAAAGACGCCTGCGCCCCACAGGATCGCAGCAGCACGAGAAAACCTTCTGATGTCAAGTTTCATCGCGGCTCTCCTCCGTTAACTTTTCACCATCCAGACTTCTGCGCTGGCGCAAAGCTTATCGCCGCTTCCCGCAGCGCGTTCGTCAACCGCTCAACCAGCGAAAGGCGCGTTCCACAAATGCCTGGGCATCGTGCTCTACGCAGAAGCTATGGGCAACAATCAATTTATCGAAATCCCATGACAGCAACCTCTTGAGGCTTGCTCGCGCACGCTGCCTGTTGGTGAATGACCACCGAATGTCACGTGGCACGCCGCCGTTCAACACGCCTGCCGCACGTCTCGCCATGTTGCCGAGGAAGTCTCCGTTCTCAGCCCTGTAGTTTTGGATGAAATCAGCCACCATGAGCGTGCGCGACTTCCTGTGCAAGAACTCTACCTCTTCGACGAAGTAGTTGCCACCGAACACGAGTTGGTCGAGGTCTTGTGCCCATGCAGCCGGCGGGGCATCTTCTAAAATGTTCCAACTCGTCAGTTGTGGGTCGGGCGATCGGGCGATCCCAGCTAGGGCGGCAAAGGTACTACGTGCAAACCCGCGCGCGATCTTCGGGGCGACCCAAATCTGCGCTTCGGGAAAAAGCGCGTGCCATCGCTTCAGTCTCCACGCGTGAAGCGCTGTGGGCGCCACGAGATACCGAACTGGGCCGAGCGCCACGATCTGGTCGAGCGTTTCGCGTGGCACAGCAACTGGTGAGTTGATCCATAACGATCCCTCGCTGAGCCTGATGACGATCATCCGGGTTGGGAACGACACGAAGGCCGCGCGGACGCTTGGACCGTCGACCAGCCAGATATCGGTCGCGATGTTTTGCAGGGCGGGCGTGCTGTTTAGAATGGGAGGAGCTTCGTTCGCGTCGCGCCTAGTCCTAGCTTCTCGATTAAAGGAAGTGGCGGCAGTCTTTCTGCTCAAACCGCGCTTGCTGCGGCGTTACGTGAGTGCGTCCCCGCGGACTCGATCGGTTTCAGGCTGTTCGCGACGACAACGGGAGCACGCTGCACAGCGCAAACGTGCCCACACACGCAAGCGTGACTAAGAAACGTATGTTACGCCGTTCCCTTTAGCCAGCGCACGTGCGCCGCCCATCAAGGCGCGGTATTGCTTGACCGCTGCGGTCCGTGCGCCACGTGGCAAAGACGCTCGCCCACCGTACGCGATCGCGCGCGCTTTGACAAACCCTTCGAGCGCTGCCACCAGCGCCGTAGGGCTTAACCGGCGCCCCGCGGCACGATTACGCCGCGCCGTCGCCTCCACGAATCCCCGGATCGTCGCCGCATCGATCATCACTCCCCTCCAAAGTTGGTGGACCTCCGGGAAATCGAACCCGGCGTCGTCCTACCGTCAAAAGGCGACCCGCGCTAGCGCGCTCGGCCCACCGTCATGCTAACTCGCGTACCGCCTCACGCCAACGACCGCATAGCATCCCCTTGTCCGGGCGAGCGTATGAGAACAGCCCGTGTGCCGCCAAGTTGGTGATTGTGCT
The DNA here is from genome assembly GCA_963805945.1 of Vulcanimicrobiota bacterium. Lineage (GTDB taxonomy): Bacteria > Vulcanimicrobiota > Vulcanimicrobiia > Eremiobacterales > Eremiobacteraceae > JAFAHD01. The sequence goes on along the minus strand of CAWDVP010000002.1, from coordinate 617,052 downwards.
CATCGTGGTAGCAGGGCTTCCCGGAACTGGGAAAACAACGTTGGCCGCCGCACTCGCCAAAGAGTTGCGCTGCGCGCACCTACGGATTGACGCGATCGGGGCAGCCTTGCGTCGCGCCGGCGCGGTACCCGATCCGGTCGGACAGACAGACTACATTATCGCCGAGGCAGTCGCGGAGTCAAGCTTGCGCGCTGGCGCCACGGTCATCATCGACGCTGTTAATGACAGCGAAGCGCCGCGCGCTCAATGGCGTGCTCTTGCGCAGCGTTGTGGCGTGAAGCTGAGGGTCATTGAGCTCACGTGCGATGACCAAATCGAGCGTCGCCGGCGCGTGGAACGGCGAGAATGGGATCTGCCCGAACTGCATCAGCCGACGTGGGCCGAGGTCCTCGCACGCGGCTATGAGCCGTGGCATGATCCGCGCCTCGTCCTTAACGGCACCCGTTCTGTCGCCGAATGCGTGGACCGCGCCGTCGCCTATGTCAAGCCAGACATTATATGAAGGAGCCCAAGCAAGCGTATCCGGCCGACCATTTTGATCGCATATTTGCGGCATTGGCCACAAGCCAAGTCTATCGCGAGGCGATGCACGCTGCTGATCCTGAGCTGCCTGACTGGCTCGCACCATATAGTACCGTCACGTTCAAGGACCTTACTCGGATCGCCAGTCTTTTGAAGGTGGGACCGGGCGACACGTTCGTGGACCTAGCCTGTGGGCTTGGCGGTCCTGGCATTTGGGTTACCGAGCATACCGGCGCGGCGCTCGTGGGAGTGGATTTTTCCGCCGCGGCCGTGAAGGCCGCACAAACGCTTGCCCAGCAGCGGGGATTGACGACGCGAGCGCGATTTGTGGTCGCGCAGGCTGTGGCCACCGGGCTCGAAAGCGCATCTGTGAACGGCGTCATGAGTATCGATGCGCTGATGTTCATTCATCCATGTGCGGTCCATGAGATCGCCCGCATTCTCAAGCCTAACGGCACGGCTGTCGTTCGGGCGGCCGAAACCCTTGTGGACCCGTTTCTTCCCACGCTCGTGCGCGACTACAGGCCGATATTTGAAGCGGCCGGATTCACTGTCGAGGTTCGCGAGGAGGTCGCAGACTTTGAAGCCAGCTCTCTTGGTGTCTATCGCGCATGGTTGGAGCGCGCCGACGAGCTGCGCCGCGAGATCGGACCGCCGGCTGAGGAGCTCATCACGGAGGCGCTTGAGGGACTCGAAAAGGCCAAGAGGCCACCACGAGTCCGAGAAGTTCTTCTAGTTGCGAGGCGGTGACAACCCAAAGGTGCGCTTCTTCGGTCGAATAAATTCGACCGCTCCATCCGTCGACAGACTAGGTCAGCGGGACCGCCGCGCCATAGGCGTCGCGAAGGTAGCGCGGCACGTTGAACATTCCGCGATGCGACTCGGCGTCGTAGAAACGCAAGCCGCCGCACGCCGCCGCGTGCGCGTCGGCCCGGGCCGCCGCCGCGTCCGTCTGCGCCGCCACCTTGGCGCCGCAGAGCGCCAGCCCCCACTCCGTGTCGAAGGCCGGCACGTAGACGCAATACGCCGCCACGCTTGGAAACGCAGCCCTCAGCGTCGCGATCATACGCGCATGCAGCGCGAAATTGTGTGGCCCCGCCATGGATGTCTGCAGCGCGTAGAGGCCCTGCGGCGTGAGCCGCTTGCGGATCGTGGTATACATGGACACCGTGTGCAGGCCGTAGGATGGCGAGTCCTCGACGGGCTCGGTGAGATCGCCGATGATGACGTCGAACAGCTCGTCCGAGCGTTCGATATAGGCCTTGGCGTCGCCGATGATAAGCTCGCTGCGCGGATCTTCGAACGCGCCGGCGCTCCATTCCGGCATGTGTCTGCGGCACGCCTCGACGACGGTGCCGTCGATGTCGACCATGGTGACTTTGCGCATGGAAGGCACGCGCAGCAATTCGCGCAGCGTCGCGCCCTCGCCGCCGCCGAGGATCAGCGCACGCTGCGGCGCACCCGCGGCGGCGCAGGCGGGGTGGACGAGCGCTTCGTGATAGATATACTCATCCAAGGCGGCGCTTTGCGTATCGCCATCGAGGACGAGCATGGTTCCGAAGAGGGGGCTGGCGACGACCGCGTAGGTCTGATACTCGGAGCGGCCCGACGCCAGCGTCGCGGTCAGCGCGTGGCCGTGGATCTCGCCTGGGGCGACTTGCTCAACGTACCACTGAAAGTTTTCGGTTTTTGGCAACCGGTTCGGCTCCGGACGTCTTGCGTCCAACGGTGTGGCTGTACACGCCTTCTTCGTTGGGCATTCCGCGGCGCACTTCCGTGGTCAGCATCTGCTTCGCCTGGAACGCGCTGGCCGCGTAGCGGCAGGCCTTCCAGGGATCGGTGCTGTCGCCGCATGTGTAGATGTCCATAGCCGCATAGCCAAGCTCGGGCCAGGTGTGGATCGACAGATGTGATTCAGCGATGACGACGACACCGCTCACACCCTGGGGCGTGAAGCGGTGGAAAGCGGTCTGCAGCACTTCTGCGTTGGCTTCTTTTGCTGCTGCTACGAGGATGTTCTCAACTCGGTCCACGTCGCTGAGGATCGCGGCGTTGCAATCCGACAGTTCGACGATGATGTGTGTGCCGAGTGCGTTCAATAAATTGACCCCCCACAGGGTGAACGAGCAGGGAGAGCCCACCTCCATTGGTCGGGTTGCCAAGACGCGGGTTGTCCCACGTACCAAGTACGAATATTAGGCCATTTAACACTTTTTGTAAATAGTTTTCGGTATCCGCCCTTCGGGACAAGACTGTTTGACTGATACGAAGGTCGTGTGATAGGATTTCCCTTTGCGTCGCGCAATGCAATCTTAAGCCCATTTCATCGCTCTCTCCGCTTCTTAAGAAGGTCACAACGCATGTACGCCGTCTTCGAGGCCAACGGCCGTCAGTTCAAGGTGTCTGAAGGAGATGTGATCCGTATCGACCGCATCGCTGGCGAGCCGGATGCCACCATCGTTTTCGACAAGGTCGTGCTCGCCCACGACGGCTCAGAACTGCGCCTCGGATCGCCCCTGCTGGGCAGCGCGAAGGTGAGCGCACGGGTGCTCCGCCAGGGCAAAGACCGCAAGATCATGGTCTTCCATTACAAGCCGAAGAAGCGCATCCGAAAGCGCAACGGGCACCGGCAGCCGATCACCGAGCTGCGCATTGAGAAGATCACCCTCTAAGAAGTCCGACCGAAGCCTCCGCGTCGCCGCACAGCGCCAGGCCGGCGCGATCGTCAGCCTCGAGGTGACCGGCCACGCCGGTTTCGCGTCCGTCGGCGACGACATCGTGTGCGCCGCGGTGAGCGCGCTCGTCCTGACGGCGGCGTACGGCATCGTGCGCCATTGCGCGGCGGCGGCCCACATCGAGGACGATGCCGACGCCTACACCATACGCCTCGCCGGCGGCGGCAACGCCCGCGCCCAGGCGGTGCTGGAGACCACGCTGTCCGGCTTGCGTGCGATCGCTCGCTCGTACCCACGCTATCTGACCGTGACCACCAGTAGCACAGGGGCGCGCCGTCGCGGCGCGGAAAAGCCCAAACCCCGCAAAGGAGCCTGATCATGGATTCGATGACCAACAAGGACGCCGCCCTGCCGAACGGCAGCAGCAGCAATCCAGGCCGACAACTACCCGACGACGGCTCGAGCGAGATGCGAGGTGCCTTGGTCGCCGGCGTCATCGGCGCCGTGCTGGCGACCGCGGGCTACGTCATCTATAACCGGCTTGAGGAAGAGCATCGCGAAGCGCTGCGCAAGACGGTGACCAAGTTCGTCGAGGAACGCGTCAGCGAAGTCCGCTCCCAGTTCAAGTTCTAGCTATTTCGCGGGCACGTCGCGCGTGTCCGACACGCGCTCGAAGGTCATGGTGAGTTCCACTTTGTAGCCGAGTTGCCCGGTATATTGGTCTATCACCTTACGTATATTTCCCCTGATCGGAACGAGGAGCGCCGGCTTCAAGACAACGGTCCCATCCGACGTCGTCGTGGCGCCGCCGCCGGTGAAGCTAGCGTTTTCGACCTTGCGCACGGTGAGGAGATCGCCCTCAACTTTTGTCACCGTGTATTGATCGTGCAGGGCCGCGCTACGGCCGCTCGGTGCACGGGTGTCGAGAACGCTCTTCCATCCTGATCCGGGAGTGAGGTCGGCGCCCGGCGGAATGAGGTCCGTGGCGAAATACGGCAGCAACTCCCGGCTGACTTCCGAGATCGATTCCGCTGGAAATGTGACGATGCCCTCCGGCGAGATGATGCCCTTGAACGTGAAAGGACCGCCGCCCCGCCACATCGTCTCCGTGACCTCGACCCCGAGGTTTTTGTCTTGGATCGCGATGACGTCGACGACGACCGTGCCGTGATCAGCTTGCCCTGCTTGGCCTTGAGAGAGACCCCCGTACGAGACGATATGCCCCCGGTCCTGAGCGAACTCCATGTGACTTTATATGTCACTTCTCGGAGCATGCCCATCGGCGCCGGCGTGGGCGTGGCCACCGTCGGAGTCGCGATCGCGACAGACGCGATAAATGGCAGCACGCGAAGAAGCACAGTGATGAGCACCCGACATCGCCCTCCGAGGCCGCTTTGGAAACCAAGCGACCTTGCGTTCTCCTTACGGCTGGTTTAAGGCGCTTTCCCTGGGCGAACAGGGACGGGAGGAAGATCTGCCGATAATCTTCATGATGCGCAGAGTGCTCTACACGCTGCTCGCCGTGCTCGTGACCGTAAGCGTCGCACGGCCGGCCGCAGCCGATCTCCACAAGCCCCGACCGCTCACCCCCGCTGAGCAATCCGCTTATGTCGAGGCGATCCGCTATTTCAATCCGAGCGTCGACGAACCGGAGGCGCGCGAGATGGTCAGCGCCATCCTGCGCGAGAGCTGGACCGAGAAGGTCGACCCGGTGCTCGTCGTCGCCGTCGTCGCGACCGAGAGCTCGTTCGATCCGACGGCGCGCAGCTCGGCCGGCGCACGCGGCCTGGGGCAGCTCATGCCGAGCACGGCTGCGCTCGACAACGTCACCGACGTCGAGAACATCGATCAGAACATCCACGGCACGGTGCTCACACTCAAAGGCAACCTCGAGCACTACTCGGGCCTCGACCCGCAAGAGCAATACGAGCGCGCCATCGCGGCGTACAATGCGGGTTCGGGCGCAGTCGACCGTTACCACGGCATACCGCCGTACGACGAGACCCAGAACTACGTGATGAAGGTGATCACGCTGTGGCGCCGGCTCTACGGCATGTCAGGGCGCTGACTGCTCGTTCGGCTTGACGTCCAGGGCCGGCAGATCGGCGGCGTCTTCGGCGCGCAGATCGCTTCCCGGCAGTGCGTGTTCGATATCCGGATGCGGCGGCAGCTCGGGCACGGGAACAGGCTCGTCCGGCGGCGGGCTCCACGTCGACTGCGTCGGGTGCTCGGCGGCCGCGGCCGCCCGGTCCATCTCCGCCATGAACGTGCTGGTCGTGTTCTGCACCTGACGCATCGCGTCACCGAGCTGGCGGGCGACCTTCGGCAGATGTTCCGGGCCGAAGAGCAGCAGCGCGACGACGAACACGATGATGGTGTCAGATGGGCTCAGCATGGTTTTCCCGTGATGTTGGACAAAGTTTGGGAAGGCAGCTCCCCGTCCCTGGTGGGCCGACCGCTTGCGTCCGGCTTTCTCTCGGATATCTCACTTTCTGGGCGGCTCTCTTGAAGATATTCTACACCAAAGGGCAGCGCGAAGACCCGGTCGCGTCGCTGGCCACGCTCAAGAAGATATTGGCGCGCTTCGTGCACCATTACGTCTTCTATGAGATGTCCGCGCGCCATCGGCGCACGCGCCAGCTGTTCTCGGTCAAGAACGTCTTCCTGCTCGGGCAAGCCGACGTGAGCGGCGCCAACGAGCTCATCGTCACGCTTTTCGACGGCGATCATCCCGCCCATTCGATCGAGATCGTCAACCCGCACGCCCTGCGCATCTACGACGAGGGCAAGGGCTACGCGGTCGCCTTCTACACCGAGGAGCAAGGTGACTTCGACGTCCGCTATTACATGCGCGACGAAGGCGAAGAGGGCAAAGCTCCCAAGCGCAACGCGCTCGAGCGCATCTCGCTGCCGCAATTGTTCGAATATCTCGAGGACATCAAGAAGGCCGACGTGGTCGAGGTGCTCGAGCCGACGAAACGCTAGTCAATGGCCGCCATAGGCGGTGATGGTAAGGTGGAAGTCGCCGTAAGCGGTGAAGCAATTCGAGCCGGGGCCGTTCCAATCGGTGGTGTGCATCACGAAGCCGTCGTTGACGCCGCTTCCCAGCATGGCGTTGACCGCCGCCGTCACATCGACGGTGTTATATCCCAGGGCACCCACGCCCGTGATCGGGTCGCCATGTTTCACAAGTCCGGCCCGCGGGTCGGTCGCACCGCTGGCCCAATCGTCTGAGGTGTTGTTGAACTCTGGCACGCACTCGCCCGGCGAGGAGTAGATGCTACCGTCGGTTTTGTAGTTCTGGAGGTTCTTGAACGCGAGCGTCGCCTTGTACACCAGCGGCGGCGAGATGCCGCTCAAGTCGAACTTCATCAGACCCTCGTTCTGGCGGCAGCGGTAGCCCGAAGGGTTGTCGTTCGTGCCTGGCGTCACCGAGTAGCCGACGAGCACCGAACCGCCGGGGTGCGCGAAAGGCGCGGCGGCGCTGCATCCGTTCCCGTGGCCGTACGCAGTGACAAGGACGGACGGCGTGAGATCGAGGATCAGCGGCCCGACTTTGACGGGACCGGCGACGCAGTACTGCGGGCTGTCATCGGATTCGTCACCGCTGGGCAGATACGCGACCACGACGAAGCACTGCCCTGTCTTGACGTAGCTCGAGTAGACGCCGGCGGCTGTCGCGATGCCGCCCTTGTGGTCTGGGTCGGTCACCGTCGCGACGAGTGTGCGCGTCATGAGGGGATGCATCTGCATAACAGCCGGGTTGGGCGTCGGCGTGGCGTGGACGGTCGACGCAACGCTGTTGTTGACCGCCGGTGGGCTCAGCTCGATGGTGTTCGGCGGTGGCACGCTCGTCTTGGGTATGCTGCGCGGCACGTTGTAGATGCGAAAACCAGCGACGTGCGTGGTGCAGAATTTCCATGTGCCGCAACTCGTCCCCGCGGCCCAGATCATGATCGCGCGCGCGTTGACGATGTCGAATCCGCATACGTTCTGATCGCCGGTGTGCTGCGTGCACGTCGGGAGATCGTTGGTGATATTCAGATCGTACGGCGTCGCCGCTTTCGACAGCGCCGGCGCAACCGCCAGGCCATGCGACGGCGTCTGGACGGGGTTGATGGCCGGCCGCACCAGCTCCGGTGAGAACGAGGTCGTCGACGGCACGAAGACCGGCAGCGCGGCGCACTGATCGGGATTCAGCACGGGCGCGCCGCTATTCGAAACGCCGACCTCGCCGCTGGCCAGCGTGCCGCTGATGGAGGTGACGCAGATCAGCGCGCCGCCGAGGTTGTGGCGCGCGGTGATGAAGAACGCGGACGCCGCTTTGTCGCCGCCGTAGTGGCCGACGTTGACGGTGAAGTTGATGCAGGCTCGGTCCCGTCGTCTCCGGTACGAAGCCGATGAGCACCGGAGAAGCGAAGGCGTCTTTCTCCTGGATATAGGCCTTTTCGCTGGTGTAGCCGGCGCGCAGATTGGCTTTCATGGCGCCGCCCCATTTGGCAGGCGCCGTGCCGCAGTCTATCGGCCCGCCGATGTAGCTCTTGTCAAGCACGTAGCTGCCCTCGCTGACGTAGATATGCGCGGCGTGCAAGAGCGGTGCGTGCAGCGCGCCGAACGGCGGCGTGCTGGTGGCGGTCGGCGACGGCGACGGTTTGGGAGTGGACACGATCGGCGCCGGCCCGCTGGGCACGCCGGCGCCGCCGGCGGGCATAGGCGTCCACGAGACGATGACGCCGCCGGTGAGCAGGGCGACGAGAACGAACGATCGGGCGAATGCAGTAGCCCCTCGCATGGCAGAGAAACGTTTCGCCGGCGACGCTTGTTGCGGCCTCAGCGCCGGCGTTTCCCGGTCAGCCACTCCCATATCGAACCGCCCTCCAGCTTGCCCGCCAGGCGCAGCTCGCGCACGGATTCGGGCAGCTTGCCTTCGCGGCGCAACAGCACGGCGTAGTTGTGGTGCGCGAGCGGGTAGGCCGGATCCGCCGCGATCGCGGCTTCGAAGCGCGTCCGCGCCTCGTCGAGCCTATCGGCCACTAACGCAAGGTTGCCGAGGTTGGTGAGCGCTTGCGCGCAGCGAGGATCGACCGCCAACGCGGCTTCGAAGTCCGCCGCAGCCCCGATAGGGTCGCGCAGGCGCAGTTTGCACACGCCGCGTTTTGAGAACGCCTCGGCGGCCTTGTCGCCTGAGGTCGCGGCGCTGAAGTAATTGATGGCTTCTTCGTAGCGCCGTCCGGCGTACGCTTCCAGCCCGAGCTCGAAGGGCGTGGGCGGGCTCTTGCGAAAACGGCTCGGCCCCATGCGCATCGACATCGTGACGCTTTTTCGCGGCTTTCTCGAGCCTATCTTCTCCGGCAGCATCCTCGGACGCGCGGAGGCCAAGGGGCTGGTGGAGATCCGCGTCCACGACCTGTGGGACTACGTGCCCGAAGGCGAGCGCGCCGACGACGCGCCCTATGGCGGCGGGCCGGGCATGGTGATGCGGCTCGGACCGCTGGTGGCGTGTCTTGAAGAACTGCTCGGCCCGCAGCTGGCCGTGCCCGAGGACTGCACGATCATCGTGCCGTCGCCGGCGGGCGCGCGCTTCGACCACGCGATGGCGAGCGCATGGACGCGGCTCTCGCGTCTCATCGTCATCTGCGGTCACTACGAAGGCATCGACGAGCGGCTCTTCGATCTCGTGCCGGCGCAGGAGGTCTCGCTCGGCGATTTCGTGCTCACCGGCGGTGAGATCCCCGCGCTCGCGTTCGTCGACGCGTGCGTGCGGCTGCTTCCGGGGGCCATCACCGCGGGCAGCGCCGAGGCCGACTCGTTCGCCAGCGGCGCGCTCGACTGGCCGCACTACACGCGACCCGCGGTCTTCCGCGACAAGGCCGTGCCAGAAGTGCTGCTCTCCGGCGATCATGCGAAGATCGACGCGTGGCGGCTCGAGCAGGCGCGCGCGCGCACTGAGACGCGGCGACCCGACCTCGGCACACCGCACCGAAGACGAAGAGCGACTGAGGACGCAGGCACTGGAAAAGCAGCAATCCCCGATCGACATCGTCCACCCGATCCAGGCGAAGCTCGGCGACCTTGCGCTCGCGTATCAGCCGACGCCCTTGCGCATCCTCAACGACGGGCTCACCGTGCAGGTCAACCACGCGCCGGGCAGCCGGATGACGATCAACGGCCGCGCGTACGAGGTCGTCCAATTCCACTTCCACACGCCGGCCGAGCATACGATCGGCGGGCGCGCGTACCCGCTGGAGCTGCACATCGTGCACCAGGACGCGGCGGGCGAGCTCGCGGTGCTCGGGGTGTTCTTCGAACCCGGTGGGGCAAACGAAGCGCTCGAGCCGATCTGGGCTGCGCTTCCCCCTGGCATCACGGCAGAGGCCACCATCCCCGGCGTCAGCGTCGACCTGCGCGGCCTGCTGCCCGTGTCTATGGTGTACTTCGAGTATGTCGGGTCGCGGACGATGCCGCCCTACACGGACGACGTGCGCTGGCTCGTGTTGCGCGAACCGGTCAGCGTGTCGGCGGAACAGATCGCACGATTCCGACAGGTGTTTCCGATGAACGCGCGCCCCGTACAGCCTTTGCTGCCGTGACCGGTCGATTTCGTCCCACGAGGCGGACGCAAGGACGCTCCTGCTGCACCTCGCAGTCCGAGGCTTGAAGCCCGCCGCGGCCTTGTGTTATACTGGTTTCCGTTCGCATTTAGGCTTTTGTGATCGGCTGCGGCGTCGGGCCTCAAAGAATGTAGGCCGACGCCTTTTTCGCGGCCCTGTAGAGGACACATCATCATGAATCTCGCCAGCCTGGTCGGCGACGGCCACGCCAAGAAACGCAGCGTCGATTTCGCGTCCGGCGACACGGTGAAGGTGCACTCGCGCGTCACCGAAGGCAACAAAGAACGCATCCAGGTCTTCGAGGGCGTCATCACCGAGCGCAAGCACGGCGGCTGGCCAAGCCACCTTCACGGTCCGCCGCATCGCGCATGGCGTGGGCGTCGAGCGCTCGTTCCTCATCCATTCGCCGAAGCGTCGAGAAGATCGAAGTGCTGCGCCGCGGCCTCGTGCGGCGCGCGAAGCTCTTCTATCTCCAGGATCGCGTCGGCAGCAAAGCCACCCGCATCAAAGAAAAGAAATAGTCACGGCTCGGATGAGTCCAGTCATCCTCGGCACCATCATGGGCATTCTGCCGTTGCCCGCGCGGTCATTCTGGGCTCTGGCCCGCCGTCATCGCCGAACGAGAAGCAGCGCAACGTCGCCAAGCGAGTACCTCGACGCGTTCCTCATCGCGGGCATCGTGGCGCTCTTGCTCATGCAGTTCGTCGTGCGCACGTTCTGGATCCCGTCGGGGTCGATGCTGCCGACGCTCAACATCCACGACGTGCTGCTGGCCAACGAGATCCAGTATCGGGTCTCAGCACCGCAGGACGGCCAGATCGCCGTTTTCGAGCCGCCGCCGCAGCTCGGCACGACCGACTTCATCAAGCGCATCATGGCTGCAGCCCGGCGACAATATCCGCATCCACAATGGCGACGTGTATCGCAACGGCAAAGCTCGTCGAGCCGTATCATGCCCGAAGGGCGCAGCGCCCCGATTACGAGCTTGAGATCAAGGACTACGATCTGGGTGGACGGCATCCCGCTCGACCCGCATCGCGCGCAGGTCCCTCCCAATCGGCCTGGCAGGCGCCGGACAGGGTTCCCAATGGGTACTATCTTATGTTAGGAGACAACCGCAACGATTCAGACGACGGACACCTGTGGGGATTCCTGCGGCGCGACCACTTCGTCGGCCACGCGTTCTTTGTGTTCTGGCCGCCCAAGCACATCGGCGGCCTTCGCTAGAAGGAGCAGCCCCATGCGCGCATTCGCAGTTCTCGGCATCGCCTTGGCCATCACCGGAGCGGTTATCGCCACGAGCGCGTCGCCGGCGCTCGCCGACACATATTACGGCACCGTGACGCACGTCTCGACGAGCAACATCAAGGTGAAGAACAGCAACGGCAAGGAGCTTAGCTTCCTGCTCGCGCCGTCGTTCGACCAGGTCTTTTCAGATGACGGCAAGACGACATATCAGATGCAGTCCGTCAAGCCGGGCAGACACGTGAAGATCGTCTACCACCAGCAGCTCGGCGTTCGCTACTGCGACAAGATCATCTTCACGAGCTAGTCACTGCATCGACCACTCCCAGGTGTTCCAGTTGAAGATCTGCGAGGGGGTCGGTGCAAGGCCGTGCAGCCGCGGCGTCACCACCAGAATGAGCCGCTGGTAGTAGAGGAAGACCACCGGCACCTGTTCGACGAGCCGGCGCTGCGTCACCGCGTACGAGCGCGTGCGCGCGGCTTGGTCGTAGTCCGTCAGCGCCGCGCGCTCGGCGGCGTCGAACGCGGCATCGCACCAGAACGATTCGTTGACACCGGCAGGCGGGATCTGGTCGCACATGAACAGCGTCGAGTCGTCCGGGTCGATGCCGGTGTTCTGGCCGATCTCGCCGAGATCGTAGCGGCCGCCCATGAGCACGCCGCCGTCGGCCGCGGTGCCGTACACCAATTCCGCCGGATAGTTCTTGACCTCCGCAGCGATGCCGACGGCGCGCAGCTGATCCTGGATCATGAGAACGGTCCCCACCCTCGTCGCATCTTTCGCGATGGTGGTGAGGTTGAGCGTGAGCCGCTTGCCGCTCTTCACGCGGATGCCGTCCGGCCCCGGCAGCCAGCCGGCTTGGCCGAGTAGCGCCGCCGCGGCGGTCGGATCGTACGCATAGCTCGGCAGGCCGGCGGCATGCGCCCAGGACACGCCCACGATATCGGAATCCGCCGGCGTGCCCACACCGTGCGTGATATTGTCGATGATGCGTCGCTTGTCGATCGCCTCCGCGATCGCGCGGCGCACGCGTAGGTCGTCGAGCGGCGGACGGCGCGTGTTCATGACCAGCATGTCGAACGCGGACGAGGGCACGAGCAGCACCTTCGCGTCCGGCAGCGCGGCGAGCTGCGGGTACTGCCCTAAAGGCGCTGCGAAGATCGCGTCTATTTCGTGCGTCTTGAACTGCGTGAGCGCGGTGTTGTCGTCCGGGATGATCTTCACCACGATGCGGGTGAGCTTCGGCGGGCCGCGCCAGTATAGCGGGTTGGCCTCGAGCTCGATGCGGTCACCGCGCACCCATTTCGTGACCTTGAACGGACCCGTGCCGATCGGCGCGCCGTTGAACGACACCTCATTGAGATCCGGATAACGCTCGAGCAGATGCGCCGGCAGCATCGGATAGCCGCTGTGCTGGTACGGCACGAAGAACGTCGCGAGCGCCGGCGCGTAGGGTTGTTTGAGATGGAAGCGCACGGTGTAGGCGTCGGGCGTCTCCGTCGAGGCGATATCATCCCAACCGGTGCGCGAGAAGATGTTGTTGCGCGGATTCATGATCGCGCTCACGGTGAAAGCGGCGTCGTGCGAGGTGAACGGCGCGCCGTCTTGCCAGCGCACGCCGCGGCGTAGGTGGTACGTCAGCGTGCGGCCGTCGCGGCTGATGCCGCCGTTCGCATAGCTCGGCACTTCGGTCGCCAGGTCGGGAACGAAGCGGCCCTTGTCGTCGACGTAGAAGAACCAGCCGTAGATGAACATGTCGAGGAGGACTTCGTTCGTGTTCGTCTGCGTGAGCGGGTTCAGACTGCCGACGCCGTTCACCGAGTAGCGCAGCGTGCCGGGGATCGTGGTGGAACGCGCGAGCTGCGCGTTCTCCGAGACGCGGCTGCATCCGACGATCGCGACGCACGCGAGCGCGGCGCAGGCCACGAGCTGTGATCTCATCGGTCTACATGGTTGTTGCTTCGAACCGCCCATGCCTTGCTTCAGCGCCGATCGTGGCGCAGCGCGGGCACGGCGGCGGCGGCGAGCGCGATGATCAAGTAGCCGAAGGTGGACACGATGATCGACAGCAGCGGGCCGTGCGCGTCGGCGAGGTAGCCGCCGATGAGCGTGCCCGGCACGACGCCGATGAGGGCGACCAGCCGCACCGCGGCGAAGACGCGGCCGATCTTCTCCTGCGGCACGATGCGCATGCGCCAGCTGATGATCTGCGTGACTTCAAACGTGCCGCCGCCCGACGCCAGCGCCGCGAAGAGCACCATCACCCATAGGTTATGCGCGAAGATGACCGGCACGAAGATGAGCCCGTCGATCGCGTACGCGATGAGCAGCGCCGGCCCGAACGGCCACTTGCGCGCGGTCGCCCCGGCCAGCAGTGACCCGGCGATAGAACCGAGCGCGATCAGGCCGAAAGCGAGGCCGACGTGGGCGTCGGTCGCGCCATAGCGCAGCTTCATGTACGGGATCATCACGGTCATCGCCATCATGCCGAAGAGGTTGAGCCCGAGGCTGCAGTATGCGACGACGGTCATGACGCGATCGGCCCACAGGAAGCGGAAACCTTCTGCGATGTCGGACCAGAGCTCCGTGAGGCTCGGCAGCGGGCCAGGTTCTTCCGGGCCCATGCTCGACACCAGCGTGAGCGAGAGCTGCGATGCCAGATAGGTGAAGGCATTGGCGATCAGCGCCGGCAACGGCCCGCCGAGGGTGAAGAGGATGCCGCCGATCGGCGGTGCGATGAGGTTGGTGGTCTGTTCGGCCGCGATGAGCGACGCGACCGCCTTCGCCGAGCGCTCCTTGCCCACCAGGAACGGGATGGCCGTCGATTGTCCGCCGAGGAAGATCGCGGCCGAGGCGGCGGAGATCGCGATACCAGTGTAGAGGATCGGCAGCGTGAGCGCGTGCCGCCAGTACAGCACGGCGAACAGCGTGAAGATCGCGAAGCGCACGAAGTCGCAGGCGATCATGAGCCGCCGGCGATCGAGGCGATCTGCGAGCGAGCCACCGACGAGCCCGAACAGCGCGAACGGGAGGAACTCCAGCGCGTAGGTGACCCCGAGCGAGAGCGCGGAGCCGGTGAGATGGAAGACGAGCAGCGGGATGGCGAGCGCGCCCAGGCCAAATCCGAGATAGCTCAAGAATTGGCCTGAGTAGTACAACGTGTAACTGCGCTCAGCGAAGATGCTGCGCGTCGGGTGTCCCTCGGGCATCCGCTTGATGTTCGCGCAGCGCGGGTGACCCGACCTCCGCGTCCGACGGAGGGCGTGCGCGCGTGCAAGCGGAACACGTAAGTCCGTGCGACAGCCGGTTTCACGGTCACGGCGTATGGAGCGGTCGAATTCATTCGACCGACGCGGACGATGAATTCGACGGCATCCAGCGTCATCGAAGTCCCCGCGCCGCCTGAATTCCTGCGTACCCTCATCCGGATCGGCAAGCTGTGCGTCGAGGCGGCCGCGCTCGTCGCCCTTGCATCGCTCTTCTTCATCCGCATGCCGCAGGTGAGCGGCCATTCCATGGAGCCGCTGCTGCGTGCCGACGAGCACGTGCTCATCAACACGCTCGCCTATGGCGTGCATGCAGGCGGCGTGCGCCCGGTCTTCGATCTTCAGCTGCGTCCGATCAACCGCGGCGACGTCGTCGCGTTCCAACACGCCGCGGGTGGCGATGCGGGGCAGGTCTACGTCAAACGGGTGATCGGCGTCTCGGGCGACTCGGTCGCGATCGTGCGCGGCGCCGTCATGGTGAACGGCAGGCGGCTCGCCGAGCCGTATGTGTCGCTGCGCGACGGCGCGAGCATGCGCGCGCAGGTCGTGCCCGCCGACTCACTGTTCGTGCTCGGCGATAATCGCGGCGCCTCGGACGATTCGCGCGCCTTCGGTCCGGTGCCGCGGACGTCGGTCATCGGACGCGCCGCCTTTGTGGTCTGGCCGCTCAATCGTGCCGGCCCGATCCGCTAAGGGGCCGCGGCGGTCGAGCCGGCCGAGTCGGTCGAATAAATCCGACCGCTCCATCAAGACCCGTCCTGCAGTGTCCCCCACCGCCGAAAAGGCCGCCGTCAGCTGGTTTCCCGGCCATATGGCGGCGGGCAAGCGCGCGCTCGAAGAGCTTGCGAGCCTCATCGATGTCGTGCTGGAGGTGCGCGACGCCCGGCTGCCGCTGTCGACCGACGTCGCGGGCCTCCATCCGCGCCTGCGCACCAAGGCATGCATCACGCTGCTCAATCGTGAGGACCTCGCCGATCCGGCTGCCACGACGCGCTGGCTGCGGGCGCTGCCGCCCGGCAGGCACGCGTTTGCGACCATCGGCACGCACGCCGCAACGCTGCGAACGGTGCGCGACACGCTGCTCAAGCTGCCCCGCCGGCGCGCCGCGCTGCACGTCGCGGTCATCGGCGCACCCAACACCGGTAAGTCGTCCGTCATCAACGGCTTGAGCCGGCGCAAGAAGACGGTCACGGAAGATCGCGCGGGCGTCACGCGGCACGTGCGCTGGCTTGCGCTCTCCTCTGACGTGAAGCTGCTCGACACGCCGGGCGTGCTGCCGCCGAAGATCGTGTCGCGCGACGCCGCGTGGCAGCTCGCCGCGTGCGGCTGCCTGCCTGAGACCGCGTACGACGCCGAAGATGTGGTCGAACGCATGGGCGCGTGGCTGCGCGTCCACCAGCCGGAGCTCGCCGCGCGCTACGACGTGGAAGGTTTCGCGCGCGCGCACGGGATGCTGCGCAAGGGCGGCGAAGTCGACCGCGCCGGCGCCGCTCGCAGATTGCTCTCGCAGTTCCGCAGCGGAACGCTCGGACGAGTCACCTTCGAACTGCCCGAACCACCCGGAGACGACGCGTGATCGGCAAAGAGCGCCAGCGGCTGCGGCGATTGCACACCTTCGAACGCGCCGCATGGGAAGCGGGCGCGCGCTATCTCTGCGGCATCGACGAGGTCGGACGCGGCCCCTTGGCGGGTCCGGTCGTGGCGTGCGCCGTCGTCATCGAGCGGCCGCTGCGGCTGCGCTTCCTCAACGACTCAAAACAGGTCACCGAACTGCGCCGGGCGCAGCTCGACGTCGAGATCCGGGCGGCAGCGGTGTGCGTGTCGCTGGGTTGGGTGGATGCCGAAGAGATCGACCGTATCAACATCCTCGCGGGCACCAAGCTCGCGATGAGCCGCGCCATCGCCGGGCTGTCGCAAGCCCCCTGCCGCGTGCTCGTCGACGCGCTCTCCATCCCCGGCTGTCCGTATCCGCAGCAGCCGATCGTGGGCGGCGACCGCAAGTCGGCGGTCATCGCCGCGTCGAGCATCATCGCCAAGGTCGCGCGCGACGCGTATATGACCGAGATGGATGCGCGCTATCCGGGCTACGGCTTCGCGGAGCACAAAGGCTACAGCACCGCGGCGCACTTCGCCGCGCTCGACCGCCTGGGTCCATGCGCCATCCACCGGCGATCGTTCATGCCGGTGGTCGCGCCGCGGCTCACGTTCACGCAGGGCGAAACGGCGTGAAGCGCGCCGCCATCCGCAGCGCGGCCGGAGGCGCCAACGCCGCGAGCACCACCGAGGCCGGCAACGCCGGCGAGCGCGCCGCCGCCGCGTTTCTGCGCGCGCGCGGCTATCACGTGCTCGAGCATAATTTCCGCTGCCGCGGCGGCGAGATCGACCTCATCGCGCTCGACGGCGGCACGCTGGTGTTCGTCGAGGTCAAGCTGCGCCGCACGCTCTCGCGCGGCGCGCCGATCGAGGCGGTCACCGCGCTCAAGCAAGGCCGCATCCGGCGCGCCGCGCAGACCTATCTCGCCTTCTCCGGCCAGGTCTTCCCGCGCATCCGCTTCGACGTCATCAGCCTCCAGCTGACCGCGGCGCGCAGCGAGATCACCCACTTCAAAGCGGCGTTCTCGCCCAGCTCATGAGCGTCCCATCCGGCACCGTCTTCGCGGAACGCTACCGCGTCATCGAGCTCATCGGCTCGGGCGGCATGGGCGAGGTGTATCGCGGCTACGACCACGTGCTCGAGCGTGACGTCGCCGTCAAGGTGCTCGCCGAACAGGCCGTCGAGGCCAACCGCCGCTTCCTCGCCGAGGCGCAGGCGATGGCGCGGCTCAACCATCCCAACATCGTCGCGGTGTACGACGTCGGCGTGGACGGCGGCGCGTCCTACATCATCATGGAGTACGTGCCCGGCACCACCATCCGCGAGCTGGAGCGCCGCACGTACACGATCGATCGCGCCGTCGAGCTCATCGTGCAGGTGCTCAACGCGCTGCGCTTCGCGCACGCCAACGAGGTGATCCACCGCGACATCAAACCCGGCAACGTGATCATTGGCCGCGACGGGGTCGTCAAGATGACCGACTTCGGCTTGGCGCGGCGCATGTCGGACGTCGGCAATCTCTCGCAGAGCAGCGAGATCGTCGGCACCATCGCATACCTGCCGCCCGAGCGGTTCATGGGCAAGACGGGCGATCGGTCGAGCGATCTGTATTCGGTCGGCGTGCTGCTCTACGAATTGCTCACCGGTTCGCTGCCCTTCTCCGAATCCTCGGAGGATCTCGTCTCGACCATGATCGCGCACGTCAACGAAGTGCCGCGGCCGCCGCGATCGGTAAACCCGCGCGTGCCGGTCGAGCTCGATCGCATCGTCTCGCGCCTGCTCGAAAGCGAACCCAAGCGCCGCTTCGACGATGCCGCCGCACTCATCGCCGCGCTCGAAGCGGCGCGCGCGAGCGGTAACGCGCAAGCCTGGTCGAGCGCGCTGCCGTCGGCCGCCGCACCGCTCCCACCGCCCGAACGCAGCGGCTACGCGGAAGCGCTCGCGATGGTGGAACGCGGCATCGAAGCCGGCCGCAGCGGCGATAAGAAGACGGCGCATGCCCGCTATGGCGGTGCGGTCGATAAGGTCAAGGGCAAGGGGAAAGGCGCAGATCGCGTCTAGCCGAGGACCGCGCGGGGACCATCCCGAAACGGCACTCTTCGACATCAGATGATATCGCTGCAACGTCTGCGTTATAAGATATTCACGTCGTTTGCGATCGCCGCACTGGGCGCCGTCGCGCTCGTGCGCATCGCGCTGAGCGTGCCCGTCTCGCCGGCGATGGTGACGGCGCTGCTCATCGCGGGGATCCTCGTGCTGGCGGGGCTGTGGCGCGGCATGATCTACCTGCGCGGCGCCCGCGTGCCGGCACGGCCGAGCCGATGACGCTGCACCCGGTCGGCATCATCATCGCGTTCTGCGTGCTCGGCGCGGTGAGCTCGACGCTGTACTGGATGCTGCATCCGCAGCTGAGCCGTTCCGCGAAGATCGCCCAGAGCGCCTCGACCCACGCGAGCACGATGGCCGGCAACGTGCTCGTCGTGTTCTCGGCCGACATCAACTCGCTCGTGCTCATGGCGCTTGCCGCCCGTATGGCCAAGCGACAGCTCGCCAAGCTGGTCGCGATCTACGTGATCGAAGTGCCCTACACGCTGCCGATCGAAGCCGAATTGCCGGAGCAAGAACGGGCCGCGCTCGACGCGCTGAGCACCGCGGAGGCGATCGGCCGGAAGGAAGGCATCGAGATCGAGCAGCGCACCATCCGCGACCGCCTCCTCAGCACGGCCATCATGCGCGCCGCGAGTGAGGAAAACGTCAGCCTCATCGTTATGGGAGCGTATCGAGAGCACGGCTATGCCGGCGCGCCGCTCGCCAAGGCCATCGATTTCATCATGACGCGCTCGAGCACCGACGTGCTCGTCGGGGTGTCCAGCCTGAACACCAAAAGCATGTTGCAGCTCACCGCCACCGAGATGGCCGCCGAAAGAGGGAAGACAGCACGATGAGGTTCTCAGTCGCAGGGCTCGCCGTCGCCGCGCTATTGACGCTGGGCGCCAGCCCGCCGACGGGCGCGCCGCCCGCTCCAGTCATGGGCCCTGCGCCGACCTCGACGCCCAACGGCGTGCCTCCGGCGGGCGCGGCGGCGCTCGCGCTCGCCCGCTTCCAGGTCGCCTGGGATGCGGTGAAGAGCTACTCGGCGAGCGTCCAGGCCCACGAACAGCTCGGCAACAAAGTGCAGGATCGCGTATACGCGCTGTGGTTCCAAAAACCGAGCTCGACGCGGCTCGACATCGTCGGCGGCGACGGCAAGGGAAGCGCCGCGGTGTGGCAGGGGGGCGACCGCGTCGTGGGCCATCAGGGCGGCTTCTTGTCGATGATCAAGCTCAATCTCGACATCCACAACAAGATCGCGACCTCGCTGCGCGGCTCGACCATCGCGGACGCGGACTTCGGCGCGCAACTCGCACGGCTCAAGTCGGTGAAGTGGAAGCAGTGGGACGCCGTCACCGAGGGAGACAAGACGACGATCACCGGGCTGGTCGCTGACCCCGATCAGGACAACGGCGTCAATAGAGAAGCCATGGTGCTGGGCACAAACGGTCTGCCGATCGAATTGACTCAGTACATGCCCGACGGCACGGTCGCCAAAGATCTGAAGTATACGGACGTGCAGGTCAACGTGACGATCCCTGACGCGATCTGGCACATCTAAGACCTATGTGGGGGCCGATCTTTAGATCGGCCCTTGTCTTATTGAGCGGTCGAATCTATTCGACTGCTCTGGTTCAAATAGCATCACGCCATTCGAGCCCTCCGGGCAGTCTAGCGCTCGAATAGTCGATGTGAATGACGCGGCGGTGGTCCGGACGCTGGGAAGCGGTGGAAGCATGAAGCAGAAGAGGGCGCATGACCAACGCGTCGCCCGCTTTTGCCTCACAGATCGCTTCGATCAGGGTGGCTCTCAATCGCTGAACGTCAGCCGCTCCTAACCGCCCGAATCGATGGGAACCAGGCACGACGCGCAAGGGACCATTTGTCATATCGCTGTCATCGAGATGCAGTCTGATGGAAATCATGCTCTCCATGATGGTGGCGGCTGGTTGAACGTGAATAACACCGGCCTTTCGCGACCACGGTCCAAAGCCGAGGACGTCGTGCCGCTCTCGGACGGCAATCGTCAGATCTTGATGGAACGGAACTTTCCAATTGGCGGCATCCGTCTTGTCAAAGAGCGTTGCTCGCACTGCGTTGCACGGATAGCCGATGACAGCGCCCGCGAGCGACTTGACCCGACGATCTTGGCAGAGGCTGCGAATCGCTGGAACATCAATGAAGTTGCGTACTCCAAACACCTGACTGTTTCGGCGCAACTCGTGACCACCTCCGGGCGAATTGCAGGCATTTCGGAGAGCCTCGACCTCGTCCGTGCGTAAGACACCTGGAACTATTGCAAAGCCCTCTCTCAACACCCGCGCCGAGAGGGCATCTGTGGTCGAATCAGCGCTGGGGATCAAGAGATCACCGAGCCGCTATAGTGCAGCGAGGACGACCGGCTTAAGCGCCGGCCTTGTCCGGCAGACGCCATTCATCCCCCGCGAGATAGTGGAGCGTGAATGACGAAAAGAGCGCAAACGTCCAAAATATGTCAGCATATATCGCCGAAAACCCTAGGAAATAAAGCCCCGAACGGAGTGTGGGATTGATGATACCGAGAATCAAGAAGCCGAGAATATAGACAAAGAGCGCAGCCGTCACAATCCTGGCCCATAGCGACGAGTGTGCTACGGCGTAGAGGCTAGCTGAGTCGCGTTTGAATGAAAGAAACGTGTACCACCTCGGAAGTTCCGAGCGCATGCGGCTCGCCTCTTCGCGGGAATAGACTTCCGTCCGCAGCGCCTCCATTTCAAGGCCCGTAAAGAACACCGCTACGATACCAATAAACAGCCAGGTAAGGCCCAAACCAATTCCATTTGAGAATTGGTTACTAAGTCCGCTTCGGATGTAAAGTGACAGAAGCAGGAGGTGCCAGAGACAAGTCAATACGAGGAGTGCGACCGATGCTATGAAGAGGTTCCTCGACCGCTTCACCAATGCTTGCCTATTTGCTAGAATCTCCATCTAAGCTTCACCTCGGACTAGTCTACTACGTCTTGGGGTAGTTGCAAATCCCGTCCCCGCCTCTAGGCTTCGCCGGTCGCGGTTCGATCTTCTAGTTCTGCGGTCGCGTCGTCGTGCGCTTGGCGCAGCGCGAGCAGCGATTGATGGCGGCTGATGTCTTTAGGCTCCGGCGCCGCGTCGGCGCCGAGATCGCCGGTCTCGAACACGCCGTACTTCGTCTCGAGCGCGGCGATGTACGCGTCGACGTCGGCGCGCGACTCGCCGAACTCCTTGAGCAGGCGCTGCAGTTCCGGGGTGAGCGAATGTTCCACCGCGGCGAGCCGTTCGGCGGCATCGGGCCCGGTGAACTTCTTCCAGCGCGCGACGAGCGGGTCGAGACGCTCCCAAATCTGTTCCGCCATGTGCTCCTTATCCTGACACGAAGTAGCGTTTGCGCAGTTCGTCGAGCAGCACGGCCGCCAAGATCACCGCGCCGAGCACGACTTCCTGCGCGTACGACTGCACGTTGAGCAGGTTCATCAGATTATACAGCATTCCGATGAGCAGCGCGCCGACGAACGTCCCTGTCATCGAGCCACGCCCGCCCATGAGCGAGGTGCCGCCGACCACGACCGCCGCGATCGACTGCAGCTCGTAGCCCTCGCCCGATTGCGGAATGCCCGAGTTCAGCCGGCCCGCCAGCAGCAGACTGGCGACGCCCGCCAGCGCGCCGGAGATCACGTACACCCCGAGCTTGACGCCGAAGACGTTGACGCCCGACAGCCGCGCCGCCTCCTCGTTGCCGCCGATGGCGTACACGTAGCGACCGTAGCGCGTCCGCGTCAACACGAAATGGCCCGCCGCCACCACCGCGACCATGACGAGCACCGGCACCGGAATGCCGGGGATACCGAGCACGCGGCCGATGGGGATGAGACCGCTGCCGATGAAGTTGAAAGTCTGATTGTCGATCTCTATCGGGCTGCCGCCGGTATAGAGGAAGGCGAGACCGCGCGCCATGAGCATCATCGCCAGCGTGGTGATGAACGGCGGCAGGCCAAGACGCACGACCGGAAAGCCGTTGATGCCGCCTGCGAAGCCGCCGACGCCGACGCCGATGAGGATCGCGAGCGCGACGCCGAAGACGCCCGATTGTTCGTGCGAGAGCGTGCCCGCCATGAGCACGCCGGTGAGCGCGATGAGCGAGCCCACCGAGAGATCGATGCCGGCGGTGATGATGACGAAGGTCTGGCCGGCCGCGAGGATCGCGTTCACCGAGATCTGCCGCAGCACGTTGACGACGTTGCCGGGCGCGAGGAAATCGCCGTGGGTGAGCGCGTTGAGCACGCCGAGCAGGATCACCAGACCGGTCACGAGGCCCGCGCCGCGCAGCGCCGCGGCACGGCGCTTGGCGGCGTTCGCCTTGGCCGCAGCGGCTTCGGATGCGTCCACCGCTTGCACCGGGGGTGTGCCCAATCCGGCCATCTGCTATGCCGCCGCGCCTGCCGCGAGGCGCAGCACCGCCTCTTGGGTGGCTTCGCCGCGCGCGAACTCCTTGACGAGGCGGCCGCCGCGCATGACGCCGACGCGCATCGACATGCCGAGCACTTCGGGCAATTCGGAGGACACCATGATGATGCCCGTCCCCGACTTCGCGAGCGACACCATCAACTCGTAGATCTCGGCCTTCGCCCCGACGTCGATGCCGCGCGTCGGTTCATCGAAACACAACACCTGCGCGCGCTCGAGCAGCCACTTCGCGAGCACCACCTTCTGCTGGTTGCCGCCGGAGAGCGAACGCACCGCCTGCTCGATAGAGCGCGAGCGTATGCGCAATTCGGCCGCCAGGGTTGCGACGGCGGTCGCTTCTTTTCCTCGCTCGATGACGCCGTGCTCGGCGAAGTCGGCGAGATGCGGCAGTGTCACGTTTTCGCGGATCGACATGCCCAGCACGAGCCCTTGCGTCTTGCGGTCTTCGGTGACGAGCGCAAGTCCCGCGGCGATGCCGTCGGCCGGATCGTGCAGATGCAGTGGCGTGCCCGACAGCGCGACGCTGCCGGAGGCGAAGCGATCCGCGCCGCACAGCGCGCGCAGCAGCGACGTGCTGCCCGATCCCACGAGCCCCGCGATGCCGAAGATCTCACCGGGGAACAGATCGAAGCTGACGTCCTCGATGCGCCCGGGCGTGGTGAGACCGCGCACCGCGAGCAGCGGTTTGTCGCGCGGCGGATCGGGCGGCAGCGTCGGGAAGTGCGCGTCCAGCGCGCGGCCTACCATGAGCCGGATGACGTCGTCTTGCGTCAGCTCTCGTTTATCGGCGGTGCGGATCAGCCTGCCGTCGCGCATCACCGAGATCCGGTCGGCGATCGCGAACACCTCTTCGAGCCGGTGCGAGATGTAGACGATCCCGACGCCTTGCGCGGCGAGCGTGTGGATGATCTCGAAGAGTCGGTCGACCTCGCGACCGGTGAGCGCCGCAGACGGCTCGTCCATGAAGATCACGCGTGCGTTGACCGACAGCGCTTTGGCGATCTCGATCATCTGCTGCTGCGCGACCGAGAGCGTCTTCACCGGCGCGCCGGCCGGCAGGCTCACGCCGAGCCGCGCGAAGAGCGCGTCCGCGCGCGCGTGCAGCTCGCGCCGGTCGATCGTCATGCCGCGCGTCGGCTCATGGCCGAGCAGCGCGTTCTCCGCCGCGGTCATCTCCGGCACGAGATTGAACTCTTGATGGATGACCGCGATGCCGAGCGCTTCGGAGCGCTTCGGCGAATCGATGGTGACCTGATGGCCGCCGACCTCGATCGTGCCCGCGTCGGCGCGCACCGCGCCGGAGAGGACGTTGACGAGGGTGGACTTGCCCGCGCCGTTCTCGCCGACGAGCGCGTGCACTTCGCCCGGCCGCACGTCGAAGTCGACGCCGTCGAGCGCGAGCACGCCGGGATACGATTTGGAGATGCCTCGTAAGACGAGGTAGGGCGGCGCCGCGGTGACGGCGTCCGGTGTCTGCATGACGCCTACTTGGCCGGCGCTTTCCCCGTGTACGAGCCGACCGCGACCGGTATGCGCGCCGGCGGCGTCTTGCCAGCGAAGTAGTCGTGGATCGCGTCGATCGTCAGCGCGCCGATCTGGTCAGGGTGCTGCTCCGGGTCGCCGACCATCTCACCCTTGTCGATCGCCCGCTTCGCTTCCGGGTTTGCGTCGTAGCCGACGATCTTGATGACCCCGACCTTGCCGGCGGACTGCACCGCGGCGAGCGCGCCGAGCGCCGAGTCGTCGTTGATGCCGAAGATGCCGGTGAGGTTCGGGAAGCTTTGCAGCAGATTATCCGTGACGGTCGCCGCGCGCGCGCGCTCGCCGCCCGCCGTCTGATCCGCGACGATGCGGACGCCCGGGTACTTCGCCGTCAGCTCTGCGCGGAAGCCTTTGACGCGGTCTTGCACCGACGTCACCTCCGGCTCGTCGATGATCGCGACGTCGCCTTTGCCGTTGAGCGCTGCGCCGAGCAGATCCGCGGCGACGCGGCCGCCTTGGATGTTGTCCGACGCGATGTGCGAGACGACGACGCCGTTGGAGGCCGTGCTCGCGATGTCCGCGGTGAACACCGGGATCTTCGCGTTGTTCGCCTCGACGATGGCCGGACCGACCGCTTTGGAATCAGCCGGCGACAAGATGATGACGTCGACGTGCTTGCTGATGAAATCCTCGACCTGCGAGGTCTGCTTGGCCTGGTTGTGGTTGGCGTCGGTGAAGGTGATGGTGTAGCCGTCCTTGGCAGCCTCGTCTTTCATGCCTTGCTCCATCGTCTGATAGAACTGGGCCTCGAGATCCAACAGCGACACGGCGATGTTCTTGCCGCCGCCGGCGCTCGTGCCGGTGCCGCTCGGTGCGGAGCTCTTCGCGCACGCGCTCAGCGCGATCGCGAGCGCGAATGCTGTTGCGGCGACTGCCTGATATTTCAAACTGTCCTCCCAATGCGTTCGTCCTACCGAACGATACAAGGCGTATGGGTGTTCGAGCGGCCCTCGCCGCTCCTATCCACACGGTTTCGTTCGGTTTGTGTGGATATGTGCATAGAAAACATCACAATAGTTAAGCCCGCCTAAAGCCTTTAAGGACGCTTCTGAGCCCGTCATTACGGGGCTCGACGGCATTATTCCCGGCCCCGACCGCGCGAAAAAACCGAAAATCTCGGCTCACGGCGCCGGGCACTCGCTTGCCTCCGGTTCGTTCAACGCCGCTTGCCCGTGCCTGTCATCGGGCGAGCGCACCGGCGAGACGCCCCGCTGCGCCGAGCTCTCCGGAGCAAGCATGACGAGCAGCACGGGCTCGTTGTACCCATCGTACGCGCCCGTGTAGATAGTGCGATAGCGGCGCTCGAGCCCCTTGCGCAAGTCCCACACGCGGCTGTACGGCACGCTGCCGAGATCGGCCGCCTTGGCGTCCATGATCAGCGCGATGCGGTCGAAGCGGCTGGGGACGAGCTGCGCGATCCTGCGTTCGGTCGCGGCGACCGCATCCGGCGCGCGCCACGCGCGTTCGTAGTGCAGCGTGCAGTACAGCTGCGGCGAGTCCCAATGCGCGAAGCCGACGAGCGCGATGTCGGGCTGCGTGCGCGTGTAATACGCGAATGGCGCGGCGAAGAAATCAGGCGCTGCGACGTACAGCGTCCGTGTGCCGCCGGCCACCCGGACGGCGTCCTTGACGAGCGCGCGCATCCCCGACCGCTCGAGGTGCGTGTAGAACCACGCATAGCGCGCGGCCTGCGCTGGCACCGCCGGAATCACGATGTAGAGCGCGACGAGCAGCAACGCCACGCGGTATGCCATCGGCGTCGCGGCCGATGTCGCCGTGCGCGCGACCCACACGCAACCGGCAGCGAGCAACGCGAGCGCGAGCGGTGAGAACACGAAGACGTACCACAGCGTGTGCAAGAACAGCGGCGTCTCGACGAGCACGCCGACCGCGACGCAGATAGCGGCGGCGGCGAGCGGTCCGCTCGGCAGGGACGCGCGGTCACCGCGCGCGACGCGCAGCGCGATGACCACGAGCGAGATCGCACAGCCCAGCGCCGCGAGAAACGCGATCTGCACGTGCATGACGTCGAGCGGCACGAGGAATCCGAGCTGCTCGATGGCGCGGCCGAAATAATCGCCGAACCAGATCGACGGCGCCCACGCCGGCCCCGAGAGTCGAGGTGCGAGCAAAGGCAGGCAGGGCGCAAAGGCGAGCGCGATGGCCAGCACGCCCACGATGAGCGGCGGAATCCGTCGCACGAGCTGATCTCGCCAGATCAGATACGGCGCGCTTGCCGCCAGACCGGCGATGAAGATGAGTCCGGTGTAGTGCACCCACGCGAGCGCGGCGCCGCACAGCGCGAAGGCGGCCGCCGCCGCGTATGCACGACGGCCGTAGAAGATCTGAAGGAACGCGATCGCCGTGCAGCCGGCGAGCAGCGCCGCGAGGGTGTACGGCCGCGCGCTGCCGGACAGCATGATGCCGGTGGTCGAGATCGCGGCGAACGACGCGGCGACGAGCGCGGCGGTGCGGCCCGCGATCGTGCGCGCGACGACGTACGTGACGACGATAAGCGCCACGCCGAACACGAACGACGGGAACTTCAAGGCGAACTCGCTCGTGCCGAACGCGTGCGCCCAGACGCGCATGAACAGGAAGTAGCCGGGCGGGTTCAACTCCGTGAAGGCGATCTGCTGCAGCGATGCGCCGAGCGTCTTCGGCACGATGTCGAAATACGTGGCGCCTTCATCGTTGTAGATGCCGGTGAACAGCTCCGGGATGCGCAACGCGACGCCGACCGCCACGAGCGCGCCGAGCAGCCATGCCTCTTGCCGGCGGGCCGGCTGCGCTTCGGGGACTTGAACGGACACAGGGCCGTTACGCGCGGTCCGCGTCGACCCAGGTCATGTCGAGCGGCATG
The DNA here is from genome assembly GCA_963805945.1 of Vulcanimicrobiota bacterium. Lineage (GTDB taxonomy): Bacteria > Vulcanimicrobiota > Vulcanimicrobiia > Eremiobacterales > Eremiobacteraceae > JAFAHD01. The sequence goes on along the minus strand of CAWDVP010000002.1, from coordinate 590,166 downwards.
CGCGGCACGCCGCGCGGGTAGACGTCGTATCTGTGCGCATCCATCATCTGCTTGGCGACCGACGCGAGAAACTCGAAGTTGATGGCGACCGCGGATCCCTGCGCACGTCGGAGGATGGGGATCACGGCGTCAAGCCCCTCCCAGGCGCCGATGATCTGGCCGCCATACGTGTCGAGGACGAAGTCCTTGTCGACGTAGCCGTGCTTCACCATCGTGCCCATGTTCTCGTACACGTTGATCAATGGCAGAATCGCGCGGGCCTCCTCCCCGATGCTGGCGCCCGACAGAGCGCGGCGAAACGCCGGGTCCTTTATGCGTTCTGGAAGTTCTTGAGTGATAAATCGGAACGACGCTCGGACCACATCGCTGTCGTACTGCTCTTCGAGATGCGCGTAGACCGCGATCTGGTTGCCGCTGCGCATGTGGCGCAGCTGGACGAGCGCGGCGATCGCGGTCGCCGCGATGACGACGAACGTGCCGATGCTTGCGACGGTGCTCCAAACCTCGAGCGGCATCTCACCCTCCCGCGCGCACCTTCTGGGGCAGGACGTGAACTACTCCTCCGGCGAGGGAGGCCGAGCTGCGGCGACAAAACGGGCTCGTAAGACCAACCGGCCGTCTTTCTCAGGCGGCCATGTCGACGTCGGAGGCCGCCATGTCGCTCGAGCAGCTCAGCATCCTCGGTACATTCGCGACGGTCGCGATCATCGGTGCGACCGCCGTGGTGGCGCTGGTCCAGCTGCGTCACCTGCACGCGGGAAATCAGATCAACGCCATCCTCAACATCACGCAGGTCATCAACGGCCCCGCTTTCCGCGCCGCCACGGACCTTATCGGCGCGCAGCTCGCATCGGCCGCCGAGGATCCCGCCTTTCGCGGCTATTGGTTGGCGCTGGCGCGCGGGGCGACGCCCTCGGCCGATCCGAAACACGCCGAGCTGCGTGCTGCGGTCGTCGCCTCCGCGAACACGTACGAAGAGCTAGGCGTTCTCGTCCGCAACGGCATCATCGACAAGACGATCTTCGTGGAGGGTTTCTGCAGCCCGCTGCTCGGTCTATGGCGCCGTCTCGAGCCGCTGACGGCGTTCTTCCGTGAGGCTGACAGTGACGATGCGCTGTGGGAGAATTTCGAGTACCTCGCCGTGCTCTCCGAGGATTGGCTGCAAGTACATACCACGACCTACCCGCCGGACATGCGGCGCATGAAGATCCATAATCCGTGGCCGATCGAGGGTTCGCCTATCGTCCCGTGATGCACGTACCACGGGGGTACGTCCTTCACGGCTTCTTCTCACGATTGCGGCTCAAACGATGTACGGTTATCACATGAAACCGCGCATCGTGATCCTCGGCGCCGGTTTTGCCGGACACACCGCCGCGCTGCACCTCTCGACGCTCGTCCACGACACCGCCGACGTCACCGTCGTCTCGCCGCGCAATCGCTTCACCTGGTTTCCGAGCCTGATCTGGGTGGGAACCGGCACCATGGCGCCGGACGAGGTGCATTTCGAGCTCGCTCCGGTCTACGAGAAGCTCGGCATCACTTACGTCGATGGACGAGCCACGACTATCAAGCCCGATGACCGGCAGGTCATCGTGACGAGCGCATCCGGCGAGGAGCGGACGCTCTCGTACGAATACCTGCTCAACGCGACCGGACCGTACCTGAACTTCGAAGGTACACCCGGGCTTGGCCCCGCGACCGGCAACACGACCAGCGTGTGCTCGGTCGAGCATGCGATCGACGCCCGCGATAAGTATCTCGCGATTGTCCGGGATCTCAAGGCGGGCAAGAAGCGGCGGATCGTCGTCGGCGTCGGCCACCCGTCGGCCACGTGCGAAGGCGCCGCTTTCGAATATCTGATGAACGTCGACGCGGATCTGCGCGCGCGCGGGCTGCGCGACAACGCCGATCTCGTGTGGATCACCAACGAACCGGAACCCGGCGATTTCGGCGTCGATGGCATCGAGGCGATCAAGCGCGGAATCCTCGTGACCGGCGCCGGCATGGTGCGCATGCTGCTCGACGAGGCGCGCATCATCGCGAAGGTCGCGGCAGCCGTCACCAAGGTCGAGCCCGGCGTGCTGCATTACGAGCAGATCGGCGAGGATCCGGGCACGATCGAGTACGATCTGGCGATGCTGATCCCGCAGTTCCGCGGCATCCCGGTCAAGTACGTCGCAAGCGACGGCGGCGATCTCGGCGAGAAGATGACGCTGCCGAACGGGTTCATGCGCGTGGACGCCGATTACACGCCGCGGCAATACGCCGACTACCGCGCCGCGGATTGGCCGGCGACCTACGTGTCGCCGCACTACGACAACGTCTACGCGGCCGGCATCGCCTTCGCGCCGCCGCATCCGATCTCGAAGGGCAAGAAAGCGGCTAGCGGTCTGGCCATCACGGCGACCCCGCCGAGAACCGGCATGGTGTCGGGCATCATGGGGCGCACGGTCGCGCAGAACATCGCGGAACGGGTCGCCGGCAAGGCGCCGACCCACCATGCCCGCATGTCGGAGATCCCCGCCGCCTGCATCGCGTCGATGGGCAAGTCGATATGGAACGGCTCAGCGGCGTCGATCATCATGACGCCGGTGGTGCGGGACTTCCAACGCTATCCCGAGCGTGGACGCGATCTTGCGTTGTGCGATCTCGATATCGGTCTCGCGGGCGCGTGGACCAAGCGCGCCCTGCACTCGGCGTTCTTGTGGAAGCTGCAGGCCAAACCGGGCTGGCAGCTGATCCCGGAATAGGCGCGCGGCCGTGGGACGATTCTGGCGGCAGTTCTGGCCCTTCCAAGCGTGGCGGTTCCTCGTCATCAACACGAAGATGTTCCTCATCGCCAAAGGCGTGGTCGGTCCGCACCACTGACTTGACGCGCCGCACGTAGCTGGTGATAGAGCTGACGTGCTCGCCATCGGATATTCGGCCGCCGTGCGCGGCATCGACGCGTACGTCGTGCGCGTCGAGGTCGTCGGCATCGCGACGACCGACGTCAGCATCCACATCATCGGCCTGCCCGACCGCTCCATCCAGGAATCCAAGGAACGCGTCAATGCCGCGGTGCGCTCGTGCGGCTACCTTTTCCCCACCTACAAGGTCGTCGTCAACCTCGCGCCGGCGAACGTGCGCAAAGAAGGCGCGGCGTTCGACGTCGCCTTGGCGCTCTCGATCCTCGCGATGGACCAGCAACTCGACGCGCGCTTGCTGCGCGACGTCGTGGCGATCGGCGAGCTCGCGCTCGACGGCGCGGTCAAATCGGTCGGCGGCGTGCTGCCCATCGCCATCGGGGTCAAGAAATCCGGCCATCGGCGGCTGATTTTGCCCGTCGACAATCTCGCCGAAGCCGCGCTGATTGACGGCCTCACGCTGCATCCGGTGCGCACGCTGCAAGAAGCCGTCGACGTCGTCTTGGGCAAAGCACCCAGCGGCATCGCGTCCGGCGGTGCGGCGCGCGAGACCGTCCGCGACGAGACGCACTATGTCGAGGACCTGGAGGACGTGCGCGGCCAGGATCGCGCCAAGCGGGCGATGGAAGTCGCCGCGGCCGGCGGTCACAACCTGCTGTTCGTCGGCGCACCCGGCAGCGGTAAGACGATGCTGGCGCGCCGCATGCCGTCGATCTTGCCCTCGATGACGGGCGACGAAGCGCTCGAAGTCACCAAGCTCTACAGCGTGAGCGGCCTGTTGCGCAACCGCTCGCGGCTCGTCACCGCGCGGCCTTTCCGCGCGCCGCACCACACGGTGAGCGCGACCGCGCTCGTCGGCGGCGGCTCCGTGCCTAGACCCGGCGAGGTGTCGCTCGCGCATTGCGGCGTGCTCTTCCTCGACGAGTTGCCGGAATTTCCGCGCTCGGCGCTCGAGGTATTGCGCCAACCGCTCGAGAGCGCCTCGGTGACCGTCTCGCGCACGGCCGCCACGGTCACCTATCCAGCGCGCTTCATGCTGCTCGCGAGCCTCAACCCATGTCCGTGCGGTTACAGCGGCGACAAGCTGCGCGGCTGCTCGTGCTCGCCGCATGCGATCTCGCGCTACCTCGCGCGCCTATCCGGGCCGCTGCTCGATCGCATCGACATGCACGTCGAGGTGCCGCGCCTGCCGTATGAGGACATGTCGCGCCAAGTCTCCGCCGAACCATCGGCGTCCGTGCGGGCGCGGGTGGAGCAGGCGCGGGGACGGCAACGCGAGCGGCTCGGGCCGGTCGAGTGCAATGCGGCGATGCCGGCCAAGGCGCTGCGGGAGCACTGCGCGCTCGATGACCGCGCACGCGCGTTGCTCGCCGCCGCGGTGATGAAGCTGCACCTCTCCGCGCGCGCGCACGACCGGATCCTGCGGGTGGCGCGGACGATCGCGGACCTTGCGGGTGCGCAGCGCGTGGCGGCGGAGCATCTCGCGGAAGCGGTCGGCTATCGCTCGCTCGACCGCTCGCTGTGGTCGCGTTAGAAGGCACAGCGATCGTTGAGCGATCGTTGACTGAGGGATTTGATAAGCGCGGGGCTGAACGCGCCGCCATGCCGATCGAAACGGTGCCTGGACTCATAGGCGGTTGCGACGCGTTCGAGCTTGCCACGACCTTCGGCACGCCGCTGCTCGCGCTCGACGAATCCACCCTGCGCGGGGCGATGGCTAGTTTTCGCCGCGCCTTTGCGTCAAAGGTCTGGAGCACCGAGATCACCTACGCAGCCAAGGCGCTCATGCTGCGCGCCGTTGTGCGCATCGCGGCCGATGAGGGGCTCGCGGTCGACGTCTGCTCGGCCGGCGAGCTGCACACCGCGCTGCGTGCCGGCGTGCCGGCTGATCGCATCCTCATGCACGGCTGTTTCAAGACGGCCGAGGAGATCGACCTCGCCGTCGGCGCCGGCGTGCAGCACATCGTGATCGATCATCGCGACGAGATCGACGCGCTCGCCGCCGCAGCGGAGCGGCTGCACAAGCAGCCGTCGGTGCTGGTGCGCGTCAATCCGGAGATCGACACGGACACGCACGCGCACGTCCAGACGAGCGGCGCCGATTCGAAATTCGGTTTCGCCATCAACGATGGGCAAGCGCTAGCCGCGCTCGAACTCGTCGAGTCATGCGCATCCCTGGATCTCGCGGGCATCCACTGCCACATCGGTTCGCGCCTCTACGACCTAGGTAAGTACGAGGATGAGATCGCCGCACTCGCGGCCTTCGCGCTCGATGCCCGGCGCGAGTGCGACGCCTCGTTTTCCGTCGTCGACATCGGCGGCGGCATCGGCATCGATGAAGGCGAGGAGCGGGCGCCGACGCCACACGCCTGGGCGAGCGCCATCTTCGAGGCCTTCGAGCATCATTACGTGGGCGCGGGATTGCCGCGTCCGCAGATCCTCGTCGAGCCTGGCCGCGCGCTCGTGGCGAGCGCCGGCACGACGCTGTACACGATCGGCGTGCGCAAGACGCTGCCCGATGGGTCGCAGGCGCTCATCGTCGACGGCGGCCTGTCCGACAACCCACGGCCGGCGCTGTACGATGCGCGCTATGAGGTGGCGTTGTTGAAGAAGCACCGGCAGGCTGCGACGGCGGATGAGGCCATCTACACGGTCTTCGGACGGCATTGCGAGACAGACCGGCTGTTCCCCGACGTCCGGTTTGACGACCCGCGCCCCGGCGATCTGCTCGCGGTGCGCAACACCGGCGCGTACACCTACTCGATGGCGAGCAACTACAACCGCTTCCCTCGGCCGGCGGTGGTGTTGGCGCGTGACGGCCAGGCCACGCTCGTCGCCAAGCGCGAGCCGCTCGACCATCTGCTCGACCTCGACATATGAAAAGACCGGGTCTGCGCAAAGCGGACCCGGTCGGTACGTGCGCGAGCTTCTCGTTCCTAGTGCCCGCTTCCGTAGGTCGCTGACTTGTTGATGGCCGGCAGATGCGGTGCCTTCCACGTCGTGCCGTCGGCCCACGTGATGCGCAGCGGCATGCACACCGGTGGCTGGTTGGTGAGCGGCACGACGCCGTTGCCCATCGAGAAGCGGTGCTTGATCTCCGCGCCCGGCGCGAACTTGCCGCTGTCCTTGACTTCGGCGATCACCACGCCGCTCGTGGTGAGACCGAATTCGACCGAGGTCATCACCTTGTGCGTCGTGTTCGTGTAATCGATGAACAGGTTCGCGGTGCTGCTCGACGGCCGTTGATTCGGATAGCCGCCGTAGACGTCGTAATAGTTGTAGACCTGAGAGGCGCCGCTCCACGCGGCGGGCGGATAGCCGGAATCATAGTTGTTGTTCAGTTTCGGATGGCAGCGCGAGACGTTGATCAAGCTGGTGCCGGGCACCGGGGTCGGCGTCGCCATCGCCGTACTGGCGGTCGGGGCGTCCGCGAACGTCGCGACCGGCAGCGCGAGCGCCAGCGCGACCAAGAGCGTTGCGCCCGTAAGTGGATATCTTTTCAATTCTATCTCCTTAGCATGAGTGCAGTCACGACGCCGAGCACGAGTTTGTCGACGAGTTCGTAGAGCGTCTGTTTCATGACGAGGCTCTCGGGGATCGGCTGGGTCGCGTATGCGATCAAAAACGATGGGATGCTCAGGATCAGCCACATCGCCAAGCCGAAGCGCAGGCCTTGGCCCAGCCACGGGCCGTCTTCGACGCCTTTGGAATAGACCCATACCGAGCCGATCGCGAACGCGAGATACGCGAGCCAGATGAAGACGAACTTCGTGTCCATCGCCGTCCGGTAGAGCTGCGACACCTGCATGTAGTCGTCTTTCAGCAAGAACGCGTGGATGAGCGTGCCGAAGACCACCGAGAGCACGAAGATGACGAGCACCGTCAAGAGCAAGCGCGCGAGGCTCATAGACCCTCCAGTCGCCGTGGTGACTGTCGCCTTCGCGCGGCGACCGCGTCCCTACTGCTTCGGCTCGGGATTATTCGCGATGAAGGACGCATAGCCGTCGGCCGCGGCGAGCATCTCGCGCGCACAGCTGGCAAGCGTCTCATAGGTGTACAGCCCCGAGAGGATCGCGGTATCGCCGATATCGTTGCGGAAGATGAACACCGGCTGCACATCGAGCTTCAACGCCTTGAACTCCGCCGTCGTCTCGTGCATGCGCGCGGCCGTGCGTGGATCGTCCATCGCCTTTTCCAATTCGGCTGCGCTGACGCCCGCCGCCGAAGCGGCGATCGCGACGGCGACGTCGCGCCTGCCGATGTGTTCGCCGTCCACCATCGCGGCACGCGTGAGAGCGCGCCGAACGCGGTCGTCCTCGATCCCGAGGCTGCGCGCGGCTTGCGCCGCGAGGTTCGCATGCCAGGTCGTGTCGGCCATGCTGTCGCGCCACGCGGTGTTGAGCGTCACGCCGGTCACCGCGAGGTTGCGGCGGTAGTACCAGGCGTTCTTCTCGAGACCATAGCCCAAGGGGCCGCCGTCGAACAGGAACGCGATGCGCCACTCGACCTCCAAGCGCGATCCGAGCTCAGCGCGCAGCCGGTCCAACGCTTGCTCGGCGACGAAGCTCCACGACGAGAGCACGTCCACGTAGAAGATGAGTTTCAGGGCGCTCATGGCCGCTGGGTTTCGCAGGAGGCTGCGCCGCCGCCTTGCGCGAACCGCGGGGTTCACGCAAGAAAGGACGTCGCTAGCATGGGTACGATGGTCGTCGGCATTTTCAAGGACCACGATGCGGTGGCGAAGCTCGCGGACACGATCAAGGCGAGCGGCCTCGACATCGAACGTCTCAAGGTGATCACGAGCGAGACGCCGTCGGATGATCTCGTCTCCAGCGGCGTCGAGTTCATCCTCAGCGGCGAGCCCAACGCGGACGCGATGGGTTCAGGCACCGGCATCATCACCGGTTTCGGCGGCATGAGCGTACCCGGACTCACCGATGAGACGCCGAAAGGCGCCGGCATGGTGTCGTCCGGGTCGGACGAATTGTTGGCGGAGCTGAGCATCCCTGACGGCCGATCCGATGATTACACGGATGCGATCGACTCCGGACGCAGCGTCGCCGGTTTCGCTGCCGGCCCCGATGTGGACAAAGTCAAAGCGCTGTTCTCGGCGGCCGGCGGCACTCCGGTCGAGGTCTTCTAAGCGGCGCACCGCCGAGCACAGGCGGCACGCATGTGATCGATTTCCAGCACGCCGAGAAGTGGTTCGGGCAAAACCACGTGCTGCGCGACATCACGCTGCGCGTCGCCCAAGGCGAACGCATCGTCATCTGCGGGCCCTCGGGCTCGGGAAAGTCCACGCTCATCCGTTGCGTCAACGGGCTCGAAGCGCTCGACGGCGGCACGCTGACGGTCGAAGACGTCGTCGTCACACAACCGAACGTGGCCTGGGCCGGCTTGCGCCAGACGATCGGCATGGTCTTCCAACAGTTCAATCTCTATCCGCACCGCACCGTGCTCGACAACGTGACGCTCGCGCCGACGCTCGTGCAGCGTGTGCCCAAGGCACAGGCGGAGGAGCTCGCGATGGGCTATCTGCGCCGCGTCGGCCTGGAGAGCAAGGCGCACGCGTATCCGGCCGAGCTCTCGGGCGGCCAGCAGCAGCGCGTGGCGATCGCGCGCGCGCTGGCGATGCGTCCGAAGATCATGCTGTTCGACGAGCCGACGTCGGCGCTGGATCCGGAGATGATCCAGGAGGTGCTCGACGTGATGCAGGGCGTCGCGCACGACGGCATCACGATGCTCGTCGTCACCCACGAGATGGGCTTCGCCGCGGCGGTCGCCGATCGCGTCGTCTTCATCGATGACGGCGAAATCGTGGAGGACCAGCCGCCACGCGAGTTCTTCGAACATCCGCGCTCGACGCGAGCGCAAGGGTTCCTGAGCAAGATACTCAAGCACTGATCATGGAGGGGACATCGTGAAGAGACGGCATTTCGCGATCGGGCGCGTCGCGGGCGCCACGTTCGCCGCGCTCGCTGCAGCGCTCGCGCTGTGCGCGCTCGGCGCCGGACCGGCGGCGGCCGACCAGCTATCCGATATCAAGGCGCGCGGCGCGCTCGACGTCGGCGTGAAGGCCGATGTGCTCGGCTTCGGCTTCCTCAATCCCAAGACGAACCAGTACGAGGGCTACGAGATCGACATCGCGCACGAGCTCGCCAAGCGCCTGCTCGGCGACCCGAACAAGGTCAAGTTCACCACGGTGACGGCGAAGACGCGCGGCGCGCTGCTCGACAGCGGCGAGCTCGACATGGTCATCGCGACGTTCACCATCACCGACCAGCGCAAGCTCATCCTCGACTTCAGCCCGCCCTACTACACCGACGGCATCGCGCTGCTCGTGCAGAAGAGCTCGGGCATCAAAGGGCTCAAGGACCTCAACAACAAGACCATCGGCGTCGCCAAGGGTGCGGATACCGCCACGCGGCTCACCGCCAAGGGGTCCGACATCAACGTGCTGCTGAGCTTCGCCGCGTTCGAGACGTACGGCGAGATCCTCGCGGCGCTGCAGGCCGGCCGCGTGCAGGCGTTCTCCACCGACGGCTCGATCCTCAAGTACTACGAGCAGCAAGACCCCACCACCGTCATCCTGCCCGATCGCTACAGCAGCGAAGACTACGGCGTGGCGACCCGCAAGGGCGGCGACACGTTGTCCGCGTGGGTGGCGACCCAGATCACCGACATCAAGAACTCGGGCACGCTGAAGAAGTGGCAACAGAAATGGGGCATCTACACCGAGAACGAGACGAAGTAGCCTAAGGGCCGCTTAGACGACGGCGATGACGCTCCAGGCCTGGTCGGCGCTGCTGCTCGACTGGCGCGTCTTCGCCATCGGGCTCGCGCACACGGTGCTCGTCGCGGCGCTAGCGCTCGTGTTCGCGACGATCCTCGGCGTGGCGTTCGGCTTGCTCGGCGCCGCGCCGTCGCGGCTCGCCCAGGCCGTCAACCGCATCTACGTCGAGTCGATCCGCAACACGCCGCTGCTGCTGCAGGCGTTCTTCTTCTACTACGGACTGCCGCGGTTCCACATCGTGCTGCCGGTGCTCGTCGTGGGCGTGGTGAGCCTGTCGATCTACACAGGCGCGTTCATCGCCGAAGTGGTGCGCGGCGGCGTCGCCTCGGTCGCGCGTGGCCAGCTCGAAGCGGCGTTGTCGCAGGGCCTCACGTTCGTGCAAGCGATGCGCTACGTCGTGCTGCCGCAGGCGCTGCGCGTCATCATCCCGCCATACACCAACCAGTGCGTCAACCTCGTGAAGAACACGCAGGTGCTCTCGCTCATCGCCGGCGCAGATCTCATCTATCAGGCGGACACGTGGTCATCCGAGACGTTGATGTACGGCGTCGCCTACGTCACCGTCGCCGTTCTCTATCTCGCGTTGACGTTGCCACTCGCCGGTCTCGCGCGCTACTTCGAGCGCCGCATCGCGACGCCGGCCGATGCGAGGCGCGGCGCATGAGCTGGCACGGCTTCGTCGCGCTCTTCCAGTCGGAGAATCTACGTTTCTTGTGGTGGGGCTTCGAGGTCACGCTGGAGATCGCGTTCTGGACCATCGTCATCTCGATGGTCGGCGGCGTCGTCTTGGGCGTCGCGCGTTACGCGGGCGAAGGCGCACGCGGCTTCGCGCGCCTGACGGGGGCGCTCGCCACGCTCTATATCGAGTTGTTCCGAAACCTACCGCTTTTGTTGATCATGCTCGCCGCGCGTTTCTGGAGCCATCTGCCGCCGGTGTGGGCCGCGATCGCCGGCATGTCGATCTACACCGCCGCGGTCATCGCCGAGATCGTGCGCGCCGGACTCAACGGCGTGCCGCCGGGGCAATGGGAGGCCGCGCGCTCGCAGGGCCTCTCGTACGTCCAGACGCTGCGCCTCATCATCTTGCCGCAGGGCATGCGCAAAGTCATCCCGCCGACCGTCGGGCAGTTCATCACCGTGGTCAAGGATACGTCGTACGCATGGGGGCTCGGCGTGCAAGAACTGACGGGTTCGGGGACGATCATCTTCGCCAAGTACTTGAATCCGATCGAGACGTTCACGCTCATCGGCTTCGTCTATTTCATCACCAACTTCTCGATGGCGCTCGCCGCACGAGCGCTCGAACGGCACCTCGCCCGCCGCACCTACTGATCTCGGCGCTTTATGTAGGGGCCGATCTTTAGATCGGCCCGTCTTGTCGCGACAGCGCTCCCGCGTGACATAGACCCCGGATGTGGAGCGGCTATGGTTCGTGATGCTCGATACGGCGCGGCTGCGGCCGTGCCTCTCGGGCGTCTCCGCGCGCGTCGCCCTCAACGCGTGCGACGATGCGGGCCGCGCCACACCCGTGCGCGTGGTGGACCGTTGCGTCATCCCGCATGGCATGCGCGCGATCGTCGACGCCGACTCACCGTTTCTCGTGCGCGCCTTCGTCCGCCGCTTTGTCGCATGCGCCGGCAACCGGTTTTCGGCCGAGACCGCACGCTGGCGCAGCGCCGCGTTCATCGCGCCGATCCCCGCCTCGAACCTCGGCGCGTGGCGCGCTTTTCTCGCCCGCTGCCGCAGTGCGTTCCCGCGAAATGATGGAGATGAGATGCCTCTGACCCAACCCCGTGAACAAACGCCGTCGGCGCAGCCGGCTGAGACGCTAGGGCCGCCTCGGAAGCGGCTCCGCGCGGCCAGCGTGCGCAAGCGCTCAGGCCTCGTGCGCGTCATCGACCGCATCCTCGACACGCGCTTCGGCGCGGATGAGAGCGCGGCGCGCGTGCGCCGCTACGTCGCCGAGCATGACGCGCCGAGCGGCGAAAGCGTCGCGTTCGGCCGCCTGTGCGAGGTCATCTTCGCACAAGGCATCGGCAACACGGTGGTGGAGTCGAAGCGCGATGCGCTGGCCGCGGGGTTCGCCGGTTATGACCCTGTTCGCGTGGCGGTCTTCGGCGATGCGGAGGTGCACGAGCTCTTACGGCGGCCGATCATCCGCAATGAGGCGAAGATCCGCGCCTGCGTCGTCAACGCCGCGCGCTGGCGCGACATCGCGCGCGATGAAGGCGGTTATCTCGCGCGGGTCGCTCGCGTCGCCGCCGCAGACGAGCCCATGGAAGGCTGGCCTGCGTTGGTGGACACGCTGCGCGCAGATTTCGCACGCATCAACGAGATGGCCGCACGTCAGACGCTGAAGCGATGGGGCTTCTTCACTGTGTTCGCACACCCGGGTGCACGGCGCGTCGCCGAACGTCTCGCCATCGTTGAATCCGGCGCGCCGTCGGAAGTGCTGCAGCTCGAGATCGGCGCGCTCGCGCAGGCGCTCAGCCGCGACCCGTACGCGGTCGAAGGAGCGCTCGCGCTTTTCGCGGCGCTCGGTCCGTGCCGGCCGGAGCCGCAATGCGATCAGTGCGGTCTCGCCGACCGTTGTCCAGCGGCTAAAGCGTTTGAATTGTCTACTAAAATTGACAATTAGCCCAAGAGCAGCGTATACTATGGGGCGTGAGAGCAGAAAAGAATCGACCAGCGACGCGCGCGACGGACATCCTTCGGGTCAATCTCGTGCGCAAGCGAGCCGAGCTTGATATTTCCCAGTCGAGGCTCGCGACGCGAGCCAAAGTCTCTCGTGCAACGGTTTCAAAGGTGGAGCGAGGAGACGGCAACATCACCGTGGCCAAGCTCGAAAAGATCGCGATGGTTCTCGGATGCCGGCTCGATGAGCTTTTCGAGCCACGATTCCTCCGTGCCGATGCAGCTGCGTTGAGGCGCAGAGCCAAAGCACCGGACAGCGAGTTCATCAGCGCAAGGGTGCTTGGAGATGCGATCGACGAGGCGATCGGAGTCCGATACAGCAACGCGGGCAGGCCGCGCGGCCGGTGACCGCTGGACTGTCGTGCTGCATAGGGAAGTCGGCAAAGCCTTGGTCGACTACTGCGTCACCCGCCCGGGTTTCGGAGCTACATGGAACGATCTCCGCGCGAAGCTCGAAACCGACCCCAAACAGTTCCCGAAGAAGAGAGGTAAGCTGCAGCTTGCCAGAGCGGCGTCTTTGAGGCACGGCGGCGTCGTGTTCCGCGGTGTATTCATAGTGCGTGAGCATGATCGAATCGTCAGAGTGCTTGCCTTGGATCCGCACGACAAGGCGTACGAAAACGCCGTCCGCCGGCTTCGCCGCTAAGGTCGCCCTGGCGGTGCGGCAGTTCCGGCCGCGGCCGCATTGATCGCGTCGGCAAGCGCCGAGGGCTTGTCGCGGAACTCATGCCAGCTCACGGTGCCGGCGGTGATACCGTCGAGGATGCGCGTCACCGTCGCGTTCGCCGGAGCGGCGACGCCGGCAGCCGCCGCGCGCGAGGCGACCGCGCCGTTGAGCGCGTCGACCTCCAGCTGCGGGCGATGTTCGCGCAGGTCGAGCAGCAGCGAGGGCAGCTTGCCGCCGCGGCCCTTGGTCACGCGCGAGGCGATGAGCATCCGAAGTATACTCTCTGGGATCGAGCGCGCCACCCCCACGAACCATGGCACTGGAAAATCGATGAGCGCCACCGGCTGGATCGAGAGCTTGTCCATCACCGCGATCACCTCGAGCAGACAGCGCCGCTCTATTGAAAAAGCGACGCTGTCGGCGTAGACCCGCTCCGGCGGCCAATCGAGGATCGCGCACACCGCGTTGGCCATGAGGTTGATGCACAGCTTCGACCACTTGAGCGCGCGCCAATCGGAGACGACCGCGAGCCTGATGGGCGTGACTTCGAGCGCCGCCACCAGCCAGTTCTGCGGCACAGAGCCCATCGGCGCGATGCTCAAGCCGCCCTTGCTCGTCGCGCGCACGCCTTCGCCCGTCTTCTCGACCGCCGTCGTGAGCGCGCTGGCGACGACGCGGTCGGCGCCGAACGCCGTCGCGCAGAGCTCATCGCTGCCGAGGCCGTTCTCCATGACCAGTACGGTTGACGCCGCGCACGCCGGAATCGCCGCGAGCGCGTCGATCGCGCCTTGCGTCGAAAACGTCTTCACCGCGACGATCGCCAGTTCAAACGGCTCGCGCAGGCGCCCGTCCGACAACTGGGTCACCGCTTGGACGCTCGCCCGATACTCCGTCGTGCCGACGTGCAGCGTGTACTCCACTGTCGGCCGCTCGACGTCGCCGCGCAGCCAGAAGACGGGCTCGTGCCCGCCCTGCTGCAGCCGCGCCGCCATGTATGACCCGATGGAGCCTGCGCCGACGACGAGCGCCCGCATGCGCTACGAACCGCGGCCGGTCGAGCCGAAACCGCCCGCGCCGCGCTCGGTGCCGGCGAGCGTGTCGCGCTCGACGAAACGCGCGCGCTGCACCGGGCCGATGATCATCTGCGCGATGCGCTCGCCGCGTCGCACGCGAAACGGCTCGGTGCCGAGATTGATGAGGATGACTCCCACCGGCCCGCGATAGTCTGCGTCGATCGTGCCCGGCGTGTTGAGACAGGTGACGCCGTGCTTGAGTGCGAGCCCGCTGCGCGGACGCACTTGCGCTTCGAAGCCGGCGGGCAGCGCGAGACAGAACCCCGCCGGGATGAGCGCGCGTTCACCCGGTGCGAGCACGACGTCGTCGCGCACCGCCGCGAGCAGGTCGCAGCCCGCGGCGCCCGCGCTCATGTACTGCGGCAGCGGCAGCCCGACGCCTTCGGGCAGCACGCTGATCTCGACGTCGACGTCCATTCAGTCGCTCTTGGGCAAGAGCTGGGAGAGTTCTTCCTGGAACGAGTTCAGGTCGGTGAACGACCGGTAGACTGAGGCGAAGCGGATGTACGCCACTTTGTCCAGTTTCTTGAGCGCGCTCATGACCAGCTCGCCGACCGCGCCCGACTGCACTTCGCTCTCGCCGCGCGCGTAGAGCTCGCGTTCGACGGAATCCGCGACCTCTTGCATCGCCGTCTCGGAGATCGGCCGTTTCTCGCACGCGCGCCGCAGACCGGCGAGCACTTTATCGCGGTTGTACGGCTCGCGGCGACCATCTTTTTTGACGATGAATAGCCGAGCGGCTTCGATGCGCTCGTAGGTGGTGAAACGGTGCCGGCACGATTGACATTCGCGCCGGCGGCGGACGGCGTTCTCGTCGTCGCGGCTGTCGACGACCCGAGTGTCGCCGCTACGGCATGCCGGACAGTTCACGGTCTGGTCCAGCCCGCCCGGATTGTGACTAGCTGGACGCTCCGATTTTGAACAGCTTCGTGCCGCAGATCGGGCACTCGCCCTGCACCGCGGGGCGGCCGTTCTTCATCGTGATCTGCGCCGGGTTCTTGATCTCTCGCTTGGCTTTGCATTTCACGCAATACGCTTCGGGCATCTGTCTTACTCCTTGGAGACGGCGATCCCGCGCGATGCACAGGACCGCCCTGCTAGAGTTCGAAGGCCCCTCCAGCATGGAAAGAACCACACGGGCAGTCTTTTTCGACGCGGGCTACACGCTCCTTTGCATGGAACCCGACCAAAAGACCAACTTTTTGGCATCTTGCGCCGATTTGGGCGTCGCGATCGACCGCTCGAAGCTCGCCGAAGGCATCAAACGCGCCTCCGCGATGCTCGCACCGCAGACGCCGGCGGCCGAAAAACAGGCGTTTTCCATGGCCGCAGTGGATCGTTTCTGGACCGAGTATCATGTCGTGTTGTTGTCGGTCTGCGCGGTCGATCCGGGCGATGCGGCACGCGCCGAAGCGGTCTATCGGCGCTTCAACGAGCGCCTTGGCTGGCGCGTCTACGACGAGGTCCGGCCTTTGCTCGAAAGCCTGCGGCGCCGGGGCATCGCGCTCGGCGTCATCTCGAATTGGACCGGCGATCTCGAGCAGGTTCTGCATGGGGTCGACCTGCACGGCTCGTTCGACTTCATCCTCGACTCCGCGCACCTCGGCTATGAGAAGCCGCATCCGGAGATCTTCGCCGAGGCGTTGCGCCGCGCCGGCGTGCCGGCCGATGCCGCACTGCACGTCGGCGATTCTCCCGGCCACGATGTCGAGGGCGCGCTGGCGGCTGGCATGCGCGCGGCGCTGCTCGATCGCGAGGCGGCGCATCCGGAGTTCGACCGCGCGCCGCGCGTCGTCTCGCTCGCGGAAATAATCGAACTGCTCTAGAAGGCGACAGCGAAATGCTCACCATCGATGAACTGAGGGCAATCCCGCTCTTCTCCGAACTCGAGGAGCGTGAGCTCGAGCATCTCGTGGGTGTCGTGCCCGATATCCATGTGCAAGCGGGCGAGTACGTGGCGCATGAGGGCGAAGCTCGCGCGTTGTTCTTCACGGTCGAGGGCCGCCTTGAAGTGACGAAGGTGGTCGACGGCATCGAACGGGTGGTGGGCGTGCGCGGGCCGGGCGAGATGTTCGGCGAGGTGCCGATGATGTTGAACGTGCCGTTCGTCGGTAGCCTTCGCGCGACGGAGAAGTCACGCGCCATCCGCCTCGAACCGAGCGAGTTCCACGCGCTGGCGGCCGTGGACCCCCGGATCTCCGCCGCGGTCGGCTCCTCGGCGTTCGATCGCATCGAGGGGCTGCACGAGATCGCGGCGGAGCCACCGGCGCCCGAACTCGTGGTCATCGGGCCGCGCTGGGATCCGGCATCGCACGACGTGCGCGACTTCCTCAACCGCAATCAAGTGTCGTTCGCGTGGTTCACGCCCGACGATCCCGTCTGCCCCACGGATCTTCCGCAGACCGATCGGTACCCCATCGTGCGGCTGCAGGATGGCAGTATGCTCGTCGCGCCGTCTCTGAAAGAGATCGCCACGGCGGCCGGCCTATCGATCGCGCCGAAGCAGACGGAGTACGACGTGTTGGTCATCGGCGGCGGGCCGACCGGCTTGGCGGCCGCGGTGTATGGCGCGTCCGAGGGCCTACAGACGCTGCTCGTCGAGCGCGACGCGCCCGGCGGCCAAGCCGGTCAATCGTCGCGTATCGAGAACTACCTCGGCTTTCCGATCGGCGTCTCCGGCGATGAGCTCGCAAGTCGCGCGCTGCAGCAGGCGCGGCGCTTCGGCGCGGAGATCGTGGTGACGCGATCCGTCCAGGCGATCCACGTCGATCCGCTGTGCGTCACGCTTGACGGCGGTGACATCGTCACGCCTCGCACGATCGTTCTCGCGCTCGGGGTGACCTATCGGCGGCTCGACGTGGAGTCATGCGATCGCCTCACCGGCCGCGGGATCTACTACGGCGCGTCGCGCAGCGAAGCCAGCTCGACCCAGGGCCAGGACGTCTATCTCGTCGGCGCGGGCAACTCGGCCGGCCAGGCCGCGGTGTTCTTCGCGGATTACGCGAAGTCGGTGACGTTGCTCGTGCGCGGCGATTCGCTGGCCAAGAGCATGTCGCATTATCTCATCGAGAAGCTCAAGACGAAGCTCAATATCGCCGTGGAACTGCGCTCCGAGGTCACCGCCGTGCACGGCTCGGATCATCTCGAGGCGATCGACGTCCGCAATGACGAGACCGGCGTCACGTCGCGTCGAGAGACGCCGGCGCTCTTCGCGTTCATCGGCGCCGACACCGACACCGCGTGGTTGCCCGACGCGATCGCGCGCGACGCGCGCGGCTATATCCTCACCGGCACCGACCTCGTACGCGGGGGCCGGTGGAAGGGAGAACGCGATCCCTTCTTGGTCGAGACCGCGGTGCCCGGCATCTTCGCGGTCGGCGACATCCGAGCAGGTTCGGTGAAACGCGTCGCTTCCGGCGTCGGCGAGGGCAGCATCGCGATCGCCTTCGTGCACCAGCACTTGCAGCCGACGTAGCCCCGCTGCGGCGCACCCTGGACGCCGAGGCGCCGGCGCGTGATGCACCCGCATGGACGATCTTGACATCGGCTATGCGCTGGCGGTCGCAGCGGCTGGCGTGTGGTCCCCGCGCGCCCTCGCGTCGCACGTGCGAGCGCTCGGCTCTGCCCGCGCAGTCGCGGAGTTCGCCCACAGTGATGCGGCGCCGCCGCCTGGCGTAGAGCGCCTCTCCGACGGCATTCTCGCGCGACTCGCGCTCGTCGACGATGACGCCGCACGTGCGGCGCTGGCCGCGGCGCATGCTTCGGGTGCGCGCGTCGTGCTGCACGACGATGCGGCGTATCCGGCGGCGCTGCACGACCTGTGCGACGCGCCGCTCGTGCTCTACGTGCGCGGTGACCTCGCATGCCTTGCGCGCCGCTGCGTCGCGATCGTGGGCAGCCGCGCGGCGAGCGCGTACGGACGCGCCGTGGCGACCGGCATGGCCGCTGAATTCTCGGCGTTCTCCGCGACGGTCATCTCCGGACTGGCCCGCGGCATCGACGCCGCCGCGCACAAGGGCGCGCTCGACGCGGGCACGCCGACCGCCGCGGTGATCGGCTCGGGCGTGCGTGCGCTCTATCCCGACTACCACGGATTGCTCGCCGACGAGATCGTCGAGCGCGGCGGCGCGGTCCTCTCCGAGTTCCCGCCGCATGAGAAGGCGCGTGCATTTCATTTCCCGATGCGCAATCGCGTGGTGGCCGCGCTGTCGCAGGCGGCGATCGTGGTCGAAGCCGGCTCGCGCAGCGGTGCGCTCATCACCGCCCGCCTCGCCGACGAGCTGGGCCGACGTGTCTTCGCCATTCCGGGCGATGTCGGCCGGCCGACGAGCGCCGGCACGAACGCGCTCATCGCCGACGGCGTGCCGCTCGTGACGTCCGCAGCAGATGTGGCATCGTTGATGGGCTGGGAGACCACGCTGCGCTTGCCCTTGGACAATGGCGCGCCACCGGCCGAAGATGCGCTGCTGCCGCTGCTGCGTGCCGGCGGCTGCAGCGTCGACGAGCTCGCCACTGCGTGCGGCGCGGGCGCTGCGGAGATCGCCGCGCGTCTCATGGTGCTCGAACTCGAGGGCAGCGTCGAGCGCAAGGCCGGCGGGCTCTATGCGGCGGTACGCACCCGACAGGCGGCGAATGCGGACGCATGAAGCTTGCCATCCTCGCGGTCGACAAGCTGCGCGAGCCGTATCTGCGCGAAGGCTGCCACCGCTACATGCGGCGTCTCGAACCATATCTGCCCGTGTCGATCATCGAAGTCAAGCCCGGCGGCATGGAGGCGGAGGGCAAGGCGATGTTGGCGCGCATCGGCGGCGACGACATCGTGTGGGCGCTCGACCGGGAAGGCCAGATGCTCTCGTCGCCGGAGCTCTCCGCGCGGCTCGATCAGGTCGGGCGGACCGGCGCGCGGCGCCTGAGCCTGCTCATCGGCGGGGCCGACGGCTTGCACGCCGATTGCACCGCCCGCGCCGATTTCCGCTGGTCGCTGTCGCCGCTCACCTTCTTGCACGAGATGGCCCGATTGATCGCGCTCGAGCAGCTCTATCGCGCGGTGAAGATCGCGCGTGGCGAGCCGTATCATCGCTAGGGCCGACCTGAAGGTCGGCCCCTACATCGGCCGCGAGCGGGCGAAGGTCGGCTCCGCGCATCTTCCTAAGCACCCGTCATGAAGACGACGCGTTATGCGCAGTCGCTTGCCGCGTTCGAGACCGAGCTGCAGGCACGCTTCGTGTCGGCGGCCGGGGAGTTCGGCGCCGACCCGAAGACCGCGCCGCCCGTCGCCCTCGGGCCGACTCGCGACCCTGCGCATGGCGATTTCGCGACGGCAGCCGCGCTCGCAGCAGGCAAGCTGTGGAACCGCAACCCGCTCGACGTCGCGCGCGCCGTCGCCGCTGACGGCGTCGCACGGATGACCGGCGTCGCGTCGCTCGAAGTCAAGCCGCCTGGTTTCATCAATCTGCGCATGGCCCCGGCGTTCTGGGCCGACGTCGTGCGCGAGGCGCTCGAAACAGGCGATGCGTTCGGCCGCTCGGACGCGCTCGCGTCGTACGGACCGGTCTTGCTCGAGTTCGTGTCGGCCAATCCGACCGGCCCGCTCAACGTCGTCCAGGGCCGCTCGAGCTCGCTCGGCGCGACGCTCGCGGCGATGCTGCGGTTCGCCGGCGCGACGGTCAACACCGAGACGTATGTCAACGACGCCGGCGCCCAGATGGACCTGCTCGCCGATTCGATCTTCGCGCGCTACGCCGAGTTGTTCGGCGAGCAGGCGGAGATCCCGAAAGACGGCTATCGGGGCGACGATCTCATCGACGTCGCCGAACTGCTCAAGAAACGCGACGGCGACCGGTGGCTGCGCGCCGACCCTGACGAGCGCCGAAAAGCGCTCGCGACGTTCGGCCGCGACACCATCGTCGCGCAGCAGCGCGAGGATCTCGAGCGCTTCGGCGTCGTCTTCGACCGCTGGTTCTTCGAGTCGACCCTCCACGACGGCGGCAAGGTCGATGAGGTCGTGAGCTGGCTGGTCTCGCGCGGCGTCGCCTACGAGCAGGACGGCGCCGTGTGGCTGCGCTCCACCGAGTTCGGCGACGACAAGGATCGCGTGCTGCGCCGCAGCGACGGCCGGCCGACCTACATCGCGCCGGACGCGGCGTACCACCGTGACAAGTTCGAACGCGGCAACCGCCATCTCATCGACGTCCTCGGGCCGGATCACCACGGCTACATCGCGCGCATCAAGGCGATCGCCGCGGCGCTCGGCCATCCCGGCGCGCTCGAGGTGCTCATCGCGCAACAGGTGGCCCTCAAGCGCGGCGACGAGAGCGTGGCGATGAGCAAGCGCGCCGGCGCGATCGTCACCTTGCGCGAGGTGGTCGACGAGGTCGGCAAGGACGCCGCGCGTTTCTTCTTCATCAACCGCGCGCCGGAGTCGCAGCTCGTGTTCGACCTCGCGCTGGCGGTGGAGCAATCGTCGGCAAATCCGGTCTACTACGTCCAGTACGGGCACGCGCGCATCGCGTCGATCCTGCGCCGCGCGCAGGAATCAGGGAGGGGACCGCTGCTAGAGCGCGCGCGGCAAGGCGCCGATCTCGCGCTGGTCGGCCACCCCGGCGAGATCGCGCTCGTGCGGCGGCTCGCGGATTTCGAACGCACCGTGGCCGACGCCGCCAAAGCGCGCGCACCGCATCGCCTCGCCGAATACGCGCGCGATCTCGCGACCGATTTCCACAGCTTCTACACCGAGTGCGTGGTGTTGAGCGACGACGAAGCGCTCACGAGCGCGCGCCTGTCGCTATGCCTGGCGAGCAAGACGGTGTTGGCCTCAGCGCTCGGACTGCTGGGCGTTTCCGCTCCCGACGTGATGTAGCCGGAGGTCCGGCCGGTTTACGCGGCGGCGTCGGTCTTCGCGGGCTCGAGCATCGGCCTGCCTGTCAGCCACGGATGGAGCCACAGCGTCCACACCACTTTGAACAGCGCGGCCGCCGGTATCGCGAGGATCAAACCCCACAGCCCGAACAGCTCGCCGCCGGCGAGCACCGCGAACAGGATCGCGAGCGGCGACACCCCGACGCTGTCGCCCATGACCTTGGGCACGAGGAAATCCGCGAGCTTGCTCGCGATCATGATCACGATCGCGACGCCCACGCCGACTGGCCACGACACGAGGCTGCCGAGCAAGAACCCCACGACGGTCGCGATGACGACCCCGAAGTACGGGATCGCGTACATGACGCCGGACAGCACCGCGATGAGCAGCGCGAACGGCGCGCGGATGGCGAGCAGGCCGACGAGCGTCATCACGAACGTCATCGAACACAAGGTGACCTGGCCGACGATGAAACCGCCGACGACGCGGCCGGTCTCCGCGGCGAAAAAGCGCGCCTGCTGCTGCAGCCGATCGGGGAACAGGCTGTAGAACGAGGTGCGGATGGCGTCGGCGCTCGCGAGCAAGAAGTACGACATCATGACGCCGAACACGAGGATGAACACCGCGTTGGCGACCTCGACGGCGATGCTGCCCGCCGCGCCGATCATCGCGGTGGCGGCGCCGGAGATCCGCGTCACACTCGCGTTCTCCATCTGCGCGACCTGGTTGGCCGCGATGAGCTTGCCGAAGTGCGCCTTCAGCCACAGCTGAGCATTATCGGCGAAGGTCTTAAAGGCATCGACGTACGCCGGCGAATTGTCGAGGATGCGCTGCGTCTGCTCGAGCACCGCCGGCATGATGACGAGGATGAGCACCGCGGCGACGAGGATGAGCCCCACGTACACGACCGCGATGGCGACGGCGCGCGGCATGCGCTTGCCGAGCATCCGCACGATCGGCGCCAAGCCGTATGCGAGGAGGATCGCGATGATGAACACCGCCATCGTCTTGGGGATGAGCGTCATGAGATAGAGCGTGCCGACGATCGCGGCGGCGATGAGCACGACGCGCACGGCGAAGCGCCAGTTTATGGCGCTGCTCGCGGGTGCGTTCATCATCGCGGCGTGTCCGGGATCTTCTTCGTCATCTGCACGCGCTCGTCCACGAACCCTGCCTGCGCGTATAGCGCGCGGGCGGGCGCATTGGCTTCCGTGACCATCAGACTAATGTGCGCCACGCCGCGCTTCCTCGCCTCTTCGACCGCAGCCGCCAGGAGCGCGCGACCGAGGCCGCGCTTGCGGTTCGCCGGACGCACCGCCATGTACACGACGAAGGCCTGGCGCTGCAGCGTCACGTCATCGGGCAGGTCGAAGAGCAGCATGAGGAAACCGGCCGCTTCGCCGTCGAGCTCCGCGATGAGAGTGAGCGCATCGGGGCGATCGGCGCACATGGTGACCGCGCGATGGAAGGCTTCGGCGGCTGCCTGCGCGGATGCCGGACGAAGCGGAGAAAGGCTCGACGGCGCGCTGTCGCGCCCCAAGCGATCGACGAACTCGCGGTCGGCGCGCGTGGCGTGCCGCACGGTCGCCGCCATTTTAGCGCGAGGCGATGATCGAGCGGTTCCGGCCGGTGCGCTTGGCCTCCAGCAGACACGAGTCCGCAGCCGCCAGCAGCAAGGCCGGTGTCTGCGTCGTATCGTCGAGCGACGCGATGCCGCACGACACGCGCGGCCGCAGCACCGCGCCTGATTCGGTCTCGTGCGCGATGCGTTCGACCGCGCGGCGCACGCGCTCGGCGACCGCGAACGCCTCGCTGGCCGGCGTACCGGGCAGGATGACCGCGAACTCTTCGCCGCCGAGGCGCGCCACGAGGTCGATGTCGCGCACCGCGCCCATCGCGGCGGCGACGATCACCTTGAGCAGCCGATCGCCTTCGGGATGGCCGAACTCGTCGTTGACGATCTTGAAGTGGTCGATATCGAAGATGAACACCGACAGCGGGCCGCCGCTCTGCCTCGAACGCGTGATCTCCTCGCCGAGACGACGGAACAGATAGCGCCGGCTGTGCGCGCCGGTGAGCTCGTCGGTCGCGCCGATGGCGACGCTCTGCGTGAAGATCGCGGCGTTGTCGAGGCTGCGGCCCGCCATCTCGGCGAGTTGCATGAGGGTGCGCAGCTCATCGCTGCCGAGTCCTTCTTCGGCGATCCGCGTGATGACGATGCAGCCATGGCCGCGCGCGCCCGGACCGCTCGCCAGCGGCAGCACCGTGAACGGCGCCTGCTTCACCCGGTCGATGCGTGACTGGCGCGGCATCGACAGCAGCGTGCCTTTTTCGATGCAGGCGTCGATGAGCGACGCGTGGCCGGTGAGGAACGCCTCCGCCGCGCGTTTGTCGATGTTGACGCCGCCTTGGAAGGTCAGCAGCCCTTGATCCACCAGCGCGACGAAGTACTCGTGCGCCTTGAGGCGCGCGGCAGAGCCGACCGCGTCGAGCACGGTCTGCGCCAGAGTCATCGGCTCGATCGAGCTCGCGAGCAGCGCGCTCGTGGTGTACAAGAAACCCAATTCGAGGTTCTTGCGCTGCAGCATGGTGTTGGAGGTCTCCAGGTTCGCGACGCGCGCGCGCAGCGCGCGCACCGCGGGGATCTCCGACACCACCTCGCCGCTCGTGAGCAAGGCGCGCTCGGGCGAGATCGCGACCGACTCGATCTGCTCCGCGCAATAGCGCGTGAGCCGTTCGAGCACGTCGAGGAAGCTGTCGGCCGGCCGCAGCTGGTAGGCGTTCTTGCCGTCGGCGCTGAGCTGCACGCTCAGCAAGCCGAGGCGCGCGAGCGTGTCGAGCGCTTCGGCGGCGGCGGCCTGCGAGGTCTTGAGCTCGCGCGCGACGTGCCGCACGGTCAGCTTGGCCATCGGCTCGCCGACGTATAGCTCGATCACACCGGCGAGCAGCGCTTCCATGCTGTCGGGCGGGGTGTCATGCGCGCCATGCAGGTGCGACAGACGTGCTGGATCTTCGGGAATGAGGGACCTCCTAGTGTGCGGTGACCGCGTCGACGAAGCCGAGCCGCGACGACAGCTGCTTGCCGCACTCGACGATTTCGGCGGTGAAATTGTGGATCTGATCGTCGCCGAGCCGGGTCACCGGACCGGACACGCTCAGACTCGCCACCACCTGGCTCGATCCGTCGCGCACCGGCACCGCCAGACAGCGGACGCCCACTTCATGCTCTTCATCGTCGAGCGCGTAGCCCTGCACGCGGATGCGCGAGAGCTCGTCGCGGAAGCGCGCCGCATCGGTGATCGTGCGCGGCGTCCGGCTCGGCATGCCGTAGCGGCGCAGCACGCCCTCGGCGGCTTCCGCCGCGGCGAACGCCAACATCACCTTGCCGCTGCCGGTCGAATGCGCCGGCATCCGATTTCCGAGTTGTGTGAACATGCGTAGGATCTTCGACGATTGGGCTTGGTCTATATATACCACTTCGCCGTCATCTAAAACCGCCAGATTGGCGCTTTCGCCGGTGCTCATCATCAGACGGTGGAGGAACGGCCGCGCTTCCAGCCGCAAGCTGAAGCGCTGGCGCATGTCGTTGCCCATCTGCAGGGCGCGGAAGCCGAGCGAATATTTGCGGTTTTGACGGTTCTGCTTGACGTAGCCGCGGCGGATCAGCGTCCCCAACAGGCGGTGGACGGTGGCCAGGGGCAGCACGACCGCCTGGCTGATCTCGACGAGCCCGACCTCGGAATCGAAGTCGACGAGCGACTCGAGGATGTCCAGCGTCCGCTCGACGGACTGGACTCCTGCCCGCTCCCGGCGGGGCGGCTCTTCGACATTCTGGCCCGGATTGGCCATCCCCAACGCTCCAGAGGGCCTCGCGAGCGAGGTCGCGGGACCCCAAACTTTTGAATCGTGGAAATAGCCTAGCACTCCGGCGGAATCAGGTCAAGCCGCCGTCCCGATAAACGGTCGGAGCTAGATGCCGAGGTAGGCCGTCTTGATGTGAGGGTTGGCGAGGATCTCGCGCGCGGAGCCTGAGAGGCCCACCCGGCCGTTCTCGATCACGTAGCCCCGGTCGGCGGTCTCGAGCGCGACGCGCACGTCTTGCTCGACGAGCAAAATGGTGACCCCGTCGTTGCGCAAGCCGGCAAGCACGGCGAGCAGCTGCTCGACGATGATAGGCGCCAGACCCAGCGAGAGCTCGTCGACCAGCAGCAGCGCGGGGCGCGCCATGAGCCCGCGGCCGATCGCGCACATCTGCTGCTCGCCGCCGGAGAGCGTGCCCGCCAACTGCTCGGCCCGCTCGCGCAGTCGCGGGAACTGGTTGAAGATCTTGTCGATATCGGCGGCGACGCCGTCGTCGTGCCGATGGAACGCGCCCATGAGGAGGTTCTCGGTGACCGTGAGCCCGCCGAACAGACGCCGGCCTTGCGGCACGTGGCTGATGCCGGCTGCGACGATCCGCTCCGCGCGCCAGCCGGCGATATCGGTGCCCTGAAAATCGATCGTGCCGCGCATCGGTGCGATCAGTCCGGAGATCGTCGCGAGCAGCGTGCTCTTGCCTGCGCCGTTCGCGCCGACGAGCGCGACGATCTCGCCGCGCCCCACCTCAAGCGAGAGATCCCACAGCACCTGCGCCTCGCCATAGCCGGCGTCGAGGCCGGCGACCTTAAGCATCGCGTGCGCCCTCATAGCGCGCACCGAGGTAGGCCTCGATGACGTGCGGATCGGCGACCACCGCGGCGGGCATCCCCTGCGCGATGATCCTGCCCTGGTGCAGGACGACGACGCGCTGCGACAGACCCATGATGGCCTTCATGACGTGCTCGACCACCACCAGCGTCACGCCAGATGCGTTCACTTCGCGCAACAACCCCATCGCCTGATCGGTCTCGTGCGGCGTCAAGCCGGCCATGACCTCATCGAGCAGCAGGATCTCGGGATCGGTCGCAAGAGCCTTCGCGATCTCTAGGCGCTTGCGCCCGGCCAGCGTGAGCTCCGATGCTTGCCGGCGCGCCTCGCTCGCCAGCCCGACCCGTTCGAGCACGGCGTCGGCGGCCGCGAACGCCTGCGCAGCCGGCCGGCTGACGCCGTGGCGTCCGAACAGCGCACCGACGGCGACGTTCTCGCGCACCGTGAGATGCGCGAACGGTTTGACGACCTGGAAGGTGCGCGCGAGGCCGAGCCGCACGATCCGGAATGTCGGCACGTCACTGATGTCGCGCCCGTTCACCGCCACGGAGCCGGCGGTCGGGCGCTGCGTGCCCGAGATGACGGACAACAGCGTCGTCTTGCCGGCGCCGTTCGGACCGATGAGCCCGACGATCTCGCCGCGCGCGACGCGCAGCGTCACGCCGTCGAGCGCGACGAGGCCGCCGAAGCGCACGACGATATCGGTGGCGACGATCGCCGCGTCGCTGGACACAGGCGCCGCGCCGACAGCGCTCGCGCCGCTCACGCCGCTCATACGCGGCTCACCCGCATCTGCGCGCGTATCGCGGCCAGATTCCACGCGCGCGGTCCGCCGGTGAGATACGGCATCACACCGCGCGGCAAGACGATGACCACGAAGACGATGATGGCGCCGAGGATGACGGTGTGCCATGGTGATACGGACTGCGCGCCGAGATACTCGCCGATGCCGCTGATGATGAAGGCGCCGATGGTCGGTCCGGCCACGGAGCCCGCGCCGCCGAGCAGCGCCATGATGATCATGAGCACGTTGAAGTTCAGGTCGAAGACGGTGGGTGGATCGATGAAGCTCGTCCAGTAGGCGAAGGTCGCGCCGGCCATACCGGTGAGCGCCGCGGATACCGCCCAGGCCGCCACCTTCATGCGCGCGGTGTTGATCCCGAGCATCGCGGCCGCTTCTTCGTTCTCGCGGATGGCGACGAGCGCGTAGCCGAAACGCGCGCGCGCGATGAGCGCGGTGAGCACGATGCTCGCGACGAGCACGCCGAGCATCGTCCAGTAGAAGAGATGGAAATTGCTGTTGATCGGCAGGGTCATGCCGCTGCCCTTGCCCAGCGGCGGCAGTTCCGCGACGAGCGCTTGCGTGCCGATGGCGATGCTCAACGTGGCGATGGCGAAGTAGTGGCCCTTGAGGCGCAGGATGGGCGTCCCCAGCGCGACCGCGAACAGCGCCGCGATGACCGCGGCGAGCGCGAACGCCGCCCAGAACGGCAGCGCGCGTTCGGTCATCGCATACGCGCACGTATAGGCGCCGACGCCGAAGAACGCCACATTGCCGAAACTCGCATACCCCGCGTAACCGCCGATCAGGTTCCAGGCCTGTGCGAGGATCGCCATCATGAAGAACAGGGTGAACACGTGCACCCAGTTGCCGTTGAGATGCGGCGGCAGGAACGCGGCCAGCACGAGCACGGCCAGGACGACGAACGTCACCGTCCGGCCGGCGTTCATCAGGCGGTGGCCTTGCCCACGAGGCCGTACGGCCGGAAGAGCACCACGAGCAGCAGCACGACGAGCGCGACGACATCCTTATAGCCTTCGCCGAAGACGAGCGCGCCGAACGACTCGATGACCCCGTACACCAGCCCGCCGACGAGCGCACCCGTGACGTTGCCCAAGCCGCCGAGGATCGACACGACGAACGCGCGCACCACGAACGAGTCGCCCATGCTCGGGGTGATCGCATACGACACGCTCACCAGCGACCCCGCCGCGGCCGCCAGCGCGCCGCCGATGCCGAAGGTGAGCGCGTAGATGCCCGCGACATCCACGCCCGACAGCCGCGCCGCGTCGACGTCCATGCTCGTCGCGCGGATCGCGCGCCCGGTCTTCGTGCGCGTCATGAACATCTGCAGCGCGAAGGTGAGCGCCACTGCGATCCCGAGCGTCGCCAATCGTACCCACGGCACGGTGAGGCTGCCGAGCGCGAAGCTCGAGCCGGAGTAGGTGGTCGTCACCGAGCGGATGTCCGACGACCAGTACACCTGTGCGAGATTGGCGATCATGATCGAGATGCCGAAGGTGAGCAGGAACGTCGCGAGCATCGGCGCGCGGATGACCTGGTTCACGAGCACGCGCTGCAGCACGTACGCCAGGACGAACATGACCGCCATCGAGAGCGGTATGGAGAGGAACGGATCGAGGTGCAGCGCGCCCACGAACAGCCAGTACGACGCGTACGCGCCGAGCATGATGAAGGCGCCATGCGCGATGTTGATCACGTTCATGATGCCCCAGACGAGGGAAAAACCGAGCGCTCCGGCGGCGTAGATGCCGCCGACGAGCAGCCCGTTGATCAGGACTTGGAGGTAGAGCGTGGCGCTGCCGCTACTGCCGCTTGCCCCACGGCGGCAGCGGATACACCGGCTTGGCGTTGGCGGCGTCCGCCGGCCACACGGTCACGTGCTCGCCCTTTTGGATCTGCTCGACCGCCATCGGCTTATAGATGTTGACGCCGCGGCTGTCGAATTTGATCTTGCCGTAGAACGTGTCGATGTCGAGCGACGCGAGCGCGTCGCGCACTTTGCCCGCATCGATCGCGCCGGCTTTGAGCAGCGCCTGCTGGAACGCCTCGCACGCCGCCGTTGATTCGGCGTTGTGATAGTCAGGCAGATGGTGGTACTTCGCCTGGAAGAGGCGCGTGTAGCGCTGCGCGTCGCCCCACAACGGATCGGTGTAGTTGAGCGCGGTGGTCCACTGCGCGCCGCCCATGACGTCGTTGGCGTCGTTGCCGAGGCTGGTGATGAAGTCCGGCGTCGACGGCCCGACCGAGAAGCCGATGATCTTCGAGCTGACGTTCTGATCCTTGGCCGCGCGCATGATGAGCAAAGAGTCTTGGAGGTGGCCCGAGCCCAAGATGATGTCGGGGTTCTTCGCCTTCACCTGCGTGAGCAGCGTCGCCACGTCTTTGGTGTCCGGCGGATACTCGGAATAGAACACCTCGTTGATGCCGTTCGCCTTCGCGAAGGCGCGCGCGCCGTCCGCGACCTCGATCGAGAACTGGTCGTTCGCCGCGAGCATGGCGAGCGACGCCGCCTTCGGATGCATCGTCAGCGCGAGCTCGAGGATCCCCTGGAGGTACATCTTGGCGGGGCTGAGGATGGCGAACGTGTACTTGAAGCCGCGGCTGAAGATCTTCTCCGCCGCGCCGTTCGGATCCACCATCGGCACCTGGTACTTCTCGGTGATGGCGCTCGCGGCATAGGTCGCCGACGACCCGTACGGCGCGAGGATGAACTTGACGTTGTCCTGCGTGACGAGCCGTTCGACGAGCTTCGCCGACGTCGCCGAATCGCTGCCGTCGTCGTAGTACTTGATGTCGACCTTGTGCAGCACGCCGGCGACCTTGATGCCGCCCTGCGAGTTGACGTAGTCCTTCCAGAAGTCGTAGCCTTCTTTGGTGAGCGCGCCTTCGCGCGCGTCGCGGCCGGTCAGCGAGAGCGGCGCACCGAACGTGATGATGGTGACGTCGTCGGCTTTCGCCTGCTGGGCGAGGTTCGCAGCGCCCGCTGCGGTGAGCACCGCGGCGCCGGCGAAACCGGCGACGACCAGCAGGAGACGACGAGAGCGACCGTTTGCGAAGCGCACGATACTGTAAACCTCCGATTGACCAAGGCCGCGAGCCATAGCGAAGCCGCGGAATCCTACGGTTAGGTCCCGGCGCGCGAACTCCTACTCCGACAGGCCGGCCTCATGGGCGGCGTACCATATGCGCTCGTCGAGCGGGGGGTGGGTGTAGAAATACCACACGACGAGCGGATCGGGGTGCATGCTGCTCAAGCCTTGCGAGCCCAGCCGGGCGAAGGCTCGCACGCCCGCTTCGCCGAGATGCGTGTTGGCGGCGGCGAAGACGTCGGCGTTGTGCTCGATCTGGCGCGACAGCGCATTGGCGACCGGCTGCGTGAGCAGTGCGAAGACGAGCAGCAGCGCCATGAGCAGCGGCGCCGCCGCTGGATCGCTCATGCCCGACGCGCGCGTCGGGCTCGCGATGATAAGGGCACCGCCCAGGAACCAGAGGAAGGCGATCGCCGCGAGCGCGCCGAGCCATGAGTAGAGCGCACCGCGCCACAGATCGCGATGCACGTAGTGCCCGAGCTCGTGCGCCGTGACGTAGAGGATCTCGTCGGACTTGAACGACGAGAGCAGGTTGTCCGAGAGCGCGATGCGGTCGGTGCCGCCGATGCCCGACACGAATGCGTTGGCCGACGTCGACTGCTTGCTGAGGTCGAACTCGTAGACCGACGCGGCCTTGACGCCGTGCGCGGCCGCGAGCTCGAGGATCGACGCGGTGAGCGCCGACTGCGGCAGCGGCGTGTATTGATTGAACAGCGGCTCAATGACGACGGGCAGCAGCACCGAGGCGACGAGCACGATCGGCGCGGCGAAGAGACCGGCGACGAGCGGCCATGCGCGCGGCCAGTGCGCCACCACCCGGAAGAACCACGCGCCGCCGAGCGCGCTGATGCCCACGCCGAGCGCGAGCGCGACCGCCCAGTCATGGAACCACAGCGCCGGCGATTCGCGGCTCAGGTCGTAGCGATGCGCAATGGTGTAGCTGTCGTACCAAGTGAGCGGCAGCATGATCAGCGCCACAGCGCATCCGATGATGACGATGAGCGCGCACGCCGCCCAGAACGGCCGCGGGATGCGCCGCTCGAGCCACGCGCGCAGCGCGGTCGCCGCGCCGCTGTAGTAGATCGCGAGCAAGGCGGCGAGCTGCAGCGCGGCGCCGATCCAGAACACGCGCCGCCCGATTGCGGCGACCTCATAGGCGAGCGCCTGGCGCGCCGGCGGGTAGAGCGCGTCGACGAGCTGCGCGACGTGGGGCGTCAGCGGCAACGTCATAAGACGTTCCATCGGCCGTCCGGCCGCCGCTCCAGATAGAACGGACGCTCTTCCCAGCTGCCGCCGGCGTCTCGCTTCATCGGGGTGAGGTTGAACTTCTTGAAGCCGCCCTGGTCGACGCGGCTCTCGTACACGGTGAACACCTGCTGCATCTCTTTGTAGAGCGCGTCTTGGTCCTCGAAATTCTGCACGCTCACATATTCAACGGAGTAGATGCTGCTGGGGCACGCCCCGCACGTCTACGAAATCCGATACCTTCTCTTCGATCACGCCCACCGGCGGCCCCGACGCAAGCGTGACGGGATGGGTTTTCGGTCCGCTGCTGCAGCCGAGCATCGCCATCACCGCCGCCGCTGCAGCAAGCGTATGTAGGGGTCGACCTTTAGGTCGACCCATTTCAGATCGGCCCATAACCCGCCGCCTTCAACGCCGCCTCGAACTCCGCCATCTCGCTTTTGAACGCGGCGTACTCGCCCATGAGCCGATCGAACTCTTTGCGCATGTCCGCGGCTTCCGCGCGATGCGCCGCGAACGGCGGCTGTCGGGAGAACGCGAGCTGGCTGCCGGTCAGCCACAGGATGCGTTCGCGCAGCCGGTCGGGGAAGTGCGTCGTCTCGTCGAGGCTGTGCGGGCTCGAGGTCATATCGGCCTCGATCGCGATCAACCTCGTCTGCGACCACTGCGCCTGCGCGACCAGCACCGCCGGCGCGTTCTTGCTCTTCAGCACCGGTACCAGCGCTTCTAACTTCGGCTGCAGCGCGTCCATCTCGTTGAGCGCCGTGTCCACCTGCGAAAGCTCGCTGTACAGCGCGGCGAAGAAGTCGTAGCGCGCGACGTAATCGGCCTGCGTCCAGGTCGCGCGGGGATCCGGCAGCACGCGCACCGGCTGTCGCAACGTCCGTCCGTCGACCCGCATGACGACGGCGTATGTGCCGGGCACGACCGAAGCGCCGTCGTCGGGGCCTTGCACCGACCCCGTGGCGTTCGTGCGTTTCACCGGCGGCTCCGCGGTGAGGTTCCAGATGAAGCGATCGATACCGGCGTCGCCGGCGACGATCGGCTTGTCTTTGCCGTCGACGCCGTGCGTGCCCGCGTAACGGCGCACCATCCGGCCGCGAGCGTCGATGATCTCGACCTCGACTGGGTGCGCGGCCGCCGCGGCAAGATAGTAGCTGATGAGCGCGCCCACGTCAGGGTTGTCGCCCGCGAACGTGTTGGCCGCCGGCAGGTTGCTCTGGGCGTCTTCGCGCGTCCACGTCCAGTAGCTGTACGCCGGCCGCAACGGGAAGAGGAACGCGCGCGCCGACTGCGCCTTCGCCAACTGCTGCAGCGGCGTGAGGTCGTCGAGGACGAACAGCGAGCGGCCGTGCGTGCCGATGATGAGATCGTCGGCCTGCGGCTGGACGCGCATGTCGCGGATCGAGGCGGCGGGCAGGTTGAGCTTGAGCGACTGCCACGATGCGCCCCGGTCGAACGAGATCCAGATCCCTTGCTCGAGGCCGGCGTACAGCAGCGACGGATCGCGCGGGTCCTGGCGGATCGACCATGCGTATTGCGCCGGCAAGCCCGCCGCGATCGAGCGCCAGTGCGCGCCGAAGTCCTCGGTGACGAACAGATACGCGGCGCGATCGCCGAGCAGATGCCGGTCGATCGCGGCGAACGCGGTGCCGGCATTCCATGGCGATGCTTCGACCGTGCGCACGGCGCCGTACGGCGCGACAACGGACACCGACACGTTCTTCCAGTGCGCGCCGCCGTCTTGGGTGAGCTGGACAAGGCCGTCGTCCGTGCCGGCCCAGATGACGCCGGCGCGGACGCGCGACGGCGCGATGTCCGCGATCGTGTCGTAGTACTCGGCGCCGGAGATGTCGGCGAGGATCGGACCGCCGGACGTCTGCTGGTGCGTCTTGTCGTCGAGCGTGAGATCCGGGCTGATGGGTTTCCAGTGCCGGCCGCGATCGCGCGTCGCGAACAGCACGTTGCCGCCGACGTAGGCGACGCGCGGATCCTGCGGCGAGAACGAGATCGGCGCGTCCCAGGCGAAACGATAGCGCATGCCCGCTGCCGGCGTGCCGCTGATATCGCGCGTGTACGGCGAGACATCGACGAATTGCTGCGTGCGCAGGTCGAAGATGCCGAGCACGCCGTTCTCGATGTCGTTCCAGATGAGCGACGAGTCGAGCGGGTCGGGCCACACCGACTCGCCATCGCCCCAGTTGACGCTCATCCAATCGCGGTTGAGAACGCCTTCGGGATCCAGACTGTTCGACGGTCCGCAGAACGTCGTGTTGTCCTGCAAGCCGCCACAGACGTCGTACGGCACGCGCAGATCGTAGCCGATGTGATAGATCTGCCCGATCGGCAGATTGCCCGGCCAGTTCCAATCAGCGCCGCCGTCGAACGACGACGCGACGCCGCCGTCGTCGCCCTCGATCATGCGCCGGCCGTCTGCCGACCACCACAGATCGTGATGATCGACGTGCACGTCCTTGCCGATCTGCGCGAACGTGTGGCCGCCGTCTTTGCTCTCCTGTAGATACTCGGAGAGCGCGATGACATGGTCGGCGTTCTGCGGGTCGACCGCCAAGCGGCTGAAATAGAACGGCCGTTGGTCGATCTGCCTATCGTCGCTCGTCTTCACCCAACTGTCGCCGCCGTCGTCCGAGCGCCACAGCACTCCCTCGCGCGATTCGATCAAGGCATAGACGCGCTTGGCATCGCCCCGCGCGACTGCGACGCCGATGCGGCCGGTGATCCCGGTCGGCAGGCCGTGGCCTTCGAGCTTCGTCCAGGTGACGCCGCCGTCGAGCGAGCGATACAGGCCGCCGTCGCCGCCGCCGCTCACGAACTCCCATGGCCGGCGCCGGAACTGCCACACGCCTGCGAAGACGATGTTCGGATGTTGCGGATTCCAGGCGATGTCGGAGATGCCGCTGCTCGGTCCGGTGCGCAGCGTCTTGGTCCAGGTCGCGCCGCCGTCGGTGGTGCGATAGAGTCCGCGCGCATCGCTGTCCGCCGACGGATCGCCGAGCGCGCCGACGAGCACGACCTTGGGATCGTGCGCATCGATGAGGATGCGCGAGATCTGCGAGGTCGCCTCGAGGCCGCGATGCTGCCAGTGCGCGCCGCCGTCGGACGACATCCACACGCCGTCGCCGTACGACGCGTCTTCGCGGACCCAGGACTCGCCCGTGCCCACCCACACCGTGTTCTTGTCGCTCGGAGCGATCGCCAGAGCGCCGATCGCATTGACCGGCAGGTCGGGCATGGCCGCCGTCCAGCTCGCGCCCGCGTCGTTCGACCGCCAGACGCTCCCGCCCGCCGCGCCCGCATAATAGAGGAAAGGATCGGCGTCGGTGCCCGCCACCGCGGCCACGCGCCCGCCGGACATCGCGGGACCGATGCTGCGCCATTTAAGATTCCCATAAGGTGGGCCATCCGCGCGGCTGACGTTCGCGAAGCCGAGCGCGATGACGCACGCGACAAGCGCAGGGACGATCCGGCGTTGCATTGTGCCGCGCGTTTCTACGCTGTGGATTTGACAACCTCGCTTGGCTCGTGATACCATGCTCCTCTGTCCGGTCGAGTTTTTCGACCACGCTCGAGGAGTGAGTTTTTTGAGCAACCGCAAGACCACGCTTATGACGTGCACGATCCCGAAGGGGATCGCGTGTGTTGGCGTTGCGCGAGGTTCTGCCTAGCGGGCGGGGTGCGATACCCCATCGATGCTGTGGCGAGGCCTCCGCAAACGCGGAGGCCTCGTTTTATTCTCTCTCACGCTCATCGAAGGGAGGTGACAGCATGGATGGCAGAAGTTGGGTCGCTGCAGTACGTTCGCGACAGGACGACGTACGCGAAGCGATCGGGCGCGAGCATCTAGCAGCCGCGCTGCGCGCGGCGCGCTCGCGGGGTCCGTCGCGTTGGCGACGGGCGCTCGGACGCTGGCTGGTCGGCTTCGGTCGTGCGATCGAGGGCGATCGCGCGGCCGAGCAGGCCTCGCTGCCGTGCGCCTGACACACCGGCAAGAGCGCTCGCGGTCGCGCGCGAGATCGTCGAGTGCTCTTCCGGTTGTGATCGGCCGATGCTCTCTAGTATGAAGAGCGCGCCCCCGCCTACGCGTCGAGCGCCCTGGCTGATCGGCACGATCAGCGTTCTTGCGCTGCTCGTCTTGTATTTCACGCTGTGCCCGCGCTTCGGGCACGGCGGTGCGACCGACGAAGAGCAGATCGCGGCGCTCGGACTCGTGGGCGTGCCGACCGACAATGCGTATCGGATCTATATCGTGCATGACCACGCACTGGCGGCATGGCCGATGTCGCAGGAGCAGATGACCGAGGAAGCGCTGCTCGTCAAACGCTATTGCCGCTGGACGCTCGTGACCCATACCAACACGGGTTTTGACGTCCAGGCGCTGCGCGAATGGGGCGTACCGCGGCGCGACGCCGCAACGCTGTACGCGCTCATGATGGAGGGCTACGCGGAAAGCCCCTAGCCGCATCACTTTCCGGCCCCTCCGTATACGCCGAGGGCCGAATACGTAATCTCACGGACTCCCCGTACCAGGCACCAACGCTACCATGGCCCCGTGGCACTGCCACAGGAGGCCGTCATGCTTTACATCCTATTGAATGTGCTGGTATGTTTCTTGATCGCGGACCTCATCTCGGGTCTTGGGCACTGGGCCGAAGACACGTGGGGCGCGCCCGGCAAGTCTGCGTTCTTGGACAAGTGGGTCATCTTGCCCAACATCGATCATCATCGCCGCCCCGGCTCGATGCGCAACAAGGGCTATTGGGAGACGAACCTCGTCACGGTCGCGCTCGCCGTGGTCGTAGCGGGGATCTTGGTCGCTTTCCACGTGCACGCGTGGCAGGCGTACCTGACGGTGCTGATCGCATCGCAGTCCAACCAGATCCACAAGTGGGCGCATTCGCAGAGCGTCCCCTTCTGGGTACGCGGGCTGCAGCGCCTTGGGCTCTTCCAGTCGGTCGGCCACCACGGCGAACACCACAAGCGGCCGTACGCATACCGCTTCTGCACGACGACGAACTTCTTGAATCCGATCCTCGACGCGACGCGGTTCTGGCGCGGCTTGGAGTGGGTGATCGAGTGCTTCGGCGTGACGATCAAGCGCACGTCGCCGGAACGCTCCGGCTACTGAGCTGAACGACTCATGGAGCGGTCGAATTCATTCGACCGCTCGCGCGGTCTCGTTCTGCGAACGCGCTTCGATCGCGTAGCGGGCGCTGTCGACACCGTCGGGTGACGGCGTTGCCGCTTCGAAGCTCATCCCGCATTTCTCCATGACGCGTCGCGACGCCATATTGACGCCTTGCGCGATGCCGATGATCCGCCGCAAGCCCAGTTGCTCGAAGCCGACCTCGAGCGAGAGCCGCGTCATCTCGGTCGCAAAGCCGCGCCCCCAGTGCTCTGGTTTAAGCGCGTAGCCGACTTCGACCTCGCCTTGCTCGCGCGGAGACCAGAAAAGGCCCCCATGTCCGACGATCGCGCCCTTAGTTTCTCTGAAGATCCAAAACCCGAAGCCGGCATCATGCCACGCTTGCATCCAGCGGGCATGGCGCTCGCGGGATTCCTCTTCGGTGTAGACCTTGCCGAAGAGCCAGCGCTGAATGCGGATGTCGCGATCGCCTTCGATGACGTATGCGAGATCGTTTCGCTGAATCCGGCGGCCTGTCAAGCGCTGCGTCCGTATGTTCGACGAAGCCTTCATCCGCATATCGAGTTCGAATTGACCGTTCTAGGCGCGCAAGCGCGCGCGTGAATACGCCACTTGATTACGCCCCGCGTGCTTGGCCTCGTACATGCGCTGATCGGCCGCTTCCAAGAGCCGCTCGGTCGGTTGGCGATCATCGGGCGGCACGTCCATCGGGAAGTGCGCCACGCCGATGCTCACCGTGATGTGCACGCCGGGCGTCACCGAGTTCGGCACGAGCGACGCGAAGTCGGCGACCGCCACGCTCGAGCACAGGTCTTGCGCGAGCTGGATCGAGGCGTCTTTGTTGCGGTCGAGGAGCGCGATGCAGAACTCGTCGCCGCCGTTGCGGCCGGCGAAGCCGTGCGCTTGTTCCGCCGTCTGCGCGAACATCGCGGCGAGACGACGGAGCAGTTGGTCGCCCGACGGGTGCCCGTGAGTGTCGTTCCAGACCTTGAAGTGATCGGTGTCGATGAAGAACAGCGCGACGTCGCGGTTGGCGCCGCGGCGCGTCTCATTCCGGCGCGCGTCCACTTCTGCACGTAGCCGCTTGCGGAAGCCCGCCGGGCTGAGCAGGCCGGTGAGCGCGTCGCGCGAAGCCTCGTGCTTCACGCGGTCGGCGAAGAGCGCGCGCGCCAGAGCGTCGCCAGCGAGGTGTGCGATGGTGAGCAGCGTCGTCACATCGTCTTCGCGGAACGGCTCGGTCTTCGGACGGTCGGCATACACGACGCCGATGACCGCCGAGCGCTCACTGCCGGTGGGCGGACGCATGAGCGGCACCGCGACGCACCATACGGTGTCGCGGCTGCCCGCGATCGGCCCCGCCGCGACTCTATCCGCTTCGACGGTGAGATCGTACACGCCGAGATCGGGCGGCAGCGCGGCGGGCGCGGGCCCGACGATCGCGGCCCTACCCTCGCGGCGCACCCAGTCGGCGATCGTCTCGCCGTCGTAGGCGTCGCCTTCCTTGAGGAAATCGACGTAGCCGCCGCCGGTCCGCGCGCCGAGCACAAGGTGCGCATCTTCGACGTAGAAGCAGAGCAACGACTGCGCGCGCACGAGCGCGCTGCACCGATCGAGGATGCGCTCGCAGGTGGCGGCGGTGGATTCGGCCGCGGCGCCGCTGAGCGCGGGCGCGATGTGCTGGAGCATCTCGAAGCGCCGCTCGGCGCGCGCGGAGCGACGGCGCAGCCGCACGATGATCAAGCCTTGCGCGATCACGATGGCGGCGGCGAGCAGCAAGAACGCCGTCGCGACGACGTACGAGCCGTGCGAGACGGCGCTCATGGCGTGTCGGAACGCTCCTTATCGCGCAGCGGACGAGCGGGATTGCCGGCGACCCGTCCGCCGGGCGGCACGTCGTGCGTGACGACCGCGCCAGCGCCGGTCAATGCATCTTCACCGATTTCCACCGGCGCGACAAGTGAGGTGTTCGAGCCGATGAAGGCGCGTGCGCCGATCTTCGTCTTGTTCTTGCGGTTGCCGTCGTAGTTGCACGTGATCGTGCCCGCGCCGATGTTCGCGTTCTCGCCGATCTCAGCGTCGCCGAGGTACGACAGATGGCTCGCCTTCGCACCGCGGCCCATCTTCGTGTTCTTGAGCTCGACGAAGTTGCCGATGTGCGCGCCCGCCGCGATCTCCGTACCACCGCGCACGTGCGCGAACGGGCCGAGCGTCGCGCCCTCGCCGATCTTCGAGTCACGCACCACTGAATACGTGATGACCGCGCCCTCGCCGATCTCGGCGTTGATGACGCTCGTGTTCGGGTCCGATGCGCGCACCGCGCCCCACGCGGCTGGTGCCAAGCACGTGGGTCTGCGGCAGCAACGCGACATCGGGGGCGAGTTCGACGTCGGCGTCGACGTAGGCCGTCATAGGGTCGACGATCGTCACCCCCGCGAGCATGTGCGCGCGCAGGATGCGCCGCTGCATGATCGCGCGCGCCAGCGCGAGGTCGACGCGAGTGTTGACCCCGATGACGTCGCGATGATTCTTGGCGGTGACCGCCTCGACGAGCGCGCCTGCCTCGACCGCCGCCTCGATGCAGTCGGTGAGATAGAGCTCCTTCTGCGCGTTGGCGGCGCTCAAGCCCGCGAGATACGTGCGCAGCGACGGCGCGTCGAAGCAGTAGACGCCCGCGTTCACTTCTGTCGACCAGACGCTCTTGCGGCGTCGCGTCCGCGTGCTCGACGATGCGCGCGACCGAGCCGCGCGAGCGCACGATCCTGCCGAATGCGGTCGGCAGCGGCACGTCGGCGGTGACGAGCGCGGCGGCGGCGCCGGTTGTGCCTCGAACGCCGACGACCGACGCGAGCAGTTCGCGCCGGCAGCAGCGGCATGTCCGCGCTGACGATGAGCACGGGATCATCGCCCGCGAGCGCTGCCATCGCGAGTTGCGCTGCGTGACCGGTGCCGTTCTGCGGCTCTTGCACGAGCGTGCGCACGCCGAACGCCTCGATCGGGGCGCGCAGATCGGCGTTCACCACGGCGAGGATGTCGCTGATGCCGGCATCCCTGACAGCGTGGAGCACGTGCTCGAACATCGTGCGGCCGCACAGCTCGTGCAGCACCTTCGGCACACGGCTCTTCATGCGCGTGCCTTTGCCTGCCGCCAATATGATCGCGCGCGCGGTGCTCATGACCCGCCCTTCGCCGCGACGGCGGGCGAGGTCTGCAGCCGCGCGAGCAGCGCGTCGATGCGCGCGAGCGCGACCTCGCGCCCCAGGATGCTCGTGACCTCGAAGATGCCGGGGCTCACCGATTGACCGGTGAGCGCCACGCGCAGAGGATGGATGAACGCAGCGGCCTTGTGGCCCGACCGCTCGGCGAGGCCTCGAATGGCGACTTCTATGTCGGTCGACGCGAAGTCGACCGCTCCAGCAAGTGCAATCCGCACCTCTCGTAGACGCTCGAGGGCCTCCGGCGTCGCGCAGTACTTCGCGAGCGCTTCGGGCGCCGGCTCGACCGGACCGCGCGTGAAGAAATATGCGCCCTGATCGGCGATCTCGACGACGGTCCGCGCCCGCTCCTGCAGCAACGCGGTGACGCGCGCGACGTGCGCCTCGTCGA
This sequence comes from Vulcanimicrobiota bacterium, assembly GCA_963805945.1. GTDB lineage: Bacteria > Vulcanimicrobiota > Vulcanimicrobiia > Eremiobacterales > Eremiobacteraceae > JAFAHD01. The sequence continues at coordinate 550,579 of CAWDVP010000002.1, read as the reverse complement.
TGCGGTCTGGCGGCGGCGTGCGCGTCGCGAGCAGCGCGGCGACGCGCTGCGCCAGCTCCTGCGGCGGCAGCGCCTTCAAGTACTCTTTGTTCATCCACGCGAGCTTGGCGTGGTCGAAGATCGCGGCGTGCTTGACGACGCCCTCGATGGTGAAGTCGCGGATCATCTCCTCGCGCGTCATCAGCTCACGGTTGCCGCCGGGCGACCAGCCCAGCAGCGCCAAGAAGTTGTCGAGCGCGTCGGGCAGGTAGCCCATATCCTCGTATTCGTTGACGAAGGTCGCGCCGTCGCGCTTGCTCAGCTTGCGGCGCGCTTCGTTGAGGATGATCGGGATGTGCGCGAAGCGCGGCGGCTGCCAGCCCAGCGCCTCGTAGATGAGCAGCTGCTTGGGCGTGTTCGCGAGATGCTCTTCGCCGCGGATGACGTGCGAGATCTCCATCGCGTGATCGTCGACCGTCGACCGCGAAATTGTAGAGCGGGCCGCCGTCGCTCTTGACGATGATGAAATCGTCGAGCGAGCCCGCCGGGAACTCCACCTTCCCGCGCACCATGTCGTCCACCAGGATCGCGCGCGTGGGGTCGACGCGCATGCGGAGCGCCGGCCGGATGCCCTGACCGCGCAGCTCCTCGCGCTTCTTCTGATCAAGGACCGCGCACTTGCAAGTCATGCGCTCCGGCGCGGCAGCCGTCTCCGTTTCGGGCGCGTCATCGCCTTCCGCCGGTTCTTCGACGGCGCGCGGGCCGCAAAAACATTCATAAGCCGCGCCGCGCGCCATCAGCTCCTGCGCCGCCGCGCGATGCGAGGCGATGCGCTCGCGCTGGCGATACGGCCCGAACGGCCCGCCGACGTCCGGCCCTTCGTCCCAGTCGAGATCGAGCCAGCGCAGCGCGCGATAGATCGCGTCGACGTATTCGTCGGAGTAGCGCGTCGCGTCGGTGTCCTCGACGCGCAACACGAACTCACCGCCGTTATGACGGGCGAAGAGCCAATTGAAGAGCGCGGTGCGCGCGCCGCCCACGTGCAGATAGCCGGTCGGGCTGGGCGCAAACCGCACTCTCACGTGCGGCGCCCTCAGAGTGCTGTCGTCCTTACCTATGCTTCGACTCGCTTGCCGCATTCGCGGCGCACGAAGTCGACGATGGTCGCCATCGGCGTGCCCGGCGTGAACACCGCGGCGACGCCGGCGTCGAGCAGCGGCTGGATGTCCTCGTTCGGGATCGTGCCGCCGCCGAAGAGCACGATGTCGCTCGCTTTCGCCTCATCGAGCAACTGCTTGATGCGAGGGAACAGCGTGCCGTGCGCGCCCGACAAGATCGAGAGACCGATGCCGTCGACGTCCTCTTGGATCGCGGCCTCGACGACCTGCTCGGGCGTCTGGTGCAGGCCGGTGTAGATCACCTCGCAGCCGGCGTCGCGGAGCGCGCGGGCGATGACCTTCGCCCCGCGATCGTGACCGTCAAGACCGGCTTTGGCGACAAGGATGCGGATCGGGCGCGCCATGCTCTAGATCAACGCCGGTTCGCGATAGCGGCCGAAGATGGGCACGAGCGCTTCGGAGATCTCGCCGAGGGTGCGCCTTGGCCTTCACGCAGTTGAGGTAATGGGGCATGAGATTCTCATCCGTCTCGGCGGCGGCCCGATCGCGAGCCAGGGCGCGCTTCGGTCTTCGCGCCATCGCGCGACGCTCGGAACGCCTTGACGCGCTCACATTGCTCGAGCTCGATGGCGCGATCGATCTTGAGCAGTGCGATCTGCTCGGCTCTTCTTGCCACGAACTCGTTGACGCCGACGATGATGCGCTCGCCCGATCCTCGATCTCCCGCTGATAGCGGTACGACGCGTCAGCGATCTCGCGCTGGAAAAAGCCGGTGTGGATGGCCGGGATGACGCCGCCCAGCTCGGCGATGCGCTTGAAGTAGTCGCTCGGCCGCCGCTTCCATCTCGTCGTGAGCCTCTCGACGTAGTACGAGCCGCCGAGCGGGTCGATGACGTTGCCGACGCCCGTCTCGTAGGCGATGATCTGCTGCGTGCGCAGCGCGATCTGCACGTTGGCTTCTCGGTCGGCAGCGCGAGCACTTCGTCGAGCGAGTTCGTGTGCAGCGATTGGGTGCCACCGAGCACGCCCGCCGAGCGCCTGGAAGGCGGTGCGCATGATGTTGTTCTCGGCCTGTTGCGCCGTGGCCGAGCAGCCGGCGGTCTGCGTATGGAAGCGCAACGCCCACGAGCGCGGGTTCTTCGCATGGAATCGTCTCGCGCATGTGGCGCGCCCAGATGCGCCGCGCCGCCCGGAACTTCGCGATCTCCTCGAAGAAATCAGAATGCGCATTGAAGAAAAACGACAGCCGCGGCGCAAAATCGTCGACGTCCAAGCCGGCTGCGATGCCCGCCTCGACGTATGCGAATCCATCGGCCAAGGTGAACGCGAGCTCCTGCACCGCCGTCGAACCGGCCTCGCGGATGTGATAGCCCGAGATCGAGATCGTGTTCCACTTGGGCACGTGCTTCGCGCAGTACGCCATCATGTCGGTGATGATGCGCATGGACGGCTCGGGCGGGTAGATCCACTCTTTTTGCGCGATGTATTCCTTGAGCATGTCCGCCTGCAGCGTGCCGCTCGAGCTTCTCCGGCGTGACGCCTTGCTGCTGCGCGGCCGCGATGTACATCGCCAGCGCCATGGGCGCGGTGCAGTTGATGGTCATCGACGTGGTGATCGAGCCGAGGTCGATGCCTTCGAACAGGTCTTGCATGTCGCGCAGCGTCGAGATCGCGACGCCGCATTTACCGACCTCGCCGAGCGCGCGCGGATGATCTGAATCGTAACCCATGAGCGCCGGCATGTCGAAGGCGACCGAGAGACCGGTCTGGCCCTGCGCCAGCAAGAATTTATAGCGCTCGTTGGTCTGTTTCGCGGTGCCGAAGCCGGCGAACTGACGCATCGTCCACAGCCGGCTGCGATACATCGTCGGATGGATGCCGCGCGTGAACGGATACGAGCCCGGATAGGACGAGGTCGCGCTCGTACTCGATGCCGTCGAGATCCTCGGGGCCGTACATCGGCTTGAGCGGGTGGTCCGAGAGCGTGCGATCGTTGGCGCCCGGCAGTTTCGCCGCGGCGTCGAACTGCGCGCGCCAGACGGCTTGCGCGGCCGAGCCCTTGCCGTTGCCCTTTTTCTCCTCGGCCTTGGTCTTGCCGTTGATCAGCTTTGCCACGAATCGGTGTCCCTTCGCGCGCCTTCTATCCTTACTATAAGGGGCTGCCGGGTGGTTTTTCGCGCTGTGGACAGGGCTCGCCTGCGCTGTAGAGTGTGCGGCGGCGCACCGGCGAACGCATCGGCATGGAGCCTGAGCCTATGGTGCCCGAGCGAAGCTCGGACCACGCGACCGCGGCGGCGGCTGCCGCGACGCCGCTCACCGACGACATCTCCGTGCACGTCATGGCGCACGGCACGATGGAGCTCGAGTACTACGCCCCGCGCGGCGACGATCCGCAAACGCCGCACGGCAGAGACGAGCTCTACGTCATCATCTCGGGGCACGGCTGGTTCCGTAACGGCGAGAGCCGGCGCGAGTTCGGCCCGCACGATGTGCTGTTCGTGCCGGCGGGCGTCGCGCATCGCTTCGAGCATTTCAGCGACGACTTCGCCACCTGGGTGATCTTCTGGGGTCCGCGCGGCGGAGAAGCCAAGGTGACGACATCGTGAGCAAGGTCTTGATCAAGAGCGCGTGGGGCGCCGACGACCACACCAAAGCCGCGTTCGGCTTTCTCCACGCCAACGCGTTCGCCGAATCCGGCAACGAGGTCCAGATCTTCCTCTTGGGCGAGGCCGTGTCGCTCATGCGCACGGCGGTGGCAGACACGATTCAGCCGATCGGCTGGCCGCCGCTGCGCGAGGTCCTCGTCCGCACGATCGGCCTCAAGATCCCGATCCATGTCTGAACCGCTTGCTCGAAGGCCCGTGGGGTCGAACAAGCGGATCTGGCCGGTAAGAACGCGACGTTCGCGACGCCGGCGACTCTCGTCGCTTTGGTGGAGTGGTCGAACAAGATCCTAAGCGAGTGAAAAGGCCCGAATGACGTGCGTCCCGCTCACGGAAACCCGCCAAAGGTTGACGGTTCGACGCGCTGCCTGATATAATCCGGGGGCACTAAACGACTACCCTTCGCACCGTACGGCGCCATCCGGCTGCCAGTCCGGTCGCACAAAGACGAAGGCCGCAATCACAAGCACACGCTTTGTCTTTGAGGGTAGCCTGCAGCACGCGGGCTTTTTTTGTTCGCGTACCATGAGGAGGTCGCCAACGCTTACCATTGAGATGACGCGCGGCGAGCGCAGCCGCCATTAGCACCAAAGCGCTTCGCGTCAACGAACAGATCCGCGTCCCCCAGGTCCGCGTCATCGCGGATGACGGAGCCCAACTCGGCATCATGTCCACCTACGACGCCATCCGGCTCGCCCGGGAGCGCGGGGTCGACCTGATCGAAGTCTCGCCCACCGCGGTGCCGCCGGTATGCCGCCTCGACGATTACGGCCGGCTCCGCTACGAGCAGGACAAGAAGGACCGCGAGACGCGCAAGAAATCGCATAAGATGGAGCTCAAAGAGGTCAAGCTCCGACCGAAGATCGACGACCACGACTACATGGTGAAGTTCCACACCGCCGAACGGCTGCTCCAGGACGGCGACAAGGTGAAAGTGACCATCATGTTCCGCGGACGAGAGATCTCGTACTCGCAACACGGCCGCAGATTGCTCGACCGCGTCGCGCAGGACACCGCACCGCTCGCCATCGTCGAGCGCGAACCACGGCTGGAAGGGCGCAACATGTTCATGATCCTGTCGCCCAAGCCGGAAGTGGTCGCCGCGCACAGCGCCGCCAAGGCGGCGCACATCGCGGCGGCGGCGCAAGCCGCAGAACACGGCAAGCATCACCAACCCAAGTCACTTGAGGTCAATAATGCCTAAATTGAAAACGCATCGCAGCACCGCCAAGCGCGTGAAGGTCACGGGCACGGGCAAGTTCGTGCGCGAGCGCCAGTTCTCCGGATGCAGCCACATCCTCACCAAGAAGTCGCCGAAGCGGATCCGCAAGTTCCGCAAGCAGGTGGTCGTGGACAAGACGGATCGGCTCAAGATCAAGCTCAAGCTGCCGTACGCCTAATGGCGACGGGATAGGGAAACGTCACAATGGCACGAGTAAAACGCGGGATGATGTCGCTGAACAAGCGACGCAAAGTGTTGAAGGCGGTCAAGGGCTTCCGCGGCGCCCGCGGCCGCAACTACAAGGCGGCGAACGAAGCGCTGCTGCATGCGCTCACCTATGCGTTTCGCGACCGGCGCAATCGCAAGCGCGATTTCCGCGCGCTGTGGATCGCGCGCATCAACGCCGCGGCGCGACGTGAGGGTCTCACCTACAGCCGCTTCATGAGCGGCCTCAAGAAAGAGGGCCTCACCGTCAACCGCAAAGTGCTCGCCGATCTAGCCATCAACGACGCAGCGGCGTTCGCGCGCCTGCTCGAGATCGCCAAGAAGCACGCGCCCGCCGCCGCCGGAGTCTAACGCCGGTGGCCGCCGCGGCGGGCTTCCATAGCTCGCAGGTGCGCGCGGCGCGTCTGCTCCACACCAAGAAACACCGCGCCCAGGCGCGGTGTTTTCTCATCGAAGGGCCGGCGCTGCTCGACGCGGCGCTCGCGACCGGCCATGTGCCGAGCGCCGTCTTCTTCGTGCCCGGCGCGAGCGCCGCAGTGGACGATGCCGCCGCGCAGTCAGAATCCTCGGGCGCACCCTCGTTCGCGGTGGACGAGCGCACGCTCGATTCGCTGTCGCAGACGCGCACGCCGCAAGGCCTCGTAGCGCAAGTGCCGTTCTTGGAACGCGGCGTTGAGGCTCTCGGCGTCGTGCTGCCCGCCGCACCGGCTCCGGCCCTCACCCTCATCCTCCACGACATCGACGACCCCGGTAACGCGGGCACTTTGGTGCGCAGCGCGGAGGCCTTCGGCGCCGGCGCGGTGTGCTTCGGCCCCACCTCGGTCGAGCCGTACAACGACAAACTCGTGCGCGCGAGCATGGGGGCGCTGTTCCGGGTCGCGATCGTGCGCTATGGGGAGTGGTCGCAGCTCGCCTCCGCGCTGGCCTCGACCGGCCTGACGATCGTCGGCGCTGCGGCCGGGGCATCGGACGTACGTTCGGTGTCGTTGCCGGGCCGGGCCGCGCTCGTTCTGGGCAACGAACGTCGCGGTTTAGAGGGGATACCTGCGACGGCCGGTGCGATCGAGGTCGGCATCCCCCAACGACCCGCCGGCGACTCGCTCAACGTGGCCATGGCAGGGTCGATTCTGCTCTACGAACTCGCGCGCGCAGCGAAGATTCTATAGAACGCTTCGCGCCGAAATGTCAAGTCCTCCACACCCTTGTTCTGTGTCGGACGGTATGTTATACTCAGGGCCGGCGAACAGGAGTGCGAAGGAGGTCAGGCATCTAGATGCTTTCTCCAGTGCTGTTTTGGAAATTGTTCATAACAACCGGCTCCGTCAAGGCTTATCTCATCTATCGGCGGATGGCACCTTCTGGATCGTAATAGGATAACCGAGTTTCATTTGTGTACGGTGGCCGCAGAGATGCGGCCATCTTTGTATTTCAAGGGGGACGCGTGAGCGACCAGCTCCAGACCCTGCAGGATAGAGGCGCGCGAACGCGCCGCCGCCGCCACGAGCCTCGAAGAGATCGAGGCCCTGCGCACGGCGTTCCTCGGCCGCAAGGGCGGCAGGCTCTCGCAGGCGATGGGCGAGCTCGCCAAGCTGCCCGCGGCGGAGCGCGCGGCGTTCGGCAAGCGCGCCAACGAGGCGAAGACCGCGATCGAGGCGGCGCTCGCCGATGCGCAGTCGCGTCTCGAGAACGCGGCGCTGGCGCGGCGACCTCTCGAAACGCTTCGACGTCACCCTGACCTCGCTTGAAGCCGCGCACCGGCAGCTTGCACGTGTTGCGCCAGACGCTCGACGACGTCGCCGCGTTCTTCCGCTCGCGCGGCTTCGCGATCGTGCTCGGCCCCGAAGTCGAGACCGACTTCTACGCCTTCGAGGCGATGAACATCCCCGCCGATCATCCCGCGCGCGAGGGCATGGACACGTTCTACATCCGGCCGGGCACGCTGCTGCGGCCGCACACCTCGCCGGTGCAGATGCGCGCCATGCAGGCCTATCCGCCGCCGCTCGCGATCCTCGTGCCGGGCAAGGCGTACCGCCGCGACGCGCTCGACGCGAGCCACTCGTTCATGTTCCATCAGATCGAAGGGCTGCACGTCGATCGCGGCGTCAACTTCGGCCACCTCAAAGGCTTCGCGAGCGACCTGTGCCGGCATCTCATGGGCGAGACGCACCCGCACGCGCTTCCGCCCGTCGTACTTCCCGTTCACCGAGCCGTCGGCCGAGATCGATCTCTCGTGCTCGGTGTGCGACGGCGCGGGCTGCCGCACGTGCCGCGGATCGGGCTGGCTCGAGATGGGCGGCTGCGGCATGGTGCATCCCAACGTGCTGCGTGCTCGCGGGCTACGATCCGGAGCTGTACAGCGGCTGGGCGTGGGGCTTGGGGATCGAGCGCATCGCGCTCGTGCGTCACGGCATCGACGACATCCGCTTGCTTCACCGAGAACGATCCCGACTTCCTCGAGCAGTTCGCCTGATGCGCGCGCCCGTCTCGTGGCTTCGGGAATACGTCGCGACGAACGCCGACGCGCAGGCGCTCGCCGCGGTGCTCACCGCGCGCGGCTTCACGGTCGACGCGGTCGAGCCGCAGCCGATGCCCGCGCGCATCGTCGTCGGCACGATCGAGACGCTCGCGCGCCATCCCAACGCCGACCGGCTGCAGGTCGGCACGGTGGACGTCGGCGCGTCCGAGAAGCTGCAGATCGTCACCGGCGCCACCAATGTACGCCAGGGCGACCGCGTGCCCATCGCGCTCGTCGGCGCTGAGGTCTTCGAGCACGGCGCGAGCCCAGGCGCCGCCGCCGGCACCAAAGTGATCCGCAAGAGCGCGCTGCGCGGCGTCGATTCGGCCGGCATGATGTGCTCGTCCACCGAGCTCGCGCTGCCGGGCGAATTCGAAGACGGCATCCTCATCTTGGATGCGGACGCGCCGATCGGCGAGGATTTCTGGAAAGCGGTGCGTTTCGGCGACGCGGTGCTCGACGTCGACGTCCCCGCGAACCGGCCCGACTGTCTCTCCATCATCGGCCTCGCGCGCGAACTCGCCGCCGGGCTCGGCGCGGCGTGGCAGGAGCCTGCGTTTCCCGAACACGCCGGCAGCTGCGCCCGCACCGGTGAAGATCGAGATCGCCGACCCGAAGCTGTGCCGCCGTTTCGTCGGCCAGGGCTTCACCGCCGTGCGCGGACGCGCGACGCCGATGTGGATGACGCTGCGGCTGCACGCCGCCGGCGTGCGCAGCCGCGACTTCATGGTGGACGTCTCCAACTACGCGATGCTCGAGACCGGCCAGCCGCTCCACTTCTACGACGCCGCGCGCATCAACGGCGGCATCCTCGACGGCGCGTGCGGCGAAGGCCGGCGAGAAGGTCGTGACGCTCGACGGCACCGAGCGCGCGTTGCCGGCAGGCACGCCGGTGATCGCCGACGCGCAGGGCGTCGGTCGGCGTGGCGGGCGTGTTCGGCGGCGCGGGCAGCGGCGTCACCGAGTCGACGACGCACGTGTTCGCCGAGTCGGCGAACTTCGACGGCGCGGCGGTGCGGCGCGCCGCGGTCGCGCTGGGCCTGCGCACCGAAGCGAGCGCGCGCAACGAGAAGAACCTGCCGGTCGAACTTCCCGACATCGGGCGGCGCGCGGCCGCGCGACTGCTCGTCGCTGCTGGCGCGACCCCGACCGCCGTCGCGGATGTCGGCGAAGCGAAGCGCGCGCCGCGCACGATCCAGGTCCGGCCCGGCGTACGTGAACCGCGTGTTAGGCACCGAGCTTCCCGCCGCGCAGATGCGTTCGGCCATCGAACCGATCGGTTTCACCGTCTCCGGCGCTGAGCCGCTCGCGGTCGTGCCGCCCTTCTGGCGCGGTGACGTCAGCGCCGAGATCGACGTCGTCGAAGAGATCGCGCGCTGCATCGGCTACGACGCCATTCCCGAGCGGCAGATGAACGCATCGCCCCAGCGGGTGGACGAAGGTCTCTTCGATCAGGAGTCGCTGCTCGCGCGGCGTGCGGCGGCGCTCGGCTATCGCGAGGCGGTGACGCTCGCGCTCCAAGGCTCGCGCACGGTCAGCGCATGGGAGCGCTCCGGCATGACGTTTTGGCCCGAATCCGTGCCGATCGCCAACCCGCTCTCGGACGAACAACGCTTCCTGCGGCCGAGCCTGCTGCCGGGTCTGCTCGAAGTCGCGGCGCGTTCGTGGCCGCGCGCCGGCGGCGAGCTGCGGTTGTTCGAGATCGGCCATGTCTTCCGCACGGCCCCGTGCGCGCGCCGAGAACGGCGCACGCGTGCAGGCCCGCCCGATCCGCTCTCGCGCACCGGCGCCTATGAAGTCGACGGCGTGCTCGAGTGGCCGTCGCTGTGCCTCATCGCGGTGTTCGGCTGACAGCGGCGAGCAGGGCGCCGTCGACCGGCATCTGCTCTCCATCAAGGGCGAAGCCGAGTCGCTCGTCGCCGCGCTCGCCGGTCGAGAGCGGCGAGACGCGCGCGCGCGAACGCGCGTACTTCCATCCGGGCGCAGCGGGCACGATCGACCTCGCAGGCAAACCGGTCGCGAAGTTCGGCCGCCTGCATCCGCGGCTTGCGCGCGCCTACGACCTGCGCGAGCACAGCTACGGCATCATGCTCTATCTCGAGAATCTTCCCGCGACGCCGCCGGTGAAACCGTACGCGCCGATCCCGCGCTTCCCGGGCACGCAGCGCGACATCGCGGTCGTCGTCGACGAGGCCGTCACCGCAGGCGAGCTGATGAGCGCCATCGCAGGCGCGAAGGTCGACGCCTTCGAGAGCGTGTCCGCGTTCGACGAATATCGCGGACCGCAAGTGCCTGCCGGCAAGAAGAGCATCGCGCTCACGCTGCGCTTCCGCAAGGCCGACACGACCATCACGGACGACCAGGCCGAGGCGTCGCTGCAGACGATCCTCGCGCTGCTGCGGGAGCGTTTCAGCGCGACCCAGCGCGGCGGCGCAACGTAGGTCGCTCCTCGGGAGCGGTCGAATGCATTCGACCGCACGCGGGGGACCGGATCTTAGAGCGGATGGAGCGGTCGGGTTTACTCGACCGTCTATCGGCCCGGGAGATGCCTTTATGACGTGGATCGACTGGCTCGTTTTTGCGACGCTCATCGTCGCCTTCTATTGCGGCTGGCGCGTGGGCGTCGTCGCGGAGGCCTTCGATGCGGGCGCGCTCGTCGTAGGCCTTCTCGCGGCATCGCTTTGGTCGACGGGCGTGGCGACGGGGCTGCCGCCTGACTGGTCGCTGTCCGATGCGTCACGTTATCTCGTCGCGTTCTGGCTCTTGTTCTTCTTCGTCTACGCGCTCGTACGCGTCGGCGGCTGGTTCGTCATGAGCCGCATCGATCGTCGCGACAACTCGTGGATCAGCAGCACCGGCGGCGGCCTCATCAGCATCGCCAAGGTGCTCGCGGCGATGTTCGTCATCCTCTACCTCGCGCTGTTCCTGCCGATGGACGGCCAGTTGCGCGACACGATCCACCATTCGTTCTTCGCGAACCAGTTCGACCGGGGTTTTGAGCCGATCAATGACCGCATCGTGGACATGTCCCCGAAGCTCTACAAGCTGATCGTGCGGCCGATCATGCACGACCACCGCGTCTGACGACGCAAATGCAGGGGCCGACCTTTAGGTCGGCCCTTTGCGTATCGCCCGGATGACTTGTCAGTGGTTGGGGACCGCGTGCGGCGAGTTCCCGCTCCCGTTCCCACCGTGCGGTTTGTTGCCGCTGTTGCCGTTGCCGGCCCCGAGTTCACCGGTGCGTTCGGGATGACGCCTTGCGTCAGCGGATGGCCGCATGATCGACAGCGTACCGACTGCGGGTAGCGGAACGAATTTGGCACCAGGGTCGACCCGTCCAACGCGGTGACGGTGTTGGTGAAGGTGATGTAGTAGGCGTGCCACGGATCAACTGCCCGGTCATGGTGATGGTCAACACCGTGCCCGTGCCGTCGAAAACCCCTGTGGCGCCGCCAATGCTCGACAAGAAGCTGTTCGGACCAGCGGGCCTGGCGGAACGGAATCCTGCACGTAGAGGGCATTCCCATATTTCCGGTGAGCGACGCCGCGTTCAAGACAGGCTTGCTGAAGACGAACATGAAGGTCGGCGAAAGCCCTTCGGACTGTTCGACAGCGCCACGGTGAACGTGGCCACCGCTGGGCGTCGGCGAAGTGCCGCAGCCGGTCCTGTGGGCGTCGGCCCCGAGCAGTTGACGGTCGCGGCGGTGCCGTTGTGACCCAACGCCAGCAGCGCGGCGCCGACGCCGATGATCAACCCGACCACCGTGAGCGCGCCGTTGTTGTTGTGAGTGCTTGCCGTGCCGCCGACCGGTATCGCGGGACCTGGCTCGTCGCTGATGAGCCGGTCGCCGACCTGCGCGGTGTAGCCGGGAGTCGGATTGAGGATCTCGAGCGTCGCGGAGACCTCCGCGATCTGCGATATCTGCGCTTCGGCGACTTTCTTGCCGCCCCGCACGACGTTGAAGTGCTGCCCGAGATGGAAGCCCGAACCCGAACCGGTGTCGGCGAGGATGCCGTTCGACACCGAATAGATGGTGCCGGTGCTGGTGCGGGGTGCTTCGAGCGAGGCGAGGTCGTTGGCGAATTGCGACGCGAAGACGTGAGCGTCTTTGGGCGGGAACGACTGGGTGAATACCTGGGAGCGGCCGAAGGTGACCGGATTGACGCGATAGAGCGCCATGCTGTAGACGACCTTGCCGTCACCCGCCTGCACCACGTCCGTGATGAGCGCTTCGCTCGCGCCGGCGCGGCCGGCGGCGGCCAGCGCGTCCGGCAACGTGGAACCGAGACCCGTTTCTTGCGATGTGCGGAGCGGACCGCCGCCGCGGACATCATATCTGCCGCTGGCGACGATGCCGTCGTACATCGCTTGGCCGACCTGAGTGACGATGGCCGCACTCGCCTTACCGGTGTTCTGCGGGGCCATGACCGCTAGCGTGATCGCGCCGTCACCACGAGCAGGCGTGAAGCCGGGCGTCAACGCGACGGCGACGCATGCGAAAGCGGTGAGCACCGCGAGCGCGCGGGAGAAAGTGGTCACACGAAAATAACGCTTCACGGCAGATCCAACTCCTTAGCCTATCCGACTGCGACGCGAGGCGCTGCCGCCTCGGACTCGGCGAACACGGCGTTCGCCGCGGCGACACCCGCACCGGGCGACGGCGCGAGACCGCTGTCGCGCAGCGCCATCTCGAGCGCCGCGAGCGCGGTGATGATGTCCTTGCGCCCGATCGCGCCCATGTTGCCGATGCGGAGGACCTTGCCTTCCAATTGCATCTGCCCCCCGCCGACGACCACCCCATAGCGCTCGCGCAGCGATTGCTGCAGCGCCCGATGATCGGTGTCCGCGCGTCGCGCTGATGGCGGTCACTGTGTTCGAGTACACGCCAGGTCTGGCGAAGAGCGACAAGCCGAGAGCGCTGCAACCTGCGCGGATCGCCGCGGCGAACCGGGCATGGCGAGCGAAGGCGGAGTGGCGCCCTTCCTTCATATAGTTATCGGTCGCCTGTTCGAGTGCCAATAGCACGCCGAAGGGGGGCGTCCAGGGGGTTTGACCCTTGGCCAGGGCCGTCTGCGCCTTGCGCGTATCGAAGTAGAACCGAGGCATCGAGGCTCGCTCCGATGCTTCCCAGGCACGTTTGCTCAGGGCGATCATGGCGGCGCCGGCGACGCCGGCGATCGCCTTCTGCGACGCGGTGATGACCGCGTCGAGTCCCCAGTCGTCCATCTTCACGTTGGTCGCGCCGACGCTGCTCACGGCATCGACGACGAGCAGCGCCGGATGGTCGGCGCGGGCGCGCGCCAGCGCCTCGAGATCGGCTTGCACGCCGGTCGACGTCTCGTTGTGCGTGACCAGCACGCCCTTGATAGTGCCGGTGCGGTCTGCCGCCAAGCGATCGCGCAGCCGCTGCGGATCGGGCGCGATGCCCCAATCGCAGCCGAGGATCTCGACCTCGGCGCCGTACGCGCGGGCAAGCGCGACGTGACGATCGCCGAACGCGCCCATCGGCATGGCGACGAGTTTGTCGCCCGGCGAGAAGAGATTGACGACCGACGCTTCCATCGCGCCGGTGCCTGACGACCCCAGCAGCAGCACGGGCTGTTTGGTCTGGAAGATATCTTGCAGCCGCTGGACGAGATCGGCGTAGATCTTGGCCGCGAACGGGCCGCGATGATTGCGCATGGGCTGCGCCGCCGCGGCGAGCACGTCCGCGGACACGGTGACAGGCCCAGGGATGAGGAGCAACTCAGCCATGCGTCCGGAGTTCGGGCCGTTCGCGGAGGGCGCCTGTCGGCGCGCGGGAATTGGAGCGGTCGTAGTCCGACTCGACCGCTGGCTGAGAAAGGAGGTGGTATGCGATGACGCGCGAGGACATCACGCGCCTCACCCACATGGTGAGCTGCGCCGGTTGAGCTTCTAAAGTAGAAGCAGACGTGCTCGCGCAGGTGCTGCGCGATCTGCCCGCGCCCGGTGATCCGAACGTGCTTGTCGGCACGGCCACCTCTGACGACGCCGGCGTGTACCGCCTCAGCGACGACCTTGCACTCGTGCAGACGGTCGACTTCTTCACGCCCATCGTGGACGATCCGGAGACCTTCGGCCGCATCGCCGCAGCCAACTCGCTCTCGGACATCTATGCGATGGGCGCGACGCCGCTGTTCGCCGTCGCCGTCGCCGCGTTCCCTGAGAGCGGCGCTGCCGCTTACCGTCCTCCTCGCGATGCTGCGCGGCGGCGTGGAAAAAGCGCGCGAAGCGGGTATCAACATCATCGGCGGCCATACGGTGAAGGATCCGGAGCCGAAGTACGGGCTCGCGGTCACCGGCAAGGTGCATCCGCAGCGCGTCGTCCGCAACTCGACCGGCGAAGCCGGCGACCTGCTCGTGCTCACCAAACCGCTCGGCACCGGCATCCTCACCACCGCACGCCGCCGCGACGTGATCGAGGAGTCCGAACTCGACGAGGTGATCGCTTCCATGCAGACGCTCAACCGCGCCGCCGCCGACGCCATGCTCGCCGTCGGCGTGCACGCGGCGACCGACGTCACCGGCTTCGGCCTCATGGGCCATCTTAATGAGATGACAAGGGGCAGCGGCAGGGGCGCGCTGGTCGACGCCGCGGCGGTCCCGCTGTTCGATATGGCGGTGGACTTGGCGGAGCGGGATTGTGCCCCGAGCGGCACAAAGGCGAATCTCGCGCTGGCGGTGCGCAGCGGCGTCCGATTCGCCGAGTCCATCCCGACGGCGCTGCGGCTCGTCTTGTGCGACGCCCAGACGTCCGGCGGCCTGCTCATCGCCGTATCAGAAGAGAGCGCCGAAGCGCTGCTCGACGCGCTTGCCGCAGGCGGCGTGCCGAGGCCGCGGTCATCGGAAGCCTCACCGAGGCGCCGGAGATCGGTGTTCGATAAGACCCGAGCTGCGCTCGGACACTACAAAACCCGGAGTCGGAGGATCGCGTGAACCCAACCACATCGCCGCAGCCCACCCGCGAGGCGCTCGACCAGTTGTGCGTCAACACCATCCGCACGCTCTCGATGGACGCGGTCCAGAAGGCCAACTCGGGCCATCCGGGCACCGCGATGGCGCTGGCGCCGCTCGCGTACGTGCTGTGGACCAAGCACATGCGCTACAATCCGAAGAACCCGAAGTGGCTCGACCGCGATCGCTTCATCCTCTCCGCCGGGCACGCGTGCATCCTGCAATACGCGATGCTCTTCCTCACCGGCTACGATCTCAGCCTTGACGACCTCAAAGCAATTCCGCCAGTGGGGCTCGAAGACGCCCGGGCCATCCCGAGTACGGACACACGCCGGGCGTCGAGTGCACCACGGGACCGCTCGGGCAGGGCTTCGGCAACGCGGTCGGCTTCGCGGTCGCGGAACGTTTCGTGGGGACGCGCTTCAACACCGATGGCCTCGACATCGTCGACCACCACACCTACGTCATCTGCAGCGACGGCGATCTCATGGAAGGCGTCTCGGCGGAAGCCGCATCGCTGGCCGGACATCTGCAGCTCGGCAACCTCATCATGTGCTACGACGACAACCACATCACCATCGAGGGCTCCACCTCGCTCGCATTCGATCAAGAGGACGTGTGCCGGCGCTACGAAGCCTACGGCTGGCACACGCAAGCCGTCGAGGACGCCAACGACCTCGACGCCATCGACCGCGCGCTCACCGCGGCGAAGGCCGACCCGCGGCCATCGCTCATCCGCATCCGCACGCACATCGGCTACGGCGCGCCCAACAAGCAGGACACCGCGGAGGCGCATGGCGAGCCGCTCGGCGAGGACGAGATCAAAGGCGCGAAGCGCTTCTACGGCTGGCCCGAGGACGCGAAGTTCCTCGTGCCCGACGATGCGCTCGCCGTCTTCCGCACGGCCGTCGAGCGCGGCGCCGCGCTCGAGACGACATGGAACGAGTTGTGGGCGCGCTACGAGCGCGAACACGCACCAGAAGCCAAGCAGTTCACGGCGGAACAGGCGGGCACGCTGCCGCAAGGTTGGGACAAGCAGATCCCGACCTTCGCGCCGAGCGACGGCCCTATGGCGACGCGCGACGCGTCGAGCAAGGCGCTCAACGCGCATCGCCAAGTCCGTGCCCTTCTTGCTCGGCGGTTCTGCCGATCTCGCGGTCTCGAACAAGACGCAGCTCAAAGACCTCGGCGATTTCGAGGCCGGCACGTACGACGCGCGCCAGATGCACTTCGGCATCCGCGAGCACGCGATGACGGCGACGCTCAACGGCATGGCGCTGCACGGCGGCGTGCGCCCGTTCGGCGCGACCTTCCTCATCTTCTCCGACTACATGCGGCCCCGCGATCCGTCTCGCGTGCCTCATGCGCATCAATCCGATCTACATCTGGACCCACGACAGCATCGGCTTGGGCGAGGACGGCCCGACGCATCAATCGATCGAGCAGCTCGCCAGCCTGCGCGCGATCCCGAACATGACGATCATGCGGCCCGCCGACGCCAACGAGACCTCGATCTGCTACCGGCGGCGATGGAACATACCGATGGCCCGGTAGGCCTCGCGCTCACGCGCCAGAAACTGCCGATCTTCCCGGCCGAAGCGACGGTAGGCGCGGCCCGCGGCGGGTATACCCTCTTCAAGGAAGAGGGCGGCGCGCTCGCGCTGATCCTCATCGGCACCGGCTCGGAGGTGCAGCTGTGCGCTGCGGCGCGCACGCTGCTGCAGTCTTCCGGCATTCCGACACGCGTCGTCAGCCTGCCGTGCTGGCAGATCTTCGACGCACAGGACCAGGCGTATCGCGACAGCGTGCTGCCGCCGGCGGTGACGGCGCGCGTCGCCGTCGAGGCGGCGTCGCCGTTCGGTTGGGAGCGCTACGTCGGCGTGCGCGGCAAGGTCATCGGCATGACGCACTTCGGCGCGTCGGCGCCGGCGGATGTGCTCTTTCAGAAATTCGGCTTCACACCAGACAACGTGGCGTCGGTCGCCAAATCGCTTAGTGTAGGGGCCGACCTTTAGGTCGGCTCAAGAAGGGAACTCCCATGTCGAACCCACTGCAGCGCCTCATCGACCTCGGCCAGAGCTTCTGGCTCGACAACATCCGGCGCAGTTACACCCGCTCCGGTGCGCTGCGCCGCATGATCGACGACGACGGCCTGCGCGGTGAGACGTCGAACCCGACCATCTTCGAGAAGGCGATCGCCGAGAGCGCCGACTACGACACGCAGATCGCGTCGCTCGTCGCGGCGGGACGCAGCGCGGCCGAGATCTACGACATCCTCACCACCGACGACGTGCGCGACGCCTGCGACGCCTTCCGCGATCTGTACGACGCGAGTTCGGGCGGCGACGGCTACGTCTCCATCGAACTGCCGCCGCAGCTCGCCAAAGACACCGACGGCTCGATCGCCGAGGCCCATCGTCTGTGGAAGATCGTCGACCGGCCGAACGTCATGATCAAAGTGCCGGCGACGGCCGAGGGCATGCCGGTCATCCGCCGGCTCATCGCCGACGGCCTCAACGTCAACATCACGCTCATGTTCGGCGAGGGCTATTACGAGCGCGTCATCGACGCGTTCATGTCGGGTCTCGAGGATCGGTCTGCCAAGGGCTTGCCGCTGCAGTCGCATCGCGTCGGTGGCCTCGTGCTTCGTGAGCCGGGTGGACACTGAAGCCGACAAGCGTATCGCCGCCGCCGCGCAATCGGCAGACGCGGCGAAGAAAGCGCAGCTCACCGCGCTCATCGGCAAGACGGCGATCGCCAACTCAAAACGCCTCTACGCCACCTATCAGGCGTCCATCGCGTCGGATCGTTGGCGCAAGCTCGACGCCGCAGGCGCGCGACGGCAGCGCCCGCTGTGGGCGAGCACGTCCACCAAGAACCCCGCGTATCAGGACACCTACTACGTAGAGGCGCTCATCGGCCCCGACACGGTCGACACCATGCCGCCCGCCACCATCGACGCCTTCCGCGACCACGGCGTGGTCGCGCGTACGCTCGATGCAGGGCATGGATCAAGCGGAACGCCCAGCTCGCCGCGCTCGAAGTCGCCGGCATCTCGCTCAACTCGATCACCGACCAGCTGCTCGCCGACGGCTTGGTCTCTTCCAGCAATCCTACTACGAGCTGCATGCGGCGTGCTCCGAGCAAGATCGTTCGGCCATACGCGCCGATGCCGGACTAAGTCGGCGACCCCAAGCAAAGCGTTGGCCGTCACGCGACCCGCCAACCCGTTCCGCGAGGGGCTCGCGAGGAGCGCGCGACGCATCCCGTACAGCTCTGCATCTTCGGCGCTTCGGGCGACCTCACCGTGCGCAAGCTGCTGCCCGCGATCTACAACCTCGTGCAGGCGAATCTCGCTCCGTAGGACTTTTCCGTCGTCGGATTCGCGCGCAAGACTATCGGACGACGACTTCCGCAGGCCTCACAGGATGCGGTGGCCGAGTCGAGCGAGGATCCGCGGCACGCGATGCCGAGCTCTGCGAAGCTCGTGCGAGCGCGTCGTCTACCTCTCGGGCGACTTCACGACCCCGCGGCCTTCGCGCAACTGCGTGCGCTGCTCGAGAGCTCGACGATGCGAATTACGGCACCGCCGGCAACCGCATCTTCTACTTCGCCACGCCGGCCAGCCTGTGCCGGTATCATCGTGCAACAGCTGGCACTACGCCGGGCTCGTCGAGAATCCGCATGGACCAGCGGCAGCTCGGTGCGCGTCATCGTCGAGAAGCCGTTCGGGCGCGATCTCGCGTCAGCGCCAAGGCGCTCAACGCAGAGCTGCTCGACGTATCTGCGACGAGGACCAGATCTACCGCATCGACCACTATCTCGGCAAGGAGACGGTGCAGAACATCCTCGTGTTCCGCTTCGCCAACGGCATCTTCGAGCCGGTCTGGAACCGCAGCTACGTCGACCACGTGCAGATCACGGTCGCCGAGAGCATCGGCATCGAAGGGCGCGGCAACTTCTACGAAGAGACCGGCGTCGTCCGCGACATCATGCAGAACCACATGCTGCAGCTGCTCTCGCTCGTCGCCATGGAGCCGCCGACGACGTTCGACGCGAGCGACTTCCGCGATGAGAAGATCCGCGTGATCGAAGCGATCCGGCCGATCGATCTCAAAGAGGCGCGTGCGACCGTGCGCGGACAGTACGGCCCCGGCATCGTCGCAGGGCGAGCCGGTGCCGGGCTACCGCGAGGAGCCGAAGGTGGCGCCCGACTCGATCACGCCGACCTTCGCCGCGATGCGACTGCTCGTCGACAACTGGCGCTGGGCCGGCGTGCCGTTCTACGTGCGCTCCGGCAAGCGCTGCCCAAGCGCGTCACCGAGATCGCCGTCGCTTTCCAGCACGCGCCGCACCTGCCGTTCCGACGCGCCGGGCTCGAGGTCGTCGAGGGCGACGTGCTCTCGATGCACATCCAACCGGACGAGGGCATCACGCTCAAGTTCAGCGCCAAGGTGCCCGGGCCGAGCATGAAGATCCGGCAGTCGCGATGGACTTCGCCTACGGCGCGACCTTCGGCGCTGAAGACGCCTCGCCATACGAGCGGCTGATCCTCGATTGCATGAAGGGCGATCAGACGCTCTTCGACCGCGCAGACGGCGTGGAAGGCGCGTGGGCGCTCATGGATCCGCTGCTCTCGGTGTGGTCGTCGGACCACTCGATCAAGTTCCCCGACTATGACTCGGGCACGTGGGGGCCCAAGGAGGCCGAGGAGCTCGTCCGCCGCGACGGCCGCAGGTGGCGGTTGCCATGACGGCCGGAACGAACGGCGCCCCGGGCGGCCCGTGGACGGCGGGGCTCGAGGCGGTCGCGGTCGCCGACGTATCAACAGCGCTGGCGAATCGCTGGCGCGCGATCATGCGCGATTATCCGGGCGCGGGCTCGCGCTCGAGCAGTCTCAATCTCATCACCTTCGCCGACGAGCTCGCCGCCGCGCCGGTGGTGTCGGCCATCATCGGGCAACTCGCCGCGGCGCATCCGGTCCGCGCGATCACCGTCGTCGACGACGATTCGATGGAGCGCGAGGAGGTCGAGTCGTACATCTTGGCCGGCTGCGCGCTCTCGAGCCGCGGCGCGCCGACGTGCAGCGAAGAGGTCTTCTTACGCACCAACCCGCGCACGCCGGAGCGCGCGGCGTCCGCCGTGTACGGGTTGCTGGCGGCCGACATGCCGGTGTATCTGTGGTGGCGCGGGCCATCGCCGTTCGGCAACGCGCTGTTCAAACTCGTCGCGCCGTTTGCCGACAAGATCATCGTCGACTCGCAGCGCTTCGGCGACACGAGCGCGAGCCTCGACACAGTGCGCCGGCTGGCGGCGAAGCGCGAGGGGCACGTCGCGGTGGCCGATCTCAATTGGAAGCGCATCTTGCCGTGGCGCCAAGCCGTGGCGGCATGCTTCGACGATCCGGCGGTCACCGCCGCGCTGAGCACAACCGATCGCTGCGAGATCTTCTATCAGACCGCGGATGCGGACCCGACGCCGCACAGCGCGCGCGCGTCGCTGTTCGCGGGCTGGGCGATCAACCGCATGCCGGCGCTGCGCGGCCACACGCGCATCGTGCCGCGCAAGACGGATGAGGCGGGCAGCGGCCGCATCGAATCGGTGGTCCTCTACCACTCGCATTCCAAAGCGGCGCTGCGCCTCGTGCGCAGCGCAACGCCGCTCGGCATCGCGGCGAGCTTCATCGACAAGACTGGTCAACCGGTCCGCCACTGGGCGCTGCCCGCCGAGTCGCGCACGGAAGCCGAGCTGGTGCACTATAGTCTCGACGATCCCTCGCGCAACCTGCTGTTCGAAGCAGCGCTCGCCGAAGAGTAGGCGCGAAGAGGATGCGGCGGGCTGTGTCGGTTCAGGATACCGCTTATTGGGTCGCTTACTACCGCGCCCTCGAGTCCGAGCGCCCGGACGCGATCTTCAACGACCCGTATGCGCGCGCGCTCGCCGGTGAGAAGGGGCGCAGCATCGTCGACGAGATGCCGCGCGCGCGCGAGTACGGCTGGCCGATGGTGGTACGCACCGCGGTCATGGACGAGATCGTGCTGCGGCTCGCGCCCGAGGTCGATGCGGTCCTCAATCTCGCGGCCGGGCTCGACGCGCGGCCATATCGGCTCGCGCTGCCCGCGCAACTGAAGTGGATCGACGTGGATTTCGCCGTGTCGCTCGATTACAAAGCCCAGGTGCTGCGCGACCAGACGCCGCGTTGCCGGCTCGAACGCATTCCCCTCGATCTCGCTGATGGCGCTGCGCGTCGCCAGCTGTTCGCGCGCGTCGCCGCGGACAATCGCCGCGTGCTCGTCATCAGCGAAGGGCTGCTCCTTTATCTGGGGGCTGCCGATGTGGCCGCGCTGGCCGACGACCTCGCCGCTCAACCCAGCATTAAGCATTGGCTCACCGACATCGCCTCACCGTTCGTGCTCAAGATGATGAAACGGGCCTGGGGCAAGAACGTTGACGCCGGCGGGGCGACGTTCAAGTTCGCGCCGGAGGACGCTGCGGCGTTCTTCGCCGCACACGGCTGGAGCATCGGCGAATACCGCGCCGGCATCATCGAGGGTCAGCGCTTCAAGCGGGAGTTCCCGCTGGCGGGGCTGTTCCGGTTCTTCAATCCCGGCATGTGGCGCGCGGAGGCGCAACGGCGCAGCGGCCCGATGGCCGGGGTATTGCTGCTGCATAACACGAACACGACGGCGTGAATGTAGTGCCCGAGCGAAGCTCGGGTTTGCGGCTGTGGGGCGCCTTTCTCTTCATCGTGTTTCTCTGGGCGACGAAGGCCGCCGGAGACCCGACGTCACCGCCGCCGACCCCGGCACCGACGCCGCGAGTGCCGTTGGTCCTTCCGACCAGCGCACCCACGCGACGTCCCAGCACGTCGCCCACGCCTTTGGTCGATCCATGCCCACTGCACGCTCCCGCGTTCGCCCTGGTCGGCCACGGCTCGACTGGGCACGTTGATCGCTTCGCGATCGCGCTGCTGCTCGAGGGCACGAACCCGGTGTCGGCGACGCTGAGGATCCCGGGACTCGAGGATAACGTGTTGACGCCGGTCATCGGTCCTGCGGGGGGCAGTGAGACGCTCGTGCATTATGTCGTGGCGGTGCCGCGGGCGGTAGGCGCCCAAGGCATCAGCGTCCATCAGGTGATCGTGCACGGCGTGAAGGACGTGCTGCTCACGTGCGCGTCGCCGGTCCGCATCGTCACGCAGGCGCCGACCAGCCCGCAGAGCTCGTTCGACGATAGCGCGATCTCAGGCAGCGACCTGCTCTATCTGCGCCCGGTCACCGAGGCGCAAGTGCTTCATAGCGCCGCCGCTTCATATCCAGGAGACCAAGCGCAACTCGGGCACAAAGGCGTCACAGTCATCGCGGTCACGGTGGGCGCGCACGGCGCGATCTACGGCGCGCGGGTCGTGCACTCGTCGGGCTATCCCGTTTTGGATGATGCCGCCCTTGCGGCCGGCCGGCAGACGGTCTACAGCGAACCGCAGTTCGATGGGGCGGCGATTCCGCTCGACTATCTCATCACGTACCACTTCGGCACGCGGTAATGTCTTTCGGGACGTCTATGTCCTCAAACGTGTATTATAGGATAGAGAACGAACCTTACGGCAAGGTGTGGGCGCTTCGGGCGGGGGACGTGCACCAGCCGCTGCGATTGCCGGGTCAGGTGGCCGAGCAATTCGACACAGGTGCCAACGGCGCGACGGAGCGTAGCTACAACAACTTCCGTTGGTACCGGCCCGGCTGGGGGATATACTCGCAGGAAGATCCGATTGGAATAACGGGAGGACTAAATGCCTACGAATTCGCAGGCGGCAATCCCTCGATGCGCAGCGACTCGCTCGGGCTTCGATTTGATGGCGGCACTCCGACCTCGCTGCAGCCCTATATTAATCTGTTGCTGCAAGACAGTCCGATTTTCAGCATGTACTACAATCAGGTTCTGAACGCGCCCGAGCTCTATCATTTGGACGACCTCGGTCTTGACGACGGAGAGTTCAACGCTGATGTCCAGGTGTTTGGTGGTACAGAAAGCGAGCTAGGCATAAGAACACAGTTTGGTAACCGGGGGAACGAACTAATATATTCCGAGTTGGCACACGAATTCTACCACGCTTACCATCACTCCCGGTGCTTCGCACAATGGAAAGCGTACAGCAATTCGTATTTCTCTTCCAGTCACGTCGTGAACGGGGAGCCTACAACTCTAGAGGAGAGGAATGCCTTTTCTGCAAGCCACAACATATTGGTTCAGTTAGCACGGGCCGGAAGGTTCAAGTTGCGGAACTGGATTGGCCCTCCGTGGTTGCCGGTTGACCCACAAATCCCTGGGCTAGCAGATCAAATGGATGACGCAAACATGTCGTGGGGACAGTTTATGGATTCGCGTCGATCGTGGTGGAACGCCAAAAACTATTCTCCATCTCTTCTTCATTGCGGATGCCCTTAGTTAGAGGATGCGATGACGATAGGAAGAGCCGTTCTCTTGGTAACGCTCGTGGTATTGGCGATGCTTTCTGCTTGCTCCCCGAGCGAGGTTTCAACGTATACCCATTCATCAATCGAACCGACCAATAGGCTTAATCCGATCGCACTGTCGGGGAGTGAGCTAAGAGCTCTTGAGATAGCATATTCGCGTTTTCTTGAGGAGGAGAAGAAGTCAGCCGCGGACATCGATGTAAAGCGGATCTCCTTTCGGATCTATGAGGGACCGACGACATTTGAGGTCGTGGTTCGCTACAAGGACGCGCCCTCAGCAAGAGTCGTATTTGGTGGTAGTCACGCGTATGTGATTGATTCGCGCAAATGGATCGTTGTCAAGAGCTCGATAACCCAATGAAGAGAACGATTGCACTGATCTGAGGTGATATCTTCGGCCACACTGCTGCGGGCGGGTTTGTCCGCAAACGTGTATTGGAGGATGGAGACCGAGCCGTACGGCAAGGTGTGGGCGCTGCGGGCGGCGACGTACATCAGCCGCTGCGGCTACCGGGGCAGGTGGCAGAGCAATTCGACACTGGCGCTAACGGGCTGACCGAGCGAAGCTATAACAACTTCCGCTGGTATCGGCCGGGATGGGGTAGGTATTCGGAAGCTGACCCGGTTGGGCTGAATGGAGGCCTGGGAGTCTACGAGTATGGAGGCGACGGTCCAGCCAACCTGGCTGATCCCACAGGGCTAACCACATATGTCGGGGGCCACAGGGTAAGCCTACTCAGAGGTGTTTTCGCGCCTTTTACGGCTCGCCACATCTTTTTCATTCTCGATCCATTCGATGTTATCAAGAGATTTGGAAAGGATTATCGAGGCCCGTGTTTCGCTTCGGTCCAAACTATCAGCGGTGAGGTTATCCGTCATGGCCCAACGTGGACTCTTGACTTCGTACCTAATGCCGACTTGGATCAACCTTGGCTAGACCTAGCACCAGTAGACTCCAAGCGGGTTGGGGGAGACCAAGCTTTGGACCTTGCGCTTCGCAAAGCGGTAGCCAACTATCCGAACGGCGTTGAGCCATACGCGGGCCTTCCCGTTCTCGACCTCTCCTCGTACCTCGCTGAGATACCGTCAGAAATAGCTCGCAACAGCGGTGGCTTCGTTACGGGGCTTGCATATTATGTGGGCCTCAACGGAAGCGACGTAGCTTCTGCGCTGCCTCACTGGAAGCCGGGCACGGATCGGCCGGTTCCTCCAGAATTCTTCGCACCCGGGCCACGCCGACAATCTACTTCTCTTCCTCGGCTTCCTAGTTCAGCTTGTGAATGTCGGTAGACAAAAAGATGCAACAACAAGGCGCTGGCCGACCAACTGATCCGTTTGGTTTTCGCAATCTTAGCCGAGGTCAGTGGTTATCAATCCTCTTGTTCGCACTGACGCAAAATGGGACTGCAGCGGTCCTGGGTCTCGTGATGCCCTCGTTTGGCATCCACTATGAGCGTGACGCGACTATATTCACGATTCTGGTGTTGTGGATCTTTGTCGCCACAATAGCCTCACTTCTGTTCATCGGAAGAACAGCGTTCGCGGGAATCGCGGATGCGAAGAGAGCCGTATTAGCTGCACTCATAGCTCTACCCATAGGCCTTGCGGTTACGACCAACACGGAGGCCTTTAGCGGAAGCCTCGGCCTAATGGGTGGTGTCCTGTCAATAGCGCTCGCAATTCTTGCGCCATGCGCTGTGGTGACCACCTTGATCAGCTGGATGCTTTTCCATATAGCAATCAAGTCAAGGACGCTGTATTTCCTCGCCGTCTTCGTATCCGGGCTTCTTGTCGCCGCTATAAGCGCCGCCTTGATGGGCGTAATCAGCTGCGCCGCTGGTTGCTAGGGTCGCGGCTTCCATGCGCCCGTGAATGGGCGTGCAGCGGACTAGGCGAACGTGCAACGCTGTGGATGCGACTGACTCCCGCACCAAAGCCGCCGATGCGTTGCTCTCCGACATCAGCCTCGGCCCGCGCCTGCGCGTGTACCTCGGCATCGCGCCAGGTGCCGGCAAGACCCGCCGCATGGTCGAGGACGCCTTGGCGCTGCGCAAGACCGGCCGGCGCGTGTACATCGGCGCGCTTGAGACCAAGGGCAGGCCTGATCTAGAGGAGCTCGCCGCCAGCTTGCCGCGCATCGCGCCACGCGAGGTGACGCTGGCCGGCTCGACCTTTGAAGAGTTCGACTACGGCGCGGCGCTTGCGGCGAAGCCCGACATCGTCGTGCTGGACGAGCTTGCGCACGCGAATCTGCCGGGCTCGCGCCATGCGAAGCGCTGGCAGGACGCGGCCGCGCTGGTCAAGGACGGCATCGGCGTGCTCGGCGCGGTCAACGTACAGCACGTGGAATCAGTCGCGCCGACGGCGGAGCGCATCATCGGCTTCCCTGTCCGCGAGATCGTGCCCATGTCGTTCATCAAGCACGTCGACCAGCTCGTCGCCGTCGACGTGTCGCCGGAGCAATTGCAAGCCCGCCTGCGCGAAGGCAAGATCGTGCGGCCGGAAGATATCGACCGCGCCCTCGCCGGGCCGTTCCGGCTCGCCTCGCTCACCGCGATGCGCGAGCTCATGTTGCGTCTGGTCGACGATTTCACCATACCGGAAGTCGCGCCGACCCAAGTGTCGACCGTCGTCGCGCTGCTCACCAAAGGCGTCGATGCGAACGCATATCTGAAGCGCGTCGCGTCGATCGCATCCGTGTTCGACCTGCTCGTCGAGGTCGCGTGCGAGCCGGACATGGATCGCGACACGTGCGAAGCCGCAGCAGCGAAGGTCGGTGCCAAGAGCGTTGCTTGGCCCGCCGGCGGCGGGTCGGCGCCGCACGTCGAGTCGCTCTCTGGGGCGCTCATCGCAATACCCCCCGGCGATCTGGCGCGCACGCTGCTGAGCCGCGGCGTCGACCGCGATATATTGGTGGCGAGCGCAACGCCGAGCGGTGCGGCGGCCGGCGCGACGGCGAGCGAGGCGGCGGCCGGCGCGCCCGGCGAGAACAAGCTGCGCAGCGCCTACGGCAGATTCACCATCTATCTCGGCTCGGCCGCCGGGAGCGGCAAGACCTACGCGATGCTCGATCGCGGTCATCAGCTCAAAGAGGCGGGCGTCGACGTGGTCGTCGGCTACGTGGAGACGCACAACCGCGCGGAGACCGCGCGCAAACTCGAGGGGCTCGAAGTCGTGCCGCGCAAGATCAGCGTCTCCGGCGGCATCACCTACGAAGAGATGGACCGCGATGCGATCATCGCGCGCCATCCGCAGGTGGTGCTCGTCGACGAGCTAGCGCATACGAACGCGCCGGGCAGCGCATCGACGAAACGCTACATGGATGTCTTCGCGATCCAAGCCGCCGGCATCTCGGTGCTCTCCACCCTCAACGTCCAGCATCTCGAGGGGCTCGGCGACTCGGTGACGCGTCTCACCGGCGTCACGGTGCGCGAGACGCTACCCGATTGGATCCTCGGGATGGCGGACGACCTCATCTTGATCGACGTCTCGCCCGAGATCCTGCGCGAGCGCCTGCGCGCCGGCCTCATCTACCCGACGAGCCGAGTCGAGGCGTCGTTGTCGAATTTCTTCCGCACCGAGAATCTCGCCGCGCTGCGCGAGCTCGCGCTGCGCGAGACGGTGCGCACGAGCACGCTCGAACCGCCGCCGCCGCCGGTCACCGCATTCATGCTCGGCGTCGGGCCGCGCGAGCGCGACGTGAAGCTCATCTATCGGGGCGCCAAGCTGTGCTCGCGTTTCGACGCGGAGTATTCGGTCGTGCATATCCAGCAGAAAGGGCGCGTGACCCCGCCCGAGGTGTTGGCCGAGCTCAAGGCCGCCGCGGAAGCGGTGCAGGCACGCTGGGTCTACGCGAGCGCGGCCGATGCCGCCAAAGCCATCGTGCCGCTCGCGCGCGAGCGCAACGCGTTGATCGCCGTCGAAGGCGCGCGCGCGACGCCGCGCTGGCCCCGCGGTCCCACATTCGCGCGTCGGGTGCTCGAAGCTGGTGCGCGAGAACTGCTGGTGCTGGCTCCACCGGATCCGGCGCCCTGACGCGCTAGCGGCTTTAGAGCTGGACGCCGAACTCGAGGACGGTGCGGAACTGACTGTTGCCCGTGCCCCCGGTGCCGAACGCCAGCCCTGGCGTGTAATAGCCTGGCCACGCTTCTGAAAGATCGACCCGCGCGAAGAGCGGCCCGTTCTTCCACTCAGGCGTCAGTGTCAACGTGTTGACGCCGCTACCCGGTCCGTACCCGACGAGGTCTGCATTGAGACTGGTGGCGCCCGGCATGCTCGAGTTGTGCAAGGTCTCGTAGCGCAGTGCCGTCGACCACTTGCTCGAGAGGGTCAGGTTAGCTAGCAGCGCCGCGCCGAACGCGCTCTCGGAGCTGGTGTAGCCGAGGCCTGCAGCGGCCGGTGACTGCGTCCATAACACGTATGGTTCGATCTGCACGTTTCCCATCGTGCGCGAATACACGAGGTTGAGCAGCTGTTTGTTGGCGACCGACGCGGTGGGGTTCGGCGGCGTCTGGGCGTTCGGCACGAGCGCCACGAATAGCAGCGATTCGTTTGAGTCCGGCACGTAGTTGAGCGCACCTTCCGCCGCGATCCATTTGCCCGACCAGAATCCGTCGTTCGCACCAGCGGTGACCGTGAGCTTGCCCGTGGTGAAATTCATGCGCACGCCGCGGCTGACTGCGTTTTCCACGTTCCACACGGCGCCGCGCTGGATATTCCAATCCTCATAGGTGAAAGTGGATTCGGCGCCCGTCAACGTAGCCAGGATGCCCGCGCTGACGTTGAAGCTCGAGCTCGGCACATATTCGAGGTATGCGAGCGGCACCGGGCCGTACAAGCCGGTGTTCGCGTTCGTCGCGATCGTCTTGTTGCCCGCGAAGCCGACCACCGGAATGCTGTACGCGCCGGCTTGCAAAGCGTATTGCAGCGTGCCTTGGTTCTTGGTCAGTATCGCGAACGCGTTGCTGACGTTGAAGCGCGCGGGGACGTCGGCGCCGGTCGGCGTGTCGAAGCTGCCGGTCGCGTTGACGCCGCTGGTGAACACCTCGGTCGCGCTGAGCACGCCGTGCAACTGGACCGCCGGCGAGGGCGACGGCGTTGGTGTCGGCGTCGGGGTCGGTGAGGCCGCAGCGTGGCTGGTGAGCGGCGTCGGGCTGGCTACAGGCGTCGCCGAGGGCGCGGCCTGATCCGCCAGCGCGAGCGCGGGGAGGGCGGCGCCTGCGATGGCCGCCGCCACGAAGGTGACGAGACGCATGGTTTCTTACTATCGCTTTCCGGCGTCGAGCGCCAGATTGAGTTCCAAGACGTTGACGTGGGGTTCGCCCAGCACGCCCAGCGTGCGCGACACCACGTGTTTGTCGATGACGGCCTCCACCGCAGCCACCGTCATGCCGCGCGCGGCCGCGATGCGCGGCGCCTGATAGTACGCGCCCTCAGGGCTGATGTCGGGATCGATGCCGCTCGCGCTCGAGGTCACGAGGTCCATCGGGATCGGCCCGTTGGCATGGGGATTCTCTTTGCGCAGCGCGGCGATCGTCGCTTTGGTCGCGTCGATGAGCTTCTTCGACGTCGGCGCGAGGTTGGTGCCGCCGGTCGAGGTCGGATCGTAGCCCTTGCCCGCGGCAGACGGACGCCCGTGGAAATACTGCGGCTTGGTCCACTGCTGGCCGATGATCGCCGACGCCACCGGTTTGCCCTCGACGTACACCAGCGAGCCGTTGGCCTGGTTGTGGAAGAGCAGCTGCGCGATCACCGTCATCACGGCGGGATAGACGAGCCCGAGCAGCACGACGCTGAGCACGGTGTACGCCGTGGCGGTGACCAGGTGGCTGGCGGTTGAGTCTTTGACGACGGGCGCATTCATGATCGTATTGTCCTTAACTGAGGTGGAGCGCGGCGAGGATCATGTCGATCGCCTTGATGCCGACGAACGGCACGATGACGCCGCCGAAGCCGTAGCATAGCACGTTGTCGCGCAGCACGATGTTCGCGCCGCGCGGCCGGTATGCGACGCCGCGCAGCGCGAGCGGGATCAGCGCGATGATGATGAGCGCGTTGAAGATGACCGCCGAGAGGATCGCGCTCTGCGGCGTTGAGCTGCATCACGTTGAGCGCGCCCATCACCGGGTAGGCGGCGGCGAACATCGCCGGCAGGATCGCGAAGTACTTCGCGACGTCGTTGGCGATCGAGAAGGTGGTGAGCGCGCCGCGCGTCATGAGCAGCTGCTTGCCGATCTCGACGATCTCGATGAGTTTGGTCGGATCCGAATCGAGGTCGACCATGTTGGCGGCTTCTTTGGCCGCCTGGGTGCCGGAGTTCATGGCGACGCCGACGTCGGCTTGCGCGAGCGCAGGCGCGTCGTTGGTGCCGTCGCCGGTCATGGCGACGAGCCGGCCGCTCTCCTGCTCGCGCCTGATGAGCGCCATCTTCGTCTCGGGCGTGGCCTCGGCGAGGAAATCGTCGACGCCCGCCTCGCGTGCGATCGCGCCCGCGGTGAGCGGGTTGTCGCCGGTGATCATGATCGTGCGGATGCCCATCGCGCGCAGCCGGTCGAAGCGCTGCGCATGTCGGGCTTGAGGATGTCTTTGAGGTGGATCGCGGCGAGCACTTTGCCGTCCTGCGCGAGCAGCAGCGGCGTGCCGCCGGAGCGCGCGATGCGCTCGACGTCTGGCGCGAGCACGTCGCCGCTCGTCACCGCCGCGCTCGCGCGCCCAGGCGCGCATCGGCATCGGGCGCGCCCTTGCGCACGGCCGGCCCGTCGGCCACGTCGACGCCGCTCATGCGCGTGTAGGCGCTGAACGGCACGAACGTCGCCTCGGAGGGCTTGCCCTCGAGCGTGGCGCCGTATTGCTCGGCCAGCACGACGATCGAGCGGCCTTCCGGCGTCTCGTCGGAGAGCGAGGAGAGGTACGCCGCGCGCGCGGCATCTTTGATGTTGACGCCCGGCGCGAGCACGATCTCGCTCGCCTGGCGGTTGCCGAGCGTGATGGTGCCGGTCTTGTCGAGCAGCAGCGTGTCGACGTCGCCCGCGGCTTCGACCGCGCGGCCGCTCATCGCGAGCACGTTGCGCTGCAGCACGCGATCCATGCCGGCGATGCCGATCGCCGAGAGCAGCCCGCCGATCGTCGTCGGGATCAGGCAGACGAGCAGCGCGATGAGCACGGTCACCGACTGCGGTGAGCCCGCGTAGAGCGAGTACGGCGCCAGCGTCGCGACCGCGATCAAGAAGATGATGGTGAGGCCGGAGAGCAGGATCGAGAGCGCGATCTCGTTCGGGGTCTTCTGGCGCTTCGCGCCTTCGACGAGCGCGATCATGCGGTCGAGGAACGCCTCGCCCGGATTGGCGGTCACCTGGATGAGGATCGAATCGGAGAGCACGCGCGTGCCGCCGGTCACCGAGCTGCGGTCGCCGCCCGCTTCGCGGATGACCGGTGCGGATTCGCCGGTGATGGCGGATTCGTCGACGGTCGCGGCGCCCTCGACGACGTCGCCGTCGGCGGCGATGAGCTCGCCGGCGTTGACGCGGACGACATCGCCTTTGCGCAGCTCGGTCGAGCTGACCAGTCTCCTCGCGGCCGTGCGACCATGCGACGCGCTTTGGTGTCGGTCTTGGTGCGCCGCAGGAAATCGGCTTGCGCCTTGCCGCGCCCCTCGGCGACGGCTTCGGCGAAGTTCGCGAAGAGGACCGTGAACCACAGCCAGATGGAGATCGCGAAATCGAAGCCCGCCGGGCCGTGCACGCGCAGGTCGCGGAAGAAGAATCCCAGCGTCACCAGCGCGCCGATCTCGCACACGAACATGACCGGGTTGCGGAACTGCCAGCGCGGATCGAGCTTGCGGAACGAATCGACCAGCGCGCGCGAAAGGATCGCGCGGTCGAAGAGCGAGCGCGCTTTGGGCCGGCGCTCCAGCCGTCGCTCGGAGATCATCAGAAGCTCTTTCCTTGCAGCATTTGGAGATGTTCGACGATCGGGCCGAGCGCGTCGGCCGGGAAGAACGTCAGCGCGCCGACGATGATGATGACGCCGAGCAAGCAGGCCGACGAAGATCGGCGAGTGCGTCTGGAACGTGCCGGTCGTCTCCGGCGTGCGCGGCTTGCCGGCGAGCGAACCCGCCAGCAGCACCGCCGGGATGAGGAACAAGAAGCGTCCGCAGAGCATCACGACGCCCATCAGGATGTTGAAGTACGTGTTGCCGCCGAGGCCGGCGAACGCGCTGCCGTTGTTCTCAGTGGTCGAGGTGAAGCCGTAGAGCATTTCCGAGAAGCCGTGCGGCGCCGGCGTTGCCCAGCGTCGCGGTTCCGGCCGGCACGAGCACCGAAATCGCGGTCGGGATGAGCGCGAACACCGGCAGCACGAGCGCGCCGAGGATCGCGAGCTGCACCTCATTGCGCTCGATCTTCTTGCCGAGGAACTCGGGCGTGCGCCCGACCATCAGGCCGGCGATGAACACGGTGAGCACGACGAACACGATCATGCCGTACAGCCCCGTGCCGACGCCGCCGAAGACGATCTCGCCGAGCTGCATGTTGACCAGCGGCACGAGGCCGCCGAGCGGCGTGAACGAGTCGTGCATCGAGTTGACCGCGCCGCACGACGTGTCGGTGGTGACGGTGGCGAACAGCGACGACGCGGCGACGCCGAAGCGGCACTCCTTGCCCTCCATGTTGCCGCCCGCGACGCCCAACGCGTGCACGATCGGATTGCCGGCGGATTCGGCGGCATACGCGACCGCGAAACCGCCGGCGAAGAGCAGCGCCATCGCGACGAAGAGCGCCCAGCCTTGGCGCTGATCCTTGGCGAAGCGGCCGTACGTGTACGTCAGGCCGGCGCCGATCAGGAAGATGAAGAACATCTCGAGCAGGTTGCTGAACGCCGTCGGGTTCTCGTTCGGCGACGCGGAGTTCGCGTTGACGAAGCCGCCGCCGTTGGTGCCGAGCTCCTTGATGACCTCTTGCGAGGCCATCGGCCCGCCGGTGATCGTCTGCTTGAAGCCTTCGATCGACGCGACGTCCTGATACGCATGGAAGTTCTGCGGCACGCCTTGCCAGACGAGCAGCAGGCAGCCGACGACGCTGATCGGCACTAAGATGTAGAGCGCGGCGCGCGTCAGGTCGACCCAGAAGTTGCCGACCGTCTTCTTATCCGTGCGGCACACGCCGCGGATCGACCGCGATGGCGATCGCGATGCCCACCGCGGCCGACACGAAGTTATGCCAGGCAGCCCGGCCATCTGCGAGAGGTAGCTCATCGTGCTCTCGCCGGAGTAGAACTGCCAGTTCGTGTTGGTCATGAAGCTGACCGCGACGTTCCAGGCGTTGTCGGGCGCGAGATTGTCGAAGTGCTGCGGGTTGAGCGGCAGCCACTTCTGCGTGCGCAGCAGCGCGTAGAGATAGGCCAAGCCGACGAGGCTGAAGGCCAGCGTCGCGAGCAGATACGAACCCGCGGACATCTCCGCGGCCACATCCACGCGGCAGACGCGATAGATGAGCCGTTCGATCGGCGCGAACACCGGGGTAAGGAGGGTCTTCTCGCCCTCGAACACGCGGGCCATGTACGCGCCGAGCGGTCGCGTGGCAGCGAGCACGAGCGCGAAGAAGACGAGCGCCTGCAGCCAGCCGTAGATGTTCATGTCTCTGTCCTTAGAATTTCTCGGGCCGCAGCATGGCGTACGCGAGGTACCACAGGCCGAGCAGCGCGAGCACGAGGCCGATGATCTGGTCGGCCATCAGAGGCGCTCCAGGCCGACCGTGTAGCGGTCGAACGCGTAGAAGATCACCAGAGTCAATACGATGAGGATGATTTCAAGCACGTTGGTCGCCCCTCCGAGAAAATGTCCACAAGCATCCTAGCACGCCCCGCTCGTGGCGGCCATCCTCCGAACGGCTCATCCGTTCGGACGTGGGGATGGGTGGAACGCCCACAGAAATGCAGGGACGTGCCTCGTTCCTGGATCCCCTACCTGTGCATCGGCCTCGTGCTCGCCGCGTGGCTCATCGACATGTTCACGCCACAGCTGTTCGTCGCGGCGATCCTCCTCGACGCCCCCGTTGCGCTCACCGCACTGGCCCTCAACCGCCGGTTGACCTGGGGCATCGTCATCCTCAGCTTGATCGCGAACGTGGTGGCGGGTTGGTACAACGGCGTGCATGAGGGACACTACGATCCGATCGCGACCGCTGACCGCGTGTTGGCCGCGTTTTCCGCCATCCTCGTCGGCGGGCTCGCGGTCGCCACGCAAGGCGCGGCGAGGCTCGCGGGCGAGTCGGCCGCGCGAGAGCTCACTGCAAAGCGCGCCAACGCGCTGCGCAAGGCCGGCGAGCGCATGCGCGAGTCGCTCAGCCCCGAACTGGTGTGGCGCGCGGTGACGCGCCAGGCCATCGAAGCGCTCGATGGCGACGCGGCGACCTTGTTCCCGGTCGAAGCGGGCCGGCCGACCGGCGTGTCGTTCCACGTCACGCGCGGCTCGGACGACGTCGAGATGTCCGAGCGGCGGCCCGATCCCGGCGTCTGGACGGCGCTACAGCGCGCGGTCGACGATCGAAACATCTTCTTCTTGAGCCAAGCTGACGCGCTGGCGCGGTTCACTCTCGGCAACATCGGCGCGCGCGCAGCGCTCATCGCGCCATTCGGCTCCGGTTCAGACGTCTTCGCCGTGCTGCTGCTCGAGTGGCGGGATCGCGACCGCGAATCGGATCCCCGAATTGGAGAACGTGACACGGGCGTTCGCCGACCAAGGCGCGCGCGCGATCGAGCAGGCGAAACTCTTCGAAGCGCTTGCCTCGACGAACGATCAAGTGCAAAGCGTCAACGCGGAGCTGGTGGAGCGCAACCAGGTCATCCGCGACATCGTCTACGCGCTCTCCCACGACCTGCGCACGCCGCTCATGGCGGCGGGCATGACTATGCGCCAAGCGGTCTCCGGCGCGTACGGCAAGCTACCGCCTGAATATGTCGAGGTGCTGCGCCGCTCGATCGGCTCGAACGAAGAGCTCGAACGCCTCGCACAGACCCTGCTGCTCGTGGCGCGCTACGAATCAAGCGAAGAGTCCACGCAACGCCGGCCGACCGATCTCGGCAAGCTCGCACGCTCGGTCGTTGCCGAGCTTGAATCCCTGTGGACCTCCAAGCACATCGACTGCCGCGTCGAGGGAGAGGGTGTGTTTGCGCTCGTCGACGAGAGCGAAGTGCGACGCGCGCTCATCAACCTCGTGGCCAATGCGGTGACGTGGACGCCGGAGAACGGGAAGATCCTCGTACGCATCGGCGCGGCTAATGGCGACGCGCTCGTATCGGTCGAAGACGACGGCTACGGCGTGCCCGAAGCGGACCGCGCCTCGCTCTTCCAGCGTTTCCACGGCGACGGCACGACGCGCCGCGGCGGCGGCACCGGGCTAGGGTTGTACATCGTGCGGCGCATCGCGGAGAGCCACGGCGGCACGGTCGGCTATGAGCCCGGCGCGCAGCGCGGCAGCGTGTTCACGATGAGCTTGCCCCTGGCGACCTCAGCCGAAGTGGCGCATGGCTAAGACGAAGGTGCTCATCGTCGAGGATCACGCGCTGACGCGCACCGGTCTGCGCACCGCGTTGGACTGCATCGCGTCGCTCGAAGTCGTGGGCGAGGCGAGCGACGGCGAAGCGGGGCTCGAAGAGGCGCTGCGGCTCAAACCTGACGTCGCGGTCGTCGATATCGGCTTGCCCGGGCTCGACGGCATCGAGCTCACGCGCCGCATCAGGCGCGATCTGCCCAAGACCAAGGTGCTCATCCTCACCATGCACGACATGGAGGACGAGGTGATTGGCGCGCTTGCTGCCGGCGCAGATGCCTACTGTTTGAAGTCTGCCGATCCGGAGCGCATCGTTGAGGCCGTCAAGACGGCAGCAGCAGGCGGCGCCTACTTCGATCCCGGCATCGCCCACGTCGTGCTGCGAGCGTTCGGCAGACCTGCGGCAGCAGGTGCTGCGCACACGGAGTCGCCACTCTCACCGC
This sequence comes from Vulcanimicrobiota bacterium, assembly GCA_963805945.1. Lineage (GTDB taxonomy): Bacteria > Vulcanimicrobiota > Vulcanimicrobiia > Eremiobacterales > Eremiobacteraceae > JAFAHD01. The sequence continues at coordinate 515,418 of CAWDVP010000002.1, read as the reverse complement.
GCGAGACGCAGATCCTCCAGCTCATCGCGGCGGGCACGAGCAACAGCGAGATCGCGGAGCAGCTTAGCATCGGCTTGGGCACGGTGAAGGGGCACATCCGGGATATCATGGAGAAATTGTCGGCGGCAGATCGGACGCACGCCGCGGTGATCGCGTTACGCCGCGGCCTCATCTGATCGTCCTAAAACCACCACTCATAGTTTTAACGGAACGCACCCAAAGCCCGTACTATAGTCGTCAGGCACGCTATCCAAAGCTAAGGGCATGTAAATCTCGGGGCAACTGTATCAACACTTACTATTCTTTCGCCCCTGTCGAAATGAATCGAAATATAGCCATTTCGTTCACAGATAAAATCCTGGCGAAATCGGACTTCGACATAGGGGTGGGAAGGGTCGGTCTTTTCCGTCGGATTTCGATCTCCTACCGGAACTAGTGGCGCACCGGGGCGAGGCCAATCCCCGGAATCAGTTGCTACGTCACGGTTGAACGCTATCTGATGTTGCTTCCGGATCTGCGCGTAGGCTTCATCACGCGTGATCCCTAACGGCAGGTCGCTTCTCAATATCTCCATTTGAGACTCGATATTACGACTCTTCCAGAAAACAACCATCGTCGCGATGAGCAATAGCGCTATCGGAATGGCCCAAATCAGACGCCAGCGCGGCATTTGACGTGGCTTTACCCCTGTTGCGCGGAGAACCCTAGTGCGGCGCACTGAGCCGTGGAATTTCTATCGGCAGCGGTTGCTTGTAAAGTAGCCACCCCGGCGTGAAGCCAGGTGGTGGTGGTGGATTTAGTCCCGCAAGATATGCGGCCCGGTACGCCGAGTAGTTGCTATTGAAGCCCAACAGGTTATAGGAATGATGCGCTCTATTGATCTCGCCAAGGGTCATCCCGAAGGACGCATTGTAGCAATCGCAGGGCAAGCCATCGTCCAAAAGGACGTAAGTTTCGCGGTCTGATACTCTCTCGCTGTAGAACGTTTCCACGTCGCCCCTAATGTCTGCATTTGACAACAGCGGACCATGAACCGTAACCAAGTTTCCTAGGAGCGGAAAGCGCTCCGGACCGCCTCTAAAGAAGAGTGTTTCCCCAGTCGGCTCGACTGTTTCCAGAAATGTGTGGTTCCAGGCCGCACCCAAGAAGAAATGGAGAGTAAACCGCATGTAAATCTTGCAAAGGCCCAGAGGGTCGACTAAGGTACTTGGACTATCGTTAACGTACGCATATGAATCTATCCCCCCAGCCAAGCCCATCGGATCGCCTTGCGAATACCTACCCCACCCCGGCCGATACCAACGGAAGTTGTTGTAGCTCCGCTCGGTCGCGCCGTTAGCACCCGTGTCGAATTGCTCAGCCACTGGCCTGGCAGACGTAGCGGCTGGTGCACGTCGCCCGCCCGCAGCGCCCACACCTTGCCTTAGGGCTCGGTCTCCATCCTAAAATACACGTTTGCGGACGCATCGGTCTGCAGTAGCGGCGTGCCAAGATGATCGGCAACGGTGTAATGGAGACCGGTCGAGTCGGTCTGCGCAACGGGTCGTCCGCCGAACCAGATGTAGTCAAACGCGACGGTCGGGGACATCGCACTCATCGTGCCGGCGCGGTGCAGCGTCTGGGTCTGCCGCGCCTGCCGGCTCGACCCCAGTGTGGCCATGGGCGCCGGGGTCGGCGCGCTTGCGCTCGGCTGCGGCGTCGCTTGCCAAATAGAATTGCCCTGGCGTACGGTTTGTCGCACGCCGGCCGCGCGCCGTGCCGCGGCCATCATCTGCGTGGAGACGTTGGTCTCAGAAAGCAGCGTCATCTCCGGGCCGTAAAACGAATAGCGGCTGCCGGTCGAGGTGGTGGACACTGCGCGCCGGCCCCAGCCGTCGTAGACGTAGGACAGGCCATCGCCCGAGGAGAGCACGTTGCGCGGCGTGTACGTATATGTTGCAGATTCGGCCGGTCGTGCGCAGCGCCAACGCGTCCTCGACCATCCGGCGGGTTTTGCCGACTCCCGGCGCGATGCCGAGATACACGCGCGGGCGCGGGCCGAGGCTAAATATCGGAAAGCAGCGCGTCGGCGGCCTTGGTGCGGGAGTCAGTCGCATCACGGCGTTGCACGTTCGCCTCGCCCGCCGCACGCCCATGCACGCAGGCATATGAACCCAGCCAGCGCGGACTATTCTATGTGTGTGACTTCGACCTCTTGGCCAGCCGCAAAATCGAGGAGCGCGACGCGATTGGCAACAAGCATCTCGGAGTAAGAGATTTCGGCGCCGTCAATTGGCTGGTCGGTACCATCCAAAGAGCGAATCTCGATGACCTTTCGGACGCCTATATATTCGAGCTCGGCTGGCTCGCCGTCAACCCTAAACGTTTCGTCCTTTACAGCGTCCAGCTCTCCCCTTGCCTCTGCCTTTGCCAGCGCCTCTTGAGCGGTTTCCGCTTGTACAAGAATAACGTTCTCCCAGAATTGGCAGGGGTCGCTGGGATTCTGCGTCTTCTTTCTAATCCAAATAACAACGCTCGCGCCGTACCAGGTCATTGCAGTGCTCCAGAACCAGGAGAACGTTTTTGCACGTTCCTGCAGCCCATTACCTTTTCGGCCGTGATAATCTTGAGGAGATCAACGCTGTTGCCAGCTGCGGCGGCCTGCACTCGCGCGGTTCTAAGCCACAGGCACGGGTCCTCACCGCGCGATGCAAGCGCCTGCGCTTCTCTGACATACTCGTTATCTTTATTCTGCTTTCCTCCGCGAGCCCTACTAATCGAGATCTCTTATTAGGTCCTCGACTGAACTACCAGCCGCGCAACCGGCCGGTACCGTGGCAGCGACGCACAACAGACCTCCAACGACTACACCCCCTGCCCCACCGGCAAAGGTTCCTCCGCCAGGTTCGACGAGTGTGCCGCCGGCCGCTCCCCCTGCGCCGAGCACGACGGCACACGTCGTACCCGCCACCGTCCCCAGTAGAGTGCCGCCAATAACTGTTCCTGCGGCTCCCGCGCCGCTCGGATCGGTCCTTGCGGCCGGATTGTTTGAGACGTATCCATAAACATCGACTCCGCCCGCAAGCCCAATCGGATCTGCCTGCGAATACCTTCCCCACCCCGGCCGATACCAACGGAAGTTGTTATAGCTGCGCTCGGTCAGGCCGTTCGCGCCCGTGTCGAATTGCTCGGCCTCCTGCCCCGGCAGGCGCAGCGGTTGATGCACGTCGCCCGCGCGCAGCGCCCACACCTTGCCGTAGGGCTCTTGCTCCATCCTAAAATACACGTTTGAGGATGAATCCGTCTGCAGCAGCGGCGTGCCGAGGTGATCGGCGACGGTGTAGTGCACACCGGTCGAGTCGGTTTGCGCGATCGGCCGCCCGCCGAACCAGACGTAATCGTACGCGACGGTCGGCGTCCCGGTCGTCACGTTGGACTCGGACAGCAGCGTCATGTCCGGACCGTAGAACGAGTACCTGCTGCCGGTAGAAGTCGTGGATACTTCCCGCCGGCCCCAGCCGTCGGTCACATACGAAAGGCCATCCCCCGATGAGAGAACGTTGCGCGGCGTGTATGCATACGTTGCCGATCCGACCGTGGTCTCGTTGCCCGTCGAGTCATAACCCACCGAACGCGGCGTGCCGTTCTCGGTCACGGACGTCAGCCTGGGGGTCGTGCCGCTGTAGGCGAAACTCGCCGTGCGGCCCGAGCCGAGCTGGATCGTCTTCAGGTTCCCCATGAGGTCATACGTATATCCGTTGCCCGACAGCGTCCCCCATAAACTCGAGCCGGAGTTAGCGGTGGTCAGGCGGTTGAGGTCGTCATAGGCGAAATCTCGATTGTACGCGGCGTTCGTGCTGTCGTGGATTTGAGTGATGTTGCCGACGGAGTCTTCCGCATACGAGTAATCGGCGATCGTGGTCGCGCCGTTGACCAGTTTGTCTTCGGTCGGGCGGTAACGCTGGTCAAACGAGAACGTCTGCTTCGATCCGTTTCCGAAGACCAACTGCGTGAGCGGCCCGAAGGGCTCGTAGTTGGCCGAGGTCACGAAGTGGTTTGCGCCGCTCGTCGCTGAGATCGGTCGATCCGCCCAATCAAAGGTATACGCGACGACGCTGGTGTCCGGGTAGGTGAGGCTGTTGCGGTTGCCGTTGTAGTCGTAGCCGTACGCCAGGTTGTAGAGATTGCCTAGCACCGTCCGCGCCTCTGTCTTGAGCAGACCGCGCCGCTCGTATGTGTAGCTCATCGATCCTGTTGGATCGGTCATTGTCGCCACACGCCCGATGCCGAAATGTCCGCTCGTCGCATCGTCATAAGTCCAGCTCACGACGTCGTTCGAGTACCCTGAGCGAACCGAGGTGGCCGACAAGATGCGATCGAGCGCATCGAAAGTGCTCGTTGTCGTCGCGGCATTGGCATCAGTGAAGCTGGTGAGGTTGTCGGCTGGGTCATAGGCATAGGTCGACAATCCGCTCACCGGCGAGTTCTCGGTGCGTACTCGAGCGAAATCGTCGTTGTTATAGGTCGTGGTGTTCCCGTTGGGGTCGGTCACCGAATTCACATTGTCTTGGACATCGTAGCCGTACTGTGTCACGATCTGGTTGCCGGGTGCGCCGGTCAGCGTCTGGGTGAGCGAAATCGGCCGGTTCGCGTAATCGTAGGCATAGGTCATGTTCGCGGAAGAATGGTTCTCGTCTTTGATGGTCGTGAGGTTGCCGGCGTTATCGTAGGCATAGGCTATCTTCGAATTCGCAGGTGTCGGATGGTCCACTTCGCTCGGCCGGTAATAACCGTCGTGCTTGAACGTCTCTTGTTGCGTCGTGCTCCACGACGAGCACGTGGCGGCAGGCGTGCCGCATACCTGTGCTTGTTCGGTGTTGAGCATGCTCGACGGATAGTACCCGTACACCACCTGCTCTTCTTGGTAACCGTTTGAGGCAAGCCGCGTCACCGACGTCAGCCTGTCCGAGGAGTCGTAGCCAAAACCCAGGCCGTTGCCTAGTGGAAACGTGACACTCGTCCTACGTCCAGCGCCATCGTACGCGTATGTCGTCGTGAGCGGCGTCGGATCACCGCTCACGCCGGCGATGGTTCGCGTGTTGGTTCTTCCGCGCGGGTCATAGGCAAGCGTCAACTGGACGCTATTCGGATCCGTCACGCTCAGCGGCCCGCCGTAAATATTGTACGTGTTGTTCGGCGAGGCGGCGCTGGCAAAGGTCGTGATGTGGCTGAGCGCATCGGTGATGGTGTGCAGCTGGCCGCGCCGCGCAAGATCCGTATCAGTGTCGGGGTAGTACGCGAGCACGGTCTTCTGCAGCAAATCGGTTCGGGGGCCGGTGACCTGCTGGAGGCGACCCTTCGAGTCATACTGGAAGCTCGTGGTATAGGTGGTGCTCACGCCGCCGATGTAGCCCTTTGACGCTTCGGACAGCAGCAGGCCCTGCGCAGAGTAGGTATCGGTGATGGTGAGCAGATTGCCCGGCGTATCCGCAGACGGCAGCGTGATGATATTCGGCAGGTCTTGGCGGCTATCGCCGACCGGGTAGTAGGTGATGTTCGTCGTCCGGTTCACCCCGGAAGAGAGCGGTTCGACGATCTGCGTGGGACCGGGCAGCGCTCTGATGACCGTTTTCGATCCATCGGCATTGGTGCGCGTCACGTCGCGTCCGTACACGAGCGTCACCTTGTGCGTGTTTCCGTCGCCGTCCTTAATCGATGTGACGCGAAGGTAGGTATCGTAGGTATAGCTGCGATTCTTGTCGCCGCCACAGCGGCACAGCCCGCCTTGGATGCTGGTGATGACCTTGAGATTGGCGTCAAAAGTGTAGGATGTGCTATTGCCTTCAGAGTCGGATACCAGGGTGTCGGTACTATCCAGGTAGTTGAAGCTCAGATAGTTCGGCTGCGGCGACGCCGACGAGTTGCCTGTGTACTGCGTGGCGAGCTTGTTCCCCGTGTACGTGTTGACTTCGTTGGCGTTGCCATTAGGGTCGAGCACCTCGAGCAGGTTGTGCGGGTAGGTGGGATTGGTGTAGTCGTATTGATACGACCACGTCTTGCCATCCGACTCGGCGACCGAGCACAGGTTGCCGGTCCCGCAGTTCGTCCCCGTGTCGTATACCATAGCCAGCGAGATTCCAGCAGGGCTGCTCGTGACCGAAGTGATGCGATTGCTGGCATCATAGCCGAAGGAAAGCGTGCGCCCCAGCGAATCGGAGACCGAGGAGATGCGGTAGGCGTGTCCGGAGTCGCGGCTGATGGTCTGTGTGTTGCCCACCCGATCGGCCAACGTAAGCAACCTGCCGGAAGAATCGAAAGTATACACCATGCCTTGCCAGGTCGTCATGGTATACAGACTACCCGCCGAGTTCAGCGCGAGCGTTCCACCTCCGTAATTGTCGTTGGCGCTGTTTCCTTTGGCGACCACGAAATATGTGGGCATGTCCTCATTGTTGTAGTATATGACCTGGCCCGTGGAGGCTTGCTGGCTGGTGTCGAGATTCGCGTCATAGGTGTGCCGCCAGCCGAAGCCGAGATCGCCATTGAATGAGGACTGGTTGTCGTAGAAGTGTGAGAACTCGAGGCCGAACGGGCCCGACAGTTTGAAGTCGAAATAGTGGTACCAAAGCTCGCCGGTGATGATGTCCGCTGGGTTACCGAGATTTCTCGTGCACGGCCGACACTCAGGAGAGGCGACAGCGATTTGCGGCGCCGCCTTTGCGCCTATATACTCGATGATCACGTAGTGATCGCTCATCACGGGAATTGCGGGCACGCACTGTGGGTCCGGACAATATGTCGCCGTCACCACGCCAGCGAAGATCTGCGGATAAGTAGTTTGGGTCAATTGGCAAGTAAAGTAGCCGCCGCTCTCAAGGCAGCTGAAGCCGGGTGCTTGCACGTTTTTCCAATATGAGCCTATTTGGTGGTTCTCCACCGGGTTAGCGAATCCGGCGACACCGACGCCCAGCGGCCCATGCGCACCCGCGCAATCGACGAGAAAGAAATCGAGGACCCCATACTGGTTCAGCTGCGCGCATGCGCTTAAGGCGCCAACCCACATCGTCTGCCCCGCAGCAGGGCGAGGGGCTGCGACGACTGCCGTGAGCATGAGCAAACAAGACGCCGTCGTCAATGCGAGTCTCACGGACCGTGTCATGGCGTGTCTCGCTTTCAAGACTGCGAAGGACGCTGCCCTCGAGCACCGCGAGCGATGTCGAGCCGTTGGCCGATCAAGAGGCGCTACCCTCGAGTACGCCTGTTTGTTAGGGTTGACGAATTGCGCTTGATTAACGCGCGGCGGCGGGGAGTTGCCGGCCGTTGCGGCCGTTGGCCGTCGCCACCGGCGTGATCATCGGCGAACCGAGCGCGTGGCCCAGCACCTGCGAGAGTTCTTCCGCATAGACGAACTTCATCGCTTTGCGCGCATCCGGCGGCACGTCTTCTAACACGTCGGGCTCGTTGCGGTTCGGCAGGATGACGTTCTTGATGCCGGCGCGGCGCGCACCCAAGCACTTTTTCCTTGACGCCGCCGATCGGCAGCACCTGCCCGGTGAGCGTGATCTCGCCGGTCATCGCAACCGTGCGATCGACTTTCTTGCCGGTGACCGCCGAGACAAGCGACGTCGCCATGGCGATGCCGGCCGACGGGCCGTCCTTGGGCACGGCGCCGGCGGGCACGTGGATGTGGATGTCGTGCTTGCTGAAGAAGTCCGGCGCCAGCTTCAACTCATCCGAGCGGCTGCGCACGAAGGATAGCGCGGCCTGCGCCGACTCCTTCATGACGTCGCCGAGCTGGCCGGTGAGCGTCAGCTTGCCGTTGCCCGGCATCACCGTCGACTCGATGAAGACGATGTCGCCGCCGACCGGCGTCACCACGAGCCCCGTGGCCACGCCGCGCGTCGCGGTGCGCTTGGCGATCTCCGCGAAGAAGCGCGGCTTGCCGAGATACTTGGCGAGGTTCTTCGCGGTGATGCTCGCCTCGAACTTCGGCCGCTCGGCGACCTTGCGCGCCACCTTGCGGCAGACGGTGGCGATCTCGCGCTCGAGGTTGCGCACGCCGGCCTCGCGCGTGTAGTCCGCGACGATGCTCTCCAACGCGCTCACCTGAGATGGCGACCTGTTTGGCGGTGAGCCCGTTGGCCGACAGCTGCTTGGGCACGAGGTACTTGCGCGCGATCGCCACCTTCTCGGCCTGGGTGTAGCCGGCGAGCGGGATGATCTCCATGCGGTCGCGCAGCGGCGGCGGATGGTGTCGAGCTGGTTGGCGGTCGCGATGAACAGCACGCGGCTGAGATCGAACGGCAGGTCGAGGTAGTGGTCGCGGAACGTGTTGTTCTGCTCCGGATCGAGCACTTCGAGCAGCGCCGAAGACGGGTCGCCGCGCCAGTCGGCGCCGACCTTGTCGATCTCGTCGATCATGATGAGCGGGTTGCCCGAGCCGGCATCGCGGATCGCGCGGATGAACGTGCCGGGCATCGCGCCGATGTAGGTGCGGCGGTGGCCGCGGATCTCGGCCTCGTCGCGCACGCCGCCCACCGACATGCGGATGAACTTGCGGCCCATGGCGCGCGCGATCGACTTGCCCAGCGAGGTCTTGCCCACGCCGGGCGGGCCGACGAAGCACAGGATCGGTCCGCTCAGGTGTTCTTGAGCTTGCGCACCGCGAGATACTCGAGGATGCGGTCCTTGACTTTCTCGAGATCGTAGTGGTCCTCGTCGAGGATCTTGCGCGCCTTTGGCGATGTCGAGGCTGTCCTCGGTGGTCGACGCCCCAGGGCAGCGTGACGAGCCAGTCGAGGTAGGTGCGGATGACGGAGTACTCGGGGCTCGCCGACGGGATGCTGCGCCAGCCGGTCGAGCTCGCGCAGCGCGGCCTTGTTGGCGTCTTCGGGCATCTTCGCGGCTTCGATCTTCTCGCGCAGCTCGTTGACGTCGGCCTGCGTCGGATCGGTTTCGCCGAGCTCGTCCTGGATGGCCTTGAGCTGCTGGCGCAGGATAGTACTCGCGCTGGTTCTTGTCCATCTCCTTTTGGATGTCGGTCTGGATCTTGTGGCCGAGCTCGAGCACTTCGAGCTCGCGCGACAGGTACGCGGTGAGCATCTTGCATGCGCGCCAGCGTGTCGCGTTCTTCGAGCACCGCCTGCTTCTCGGGCGTCTCGAGGCGCATGGTCGAGGCGATGAAGTACGACAGCAAGATTGGGATCGCTGATGTTGTTGACTTCGAGCTCGAGCTCTTTGCGGCGCCGACGGCAAGAAGGTGAGCAGCCGCGTGTACTGCGTCGCGATGTTGCGCGACAGCGCGGTGAGCTCGTCGCTCTCGTTCGTCTGCTCTTCGACCTGCTCGACCTTGCCGATGAGATACGGCTCGGCGCGCGTGAACTCGGTGACCGTGAAGGGCACCGTGCCCGAGATGATGCAGCGCAGCGTGCCGTCGGGCACCTTGATCATCTTCTGGATGATCGCGACGCGTGCCGACGGTGTAGACGTCGTCGGGCGCTGGGCGGCGACGCGTCGCGATCTTTGAGCGCGACGACGCCGACGGGCACGCCCGCCTTGAGCGCGTCTTCGACGAGTTTGATGCCGTGCGGTTTGGTCACCGCCAGCGGCATGACGGTGTTGGGGAAGAGCACCGCGTCCTGCAGCGGCAGGATCGCGAGCTCGCTCGGGATGCCGCCGGTGTCCGGCTCTCGCTCGATCGCCATCGCGCTAGCCTCGTCCTCGCACGACCATGCGGATCTCCGTGCGATCGACCCCGTCGACGCTGGCCGCGAGTTCGAGACGGGCAGCTTGACGGTGAGCATGCCGAGGTGATATTCGGCCTTGGCGTGCTCGACCGCCACCATGGACGGCAGCTGGATGCTGCTTGAGGAAGCAGCCGTACTCGATCTCTTTTTGCAGCACGGACTCTGCGCGCCGGATGTCGGGTTCGCGGACGCCGGCGAGGATAGAGGCTCGCGCCCTCGACCACGAGCTTGATGTTGGCCGGTTGCACCCCCGCCAGCTCGACCCGGACCATGACCGTTCGCCCCCGGTCCGTGAGGTAGACGTCGGCGTTGGGGTTGAAGGAGCCGCGCCGGGCGTGGCGGCCCAGCGGCAGGCTCATCTCCGCGAACAAACGGTCGAATTCGTGGATGAAATCGTCCGGATACATGCTGTGATGGCGCTCCTAAAGGGGTGGGGATACGCCCCATTCGGCATTTCCGGGCCTCCTACCCGCACCGTGAATTTCCGATACAATAGATGCGGGAGCAATGGATGTCCAACCTGATAATCGAGTGCGCCGACCGTTCCGTTAGGTGGTACTTAACCCCCGGACAGGCGTCGCGCTACGAAGTCCTCGTCATCAACAAGTCCGGCGACGAAACCGTCGACTGCACGATGGCGCTCGACGATCCGGCTGAAGGTGGCACCTTCGAGCCTTCTACGTTCACGCTGCGCCCGCGCGACCGCAAGACCGTCGGACTGACCTTCAAACCGGACACGCAAGTGCCGCGCGAGCAAGTCGCGCTGCTCTCCGTGCGCGATGCGGACGGCATCGTGCTCGCGTCGCTCGAGCGCGGCCTCATCTCCGCCGGCGGCACCGATTGCACCATCGCACTCGTGTGGAAAGAGCCGATCATGGATGGCGACGACGTGCGCGGCTTCGTCGTCTCGTGCTCGATCAAGAGCCTCAGCGCTTCGCCCGGTCCGTTCGTGTTGCAGTTCACGCCGCATCCCGCGCTTGAATTCGTCGACGTGGCGCCGGTCAACATCGAGCCGGGCCAGACGGTCACCGTGCCTATCGCGATCCTGTGGAAACGCTCCGCGCGCGACGGCGACGGCGCGGATCATCCGCGCGCGATCGAGGTCGGCATCGCGGTGTCGCAAGGCAAGCGCACCGGCAAACTGATGTGGGAGACGATCGAGAGCAAACTCGCCGCGCTCGTCAAGAAACCCGAACCCGCGCCGCCGCCTCCGCCGTCGGTGTCCGCACCCGACGCTGAGCAGTACGCCGATCAATTGCCCCGGCCGGCGCAAGCACAACCCGCGCAAGACGTGCGCCAAGACTCGACTGCGCCTGGGCCGCCGGAACAGCCGAGAACGGCACCGCCCGCTCCCTCGATCGAGCAACCGGCTGTGCCTTCCGCGCCGCCGGCGCCTTACGTTCCCGCCACGCACGCAGACACAGGCATCGACGACGAGCAATCGCTGATGTCGCTGCTCGTCGGCAAACCGGTATCGCCGCCGCCCGGCTGGCGCGGACCCGAGGTCGGGCCGCCGCAAGCACCATCGATCTACGCGAAGGTCTCGCAACCGCCGACGACCGAGCAGCCGCGCGCCGTCACGCCGCCGGAGCCGCCGCCCGCGCCGCCGCCGCCTCGCCCCGCACCACCACCGCCTCGCCCGATGCCGTCGCCCGCTGTGCCGCCGAGTTCCGTGCCGGCCGCATACTCGCGAGCGAACTTGAACGCGGGCGCCGCCGGTCAGGGCACCGAGACGACGACGACCCAAGCCGAACCGGAGGATACGCCCTTCGCGCCATCGGCGCTCGAAGCGTCGGTCGTGGGTCCGCCGCCGTCGCTCGCCCGCGCCGTCGAATCCGGGCGCGAACATGCGGCGGCGGCACGGCGCACCGCGCAAGCGCCGGAACCGCCCGACCGGTCCGAAGAGAACCAATTGCCGACGCTGGTCATCAGCGGCACCGCGCTCATCGCGCTGGCGCTCGCCGCCTTCTTCTTATTGCGCCCGACCGCGCCCACCCCCGTGGCCGTGCCGAGCGCGGCGCCCAGCGTCACCGTGCCCCCGCCCGTCACCATAGAGAGCGTTGTCCCCACGCCGCATACGAAAGCGACCGGACCGGCGAAGGCGAACGCATCGCCGTCCGCGGTCGCGGTCAGCGCATCGCCCGTCCGCCCGAGCATCGCGCCGTCCGCCGCGCTGCGCGCCGCTTCGCTGGCGGCGCATCAGGCGGTCGCCCCGACCGTCGCGCCCGCACCGCCGCCGACGCAGCGTCCGGCGACGCCGAAACCGCAAGTTGCGCTCGCGCCGAAGCCCACCGCGAAGCCGAAGCCGCAAGTCGTGCGGCGGCCGCGCCCCGCTAATCCGAACATCATCGTCGCCATACAAGGCGTCGACGCGCACTACGGCGGCGGCGGCCGCGCGGTGGGCGTGCGCTGGGGCGCCAACGGGCAGTCGTCGGCGACCGTCCAGCTCTCGGGCGACAAGGGCGAGATCCTCAGCCAGGCCGACGTGGCGGGCACGCGTCAGAGCGCCGTGATGTACGTCCCTAAGACCTACCGTGGCACCGTCTTCGTCCAGGTGATCTCCATAGGATACCACGGCGAGCGCGTCACACAGTCAACCTCGTTGCCTCCATACTCCCGCTGAAACCCGCGCGGCACCGACGAGGTATGCCGTTTCGATGGACGCTGGCACCCAATACGCGCTTGCCTACGCGCTGACGACGACCGCGGGGCTGCGCGGCTTCCTCACGTTGTTCGCGGCCTCCGTCGCCGCGCACTATCATTGGATCCACCCAAGTGCGGGCTTCCTCTGGCTGGGGGCGAGCGGCACCGTCGTCGTGCTCGGCATCTTCGCGCTCATCGAACTCGTCGCCGACAAGGTGCCCTGGCTCGACAACGCGCTGCACACCATCGCATTCGCAGTGCGTCCGGTGGCCGCGGCCATCTTGGTCGGCGGCACGATCGACACGAGCAACTCAGGCGCGCTCTACGGCTTGATGGCGGCGGGCGCGCTCAACGCGCTCGTCGTGCACGGCACGTCGGCGGCGGCGCGCGCAACCTCCACCGCGACGACGCTCGGAGCTGCGAATCCCGCGCTCAGCGTGCTGGAAGACCTGATCGCATTCGCCGGCCTAATCGTGGCGTTCGCCTATCCGATTCTCGCGGCGGTCCTCTCGCTGCTGCTCGTCATCACGCTGATCTGGACGGCGCGGCGTCTCTACACGCACGTGCGCGGCCCCACCGCGACCTGACGTCATCGCGCGAGGCGTTTGATGAAGTGGTATTCGACGCTGTTGCTCAAGTCGTGCAGCTCGCGCGTCTCCGGCAGCCGTTCGTAACCAAGCGCCGCATACAGCCGGTGCGCATCCGCGAAGCGGGTGTCGGTCCACAGCTCGATGAGCGACGCGCCGCGCGCGATCGCTTCGGCTTCGACAAGACGCACGAACTTGGTGCCGAGCCCCGTGCGCCGCGCCGCGCGCGCGACATAGAGATGCTTGAGCTCGATGCCGTCGCCGTCTTCACACGGCGCGAGGCCGATGCAGCCTACGACAGCCCCGCCCGCTTCGGCGACCCAGAAGCGGCCGCCGAGTTCGGCGAACGAGGTGGCGATCGCGCGCAGTTGCGGCATCTCGCCGTCGACGTCGAGCACGCAGCCCGGATATTCTTCGAAGATGCCGCCGAGCAGCGCTATCAAACCGGCTGCGTCGGTGTCGCGGGCATCGCGGACGATCGGCTGGACCGGTGCCGCCATCACGGCGGCGAGATGTAACGCCCGTACAGGAACGTCTCGCCGTCCGATTCGAGCACCCAGGTCGAGCCCTTCTCCCAACGCAGCTCGCCGTCGGTGGCGAGACCGTCGTTGACGAGATTGGTCATGAGATCCGCGATCACGTCGCCATGGCTGCACAGCACCGCCGGCTTCGAGCCGAGCGTCTGGATGAACGCGAGGACGTCGTCGGCGTCGGTGTTCTCCGCGAGCTCGTCCGCGGTCTCAAGCATCATCTTGCGCTGCTTGGCAAGCGGTTCGACCGTCGCGCGGCAGCGCACGTGCGGACTGGTGATGACGCGCGCGAACGAAAAGCCGGAGAGGCGATGGACGAGCTCTTCCGCTTGCTTGCGGCCCGCCTTCGTGAGCGGGCGCAGTTCGTCGGCCTCGGTCCATTCGCCGCGGTTGAGCGCCTTGGCGTGGCGCACCAGATAGATGGTGGAGCTCATCTGATTTCTCAGCGACGCGCGGCCCTGGCGCTCTTTGGCGCCCGCGGTCGCGGCGTCGACCTCATTCGAAAGACCGCGCAGCAGCGCGCGGTCATGATTGTACGACAGCAGCAGCGACGCCTGGCGCAGCGTGACCCAGCGCAACTCGTCGACCTCGCGCGACGGCTTGAAGTGGCCGTCGAGCGGGCGCATGACCCAGTAGTGGACCACCTTCGGCCGGCCGCGGTGATCTTTGTACTTCGTGGTGCCGAGCGCGCGCTCGAGCCGGCAGTGCATGCCGGTCTCTTCTTCGACCTCGCGGATGGCCGTGTGCTCTTCGCGCTCGCCGACCTGGAGCTTGCCCTTGGGAAAGGTCCAGTCGTCGTACGCAGGGCGATGCACGACGGCGATCTCCGGCGCGCCGTCGGGTTTCGATCGGACGAGCACGCCGCCGGCCGCGCGGACGACGCCGTTCACAGCCATGCGCGCAGCCTCTTGCGATCGAAGGCGCGCCAGGCCTCCGGCCAGCGGGCGCGCGCACGGACCGCCGCCGCGTGTTCCAGCGCGGTGAGCTGTCCGGCGACGAAGGTGAGCGGCCCGGTCGCCGCGTGGTCGCGCAGCCAGGCGGCGGCGACGACCGCGTCATGCTGCTCGCCGAGCACGTCTTGCACGTCGGCGGCGGCGCCCGCGAAGCTGCGCGCGCGCTTGCCGGCGATCGGGGCCACCGCCTCGGCGGCGTACCGGCAGCGTTTCGCGCGGATGCGTATCTTGTGCAGTTGCTCGTCGCTCGGGTCCGCGCCGAAATCGTCGACCATGCTGCGCACGTTGCGCCACAGGCTCGCGACCAGCGGTGGCAGTGTCAGCATCGCCGATTCGGCGGAGATCGGCGCCAAGCGCGGCGCGCGCGCGGCATCGACGAGCCGCTTGAGCAGTTCGAGATAGCGATCGGAGTGGACGGCGAGGCGCAGGCGCTCCATCGCGCGCTCGCGTTGCGCAGCGAGCAGTGCGAGGATCTTGGCGCCGGCGGCGCGGTCGCGGCCCGTGAGCGCAGCGGTCTGTTTGCGCAGGCGGTCCATGAGCACGTCGGCGTCTCGCACGCCGCCTAACTCGTCGGCGAGCCAGCCCAGCTCCTGCCGCAGGCCGGTCGCCCATTCGATCTCCATCAACGGCAGGAAGGTCCGCAGGTACGACCGCAGCCGGCGCACCGCGACACGCGCTTGATGCACGTCCTCGGGATCCGTGCCCAGCCGCACGCCCGCGTCATGGCGCAGCAGCCGCGTCACCGCCAGCGACAGCGCGCGCCGCAGAACCGCGCCGGCGGTCGCGTCGGGCGCGAGCTCTTCGACCTCGATCTCCGGGGGTCGTTGCGCACGGGCGCCGAGCGCACGCACCACTTTGGGCGTCGGGTCCGCCGCGCCGGCCCCCGCGGCACGCAGCCGGCCGAGCACCGCGTCGAGCAAGTCCTCGGGTGCGGCCGCTTTGAGCTCGATCTCGATCTCGCGGAAGCGCGCGGCGGTGCGCCGCCCGTCGAGCACCGCGACGTCGTCTTCGACCGCTTCGGCGAGCCGCTCGCCTTGCGCGGAGCTCAGCGCCGCCATGTGGCGTGTCGTGCGCAGCTGCACCACCGGCCGCACCGGCGCGCGCCGCAGGTAGGCGGTGAGCAGATCGAGCGCCGCGGCAGGTGGCGCGTCGGGATCGCCGGTGAATTCGTGCTCGCCGCGCACGAGCAGGCCGTTGCCCGACTCCGCCCGCCCGGGGAGTTTCACCGTCCAGCCTTGCCCCACGCGATGGCGCAGGCTGCAGCCCCAGCGTATGAGCCGCAGGTCGCGCGTGTCGAAATACGTCGTGCGCAGTTTTTCCGTGGTGACGTCGACCGCTGCGACGTCGTCGCTGACGTTCGCGAGGTCGGGGAAGACGAAGCTAGGGGGCGCCCCGAGCTTGAGCTCGCGCTCAAGCACTGACGTCGATGGTCGCGTTTGCCTGGAAGCGGGCGGTGGCCAGCTCTTGCAGGCGGCGATGGGTGTTATAGTTGTGCACGTTCGGCACTTTGCGCCAGCTGCCGTCGGCCTCGAGCTCCCAGGCCAGCGCGTCGTCGGTGAGATTGACGTCGAGGATCTCCTGCAGACGCGCTTTGAGCGCCGGGTCGGTGACCGGGATGACCGCTTCGACGCGCCGGTCGAGATTGCGCTGCATGACGTCGGCCGAACCGATGAAATACTCCGGCCCGCGCGCGTCGCTGCCGAAGCGCATGATGCGCGAATGCTCGAGATAGCGGCCGACGATGGAGCGCACGCGGATGTTTTCGGACACCTCCGGCACGCCGGGTGCGAGGCAGCAGATGCCGCGCACGATGAGATCGATCTGCGTGCCCGCCTGCGAGGCGTTGTACAGCGCCTGGATGATGGTCGGATCGACGAGGTTGTTCATCTTCATGATGATGCGTCCGTCCGGCGCTTCGGCTTCGCGCTTGATGAGCTCGATGAGCGCGGTGCGCAGCGTGCCTGGCGCCACGAGCAATTTCTTGTAGCGGCTCTGCTTGCTGTAGCCGGTGAGATAGTTGAACAGCTCGGTGAGGTCAGCGCCGAGGTCCTGATCGGTGGAGAGGATGCCGATGTCCTCGTACAGCCGCGCGGTGGTCGGGTTGTAGTTGCCGGTGCCGACGTGGCTGTAGCGCTTGATGCCCGAGTCTTCCATACGCACGACGAGCGTGATCTTGGCGTGCGTCTTCAGGCCCACGATGCCGTACACCACGTGCACGCCCGCTTCTTCCAGCGCGCGCGCGAAATTGATGTTGGTCGCCTCGTCGAAACGCGCGGTGACCTCGACCAGCGCGACGACCTGCTTACCCGCCTCGGCGGCGCGGATGAGCGATTTGATGATGGGGCTGTCCACGCCGGTGCGGTAGAGCGTCTGCTTGATCGCCATGACGCGCGGATCGCGCGCCGCCTGATCGACGAACGCCTCGACCGAAGTGAGGAACGAGTCGTACGGATGATGCACGAGGATGTCGCCCTGGCGCAACGCGCGGAAGAGATGCAGCTGCTGGTCGACGGGCGCGGTGAGCTGCGCCGGCGTGAGCGGCAGCCACGGCTCGTACTTGAGCGCCGGCTTCTCGAGGTCGGCGATCGCCCACAGCCCGCCGAGGTCGAGCGGCCCGTCCACCGCGTAGATGTCGCCTTCGTCGAGCTCGAGCTCGCGCGCGAGCAGTTCGCGCACGTCGTCGGACATCGCGCGCTCGATCTCCAGCCGTACCGCGTCGGGCGAGCGGCGGCGCATGCGCAGCACCGACTCGACCGCCTCGAGCAGGTCTTCTGCTTCGTCTTCCTTGAGCGCGAAGTCGGCGTTGCGGGTCACGCGGAAGGCGTGCGTCTCCAAGATCTGCATGCCGGGGAAAAGCGAATCGAGATGCGCGGCGATGATCTGCTCGACGGGCACGAAGCGCTCGCCGTCGGGCAGGCGCACGAAGCGCGGCAGCAGCGGCGGCACTTTCACGCGCGCGATACGCGGTTCGGCGGCCGCCGGGTCGCCGACGACCACCGCGAGGTTGAGCGAGAGGTTCGAGATGTACGGGAACGGGTGGCCCGGATCCACCGCGAGCGGCGTGAGGACGGGGAAGACGTGCTCGTAGAACATCTTGCCGAGGTGCGCGCGGTCGGCCTCGTCGAGGTCGCCCCAGTCGGCGAAGCGGATACCAGCCGTCGCCAGCGCGGGTCTGAGCGTGTCGGCGAAGATGCGCACGCTGCGCGCGGCGAGCTCTTCGACGCGGGGTTTGATGATCTGCAGCTGTTCGGGCACCGACAGGCCCTCGGAGCTGACCGCTCCGGCGCCCACGCTTAGCTGCTCTTGCAGACCGCCGATGCGGACCTGGAAGAACTCATCGAGATTGCGGGCGAAGATCGCCAGGAAGCGCACGCGTTCGAGCAGCGGCATGGCTTCGTTCTCGGCAAGCGCGAGCACGCGCGCATCGAAATCGAGCCACGAGATGTCCCGGTTGAGGTAGTTCACTACAGGAGCGCTTCCCACGATATCGACGCGAAGGTGAAGGGTAGGGATTGTTACCTATCGCGCGGGCTTTTTCCCGTCAAACGGCGCGGGACCGCTATTGCTCGGGGCTGTCCTCGAGCGCGAAATCGAAGCGCAACAGCACCGGGCCGAGCTTCATCACGAATTTCGTGGCCGCATATTGCATTTTGATTAAGCCTCCAGCCGGGGCCAACGCAGCGTCGCGATGATCACGCCGACGAGCGCGATCAAGCTCAGTGCGAGGACGTCGAGCGGCACGCCATAGCCGAAATCGTAGGTGTGGAATCCCCTGATCCCCTCGTCGAACTCCCAGTACGGGAAATAACTGATGGGGTTAGGGAGGTTGAGGACGCGCACGATCGCGTGCCACGGCGCGGCGAGCGGCAGCATCGTCAGGCCGAACAGCCCCATCATGACGGGCCACGCCGGACCGACGACGGCACCGTACCAGCTGCCTTTGATGCCCGACGTCAAGCTTTGCGTGAGGCCGAACACCGCGAGCGGGAAGGCGAGGAAGCGCGCGGTCTTGAGCAGCGATGCGCCGTCGAAGGTGAGCTGCACCCAGCGCCCTTCGAACACCGAGCCGATGAGATAGCCGGCCCCATACGCCAGCACGAAGACCGCGAGGATGCCGGCTATGTCGATGAGCAGGATGCCGATGGCCTGGGCGGTCCGGTTGACCGGCTGGGTCCACGCGATCTCGAGATGCCCATCGCTGACGGTCGCGAGGCTCGCCGCGTAGATGGAGGCGAAAACTGCCGCAAGCAGCGCCGCGGCCCAGCCGATCACCGCGATCGTGCCCACCTCGGCGGAAACTGAGACATGGCACGATCGGCAGGGAGGGATGAACAGCGCGAATGCCACCACGACTGCGGTCAATGCGACGAGCGCGGTGAGCAGCCCGTTGCGCACGCGGAGCACTTCCGGATAATACATGTCGTGTCTCCTATGCCTGCAGCCGGCGCCACTGCGCGACGGCGGCGAACCAGCCGCCGGCGGCGATCGCGGTGAGCGCCGCTGCGCTCATGGCCACGCCGTACGACGTACCGAGCTCGATGCCGGTCGTCGAATTCCCGCTGCCGATGCTGTAGCTGGCGTAGATGATGGGGTTCAGATAGTCGATCGTGCGGAGCAGGCCGTGCAGCAGCGCCGGCAGCGGCGCGGCGAGCCCTCCGATGAGCCCGAGCGCGACGACCCAGCTCAAGCCCTGCACGATGCCGGCTTGACCGCGCAGGTTCGCGCTGAGCGCGACGAGCAGGCCGTACCACGCGAGCGGGAAGATCGTGAAGCGGAACAGCTGCAGCGCGGTGTCCGGGGTGGTGACCAGCACGGTGTGGTGCGCCAAGAGCAGTATCGGGATGACGATGAGCGCGAACGTCCAGAGGTGGCAGAGGAAGATGCCGGCCGCGTCGACCGCCATGGTCACCGAGGCGTATGTCGTGCGCGACACCGGCTTGGTCCAGGCGACCTCGAGATGCCCGTCGTTCTCCTTGGACAGCGCGGAGCACAGGATCGTCGCCACGATCGCGCCGCCGAAGGACGCGACCGCGAAGAGCAGCGCCCACGGCAGATGCTCGATCGTCGCGTTCGGCGCGTCGACCTGGATGTTGCCTGGGGTCAGCACGGCGAGCGTCGTGATGAAGAGCGCCATGACGAGCATGGTCCCGCAATACCACAGCACGGCATTGCGGACGCGCAAGAACTCCTTATAGTACATATCGCTTTCTCCTAGGCCTGCAGCCGGCGCCATTGCGCCACGGTGGCGAACCAGCTGGCGACGGCGATCGCCGTGAGCGCCGCGGCGCTCCCGGCCGCGCCGAACGACGCACCGAGCTCCATGCCGTTGCTCACGTGCGCGCTGCCATCGGTGTATGAGGTGTAGATGATGGGATTCAGGTAGTCGATCGCCTGGACCACGAAACGCAGCGCTGCC
Source organism: Vulcanimicrobiota bacterium (assembly GCA_963805945.1). Taxonomy (GTDB): domain Bacteria; phylum Vulcanimicrobiota; class Vulcanimicrobiia; order Eremiobacterales; family Eremiobacteraceae; genus JAFAHD01. Next base: position 495,564 of record CAWDVP010000002.1, on the reverse strand, counting down.
GGCAGCGGCGCCGCGAGCAGCGCGATGAGTCCGAACGCGACCACCCAGCTCAAGCCTTGCACGACGCCGGCTTGGCCGCGCAGGTTCGCGCTGAACGCGACGAGCAGAGCGTACCACGCGAGCGGGAAGATCGTGAACCGGAGAAGCTGCAACGCCGTGTCCGGTGCCCACGGCAGCGTGGCGTGATGGACGACGATCATATGGGAAAGTATGAGCGCGAACGTCACGAGTTGGCAGACGATGATGCCGGCCGCGTCGACCGCCATGGTCACCGAGGCGTACGTGGCGCGCGACACCGGTTTGGTCCAGGCCTGTTCGAGGTGGCCGTCGTTTTCCTTCGACAGCGCGGAGCATAGGACCGTCGCCATGATCGCCCCTCCGAAGGAAGCGACCGCGAAATACAAGGCCCACGGCGATCGGTCGGGCGACGCGCTCGCGCCGTCCAGGCCCGGCACGGTCATGAGCACGGCGATCACGAGCGCGATGACGAGTACGGTTCCGCAATACCACAACCCGGCATTGCGGACGCGCAAGTACTCCTTGTAGTACATGCCTAGTTCTCCCGGCTCAGCGACGCCATCGCCGACGCCGAATCGTCGCCGACCGCCGCGAGGAAGATATCCTCGAGATTCTGGTTGAGCACGCGTAGGCTCGCCGGTTTGGCCTGGCCGATGAGGTTGGCCACGCCGTTGCCGCCGTCGCGGATGTAGGCGCGCAGCACGCGGCCTTGGCGCATCACGCGGCGCACGTGCGGATCGGACTCGAGCGCGCTGATCAGCGGCGCATCGCCGTCGAAGGTCGCTTCGACGACTTTCTCGCCGGCGCGCAACTCCTCGACGTCGCCCGCCAGCAGGACCCGGCCCTTGTGCATGATGGCGACATGGTCCGCCGCGCGTTCGACCTGGCCGATCTGGTGCGAGCTGAACAGGATCGTGGAGCCGCCAGCTGCCGCGTCGATCATGAGATCGAGCACGTGGCGCTGGTGCACCGGATCGAGCCCGCTCGACGGCTCGTCGAGCACGAGGATGTCGGGACGGATGGCGAAGGCCATCGTCAGCGCGAGCGCGCTCTGCTGGCCCTTGGACATCTGCTTCACCTTCTTCTTGACGTCGAAGGCGAAGAGGTCCAGCAGCGCTTGCGCTCGCGCCGGGTCGTACCGGTGAAACGACCGCTTGGTCAGCTCAAGGTGGTCGCTACCGGTCATCCAGCCGTAGAGCGCGTTGCGCTCCGGCACGTAGGCGATGCGCTCGAACAGCTCCGGCCGCAGCGCTTCGCCGTCGAAGCGCACGTCGCCGCTGCTCGGGAACGCGAGCCCCAGCAGGCACTTGAAGGTCGTCGTCTTGCCGGCGCCGTTGGTGCCGAGCAGGCCGAAGATCGAACCTTTGCCGACTTCGAACGACAGGTCGTCGACCGCCAGCGTCGTGCCGAAGCGCTTGCTCAGGCCGCGGACCGCGATGATCGTGGGTTGTTGCGTGGTCATGATGCAGTTGTCTCCTCTGACGCATCGGTGGGGTACCAGCGATCGAGCGCACGCTCGAACAAAACTTCCAATTCGTGCCGATTCAGGCCCATCGATTTGCCCTCGCGGACCGCTTGGACGATTGCTTGATCGGCGACGTCAGCGACGGCGCGCTTCGCGCCTGCGACGGTGTCGGTGCCGGCGATGAATGAGCCCCGGCCGGCCATGGTCTCGATGACGCCATCGCGCTCGAGCTCTCGATAGGCCCGCGCGACGGTGTTCGGATTGACGACGAGGTCGGCCGCGAGCTGCTTGACGGTGGGCAGCTGCTCGCTCGGTGACACGACACCGAGCGCAACAGAGCGCTTGACCTGCTCCACGATCTGGAGGTAGATCGGCACTCCGCTGCGCGGGTCGACCGTGAAGATGGCTGGCATTTGGGTTAGATCCTCGGGCCCCAGCCCTGGAACACGGTGACGGTACCTGCGATGGGCAGGCGGACGAACGGGTGGTTGAGGTCCTCGATGGTCTGGGCTCCGTCGTTGTTGGTGCGGTTGCTTAGCATGACTGGTTCCTTTCTTATTAACTGTTATACTAGTTCACTAGTACGATAGGAGTATAACTCGCCGATAACAGGCTGTCAAGCGTAATTCCGTCCCGTCATATGGGAAGTTTTTGGGCCGTCGTGCGGAGAAGCGCGGCGCTATGGCGATTGAGTATCACTACGGCGCTTTGACGTGGCCGCAGATCAAAGAGGCAGCCGCCGCCCGCAAGGTCGCGGTCGTCCCCGTCGCGGTGCTCGAGGATCACGGCCTGCATCTGCCGATCGACACCGATCTGCTGCTCTGCACCGCGGTCTGCGAACGGGCGGTCGCCCTGGCGGCCGACCGCGCGGTGCTCGTGCCGGCGATCAACCACGGCTACACGCCCGCACCACATGGATTTCCCTGGGCCGATCACCATCGGCGCCGAGACCTTCATCCGCTATGGGGTCGACGTGTGCAAGAGCTTGGCGCACCACGGCTTCAAGCGCATCCTCATCGTCAACGGCCACGGCAGCAACACGCCGTTCGTCGACGTCATGGCACGGCTAACGGTGGTGGAGACGAGCGCGCTCGCAGCGGCGGTCAACTACTGGAACGCGCCGGGCGTGCACGCGGCGGCGGAAGCGCTGCGCGAGTCGGACAAGATCGGCGGCATGAACCACGCCTGCGAGTTCGAGACGTCCATCTATCTCGCGTTGCGGCCGGACCTGGTGGACATGTCCAAGGCGGTGCGCGAGCTGTCGCACAAGCCCACCAAGAACTATTGGACCGACCTGGTCGGCGGCGACGGACCGCTTGTCATGATGGAGCATTGGAGCGCGCTATCGAAGTCCAGCGTCATGGGCGATCCCACCAAAGCGACCGCCGCCAAGGGCGAGAAGCTCATGGCCGCCGCGGCCACCGGCATCGTGGAGCTCATCGATGAGATGCGCGCGCGGCCTGACGCGGTGCGGAAGGACCACCATTGAGCGCACGCCGGTTGGGAGCCATCGCTGCGGCAGTGCTGCTCGCCGGCTGCACCAAGATCTCGACGCAAGCTCCCACGGCGGGCCAGGGCAACCCGTGGACCCACCCGGGCGTGCTGCGCGTCGCCAGCCGCCAGGAGCCGGATAACCTCAACACGCTGCTCGGCACCGAGGTCATCGACAAGGATCTCGCGATGTTCTGGGCCGGCTATCTCTTCAATTGGAACGACAAGAACGAACTCGTGCCGGAACTGGCCGCCTCGGTACCGACCCTTGCCAACGGCGGCGTGAGCAAAGACGGGCTCACCATCGTCTATCACCTCCGGCGCGGAGTGAAGTGGCAGGACGGCGCGCCGTTTGGCGCCGACGACGTCATCTACACCTGGCGTCAGATGCTCAATCTGGACAACCCGGTGGTGAGCCGGGTCGGCTACGACGTCATCGACCGCATCGACAAGCGCGACGACGCCACCGTCGTCATCCACTTGAAGAAGCGTTTCTCGCCGTTCGTCAATTCGTTCTTCACCATGGCGAACAACACGGTCGCGATCCTGCCGAAGCACCTGCTCGCGCAATACCCGAACATCAGCCACGTCGCCTACAACCGCCTGCCGGTCGGCACGGGGCCGTTCCGCGTCGTCGAGTACGAACGCGGCTCGCACGTCACGTTCGTCGCCAACCCGCTGTACTGGCGCGGCCCGCCCAAGCTGCAGCGCATCGAGTGGAAGATCATCGGCAACGACAACACCATCCTCACGCAGCTGAAGAGCCACGAGATCGATTTCTACTACCGTGCGACCGAAGCGCAGATGCCCAGCCTCAAGGGCCTGCCCGGCACGCGGATCGTGCTCACGGAGTTCACGCAGTTCGCCGACATCGGCATCAACGCGTCGCACCCGCCGCTCGACGACGTGCGCGTCCGTCAGGCGCTCGCGTACGCGACGAACCGGCAGGAGCTGGTGGACAAGGTCAGCCACGGCGTCAACACCGTCGGCGACACCGATCAGCCGAGCTTCTTATGGGCGTACGACGCGCGCGCGAAGACCTATCCGTACGATCCACAACGCGCGGCGGCCCTGCTCGACGCGGCCGGCTGGCACGCCGGGCCGGACGGCATGCGCAGCAAGAACGGACAGCCGCTCGCGCTCACCATGGTCGGCTTCACCGGTTCGTCCACGGTGACCGGCGCGCAACAGGTCATCCAGGAGCAGTGGCACCAGCTCGGCATCGCCATCGAGATCAAGAACTTCCCCTCGAACCAGCTCTACGCGACGCTGGCGAACGACGGCATCGAGCAGACCGGCAAGTTCGACGTCTCCTACGAGGAGTGGGCCAACGGCATCGATCCCGACGATTCCATCTTGATCCGGTGCGGCATGGCGCCGCCGAACGGCTGGAACATCTACCATTTCTGCAGCCGGCGGCTCGACAATGCGGAGGCCGACGCGCTCGTCAACTACGATCAGGCGAAGCGCAAAGCCGACTACGCGATCGTCCAAGAAGAGATGCAAGACCAGCTGCCGTTCATCGTCGTCTGGTACGTGCGGCGGCTCGACGTCATCAACACGGACTTCAAGAACTACCTGCCGGCGCACGCGGTGACGCCGTTTTGGAACACTTGGGCGTGGTCGATCTGACCCATCGGTCGAATGTAGGGGCCGATCTTTAGATCGGCCTCGGTATTGGACGACGAGGGACGACCTAAAGGTCGTCCCCTACATAACGCTGATCACGGGATGAGGATCACCTTGCCGGTCGTCTTGCGCGCTTCGAGGTCGCGCTGCGCTTGCGCCGCATCCGCGAGCTTGTACTCGTGCCCGATCCGCACTTTGAGCGCGCTGTTCGCGATCATGCCGAAGACGGCTGAGGAGCGCTCGCGCAGTTCGGCGTCGCTCGCGACGTAATCCGCCGAGCGTCGGACGCGTGAGGAACAGCGAGCCGCCGACCAGGCGCAGCGGCTCGATCGCCGGCGCGTTGCCGCTCGATTGCCCGTAACTCACCATCATGCCGCGCCGTTGCAGGCAGTTCAGCCCTTTCTCAAACGTCGTCTTGCCCACCGAGTCGTACACCACGGGCACGCCAGCGCCGCCGGTGAGGCGCTTCACCTCGGTCTCGAAATCGACATCGGTATAGAGGATCACGTCGCTTCGCGCCCGCACCGCGCGAGAGCGCCGCCTTTTCCTGCGTCGACACGGTCGTGATGACGTGCGCGCCCTTGTGCGCGATCATCTGGGTCAGCAGCAGCCCGACGCCGCCCGCTCCCGCGTGCACGAGCGCGGTGTCGCCGGCCTTGATCGGAAACGTCGTGTTGCAGAGATAGTGGGCGGTCATGCCCTGCAGCAGCACCGCGGCGGCGGTGCGATCGTCGACCGAAGACGGGATGGGGACGAGCCGATGCGCCGGCACGACGGCATATTCGGCATAGCTGCCGCGCTCGCTGCAGTACGCGACGCGCTCGCCGACCGCGACGCCGGTCGCGCCGGGACCGAGCGCCTCGACCACACCGGCCGCCTCGTTGCCGAGCACGAAGGGCAGCGCCCCCGGATACTTGCCCATGCGGTGGTAGACGTCGATGAAGTTGACACCGCTCGCGGTGATCCGCACCAGCGCCTGGCCCTGCCCGGGCGCCGGGGTCGGGAGGTCGACGTACTCGAGCCGCTCCGGGCCCCCGAACTCCTTGACGACGACGGCTTTCATACAAGCGCTCCTTTGGGCGTTTCGTGGGCGCTGGCTTTCGCCGCCGCGCGGGACTAGCACTTTCGGCGGCGAAGCCGCGCCCAGCGGTAAGGCGAGTCGGCCGACCGGCCGATACATAGTGATGGAACAGCCTGCCCTGACGGCAAGTCATACGGGCGGAACCCGTGATTGGAGGAAGGCATGTCTGGAAAGTCCGCGCTCTTCTTGTGCGCTGCGGTAGCTCTAGCGGCGGCGTTGCTCTCGCCCGCCCCCGCTCGCGCGTCGTTCACCGTCTGCAATGATTCGAATGAGACCATCAACACCGCAGTCGCGCACCACAACGCGCAGCAGGGCTACTTCATCTCCGAAGGATGGTGGCGGCTGACGCCGGGGCAGTGCAAAGTGGCGCTCGGCGGCGATCTGGACGTGCGCTATGTGTACGTCTACGCGGAGAGCAACGACGGCAGCGACACCTGGTCCGGCTCGTACAGCAACTGCGTCAATCCCACCGATCCGTTCACGCTGTATGACTCGCAGAACCGCTGTCCGTTCATCTACAAGAAGTTCAGGGAAGTCGACACGGGCGACTACAAGAACTTCACGTATACGTTCAAGTAGCGGCGCCTTCAACCGCACCATAAAGAAGAGGCCCGGCGTTCACACGCCGGGCCTTTTGGTTGACTGATCGCGTGAGCGATCACATCATGTCGTAGCCGCCCATGCCGCCGCCGCCGCCACCCGGCATCGCGCCGTTCTTCTTGTCATCCGGCTTCTCCGAGATGAGCGTTTCGGTGGTGAGCAGCAGCGCTGCGATCGAGGCCGCGTTCTCAAGCGCCGAGCGCGTGACCTTGAGCGGGTCGACGATGCCGGCCTTGAACATGTCCACGTACTCGCCGGTCATGGCGTCGAAGCCGTGGTTGGCTGCGAGCGTCTTGACCTTCTGCACCACGACCGAGCCTTCGTGGCCCGCGTTCGCGGCGATCTGACGGAGCGGCTCTTCGAGCGCACGGCGCACGATGTTGAAGCCGACCATCTCATCGGTCGCCTGACCGTTGGTGGACTTGAGCGACTCGAGGTCCTTCAGCGCGTGGATGAACGCCGCGCCGCCGCCCGGCAGCATGCCCTCTTCGACCGCGGCGCGCGCGGTGGAGACGGCATCTTCCATGCGGTGCTTCTTCTCTTTGAGCTCGGTTTCGGTGGCCGCGCCGACCTGGATGACGGCGACGCCGCCGGACAGCTTGGCGAGGCGCTCTTGCAGCTTCTCGCGGTCGAAGTCGGAATCGGTGTCCTCGACCTGACGCTTGATCTGCTCGATGCGGCCCTTGATCTCTTCCTTCTTGCCCGCGCCGTCGACGATCGTCGTGTCTTCCTTGGTGATCTTGATCGTCTTGGCCTTACCCAGCTCGTTGAGCGTGGTCTTGTCGAGCTTGAGGCCGAGCTCGTCGGAGATGACCGTGCCGCCCGTGAGGATGGCGATGTCCTTGAGCATCTCCTTGCGGCGGTCGCCGAAGCCCGGCGCCTTCACCGCTACGGTCGTGAACGTGCCGCGCAGCTTGTTGACGACGAGCGTCGCGAGCGCCTCGCCGTCGACGTCCTCGGCGATGATGAGCAGCGGCTTTTGTACCTGCACGACCTTCTCGAGCAGCGGCAGGATGTCGGCGATCGCCGAGATCTTGCGCTCCGTGATGAGGATGTACGGGTCCAACAGCGTCGCTTCCATGCGCTCCGGGTCGGTGACCATGTACGGCGAGATGTAGCCCTTGTCGAACTGCATGCCTTCTTTGAGCTCGAGCTCGGTCTTGGTGGTCTTGGACTCCTCGACGGTGATGACGCCGTCCTTGGTCACCTTCTCCATCGCCTCGGCGACGACGTCGCCGATCGTCTTGTCTTTGGCCGAGATGGTGGCGACCTGCGCGATGTCTTCCTTGGTGACGACGTCGCGCTTCATCTTCTTGAGCGAGTCGACGGCCTTCTCGACCGCGATCTCGATGCCGCGCTTGAGGCCGAGCGGGTTGGAGCCCGCTGCGACGTTGCGCAGACCCTCGCGGATGATCGCCTGCGCGAGCACCGTCGCGGTGGTCGTGCCGTCGCCGGCCACGTCATTGGTCTTCGAAGCGACTTCCTTGACGAGCTGTGCGCCCATGTTCTCGAAGTGGTTCGGGAGCTCGATCTCCTTGGCGATGGTCACGCCGTCGTTGGTGATCGTCGGCGAACCGAACTTCTTGTCGAGCACGACGTAACGGCCTTTCGGGCCGAGCGTCACCTTGACGGCGTCAGCGAGGGCGTTCGCACCGCGCTCGAGCGCACGTCGCGCGCTTTCGTCGAACAGTAATTCTTTGGCAGCCATGATGTGTTACGTTTCTCCTTCCCGAGCGGTGCTCGGGCACTTCCTTAGCGCTTGACGATCGCGAGAACGTCCTTCTCGCTCACGATGAGGTACTCGACGCCGTCGAGCTTGATCTCGGAACCCGAGTACTTCGAATAGATGACGCGGTCGTTGACCTTGAGATCCATGGGGATGACCTCGCCCTTATCGGTGCGACGGCCCGGTCCGACGGCGATGATGATGCCCTCTTGCGGTTTTTCTTTGGCGGTGTCGGGCAGGATGACGCCGCCGGCGCTCTGTTGCGCCTGCTCGACGGACTCGATGACGACCCGATCGGCAAGCGGTTTGATATCGACTTTTGACGCGGTAGCGGGCACGGATGCAACCTCCTATTGGCATTGCGGGGGATTGAACGCCAAGCACGCGCCCAAAAAGCGGGGCGGGCGCACGCCGGCGTGAAACTCTGGTGCTAGGATGTGCCCCGAAATGGGGCTTTATTCACGGTTTAGCAGTCTTAGCACTTGAGTGCTAACCCAAGTATACCGGGAGGTTCCGGCTTTGACAAGTGGTTCCTGCCAGGGCGGTCCCAAGCGTGGTTGAGGCCGCGTCCTGGCTCGAGATCGACCTCCCGGCCATCAGCGCCAACGCCCGCGCGCTGGCTGCCAGGGCCCGGCCGGCGTCCCTCTGTGCGGTCATCAAATCCAATGCTTATGGACATGGGCTGATCCGGGTGGGCCAGGCGCTGGCGGGCGCGGGCATCGCCGGATTGCGCCTGGCGGTGTTCTCGGCGCGCGAGGGCTTGGCGCTGCGCGCCGCGGGGATCACGCTGCCGATCCTCGTCGTCGGCCCTGTGGCAGAAGGCGACCTGGTTGAAGCGGCTCGCGCGCGCCTTGAGCTGGCGCTGCTCGACGCCGACGACGTCGACGCGTTCGCGCGCCACACGATCAGCGCGCATGTGAAGATCGACACGGGCATCCGGCGCTTCGGCATCGCGCCGAAGGACGCGGCCGCGGTGCTCGCGCGCTGTCGCGAGCGCGGCGTCGCGATCGCCGGGATTTATTCGCACCTCGCAAATGCCGAGGACCTCGACAAGCCGTTCACCTTGAGGCAAGTGGAAGAGCTGCGCGAGGCGAGCCGAGTTCCCGAGCTTCGCTCGGGCACCGCAGACGAACCGCTGCTCCACATCGCCGCGTCGGCGGCGGCCATGATGTGGCCGGAGACCCGGCTCGACATGGTGCGCTGCGGCATCGCGCTCTACGGCCGATGGCCCTCGCCGCAAGTGGAAGCGGTGCTGGCGGGCGACGACGCGTCGTTCGCCTTGCGGCCGACGCTGCGCTGGTTCGCTCCGATCGTGCAGCTGCGTGACGTCGCGGCCGGCGACAGCGTCGGCTACGGACGCGCGTTCGTCGCCGCGCGCGACAGCCGCATCGCGGTCCTGCCGCTCGGTTATGCCGACGGACTGCCGCGCGCCGCCGCCTCGGGCGGGATGCACGTCCGCCTTCCCACGGGCCGCGCTCCGATCGCCGGACGCATCTGCATGAACGCCTGCATGATCGACGTGACCGATATCGCGCCGGCGCCGGCACAGGGCGAGCGCGTCGAGATCGAGATCGAGGCGGCGGCGCGCGCCGCGGGCAGCATCAACTACGAGATCCTCGCGGCACTGCCCGAAAATCTCGAGCGCCGCTACCCATGACCCATCTGCCGGTCGGCGCGAGCACCGTCGCCCTCATGCTTTCGATCTTCGTGGTGATCTCGGTGGTCACGGCGCGCCTGCGCATCCCGTACACCGTCGGACTCGTGATCTCCGGCCTGGTGATCAGCTTCGTGCCGCATCAGCGTCTGCTGGAGCTGACGCCGGGGCTCGTGCTGTTCTTCTTCCTGCCGCCGCTGCTGTTCGACGGCGGGCTCAACGCGGACGTCCGCGACATGCGGCGCAACTTCGTGCCGATCACGCTGCTCGCGACCCTGGGCGTGCTGCTGACCATCGCGTTCTCGTACGTCGTCTTGGTGTACGGCGCGCATCTGCCGCCGCGCACGGCGGTAATCTTCGGCGCGATCGTGGCTGCGACCGATCCAGTGGCGGTGCTCTCGTTGTTCCGCGCGATGCGTGTCGACCCGAACCTGCTCGCGATCGTGGAAGGCGAAAGCCTCTTCAACGACGGCACGGCCGTCGTCGCCTTCAGCGCGCTCATGGTCGCGCTGTCCGACGTTCCGGGCGCGATCGACCTGCGCGACACTTTGTGGCAGTTCTTCTTCATGACGGCCGGCGGCGTGGTGGTCGGCGTCCTCGCCGGCTACGCAGCACGATTCGTGATCCGGTTCATCGCGGATGAGGTGATGATCGTCGCCGTGGTGACCGTCGCGGTGGCGTATGGCGCGTATCTCGTCGCCGATGACCTGCGCGTCTCCGGCATCATCGCGGTGATCACGGCCGCGATGATCGTCGCGGGCTCGCGCACGCTCGGCCGGATGCCGGCGGCGGAGCGGGCTGAGGTCGGCAACTTCTGGACGATCATCGCGTTCCTCGCCAATACCGTGCTGTTCTTGCTCGTGGGGACGTCGATCCACATGGGTCAGATCATCGCCGAGTGGCCCGATGCCATTTTCGGGCTCGCCGCGGTGCTCATAAGCCGTCCGCTCATCGTGCGCGGCCTCGCGCCGGTCTCGAAACTGCTCGGCCGGCCCATCTCTTCCGCATGGCAGAGCGCCATCACGCTCGCGGGCATCCGCGGCGCGCTCTCGATGGCGCTCGTCCTGAGCCTGCCGGACGACTACCCCGGCCGCTCGCTGCTCATCTCGATGGTCTTCTCGGTGGTGCTCTTCACCATCGTCGTGCAGGGCGCGCTGCTCGAGCCGGTCTTCCGGATGTTAGGCCTCATCGGCCCGAGCGACGCGGAGGCGCCGGCCACCTAGGGATAGGGTTGCTTCGAGCGCGACTTGGGTAGACTCTATGCATAGGAGAACACCATGATCACAGACACCAAGGAACAATTTCTGGTCGACCAGACGATCCATATCGCGGCGCCGCAAGAATCAGTGTTCGCATTGCTGACCGATCTTGAGCAGATGAAGCGATGGCAGCCTGCCACCCAGTTCGAGCCGAAGCTCGGCGGCACGTTCCGCCTTGTCAAGGGCGATTGGATCTGCGTCGGTGAGATCGTCGAGATCGATCAGCCGCGCCTCATCGCGTATACCTGGGATTGGGAGAACGCCCCCATCGGCGCCCGCACGGTCCTCACGTACGAACTGACCGAAGACGGCACCGGCACGCTCGTGCATTTGACCCACACGGGGTTCCCCAACGCCGAGCAGGCGGCCAATCACCGCAAGGGTTGGACGCACTACCTCGGGCGCCTCAAGACCGCTGGCGAAGGCGGCGATCCCGGCCCAGACTCCATGGGCATGTAGCTTCACCGTCCGATACCCGGCATCCGCGGCGCCCTCTTCGAGGGCTGCTCCAGGCCGCCGCTTGACAGATCCTATCGGTTAGTGGTACCTTACGGTTAGTGCAGACTTACGATAGAGTCCTCGACGCACTTGGCGACCCGACGCGGCGCGCGATCCTCGATACGCTCAAGCGAGGGGCGCGGCCGGTCGGGGAGCTCGCGGCACGCCTGCCGGTGAGCCGGCCGGCGGTATCGCAACACCTCAAGATCCTCAAGGAAGCGGGCCTTGTGACGGACAGGCGAAATGGTACGAGACGTCTTTACCAGCTCGACGCCGACGGCATCGAGCGGCTGCGCGCGTACCTGGATACCTTCTGGTCGGCGGCGCTCGCCAACCTCAAAGCGGTCGCCGAGAGCGACCATCGCAACCGCAGCCGAAGGAGAAAAGCATGATCAAGGACACCAAAGAGCAGCTACTCGTCGAACAGACGATCCGGATCGAAGCCCCGCAGGAGGCGGTCTTCGCGCTGCTCACCGAGCCCGCGCAGATGAAACGCTGGTTTCCCGTGACCGTGTTCGAGCCGAAGGTCGGCGGCGCGTTCGGCTTTGAAAAGGGCGAGTTCGTCTGTTTCGGCGAGGTCGTCGAGTTTGATCCGCCGCGCGTCGTCGCGTACACCTGGGACTACAAGAAGACGCCTATCGGCTCGCGCACGATCGTCCGCTACGATCTGCGCACAGACGGTTCGGGCACGATCGTGCATCTGACGCACACCGGATTTGTCGACGCCGAGTGGGCTTCCGATCACCGCAAAGGGTGGACGTACTACCTCGGCCGCCTCAAGACCGTCGGCGAGGGCGGCGATCCCGGCCCCGACGACAAGATGTAACTTCCCTTACGAAGCCAGGCTGTAGTGCCCGAGCGAAAGCTCGGGCATTATTGCATGGTGTAGGGCGAGGCCCCGATCTGGTCGAGCTGCCATGCTGCGCTCGTCGCGGTGAGCGGCGTCCTGCAATACGGGCAGACTCCCGCGCCCGGCTCCATCGGCGCGCCGCAGCCCGGACAGTACGATGGCCCGCCGGCGTCGACCGATTTCGGCGTCGTCGTGCCCGCCGGGCGCACGAACGACGCGAATAGCGAGAACGACTCGGGCACGTGGCCGGCGTCCGTCGGACTGCCGCCCACCGCCGCAGCGGCGTAGCGCACCGCCGAGCCGGTGAAGCGCACCATGATCTGCTGCTGCGTGCCGTCGACCGCCGCCTTGAAGATCATCGGCGGGTCGATCCTCACGTCGGTGACGTGGCGGACGAGCCCGGCGCTCTGCCACGCCGCGATGCGCTGCGCGAGGTTGTCGCGAAATGCCTGCGTCGCGGCGTCGCCGGCCTCGGCCGGGTTCATATCGCCCTCGGCCGCGAGCGCGGTTTGAAACGTCTGCGCCGCTTGTTCGAGAAACGCCGTCTCCGAAAAATCCGGATCCACTTGCCTGAGCGCGGCCACTTGATCTTTGGCCTGCTGCCACATCGGCTTCGCCGCGGGCGCGGATGCGACCGCGTCCGCTGCACCGGCGCCGGCCTGCGCGGCCGCGAACGCCTCGGGCGAGATGTCGTCGCTGGTCCACGCGGTGATCGTGCGCGTCGGACCGCCGTTGATGAGGAATGAGATGAAATCGAACATCGACATCGCGGTTCTTCCTTTGGGCCGAACTAAAGTTCGGCCCCTACATTATCGCCCGTTCGGCCTCTACATCGCCTCTTCGGCGGACGCGTCCTGCCGGCCATCGCGCCAACCCTCTAAGATATCGGCCGCTTCGTCCGGCGTCCGTGCGTACGCGTCGGGCACCCATTCGCCGAAGGCGCTTGGCTCGACGGGCCGCCACAGCGCGCCGACGCTGCGGACCCCCGCACCGCGCGCCGCCTCGATATCCAGCGGCGTGTCGCCCACGTACGCGCACTGCGCGGCATCGGCTTGGAACGCGGCGAGGGCGTACAGCAGCGGCTCGCAGTCCGGCTTGTGGCGTCGCGTATCTTCCTTGGCGACTACTACTTCGAAAGGCCGGTCAAGGTGACATAAGGTGAGCCCCCGCACGGCCGTGTCCCTCATCTTCGAGGTGACCACCCCGAGGCGCAGCCCGCCCGCGGCCAGCCGGTGGACGAGGGTGGCCACGCCCGCCATCTGGCGCACGCTGTCATCGTGGCGCGCGAGGTTGTGGGCGATGTAGACCTGCATCGCCCGTTCGAGATCGGCACCCTGGAAATAGCGCTGCAGGGTGTCGCGCAACGGCAGGCCGAGGTCGGCCGCGATCTGATCAGCCGACATGACGCGGCCCATGACGCGGTAGGTGTGGTCGAATGACGAGATGATGAGCTCGGTCGAATCTATCAGCGTGCCGTCAAGGTCGAACAGCACGACGCGCAGCGGCAGGTTGCTCATGATCATGGGTATTTCCTGATGAATCGAAGGTCGTGAGGTTCGGCGAACGCGCCGAAGCATTTGTCGCACAGCCATAATCCATCTGGATCGACGAATCCAGCAGGATCGTCTGCACCGATATGCTCATTGCATATACCGCAGTGCTCGTGGTCCCAACCGCCATCCACGACCCGCGCCGTTTTGTCGACTGGTGCCTCTGCGGTAGGGTAGTAACGCGTCAACCCGGGCCGCGAAGGTGTGCTGCGCGCGACGTAGCCAGGGACCATAGTCTCGAAAGACCCCGTCGGTGTGACCGGGGTCTTGGTCCAGATACGCCTATCGTCCAGGATGGCCGCGTAGATGTTCGCGTTCCAGTATGCTGTTATGATCGGATATGAATCTCCGATCAGGATCTTCGGACTACCGGGGAACGCTAAGCCGTCAAGGGTGGCGGTTGATTCCTTCTGGTCCAGGCTTAGAACATCGACGATTGGAGAATAGTCACCGCCAGACACGTACAACCAATATCGAGAGCCGACCTCAAGTGCACGGACATCGGACACCGTGCCCGAGACCTCGAAATCAACGTAGCCATCCTGATCCGGTCTCAATCGTAAGACCTTGGAAATAGTAAAGCGCGGTAGACTTGCGAGATTCATCTAGATCTCTTCGCGCGGCGTCATGATGCGGCCGCGCCGGCGCGCGCGAGCGCCGCATGCACGAGCGTGTCCACCAGCGCCTCGTAGCCGATGCCCGCCGCCGCCGCCGCCTCGGGGAAAAGACTCGTCGCCGTGAGGCCGGGCAGCGTGTTGCACTCGAGCACGTACAGCGAATTGGTCACGGACATCAAGATGTCGACCCGCGAGTAGTCCCGGCAGCCGAGCGCGCGGTGGAAGCGCAGCGCGAGCTCTTGCATGCGCTGCGAGAGATGCTCCGGCAGCTCGGCGGGCACGGTATGCGTGCTCGCGCCGGGCGTGTACTTCGCATGGTAGGTGTAAAAGTCGTCATGCGGCACGATCTCGACCACCGGCAGCGGCTCGTCGCCGAGGATCGCCGCCGTGAACTCGCGCCCTTCGACGTACTCCTCGACGAGGATCGGCGCGCCGAAGGCGCTCGCCGCGCGCACCGCTTCGGACCACAGCTCCGGCAGATGGACCACGCTCACGCCGACGGCCGACCCTTCGGCTGCCGGCTTCACCACGCACGGCAGGCCGGGTGGATTCGGGATCTCGCGCGCCTCGCCCGCTGCGACGTCGAGCTTCACGCCGTTCGGCACGGGGATGCCGTGTAAGCGCGCGAGGGCTTTGGAGATCCATTTGTCCATCGCGACCGCGCACGCGCGCGGACCCGAGCCTTGATACGGCACGCGCAGCCACTCGAGGATCGCCTGCAGCGTGCCGTTCTCGCCCTGACCGCCGTGGAGCGCGTTGAAGACGGCGTCCGGCGCGTGCTCGCGCAGCGCGTCGACGAGGCGTGCGTCGAAGTCGAGCGTCACGTGGGGATAGCCGAGCCCGCTCAGCGCGCCGACGACGCCGGCGCCCGTGAGCAGACTGATCTCGCGTTCCGCGGAGCCGCCGCCCATGAGAACGGCGATCTTCGGCTTGCTCAACGAGCCCTCCCGAACATGCAGATGGCGGCGCGATCGCCGCACGATCGCTCCGCCATCTTCGGTGACTGGTATGCTTTCTCTTAGTCTAGTTGCACTTGAGCTGTACGGCAGCTTGGTTGGACGTCGCATCATGCGGGGAAAGGATCTTCACCTCTTCCCAGCCGTTGCCGCCCAGCAGTTTGTTCCATACGTCGCTGATCTTCTTGGTCCCGCCGGCCGCGTCGAACGTCAGCGTGTGCACGTCGGACTTCTCGCCGCTGCTGCGCACGAACTGATAGTCGACTTCCGGCGTCACTCCCGCCGGAAACGCACCGGCCGTGATGCTGCCGAAGAACTGGAACGGGAACGGGCACGGGCCGGGCGCCGAGACCGGATGGGCCTGCAGCATCGCGCTGAGGGTGACCGGTGGCGGCGTCGCCATCTGGATCACCACGACCGTGACCGCGGTGCCGGTGCAGTTCAGCGTGAAATGCGCCTGGTTCGAGATGCCCGAGCGCGGATACACCACGGCGAGCGTCTCGTAGCCTTTGTACTGCGTGCCGGGGCCGCCCAACGTCCAGGTCGTCGAGACCGATTTGGATTTCGAGCCGTCGCTGAAGTCGAGCGTCTTGATGGTCGACTTCGAACTATCGCTGCGGATCCATTGATACTGGATCTCTTTCTTCTCGCCAGCAGCCCAGTTGAACGCGCTCACGCCGCCCGTGAACTTGATGGCGCCCGGGCACGAGCCGTTATACGTGGTGGGCACGGCGCTGATGGTCGCCGTGAAGGTGACTGCGCCGGCCGGAGCGCGCAATGCCACGACGAAAATCGCCACTAAGAAAAGCTTGGACCAGCTTCTCATGTTGAAGAGCCTCCTCATGATGGGCATGCGGTAATCGCACCCCGACGCCCGTCCGTTTCCGACTCGACGAAACGTCATCCTCTTGCGGGACAGGGGGCGTTAGAGGACGTGGACCTCGAGCTCCAACTCGACGCCGTGGCGCTGCTTGACAGCCTCCCGTACTTGCTCGATCAAGGCCAGCACGTCCGCGCACGTGGCGCCGCCTCGGTTGACGATGAAGTTGGCGTGCTTTTCCGAGACCTGCGCGCCGCCGATCGTCAGGCCCTTGCAGTCGGCGCTCTCGATGAGCCGGGCGGCATAGTCACCTTCTGGATTGCGGAAGATGCTGCCCGAGTTGGGCAGGTCCAGCGGCTGCGTCTTGTTGCGGTGCGCGATGCGGCGCTTCAGTTCCGCCTGCAGCTCGGAGGTGTCGCCAGGGTGCAGCTCGAGCTCGGCAGCGGTGACGACCGCCCGCCGGTCGAGCGAGGAGCGGCGGTATGCGAACTCCGGCAGCGTGAAGCCCTGCATCGGCTCGCCCGCGACGAGCACTTCGACGCGTTTGATGATGTCGCCGAACTCGACGTCCGTGCCGGCGTTCATGCGCACCGCGCCGCCGACCGTGCCGGGGATTCCGACCAGCGCCTCCGTGCCGGCAAGACCCGCGAGCGCGGCCTCGCGGCACAGCGAGACCATCGGCGTCGCGCCGCCGGCCCGCACCATCGAGCCGTTGATCGTCACTTTGGTGAAATCGCCGACGAGCCGCACGACCAAGCCGGGAAAGCCCGCGTCGCTCACCAGCAGGTTGCTGCCGAAGCCGATGATCGTCCATGGGATCTTCTCGAGTTCGCACAAGCTCAAGCCGGCCGCCAGGTTGACGATGGCGCCGACCTCGGCATACGCCGCCGCCGGTCCGCCGACTCGCATCGACGTCTTGGGCGCCAGCGGCACGTCGAATTCGATGCTCTTGCCGAGCGTCGCCTTGAGCAGGTCGCGCTGCGCGTCGTTCAATTCGAAGCCGGCGTGCGGGGTCAAGCTGCTCAACGCGCGCGCCTCACACTGAACCGACGCCGGCGTCCGCGGCCGAAAGCGACGCCGCCAGCTCGTGCGCGACGCCGCCGATGTCGCCGGCGCCGAGGGTGAGCGCGAGATCGCCCGAGCCGACGGTCCGCTGCAGGTACGCGAGCACGTCCGCGGGCTTGGGCAGGTACGTCACCTTCTTCGCGGCGTTGAGATCGCGGACGCACTCGACGATCGATTCGGCGCGCACGCCCGGCAGCGGCACTTCGCCTGCCGCGTAGATGTCGGTGACGATGATCTCGTCGGCGCCGAGCAGCGCGTGCGCGAAGTCGCGGAACAGGTATGCGGTGCGGCTGTAGCGATGCGGCTGGAACGCGACGACGATGTGCCCGGGCCAATACGCCCGCGCCGCCGCGATCGTCTCTTCGACCGCGGTCGGGTGGTGCGCGTAGTCGTCGACGATCTTGAGCGCGTCGCCGTCGTACAGTATCTGGAAGCGCCGCGCGACGCCGCGGAAGCGGCCGAGCGCGTGCGCGATCTTCTCGAACGGCACGCCGAACTGCAGCCCGACGGCGAGCGCGCACAGCGCGTTGTGCACGTTGATGCGCCCCGGCACGCGTAGGGCCAGGTCGCCGAGCGGCTCATCGCGGTAATACGCCGCGAAGCGCGAGCCGAAATCGGCCAGGCGGACGTCGTCGGCGCGCACCGTCGCCGCAGACGCGAAGCCGGCGGTGATGACGGCGGGATCGCCGAGCAGTTTGGGGGATTCGTGGAAGCGCCGGATGAGCTCGCCGACCGCTTTGCAGTCGGCCGACGCGATGATGCAGCCATGCGGCGGCACGCGGTTGATGAAAAGCGAGAACGTCTCGATGAGATGTTCGAGATCGCGATAGTAGCCGAGATGATCGTTCTCGATATTGGTGACGACAGCATAGGTGGGCGTGAGCCGCAGGAACGACGCGTCGCTCTCGTCGGCTTCCGCGACGACGACGTCGCCGCTGCCGAGCCGCGCGTTGGCGCCGAGATCGTTCACCTCGCCGCCGATGAGCACGGTCGACTCGAAGCCGCCCGCGTCGAGCACGAGCGAGATCATCGAGGTCGTGGTGGTCTTGCCGTGCGTGCCCGACACCGCCACCGAACGCTTGTCGGCCATGATCTGCGCGAGCATCTCGGCGCGCTGCAGCACCGGCACGTGCGCGCGCTGCGCGGCGACGACCTCGGGGTTGTCGAGCGGGATGGCGGAGGAGATGACCACCGCGTCGGCGCCCTTGATGTTGCCCGAGCCGTGGCCGAGATGGACGCGCGCGCCGAGCAGACGCAGCTTCTCGAGCGTGTTGGTGGTCTTGAGGTCGGAGCCGGACACGCGCGATGCCCATGGCGAGCAGCACGCGCGCTATGGCGCTCATGCCGACGCCGCCGATACCGACGAAATGGACGTGTTTGTACGAAATCATTTCAGGTGGACTTGTTTAGGTGTCCCAGCATCCGCCCCCTTCGGTGGCACTACGCATGCTTTGTCACGTGGGTCACACCGATCTGCCCTTTGATGATCCGCTCGATCATCGTCTGCAACGCGCGCGGATGCGACAGCGACACCGCGCCGAAGCGCATCGCCGCCAGTTTGTCGGCCTCGAGCACCCCGGTGAGCGCCCAGTAGAGCGAGTCGGCGTCGAGCTTGGCGTCCTCGACGAGCACCGCCGCGTTGTGGCGCACGAAGACGTCGGCGTTCTTGCGCTGGTGGTCGTCGGCGGCGTGCGGGTAGGGCATGAGGATAGAGGGCAGGCCGACCACGGCCAGCTCGGCCAGGGTCGAGGCGCCGGCTCGGCAGACGGCCACATCTGCCGCCGCGTAGGCTAGCTCCATTTTGTCCTGGTACTGCACCAGCTGGTAGCGGTTGGCGTTCGCCTCGACCTTGCGCTCGGTCGCCATCCACTGTAATCGCGCTCACCTGTGATGTGCAAGACCTGCCAGGCCGCGGGCAGGCGGCGCCGCGCCACCATGCCGCTCACCGCGACGTTGATCTGGCGCGCGCCCTGGCTGCCGCCGAACACGATGACGGTGGTGAGCTTCCGGGATCCAGCCCGAGGCTGCGCCGCGCTTCGACCTGGGTCGGGCCGGCGCGTAGATCTCCGGCCGCACCGGGATGCCCGTGGCGACGAACTTGCGGCCGAAAGAACGCGGCCGTCTCTTCGGATAGGCTCCCCACACCTCGTCGGCGGCGCGGCCATGAGGCGATTGGCGAGGCCCGGCTCGACGTTGGGTTCGATGAGCACGATCTTGGCGCGCAGCGCGCCCGACGCGCGCAGCGCGGCCGCGGCCATCACCACGGGCACGCTCGCGTAGCCGCCGGTGGCGATGATCGACTTCGGGCTTGAACTTCCGGACGATGGGCATCGCCTCGCCGTGCCGACGACGTTGGCGGCAAGCCCGCTCGCGGCGGCGGCGAACGAGGTCCGCGACAACGGCCGGCTGCGCACGTACGCAGCGGCGAGATGCGCTCGCTCGACGATGGCCTTTTCCATGCCGCCGCGCGTCCCCACGAACATCAGCTGATGTGCGTCGTTGGGAAAACCCAATCGCGGCTCGTCGTTCGGGTCGCAGACCCCAGGGTCAGCGGGCGCGCCGGAGAGCGCCTGTGCTAGTGACAGCGCGGGGTACAGATGACCGCCCGTGCCGCCGCCGGTGAGCAGGATGCGCACTGCGTGGATCCCTCGTCCGTTCGTCCGCGGCAAGCGCCGCCCGCGATCGACCGCGCGAGATGCTGGCCAGCAGGCCGACACCGAACAAGCTCATGACCAGCGACGTGCCCCCGTAGCTGATGAACGGCAGCGGCACGCCCGTCACCGGCCACGTCGACGTGACGACGCCGATATTGATGAACGCCTGGAGCGCGATCGCGCGGTGATGCCGACCGCCAGGAAGAAGCCGAAGCGATCCTCGGCCTTCATCGCGATGCGCAACCCGCGATACGCGAGCAGCAGGAACAGGGCCAGCACGGCGACCGCGCCGATGAGCCCGAGCTCCTCGCCGATGACCGAGAAGATGAAGTCGGTGTACTGCTCGGGCAGATAGCCGAACTTCTGGCGGCTCTGCCCCAGGCCGACGCCGAACAGGCCGCCCGATCCAAGCGCATAGAGCGACTGGAGGATGTGGTAGCCGCGTCCTTGCGGATCCTGCCACGGGTGAAAAACGCGGTGAAGCGTTCGCGCCGGTACTGGCTCGAAAAGACGAACGCGAGCAGCGCGGGCACGGCGACGGCGAGCGTCGATGAAGAGATGCGTGATCCGCGCACCGCCGACGAACAGCATCACGAACGCGGTCATCAAGAAGAGCGTCGCCGTGCCGAAGTCCGGCTGGCGCATGCACGAGCATGAAGCACACGCCGACCCAGAAGAGCGCGGGAAAACCGATCGCGCGAAACGCGCGCGCCATCTTCGCGATCGCGCGACCAGGCTTGCGCGATGCAACAGCACGATGGCGCAGCTTGGCGAACTCCGACGGCTCGAACGAGAACGAGCCGAACGCATACCAGCGCCGCGCGCCGCCCTCCATGGTGCCGATGTGCGGGAAGAGCACGCCGACGAGCAGCACGACCGCGACGCCGAACAACCAGGGCGCGGCGCGGCGCAGCTCCGCCGTAGTCGAGCTTCATGCCGAGCCAGCAGGCGGCGCGCGCCCACCCCGATCCACAGCAGTTCGCGCTTGAAGAAATGCGCCGCGTCGTGGTACTGCGTGATGCCGACGACCGACGAGGCGGAGAACACCATGATCGCGCCGACCGCGGTGAGCAGGCCGGTGATGACGAGCAAGATCGCGTCCGGCGCGCGGCGCTGCATCATGCGGCTCGCTCCGGCGTTGACGCGCTGCGCGACCGCGGCTCGGCGAACGCTCGCCGCGCTGTTCGGCGCTCTCGAACATGTCGAACGAAGCGCAGCCGGGCGAGAGCAGGACGACGTCGCCGGCTCGGCGCGCTCTGCGGCCGCGGTCCGACCGCCTCCTCCATGTTCTGCGCGAACGACGCTCGGCGCTTGGATGAGCGCCGCGATCTCGCGCGCGCTCTCGCCGATGAGCACGACCAGCTTCGCGCGCTGCGACGCGGCCGGCCATCTCGGCGAAATCGGTCTTCTTGCTGCGTGCCGCCGGCGATGAGGATGATCGGGGTGTCGAACGACTGCAGGCGCCTTTGACGACCGCATCCGGATTTGGAGCTTTGCTGTCGTCGATCCAGGTGCCGCGCGTGCTCCGCGACGAGCTGCAGACGATGCGGCATGGCTCAAAGCAGCGCAGGCCCTTCGCGCACCGCCTCGATGCTGCGCGCCCGCCAGCAAGCTCGGCAAGCGATGCGGCCATGGCGTTGGCGATGTTATGCGCGCCGCGGATGCGCAGATCCGCGACGTCGAGGAGCGGGATGGCGGCCACGTCCTAGTCGCGCGCCATACGATGTTCCCGTCGGCAGCGACATCGCGAGCAGCGGTCCGTTCGTCGGCGGCGAACCAGAACGCCGGCATGGGACCGTGCCGGCCGGCGCCCGTGCGCAGGGCGCCGCGAATGCTCGTCCGCAGCGTTGCCGATGAACACGTCGCCCGCGCCTCTGATTGGCGAAGATGCGATACTTGGCTTCGCGGTACTCTTCCATGAAGGGTAGCGATCGAGGTGATCCGGGGTGAGGTTGAGCAGCGCGCTCATGCGCGGGCGGAACGTGGAGATGCCTTCGAGCTGGAAGCTCGAGACCTCGGCGACGACCCACTCGTCGGCCGCAGCGGCGGCTGTCTCGAGGATGAGCGGATTGCCGATGTTGCCGCCGACGCGCGCTCGGAATGCCGGCCGCGCGCAGCAGATGGCCGATGAGCGCGGTGGTCGTCGATTTGCCCTTGCTGCCGGTGATGGCGATGATCGGCGCCTTGCGCGATGCGATAGGCGGCTTCGATCTCGGAGATCACCTGGACGCCGGCACGCTGGACCTCGAGCACCGCCGGACTGTTGAAGCGGCACGCCCGGCGAGAGGATGGCGTGCTCGCGCCCTCGGAAGCGCGGCGCAGGGCTTCGGGGCCGACGAGTTCCACTCTGATGCGCGCGAGGTCGGCGCGCTGCGCACGTGAGCTCGATCCGGCGCTTTGTCGTCGTACGCGGTGACGGAAAGACCGCGGTAGCGCAGCACAGCCGCCGTGGCCATGCCGCTGCGGCCGACGCCGATCACCAGCGCCCGGTCGCCGTCGTGGAACATCACTGCAGCGTCGTTCGGCATCTGTCAGTGATGGCCTCGCGTGAGCGCGAGCAGCAAGCCGAAGAACGTGATGAAACTCGCGGCGGCGGACGCAAGGATGAAGACGAGCGTGACGCGTTGTCTCGGGCCAACCGAGCATCTCGAAGTGGTGATGGAGCGGCGTCATGCGGAAGATGCGCTTGCCCGTGAGCTTGAAGCTCGAGCACTTGCGCCATCACCGAGAGCGCCTCCGCCACGAAGACGATGCCGAGCACCGGCGAGCAGCAGCAGCCAGTCCATCTGGATCGCCAGCCCGCCGAGCAGTGCGCCGAGCGCGAGCGAGCCGGTGTCGCCCATGAAGATGCGCGCCGGATGCGTGTTGAAGTAGAGGAAGCCCGTCGCGGCTCCGACGACCGCCACCGCGAGCGTGCTCGGCGCCATGAAGCCGAGCAGCAGCAGCGGCGGGGATCGCCGTGCCGGCGGCGAGCCCGTCGAGCCCGTCGGTGAGGTTCACCGCGTTGGCGGCGCCCGACGATCGCGAGACGGCGAGGAGCGCCCACAGCCACGGCGCCAGCGTCACCCAGCCGGTGAACCACAGCGACGTGAAATGGTGCGGGTCCGCCTGGGCCTCGTACGCCACGAAGCCCGCGGCGAGCACGAAGAGCAGCAAGAACTTCCAGCGCGCGCGCAGCCCGAGGGGGCGGCGCAGGACAGTTTGAGATAGTCGTCGGCGAAGCCGATCGCGCCCGCGCACACGACGAGCATCAGCATGAGGCAATCGTGCTCGACTGCGCGAGAGGCGCCGCCCAGCGCGAACCGATCGCCGCCGCCGCCGACGAACGCGATGCCGCCCATCGTCGGCGTGCCCTGTTTCACGCCATGCGACTGACGGCCCGTCTTCGTAGATCATGCTGGCCGAGCATCGCGGCGGCGCTGCCAGCCGATGGTGGCGGGGACCACCACCGCGGCGACGACGCCGCCGATGGCGAACCCGAGGATGATCTGCGCATCCAGACATCATGCGCGACAACGGCGACTGCGCGGGCGCGCCGCCGGCCGGGCGGTATTTCAAAAGCACGACCACCGGCGTCTGCTGGTCGCTGTTGCCGGCGGATTGTGGCGCAGGCACTCGCCGCACGGCATCGCGCGTCCGACCCGCTGCGCTTGCGCCGAGCACCTTCGACCTTCCTGAGATCGTTCGCGTCCACCACCGCGGCGTGCGCGCCGCATGCCTGCGCGATCGTGCTGCGGCGGCCGTGTCCGGTCTCGCGCGGGCCGAGGACGATGTGGCGCTCGTACGGCGGCATCGTGCCGGTATAGCCGTCGATCTCCGCCACGGCCGGTCCGAGGACGCGATAGAAATCGCCGCGCCGGCCGACGAGGCGACCGGCCAGCGCCGGCGGCTGCAGCCGCCAGCACCTTGAGCGTCGCCGACGTTCTCGATGCACGAGCTGCATGGACTCGGGCTGATTCATCGTGGCATACGACCCGGCACGCTCTGCGAGCATGTCGGCGAGCCGCTCGGCCGGATCGACTCTGCGGGGATCGAGCGGCCTTGCGCGATCGCCACCGACCGTCTCCGAGACGCATACGACGTCGTCCGGCGGGCTGATGCCGCGCACGCAGCGGCGACCACCGCGGCAAGATCTTCTCCGGAACGATCACGAGCGGTGCGGATGGGAACGCGGGATGCGCGCCGGCAGTTCCGGCGCCCGCACCGTGAACGATGTAGCGGTCGAATGTATTCGATGAGATGCAGCGGTCGAATCTATTCGACCGTCTGCGGCGTCACCATTCGGACGGTCGACTGAAGTCGACCGCTCCATAGGCCGCTCCATAGGCCACTCGATGAGCACGCCTCCAGGATCTCCTCCATCGCTGCACGCGCGAGCCTTTGAGCAGCACGCGTCGCCTTCGCGCAAGCGCGCGCGCAGCGTTGCGGCGATCTCCTCATTCGTCAGATAGGTGAGGACCGCGTGCGCGGACATGCCCGCGCGCGATCGCGCCGGCCGCCAGCGCCTGTGCACGCTCGCCGCCGCAGTACAGCTCGTCGATTCCGGCCTGCGCCGCTCCGCACCGGTCGCTTTGTGCGCGGCTGCCGCGCCTTCGCCGAGCTCTGCCATGCTGCCCGAGCACCGCGATGCGGCGGCGCGCGGGAATCGCGGCGAAGTGCGCAGCAAGGAATGGCGCATGGATGTGGGGCTCGCGTTGTACGCGTCGTAGACGATCGTGGCGCCGCCCGGCGCCGCATGCGATTCGAAGCGCCCTGGCGGCAGATGCAGGTCGCCGAAACCGTCAATGGCCTCATCGAATTCAGCCCGCATTGCAGCGCCGCGCCGGCGGCGAGCAGCGCGTCGCGCAGATGGTGTTCGCCCAGCAGATGCCAGGCGGCAAACGCATGCGAGGCGCCGAGCGAGATCGCGCGACCCGTGCCGCCGTTCGGCTCACCCGCTTCGATCACGAGCCCGGGGACGTCCGCATCGCCGCACAGCCGGCCCACAGCGCGCGCGCGTCGATGCCGGCCTCGCCGCGAGCATGCGCGTCCATTCGTCGGCGGCGTTGCAGACGGCGCGCGCGCCCTGCTCGAACAGCGCGAACTTCGTGCGCGCGAGCTCGGCGGTCGGTGAAGTACTCGAGATGCGCCTCGCCGATGTTGTCAAGCATGCCGACATCCGGTGCGGCGATCGCGACCAGCTCCTCGATCTCGCCCGGGTGACGCGCGCCGAACTCGACGATCGCGACCTCGACGGAATCGTCGCCCAGACGCGTAGCACAGCTTGGCCACGCCGAGCTCGTTGTTCTCGTTCTGCGGCGTGCCGACCACGACGCGGCGGAACTTGCCGATGAGCTGCAGCCGCCATCGCCTTCGTCGTCGTCTTGCCGTTGCTGCCGGTGACCGCGACCACGTGCGTGCGGGTCGCGAGGCGTCGCGCGGCTGCGGCCCCGCCAGATACGCTTCCTTCGTATCTGCGACGACGACGACCGGCACGGCGCAACCGGCCGGCACCATGTCGAGCTTCTCGACCACGAGCGCGCCGGCGCCCGCGGGAGCGCGGCGCGGACGAAGTCATGCCCGTCGAAGTTCGGCCCGCGCAGCGCGACGAACGCATCGCCGGCGTCGCAGGCTGCGCGAGTCCGTGCTCGGCGAGAAGTCGGCGTCGCCGTCGCGGCGTCGTCGCGCACCAGCCGCCGCCCGACGCGCTGAGGAAGTGTCCGAGCGTCAGGCGGCTCATGCGCGCGGCCTTGCGGATGGCGCGCTTCCGCGGCGGCACGTCCGAGAACGGCCGGCGCTCGTCACCAACCAATTGGTTCGCCTCATGGCCTTTGCCGGCGATCACCACCACGTCGCCGGGCTCCGCTTCGAGTTCGATGGCGCGCTCGATCGCTTCGGCGCGATCGGCACGACGTCGTACGACCCGCCCTCGCCGCTCATGCCCGCGAGATGCCGTCGATGATGCGCGTCGGATCTTCGTGCCGCGGGATTGTCGCTGGTGAGGATGATGCAGTCGGCCATCTCGCGCGCGATGCGCCCCATCACGCGGGCGCTTGAGCGGGTCGCGGTCGCCGCCGCAGCCGAACACGCACACGACGTGCTTGTCGGGTGAGCGCGCGCGCCGCGCGCAGTACGTTGCGCATGCCCGTCGGGCGTGTGCGCGTAGTCGACGTAGACGCCGATGCGCTCGGCGGGCACTTGGGTCATGCGGCCCGGCACTGCACCGACGCGAGCAGACCTTGCGCGATCGCCTCGACGTCGAAGTCGAGGGCTGCACGCGCACCCGATCGCCGCCATCGCGTTGGCCACGTTGAACGGACCCGGCAGCCGGATCATGAACGGCGCCGGCCGTAACGCCGCGCACCGAGAAGCGCGAGCCGTCCGCGAACAGCTCGACGTCGCATGCGCGCAGCGTCGCGTCCGGATTATCGACGGCATACGTGATCGGATGCGCGATGTCGGCGGCGAGGCGCCGGCCCTCCTCGTCGTCGACGTTGATGACGCACGCGCCTGGGCGCTTCACCGTGTTGTGCTGCACGAGGTCGAACAGCGCGCCGCTTCGTCTTCGCGTACTCCTCGAAGCTCGCCGTGGAAGTCGAGATGGTCGTGGGTGACGTTCGTGAGCACGGCGACGTCGAACTCCACGTCGTCGACGCGGTGCATGGCAAGCGCGTGGCTCGACACCTCGAGCACGGCGCCGCTGTGCGCCGGCCGCGCGGAAGCGCGCCAGCAGCGCCTGCAGGTCGTGCGCGTAACGGCGTCGTGTGCTCCAGTCGACCGCGATCGTTGTCGCCGAAGCGCGCGCCGAGCGTGCCGATGAGGCCGAACGGCCTGCCCGCCGCGCGTGCGATGGATTCGAAGAGATGCGTCGTCGTCGTCTTGCCGTTCGTGCCGGTCACGCCGACGACAGGCATGCGCGTTCGCCGGATGCGCCCAGCAGCGCGCCGCGGCCATGGGCGAGAGCGCGGCGAGGCGCTCGGGCACGATCGCGACCGGCGGCGCCGAAGCGCTCGAGCTCGTGCTCGGCGAGCACCGCCGCCGCGCCTGCGACGACCGCCTCGCGCGCGATGTGCGTGACCGTCGATCGCGTCTCGCCGGGCAGGCAGAAGAATAGCGCGCCGCGCTCGCACGCTGGCGCGAATCGAGCGACGATGGAACGTGACGGAGATGTCGGGGTCGCCGCTGACCCGCACCGGTACGCCGGCGAAGAGGCGCTCAGCGTGCGCGCAGCGAGCGGCAGCCATCACAGCCGTTTTCTCATCGCTTCGTCTCGGCTCCCGCGTCGTCCCGCGAGCCGGAGCAGGTGCCGTCGGTCGCCCCCGACGACTTCGACCGCCGGCGCGCTGTGCTGCGGCAGGACGCCCTCGCGCCACAGCACGCGCCGGGCCAGCTCGCGGAAGGCCGGCGCGGCGACGATGCCTCCGTAGTAGGCGCCGCTGCGGCCGCTCGATCGTTCACCAGGATGACGTATTGCGGCTTGTCGGCGGGCACGATGCCGATGAACGACGCGTGTACGCGCCCGGCCGTAGCCGCCGCCGATCACCATCTGCGCCGTGCCTGTCTTGCCGGCGATCGCATAGCCCGGGATGGCGACGCGTTCGTGCCCGTGCCGCGCTTTGACGACGTCGCGCAGGATGGTGAGCAATGCCGCCGCGGTCTGCGGCGACATGACGCGGCGCACCGGCTTGCGGGTCGGATATTGTCTGATGATGTGCCGTCCGGCGTCGCGCAGCTCGCGGACGATGAGCGGCCGCATGAGCGTGCCGCCGTTGGCGATCGTCGGCGTACGCGCGCGCCATCGCGAGCGCGGTCACCGAGACGCCTTGGCCGAACGCCGATCGTGGCCGAGCGCGACCCCCACCATTCGTCCGGCGAGTTCCGACGATGCCGGCGCTCTCGCCCGGCAGGTCGACGCCGCGTCGGCTCGTCGAGACCGAAGCGATTGATGTAGTCGCACATCGTCTGCTTGCCCGACGCGCAGCGCGACTTGCGCCGCGCCGACGTTGTGCGAGATAGGTGATGATGTCAGTCGAGCGTCTCGCGCTCGTGGCCCGACGCCATGAGGCCGTCATCGGCGTTGTGGATGACGCGCCGCCGACGTCGATCTCGTTGACTTGCGCGGCGAACGTGTCGACGAGCGTGACTTTGCCCGAGTCGAGCGCCGCGGTGGCGGTGATGAGCTTGAACGTGGAGCCGGGCTCGTACGGATCGGTGATCGCGCGGTTCTTCCACGCGTCCGCCGGCGACGCGGCGAATCGGCTCGGATCGAAGTTCGGGGTAATTGGCGAGCGCCAATATCTCGCCCGTGCTAGCGCGCATGACGATCGGCTCGCGCCGTCGCGCGCGTGGTAGCGCGCACCGTCTTGCGCTCAGTATCTCTTCGGCCGCGTACTGCAGCGTGCGGTCGATGGTCAGCACGACGGTCGTGCCGGCGTGCGGCCGCCCGCACGACTCGCGGCCGAACGGCATCGGTCGCCGGCCGCGTCCGTCTCCTCGTGACGCGTCCCCGGCCGTCCCGCCGAGCACATCGTTGAACTGATACTCGATGCCGGCGAGCCCTTGATTGTCGATGCCCGTGAATCCCATGACTGTCGATCCGATGCGGCACTGCGGTCGCACGCGCAGCCCAGTCGGCTCTTCGCGCGTGCCGACGCCGGTGAGGCTTCAGGCGATCGATGGCCTTGGCGATCGCCTGCGGACGCTTGCGATCGAGGAACACGAAGGTGGTCTTCTCGCTCAGCTCGACGTTCCAGCAGCGGCGCCGGCCGGCCGAGCAGCGGCGCGAGCGCAAGCGCGTCCGGCGTGAGCGTCGGCGCACGTCGGGCGGCTGCGCGAACACCTGCACGGAGGCGACGTGCTCGCGAAGACCATGCCGAAGCGGTCGACGATGTGCCGCGCCGGCCGCTCATCGGAAAGGTCGCTTGCTGCTGCTCGACGGCGAGCGCGGCGAGGCTTGCCGTCGCGCATCTGGACGATGTAGAGCCGGGCGGCCGAGCAAGCCGCTCACGAAGACGAACGCCCAGAAGATGGGAAGGCGCGGACGCGCAGCCGGCTGCGCTCTTTGTCTTTCACGGCCGTCGCCGCTGCGCGCGCAACGGCGCGAACAACAAGCGTTTCACCTCGCGAGCCTGGCGCCGAGCGCCGTGGTCGTCGGCTTGGCGCTTGTCGCCGGCAAGACGATGACGGCGATGTGCGCGCTCGGTCATGTGCAGCGCCTTGGCCGCGGCTTCGAGCCGCGCCACCGACTGCAGCGCCGCGATGGCTGATGCAGGGCGTTGTTGGTGAGGATGAGCGATGCTTGCTGCGTCTGGTCGGCGTCGAGGCGATAGGTCTGCTGCGCGAGCCCGGCGATCAGGCCGACATACGCCAGCACCATGATGACGGCGCCGGATCGATGCGATGAGCCGGGCGGTCTGCGCGTTGGTGCGGCGCACCACGCGGCCGGTGCGCCGCGGCGCGCGGCTCCCGCCGGCACCGGCGGAGGCGACCTGTCGTTTCTATCTTATTTGGATGCCGCGCGGCGGCCATGTCAGTTCGCTCCCCTGCAGCGGCGCTGCGATGCGCTCCGCCACCGCGCAGCTTGGCGCTGCGGGCGCGCAGGTTGGCCGCGACCTCGGTCTGCGTCGGCGAGACGGGCTTGCGGGTCAGCACCTCGGCTTCGCCGGCGCGCCGCCATGCGGCGAACTGATGCTTCACGACGCGATCCTCGCCGGAATGGAAACTGATGACCGACGATGCGGCCGCCGGGCCGGACGCAGCGCACCGCGTCTGCGAGGCTGTGCTCGAGGCTGCGCGAGATCGCGAATTGACCGCCATGCGCAGCGCCAGGAAGGTGCGCGTCGCCGGATGGATCGCCGAGCGGCGCTTGCGCGCGGCTTGCCGTTGGGCGCGAGAGCACCGCCGCGACGAGATCCGAGGTGGTCCGCAGCGGCGAGCGCTCGCGCCGTTTGACGATCTGACGCGCGATGCGCCGCGCGTGGCGCTCGTCGCCGAATTCGCAGATGATGTCCGCGTCTCCCCCTCGCGCGCGGTGGCGAGCAGCTGCGCGGCGCTCGCCGCGTCCGAAGTCGGGTCGAGGCGCATGTCGAGCTCGCCCGTGCCGGAAAAGGCGAAGCCGCGAGCGGCGTCGGCCAGCTGCAGCGACGACATGCCGAGGTCGTACATGATGCCGTCTACGTCGCGCATGGCGAGCTCTCCAGCGCATCGGCGAGTCTGGAGAAATTGGCGTGCACGGGCGTGAGGCGACCGGGATAGGCATCGCGCAGCGCACGCGCCCGAGCATAGGCTTCCGGGTCCGCGTCGATCGCGATGACGCGGCTGCGGGGGATGCAGTCGAGGATCGCGGCGTGTGTCCGCCTGCGCCGAACGTGCGTCGACGAAGAGCGGAGCCGCACTTTGCCCAGCTGCAGAAACCGTCTTTGCACTGCTGCAGGAGCGAGCGCGTCGATGATCTCCGCGAGCATGACCGGCGCATGGCTAGTAGAGTCCAAGTTCGGTCATCAGGTCGGCCATGTGGTCCGGCGCGGCGCTCGCCTTGAGCCAGGCCGCCGACGACCATAGTTCGATCCGCGTGAGCGCGCCGACGAGCACCGCGTCGCGTTCCAGATGTGCGTGACTCGCGCAGCGCGGGCGGGATGAGCAACCGTCCCTGCGTCCAGCGTGACCTCTTCGGTGTGCGCGAAGAGATGGCGCACGAAGCTGCGGTACTGCGCATCCTTGCGCGGGGCGGCTTCGAGCTTGGCGCAGAACTCGGACCAGGCCGAGTCCGGGTACATCGCAAGGCAGGGCTCGGGCGGAGCGATGGTCAGGACGAAGTGGTCGCCGAGACGCGCGCGGAAGCGGGCGGGAATGGTCAGCCGACCTTTCTCGTCGAGGGAATGTTCGAATTGTCCCGTGAATTTCGGGAGAGAACTCATAATAGAGGCACCAAGCCCCACAGTGAGCCACTTTGCCCCACTATACTCCACTTATCGGTAGTTTGTCTAGTGGGACACACCTGTTTGAGGGCTGGGACCAACGCCTTAATGTAGGGTGCGACCTTCAGGTCGCACCTGAGGGCCTTGAAAGAAGGGCCGACCTAAAGGTCGGCCCCTACATCGGCGGCGAGGTGATTACGAGGCGGCGGAGTGATTACGAGGCGAGCACCGTGATGCTGGTCTTCGCCGTCTTTGCGTCCACGTTGACGTCCATCTGATCGACCCCGGTCGGCGCCAGCGTCATGCCCCACGCGCCCTTGGTCGGCGAGAGCGGCACGACCTGGAGCTCGACGCGGCGGGTCGCGTTCGCACCGATCGTCACGTCGCTCTTGTACGGATCGCAGACCTTATCGTAGCAGAACGAGAGGACCCACTTCTTGGGCACGTTGACCGCCGAGAGATGCACCAGCCGCTCCTGCGCGGCCGGATTGCGCACCGTCACCCATAGCTTCGCCGGCTGCGAGGCCTGGGCCGACACCGCGCTGGCGCCCGATACCGCGACGTACACCGGCTGCGGCGAGAGCGCGGCGAGCTGCTCGTCCGCCTGCTGCGCGACGATGGTGCCCGGCGCGTACTTCGAGGCGTTGGCCAGATACGCACCGGCGGTGGTCGCATCGCCGGCCAGAATGGTGGTGCGCCCCATCTTGAGATACACGCGGCCGACTTCATACGAGTCGCGCTTCTTCGATGGATGCAAGCCGTAATCGACGCCGGCGAGGATCAGCGCGTTCTGCTCCGCCCTGGTCGCGCTGGGGTACTGCTTGAGCGAGTTGTACGACGACGCCAGCGTCAGCCAGCTCTCCGGGTCGGTGGGCGCGATGCGCGCCTCCGCCTGCGCGATGGCGAGCGCGGTCGCATAATCTCGCAGTTCGTACGCGGCGAGGTACTCGCCGTCGAGCGCCTTGGTGTCCTTGGGCGCGAGCTGCGCCGCCTGCTTGAAGTAGCCCATCGCTTCTGCAAAACGCTCTTCGTCCTCAGCCTTCTGGCCGAGCAGCAGCGCGGCTTGCTCGAGATCGGCGTCGCGCGTCTTCGGGTTAGACGCGAGCGTCGCGCGCAGGCCATAGGCGGATGCGAGCACCGCGCCGAGCGTATCGCGCTCGCGCGTGCTCGAGAAGTAGTTGATCGACGCCTGATCGTCGGCGCTCTGCAGATCGTCAAGCTTCTTGTTCGCGGCGACGCCGGCGTCGATGGCATGACTTGCAGCCGCAAGCGCTGCCGCCTTGTCGCGGCGGGCTTGCGCGGTGCGGGCTTGGGCGAGCAGGGCGTTGACCTGAGCGGTGGCGTCGCCGGAGATGGCATCGAATTTGAGCGCGAGAGCGGACTCGTTCGGCGTCCGGCCCGCGAGCACGGAGTTGAGCGCGCTTGCCAGCACGGCGTTGGACAGCTGGTCGACCTGGCGGTATTGGATGCGGCCGTCGCGGCCGACCACATAGGTCGTCGGTATCGCGCGCACGTCGTACGCGTCGTTCACTTTGCCGTCAGTGTCGAGCACGAGCGTGTACCCGATGCCCTTGGCGGAGGCGAACTCGGAGACGAGCTGGGCCGATTCTTTGACGTCGACGCCCACGAAGGTGACGTCGCGCGGCGCGAACGCCCCGGATGCGCTGATGAGATCGGGCGTCTCCGCCCGGCACGGCGGGCACCAGGTGGCGAAGAAATTCACCACGACGACGTGGCCGCGCAGGCTGGAGAGCTTGACCGCCTTGCCGGTCGTGGTGGCAAGCGAGAAGTCCGGCGCGAGCGAGCCGACCGCCGGCGGGGCGGCGAGGGCCGGTGCGGCAGACAGCAGGGCGAGCGCGGCAGCCGCGCTGAGGGAGAATGTGTGAAGACGCATAGTCGTTGACTTACGCGCGGCCTTTCCCCATGGCCTGCAAGGTTGATTTTGTGTCGCGACCTGTGCTAGCGTAGGGGCGCGTGCGCGACCATCTCCACCATGGTCTCGGGCGCCATTAGTATTTCCAGATGGTGGAATTCGAGGCGTATAGTGGCGTTACAAGACCGCACGCTGACATGCCGCGACTGCGGCGCCGAATTCGCGTTCACCGTCGGCGAGCAAGAGTTCTTCGCACAACGAGGCTTCGAGCACGAGCCGACCCGTTGCCCGGCCTGCCGCCAAGCGCGCAAGCGCGACCGCTCCGGCGCTTCCGGCGAGCGCACGATGCACGACGCGATCTGCTCGCAGTGCGGCGTGGCGACGCAAGTGCCGTTCGCGCCCCGGCCGGACAAGCCGGTCTATTGCCAGGACTGCTACAAGACGATCGCGGGGCGGCGGACGCAGGCGTAAGCGTCGGTCGAATGAATTCGACCGCTCCATGAGACCTTCGTGAGCACCCGCACTGCGGCCGATACTATAGATGTAGAGAGCCGCGGGACGTGGAAAACCAGGGCCAGAGAACGACGAAGGGAGCTCATGAGTCTTGGCGGATGCCGCTTCAGGGGCATTCTGGCGCACGGCGCTCGTCAGCCTCGCCGCGGTCCTTGCGGGCTGCAGCGGCGGCGGCTTCCTTCCCTTTGGCGAGGGTCCTCATTCGATGCCGCAGCGCCAGCTCGACACCATCGTCGCCGCGCAATCCAAAGCCAATCACGTTGATCCGCGGCTCGTCACAGCCGTCATCCGCGTCGAGTCCGCCGGCGATCCGTCGGCCGTCTCGAGCGCCGGCGCGATGGGGCTCATGCAGCTCATGCCGGCGACCGCACGCTCCTACAGCGTGCTCGACCCGTGGGATCCACAGCAGAACGTGGCGGGCGGCGCCAAACATCTGAGCGATCTGCTGCGCGAGTACCACGGCGACGTCTCACTCGCGCTCGCGGCGTACAACGCCGGTTCGGGAGCCGTCGCGCGTTACAAGGGCATCCCGCCGTACGCCGAGACCGCCGCGTACGTCAACAGCGTGCTGTCGCTGTACCACGCGCCCGTAGCGCACAAGTAGGCGGATGATGTTCGGCGCGTTCGGCCGGCAGCTGCACCGTTCCACCACCCTCGGTGTCCCCTCGATCGAACCTCCGGCGGAGTCGCCCGAGGACTTCCGGTGGATCCCGGGAGACGGCGAGCAGGAGCCGCAGCCCAAGCGCGGCCTCCCGAGCTTCTTCAAGCTGACGATCCTCGACCGCTACCTCTTCAGCGAGCTCGCGGCGCCGTTCGGCTTCGCGATCGCCGCCTTCACCTTGTTCATGCTGATCAACATGCTCTTCCTCGCCGCCGAATACGTGATCAACAAGGGCGTGCCCGTCGTGCTGATCGCGCGCTATCTCGTGCTCCAGCTGCCGGCGCTCATGTACCTGATCCTGCCGTTCTCATGCCTGTTCGGCGTGCTGCTCGGCATCGGCCGCCTCGCGGGTGACAACGAGATCGCCGCGATGCGCACGAGCGGCATCAGCCTGCAGCGGATCGCGCTGCCGTGCTACGTCCTCGGCGTGCTCATGACGCTCGTCGCGTTCGGCATCAACGAGCAGATCGCGCCGCACGCGCAGACGAAGTCGGTGGAGCTGTTCCGCCAGATCGCCTTCCATTCGACGCAGGCGATCATCCAGCCGTACCAGTTCTTCCGCACGGTCGACGGGCAGCACGTCATCTACATCCAGTCGGTCGACTCCGGCACCGGCATGATGCACAACGTGCAGGTGTTCAACATCGGCGCCGGCTACTGGCCCGAGACGCTCACCGCGCGCAGCGGCCGCCAGCTCAACGGCAAGCTCGCGCTCTACGACGGCGTCGTCACCACCACCGGCTATCAGGGCACGGTGACGCAGGTGAAGCATTTCGACCGGCTGGAGTTCCCGCTCGGCGACACCAGCCTGCTGTATTCGCCGCAAAGCCCCTTCGAGACGAACGCCCGCGAGCTGCGGATGCAGATCCAGAACCTCAAGACCGGCGGCCAAGACGTGACCCAGCTCGAGATGTCGCTGCAGCAGAAGTACGCGATGCCGGCGGCGTGTCTCATCGGCGTGCTCATCTCGCTGCCGATGGGCATCCGTTTCGGCAGACGCGGCCGCGGCATCGCGGCGATCTTCGCGGTGATCATCCTGCTGGCGTATTGGATGCTGATGGCGGCGACCAACGCGCTCGGCAAGAGCGGCGCGATGCCGCCGGTGTTCGCCGCCTGGTTCCCGAACATCGCAATGGGCGGCGTCGGTCTCGCCCTGTTGCTGCTCGAAGAGCGCTAGCGCCGGTTGCGGCTGCGGCACGCGAAAGCCCCGACCATCGCCGCCGCACCTCTCGCGGCGGTCTTCGTTCTTTGCTTCGCAAGCGTTCCAGCCGCGGCGCATGACGCGCAGCAGGGAGAAACACCGTCTCCGATCCCCGCGACGCCGGCGGCGACGTACGCGCCCGCCGACGCCGACGCAGGCCTCTATCCGACGACCACGCACCACGGCGCGACGCCGACGCCGATCCCCGTTCCTTCGGGCTCGCCGGGCACACCGACGCCGGCGCCTTCGCCCACCCCGCCGCCCGGCTTCGGCCAGATCACCGCGGACCGCGTCTACGGCAAGACGAACGGCGATATGGACGCGGACGGCCACGTCGTCATCGTGTCGGGCGACTCGAACATCACCGCCGATCGCGCGCATTACGACGCGGCGACGCATATCGTCCACGCCGCCGGCCACGTGCATTATCTGTCTGCAAACGGCGATTCGGCCACCGCGCAAGCGCTCGAGTACGACGTGGCGCACGACCGCATCA
The DNA here is from genome assembly GCA_963805945.1 of Vulcanimicrobiota bacterium. Classification (GTDB taxonomy): domain Bacteria; phylum Vulcanimicrobiota; class Vulcanimicrobiia; order Eremiobacterales; family Eremiobacteraceae; genus JAFAHD01. The sequence goes on along the minus strand of CAWDVP010000002.1, from coordinate 459,992 downwards.
TCATGGACGGCGTCGAGGGCCAGACCTCATCGGTCGCCTACCAGTCGGAGCGCATCCACGGCTTCCTCTACTACAAGGGCGAGCGCATCGTCATCGATCACAACGGGCATGCGGTGCTCACGAAGGGCTGGGTGACCACCTGCGACCTGCACCATGTCGCCTACCACGTCACCGGCAAGGAGATCGAGATACGCCCGAGCGATCGCATGATCGCGCACAGCCCGGCGCTGTATCTCGGCAAGTACCTCGTGGCCGGTCTCGGCATCTTGGTCGTGCCGCTCAACCAGGAGGGCGCGCGGCGGCCGACCGCCATCGCGCCGCGCATCGGCTACAACTCGATCTACGGCTTCTTCATCAAGAACTACATCAATTTCTACGGCAGCCCGTACTTCTACGGCACCTATCACGTCGATTATTTCCAGAAGGCGGGCATCGGGCTCGGCGCGGATTTCTACTTCTCGCGGCGTGACGGCCTCGGCTCGGGCGAGCTGACGGTCTACAATCTGCGCAGCAACGGTTATCAGCAATCGGTGACCGGGCTGAAGAACTCGTTCTCCTCGACGCTCACCTACCAGCGCACGTTCGCGCATCACGTCACGCTGAGCGCGAACGCGAGCTACAACAGCCAGACGCTGCTCACGTCCATCCCGCCGACGCTGTCCGCCAACGTCAACGTCACGCACAACGGCGCGCGCAGCTCCACCAGCTACGGCGGCACGGCGACGACGACCGGACCGAACAGCTCGTTCGGCGCGCTGCTCAACCACAACATCTCGTTCTCGCCGGTCTTCTCCGAGAACGTCTCGCTCCAGCTGCAGTGGGCGCAGGTGGTCTCCGCGGAGGGCACGCTGCTGCAGTCCTCGACCTTCGCCCGTTCGATCCTGTTCTCGAACGACACGCGCTACTCGGCGCGCGCGTTCGACGCCGATCTCGTCGTCTCGACCAATCACGGGCAGACCACGATCACCGGGCCGTCGCAGACCCTCACCAATCCTGTCGTCGGCCTGCAGCGCGTGCCCGAGCTGACGATCCGCAGCCGGCCGTTCAACATCACCAACATCCGCATGCCGGTGCAGTTCACGCTCATCGACGGCGTCTACGACGACCAGTACGACAACGTCACCACGTCGCGGCACGAGATCAACGGTCAGCTGGGCAGCGCCATCTATCGCATCGGCGACAGCGCGACGTTCAACGTCCAGGCCGGCGTGCGCCAGGATCTCTACGGCACGGGCGACGAGCGCGGCGCGATCACCGAGCAGCTCTCGCTGCAGAAGTTCTTCGGCCGGCACGCCGACAACACGCTCGCCTATCAGGACCAGAGCGTGCGCGGCTACACCCCGATGCGCTCTTTCGATCTGCTCTCCGGCTTCGACCAGATCAACGACGTGCTCAACGTGTACAACGGCAGCGCCTATCGCTTCACCGCCAGCACCAACTACGATTTCAAGAACAAGTACCTGGGCTCGATCAACTACCAGCTCAGCGTGCTGCCGACCGTCTATTCGAGCGTGCTGCTCGGCGATTCATACGACCCGCACGGCGGCGGCTACGGTCCCTTGAACATCACGATGTCGACGCCGCTCGGGCGCAACGATTACCTGCAGTTCCTCGGCAATTACGATTTCAAGCTGCACGGTCTAGAAGGGCAGAACTACTTCCTCACCCATACCGTCAACGATTGCTACCAGATCCGCCTCGCCTATCGCCAGGCGCTGCACGAGCTCGACATCTCGGTGAACCTGCTCGCGTTCCCGACACAGGCGATCAACTTCGGCCTGACGGGCTCATCGCTGCTGCCGCAGAGCTTCGGCAACCCGTGATCAGGGCGGTGTGACGATGATCTGGCCGCCGGTGATGAACAGGTTCGGGTTGGACGGGCCTTGCTTGGTCGGCGGCGTCGTGAGCTGGCTGAAATAGGTGTTCGACTTCGTCAGGTCGATCTGCAGATCGAACCCGCTCGTGAGCAGGCTGCAGCAGCCCAATTGATCCTGCGGCGCATGGCTCGTATCGAGCGTGATGTAGTTGACGTGCAGCATGACCGCCGGCGGCGTCGTCACGGTGGCCGGGCTCGTGCCGTTCGGGTTGGCGCGGATGGACAGCGACGAGAGCGGCAGCGTGATCGAGAGCGCGTTGTTGCTGCCGGTGCCCGCCGACAGGCTGGGGATGAAGATGAACTGGTTCGAGGTGAGGATGATGGGCACGAACACCGCCACGCCGCCGCCGCCGACGACCTTGTAGTTGTAGTTGAAGCCGTTGGGCGCGGTCGTGGTGTCGAAGCCGTACACGAACTCTTGATCCCAGTGCGTGAACGAACCGGATTGCGCTTCCGCGACGGTGGGCATGCCCGCGTTCTCGCCGGGATTGACAGAGCCGCCGGACGCGGTCACGGCGTTGACGGCGATGATGTAGTCGCCTTGCGCCGGTACGATGTTGCCGGCGACGTACAGCTGCAGCTGGATGGTGCCGCCCGTGGTGATGGGCGGCGGGGTCAACGGGCCGCGCCCGCACGAGGCCAACAGCGCCGCCGCGAGCAGGGCGGACGCCATGCGCCAGGGCGCGAACGGGGAGCGTCGTGAGTCAGTCAAGTCCATTCATTGTCCGCTTGGCGGTGGCGTTTACCTGCCCGATGATCCTCGCCCTGGCGTTTCCGAAGACGGAGTACACGCCGCTGGCGTTCGTCGCGCTGGCGCCTCTGTTCTGGCTATGGTCCGTGTCGTCCTGGAAGGCGGCGCTTGGCTGGAGTCTCATCTCCGGCACCATCCTGTTCGCGATGCTCGACGCGTGGATGGTCTACTCGATCGGCGATGAGATCGGCAACTTGCGCTTCCTCGCGCTCGGTCTGCTGTCGCTAGGCGAGAGCTCCTTCGTCGCCGTCGCCGCGGTGGCGACCTCGCTCATAGCGCGCGGTTCGTTCCGCCTGCCGATGATCTTCGCGGCGCCCGCCGCCTGGCTCATCATGGAATCGCTGCGCACCAACGGCGCGGTGAGCATGCCGTTCGCGCATCTCGGCGCGGTCGCGGCGCATGCCGCGTGGCTGCTTCCGATGGCCGCGTATGCGGGCATGTACGGGCTCACGGCGATCATCGCGTTGAGCAACGGCGCGGTGGCGGGCATCCTGTTCGGCGACGGCGCGACCCGCGCGATCGGCGCCGCGACGCTCGGCTGCCTCATCGTGCTGATCGCGCTCGGCGACGCCGCGCGCACGAGCATCCCGCTCCCAGCGCCGAACGCGACGGTCGCGATCGTGCAAGGCGACATCTCGCAGCGCACCAAGTGGTCACCCGCCATCTTCGCGCACACCATCGCGATCTACACGAATCTGACGAAGCGCGCCGCGGCGCGCGGCGCGGACATCGTCATCTGGCCTGAGACCGCGATCACCGATTATCCGCTGCAGAAACCGGCGCTGCTCAACGAGCTGCGCGGTCTGGTGCGCGCGCAAAAGGTGTGGCTCGTCGCCGGCGCGGTCGAGTCGCCGCAGCGCGGCGTGCTCTACAACGTCGCGCTGACGCTCGATCCCGACGGGTCGCTGCAGGGCGTGTATCGCAAGCACATCCTCGTGCCGTTCGCCGAGTTCTTGCCGTTCGACGACTTCTTCCGGCGCATCCACGGCTTCGACGCGGCATCGGCGTTCCGCCATGGCCCCGGCGCGACGCTGCTCGACGTGGACGGCCATCGCTTCAGTCCGCTCATCTGCTTCGAGTCGGCATATGCGTCATACGCGCGCGCCGGCGCGGTGCTCGGCGCGACGGCGTTGCTCATCATCACCGACGACGCGTGGTTCGGCGCGACCTCCGGACCGGTCATCCATGCCGACCTCGCGGCCATCGACGCGGTGCAGACCGGGCGTTGGGTGGTGCGCGGCGCGGACACGGGCATCTCGCAGGTCATCGACCCGAAGGGGAGGATCGTCGGCCAGCTGCCGCTCGACGTCTCGGACATCCTCATCGCGCACATCGGGCCGCCGATCGACACGCCGTATGTGCGCTTCGGCGCGACCTGGCTGGAGGGGCTGGCGCTGCTGATCTTGCTCGCGGCGGCGCTGGCGCCGGTTCGGCGCGTCTCGGCGCGGCGGCGCGTCTTGGCGCAGCGGCTATGATGGTGTTGGTGCGGCGCGGCCTGCTGCGCCGCTGGGAGACGTGGGTCGCCGTCGCCGGCATCGCGTTCTGCGGGCTGTTGATCTATCTCCTGATCAGCGGGCTCATGACGGCCGACCTCGTGCCCGCCACCACCAACGCGAAGATCGAGGTGACCGGCATCTCCGGCCAGGGTTTGCACGATGGCAAGACGAGTTGGCGCTTTTCTGCCGCGAAGTCCGAGTTCAGCATCGACGGCTCGGTCTCGACGTATCACGACGCGGCGGCCACCTACTACCTGCGCGGCAAGCCGACGTACAAGATCGCGGCAGGCGAGATCATCGTGGACTCGCGCAGTCTGAACTACAACGCGAGCAAAGGCGTGCGCGTGTGGTCGCTCGGGCTACCCGACAAGCAGCATTTCGTCACGGACGCGCTGGTCTGGAACACCGCGGCGCAGACGCTCACCTGCCCAGGTCCCACCGATCTGAGCTACCACGGCGTCGCGATACGCACGGACCATCTCTCGGCGAACCTCGCCACGGGCATGATCACGACCGGCAAATCGATCGCTAAGGTCGGGGCGGGCGGGCCAGCCCCCAGTTCAACCAAACTATCGCCCTAATCGCGAGATCTAAAGACTCTCGTGGAACAGTAACATTGATGCCATGAACGAGGCGTACGTCACCGCGCCGATGTTCACGCCCGCGAATAGCCACTGCAAAAGCCTTGTCTTTGTCTCGAAACAAAAGAGTGATGTGCCAAGCGATCGCGATAGCCGGGGCCGTTGGCCACACTACGTAGCCCGCCCACGCTTGGCCACCTGGAAAGTAATACGCTACCAAGGTCCACAGAATCACGGCGGGTAGAAGTAGGGCTGGTCCCCAGCGAAACAATCTTGATTGTCCGAACAATTTTGCTTCCATTAGAATCTGCTAGGGTCGGGGCGGGCGGGCCAGCTCCGACTTCAACCAATCGATCACCTTGACCGGCGTCGGATCTTCGCCGTAGGCATACGCCAAGTAGCACGAGGCGAAATCACCGAGGTAGGCGAGCGACATGGCGCGCGCGAGCACGCTCTCGCCTGACGCCCACGCTTCGGCGACCGACGCAGCCCGCTTCTCGACGATCTGCTTGGTGAGTTCGGCGCGCCTTCTGATGGCGGTCGGCTCGCGATCGTCGCGCAAGAAGACGACGCTCAGCGGCTGCTCTGCCCGCCCTTGGCGCTCGCCGCCGCTCCAGCCGACCGATTCGTTGTGGTCGAGCTCCGGCAGCACGTTGGCGACCGCGAACGCTTTGGCGTTCTCGTTGATCTGGCACTTCCACCGATAGGCGACGACGCCGCGCTCGCCCTGCGAGCCGTAGATGACGGGGATCTTGCCGAGCCACTGCTCTGCCAATCGTTTGGCACTATTGCGCGGACTCGCGACGTCCGGCGCGTTCTCATCGCGCACGCGGATGAGGGTCGCGATCATCTCGTCGATCTCGTCGGCGAGGCGCCCGGGCATCAGCCCGAGCCGGGTCATGCTCACGATGAGCGGCACGAGCGACGAGCCGATCGCCGCGCGCGGCTGCAGGCCGCCGGGGATCTCGATCGCGGTCTGGCCGTCTCGGTGCACCTGCGTGAGCAGTTCGCCCCCGGTCGTGATGGCGAGCACCGACGCGTTCGCTTTGCGCGCCGCGGCGTACGATGCGAGCGTCTCTTCGGTGTTGCCGGAGTAGCTGGCGGCGATGACGAGCGTGTCCGCGTCGACGAAGCCGGGCAGGTGGTAGTCGCGCGAGACGACGACCGGCACGCGCAAGAAAGGTTCGTAGATGGAGCGCAGCAGGTCGGCGCCGATTGCAGAGCCGCCGAGCCCGGCGATGACGACGTTAGGAAACGATCTGTTCTGCAGTAGGCCTAGATCGGCGCTGCTCGCGATGAGCTTGGCGCGGACGCATTGCTCGGGCAGAGCGAGGATCGCGCCCATCATATCGCCGGGATCGGCGACCGCCCGGTTGATCGAATCGAGAGACGATGCCAAGGCTCACCCCGCTAGAAGAAGTTCGGCGGCGAGGTTTCCCCCGCCGCCGCCGCTTTTAGGAGGCCGCGCGCTTCGCCTCTTCGATGAGCTGCTTGACCTTCTGGCCGCCCTTATGGCCGATCTCTTCGTAGAAGCCTGAGCCGTACTTGTCCTTGACCGCGTTGCCGCCTTTTTGGCCGATGCTGCCGTAGAAGCCGACGCCGTGGCGCTCCTTGGTGCGCCGGCCGCCCTTGCGGCCGATCTCTTCGTAGAACGAAGGGCCGTACTTCTTGCGGACCGCATCGCCGCCGCGCTTGCCGGCCTCGCGGACGGTCATCGCCACGGTGATCGATTCGGTCACCTCGGCTGCGGGAGTCGGTGCCTGGTCGTCTTCATGCATGCGTTTGCTGTGCCATCCTCGTGTTCGGTGAGGGTGCAGACCTTGCGACGCCCGGGCGCACCGACTTCCGGGCGGCTGTCTGCTTGTCAGAGAAACGCGCCCTGGCGCCAAAACGGTGCGGGTCCCGAGGGCCCCTGGCCTATTTTCGTGAAGGAAACCCTCTGCCGCCGGGTCAGTATTGACCGCCGCGGCGCTTGGCGTGACGTGAGCACTGGAACCGATCGACTATATGCGGCGTTGTGAGTTCGTGAAAATCCCGTTGGCCGGCGCGCTGGGCGCCGCCGTCGTGTTGTGCGTCTGCGGCGCTGCTAGGGCGACGACGCATAGCCCGCACGTGGTGAGCGGCGCGGTCGTCCATGCTGCATCCGCGGCCTCGCAGCCGGGCGGCGAACTCCCGCCGGGCACCGTCGGGCAAGCGCTCTCGGCGTCTGAGTCGACCGGCCGCGGCGAGGTCTCAGAGCCGATGACCGATCGTGAGATCGCGCCGGGCACCACCCCGTTCGCCGAGCGCCCGTGGATCGAGGGCTACGAGCCGCTGCGCGAAGACGAACTGTTCCACGCGGCGTATCCCGTGCTGCCGAAGCACAACATCCTCAAGGTCTTCGTCTCCGATGCGGGCTCGTACGAGGCCGCCGGCATCCGGTTTTCCGCGCGCGTGCCGCACACCATGCGCGACATCGATGAAGAAGAGATGGAGCAGGAGGCCGCCACCCTCGTGCGCACCGCGTTCGAGCGCTTCCCCGATCTGCAGACGGTCGATGTATGGGCGACCATCCCCGCGGACAAGGTGACCGCCGTCAGCACCGAGAGCACGGTGTTCTCCGTGTCGGCCGATCGGACGACGTATCTCGCGGTGCGCGACCGCGGCCTTGCAGATGAAGCGTTCCTGTCGGCGTTCGGCCGCGTCTGGATCTCGCCGCAGGTGCCGAGATGAGGCGCATGTGGCTCGCGCTCGCGGCGTGCCTCATGCTCGCCCCGGCACTGCCCGCGATCGCGCAGTCCACCGATGTCGGGCCCGAGCTCGCATCCGCGATGCAAGAGGGCCGGCACACCGGCGCCCTCGCCGACGGCCGGGTGTGGTCGGTGCCGATGCAGCGCAAGGAGATCGCGCTCACCTTCGACGACGGCCCGTATCCTTTCTATACGCCGTTGCTGGTGCACCAGTTGGAGACCGCGGGCGCGCCCGCCACGTTCTTCCTCGTCGGCCGGACGATGCAAGAGTATCCCCAGCTCGTCGAACGCATCGTCGCGACCGGCAGCGAGATCGCCAACCATACCTTCAATCATTACTCGCTGACAGGGCTGACCGACGCGGAGATCGAGGAGCAGATCACCAGCTGCGGCACGCTGCTCGAGACGTACACCGGCGCGCGCCCGACCTTGTTCCGGCCGCCGCACGGCCGCTACGACACGCGCGTCGTCGACATCGCGCGGCGCCTCGGCTACCGCACCATCTTATGGAGCGACGCGCCCGACGACTCGCCGAAGGACAACTCGATGTTGCCGGTCGACGTGACCATCGACCGGGTGGTGGAGCAGGCACGTCCGGGCGGCATCGTGCTGCTGCACAGCGGGCAGTACAACACCATCATGGCGTTGCCGGAGATCATCGCGCAGCTGCGCGCGCAGGGTTACACGTTCGTGACGGTGAGCCAGCTCCTCGGCGAATAGCCGCTTCGTCCACTAGACGCCCTCGCCCATTTCCGTGAATCAAGAGTCGCGATGGTGCTGCACGCGCTCGGGGCACGCCCTTGCATGTTTAGGCCGGATATGGTATAACACTCTTGATATCGAGAGGTGCGCCCTCTGCAGCGAAACCTGACCGCCCGTTAGAATTCGTCGGTTCATCAAGAGATGATCTCTCTTCGTTTCCGACGGAAGTCAGGCTCGTGACGGGTTACGCGCTGCGCCAGATCCAGCGCGGCAAGAGCCACGTGGATTGCAAGCCGATGAAGGGCGATCTGCGCGCAGTGCTTGAGATCTCGGTGGATGACGATTCGGGCCGCAGGACGTACCGCGCGGCCTGCACGACCACACACGAGATCGTGTACGTGCTACACGCCTTCCAGAAGAAGGCGTTGACAGGCGCCGGCACGCCGAAACGCGAGTTGGATCTGATCAGACGGCGCCTTAGAACAGCACAAGAGCGTGTGGAGAAGCGACATGGCGAAGACCGGCCGTAAGGGCGTGACGCGTGGGAGCGGCAATGTGTTCGCTGATATCGGCCTCGATCTGCCCGAGGAGGCTCTAGCGAAGGCGCAGATCGTGGACGCCATCGCGGAACTGCTGGCGCGCAAGCAGGCGAGCCAGCAAGAGGCCGCGCGATCCGTTCGGCTGACACAGCCCCAAGTATCTCGCTTGATGCGCGGGGATACGCGAGAGTTCTCGATCGAACGCCTGCTGCGCGTGCTCAACGCGTTGGGTCAGGACGTTGAGATCACGATTCGCAGAGCTCGCGATCCGAAGAAGCGGGGGCGGGTCTTGGTCCGCGCGTGACGCGCGCCTCCGTTGATTCGGTCGAGTGCACTCGACCGCTCCATGTCGAACGCTGCTAGCTCGATCCCAGCTTGCGCCATACGGCGTCGACCGAGTTCTCAAGATCCGCGAGGCTGCCGTCGTTGCGGATGACGTGATCCGCTTTGCGTTCGTATTCCTCGTCAGGCAGCTGCGCGTTCATGCGCGCCGCGACGTGCTCTTCCGACACCTTGTCGCGCGTGGCCACTCTCGTCCGGCGCGACGCCGGGTCCGCCACGATAGCGATCGTGACGTCGCAGCGTTTGTCGAAGCCCGATTCGAACAGCAAGGGCACCACGACGACGACCTTCGCGTCGGCGGGCTGATGCGCGATCATCTCGAGCGTGCGCTCGACGATGGCCGGATGCGTCAGTTCGTTGAGCCGCTCGCGCCGGCGCGGATCGGAGAAGACGATGCGCGCGAGCTCGGCGCGCTTGAGGCTGCCGTCCGGAGCGATGACGCTTTCGCCGAATTCGTAGTGGATCGCGGCGAGCACCGCGCTGCCAGGCATGGCGACCTCGCGCGCGACCTCGTCTGTGTCGATGACGCGCGCGCCGCGCGCCTCGAACAGCGTGGCCACCGTCGACTTGCCCGAACCGATGCCGCCGGTGAGGCCGATCACCATGGAGCCGTCATGAGAACGGGCCGATCTGAAGATCGGCCCCTACATTGACATTGTTCGCGAGCTCGCGACCTATGTCGGTACGTCTGCCGTCGTTTCAGCTGAGGCTTCGTCCGTCGTCGCGGCTTCAGGCACGCCGTCCGCGCTCGCCGCAGCCGCAGCCGCAGCCTCGGCCATCGCGCTCACACGCGCGGCTTCGCCCTCGGGCAACGCCTTGAGGACGCTCGCGTTGATGCGCCGCGAGCCGACGTTGATGGAGAGCAGCTTGACGTTGACCTGCTCGCCCATCGCGGGCGGATTGGCGGCATCGAACTCCGACTTCGGCACCATGCCGGTGACGCCGGGCAGCACTTCCACCAACAGATAGTTGGCGGTCGCCTTGATGAGCGTGGCCGGCACGATCTGGTCTTCTTGCAGCTGATCGGGCACGGTCTTCCACGGATCCGCGAGCGAGTGCTTGAGCGACAGGCTGACCTTGCGTGCTTCCGAGTCGAACTTCATGATCTCGACTTGCACTTTATCGCCGATCTGCACCGCTTCGCTGGGATGTTTGATGCGCGACCACGACAGCTCGCTGTTGTGGATCAGACCGTCGACGCCGCCCAGATCCACGAACGCGCCGAAGTCCGCGAGCCGCACGACCGTGCCTTCGCGGATCTGGCCGGGTTCGAGCGTGGAGAGCAGCTCTTGCTTCTTCTGGTTGAGCTCTTCTTCGAGCACGACGCGCTGGCTGAGCACGACGCGCCGCCGTTTGTGGTCGAGGTCGATGACCTTGAGGCGCAGCACCTTGCCGACCATCTCTTCGAGATTGCCGACCGGATGGCGCCGTATCTGCGAGGCGGGCACGAAGCCGCGCATCCCAAGATCGACGAGCACGCCGCCCTTGACCACTTGGGTCACGGTGGCGGTGATCGCCTCGTTGTTCTCATGCGCTTCGAGCACGCGCTCCCATGTCTTGAGCGCGCGCGCGCGCCGTTCCGAGAGGTACATCGCGCCATCGCCGTCGCCGTCGATGCGGTATACGAGCACCTCGAGCGTGTCGCCGACCTTGAGGTCTGCGACGCGCATGCCCGGCGATAATTCGCGCCCGGTGACGATGCCCTCCGATTTGCCGCCGATGTCGACGAGCAGCTCGTCATGCGTCTTCGCGACGATGACGCCGGTGAGGACCTGTCCTTCGTCGAGCGTGCGCAGGCTCGCTTCGTAGAGTTGCTGTTCGAGCGCGAACTCGTCTTGCGGCTGCGTGTCCGCTGGGATCTGGGTCTCCGCGGTCGCCGGCGTGTCTGTCATTAACAAAAGTTAACCTATCCCTCTTCCGAGTTATTTCGTCTGTGATGCTGCGTGGAACGAATTGATCAGTGCTGGCACACGGGGCAGAAAAACGTCCCCCTTTGCGCGAGGACAACCCGCCGGACCGTCGCTGCGCAGCGGCGACACGGCAAACCACCACGCCCGTAGACAGTCAACTTTCTTCTGAAACTCGCCCTCGTTTCCCTTCCGCATCGACGTAGTCGTCGACGCTAGAACCCCGATGAATATGGCTTTTCGCATTACTTTGCGCAGCGCGCGCAACAGCGCCAACGCTCCGCGACATGTGAGTTTTCCGGCCGGCCTTGCGCGTCGGCCGGATGCCCGCATAGAAGAGCGCCTCGCAGGCGTAGATATTGCCGATGCCGGCGAGCTTGCGCTGGTCGAGCAGCCAGGCTTTGATCGTCGCGCGCGAGCCGCGCAGCATCTCGCCGAAGCGTGCCGGCGTGAGCGCGGGATCGAACGGGTCGACGCCGATGCCGAGGACCGCGCGCGGGTCGCCCTCGACGATGCGCATCCGTCCGAACTTGCGCGCGTCGGAGAACGTCGAGCCGTGCCGCCGTCCGCGAACGCGATCGCGACGCGCGTGTGCGGCAGCGCCGCGGGCGCATCGACGATGAGCCGGCCGGTCATGCGCAGATGGATCGTGCAGGGCGCGGCTCGTCTCGCGAGCTCGAGCGCGACGAATTTGCCGAGCCGGTGCACCCCGGCGATCGTGTCGCCTTCGATCGTGCGTGCCGGCGAGCCGCGGTGGTCGATGCTGCGCGCCCACAGCGCTTCGATCGACGCGATGCGCCTGCCGGCGATCTTCGGATGGAGATGGCGCGCGATGGTCTCGACTTCGGGCAGTTCGGGCATACGAGGCTAGACCACAGCCGCTTCCGCTTCGCCCCAGGTCGGACCGGCCTTGAAGTCGACGACGAGCGGCACGCGCAGCTCCATGGCATGTTCCATCGCGTCCGCCAGCGTAGCGCGGACCGCGTCCAGTTCCTGCGGCGGCGTCGCGACGATCAGCTCGTCGTGGACCTGCAGCACGAGACGCGCCGAAAGCCCTTGCGCTTCGAATCGCCGCGCGACGTCGCGCATCGCGGCCTTGATGAGATCGGCGGCGCTGCCTTGCAGCGGCGCGTTGATCGCCATGCGCTCGGCGGCGGCACGCGCTGCCGGGTTATGCGAGCGAAGATCGGGCAGCACGCGCCGGCGGCCCATCAACGTCGTGACGTAGCCGCGCTCGCGCGCGACCTCGAGCGCGCCGTCGATATACCCGCGCACCTGCGGAAAACGTCTGAAATACGCGCCGATGAATTCGCGCGCCTCCGCACGCGAGAAGCCGACGCTCTGCGACAGGCCGAACTCGCCTTGGCCGTACAGGATGCCGAAGTTGACCGCTTTGGCGCGCCGGCGCAGTTCTGCGTGCGATCGGCGCTTCGGCGGCCACGCGCGAACACGCCGCGCGCGGTGTACTCGTGGATGTCCTCGCCGCGTCTGAACGCCTCGATGAGTTCGGGATCGCCGCGAGAGATGCGCGAACAGCCGCAATTCGATCTGCGAGTAGTCGGCCGCGAGCAGCACCTCGCCCGGCAGCGGTGCGAAGAACGCGCGCCGGATCTCCCGGCCGAGCGCGCTGCGGACCGGGATGTTCTGCAAGTTGGGATCGCTGCTCGAAAGACGGCCGGTCGCCGCGCCGAGCTGATGAAAGGTGGTGTGGAGCAGGCCGGTCGCTGGATCGAGCAGCGCGGGCAAGGCGTCGACGTAGGTCGACTTGAGCTTCGACACCTCGCGGAACTCCAGCACTTTCGCGGCGATCGGGTTGTCGGCGGCGAGCGGCGCGAGCACTTCGATGCCGGTCGCGTAGCCGGTCCTCGTCTTGCCGCCGTGCTGCAGCCCGAGCTTCTCGAAGAGCACTTCGCCGAGCGCCTTGGGCGAGTTGATGTTGAACTCGGCGCCGGCGATCGCGAAGATCGCGGCCGAGGTCTCCGACATGACGCGTTCGAGGTGGCCGCGGATGCGCGCCAGCTCGTCGAGATCGAGCCGGAAGCCGGTACGCTCCATCGCCGCGAGCACCGCTGCGAGCGGCTGCTCGACGTCGCGCAGCAGCGCTCCCATGCCGGCATCGTCGACGAGCGCCGCGCAGCCGTGGCGTCGCGCGCACGAGCGCATCCGCCGCCGAGGCGTGCGCGGCGGCGAGCTCGGGGGCAGGCGCGAACAGCTCCATGCTCGATTGCGTCGCGCCCAACGGGCGGTAGATGCTCTGGGCGCCGGCGAACTCCAAGGTTTCGGCAAACGTCGGGTCGACGCGGCTCGTGTCGAGCAGACCGTGCGCGAGCTGGGCGTCGAACGCGACGCCGGCGAGCGCGAGGTCGCGCGCGGCGAACCAGCCGGCGAGCGACTTGGCGCCGTGCACGATCTTCGCGCTGCCGTCCGCCAGCAGCGCGGCGAACGTCTCGCGCACGGCGGCATCGTGCAACAGCACGATCGAAGGTATGACCTCGGCGATGCCCGGCGCACGCGCGATCGCGAAGGCGATCGGCTCCGGGTCGCGCCACGAGGCCGGCGCGGGCAAGGCGCACAAGGCCCACTCGCTCGCGTTGCGCGCCGCCGCGAGCACCCCGAGCACCCGCGCCGGCTCGACGACGAGGCGATAGGCGGTCGTCATGAGCTCGATGGGCGGCGTCGCGCGGACGACGACGTCGGTCAACGCGGCGGCGTTGGTCGTCGCCGCGCGCATTGGGCGTGCGCCTGCGCGTCGGCGGAGCGGCCGGACCCTGCTGCAGCGAGCGGAAGCCGAGTTCGGCGAACAACTTATTGCGGGCGCTCGGATCCGAGGTGCGCAGCTCGCACTCGTCCCAGCGCACGGCGATCGGCAGATCGCGCTTGGCGATGGACACGTCGCGGCACGCGCGCGCTTGCGCCGCATGCTCGGCGAGCAGGCCGGCGATGCGCGGGGGCGTCACTTCGTCCACTCGCGCGAGCAGCGCATCGAGCGAGCCGTACGCGGCGATGAGCTTCACCGCGGTCTTCTCGCCGATGCCGGGGACGCCGGCGAGATTATCCGACGGGTCTCCCTTGAGCCCGCGATAGTCCGGCAGCTGCGCCGGCGTCAGGCCGTAGCGCTCGCGCACCGCGGCGACGTCGTAGCGCGCCAAGTCGGAGATGCCGCGGCGGGTCAGCACCACCGTGACGCGGTCGTCGACGAGCTGCAGCAGATCGTTGTCGCCCGTCACCACGATCGTCTGCACGCCCTCGCGCGACGCCTGCGCTGCGAGCGTGGCGATGCAATCGTCGGCCTCTTCGCCCTCGACCTCGACGATGGGGATGCCCCACGCCTCCAACACCTGGCGCACGATGGGGAACTGCGATTCGAGATCGTCCGGCGTCGCCGGCCGGTTCGCTTTGTACTGCGGCGCCGCGGCGAGCCGCTCGGCTGGGATGCCTGCGTCGAAACATGCGATCACGTGGGTCGGCCGCTCGTCGCCGACGATGCGGTTGAGCATGCGCTCGAAGCCGTACACCGCATTGGCAGGCCGTCCGTCCTTCGTCGTGAGCGGCGGCAGCGCGAAGAAGGCGCGATAGACCAACGCGTAGGTGTCGATGAGCAGCAGCCGTCGCGCTGCGTCGTCTCCGGGTGAAGGGCGTCGCGCGTCCTTGCTTATAGCGGCGTATACGCGAGACGAGCGGACGAGATCGAGGTGGACACGCGGAAGCCGAGCGTCAGATCGATCGATTTGCCCGGATCGAGGTATGAGTAGGTCATCTGCGGCACGTGGATATTGCCGCCGTTCATGCCGTTGTACTGCGTCCCCATGTTGAGATCGAGCAGCTGGAAGCGCTCGGGCCGGATCGCCTGCTGGATCGAGGTCTTGTTGGTATACGTCGTCTCGATGACGACGACCAGGGTCGAGACGTCGTTCGTATCCTGGGTGTTATACCGGGTCGCGTCGTGGATGACGAACGAATCGTCGGCCGTCAGCCAGGCCGGGATGGTGCTGCTGGTCGGCTTGCAGCCGATGAGCGAGGTCGAGGCGGCCAGCGCGATGCCGGCGGCGACGAGCAAGAACGGAAGGCGCGCGAAGCGCGAGAGTGAGCTATGCATGTTCTTCGGCTTCGGCGCGTTCAGCGAGCGGGCCTGTGGGAGAGGCGCTCCAAGCGACGCACGCGGCGGGGTTCCATATCTGGGAACGAACCGTGGCCGAAGAACATGTGCTCGGCGAACGCTCGCAACGCTCTCGAACGCAGGGCGGCACAGGCCAGTTCGAGCGCGCTTGCGCTCGCGACGCGCAGCGCGTGCCGCATGAAGCGACGCGCGATGAAGCGCGCGGCAAAACGCTTTCCGTCATATCCCGCAAGCGCGCGCGCATCGCCGCCGTGCAGATACGCGGCGACCGCCGTCGCCGCATAGTCCGAGAGGCGCAAGCACGCGTCGAGGCCGCCCGCGGTGAGCGGCGAGACGGCGCCGGCGGCGTCGCCGACCAGCAGGCCGCGGCCGCAGACGATGTGCGGCAGCACGCCATTGACGGGTATGAGCCCGGCGCGCCGCTCGCGTCGGACCGCGCGGCGCAGATCGAGGATCCCGCCGAGCGTGCTTGAGAAACGACGCAACGCCGCCGCCGGCGCGTAACCCGGCGCGGCGCCGCCGACGCCGACGTGCGCGCTCGCGCCGTCGCACGCGACCCACGCGATGTAGCCTGGAGCGAGGGTCGAGTCGAGAAAGCTATGCAGCGCCGGTCGCGACGGCTCGGTGAGGTCGTAGACATCCTCGACGCCGGCGATGAAGTCGTGGTTGCGCGAGAGGTGCAGCGCCTGTGCGACCTTCGAGCGCGCGCCGTCGGCCCCGACGACGAACCGGACGGCAAGCGTGTCGCGCGCGCCCGGCGTCTCGAGATCGAGCAGCGTGCCGCTGTCCCAGGGACGCAGATCGCGCACGATCGTCGCGGGCAGCCAGCGCACGCCGCTGCGGACGCAGTCGTACAACAGCGAGTTGCACAGCAGCCGCATGTCGGCGATGCGGAACTCGTCGCGCTCGCTCGTGAGCGACAAGGCGCGCTTGCGCGGCGAGTAGAGCACGACGCGGCGCACGGCGCGTCCGAGGCAGCCGCGCGGCAGGTCGAACTCCTCGAACGTCCGGCGCACGAAGATGCCGGTGGTCCGCACGCGTGCATCGACGCTCGGCTTCGCGTCGATCAGCGCGACGCGCAGCCCGCGACGTGCCAGCTCGCGCGCGCACCACAAACCGGCGAGACCGGCCCCCACGACGCCGACATCGAAGCGCTCCACGATTCCCTCTCCCTTATCGCTTTGCGAGGCAAAGGCTTTCGCTGCTATTACTTTGCTGTGCAAAGTAATTCCTGTCGCAGGTTTGCGCATGCATGCCGCCGGGTATACCATCTTCATTGGAGGCCTGTATGCTTACTAGGTTCAGAACCACTCGTGGTCCCGCGTTCCTTCTCGTGCCGCTCGCGGCGGCGGTCGCGCTCTTCCTCGTCTTCGCGCCGCAGATCGCTCGAGCCGACGTCCGCGTCGTCGTCAACGGTCAGACGGTGCAGCTCGACCAGCCGGCGATCGTGCGCAGCGGACGCGTCTTCGTGCCCCTGCGCGGCGTGTTCGAACAGCTCGGCGCAAGCGTGGTGTATGACAACGGCATCATCAACGCGACTGGTTCGGGCCATTCCATCCAGGTCCGCATCGGCTCGACGCAGGGCATCGTCGACGGGCAGCAGCGCATGCTCGACCAAGCGCCGTTCCTCATCGGCGCGCGCACGCTCGTGCCGCTGCGATTCATCTCAGAAGCGCTGGGCGCGAACGTCCAATGGGACGACAACTCTCAGACGGTGACGATCAACGGCGGCAACGGCAACGGCAATTATCCGCCGCCGGTCTCGCAGACCCAGACGCCGGCGACCATCACCTTGTCGAACCTGCGGCCCGGCGCGAACAGCACGGTGCAATCCTCGCGCCCGGCCATCTCCGCATCGTTCAGCTCAACCGTCGATCCGAACAGCGTGCGCATCGCGCTCGATGGGCGCGACGTGTCGAGCACCGCATATGTGTCGGCTCAAGACATCCTCTTCACCCCGTCCTACAATCTGACGGCGGCGCGCCACACGGTCGAGGTGATCGGCAAGTCGAGCAACGGCGTCGGCTTTGACCGCTCCTGGGCCTTCAATTCCGGCGGCAGCGCGGCCAACATTCCCCTCAACAACCTCACGCCGCAGGACGGCTCGACCGTCAGCAGCACGTTCACCGTGTCGGGCAACACCACGGCATACGCGCGCGTGCATATCGCCGCGACGGCCTCCGCGCTGTTCGGCGGCATCCTCCGCGTCGGCACCGGCACGTACTCGACCGACGTCGTGGCTGACGGCAACGGCAACTTCTCGGCTCAGGTGAGCCTCGCGGCGGCGACCAGCGGCGGCAACGTCAGCGTGCGTATCACGTCCGTCGATCCGAACACCAACACGGGAACGACCGCGACCTTGAACCTGCGCTCGTAGCGCTTTAGCGAGCGGCGGTCCGCATATCGGCCGGCGAGGCATCGCCGGCTTTTTCTTGCGCGTGCAGCGGCAGCGTGAGCGCGACGCCGGCGACCGCGATGCCCGCGAGCGACCAGATCGTGGCGGTCAAACCGGCGACATCCGCCACATACCCGAGCGCGGCGACACCGAGGCCGCCGAGTCCCGAGGTGAAGCCGATCATGAACGCGGACGCGAGGCCGAGCCGGTTGGGCATGAACTCCTGGCCGAGCAGCAGAGTCAGGGTGAACGTGCCGATGAGGCACGCGCCCGCGAGCGCGATCGCGATGACGCCGAGCAGACCGGGCAGCAACAGAAAGGCCGCGATGAGCGGCGCCACGAGCGCGAGGCTCGCCACCATCGTGGCGTGCTTGCCGAAGCGGTCCGCGATCGGCGCGGCGACGATCGTGCCGGCCGCGCCTGCGCCCAGTATAGCGGTGAGCAGAAAACCCGATGCGTGCGGATCGCGGTGCAGCACGTTGACCGCGTAGAGCGGCACGAACGCGAGCAATCCGCCGTACACCACCGAGCGCAGCGCGACGACGGCGATGAGCAGCGTCATCGGGCCGCGTTGCGTGCGACCCCCGCGCGCGGCGGCGTGCTTCTCGTGCGCGGCTTGCGCGCGTGCGATCGCAGGCAGGATTGTCGCGAGCAGCGCCGCGACGAGCGCGCCGGGGATCGCCAGCACCCACATGCCGTGCAGGCCGCCGAGCGCGATGATGCCGATGATGACGAGCGGGCCGAGCGCGAATCCGATATTGCCGCCGACCGAGAAGATCGACATGCCGGTGGCGCGCTTCTCGCCGACCACATACGACGCCGATTTCGACGCCTCCGGATGATAGATCGCCGAGCCGATGCCGGACACCGCCACCGCGACGAGCAGCCACAGATAGTTCTGCGCGAGGCCGATGAACGCGAAGCCGGCCACCGCGAGCAGCACGCCGAGCGGCAGCAAGTAGCGCGCGGCCGCCTTGTCGGAGGCGAGGCCGAACACGGGCTGCACGACCGACGAGGTCACGTTCGAGACGGTGATGACCGCCGCGAGCAGCAGGTACGAGAGCTTGAACTCGGTCTGCAGGAACGGCAGGATGGCGGGCAGCGCGCCGCCGGTGATGTCCACCGCCAGGTGGCCGATGCTCAAGATACCGAGCGCGCGCTTCAACACAGGATTTTCGCTCCGGGGCAGGGGACGTCGGACGCGTGTGGCCTTCACTTCAGGAACTGACGCACCTGCCGCGCGTCGTCCTCGTCGCCGCGTTGGCGTTGATCCTCATCGTCGCGCCGTTGCTCAGCGCCTTCGCCGCGCGCCGCGCCGCGGCAAACCCGCGCGGCACCAAGCACGGCCGCTACGCGCGCACCATGCTGATCCTGTGGTCGCTCACCGCCCTCGCGGTGTACGCGCTGCGGCTGCACGGCCAGGACCCGAGCGACGTCGGACTCGTGCCGCCGCGCGAGCCGCTCTACTATCTCGCCGGTCTTGCCGTCGTCGCGATCGCGCTCGCCGGCACGCTGCGACGCGGCGCCATCGAGCCGTCATACGCGGAGAAGATCCGGCTCATCATCCCGCTGAGCACCGCGGACTGGCTGTGGTTCGTGCCGCTCGCCTGCTCCGCCGGCCTGTGCGAGGAGTTCCTCTACCGCGGGTACGCGCTCAACGTGATCGCGCAGCTCACCGGCAGCGTGGCGCTCGGGGTCGTGCTGTCGACCATGGCGTTCGGACTCGCGCACGCATACCAAGGCCGGGCCGGCGTCATCGGCACGACGGTGCTCGGGCTGCTGTTCGCGCTGATCTACCTCTTGACGGGATCGCTGTGGCCGTGCATCATCGCGCACATCGCGCAGGATCTGCTCGGCGGCGCGCTGCTGTCCAGGCGTATCGCGGCATTGCCGCCGCCCGCGCCGCCTGCCGAATCCCCGCCGACTTTACCCGCGACCGCCGAGTCGTCATGACCTAGAATAGACGCGGGTCGGCAAGATCGGCAGTCGGCCCTGCCGCTTCGACGATCTCGCCGGTGAGCGGCGTAAGCAGGCGGCGCATGTCGAGCGCATTGGCGGCCGCGCGGCCCATATGGTGGTTGTTGAAGAAGACGAACGTCGTGTCGGTGTGCTCGGCGACGTCGGCGATGCGCGGGATCCACGTCTCGAGCTCCGTCTCAGCGTACAGATAATCGTAACGCTCGTGCGACGCGCGTTCCTGGCGCCACCACTTCTCGTAGTTGCGGCCGTGGAAGCGGACGTAGCCGATCGGCGAGGTCGACTCCGCGCCGGGCCGCAGCAGCGATGCGAATTGCGGCTCGTCGACGTTGCACCAGCCGAACGACAGCTCGCGCAGCCGCGTCAAGACGCCGTCGCGCTGCCAGTCGCGATGGCGGAACTCGCACACGATCGGCAGCTCGGGCCACCACGCGCGCATCGCTTCGAGCCGCGCGTAGCCGTCGGCATCGGGTCGGAAACTATGCGGGAACTGCGCGAGGATCGCGCCGAGCTTGCCCGCCGAGACCAGCGGCTCGAGACACGCCCGGAACGCTTCGACGTCGGCCGCCAGCGGCTCGCCGCTCGCGGGCACGTGCGTGATCGCGCCGGGCGCCTTCACCGAGAACACGAACGCCTCGGGCGTGCGCGCGGCCATGCGCTCGAACAGCTGCGGCTTCGGAATCGCGTAGTACGTGCTGTCGATCTCCACGGCCGGGAAACGCCGCGCGTAGAGCTCGAGCATGTCGGCGCTACGCGTGCCGGGCGGATAGAACGGGCCGACCCAGTCGCGGTACGAGAAGCCGCACGTGCCGGTGAGGATCCTCACGACGGCGGCAGCGCGGCGATCACCGTGTTGAGCGTCGCGATGTGCATCGCGACGCGCGCCGGCATGGGCAGCCGCGGCGGCGACTCCGGCACGAGCGTCTGATCGCTGTGGCGGTCGAACAGGTAGATGGAGAAGAACCCGACCAGCGGCGAGAGCGTCTCGTCGGCGGGCTCGACGCAGCCGTCGACGAGCGGGCGCTCCTCGATCGTCGGCACGTCGTTGATCGGCAAGCCGATCGCGCGTACGGCGGCGACGATGCGCGGCCCGAGCTCATGCCGCGGCGCGCGCACGTGCTCGTACAGATAGAAGCCGCGCGCCTCGGAATCCTCATGCAGATCCACGCCGGCGTCGAAGCGCCGGCCGTCGAGCGCCGCGCGCACGAGCTCGATCTCCTGCGGTCCGCGCTCTTGGCCGAAAGTGCGATTGAGATCGAGGCCGAGATCGTTGCGCCGCGTGCCTGCGATGAAGCCGGCCGGGTTGATGCATGGGAAGGCGGTGACGCCGATGGCCGGCTGCGACGGCAGCTCGAGGAACGCCAGCAGCGCCTCGACGCCGGCGGGCTCGTCGCCATGCATGCCCGCGCTCACGCACAATTGCGGTCCGGCCGCGGGGCCCGCGCGCACCATGAAGAACGGCAGCGCGTAGCCGGAGCGCCGCAAGACGCCCAGCACCGTCAGCGTGAAGCCCGGGCGCCGGCCGATCGCGTCGAGCCTGCGAACGATGTCCGTATAACGGCCGATGGAAATCGTGTGCGCCACCGCGGCGGCTTCCACGCGCATGCGGCGGGCCCTTCGGCGCGCGTGCGCAGTAGGTCCGGAGCGGGCGGCGTAGAAGAGGGCGTGGCACTCGATCATCGGAGGCCCAAGACCTGAAGTGACCTACGTCATCTGCCAGCCCTGCATCGGCGTCAAAGACAAGTCGTGCATCGACGTCTGTCCTGTCGACTGCATCAAGGGCGGCGACGAAGACCAGATGCTGTTCATCGATCCGACGACCTGCATCGATTGCGGCGCATGCGTCGCGGCCTGCCCGGTCACGGCGATCTACAACGAGACCGAAGTGCCCGAGCAGTGGAAAGAATACACCCAGATCAACGCCGACTATTTCAATAAGTAGGCACCCTCGCGCTCACTTCAAGGCCGAACAGGGGTTCGCGCCTAATGTCCAATGCCTGCCATTCCGATGACCTAGGTACGGCATCGCGTTCTCGCAGGGTCCGCTTATATAGATAGAACGGCGTGTTCGACGAATCATCCAAGCGCATAAAAGGCCGCTTCAGCAGACTGCTCGGGTTCGTCACCGGCGAGCGATCGCCGCTGCCTGCGTCGGCCGAAGGCGCGATCGCAGAGCCGCCGGCCCAACAGATCCCTGAGAACGCGCAAGCGGCCGAGACATCGCCGCCCGCGATCCAGTCGCCGACTCCCGCGCCGCCGCAAGCGCCGACACCGCCGCCGCCGCGACCGGTCCAGGCCGTGCCAACCATCTTCGAACCGCCGCCGCGGACCGCAGAACGCGACGACGACCTCGAGCAGGTGCTCAACGAGAACCGCATCCGTTCGGTCTTCCAACCCATCATCGATCTCAGCGACGGCAGTGTCTACGGTTACGAAGCGCTCTCGCGCGGACCGATCGGCACGCGTCTCGAGACCGCGGACGCCCTGTTCTCCGCCGCCGCCGCCGCCGGCGAGACGCAACGCCTCGAGCGCGTGTGCCGCTTCCGCTCCATCGCCGCTGCGGCGGGCATACCGAGCGGCTGCTTTCTCTTCCTCAACCTGAGCCCACGCGTGCTCGAAGAGCAGAACGCCGGGCTGTCGCGCGAGGTCATGGAGCAGAGCCGGCTCGCGCAAGAGCGCGTCGTCCTCGAGATCACCGAGAAACAGGCGGTCGCCGACTTCGCCCTGCTCAAGGACGCACTGCTCTACTATTACCGCCAGGGCTTCAAGGTCGCGATCGACGACGCCGGCGCCGGACACAACAGCCTGCGTGCGGTCACCGAGGTGCGGCCGCACTACATCAAGCTCGACATGGCGCTCGTGCGCGGCATCGATAGCGACCCTGCCAAGAGCGCGCTCGTGTCGGCCCTGATCATCTTCGCCAAACGCATCGACGCGAAGGTGCTCGCCGAAGGCATCGAGACCGTTGACGAGCTCGCGACCATCATCGATATCCAGGTCGATCTCGGCCAAGGCTTTTTGTTGGGCCGCCCGTCAACCGGCTTCATCGAGCCGCGGCCCGAGATCACCGCGTTCATCCGCGAGAAATTCGCATTGCAGCGCGCCGCACCCATGCCCAAGCGCATGGCCATCAACACCATCGCGCGACGCGCGCCCGCACTCATGCCGACAGCCTACACAAGCGAGCTGCTGGAGATCTTCGACCGCAATTCCGACCTCGACAGCATCGTGCTCACCGAGTTCGGCGCGCCGGTCGGGCTGGTGAGCCGAACGAAGCTGTACGAACGCTTGTCGCATCCCTTCGGCGTCGCCATCTACGCGAAGCGGCCCGCGCGGCTGGTCATGGACGACTCGTACATCGCCGTCGACGCGAAGGATTCGATCGAAGACGTGGCGCGCAAGGTGACGCACCGCCGCCGTACCGAGATGTACGAAGAGATCGTCGTGCTCGAGAACGGCGTCTATTCCGGCGTCGTGTCGGTGCGCGATCTGCTCCACACGATGACCGAGTTCCAGGCGACGATGGCGCGCAGCGCCAATCCGCTCACCGGTCTGCCCGGCCGCATCCCGCTACAGCAAGAGATCGATCGGCGTGCGTCCACGGAGACGCCGTTCGCGGTGCTGCACGCGGATCTGCTCAACTTCCGCACGTACAACGAACGCTACGGCGTCGAGCGCGGCGATGAGGTGATCGCCATGCTCGCGAGGACGCTCTCCATCGTCGTCGGCGAATCCGACGACCGGCAGGCGCTCGTCGGTCATCTGGGCGGCGTCAACTTCGCCATCCTATGCGCACCGGACAAGGTCGAGTGGCTGGGACGCAAGATCCTCGACAGCTTCGCGAAACAAACGGCGCCGCTCGGCAGAGACATCGGTCCCGCCGGCGATTTCTCGACCGTCCCGCCCGGCGTCGGACTCTCGGTGGTTGGCATCACCGCTTTGCAATCGCCGCTACCGAACCTGGCGGGGCTCGCGGGCAAGACCGCCCGCTACAAACGCATCGCGCGGGCCGCGGGCGGCAACGCGTTCGTGCTCGACGGACAACTGCTCGTGGGCCGGCTCATCGGTTTCCCTCAAGAGGCGGGCTAGCGACCAAACGGGCTTTCGCTTGACACCCCTAGCACGGGACCGTATCATTAAGACCTGGGGGACTGGACCGAGAGGGGCGGACTAGGGGCGCACGCCCGACCATGTCCATTTTCGGCTTTCTGTTCAAATCGAAGAATAAGACAGACGCACGCGGTACCAAGCCGCGTCTATCCACGCGTCTCGCGATGAGCGAGCCTATCAGACTGCGCTTGATCGACGGCGGCGAGGGCCCGGCTATCCTTCAGGACGTCTCGTCCGGCGGCGCATGCCTGCGCACCCACCAGCGCCTGCGCGTGGGCGAACAGCTCGGCCTGTCGATGTATTTCGGCCGCGACCAGCGCTACGAACTGTCGGGCCGCGTCGTGTACGCACGCCCCGGCGATCAGGGCTTCCACGCGCGCTACGGCGTGAGCTTCGTCCACATGAGCGAAGAGGAACGCTTCCGCCTTGATTCGTTCGTCGCCGAACGAGTCGCCGCGAACCAATTCGGCGTGCGCGCCTTCCCGGCGCCGAACGCTCCTAATCTTCAAAGACCGTAACGCCGCGGGCGCGCTGCTCGCGCTCCGGCTCCAGGATGAAGAGCGGCCCGCGGTGCTCGGCATCGCGCGCGGCGGGGTGCTCGTCGCCGCTCCCATCGCGCGGGCGCTCCATGCGCCGCTCGACGTGTGCGTCGTGCGCAAAGTCGGCCATCCCGGCCAGCCGGAGCTCGCGCTCGGCGCCGTCTCCGCAGCCGGCGACGTGGTGCTCACCGAATACGCCCGCGAACTCGCGCCGGTCGATCTCCAAGCGCGCATCGACGACGCCGCGCGGCGCGCCCGGGACCTCCAGGCGCAGTTGCGCGAGGGCCGGCCCCCGCTCGACATCAAAGGGCGCACCGTCGTGCTCATCGACGACGGCATCGCGACGAGCGCGACGATGCTGTGCGCGATCGCGTATGCGCGTCGCTTCGAGGCGCGCCGCATCGTGTGCGCGGTCCCGGTGGCGCCTGCCGACTACCTCGAACGCTTCGGCACGGCGTGCGACCGGCTCGTGGTGCTGCAGCCGGCGCGCGAGCGGCAGTTCGCGGTGGGGCGCTACTACGAAGACTTCCACGAAGCCTCGGATGAAGAGGTACGCGCGGCGCTCCGGCTTGAAGGTGCGACGCCATGACGGGGCCTGCGCAGATGGTCGCTTATGTGCTCGCCAACGAGCGGACGCTGCTGCACGCGCTGTACGTCCATCTCGGCCTGAGCGTGAGCGCGTTGCTGGTCGCGGCCGCCGTGTGCATCCCGCTCGGCATATGGACGTCGCGCCGGCCCGCCGGCGCAGGCGTGGTCGGCTTCATGACGGGGCTCCGTTCGATCCCGAGCCTGGCGGTGCTCGCGCTCATGCTGCCGGTGCTCGGCCTGGGGACGAAGCCGGCTCTCGTCGCGCTCATCCTGCTCGCCATCCCGCCGATCCTCATCAATACCGACCTCGGCTATGCGTCGGTCATCGCGCCGCGGTTCGAGGCGGCGGTCGGCATGGGCATGCTGCCGGGCCAGGTCTTCGACGCGTCGAGACGCCGCTCGCCGCGCCGGCGTGATCCTCGCCGGCGTCCGCACCGCCGCGGTCGAGGTCATCGCGTCCGCGACGCTCGCGGCGTTCATCGGCGGCGGTGGGCTCGGCGACCTGATCGTCGCCGGACTGCAGAACGACAACATCGGCGAACTGCTGACCGGGGCGATCTGCGGTCGCGCTGCTCGCGTTGGCGGCTGAGGGTCTGCTCTCGCTCGCACAGCGGCGGCTCACGCCGCGCGCGATCGCCGCATGAGCTCACCTTCTCATCACGCGCCGTGATGCGCTCGCCATGCTCGCCGCAGGCGCGCTGCTCCCCGCCGCGTGCGCCAACCGCGCGCGCATTAAGGTCGGTTCGAAGAACTTCACCGAAGAGCTGCTGCTCGGCGAGATCTACGCCCTGGCGCTCGAGAACCGCGGCTTGACCGGTGCAGCGCAGGCTCGACTTGGGCAGCACGCAGGTCGCGATGGCCGCGCTGGCGCGCGGCGACATCGATCTCTACCCCGAGTACACCGGCACCGCATTGCTCGTCCTGCTCAAGCACGCGCCGATGCGCAACCGCGAGGCGGTCTACCAGTCGTAAGTCGCAGTACGCGGCGCGCTACGATCTGACTTGGCTCAGCCGGCGCCGATGAACGACACGCAGGCGCTGGCGACGACGCAGCATACCGCCGAGCTTCGCCTCTTCGACCTGTCGGAGTGCGCGAAGCCTCGCGCCGCAGCTGCGCTTGGGAGCGCCTCATGAATTCCTCGATCGGCCCGATGGGCTCCCCGGGCTGTCAAAGCCTATGGCGGCTTCGCCTTTCGCGAGTCGTGCACTATCGACATCGGGCTCAAGTATAGTGCCCTGCTGGGGGTGACGTCGACGTGGTCGTCGCCTTCGGCACGGACGGGCAGATCGATGCAGACCATCTCGTCGTGCTCGACGACGACAACATTTCTTCCCGCCCTACCAGGTCGCGCCGGTCGTCCGCGCCGACGCGCTCGCGGCGCTTCCCGAGATCGCGGGCGCGCTCAACGCGCTGGCGCCGTTCCTCACCGACGCGACGATGCGCCGTCTGAATTGGCGCGTCGACGGCGACAGGAAGAGCCCGCCGACGTCGCCGCGACTTCCTCGCAGTAGCCGACCGGCCACGTCCCTCGCTGACGCCTGAGACCCGACACGGCATCGCCTTCGAACACGTCGTCAAGGAATATCGCCCCGGTCGGGCCCGCGCGTCGTCGATGACGTCTGTTTGAGGTCGCGCGCGGGCAGTTCGTCGTGCTCCTCGGACCTTCGGGCAGCGGCAAGACACGCTGCTAAGACCGTCAATCGCTTCTTCGAGTGACGTCCGGCCGCGTGTCGTCAATGGCGGCGACGTCGCGACGGTCGATGCGGTCGCGCTGCGCCGGGCATCGGCTACGTCATCCAGCAGGTCGGCCTGTTCGCGCACATGACGGTCGCCGAGAACACCGCGGTCGTGCCGTCGCTGCTCGGCTGGCGATGCCGCGCGCACCCGCGCGCGCGTCGACGAAATGCTGGCGCTCGTGATCTCACCCGCCGCGCTATCGCGGCGCGGTATCCCGCGCGCTCTCGGGCGGAAGCAGCAGCGCGTCGGCCTGGCGCGCGCGCTTGCCGCCGATCCCGACATCCTGCTCATGGACGAGCCGTTCGGCGCGATCGACGCGATCGAGCGCGCCCGCCTGCAGGCCGAGATGATCTCGCCGCACTCAGCGCCTGCACAAGACGGTGCTCTTCGTGACCCATGACGTCGATGAGGCGCTGCGCCTGGCCGATCGCTCATCGTCTGCGCGCCGGCCGCATCGTGCAATACGCGCGGCCGCTCGACCTCTTGGCACGGCCCGGCAGACGCATTTGTCGGCGAACTCGTCAACGCAGGCGACTTGTACGCCGTTTCAGCCTCATGGCGGTGGCAGACGTCGCCCTTGACGATGGCGCGGGCGCGCGGCGACGGCCCATCGATCGTGGCAAGCGGCGATCTGCGGATGGCGCTCTCGGCCATGCTCGCCGCGGGCGCGTTGCGGCTGCGGGTCGTCGACGCGTCCGGCGCCACACCGGCACGCTCACCCTCGAGCGGATGCTAGCCGCCGCGCATGCGGCGGGCGCGGGGAGAGGCCATGAGCTATCTCGTCCATCATCCGCTGCTGGTCGCGCGCCTAGGCCTCGAGCACGTGGCGCTCTCGGCGTGGCGCTCGCGCTAGCCCTTGCGTCGCGCTGCCCGCGGGCATCGCCGCGCGCTACCGTGCCCTCACCGTGCCGGTCTACGGCGTGCTCGGGGTGATCTACACGATCCCGAGCCTCGCGCTCTTCGCGCTGCTCATCCCGCTCCTCGGGCTTGGCTTTTGGACAGCGGTCGTCGCGCTTGCCGCTTACGCGCAGATGATCCTCGTGCGCAACACCGCGACGGCGCTCGACGGCGTCGACGCCGCCACGGTCGAAGCCGCGCGCGCCATGGGCATGAGCGCTGCGCAGACGTTGTGGCGTGTCGAGCGCCCGCTCGCCACTCCGGTGTTCATCGCGGGGGTGCGCCTCGCGACCGTGTCGCTCATCGGTATCGCGACCGTGGCGGCCTGGATCAACGCCGGCGGGTTGGGGACGCTCGTGCTCGACGGCATCGAGCATGACTATCCGGAGAAGGCGGTCGCAGGCGCGCTCGTCTCGGCGGCGTTAGCCATCTCAGTGGATCTCTTGCTGCGCGCCGTCGAGCGCCGCTACCGCCGGCACCTGACCACGTCTGTACGCGGTTACGACGCGCCCGCGGCTAGCGCGCGACCAGCAGGTTCGAGGTGAACGCGTTGTTCGGATCGGGCCAGGTGCGGACGACCTCGAAGCCGGTGGACCGGGCCAGCTCGTCTATCTGAGCGCCGTCGTACTTGTACGACGACTCGGTGTGGATGCTCTCGCCGTCGGCGAAGTCGAACGAGGCGCCGATGGCGTCGATCGCGACCCGCTGCGTCCCGCGGCTCACGAGATGCATCTCGACGCGGCCTTCTGCGGCGTTGTACGTGGCGCGGTGGACGAACGCTTGGAGATCGAAATGCCCGCCGAGCTCGCGGTTGATGCGGTTGAGCAGATTCTTGTCGAACGCGGCGGTGACGCCCAGCTTGTCGTTATACGCGGCCTCGAGGACCGCGACGTCCTTCTTCATATCCGCGCCGAGCAGCAGCGAGTCGCCGGGCCGCAGCGTGTCGTGCACCGCGCGCAGCGTCGTGCGCGCCATCGGCGGTTCGAAATTGCCGACGTTGGAACCGAGGAAGAGCACGAGCCGGCGCGCCACGCCGTTGCGCGACAGGTTGCGCAGCCCGTCGAAGTAGTCGGTGGCGTGCGGCTCGACCGCGATCGCCGGGTACTCGGCGTGGAGCGCCAGCACGGTGGCCTCGAGCGCCGAGGTGGAGATGTCGATCGGGCTGTAGCGCAGCGAGCCCTGGCGGGCGAGTGCCGCGTCGAGCAGCAGCCGCGTCTTGGCGGCGGTGCCGCTGCCCAATTCGACGATCTCGAGCGTATCGCCGACGGCGTCGATGACGTCGGCGGCGTGCGCGCGAAGTATCGCCGCCTCGGCACGGGTCAGGTAGTATTCCGGCAGCAGGCAGATGACTTCGAAGAGGGCCGAACCGAGGTCGTCGTACAGATACTTGGTCGGCAGCGTCTTCGGGCGTGCGGTCAGCCCGATGCGGACTTCGTCCGCAAAACTCATCGCGCGTGGTTCTCTTGCGGCGCATGCCTGCCCCGCCCATTATCCGGGACGGCTGGGAGGGACTGCCCCGCTACGGGTAGACCCCGCGCAACTTGGTCGCTTCCGCGACGCGCCCCACGGCCACGGCATAGGCGCCGTGCCGCATGTCGGTCTTGAACTTCTTGCTCTGCTCGAGCGTTTCGCGGAAGGCGCGCACCATCTTGCGCTTGAGGCGCTCGTTGATCTCTTCTTCTTCCCAGAAGTTGTCCTGCAGGTCTTGCACCCACTCGAAGTACGAGACGCGTCACGCCGCCCGCGTTGGCGAGAATGTCGGGCAGCACCATGATGCCGCGCTCGAACAGGATGTCGTCGGCGTCGGGCATGGTCGGGCCGTTGGCGGCTTCGGCGACGATCTTGTGCCTTGATGCGCGGCGCGTTCTCGGCGGTGATGACCTTCTCGAGCGCGGCCGGGACGAGCACGTCGCAGTCGTATTCGAGCACGTCCTTATTGTCGATGCGCTCGCCGCCGGCGAAGCCGACCGACGCGAGCCCGTCTCCAGCTTGTGCGCCATGAGCCGGCGCACGTCGAGCCCGCTTCGGATTGGCGACGCCGCCGCGGCAGTCCGAGACGGCGACGATCTTATAGCCGCGCCGCGACATGAGCTGCGCGCGCATACATGCCGGCGTTGCCGAAGCCTTGAATTGCGACGCGCGCGCCGCGCATTTCGTCAGCCCGATCTCGCGCATCGCTTCGTCGACGACGTACAGGCAGCCGCGCGCGGTCGCCTTGTCGCGGCCGAGCGAGCCGCCGATCGAGATCGGCTTGCCGGTGACGACGCCGGGAATCGAATAGCCCGTGCTGCATCGAGAACGTGTCCATGATCCACGCCATGATCTGCGGCGTGGTGTAGACGTCGGGCGCGGGGATGTCTTTCTCGGGCCCGATGATGATCGAGATCTCGCTGGTGAAGCGGCGCGTGAGGTTCTCCAGCTCCTGCATCGACATCTGCTTGGGATCGCAGATCACGCCGCCCTTGGCGCCGCCGAACGGGATGTTGACGAGCGCGCACTTCCACGTCATCCACATCGCGAGCGCCTTGACTTCGTCGAGCGTCACGTCCGGATGGAAGCGGATGCCGCCCTTGCCCGGACCGCGCGACATGTTGTGCTGCACGCGATAGCCCTCGAACATGCGGAAGCGGCCGTCGTCCATGCGCACCGGCACCGAGACCTCGAGCACGCGCTTGGGCTCGCGCAGGTAGCCGTGGATCGACTCATTGAGGCCGATGAGCTTGGCGACCTCGTCGAGCTGTTTTTGGGCCATCTCCCAGACGTTCTGCTGGCCTGGACGGCGGAGCGGTCGAGCGTTGACGACATGTGATCCCCTCTGGCGCGTTGAGCGCCGCGCACGAAGAACTTGCCGAAGACAGGACTTGAACCTGCACGTCCTTGCGGACACAAATACCTGAAACTTGCGCGTCTGCCAGTTTCGCCACTTCGGCTCGGGACAGAAGAATTTTCCTCACGGGCCTTTAACGCCTGCTGAAACGCCGTGCGGCCCGCTCACGTTAAAGGAAAAGATATGAAGAAAACGCTTGCCCTCGCCGCCTTGCTCGCCTGCGCGTGCGCGCTGCCCGCATCGGCGGCGCAGCCCGTGCCCTATCTGCCGGTGCCGCACGACGCTGCGGTGATCCTCAACACAGGCTCGACGAATGCGCTCGGCTATCGCATCGTCATCCAGCGCAACGGCGATGCCGAGTATGTGAGCGGCACGACGCGCAAGAAGACGCAGTTGAGCGAAGATCTGGCGCTGGTGCTCTTCGCGAACCTCGACGCGGCGATGCCGCTGTCGCAGCTGCCCACGGTGGGCTGCATGAAGAGCGTGTCGTTCGGCACGCGGACCTTCGTGTGGTGGCGCGGCCAGCGTTCGCCGGACGTGTCGTGCCCGACCGATGCGCACGGCGCGGCGCTCAATTCCAGCGCGCTGAAGATCGCGTACGAGTTCGGCCTGCAGAAAGAGATATTTCTTCCGTCGCACGAGCCGCGGCGGCCGGTGACCGAGCCGACGCCCGCGGTCTCGCCCTCACCCGGAGCGACGCAGTAGCGCGCTAGAACTCGGTGCCGCTGGTGAAGTGGAAGTCGTCGAAGCGGGCGGCCGGCAGCACGTGGCTCTCCGAGCGCACGAGCTCGCTGCTCAGCTCGCAGCGCCCGAGCGCGCCGAGGATCGACTCGTTGAAGCGCATGTTCTTGAGCCCGTGCGCGAGCTCGCCGTTCTGGATGAGGAACAGCCCGTCACGCGACATCCCAGTGATGATCGTCTGACGTTGGTCGACGAGCCGGATATACCAAGTGCGCGTCACCAGCACGCCGTGCTCGACGCCTTTGATCATCTCGGCCAGCGTGCGCGTCCCCGGCGCGACGACGACGTTGAGCGGCAGCGGACCGTCGGAGTTCGGCGCCGGCAATGCGTGTCCGGTGTTCGCGTGCTTGAGCTTCGCCGCGTAGTAGGAGTCGTACACCACCTCCTTGGCGATGCCGTTCTCGATGAGCGTCACCGGCCGGCGCGGCGCACCCTCGAAATCAAAGGGTAAGCCGAGTCCGAGCGGCTGCGTGAAGTCATCGCGCATCGTCACGTTCTCGCCGGCGATGCGCTCGCCGATCTTGCCGCTCATGAACGACGAGCCTTGCTCGAACGGCTGCGCGCCGAAGCCGATCCACGAGAGGTAGCCGAGGAACTCGCGGAACGCCGCGGGCTCGAAGATCACGGTGTACTTGCCCGGCTCGAGCACCTGCGGCGACGCGCCTTGGACCGCCTTGCGCGCGGCCGTCTCGGCGAGCTTGCTCGGCGAGAGATCGGAGAAGCGGCGCGCATAGCCCTCGGCATAGCCGCTCGACGTCGCGCCGATCGCCTTGATGTTGATCGCGCTGTCGGAGCCGCGGAAGTAGCGGCGCACGCCCTTCGAGTTGGCGAGCGCGATGGCGTCGTGACGGCTCGAGACGTAGCCGGCGGCGTACAGGTCGTTCTGCCGCATCACGCGCACGATCTGCGCGACCGCGTCGGCGCGCGCTTCGGGCGAGAGCGCGGCGGTCGCCTCGTCGCACGCCGCGACCTCCGTGCAGGCGCTCGCATCCGACGGCAGGCCCGGAAAATCTTCGTCTTCAGGCGTGAGCCGCGCGATCTCGACGGCCCGCGCGACGACGTCCGCGATGCCCGCCTCATCCAGCTGGTTGGTGGCGGCCACGCCGACGCGCTTGCCGATCACCGCGCGCACCGACAGCTGCCAGTTCCGCTCCACCATGTTCTCATGGATGTAGTTGTGGGTGTAGCGGGTGAGCGCGCTCTCGCTGCCCAGCACGAGCACCTCGGTCTCGTCGGCGGTGGAGGCCGCGAGCGCGCGGTCGAGCACCGCCTCTGCGGCGGCGCGGTCGTTGATGAAATCAGCCCCCATAGCCGACTCCGACGCTGACGTTGCGGAAGCGCGTGGGCGACGCGCCTTGACACGAGCGCGCGGTCTGGATCGGCTCGCCCTTGCCGCAGTTGGGCGTGCCCCAAGCCACCCAGGTCGAGGCGTCGCCGATCGCGTCGCACGACTTCCAGAACTCGGGCGTCATGCCGGCATACGTGGGATTCTTGAGCAGCCGGCCTTTCTTGCCGTCCTTTATCTCGTAGCCTAGCTGGCAGCCGAACTGGAAGTTGAGGCGCTTGTCGTCGATGGACCACGAGCGGTTCGCTTCCATATAGATGCCCTGCTTGACGTCGCCGATCAACTCGTCGAGCGAGGCCGTGCCCGGCTTGAGGTTCACGTTGCCGATGCGGATCATCGGCAGCCGTCCCCAATACTCGGCGCGCACGCAGCCTGCGAGGTCCACCTTCGCCGCGGACGCGGTGTCGCGCCCGGCCATGTAGCCGACCAAGATGCCGTTGCGGATGAGATCGACGCTCGTGGCGGGCGTGCCCTCGTCGTCGTAGCCCTCGGTCGCAAGCGCCTTCGGACAGGTCATGTCGCACACGACGTTGACGATGTCGCTGCCGTAGCGGAACGAGCCGAGTTTGTCCAGCGTCGCGAACGACAGGCCGGAGAAGTTCGCCTCCCAGCCGAGCACGCGATCCAGCTCGAGCGCGTGGCCGATGGACTCGTGGATCTGCAGCGACGTCTGATCGCCGGAGAGGACGATGTCCATCGTGCCGCTCGGGCTTTGGTCCGCGGTGAGCAGCGCGACCGCTTCTTCGCCGGCGCGCCGCGCGTTGTCGAGCAGATTGGCGGAATTGACGATCTCGTAGCCGCCGGTCTGATAGAGCCCCGCGGTGCCCGGATACTGGCGATCCTGCACGTCGCCGTCGCCGACCGCCAACGCCGAGAGCGCGGTGCCGCACTGGACGAGGTCTTGCTCGATGCGGCTGCCCTCGGTGCTCGCGAAGCATTTCTTGGTGTGCCACACGTCGATCCAGGCACGCCCCACGGTGACGCCCTTCGCCGCGCGGATCTCTTTTTCGACCGCGAGCAGATACGCCACGCGCTCGCTCGTCGAGATGCCCGCCGGATCGATCTCGAGCGGCGTCTTGTACGTGTCGACGCACTTGCCGGCAGGCCGCAGTTCGATGCGGTGCGTCTGCACCGCGCCGCTGGCGCGCGCGATGGCGACGGCCTGCGCGGCAACGCGGTCGATCTCCGCCGGCTCGAGCGATGCGCTCGAGCTGAAGCCCCACGCGCCGTTGACGAACGCGCGCACCGAGAAGCCGCTGCTCGATCCGTCGGAGAGACCGGCGACGACGCCGTTACGCACCTCGACGTGTTCGTCGCGGTTGACGCCGAAGCGGACGTCGCAGTAATCTGCGCCTTTGGCCGTCGCGGTGTCGAGCGCGCGCTGGGCCTCGCTCTCGAATTGCACTTGTGGTCCCCATCATAAGGCCGACCCTACGGTCGGCCGTTGCGAATTGTCCTGAGGTGGCTCGGGCTTCTGATGCGCAGGCCGCCAGTCCCCCGGCCGCCAACCCCCTACAAGATGTTCACGCCACCGAACGGGAAGCCTAGCCCCGAGAACGGCGAGGACGAGGCAGCCGAGCAGGAGCGCCCTGCAGCAGTCGTCCCCGCAGTGGACAAGGCATTCCGGCTGCTCGGGGCGCTGAGCGAATCATCCGAACCCCTCGGCGTCTCCCAACTCGCGCGCACGCTAGGCCTGGGCAAGAGCACGGTGCACGGTCTGGTGACGACGCTCGAGTCGCTCGGCATCGTCGAAGCCGGCAACGGCACGAAGCGCTATCGCCTCGGCGCGGGCCTGTATGCCCTCGCCTCCAGATCGGCGGGCCAGCGCGATCTGCGCGAGCTGGCGAGGCCCGCCTTGGAGCACCTCGCCGCGGTCACCGAGCAGACCAGCTTTCTCGGCGTCCCTGCCGAGGACCATGTGACCATCCTCGACCTCGTCCATGGACGGCCGACCATGTCGATCTCAGCCCCTATAGGTTCGGCGATCCCCTTGCTGGCGGGGGCCGTGGGGAAAGCGGTCGTCTCGGCTTGGGACGAGCGGCGGCGCGCGGTGTTCTTCACCGATGTGCGGCTGCCGGCGTTCACCGCCAACACCGTGCGCGATACCACGCTGTATAAAGAAGCGATCGAGAAGGCGGCGGTCGACGGCGCCGCCACCGACATCGACGAGTACGTGGACGGCATGCGGGCAGCGGCGGCGCCGATCTTCGGCCCCGGCCGTCAGCTCGTCGCAGTCATTTGGGTGGCCGGCTTCTCGCGCCACGTGGACCGCGAGCGGCTCACCGAGATCGCGACGGAGGTGGCGCGCCACGCCGCAGAGGTGAGCAGACTGCTCGGCGGTTGACCCGAGCTTCGCTCGGGCACGACGTCCTCTACTTGAGGGCCTGCTCGAGGTCGGCGATCAAGTCGTCCTCGTCCTCGATGCCCACGGACAGCCGCAGCAAACCATCCGTGACGCCGCGCGCCTCGCGCACGTCTTTGGGGATCGAGCCGTGGGTCATCGTCGCCGGATGGCAGATGAGCGACTCCACGCCGCCCAGGCTTTCCGCCAGTGAGAACAGCTTCGTCGCCGCGGCGAACGTCCGCGCGCGGTCGACCGGTCCCTTGAGCGTGAACGAGACCATGCCGCCGTAACCACGCATCTGCTTCTTGGCCAAGTCGTGCTGCGGATGCGAGGACAGTCCGGGGTAGTAGACGCGCTCGACGCCGGCATGCCCGGCGAGGAAATCCGCGACCGCGCGCGCGTTGCGATCGTGCTCGCGCATGCGTAGCGCCAGCGTCTTCGCGCCGCGCATGGTGAGGAAGCAATCGAACGGCCCCGGCACGGCGCCGGCAGCGTTCTGATAGAACTTGAGCGGCTCGTACAGCTCCGGCGCGTTGACCGCGGCGAAACCGCCGAGCGCGTCCGAGTGGCCGCCGATGTATTTGGTCGTCGAGTGGACCACGATATCGGCGCCGAGATCGAGCGGGTTCTGCAGGAACGGCGTCGCGAACGTGTTGTCGACCGCGACCTTCGCGCCGCGCGCATGGGCGAGCTGCGCGATCGCGCCGATGTCCGCCAGGCGCAGCAGCGGATTGGTCGGCGTCTCCAGCCAGACCATCTTCGTGTTCGGTCGCATCGCGCTCGCGACTCTGCCCGCGTCGGTCGCATCGACATAGCTGAACTCGAGCCCGAAGCGCGCGTTCACCTTGTCGAAGAGGCGGAACGTGCCGCCGTACAGATCGTCGTTGACGACGACGTGGTCGCCCGGCGAGAGCAGGTTCGCGACGGCCGACGTCGCCGCCATGCCGCTGGCGAAGCACAGGCCGTGGCGCGCGTTCTCGAGCGATGCGAGACAGCGTTCGAGCGCCAGGCGCGTCGGATTGATGGTGCGCGAATAGTCGAAGCCCTTGTGCTGTCCGGGGGCGGCTTGCGTATACGTGGTGGTCTGGTAGATCGGTACGATGGTCGCGCCGGTGGTCGGGTCGGCCTCCTGGCCGACGTGGATGGCCCTGGTGGCGAAGTGCATGCGTGTCCTAACTTCCCGAGAGATGCGCGATGATGTCCATCTTCGTCAAGACGCCGATCGGCACGCCCTTGCGGGCGACGACGACGGCGGCATGGCCGAGCGACAGCTCCTTGTACGCCTTTTCGACTTCGTCGAGCTCTTCGAGGATGGGGAACGGCCGGCCCATGACGTCTTTGACCGCCTGATGCGCGACGTCGGCGCGATCGTAGATCAACTGCATCACGGCGACCTCGTTGATGCTGCCGACCATCTCGCCGCGATCGACCACCGGGATCTGGGAGATCTGGAATTCGCGCATGAGCTCGATGCCGCGCTTGACCGGATCTTCCGGCGCCAGCGTGATGAGCGGCGGCGGTTCGCCTTTGCCGCGTGCGCGCAGGACATCGCCCACTGTGGCGCCGCGGCCCTGCTCACCGAGAAAGCCGTTGGCCGTCATCCACTCGTCGTTGAAGATCTTCGACAGATAGCCGCGGCCGTTGTCCGGCAGGAGCACGACGACGATCGCGCTAGCCGGCAGCTCGCGTGCGAGCCGCGACGCCGCGACGAGCGCCGTGCCCGACGAACCGCCGACGAGCAGGCCTTCCTCGCGGCACGCCCGCCGCGCCATGAGGAACGATTCTTTGTCCGACACGCGCTCGATGCGGTCGATCGCCTTGAGGTCGACGGTGGCCGGCAAGAAGTCCTCGCCGATGCCCTCGACCTTGTACGACTTGGCGGTGTCGCCTGAGTAGATCGAGCCCTCGGGGTCGGCCCCGACCACCATGATGGCGGCGTTCTTCTTCTTTAGATAATGGGCGACGCCGGAGATGGTCCCGCCGGTGCCGATGCCACTCACGTAATGGGTGATCTTGCCGGCGGTGGCCTCCCAGATCTCAGGGCCGGTGGTCAGCTCGTGAGACTTCGGGTTGATCGCGTTCGCGAACTGGTTAGGCATGAAGGCGCCGGGGATTTCGCTCGCGAGTTTCGCGGCGACGCCGTAGAACGACTCCGGGCTGCTCGCCGGCACCTTGGTCGGCGTGATGACGACTTCCGCGCCATAGGCGCGCAGGAGGCGGATCTTCTCCTCGCTCACCTTGTCGGGCATGACGAGGATGCAGCGATAGCGTTTGATGGCGGCGACCATGGCGAGTCCGACGCCCGTGTTGCCTGACGTGGGCTCGACGATCGTGCCGCCGGGTTTGAGCAGGCCGCGCTGCTCGGCATCCGCGACCATGGCGAGCGCAGGCCGGTCCTTCACCGAGCCGCCGGGATTGACGAACTCGATCTTCGCGAGCACGGTGCAGTACGCGTCGCCCATCACGCGCTGCAAGCGCACGAGCGGCGTCGCGCCGACGACCTCGAGCGCGGAGTCGTAGTAGAACATCCCGTCGTCGCGCAGCGGCCCGAGCGCCGAAGCAGGTCGCGTATCAGTTCTCACGGTCGTATCCTCATGAAGCCCTACCCGACAAGAACGCCTCGGTCCGCGCGTCCGTCGGTTTGCTGAAGACGAGCGTCGTATCGCCCATTTCGACGATCTCGCCGTGTGCCATGTACGTCGTGACGTCCGCCAGCCGGGCGGCTTGCTGGAGGTCGTTGGTGGCGATGATGACCGTATGATCCCGGCGCAAGCGGGCGATGATGTCCTCGACCGCGAGCGCCGCGTTCGAGTCGAGCAGGGCGGTCGGGTTGTCGAGCAGCAGCACGTCCGGATCGAGGGCGAGCGTCCGCGCCAGGCAGATGCGCTGCCGCACGTCGAGCGGCAGCGAGACCGCCGGCGCCGCGGTCTGCCCGCGCAGCGTCTCCCAGAGCGCGACGCGCCGCAACGCGCGTTCGCACGCCTCGTCGAGCACGCGCGTATCGCGCACGCCCTGGGCCGCCAGGCCGAAGGTCACGTTGTCGGCGATGCTCGACGGCAGCATGGTGGGCGCCGCGAAGAGCATGCCGACGTTGCGCCGCAGCCGGCCGATATCCACGCCGGCTCCCAGGATCTCCGCGCCGTCGATCTTGATGCTGCCGGCGACCCGCACGTCATGGTCCAGGTCGTGCATCCGGTTGAGCGCACGCAACAGCGTCGTCTTGCCCGCACCGCCTGGCCCGATCAGCGCGATCGTCGTCTTGGACGGCACGTCGAAACTGACGTCGCGCAGCGCCTGCAGCTGCCCGTACCACACGCTGACGCCCAGCAATTCGATCTTGGTCTCGAGCGGCGTGCGTTCCTGACTCACTTGTTCGCCTCTGCCGCGCCCGAGGCGACCCCTGAGCGCAGCGGCTCTTGGAGCAGCCAGACGCAGAGGATCAGCACGATCGTGCTCGCGGCGGTCGCGCCGTATGCCGCGGCGTCGGTGGAGCGCGTCCATATCTGCACCGCGAGCGGCCACGAGCCGAGCGGCGTGGTCCCGAGGGTCGACGTATGGGCGCTCGCGAGCAGGATGACGGCCGCCGCCGCGCCGGTCATCTGGGTCGCGATGCTGACGACGGCGGCCCAGAGCCGGCGGCTGCCTCGGACGAACGCCACTCTCCAGATGATGAACGACGGCGAAGCGCCGAGCGCGGTCGCCGCCTCACTCGAGTCGCGCGACGCATCGGCGAGGATTCCGGCGGTGAGCGTCGCCATGAGCGGCAGGTTGGCGAGCGCGACCGCGCACGCGCCGAGATTGAGCGAAGGCCGCAGACCCAGCATGATGGCGGCGACGAGCACCGCGAAGGCGACCACGATGGTCGGCAGGCTGCCGATGAAGTCGAACGCGGCGCGAAACGCGGGCTTCCGCGAGCCGAACAGACGCCCTTCAGCGATGCTCGCACCCGCCAGCCCGCCGACCAGCACCGTCAACGGAAGGGCGAAGGTGACGACGTAGATGGTCGCGCCGAGCGGACCGATGACGCCGACACCATCGGCCGGATGAAGCTGCGGCAGCGCGCTGGGCAATGCGGCGGCGATCAGCCAGCCGATCAGCCCGATGCCGGAGGCGCACAGCGCGGCGGTGGACAGGAACAACAAGGCGCGCGCCGGAGAACCGAATCGTTCGACCGCCGGCTGCGGACGCGTCGCGTCTATCGCCATTGCGTGCCCATCGCGCGGCGTCCGAAGAAGACCGCCGCGAGCACGACAAGGGCGAGGCACAGCGCGACCGGCGCCAACCCCAACGTCTGCGCGCCAAAACCGTTCGCGCCCGAGTTGAGCAGGATGCTCGCCAGCGTGCCGTCGATCGCCCACGCCGCCTTCGACGCGACTCTGCTGCTTGCGGCGCTGAAGATCATCGAGAGCGCGGTCGCCTCGCCGAGCGCGAGCGCGAAGGCCGACCACCAGATGCCGGCGAGCGATGCCCGCATGCCCGGCAAGATCGCGCGCAGCGCGATCGCCATCCCGTCGGCGCCGGCCGCATGCGCCGACTCGCGCATCGCGGCGGGCACGCGCGCCAGCTCGCCGCGCGTCTGGGCGAAGACGACGGACGCGATCATGATCGTGAGGACGAGCGCCGCGAGCGCGATGGTCGCGAGCGGCGAAGGCGTGGCGGCGGGAAGCAGCAGCGCGCCCGCAGCGGCGATCCCGAAGCCGACCGCGGGCACGGCGTGGAGCGCGCCGACAAGCGCTTTGACGGTCTGCCGCAGCCGCGCCGGCGCGATCTCGACGGTGAACAAGGCGCTCGCCACGCCCGCAGCCGAACCGGCGGTCGCCGCGACGACCGCGAGTCCGAGCGTCGTCGCGCCGATGACGAGGCCGTGCGCGAAGCCGATCGAGGCGAGGCCGCGCGCGACCGCGACCGCCGTGCCGATGGCGAGCGTGAGGATGACGAGCCCGGGGAAGACGACGACGAACGCGGCGCATACGCGCGCGAGCGCGACGAGAGAACGCTCCGAAAGAGGGGACACGCGGGGAGATTCGACCCCGCGGTGGACCGACCTTTAGCCGAAACGGCCGGTGATGTAGTCCTCGGTCCGCTTGTCTTTCGGCGTGGTGAACATCTTCGAGGTGACGTCGAACTCGACCAGTTCGCCGGTCGCCGATTCGCCCGCGAGAATGAAGCCGGTGTAGTCGGAGACGCGCGCCGCCTGCTGCATGTTGTGCGTCACGATGATGATCGTGTACGCGCCCTTGCAGCTCGCGCATCAGCTCTTCGATCTTGATGGTGGAGATCGGATCGAGCGCCGACGCCGGCTCGTCCATGAGCAGCACTTCGGGATCGACCGCGAGCGCGCGCGCGATGCACAGCCGCTGCTGCTGGCCGCCGGAGAGCGAGGTGCCGGCCTTATGGAGCTTGTCCTTGACCTCTTCCCACAGCGCCGCGCGCCTCAGACTCTTCTCGGCGATCTCGCCGAGCGTCGCGCTTCCTGGCGGTTTGCCGGCCAAGCGGACCCCGGCGAGGACGTTGTCGAAGATCGACATCGTCGGAAAGGGATTCGGCCGCTGGAATACCATGCCGACACGCCGGCGGGTATCGGTCGGATCAACACCCGATGCGTAGAGGTCGTCCCCGTCGAGCAGCACTTCGCCCTCGACGCGCGCGTTGGGGATGACCTCGTGCATGCGATTCAGACAGCGGAGCAGGGTCGATTTGCCGCAACCCGAGGGGCCGATCAGCGCGGTGATCAAGCCGGACTCGAAACGCATGTTGATGTCCTTGACGGCCTGGTGCTTGCCGTAGTAAGCGCTCAGATTCCTCACCTCAAGCTTGGTCGCACCCGTCTTCGTCGCCGCTGGCTCGGTCACCATGATCAACTTCTTCTCTCCCCTAGTTCGCGGAAACGCGGCCGGAGAAGGCCAAGCGCGCAGCGAGGTTAAGCGTGAACACCAGCACGACGAGCACGAGAGCACAGCCCCATGCGATCTGCTGCCAGTCGGCATAGGGTGAGATCGCATATTGGAAGATGATGAGCGGCAACGCCGCGGTCGGCGATGCAAGCCCGTGAGGCCAGAACTGGCTGCCGAACGCGGTGAACAACAGCGGCGCGGATTCGCCGGCGACACGCGCGACCGCGAGCAAGACGCCGGTCACGATGCCCGGCCGCGCGACCGGCACCGTCACGAGCAGCGTCGCCTTCCATGCGGGGATGCCCAGCGCCAACGCGCCCTCACGGATCACGGTTGGGACGAGGCGGACGGATTCTTCCGTCGTGCGCACGACGATGGGCAGCATGATCACGGCAAGGGCCACCGCGGCAGAATGCGCTGAAAAGTGGCCCGTCGGGATGACGACGAGCGCGTAGGCGAACACGCCGATCGCGATCGAAGGCATGCCGGTGAGCACGTCGCTGTAGAAGCGCACCGACGCGGCCAACGTACCGCGCCCAAAGAGCGCTAGGTAGATGCCTGCCATGACGCCGATCGGCACCGCCAGAAGCGACGCCATGGCGATAATCTCTCCAGAACCGACGATCGCGTTGACGACGCCGCCGCCCGTTATGCCGACCGGCAGCGGCAGCTTGGTGAAGAAGCTCCAGTTGAGGGCCTTGTAGCCCTTGCCGATGACGAAGACGACGACGATCACCAACACCGCGCCGCACACACCTGCACACAGCGCGCTCACCGCGACCATGAAGTTGCTCCAGGCCTTGCGGAACGACTTCAGATCGAAGACCTTCACCTGCGACCCCGGCCGCTCGCGTTCCACACCAGGATGCGCGCGAAGACATTGACGATCAAGCTTATGACGAAGAGCAGCAGTCCGATCTCGATGAGCATGGCTATGTACACCTTGCCTGTCGCCTCCGTGAACTCATTCGCGAGCACACTCGCCATGGTGTAGCCGGGCGCGAATAAGGACGCCGCGATCTGCGGTTTGTTGCCGATCACCATGACCACCGCCATCGCTTCGCCGAGCGCGCGGCCGACGCCGAGCACCAGCGCGCCGATCACGCCTGAGCTCGCGTACGGAAGCACGGCCCTGGTCAGCATCTCCCACTTCGTCGCGCCGAGCGCGAGCATGCCTTCCCGTTGATCGTTCGGCACGGCCTCGAACACGTCGCGCGAGATCGCGGCCACCGTCGGCACCACCATGATCGCGAGGATGAGCCCGCCCGCCAGCATGCCGAAGCCGTAGATCGGTCCTTGGAACAGCGGCAAGAAGCCGAAGACCTTCTGCAGCGCCGGTCCGATGACGATGCGGATAGCGGGCCCAAGCACGAAGAGGCCCCACAGGCCATACACGACGCTAGGCACGGCGGCCAACAGCTCGATGAGCATGGCGACCGGCGTTGCGAGTCGTCGGGGCGCCAGTTCGGCGAGGAAGAGCGCTGCGCCGATGCCGATAGGGCCGGCGACGAGAAGAGCGATGATCGACGTGACGATCGTGCCGAAAACGAAGGTCATGACGCCGAAGTGCCCGCCGTTCGGGTCCCACAGCGAGGTGAACGCACCCAACCCTATGTGCTGGATGGCGGGCCACGAGCGCTGCAGCAGCACCAGGAACAGGGCGAGAACGACTGCCAGCACCAGCCACGCAGATGAGTGCAGGAGGAACATGAAGACGCGATCGCCGGCGGGCGAGATCCGCGCTCTTGCGATTCGTGCGGCGGAAGCCGAGCTCGCTCCTACCAGTTCGGCGCTATTGTGCGACATGCTCTCCGTCTTCGGGGCAGCGAACGCGTCAGGCGGTGACCCCCTCAGGCTTTGTCACCTGATTCCTCACCGCCTGTTCGGCCGCGCTTAGGAATTCCGCCTACGAATGGATCGAGCCGAGCGCCTTGAGCGCCTCCTGTTGCACGTTCTCCGGCAGTCCCACATAGTTCACCTTTGTGGCGAGCTGCTGGCCGCCGGTGACCAACCATTTGAGCATGTCGGCGAGCTGCTTGCCGCGCGCCGGATCCGCTTGGTTCTTCCACACCATGACCCACGAGTAACCCGAGATGGGATAGCTATCCTTGCCGCCGAGGTCCACGATCGAGAAGTCGGTCGGGCTGACATCAGGCTTCTGCGCGGCCGCCGAACGAACCGAGTCGATCGACGGCAGCACGTACGCCCCCTCTTTGTTCTGCATCGCCGCGAAGGAGATGTCGTTCTGCAGCGCATAGGCGAGCTCTATATAGCCGATGCCGCCGGGCGAATTGCTCAGCTGCCCAGCGACGCCTTCGTTGCCTTTGGCGCCGACTCCGACCG
The DNA here is from genome assembly GCA_963805945.1 of Vulcanimicrobiota bacterium. GTDB lineage: Bacteria > Vulcanimicrobiota > Vulcanimicrobiia > Eremiobacterales > Eremiobacteraceae > JAFAHD01. The sequence continues at coordinate 417,214 of CAWDVP010000002.1, read as the reverse complement.
GCCAATTGACCGACTTGCCGACTCCGACCTTGGACTTCCATTCCGGACTGATCTTGGACATATAGTCGGTGAAGATGTACGATGTGCCGCTCGCATCGGCGCGGTGGACCCACAGGATCGCAAGGCTGGGGAACTTCACGCCTGGATTGAGAGCCGCGATGGAAGGATCGCTCCAGTTCGTGACCCGGCCAAGTGCGATGTTCGCCAGAACGGTAGGCGTCATATTGATGTGCTTCGAGATGTTCGGCACGTTGTACGATATGCACACGCCCCCAAGCGTGACGGGCAACTGCACCACCGCGCCGTTGGCGTCCATCGCAGCCGAAAGCTCGGCTTTGCTGAGGGGAACATCGGTGGCCCCGAAGTCGACGGTTTTCGCGGTGAACTGCGAGATGCCGCCGCCAGAACCGATGCTCGCGTAGTTGACGGTGACCCCGGCGTGCTCTTGGCTGTAGGCGTAGAATGCGCGCGAGAAAAATGGCGCGTCAAACGTCGAACCTGCGCCGAGGAACTGGGTGTCGGCCGAGGCGGCCATCGGGGCGATGAGGCCGGCGACGATGGCGGCGGCCACGAGGGCCTTGCGGGAAATCTTCACGGTGTGAGCGCTCCTGCACGCGACAAAATCGCGCGGTGTGTTAGTGAGAAATGCACCTCACTGACCGTAGCGCAACGGCTTGAAGGCGATGTTATGGTTTGCTTAAGGCTGGGTTAAGGGGCTAGGTCGCGGCCGGGTCGCTCACGGTGCGGGCGCCGACGGCCTCGCTGTTGGCGATCGCCTGGTTCATCTCGACGACCGAGCGCTTCAAGTGCTTCGGCACGCCCTCGACCATGTACACCACGCGTTCGCAGATATTAGTGGCGTGGTCGGCGATGCGCTCGAGGTAGAGCGCCACGAGGATGAGGTTGCTGCCGCGGTTGATGGCCTTGGGGTCCTTGGCCATGAACTCGATGAGCTCTTTGAAGACAGAGCGATAGAGACGGTCCACCTCGTCGTCTTTGGCCGGCACGCGATGCGCGATCTCCGAGTCGTGCTGGGCGAAGGCGTCGAGCGACTCGCGCAGCATCTCGCGCGCGGCGGTGGCCATGAGCGGGATGTCGATGAACGGCTTGAGCTGCGGCTCGGCCGCGAGGTTCTTGGTGATCTGCGCGATGTCGCACGCGTGGTCGCCGATGCGTTCGAGGTCGATGATGATGTCGAGCATGGCCGCGATGGTGCGCAGATCGGACGCCATCGGCTGCTGCAGCGCGAGCAGGTTGAGGCAGTTGGTCTCGATGCGGACGCACAGATCATCGACGATGTCGTCGGCCTCGAGGATCTCGTCGGCCAGCTTGACATCGGATCGGGTCAGGGCATCGACGGACTTCGACGTGGCCTCTTCGACGAGGCTGCCGAGCCGCAGCGTGTCCTGTTGCGTCTCATCGAGTATGCGGTGGAAATTCTCGCGACCCAAAGATCTAGACCCCCATGACAAAAGTACCCATTGCATTATAGGCCGCAACCGGACATTTGTAAACCATGGCGGCGTTAAATATTGAAACGGCAGCGGAAGACCGTGCCGGCTCCGAGCTCGCTTTCCGCTTCCACCGTGCCGTCGTGCAGTTCCATGATGTGCTTCACGATCGCGAGACCCAAGCCGGTGCCGGTGGCCGCGCGAGCCCGCGAACGCTCGACGACATAGAAGCGCTCGAAGATATGCGGCAGCGCCGACGACGCGATGCCCGGCCCATCGTCCGCCACCGCGATCTCGGCGAAGTCGGGCCCGCGCTGGACCGAGACCTTCACGTGACCGTTGGGCGGCGTGAGCCGCAGCGCGTTGTCGAGCAGGTTGACGACGACCTGCACGAGCTTATCGCGGTCGCCCTGGATGACGACCGGTTCCTCGGGCGTGCGCAGCTGCAGCTCCACGTTGAGCTGCGTCGCGCGCAGCAGCTGCGTCGCGACGACTTCGCGGCACAGCTCGCACAGGTCGACCGGCGCGAACGGATCCGCCGGCGTGTCGCTCTCGAGCTTGGCGAGGCCGAGCAGGTCCTCGACGAGCGCGATCATCCGGTCGGTCTCGCGGGCGACGTCGCCGAGGAATTTGGTCTGGGTCTTCTTGTCGACGCCGTCCTGCAGCGTTTCGACGATGATCTTCACCGAGGTGAGCGGGGTGCGCAGCTCGTGCGAGACGTTCGACACGAAATCGCGCCGGATGGCCTCGAGCTCGCGCACGCGGGTGAGGTCGTGGACGACGGCCACCGCCTCGCGGCGGGCATCGCCGCCGCGCAGCGGCTTCGTCGTGACCTCCAGCTTGCGCGCGGTGCCCGCGTTGTAGGTGAGCTCCGCTGTCTGCTCGATGCCGAAGCGCAGCGCGTTCGACAGCCGCCGGTCGAGCTCGTAGCTGCGGACGCTCTCGATGAGAGCACGGCCGAGCGCGCGCTCCGGCGGCACGCCGAAGATCTCCGCCGCGGCCGGATTGAAGAACGTCACGCGGCCGTTGTCGCCGACCACGATGACGCCGACGGGCAACGCGTCGACAAGCTCGTCGAAACGCTCGAGCTGCGCTGCGGCGTGCTGGGATCCCGGCTCGGCCTCGTCCGGCGCGGCCGGCTGTCTGCGGAAAGCGTCGAAGATCGACATGCGAGTGGGCTCTGGTTTGGCTAGTCCTTGAAAAGATACCCGCGGCTGCGCACGGTGAGAATGTATTTGGGATCACTTGGATCGTCTTCGATCTTCTCGCGCAGCCAACGGATGTGGACGTTCACCGTCTGCAGATCGCCGTAGAAGTCGTAGCCCCACACCCGATCGAGCATCACCTGGCGCGTCACGACGCGCCCCTTGTTCTCGAGCAGCACCTGGAGCAGGCGGAACTCCTTCGGCGCCAGCTCGACGGTCGCGCCGCGCTTGGTGACGCGGTGCCGGCCTGCGTCGAGCTCGACGTCGCCGGAGCGCACGATGCCGGTCTCCGACGGCTGCGCTTGCGTCTGGAGCCGGCGCAGGTGCGCTTTGATGCGCGCGAGCAGTTCGTAGACCGAGAACGGCTTGGTGATGTAGTCGTCCGCGCCGATCTCGAGCGCGAGGACTTTGTCGATCTCCTGATCTTTGGCGGTGAGCATGAGCACCGGCGTCGTCGAGCGCTTGCGGATCTCGCGACAGACCTCGATGCCGTCGAGCTCCGGCAGCATGATGTCGAGCACGATGAGGTCGGGTTTCTCGAGCTCGACGACGGACAGCGCGCGCCGTCCATCTCCGGCGGTGCACACTGAGTAGCCGTTCTTCTCGAGATTGTAGCGAAGCGTCTGCAGTATCGCCGCCTCGTCGTCGACGACGAGGATCTTCGCGGTCTGCGTCGCTTTTTTCGTCTCGCTCATCGTCGCGCGGCGCGTTCGCCGGACTCCCCGTGACGCACCTCTATGGCGCAGGTCGCAAGCGACGTCGTCCGCCCGCTAGCGCGGCACCACCGCGTACGCGTGGTATGCCCACGAATACCACACGCCGTAGCCGTTCGCGAGCACCGAGATCGCCACGAGCGCGTACGCGAACAGCGCTTTGATGCGCTCGAGGCCGCGCGCGACGAGCGGCAGCATGAACGGCGTGAAGTCCAGCGAGTGGCGCATGCCGAACTGTTCGAACCCGTTGACGTAGTAGAGCAGCGACGGGATCGCCGCCAGCAGCGTCGCCGCCCACAGGAACCACGTCTCACGGTTGCGCGCGGGAGCGAAGAACGCGAGCGCGAGCGCCGGGCTCGTGAAGGTGAGCGCGACGCCGAACCCGTTGAGCTTGAGCCACGGGAAGTAGACGGAATAGTCCGGCGGCAGCATCAAGAAGCTGTACAGGTTGGCCGGCAAGAAGCGCAGTTGGAACGGGCTGCCGGTCGTGGAGCCGACCGGATCCTGGTGGAACCACGTGGTGTAGCCGATGTCCTGCAGCGTGCCCCAGCGCGCTTCGTTGTAGACGAGGAATAGCGCGAAGAACGGCAATGCGCCGAGCGTGGCTTCGCCGAGCGCACGCAGCCGGCCGCCGCGCGGCGTCTCGAGCAGCAGCCATACGATGAACGGGATGCCGGCGAGCGCCATCGAGAAACGCGACAGCGCCATGCACGCGAACAGCACGCCGAGCAGCCACGGTCGCCGCTTGCCGTACCATTCCGCGAGCGCGATTACGGCGAACATCGCGCCAGTGACGTGCGCGTACATCCACAACGAGCCGAACGCGGCGCACCACCAATACACCGTGCCGAAGCCGAAGAAGATGGTGGCGAAGACGCGCGTCTCGGTGGAGACGCGCATCCCGCCGAGCATCAGCCAAACCGCGCAAACCCCTATGGCTGCTGCGATTGCGCAGACGACCGATTGGTTCGCATCGAGCCCGAACAACAGCACGAATGGCATCGCCATGATCGCCGGGATCGGGCCTTCGATGACGTAGTGCTGTCCGCCGAACTCGAGCGCTTCGATCGCCGGCCCCGGCCAATCGATCCACACTCTGCCGTGCGCGAACGCGTACGCGAGGCGGATGAAGTTGTCGTAGAACGCATGCTTGCCGCCGGTGGAGAGCAGATACACCGCGAGCGCGAACGCGAACACCGCCAACGCCGTCCATGCGGCGGACGACGATCGCTGCGGCCGCGGCAGCGCCGGTGCGCCGAACGCGCTCATTGCGCGCTTGCCCCCGGCGGATGGAGCACGTCTTGCGGGATCGAGACGGGAAACGAATAATCGGAGAATCTGATGGTGTGCTTGTAGCTCGGCTCCGCCGACTTGCCGGTGGCGCACTCGGCGGTCGCGAGTGTCGGCAGCCAATACGCGCCGGCCGGCGCGTATTCGAGCGTCCCTTGACCGTCGCACGTGCCGCTTTGGACGGCGTAGCCGATGCGCAACGGCAAGCCGCTGGCCGTGTCGAGATCCAATTCCGTGACCTCAAACACCGCGCTGATGTGACGTTTCATCTGGAACGAGTAGCCGCGGCGGCCGTTCACCGTCGCCGCGCCTACGAAGTGCGCGTCATAGTCGGCAGCCGAGGCTGAGAACTCGTCGGCGAAGTAGGGCCATGTGGTGCGCTGGTACGTGCGCGTCAACGGCGGCCGGATGGGCGAGCCATTGATCTCCATCGTGTCGTTGCGCTGGTCACCCGCGCTGTCGCGATAGACGCGATGGACGCCGGTCACGATGCGAGACGGACCGGTGCGCGTCTCGGCATAGGTGAACACCATGTTCGGCGGCTGGCCCAACGACGCCATGGCGGCGTGGTATTTCTCGAGCGCGCGCGCCGCGAGCATGCCCGGCGAGACGACCCCGTGGACCCGCGATGTGGGCGGCGGCGATGCCGCTGCTGCGGGACCGCCGAGCGCGATCGCGAGCAGCAGCGCGAGCATGACCGCGTCTCGCTTAGGCACGCGCTGCCTTGGCGATCGCGTCGGGGACCGCGCCTAACGCCGCATCGATGCCGGCGGCGTCGGAGCCGGAGCCTTGTGCCAGCGAGGCGTTGCCTCCGCCTTTGCCCTTGACGTGGCCGATGATCGCGGCGAGGACGTCCTTCGCCGACACGCCGCGCTTGGCGGCCGCGCGGCCGGCCGCGACGACGAGCGACACCCGCCCATTCTCCGGCTGGGCCACGACGATCACGCCGTCGGGCCATTTGGCGCGGATGGATTCGGCGAGCTCCTTCGCTCCGACGCCGACGTCGCCGCTCGGTCTGACCGCGAGATAGGAGACGCCGCCGATCTCTTTGGCGGATGCGAGATATTCATCGGCACGCTGCGCGGCGAGCTGCGATTGCAGCGCGGCGATCTTGCGCTCGAGCTCCTTCTGCCGTAGCGCGAGCCGGCTCACCGCCTCAGGGACTTGGTCGGCGGCGGTGGACAGCGCCGAACCGACTTCGTCGACCGTCTCGCGCACGGAGTCGACGTACCGATCCGCGGCTTCGGACACCACGCCTTCGGCGCGGCGGATGCCGGCGCCGATCGCGGAATCGGCGAGCAGGACGAAGTGGCCGATCTCGCCGGTCGACGTCACATGGGTGCCGCCGCACAGCTCGATGCTGGGACCGAAGGTGACGATGCGGACGACGTCGCCGTAGTTCTCGCCCTTCATATAGACCGCGCCGCGCGCGACCGCCTCGGCGAACGGCATGCTCGCCTCTTCAAGGCGGTAGTCGCTGCGGATGAGCTCGTTGACCCGCGCGCCCACCTCGGAGCGCTGCGCCTTGGAGAGCGCACCGACCGGCGAGTCGAAGTCGAAGCGGGTGCGCTCCGGGAACACGGCGCTGCCGCGCTGGGCGACCGCGTCGCCGAGCACCTCTTTGAGCGCGCGCTGCAGCAGATGGGTGACGCTGTGGTGGCGGCGGATCTCGCGCCGCCAATGCGGGTCGACGATCGCGTCCACCTGGTCACCGGCGGCGAAGCCGCCCGAGCGCACGACACCCCGGTGCATGATGCGGCGATGTGTCTTATCTTCATACTGCGTGTCGCGCACGTCGAACGACGCGCCGGCCGCAGCAAGCACGCCGCGATCGCCGGCCTGTCCGCCGCGCTCGGCGTAGAACGGGGTCTGGTCGAGCACGATGATGCCTTCGGCGCCCGCGTCGAGCCGCTCGGCGGGCGCTCCGGAGCGGTCGAAGATCGCCGCGATGACGGCCTTGGACTCCAGCCTATCGTAGCCGGTGAAGGTCGTGGCCGGTTGGTCGGTCCCCGCGCCGCGGGCGACGCGGACCTCGCCGCGTTTGGCCAACGCATCGGCGCGCGCGCGTTCGCGCTGCTCCTCCATCGCGGCGGAGAAACCGGCGGTGTCGATGGTGATGCCCGCTTCGCCGGCGATCTCGCGCGTCAGGTCCACGGGAAAGCCGTACGTGTCGTGCAGTTCGAAGGCGTCCTTGCCGGGCAGCACGAGCGCGCCGGTGCGCGCGAGGGCGTCGAGCCGCTCGGCGAGCCTGACGGAACCGCGCGCCAAGGTCGCGCCGAACTGCTTCTCCTCGACCTCGAGCGCGCGCTCGACGCGCTGCTCGCTGCCTCGAAGTTCCGGATAACCGTCCACGAGCGTCCGGATCACCGTCGGCGTGAGCGTGGCGAAGAAACCGTCTGGGAATCCCAGCAGCTTGCCGCTGCGGATCGCGCGCCGCGTGAGAAAACGCAGCACGTAGCCGCGATCGGTGTTGCCCGGCACGACGCCGTCGGCGATGAGGAACACGCAGGCGCGCGCGTGGTCGGCGATGATGCAGCGATGCACGGCGCGCTCGGAGTCGGGCAAGCGCGACTCGCCGACCGGCGGCAGCGCGGCGATGATGTCCTGATACAGATCGGTGTCGAAGATCGACGTCTTGCCGGCCAGGATCATGCACAGCCGCTCGAAACCCATGCCGGTGTCGATGCACTGCTTGGGCAGCGGATGCAGCCGCCCGTCGGTGTCGCGGTCGTACTGCTGGAACACGAGATTCCAGAACTCGATATAGCGATCGCAATCCGGGCAGCCGACGCCGCACGTCGGCTTGCCGCAGCCGACGGCCGGCCCGAGGTCGTAGAAGATCTCCGAGCAGGGACCGCATGGCCCGGTCGGCCCCATGTCCCAGAAGTTGTCCTCGCGCATGCGCGTCACGCGCTCCGGCGCAAGGCCGATATCGCGCTGCCAGATCTGCGCTGCCTCGTCGTCGTCGACGTAGACCGTCGCGGACAGTCGCTCGGCGGGCAAGCGCAGCGTCTTCGTGAGGTATTCCCACGCCCACGCGATCGCCTCGCGTTTGTAGTAGTCGCCGAACGAGAAGTTGCCGAGCATCTCGAGGAACGTGCCGTGCCGGCCGCTGCGGCCGACGTTCTCGATGTCGTTCTTGCCGCCGGCGACGCGCAGGCAGCGCTGCACCGTGACCACGCGCGGCGCAGGCGGCGGCGCTTCGCCGAGGAACTGCGGCACGAACGGCTCCATGCCGGCGATGGTGAACAGCGTCGTCGACAGCGCATCCGGCACCAGGCTGGCGCCCGCGACCTGCTTGTGCTGCCTGCTCTTGAAAAACTCGACGAACGACCGGCGTACGTCTTGAGAGGTCATACCCGCTATTGGTTTGCGCGTTCGGGGCTGGACTCTTCTTGGAGCAGTCCTTTCATCTTGCCGAGCGCGCGCTGCTGGAGGCGGGAGACGTGCATCTGCGACATGCGCAGCCGCCGCGCGATGTCGGTCTGCGTCACGCGTTCGAAGTAGCGCAGATGCACGATGACGCGCTCGCGGCGGTCCAGGCAGGTCAGCGCGCGGTCGAGCAGGTCCTGGTCGGCGACCTTCGCCATATCGGGATCATCGTAGCCGAGCGACTCGCCGAGCGTCCTGCCCTCGCCGCTGGCGGAGGCGATGGCGTCCAGGGACAGCGGCGCATAGGCGTGCCCGAGCTCTTGCGCCTCGATGATCTCCTCTTCGCTGGCGTGCAGCGAGGCGGCCATCTCGGCGACGTTCGGCGAGCGCCCCAGATCCGCGGTGAGCGCGTCGAGCCCGCGATGCATGGCCGCGTTGAGCTCCTGCAGGCGCCGCGGCACGCGGATCGCCCAGCCCTTGTCGCGGAAGTGCCGTTTGATCTCGCCGACGACGGTGGGGGTCACGTAAGTGGTGAACTCGATGCCGCGTTCGGGATCGAATCGGTCGATCGCCTTGAGCAGGCCGACCATCCCGACTTGGATCAGATCGTCGAGCGGCTCGCCGCGGCCTGCGAAGCGCGAGGCGAGAAAGCGCACCAGATTGAGGTGCGCGACGACGAGCTGTTCGCGGGTGTCCGCGTCGCGCGTCGCGGCATACTGAAGGAAGAGCTGCTTCGTGCGCGCCTTATCGAAGCGACCCTCGCGCTCGTGCCCGAGTTCGTAGCTGGACTCGATTCCCACGGCTGCTACGATCGGACGTGTTTGGTCATCGTGAGTTTCGTCCCCGATGCCGGATCGACCTCATAGCTCACGTCGTCCATGAGCGTGCGGATGAGAAACACGCCCAGCCCGCCCACTTTGGGCTCGCCGAGCGATTTCGGATTGATGCCCCGGCCGTCGAATCCTTTGCCGTTGTCCTGGACGGTGACCGTCAGCTTCGATTCCGAGACGACGCACGCGATGCGCACTTCGTCGTTATCGCTCGCATGCTGGATGCAGTTCGTGCACGCCTCCGCGACGGCGAGCTTCAGGTCCTCGATGTCCTCGACGCTGAAGTTGAGCCGGCTCGCGACGCCGGCGATCGCGAGCCGCGCCACGCCGACCCATTCGGCCTTGCTCGGCAGACGGAGTTCGATGCTGCCGGAATCGCCGCCGCTCTCCTGAGGTGAGATCATAGCGCCGCGCTCGCGCTCGGCTCCGAGTCGAAGATGCCGAAGATCTTCACCAGTCCGGTGATGTCGAATATCTTCTTTATCTGCGGATTCGTGCACACCAGGCTGACCGTACCGCTGTGCTCGCGCACCCGCTTCAGGCCGCCGATGAGCACGCCCAAGCCGGTCGAGTCGATATAGCGGACGTTCTCCAGGTTGATGATCAGGTCGTAGTGGCCCTGATCGATGAGATCGGTGATGGTCTCCTTGACGCGCGGCGAGGTGTACACGTCGATCTCGCCGTTGAGATCGACGATGCGCGCGCCGTTCTTGCCCGGGACTTCCCGTACTTCTACCGCGATATCCACGCTTGTCGCCTAACCCTGCTGCAGTTCGTCGATTTTCGCCTTGGCGGCGCTCTTCGCCGCGTGCAGCGCGCCTTCGGCCCGTTTCGACGTGCTCTCGTACGCTTCGCGCGACCGGCGCGACAGGTCGTCGGCCTGCCGGCGCAGATCGTCGGAGAGCTGCCCAGCGAGATCCTTGAGGTCAGAGGCGATGTCCATGGCTTTGCCTTTCGCTTCCTGCGCCTTGCCGGCGATCAGGTCGCGCGTCTCTTCGCCGGTCTGCGGCGCGAGGACGAGGGCGAGGATGGCTCCCGCGAACGCGCCGAGCACGAGTCCTGAGAGGAAGCCGACGCCCGAGTTGCCGTTGTCGTTGTTCTCCATTACCGATCTCCTTTGTGCGAACCGTTGTCGCGTGAAGTGAAAAAGTCGCGCGTGCCGGCGCCGAGCCCGGCGACGAGGCTGGCGATGCGCAGCACGGTCGGCGTGATCCGCGATTGCGCGGCATCCGACGCCTTGTCGACGACGTCCGCCGCCCTTTCGGCGATGCTCGTCACACGGTTGACCTTGCCGAGCAAGGTGTCCAACCGCTGCGTGATGTTCCCGACCCCGTCCATCGTCTTCACGATCGGCGCGTCGAGATGCTCGAGCGTCGCGTCCGCTTTGCCGAGCGTGTCTTCGGCGCGGGTCAGCAGCGCCGCCAAGCGCACGAAGACGAATGCCAAGAAACCGGCGACGACCAGGCACGCCAGCCCGATCGAGATGTACATGAAATCTTGTGCGTTCATGGGATTTCCGTCATTCTTGTTTGTGGGACATACCTCCCCCAGCCACGAGGGAAGGCGAGAGCTTTCTGAGCTCGTGAACGATACCCGCTACGCGCTCGATCAAAACCTCGATATCGCTGTCACGGGTCTGCCGCCCGAGCGAGAACCGCACCGTGCCGCGCGCCTCTGGCGCGCTCAGACCGAGGGCGGAGAGCACGTGGGATGGCTCGAGCGAGCCTGAGGTACACGCGCTGCCCGTCGAGGTGGCGAAACCGGCGAGATCCAGGCCCAAGACCAGCGTCTGCCCTTCGATCCCCTCGAAGCGCAGGCTGGCGTTGTTCGGCAAGCGCTCGCGCCGTGCGCCGTTGAGCGCGGTCATGGGGATGCGCGCGAGGACGCCTTCGATTAGTTGATCGCGCACGCGGGCGATCGCGGGCGCGGTCGCGCCGAGCTCGTGGACCGCGCGCTCGAGCGCGACCGACAGCCCGACGATGCCGGCGACGTTCTCGGTGCCGGCGCGGCGACCGCCTTCTTGCCCGCCGCCGTAGACGATGGGCGTCGCGGCGATGCCGCGGCGCAGATACAGCGCGCCGACGCCCTTGGGGCCCTCGAACTTGTGCGCCGAGAGTGTGAGCGCGTCGACGTCCAGCTCGCCGACGTGCAGCGGGATGTGCCCGACCGTCTGCACCGCATCGGTGTGGAGGAGCGCGCCGCGTCCGTGCGCGATAGCGGCGAGTTCCTTGATGTGCTGAATCGTGCCGATCTCGTTGTTTGCGTGCATGACGCTGACGAGCGTGCGCTCGGCGGGCCGCCCAACATCGAGCGCGGCGGCGAGCGCTTCCTTTGACACGAAGCCTTCCGCGTCGACCGGCAGCACCGTCACGCGGTGCCCTCGCTCGCGCAGCGCGTCTGCGGCGTGCAGCACCGCGTGGTGCTCGATCGCGCTGGTGATGAAGCGGCCGCGCGCCGCGCCACGCGCGTCGAGCATGCCGAAGATCGCGAGGCAATCCGACTCCGAGCCGCTGCCGGTGAACACGATCTCGGCCGGCTGCGCGCCAAGTGCGGCAGCGGTGCGCTCGCGCGCGTCGTCGAGCGCCCGGCGCACGCGCTGTCCGGCCGAATGCGGGCTTGAAGGATTGGCGAATTCATCGCGCAGGAACGGCAGCATCGCGTCGAGCGCCTCGGGCCGGAGCGCGGTGGTCGCGGCGTTGTCGAGATAGATGGCCACCTGCAGCCTTTTCGCGACGGGGTTCGGCGAACCCCGGCGCCGAACTGTGCGTCCCTTGGCTTCTCAAGCACCGCTTCTGCCCTCGCGCTGCCTCGTCGTGCTACCGACGTATCAGGAGCGCGACAATATCCGCTCGACGGTGTCGGCCGTTCTGGCCGCGTCGCCGCGCGCCGACGCGCTCGTCGTGGACGACGCCTCGCCCGACGGCACGGCGCAGATCGTCAGCGCCATGATCGCGGCCGATGCGCGCGTGTCGCTGCTCTCCCGCACCGGCAAGCTCGGCCTCGGCACGGCGTATCTGGCGGGTTTCGCGCGCGGCCTCGCCGCCGGCTATGGCATGATCGCGACGATGGACGCGGACGGCTCGCACGACCCGGCGGCGCTGCCTGCGATGTTCGCGCACATCGACTCGGGCGAGGCCGACATGGTCATCGGCTCGCGCTACGCCCCGGGCGGCACGGTCGAGAACTTCTCGTTCGCGCGCAAGCTCAACAGCGCGGTGGCCAACGGCGCCGCGCGCGCGCTGCTCGGCCTAACGGTGCGCGACTGCACATCCGGCTTCCGTCTCTATTCGGCCTGCCTGCTGCGCCGCATGCGGATGGAAGCGCTCAAGTCGACCGGCTATTCGATGGTGCCCGAGCTGCTCTACGAAGCGTCGGCGGCGGGTGCGCGCATCGTCGAGGTGCCGATCGCCTTTCGCAACCGCGAGAAGGGCGTGTCGAAGGTCACCGTCGGCGAGATCCTCAGCTGGATGCGCACCGTCGCGGCGCTGCGCCGCTAAGCGCGCCCATGTCAGACGAACCGCGTTTGTTCGAGAGCCCGCCGGACGCCGGCGCCGACGAGCCGCTGCCGGTCGGCGCGCCGCTGGCCGCGCGCATGCGGCCGCGCACGCTCGACGAATTCGTGGGCCAGGAGAAGATCGTCGGGCCGGGCACCGCGCTGCGCACCGCGATCGAACAGCGCAAGCTGCCCTCCATCGTGTTGTGGGGTCCGCCCGGCAGCGGCAAGACGACGCTCGCGCGTTTGGCCGCGCGCTCGGTCGGCGCGCACTTCGTCGCGCTGTCGGCCGTCACCGCGGGCGTCGCGGACCTGCGCCGCATCGTCGCCGACGCGAAGCGCGATCGCGCGCGCGGCACGATCGTGTTCGTCGACGAGATCCATCGCTTCAACAAGGCGCAGCAGGACGTCGTGCTGCCGCACGTCGAGCGCGGCGATATCACCTTCATCGGCGCGACCACGGAGAACCCGTCGTTCGAGATCAACAGCGCGCTGCTGTCGCGCAGCCGCGTGTTCGTGCTCAAGGCGCTCGGCGCCGATGAGATCGGCACGATCGTCGATCGTGCGCTCGCGGATCCTCAGCGCGGCCTCGCGGGAGCCGCGACGGTGGCCGATGACGCGCGCGCGAAGCTCATCGCGCTGGCGGACGGCGACGCGCGCTCGGCGCTCAACGCGCTGGAGCTCGCGTATGAGATCGCCTCGTCGCGCGGCGGTAGCGGCGGGGTGGTGATCGCGGCGCGCGATGTCGAAGAGGCCATGCAGCGCCGCGCGCTGCGCTACGACCGCGCCGGCGACGAGCACTACGACCTCATATCGGCGTTCATCAAGTCGGTGCGCGGCAGCGATCCGCACGCTGCGGTGTACTGGCTCGCGCGCATGCTCGAAGCGGGCGAGGACCCGATGTTCGTCGCGCGCCGGCTCGTCATCTTGGCCGGTGAGGACGTCGGGCTTGGCGATCCCCAGGCGTTGCCGATGGCGACCGCCGCGCATTACGCGGTGCACGCGATCGGCATGCCCGAGGCGATGTACCCATTGGTGGAGGCGACGCTCTATCTAGCGCTTGCGAAGAAGAGCAACTCAGGTCTGCGGGCATACGGCGCGGCGGTCGCGGCGATCGAGCAGACCGGCACCCTGCCGGTGCCGCTGCATCTGCGCAACGCGGTCACCGGCTTGATGCGCGATCTCGGCTACGGCAAGGAATACCGCTATGCGCACGACTACCCCGACGCGAAGGTCGAGCAGCAGCACCTGCCCGACGAGCTAGCGGGGCGCCGCTTCTTCGAACCCTAGGCCTTACAGTTCGATGATGACCTTGAGCGCCTGGGTCTTGGCCGCTTGACCGAACGTGTCGTACGCGTCAAGCACGCGAGTCGAACGGGAAGTGGTGCGTTATGAGCTGCTTGGGCTCGATCGTGCCCGATCGCACGGTCTTGAGCAGCATCGGGGTGGTGACCGTGTCGACCAGACGCGTCGTGATGGCGATGTTCTGCGACCACAGGCGTTCGAGATGCAGGTCGACCTTGGCGCCGTGGACGCCGATGTTGGCGATCGTGCCGCCCGGCGCGACCAGCTCTTGGCACATGCCGAACGTCGCCGGAATGCCGACCGCCTCGATGGAGCAGTCGACGCCGCGCCCGCCGGTCATCTGCATGACCTTCTCGACCGCTTTGCCGTCGCCGCTGTTGATCGTCTTTGTCGCGCCGAGACGGCGCGCGACCTCGAGCCGATTGTCGTCGAGATCGATCATGATGATCTCTGACGGCGAGAAGAAACTGCGCCGTCAGCAGCGCCGCGAGCCCGATGGGGCCGGAACCGACGATGGCCACGGTGGCGCCCGGTTGGACTTTCGCCGTTGAGCACGCCGCACTCGAAGCCGGTCGGCAGGATGTCGCTCAGCATGACGAGCGCCTCCTCATCGACGCCCGCGGGGATCTTGTAGAGGCTGGTGTCCGCGTGCGGCGCGCGGACGTACTCCGCTTGCGTGCCGTTGATCTTGTTGCCGAGGATCCAGCCGCCCGTCGTGCAGTGGGAGTACATGCCGCGCCGGCAGTATTCGCATTTCCCGCACGAGGAGATGCACGAGACGAGCACGTGATCGCCGGTCTTGAACTGGGTGACGGCGGCGCCGATCGTGTCGACGACGCCGACCCCTTCGTGCCCGAGAGTGCGTGCCGGGCGCACAGCTCGGCACGTCGCCTTTGAGGATGTGCAGGTCGGTGCCGCAGATGGTGGTCTTCGTCATCTTCACGATGGCGTCAGTGGGTGCCGAGACCTCCGGCATAGGACGATCTTCCAGCGCTTTCTTGCCGGGGCCGTTGTAGACGAGAGCCTTCATGGTCATGCCTTTCCCTTGCGTCTTGTTCGAGTCTGCTAGACTTCGACGCGGGGCTTTGGCTCGCCCCCGCAAGGACGGGTGGCGCCGCGTTCAATGCCTCACGGAGTGAAGCGCGCCGCCCCATACCGCAGCACCGGTTGCATGTCCGGCGCGAGCACATCGGGTTCGTATATCTCAAGGTAGTTCGCACGCTGACCAGCGCCGTTCGGTTGCATCCCTTTATCGATCGATCGTCGCAAGGCGAGCGGGGGATCGCCGTCGGCGCCCATCCCTGCGTTGGCGGCCGACGTGCGCAGTTGCAGACCGGTCACGACTCGCCCATTGTAACCGATGAGAAAGCCGGTGCCCTCGACGTCCGGGTTCGCGGTCCCGTCGAGATTGCTGTACTGAAGGGCGCAACGCCGGCCTAAGATCCCGATCGCTTGGTCGACGATCGCTTGCTTTGTGCGCGAATGCTCACCCGCATCGATCTTGCCTTGATCGTTGATACTCAGACCACGTCCCAGAGATAGCGAGACGTACTGATCGGGAAAGTCGGCGGCGTACGCCTTGAAGACCGCGACCCACGCCCCTATGTATTTGCTCGGAGTATAGGAATCGTCTTGCCAGGTCTTGAGATCCCTCGGCGAGTTCGGTAATGTGAACTCCCCAGACACGGATGTCGGTCCCGCGGCGGCGATCATCCTCAAGGCGGGCGCCTTTCCGTACCTCTCGCTCAATCGTTTTATGAATGCGAGCCAGCGGCTGAGGTACACCGTATCCCACGGCATCGGGAGCGTCTCCACGCTGCCTTTGCCAGGCCCATACTGTATCGGGAATTGTTCTGTCTGTGCGCCTTCGAGGGCCCACGCAGGGCTGAAGAAGCCGGGGAAGATGAGGAGCTGCACCCACTTCTTCGAGCCGGCTGCAGCGGAAAGCACCGCATCGAGCTTCGACCAGTCGGGGCTTCCTTCGGTGGGTTCGATATCGCTCCAATGGATCTGCAGCGCGATGCCGCTGATGGACGGATCATCCAGTGCTTGACGCCATGAGGGGTCGTCGAGCGCGCGCGCATCTATGACCACGACGAGTCCGCTCGGCACCGGAGCATCGGTCGATGCGACCGGCTGTCCGGCTCGCGCCGTCGCGACAGCCGAAAGGCAAAGCACGACGGTCGAGGCAGCGGCGAGAACCGCGCGCATCGCGTATCTCGCCGCTGTGCGGCTCACGGTTGGATGATCACCTTGAGGCTGAGCGCGAAGTTGCCGACCGTCGAGATGCACTGGTTGTTGTCGTGGAAGCCGCTCGTGTCTTCGTTGCCGCCGATGAGCAGGAAGCCGTGATCGTTCCAGTTTCCCTTGGCGAAGTTGTTGATCGCGCTCGAGACGTCGATCGAGTAGTTCGAGCCCGAGATCTTCACCTGGTTGCTGTTGACGCTGACGCCGTTGCTGCTCCACGGGATGCCGCTGATGTAATCGGTGTTCGGGATCAGGTCCTGCGCGTTCGACCAGTCGCCGGTCGGCAGGTGCACGCCGGCGATGCAGCTGGCGTTGCTGCCGTCCACGCGCTGGAACGTGAGGATGGCGCTTTGGACGCTGGCCTTCGAGTTGCGCAAGATGATGCCCGCGGTGCCCAGTTCGAAGCTCACCGCGGTCTGGTTGACCGACGTGTCCTCATAGCACGTGATGCCGATCGAACTCGAGTAGTCGTGCACGAAGCCCACGAAGAGGCCGCCCGGTCCCGTGCCGAGACCGCTCAAGCCGCAGCCAGGCCCCGGCGCCGAATAGCTGTAGTGGTGGTAGACGGTGCGCGTCGCGTTCGGAGTGAAGTTGAAGCTGCGCACGACCGGCTGGTCGACCGGGCCGTTGACGCAGAACGCGCCGCTGTCGATCGATTCCGCACTGCCGGAGTAGGACGTGACCGTGTAGCATTTGCCGCTGAAACCGTCGCTCGGTTTGGTGACGAGCGAGAGCGTCACATCCCTGCCGTTGTTCTGCTTGTAGATGAAGGTGTGCTGCCCGCCGTCGACGCGGTAGACGTTATACCCGCCGATGCAGTTGGGGCACGTGTTCGGGGCGTTCCAGATGAGCGCGAGCCAGCCGTTGCTGAAGCCTGCGCTGCACGCGAGACCGCCGCCGAAGCCGCCGTGCGCCGTGCACACCTGAGGATCGTTGGTGCTCGTCAGGGAGTTAGGTGCAGGCGGGGGCGTGGCTGCCGGCGGTGGCGTCGCGCAGTTCACGGTGAAGCTGGCTTTGTTCGAATAGACGTCGGGCAGGCCGCCGGAGATGCCGTGCACCCATAGTTGGTCGAAGGTGTTGGACATCGCCGAGGATGCGAGCGACATGGAGTCGTTCACCGCGATCGAACCACTGGCCGGCATCGTCGTCGTGCCGCCGTTGACGACGGTCTGCGCGCCGTTGATGAAGCGGTTGAAGCTGTAGGTGAAAACCGTCCCCACCTTACCTGAGATGGTGCCGGTGAACTTCACCGTGACAGGACAACCGTTATACGAGCTCGGGCCGACGATCGACATCGATGCCGTGATGGCGGCACTCGCGCGATGCGGTTGCGCGATCAGGACGCCCAGTGCGACGAACGCGAACAGCCATTTTTTCATGTGACGATCCCCCCTAGAGCAACAATAATGCTCCCGTGCCCTGTAACGATACCATAGCGCGTTGTGTTACGCGACTATCCGCCTGATTTCTTCATCGTGGAAACAGCCTCTTCCGGAACTTGACGAGCCGGTCGACCTCCTCGAATCCGCACCTGTCATGGGCGCATTGGGCCGCGGCGTTGTCGAGTTCCGCATCTGAAGCGAGTTCGGTGAACCCCCGAGCACGCGCCCAGTCCTCGGCGGCGCGCACCAGCGCCCGCCCGAAGCCCTGGCGGCGCGCGGAGACTTCGACATACCAGCCTTCCACGTGCGGCACCGGCATGGAGTCGCAGCCGTCCGAAAAAGCGCGCACGGAAAGCTCCAGGAAACCGAGCGGCCGCGCTCGATCGTCTTCGGCGAGGAAGACCGCGTCCAGGATCCCTTTCTCACCACCGGCGGCGAATCCGCGCGCCTCTCTGGCCAGCTCGCCGGCGTCCGCCGCGGGCCACAGGCGGGCCCGCATCGCCAGCCATGCCTCCGCGTCGCGCGCTTGCACCGGCCTTATCGGCATGGTCAGTGTTTGGGTCGGTATTTGAAGTTGATGCGGTAGGTCATGTCAGGCTGGCCCTTGTAGAAGGTGAGGTTCTTCTCGGCCTCGAGGCCGGCGTCCATGCGTCCAGCGCCCAGCGAGAACTTCTTCGCAAAACGGATGCCCAGCGGCACGTTCTCCCACGCCGGCTTCTCCCAATTGTATTTGAACATCATGTACGATGTGCCGACGCTCCAGCCGTGCCCAAGCCCGAAGGCGAGACTCGGCTGGAATTCTGTTTGCGACACCGCTTTGCGCGATGAGGGGCCGGCGAACGAGAAGAAGTTTTGCGTGTAGATGCCCATCTCGGTATCGCCATGCCGGTAGGCGTAGCTGCCTGCAGGCCCGACCGACCACTTGCCGGAGCCAAGCGACATCTGCGACGCGGTGGGTAGTTTGAACGACGGGCCGATCGTCCACTTGAAATCGCGTCTTCCGAGATATGTCAGGCCGACGAGAGTGGTGTCGCCGAGTCCCGGACTCGACTGCGACGGCGACGAGAACTGGTATGGCAGTTTGAATTTGATAAGCTGCAACCTGGTCAACCGGCCAAGAATCGGTAGGAGATCGTGACCGATCGGGATCTGCGCGCGCAGGTTCATCGTGTTGCCGGCGCCCGTCATGCCGTCGTAGCTCGGCATCGCCTCGTCTTCGATAGAGAACCATTCGCTCGGATCCAGTGGGCTTTCATGGCTTGGGGATGGCAGGTCTTCATCGGACAAGCTCATCGCGGGCGGCGGCGTGGCGGACGGCGTCTCGACGGCTGCGCTCGCCGACGCGGTGCACAGCGCTGCGGCGAAGCCGAGACCGAAGACGAGCGTGACGGCGAACCGAGCACGCACGCCTGCTAGGAAGAAGCTCATCGTGAAGAGGGTCCTTTGCTGATGATTGTCACCGGCACAAGCGCGCCCGCGCAGTTCGGGCACACCGCGTTCATCGCGCGCGTGCACGCTTCGCAAAACGTGCAGCCGTAGCCGCATGCTTGGGCTTGCGCGTGTGCGCCGAACGCGACACCGCAGCGCTCGCAGCGCGATTTCGTCGGCCGTGCTGTCCCTTCGCTCGTCATGCCTAGTGCGGGGCCGCGCTTGGTGATGGTGCGATCGTCGGTGGCGGCGACGCGGTGGGCGACGGCGACGGCGCGGGCGACGCGAATTGCGAGGGGATGCCGCCGTTGGCGAACGGGGACGGCGCTTGCGGCGCGAGGTCGCTGCTCGGCGACGCGAAGGGCGTCGGCGTCGGGCTCGGCTTGCCGAGCGGGAAGAGCGCGGTGATGCCGCCGAGCATCTTGAAGTCGTCGCTCTGGAGATTGTAGGTGAGCTCGGGCGTGTTGAAGGAACGGCCCTGCGGCGCTTCCACATGCACCCCGCCGCTCACGTGCATGAGGTGGGTCGTGTCGTTGAGGCTGATCACCTTGCCGGTCATCGTGCGCGGACCTTGCGTCACCTTCGGATTGCCCGTCGCGGTGTAAGTCTTGGCATTGCCGTCGATGTGCAGGTCGCTCGCGGTCATCACGCTCGGGTCTTTGTCGGTGGGGTTCTGCCGGCGCAACACCACGTTGCCGAGCAGATCGTAGACGTTCTTCTTGGTGTTGCCGAGCGCGCGATCCGCGGAGAACGAATCGGTCGGCGAGCGGCCGGACACGTGCGCGGGCGCAGACACATCTCCGCTGTCGGAATGATAGATGACCTCGGCGGTGTCGGCGCTGCGATTCGGCAGCTGCGTCGCGTGGACGCCGCCGGTCATCTTGACGACGTGGATCTTGTCGTCGAACGTCATCAGCGGCGCGCTCACCGTGCGATCGCCTTGCGCCACCTCCGCCCCGCCCTCCGCCCGATACGATTTGTTCGCCTCGTCGATATGGATGTGCTGCGCGCTCAACGTGGTCGGCGTCGTCGGCGTGCCCTTCGTGGCCTTGCCGCTCGAGTGCACGACGGCGTCGCCGACCAGATCGTACACGTGCGCTTTGAGGTTGCCGTGCGCCGAACCGGCGGAGAAGTCGCCGTTGCGCGATGTGCCGCGCACGGCTTTGGGCACCGTTATCTCGCCCGAGTTGAGGTTGTAGCTGATCTCTGCGGTGTCGAATGTGCGGTCGGGCGGCTGCGCGCCGTGCACACCGCCGCTCATGCGCATCTCGCCCGTCGCGTTGTCGAGGTCGAGCTGCGGCGCGCTCAGCGTCTGCGTGCCCTGCTCGATGCGGACGTCGCCGCTCGCCTGCATGCGCTTGGCGGCGCCGTCGATGTGCAGCGTGTCGGCGTACAGCGCGATCGGCTCCTTCGACGGCCCACTCGCGACGGCGCCTGAGTGCAGCACGACGCCGCCGGACAGCGTCATGAGATTGGTGCGCACGTTGCCCTGCGCGCGGTCGGCGCGGAAGTCACCGTTCTCGGCGATGCCGCTCAACGGGCCGGGTGAGCTGATGTCGCCGGTGTCGTCGTGATAGATGAGCAGGCCCGTCAGCAGCGTGCGTCCCGGCGGTTCGACGATGCTCACGGATCCGCTCAGCGTGAAGACGTGCGCGGCATCGTCGAAACGCATCTCGTCCGCGTTCATGATGCGCTGCCCGACCTGTGCGCTCGCGTTGCCGGACGCCACGTACGTCTTCGCCCGCTCGTCGATGAAGGCGGTATCGCTGCGCAGCGTGATCGGTTGCGTGCCGCTCTTGCGATGCGCCTGCACGCCGCCGACCAACGTGATCTCTTGCTTCTCCCGGTTGCCGAACGCGCGGTCCGCGCGGAAGTCGCCGTCCGGTCCCTTGCCACTGACCCCGCCGGTGAGCACGATGTCGCCGGTCTTCAGATTGTAGTTCGAATTCCGGAACTCGAGCGAGAAGCGCCCGATCTGCAGGTCGGCGCGCGCCGGCACAGGCGAGAGGCAGGTGGCGACGGCGAGCGCCAGCGCGGTCGCGATCCAGCGCGTGGTGGTCATCGGAGGGCGGGGCTTAGCGCGCAGCGGCGATGGCCGCTTCGTCGACCGCGCCGTGCCGCAGGATACGTGGGATCTCGCCGGTACAATCAACGACCGTGCTTTCTTGCCGCAATCGGGTGGGCCCTGTGATGATCGCGAGCGCCGCGTCCGGCAGCGACGCGATGCCCGCTTCATCTCCCAGGAACGCCGGCTCGCTGGCGAGATTGGCCGACGTGGCGGCGAGCGGCCCCGTCGCCTCGAGGATCGCACGACATGCCGCGTCGTCCGGGCAGCGCAGCGAGATCGTGGCGCCGCCGCATGCGGCGGCGGCTGCGCGTGTCGGGGCGCGCTCGACGACGATGGCGACCGGTCCGGGCCACAACGATCGCATGATGCGGCGCGCGCTCTCCGGTAACGCGAGCGCGAACACCTCGGCATCCGCCGCGCGTGCGAGATGGATCGCAAGCGGCTTGTCGGCTGGTCGGCGCTTCGCGCGGAAGAGCGCGGCGACCGCGCGCTCGTCGTCGGGCGCGCACCCGATGCCGTAGACGGTCTCGGTCGGGAAGATCAGCAGGCCGCCCGTGCGGATACATGTGGCGGCCTCGTGCAGCGTCGCAGCGTCGGGCGTTCCGCCGGCGCGCACTACGTGCATCGCAGCTCGCTCCCGCACGCCGAAGGGCGTCGGCGCCTGGTTGGTAAAGAGTATAGTATGGGTTCCCGCATCCGAAACCAGATGTTCTACGCCACCCTCGGCATTATCTTCGCCGCCGTGTGCACCGCGCTGGTGCCGCTCGCGGTCGGCCAGGAGATGCACCGCAGCGCCAAAAGCCGGGTCGCCCGTGCGCGCCGCCGCGTGAAGCGAGCGGGCGCGAGCATCGCGCGCCGCCTGCGCTTCGCCTCATAACGGACGTACAACCTATGTAGGGGTCGACCTTTAGGTCGACCCTTTTTTCGACGTGGGGAGGGCCGATCTTAAGATCGGCCCCTACATAGATCACCCTTAGATGCGGACATGCTGGCCGGTGCCGATCACCACGCATGACATCGGATCGTCTGCCACGATCACCGGAATGCCCGTCACCTCGCTGAGCAGCGAGTCGAGCCCGCGCAGCAGCGCGCCGCCGCCGGTGAGCACGATGCCGCGATCGATGATGTCCGCCGCAAGCTCGGGCGGCGTCTTCTCGAGCACGGCTTTCACCGCGTCGATGATCGCGCCGAGCGGTTCGGCCATCGCCTCGCGCGCTTCTTCCGAGGTGATGGTGACCGTCTTCGGCAGGCCGTTGATGAGATCGCGACCGCGGATGTCCATCGTCATCTCAGGATCGAGCTTGTACGCCGAGCCGATGCCGACTTTGATGTCCTCCGCGGTGCGCTCGCCGATCATGAGATTGTAGACGCGGCGGATGTGGCGCGTGATCGCCTCGTCGAGCTTGTTGCCGGCGACGCGGATCGACTGGCTCACGACGATGCCGCCGAGCGAGATGACCGCCACGTCGCTCGTGCCGCCGCCGATGTCCACCACCATGTTGCCGCTCGGCCCGTCGATCGGCAGGCCTGCGCCCACCGCCGCCGCCATCGGCTCTTCGATGATGTCGACGCTCTTGGCGCCGGCGAGCTTGGCGGCGTCGCGCACCGCGCGCTCTTCGACCGAGGTGATCTCCGCCGGCACGCAGATCGTGACCGCCGGCTTCGGCCGCAAGAACGAGAAGAAGCCGTTGCCGCGCGTCACCTTCTTGATGAAGTAGTTGAGCATCGCTTCGGTGACTTCGAAGTCGGCGATGACGCCGTCGCGCATGGGCCGGATGGCCTGGATGTTGCTCGGCGTCTTGCCGAGCATGAGGCGCGCCTCCTCGCCGACCGCGAGCGTCTTGCCGCTGCGCACGTCGCGCGCGACGACCGACGGTTCGCGCAGCACGATGCCTTTGCCGCGGACGTAGACGAGGACGTTGGCGGTGCCTAGGTCGATTCCGATATCCAAGGTGAATTGCTTCCTTACTTAGATGGAGCGAATGGCGTGACGATCCTCGGCAACGTGTCGGTGACGCTCACGTCGGTGCGCGGAAGCACCGGCGCAAGACCGCTGACGCGCATCGCGGACGCGCCGAGCGCGCTGAGCTGTCCTTCGATGAACTCGTAGCCTCGATCGATGTACTCGAGCCCGCCGATCTCAGACGTGCCTGCGGCTGCGAGCGCCGCGAGCACGAGCGCGCCGCCGGCGCGGATGTCGGGCGCCTCGACGACCGCGTCCTTGAGCGTTTCCACGCCCGTGACCACGGCGCTGCTTCCGGAGACCTTGATGTCCGCGCCCATGCGAGCGAGCTCGCTCACGTAGACGAAGCGTGCATCGAAGATAGTTTCTTCGACGAGCGACGTTCCCTTTGCCAAACTCAGATATGCGACGAGCGGGGCCTGCAGATCCGTCGGAAAACCGGGATACGGCGCGGTGACGACGTCGACCGGCTGCCATGCAGGAAGGCCCTGCACGCGCACGCTCACGCCCTCCGCGGTGACGGTCGCCCCGGTCGCCCGCAAGGTCGTGGCGAGGGAATCCAACATCGTCGGGTCGAGCCCCCGCACCGTGACGTCGCCGCCCGTGATCGCCCCGGCGATGAGATACGTGCCTGAAACGACGCGGTCCGGGATGACCGTGTGCTCGCCGCCGTGCAGCCGGCGCACGCCCTCGATGGTGATGGTCGCGGTGCCCTGGCCGTGGATGCGCGCGCCCATCGCGTTGAGGAAATCGGCCAGGTCGACGACCTCGGGTTCGAGCGCGGCGTTCTCGATGACCGTCGTCCCCTTCGCTTTGGTCGCGGCGAGCATGATGTTCTTGGTGGCGCCGACCGAGGATTTCGCTAGCGGCACGGTCGTGCCGACGAGCGTGTCGGCGATCGCGATGATGGCGCCGTGCTCGAGCGCGATGTCCGCGCCGAGCGCTTCGAAGCCTTTGAGATGCAGGTCGATCGCGCGCGGCCCGATGACGCAGCCGCCGGGCTGCGGCACTTCGGCGCGGCCGAAGCGGCCGAGCAGCGCGCCGGTGACGTCGAACGACGCGTTGAGCCGGCTGACGAGCGCGTACGGCGCGGCGTATGAGTTGATCGACGACGTGTCGATGACGAGCGTGCCGCCGGGCTGCTCGCGCACGTGCGCGCCGAGGCTTTCGAGGATCGCCGCCATGACGTCGACGTCGGTGATGCGCGGCACGCGATGGAGCACGACCTCGCCTTCGACGAGAATGGCCGCGGCCATGATCGGCAGCGCGGCGTTCTTCGCGCCGGGCGCGGCGATGACGCCTTCGAGACGGCGTCCGCCGTCGATGACGAGCCTGGTGCGCAGCCCTTCGAATGAGTCGATCATATAGAGAATGTAGCGGTCGAGTTCACTCGACCGTTATTCCGGCGTGCTGTGCGCGACCTCGAGCTTGGCCTGTGCCCATGCGACCGCGCGACGCTCTGGGAGATCATCAGCGCCCTTCTTCTGCGCGAGGGCTTCCTCGGCCCGCTTCAATTCGGCTCGCGTGGCGACGACATCCACCTCGTCGCGCGCGAGGGCGGTATCGGTGAGGATGATGACGCGATCGGGCAGCACCTGCATGAAGCCCCCGTCGACGCAGAACTCGACCCGCTCGACCGCCGGATTCGCGTCGCCCGCGCTCGGCCGGATCGTGTCCGCCTTCACCAGGCCGGTGCGCAGGGTCGTGAGCAGCGGCGCGTGGTTGACCAACGCGGCGAGGTCGCCCGCGGCGCCCGGCGCGATGACGATCTCGACGTCGCCCTCGAACTTCAGGGCGGCCGGCGTGACGACCGAGAGATGCGTGGTCGCCATGCGCCGCTACGCCGTCGCCTTCATCGCCTCGGCGTTCGCCTTGGCCTCGTCGATATTGCCGCACATGTAGAACGCCTGCTCCGGCAGATCGTCGAGCTTGCCGTCGACCAGCTCCTTGAATCCGGCGATCGTCTCCTTGAGCGGCACGTACTTGCCGGGCCGCCCGGTGAAGGCTTCCGCCACGAAGAACGGCTGGCTCAAGAAGCGCTGGATGCGGCGCGCGCGATTGACCGTGACCTTGTCGTCTTCGGACAGCTCTTCCACGCCGAGGATCGCGATGATGTCCTGAAGATCCTTGTAGCGCTGCAGGATCTCTTGCACGCTGCGCGCGACCGCGTAGTGCTCGTCGCCGACGAAGCGCGGCTCGAGCAGCCGCGAGGTCGAGGCGAGCGGATCGACGGCCGGGTAGATGCCCTTGTCGGAGATGGAGCGCGACAGCACGGTCGTCGCGTCGAGATGCGAGAACGTCGTGGCGACGGCGGGATCGGTGAGGTCGTCGGCCGGCACGTACACCGCCTGCACCGAGGTGATCGAGCCCTTGCGCGTCGAGGTGATGCGCTCTTCGAGCGCGCCCATCTCGGATGCGAGCGTCGGCTGATAGCCCACCGCCGACGGCATGCGGCCGAGCAGCGCGGAGACCTCCGAGCCGGCCTGCATGAAACGGAAGATGTTGTCGATGAAGAGCAGCACGTCTTTGCCGGCCTCGTCGCGGAAGTATTCGGCCATGGTGACGCCGGTGAGCCCGACGCGCAGGCGCACGCCCGGCGGCTCGTCCATCTGGCCGAACACGAGCGCCGTCTTCTCGAGCACGCCCGAGTGCTTCATCTCGAGCCACAGGTCGTTGCCTTCGCGCGTGCGCTCGCCGATGCCGGTGAAGACCGAGTAGCCGCCGTGCTCGGCGGCGATGTTGCGGATGAGCTCTTGGATGAGCACCGTCTTGCCGACGCCTGCGCCGCCGAAGAGCCCGACCTTGCCGCCGCGCACGTAGGGCGCGAGCAAGTCGATGACCTTGATGCCGGTCTCGAACATGACGGTCGTCGGGTCTTGCTCGTCGACCTTCGGCGCCGGGCGATGGATCGGATAGTGGACCTTCGCGTCGACCGGCTTGTCCGAGTCGATCGGCTTGCCGAGCACGTTGAGGATGCGGCCGAGCGTCGCTTCGCCGACGGGCACGGTGATCGGCGCGCCGGTGTCGCGGACCTCGGCGCCGCGCACCATGCCGTCCGTGCCGCCCATGGCGAGGCAGCGCACCTGGTTGTTGCCCAGCTCGCTTTGCACCTCGAGCGTCAGCTCGTGCGCCGTGCCCTCGCCGCCCGTGAGCGTCGTGAGCAACGCCGTGTTGATGTCGGGCAGCGCGTCTTGCGCGAACTCGACGTCGACGACGTTTCCGAGGACCTGGACGACTTTTCCGGTACCTGACATCTTCTTGTACTAGCCTTTCAGCGCTTCGGCGCCGCCGACGATCTCCAAGATCTCCTTGGTGATCGCCGCCTGGCGCGTCTGGTTCATGAGCATGGTGATCTCGTCGATGAGCTTGCCCGCGTTGTCCGTGGCGCTCGTCATCGCGATGAGCCGTGCCGCGAATTCCGACGCCTGCGTCTCGAGCAGCGCCTGGAAGATGGTGAACTCGAGATATTTCGGCAGCAGCGACGCCAGCACCGCCGCGACGTCGGGCTCGAACTCGAACGAGTTCTTGCCGGCATCCCGCTTCTCGGCTGCTCGCGGTCGCGATCGGCAGCAATTGGATCGCGCGTCGGCCGCTGCACCATGGTCGAGACGAAACGGCTCGACACGAGCGTCACCGAATCGACCGCCCCCGACAAGAAATCGTCGCTCACCTTGGATCGCGACTTCCTTGGCGAGTTCGCCGAAGCTCTTGCTCAGCAGCGGCCAGAACGCGGCGGGCGGATATCTGCGCTGCAGCTGCACCCGGCCCTTGGTGCCGACGAGATAGAGCTTTGGATCTGCCATCGCCTTCGATCGACTTGAGCGCCGCACGCACGAGATTCGAGTTGAACGAGCCGCACAGACCCTTGTCGGCGGTCATGAGCAGGATCGCGCGGGTCCTCACCTCGCGCGTCTCGAGCAGCGGATGGTTCGCGCTGCTGCCGCCGGCTGACGCGAGCTGCGTCAGCATCTCGCCGATCGCCGCAGCGTACGGCCGCGCTGCGCGCATGTCGAGCTCCGCCCGGCGGATCCTCGCGCCCGCGACCATCTTCATGGCGCGGGTGATCTGCTGGGTGTTCTTGAGCGACTTGACGCGGTCGCGCAGCTGGCGGAGTGTCGGCATCTAGCGCGTCATTTCGCCGCCGCGAAGCGCTGCTTGAACTCGACGATGGCCGCGTCGAGCTTTCCGCGGATCTCGTCGTTGAGCTCTTTGCGGTCGGCGATGAACGCGGGGATGTCGGGATGCGCCGTCTGCAAGAACTCGTAGAACTGCTTCTGGAACTCGCGCACGCGCGGCGTGGGGATGTCCGCCAAGTAGTCCTTCACCGCGACGTAGATCTGGATGACCTGGCGGTCGAGGTCGAGCGGCTCGAACTGCGGCTGCTTGAGCGTCTCGGTCACCTTCTCGCCGCGCGACAGCTGCGCTTGTGTCGCCTTGTCGAGGTCGGACGCAAGCTTCGAGAACGCCGCGAGATCGCGGTACTGCGACAGCTCGAGGCGCAGCTGGCCGGCGACGGCCTTCATCGCCTTGGTCTGCGCGTTGCCGCCGACGCGCGACACGGACAAGCCGACGTCGATGGCCGGCCGGATGCCCTGGTAGAACAGGTTCGTGTCCAGGTAGATCTGGCCGTCGGTGATCGAGATCAGATTCGTCGGGATGTACGCGGAGACGTCGCCCTGCTGCGTCTCGATGACGGGCAACGCGGTCATCGAACCGCCGCCGAGCTCGTCGGAGAGCTTCGCCGCGCGCTCCAACAGGCGCGAGTGGAGGTAGAAGATGTCGCCCGGATACGCCTCGCGGCCGGGCGGGCGGCGCAGCACGAGCGAGATCTCGCGGTACGCCTGCGCGTGCTTGGAGAGATCGTCGTAGATGATGAGCACGTGCTTGCCGGCGTACATGAGCTCTTGACCCATCGCGCAGCCGGCGTACGGCGCGATGTAGCGCAGGCTCGCCGGATCCGCCGCGTTGGCCGCGACGATCGTCGTGTAGTCCATCGCGCCGGCATCGGTGAGCAGCTTGTAGACCTGCGCGACCGTCGACGCCTTCTGCCCGATCGCGACGTAGATGCAGATGACGTCCTTGCCCTTTTGGTTGATGATCGCGTCGAGCGCGATCGCCGTCTTGCCGGTCTGGCGGTCGCCGATGATGAGCTCGCGCTGCCCCTTGCCGACCGGGATGAGGCCGTCGATGGACTTGATGCCGGTCTGCAGCGGTTCATGCACCGGCTGGCGCTGCACGACGCCGGGCGCCTGCGTCTCGATCGGCCGCGTGCGCGTCGTGTTGACCGGGCCTTTGTCGTCGAGCGGCTGGCCGAGCGGGTTCACGACGCGGCCGATGACCGCATCGCCGACGGGCACAGAGACGATGCGGCCGGTGCGCCGCACCGTGGCGCCCTCTTTGATGTCCGAGTCGGGACCCATGATGACGACGCCGACGTTGTCCTCTTCGAGGTTGAAGACGATGCCGAACAACCCGTTGGGGAACTGCAGCAGTTCGCCCGCCTGCGCGGCGCTCAGCCCGTAGACGCGGGCGATGGAGTCGCCCACTTCGATGACGGTGCCCACCTCGTCTTGGCGCGTCTGCGTGCGGGCGCTCTGGATCTGCTGTTTGAGTATTCCCGCGATCTCGTCGGCGTTGATCATATTTATCGATCCCCTGGAGCGGTCGGATTGATCCGACCGTTAGTAGATGTGCTGCTCCACGTGTCCGCGCTCGCGAGCAGATGACGGCGCAGTTCCTCGATCTTGCCGGACACGCTGGCGTCGACGTAGCGGTCGCCGACCTGCACCACCATGCCGCCGAGCAGCGCCGGCTGCACTTTCGGCTGCGGCACGATCGTCCGGCCGTACACCTTCGAGAGCCGGCGCGCCAGCTCCGCGAGCTCGTGCGCCGGCAGCGGCGTCGGCGTCTCGATATCGGCGTCCGCGCGGCCGGCTTGGCGATCGAGCAGTTCGTGCATCTGGCTTGCGACCAGCCGGATGATGTTCTCGCGCCGTTTGCGCACGAGCAGCAGCACGAACTGCGCGACCAGCTCGCCGCTGCCGGCGAGCGCGGTCTCGAGCATGCGCTGTTTCTCCGCCCGGTCGATGACCGGCGATTCGTAGAACTCCGCCAGCTGCGGATCTTCGTCGAGCGCGGCGATGAAGGCGTCGAGCTGGTCGAGGGTCGCACGCGTCGTGCCGGCCTCGTCGGCGAGCGCGAACAGCGCGGCGGAGTAGCGGCGCGCGAGGCTGTCCTTAAGCACGGCCGGCCTCGAGATCCGCGACCGCGCCCTCGACGAGCGCCTGCTGCCGGGCGGGCGTGAGATCGCGCGTGACGATCGCGCGCGCGGCGGCGGTCGCGCGCTCGACCGTGTCCTCGAGCAATTCGCGACGCACGCGGTAGCGCTCGCGTTCGAGTTCGCCCGCGGCGTGCGCGGCGATACGCTGCGCGTGCGCTTGCGCCGCGCGCGCGTTCGTCGGCGATGAGCTTCGCCGCCTGCGCGCGGCCGATCTCCACCATGCGCGTCGCGTCGAGCTCCGCCTGCGAGATCGCGGCGGCTGGCCGTCTCGACCGCCTGCTCGCACGCCGCGCGGCGCGCGGCCGCGTCTGCGACCGCTTTGTTCTGGGATTCCTGGTAGCCGACGAGCACCGGCTCCAGCCACGTGCTGGTAGACATAGACGATCGACCACCGCGAAGAGGACGAAGTCGATGAACTTCGCGATGAAGATCGGATCGTGGAACGCCGCGGCGAAGTCCATCATGCCACGCTCTCCATGCCGGTCGCGCGCGTTGCCATCGTGTGCGCGAGCTCATCGACGAACGCCGCCTGATTGGCCACCGCCTGTGCACGCTCGTCCGCGACGGTCGCGTGCGCGAGCGTCACGGTCGCCGTCGCCTCGTCCGCGGCTTTGCGCTCGATGGCGTGCGTCTCGTCGGAGGCCGCCGCGGCCGCGGCGCGCATCGCTTCGTCGGTCGTACGCCGGGCCTCGCCGATGATCGCGTCGGCTTGCGCCTGCAGCGCCTGCGCGCGCGCCTGCGAGCTCCTCCGCCGCCCGCTGCTGCTCCGCGATGAGCCGTTGGCGCGCCTCGACCGTGCGCCGCGTCGGCGCGATGAAGACGTAGTTCAGCAGCGCCCAGAACACGATGAAGTTCAGGATCTGGACGAGGAACGTGCCGTCGATCGAGAGCAGCATGCCGGCTCTGCTACGTCCTAGTGGCCCGCGGTGAGGATGGGCTTGAGCAGCCTGCATCACGCCCAGACCGCCGCCGCCGATCAGCAAGAAGAAGGCCAGCGCGATCGCGATGATCGGGAAGGCCTCCAGGATGCCGAAGCCGAGGAAGTAGAAGAAGAATATGTTCGGCCGCGCTTCGGGCTGCCGCGCGATCGACTCGACGGCTTTGCTGCCGATGATGCCGTCGCCGATCGCGGAACCGAACGCCGCGAACCCCACCATCAAGGCGAAGCTCACGATGACCGCTGAGACCAGAATTGCGTTTTCCACAGATGTGCTCCCTTTAGTGTTCCGTTGATTCCGAAGTTGGCGCGATGAGGTACGCGATGGTCAGCAAGGTGAAGACGAGCGCCTGGATGAGCCCGATGATCAGGTTGAACGCGTAGATGAGGATCGGCGCGCCGTTCGCGAGCGTCGAGAGGAGGCCGATCTTGGCGCCGATGATCGCCGCGACGACCACCAAGAGGATCTCGCCGGCGAAGATGTTGCCGAACAGCCGCATCGCGAGCGTCACCGGCCGCGCCAGTTCGTCGATGAGCATGAACGGCAGCATCGGGATGCCGAGCGCCAGCGGTTGGATGACGAGGTGTTTGTAGAAGCCCAGTCCATGATTGCGGATGCCGACGGCCTGGATGAGCAGGATCGTCGTGATCGCCAGCGCGGCGGTCGTGTTGATGTCCGCGGTCGGCGAGAAGAAGCCGGGCACGGGCAGCAGGCCGATCTCGTTGAGCAGCACGATGAACAGGAACAGCGAGATGATGAACGGCACGAGCGGCGCGCCGTTGCGGCCGAGGATGCCCGTCGTCAGGTCGGTGAGGTAGCCGACCACGAGCTCCATGACGCTATAGCGTTTGGAGACCACCGTGACCGGGTGGGTGGCGGCGAGCAGGCCCACGGCGAGCAGCGCCAAGGCCATGACGAGCCACGTGATGATCACCGTGTCGGCATGGACCGTGTTGAACGGCGCCGGCATGAAATCCAGATGCCACAGCGGGTGATCGCCGACGTTTTCGTGCTGCATCGCTTCCTTTATGAGGCGGTGGTGGCAGAGTGTTCGTCCGGCGCGCCCGTCGGGACGCAATCCGTGCTGATTTGTTTCTTATACACGAGAATCGCCACTGCTAGCGGTGCGACAAATCCAGCAAGGTAGGTGAAGTACCCCTGCCACGGCCCGCGTCCCACGATGAAGAAAGGCGCGGCGCCGGCGAGCAGCACGCGCAGCAGCGACTCGATGGTGTTGAAGGGCAGGTACGCCTTGCCGCCTTTCACCAGGCGGTTGAAGCTTGTCGCGATGTGTAAGAGATAGAAGAGCCCGATAAGGGTCCCCGCCAGGAGCGCGAGCGCCGGGACGCGCTGGTGGAACAGCGCTAGGGCTGCGGCGGCGACGACCGCTAGCGCCAGGCTGCGCGTCGCCACCGCTGCCTGAAACGTGCGGAAGCCTTCCATAGGGTTGGCGCGTTCGTCCGGCTGTCCGGGTCGCCCTCCACTCGAACGTTCGTGTGTGCGACGCCGCTATCTGAGCTGGCGGAACATCATCGCGAATCCGGCGGCGAAGCCGACCACGATGCCGAGCGGAATCGCCCAGTCCCAATGCAGATACTTGTTCGCGAGCACGCCGAGCGCGAATCCCACGGCGACGTTCGCCAGCAGCGAGAAGCCGACGCTCGCCAGACGAGCCATGGTGAGCGGGTCGTTCTGCTCTCACCGCGCCGCTGAGGGAAGCGTCGGCGGCAGCGACGGATCGAATTCGCCGGGCATCGCGCCTTCGCGATATAGCGCGATGAGCGCGTCGCGGATCCGCTCCGCCGCGCGCCCGTCGCCATATGGATTCGCCGCGCGCGCCATGCGTTGATACGCCGCTTGATCGTCGAGCAGCTCGTCGAAGGCGGCGACGATCGTCTTCTCGTCGGTGCCCACTGAAGCGCAGCGTGCCCGCTTCCACTCCCTCAGGCCGCTCGGTGACCCGCCGCAACACGAGCACCGGTTTGCCCAAGCAAGGCGCCTCTTCTTGCAGTCCGCCGGAGTCGGTCGCGACGAGCGTGGCGCGTCCGATCGGCGCCGACGAGCTTACGGTAGGTCATCGGCGCCACGAGCCGCACGCGCTCGCTGCTCGAGAGGATACGGCGCGCGACTTCGGACACCGCCGGGTTGGGATGCACCGGCCACAGGATGGAGAGGTCGGAGTGGCGCTCGGCGACCGTGCGCAGCGCGCGGCAGATCGCCTCGAGCGGCTCGCCGAGGTTCTCGCGGCGATGCGCCTCGACGAACGCGAGCCGCGGCGTCTCGACCGCGGGCACGTCCTCTGGCGTGGTGCGCGCGTGCACCCAGAGGAACGCGTCGATGACGGTGTTGCCGGTGACGTGGATGTCGCGCGCCGCCTTGCCTTCGCGCAGCAGGTTCTGCTTGGCCGTCGGCGTCGGCGCGAAATGATGGGTGGCGAGCGCGCCGGTGAGCCGGCGGTTCATCTCCTCCGGGAACGGCTCGTAGATGGTGTCGGTGCGCAGGCCCGCCTCGACGTGGCCGACGGGGATCTTCTTATAGTACGCGGCGAGCGCGGAGGCGGTGGAGCTGGTGGTGTCGCCATGCACCAGCACGACCTCGGGCTTGGCGTCCGCCAGCACGGCGGAGAGCCGCTCGAGCACGCGCGTGGTGACGTCGGTGAGCGACTGCTCGTCGGTCATCACCTCGAGATCGTGCTCGGGCACGATGTCGAAGAGCGCGAGCACCTCGTCGAGCATCTCGCGATGCTGTCCGGTGGAGATGGTGATGCACTCGAAACGCCGGTCGCTCGTCAGCGCGTGCGCCACCGGCGCCATCTTGATCGCGTCGGGCCGCGTGCCGAAGACGACCGCGACGCGCAGCGGGCGCGTCAAAAGACGTGCGGTCCCTTGGGCAGCGACAGCACGATGGCGATCCCGCTCAGCACGCAGCACACCGCGTAGATGAGCACGACGACCTGGCGCTGGCTCAGACCGAGGTCGAGCAGCTGATGGTGCACGTGCTCGCGGTCGGCGATCGACAGCGGCGCGCCTTTGTGGAGGCGGCGCACGATCACCTTGGCGGTGTCGAGGATCGGGAGCGCGAGGATGAGCAGCGGCACGACGAGCGAGATCGCGACGGCCTGCTTCTCCGTGCCCATCACGCCGACGGTCGCCAGCACGAAGCCGATGAAGAGCGAGCCGCCGTCGCCCATGAAGATGCGCGCGCGGCTGAAGTTGTACGGCAGGAAGCCCGCCGCCGCGCCGGCGAGCGCGCACGCGGTGATCGCGACGAGGTACTGGTCCTTGAGCAGCGAGATCGCGGTGAGCGCGACCGCGGCGATGACGGTGTAGCCGGCGACGAGTCCGTCCAACCCGTCGAGGAAGTTGATGGCGTTGACCATGCCCAGATACCAGAACAGCGAGAACGGTATCCCGAACCAGCCGAGTTCGACCAGCCCGAAGTGCGGCAGGCGCAAATGGTAGATGGTGAAGCCGTAGAGCACGACGGCGATCGACGCCACGACGAACTGCGCCAAGAACTTGTTGCGCGGCCGCATGCCCATGACGTCGTCCCACAGGCCCACGCCCATCATGAGCGTGCCGCCGAACAGCAAGCCGATGATGCGCGCGGTGTCGTGGTCGCTCAGATAGCGCGTGATGACGCTGTTGTTGGTGAGCGCGACGTTGAGCACGGCGAACAGCGACAGCATGAAGCTCAGGTAGATCGCGATGCCGCCGATGCGCGGCGTCGGCTCGGTGTGCACGTGGCGCTCTTCGTCGGGGACGTCGAAGTGCCCGAGGCGCACCGCCATGCGGATGACGAGCGGCGTGATGAGCAGACAGGCGGCAAGGCTCAGGGCGAAGGTGATCGCGCACAGCCAGTAGATGTTGACGTCGAAACGGATCGGGCTCGCCAGCGCGGTGGGCAGCAGCGCGAGCAGCGGCGGCGCCATCAGCGGCGCGCCGCGAAACGATCGAGCGGGATCGCCGCCTCGCGCAGCAGCGCGGCGGCGAGTTCGTCGGGATACGACGCCTCGTACACGACCCGCTGGAGCCCGGCGTTGATGAGCAGTTTCGCGCACGTCAGGCACGGGTGGTCCGTGCAGTAGATCGTGCCGCCCGCGATCGCGATGCCGTGCCGTGCGGCCTGGACCAGCGCGTTCTGCTCGGCGTGCGTCGAGCGCGCGCAGTGCCCGTCGCGCAGGTCGCCGCCGTCGCGGTGGTCGCAGTGGCGCAGGCCGATCGGCGCGCCGTTGTAGCCGGTGGCGAGGATGCGCTTGTCCTTGACGATCACCGCGCCCACGCTGCGGCGCGAGCAGGTCGCGCGCGTCGCCACCGCGCGCGTGATCGCCATGAAATACTCATCCCACGACGGTCGGTCGTCGTGCGGCGGCTCGGGGATCTGGGGCAGCGTCTCTTTCACCGTGTGCGCCCGCCTACGGCACGTCGAAGTGCGACGTCAGCTCGAAGACGCGATCGCGCAGCTGGTCGAGGCGCGCCCGCGCGCCGATGTCGTCCATCGCCGCGCCCATGATGTCGGCGATCTCGCGCATGTGCTCCTCGCGCATGCCGCGCGTGGTGATCGCCGGCGTGCCGACGCGGATGCCGCTCGTGACGATCGGCGGGTTCTTGTCGAAGGGGATCGTGTTCTTGTTGACGGTGATGCCGACCTCGTCGAGCTAGGCCTCGGCGTCCTTGCCGGTGAGGCCGCGCACGGACGACGTCGACCAGCATGAGGTGGTTGTCGGTGCCGCCGGAGACGAGGCGCAAGCCGTGTCCCTGCAGCGCCTCGGCCAGCGTCTTGCGCGTTGGCGATGACCTGCTTCGCGTAGTCCTTGAACTCCGGCTGCAGCGCCTCGCCGAACGCGACCGCCTTGGCGGCGATGACGTGCATGAGCGGGCCGCCCTGGATGCCGGGGAAGACGTGCTTGGCGATGACCCTTGCCGCGCTCCAGCCGTCGCACAGGACCAGGCCGCCGCGCGGGCCGCGCAGCGTCTTGTGCGTCGTGGTCGTGACGAAGTCGGCGATGCGGCACCGGGCTCGGGTGCAGCCCGGCGGCGACCAGGCCGGCGATGTGCGCCATGTCGACCATGAGCACGGCGCCCGACCTCGTGGGCGATCTCGCGCGAACGCCTGCGAAGTCGATGATGCGCGGATAGGCGCTCGCGCCCGGCGACGATCATCTTCGGCTGGTGCTCGCTGCGCGAGCGTCGCGATCTGCGTCGTAGTCGATGCGCTCGGTCTTCGGATCGACGCCGTAGCCGACGACGTTGTAGAGCTTGCCGCGAGAAGTTGACCGTGCTGCCGTGCGTGAGGTGCCCGCCGTGGGCGAGGCTCATGCCCAGCACCGTGTCGCCGGGCTTGAGCGCCGCGAAGTAGACGGCCATGTTGGCCTGCGCGCCGGAGTGCGGCTGGACGTTGGCGTGCTCGGCGCCGAACAGCTTCTGCAGCCGCTCGATGGCGAGGTTCTCGACGACGTCGACGTACTCGCAGCCGCCGTAGTAGCGCTTGCCGGGATAGCCCTCGGCGTACTTGTTGGTCAGCACGCAGCCCGCCGCCTCGAGGACCGCCGCGCTGACGTAGTTCTCGCGACGCGATCAGCTCGAGGTTCTTGCGCTGGCGCTCTTCTTCTTTGAGAATCGCGTCATAGACCGCCGGATCGGCGGTCGCGAGCAGCGCCTGCTCGAGGGTGCGCGCGTTCATATCAGCCCTTGTCCTCGGCGTCGGGATCGTAATCGTTGAGCTCTGCGACCCGGCGCGCGTGGCGACCGCCTTCGGCCTCGGTCTCGAGCCAGACGTTGAGACACTCGACGACCATCTCCCAGCCGGTGAGCCGTTCCGCGAAGCAGATGATGTTGGCGTCGTTATGCTGGCGTGACAGGCGAGCTGAATAAGGCTCCGCGACCGGCGCCGCACGCACGCCGCGCACTTTGTTGGCGGCGATGGCGATGCCGATGCTCGAGCCGCAACACAGCACGCCGCGCTCGAACTCGCCGCCGCCGACCGCCTCGCCGACCTTGAACGCGATGAGCGGGTAGTCCACCGGGTCGGTCGAGTACGTGCCGAAGTCCACGACCTCGTGCCCCATCTGGCGCAGCAGTTCGGCGAGCTGCTGCTTGTAGGCGAAACCGGCGTGGTCGGCGCCGACGGCGACGCGAAATATCTTCTTATTCATGCAGACGGGCTACGGTTTCGCCTTCGCCGCCGCGGTGGCCTTGAGCGCGGCGAGCACGTGCGGCATCCCCGCGACGAGCATGTCGCGCACCGCTCGATAGTCCGCGAGCGTGCCGCCGTAGGGGTCGGGGATATCGCCCAGGCCGGTGAGCTCATCGAAGCTCACGATCGCCGCCGCGCGTTCGGGATGCATCCGGCGCAGGATGGCGCGATGCGAGCGCGTCGCGCCGACGACGAGCGCGGCTTCGCGCACGTGCCGATGTTCGGTCTGCTTCGCGACGTGGCCCGGCAGCGCGAGGCCAACTTCTGCGAGCGCTTCGAGGGCGGTCGCTTCGGCCGGGTAACCGACGTCTGCCGCCGTGCCCGTGCTCTGCACGCGGACGCGCACGCCGGCGCGCCGGGCGGCGTCAGCCGCGATCGCCTCGGCCATCGGGCTGCGGCAGATGTTGCCGGAGCATACGAACAGCAGCAGCGGCGCCTCGTCCATGCGGGGTGGCTTCGCGCGCGCCGGCGCCGGCTACTCCCGAGGACTGAAAGGGCGAGGACGCGCCGCGAAGAACCGCCGTGGCGATGAGATGGTGCTGTTCTTCGCGGAGTTTCGCGCGCGCGCTCGCCGACGGACGGCTGACGCAGCTCGAGTGGATCGACCTGTGCTGCGCGCAGCCGGCGCTCGGCGGCGTCGATTGCTCGGTCGAGCATTTTCCCCGGCGCGACGCCGAGTATCTGGCCCAGATCAAGAAGCTGTGCGCCGACCGCGGTCTCACCGTGGCGGCCGCCACGATCGGCCTCTCGTTCGGCGCGGCGGACATCGAGCCCGACGTGGAGGCGCTCAACGCCGCGATCGATCTCGCCGCAGACGATCGGCGCGCCGCTGCTGCGCTTCTCCTGCGCGCCCGCGTCGGGCTCGCCCGGCATCGCGTGGCGCGAGCTGATCCGCGGCCTGAAGGCGTCGAGCGAGCATGCCAAACAGGCGAACGTGACGCTCGCGGTGCAGCCGCGCCCCGGCTCGATGATCGACGGCACCGCCGACGTCAAGCGCGCCTTCAAGGAATGCGATTCGGCGTGGCTGCGGCTTGCGGCGCCGGCGACGGTGCCGTGGGAGCAGCTGGCGCGCGACGCCGTCATCATGGTGGCGTCGCCGGACGGCAGCGACGGCGCGGCGATGCAGCGCTTCCGCGGCTTCATCTCGCTCGAAGACGAGTCCGGGTCGCTCGACGACGCCGGTTTGGCGCGCTGGCTCGGAGTTCTTTAGGACGATAAGAGAGGTATGGCGATGACCACGGACGCGCGCACCGAACACGGGCTGATCGTCGTGCCGAGCAAATACTCGGTGGGTCAGGCGATCGGCCGACTGCAGGAGATCGTCAGGTCGAAAGGCTTCCAGTTCTTCGCGCTCATCGACCACGCCGCGGAGGCGGCCAAGAGCGGGCTTGAGATGCGGCCGACGCAAGTGCTCATCTTCGGCAATGCGCGCGCGGGCACGCCGGTCATGCAAGCCGTGCCGGCGATCGCCATCGAGCTGCCGCTGCGCGTGCTCGCGTGGGAAGATGCGGACAAGCGGGTGTGGGTGGCGTACGAAGACCCGCAGATCCTCCAGCAGCGCTACGCCGTGCCCGAAGGGCTCATGCAGAACGTCTCCGGCATCGGGGCGTTGGTCGAAAGGGCGCTCACGTGAAGCGCCGGCTCGGCGAAAGCAAAACGGCCCGCGTGCGGCGAGCCGTTTTTTGTACTGCCCCGAAGTGCCGTTGCCCGCAGGGGATTTGAACCTGCCTTCGCAGGTGGGTGCCCAACCGGCCGGACACAGGCTTCCCTCTCGTGGAGGGCTTGCTCAAAGCGGCTCGGAGATCGGCTCCCGTTGTGATTGTGTTGGTTCAATCACTAGCGGACTGGCGCACACTGCAGGGAGATCTTCACGCGATCGCTCGCGCGTGGCCCTACGGTAGCACCTGCGCACGCCGATTGCAAGTCTTGACTTTCGCCGGACGTTCGTTCCTGTGGATCAGTAGTCCGCGGCGGCGCGCACTTCGCTCACCGGTTTGCCGAGATCGGCGAGCAGTTCAGGCCCGACGATCGCGAACGGCACCGAACCGTACGAGAGCAGGCGGTCGTGGAAGTCGTGGAGCGACGCGCGCGCGCCCATGCGCAACATGTACTCGCCGAGCAGATCGTCGAGCTGCACGCGCCCGACGGTGTAGGCGATGACGTATCCAGGGCTGGTCGCGATGCCCGCGACCGCCGCGTCGGCAGCATCTTTGGTGAAATCGGTCTGCTTGGCGAAGAAGTCCGCGGCCTGGCGATACGTCCATTCGCCGGTCGCGAGCTTCGAATCGACGATGGCGCGCGCGCCGCGCACGCGCTCCCAGCGCGCGACGTCGAGGCGGCCGTCGAGGTGATCGCCGTACAGCCCGAGCCGCACGAGCATCTCCTCGCCGTAGTACGCCCAACCCTCGGAGAACACGCCGCTCTCCTGGATCTTACGGACGAAATCAGGATTGCGCTTCGCGATCGACAACTGCAGGAAGTGGCCGGGCATCGCTTCGTGCGCGGCGGTCGATAAGATGCGGTCGCGGTCGAAGTCCTGGTTCATGTCCAGCCGCGCCGCCGCCGCCGCGAGCGACCTGGGCGGCGTGATGAAATAGAAGCCGGTGGTCGAGGCCGAGAACAGACGCGGCGAATTCATGGACGCACCCGGCGAGACAGGCTGCAAGAACGGCGGCGTCTCTACGACGTCGATCGTGCCGAGCCAGTCGGGCACCGTGACGATGTCGTGTTCGATGACGAACGTGCGCAGCTGCGCGATGCAATCGCGATAGTAGGCGATGAGCGGCGGGCCTGACGGCGCCATGCCGCCGCCGCTTTGCGGCCCGAACAGCTGACCGGTCTGTTTGGACACCGAGGTGAGCCAGGCTTCCTCCGCCCAGCCATGGGCGAGCTCGTCATCGCCCATCCGGATCACGTCGGTCGCATCGTACGGCAGCAGCTGCTCATCGCGCAGCATGCGGTCGTACGCGGCACGCCCGATGGAGAAGTTCTCGGGCCACGACGCGACGTGCGCGTCGACGTAGGCCTTGCTTTGCGCGATCGTGGCGAGCGCGGCGTCGCGCGCTTTCGCGAACCGGGCGAACGCGGTGGGATCGAGCTGGCTCTTCGCCGCGTCAGTGAGCGCGCCGTTGAAGAAGTCGGGCACGCCGGCGAGCTCGTCGCTGCCGACCGTGTTGAAGAGGTGGCCGGGCATGGTGACGAGGCGTTGCGCCGCGACGATGTAGTCAGGCGCTTTCGACAGCCGCACGGTGATGTCGCTCCACGCCTTGTCGACGTCCGCCCGCGTGGCGCCGTTCTGGCCGGCGATCGGCAGGTGCAGGAACTGCACGAAGATCGCGTTGGCGATGGCGTTGCCCGCGGCGGTGTAGTCCTTGCGGTCGGTCTGATAGATGAGTTGCTGGTTCAGCTGGCCGTTGAGCGTCGCCCCGAGCAGCGCGGCGTCGTCGCGATCGACGAGCGACAGCGTCGCATCGCCCGGCGGTGCGATCGCGCGCAGCTGCGCCTGCCACTGCCGCAGCAGCGCGGTGTATGCGGCGCGCTCCGCTTCGCTCGGCGTCTCGAGATCGGCGTCGTGACCCGGGATGCCGAGATCCGTGGCTTCCATCGGATACAAACGGGCGGTCGTGTAGGTCATGTCCTGCGCGAGCTTCGTCAGACGGTCGTGCGCCGAGTCTTGCGCCCGGACGGTGGCCGGCGCCGCGAGCATGACAAAAGCGCAGGCGACTGTGAACATGAAATAACGCATAGCCGCTTTTCTTTCGGCCGTTCCAAGGAAGGCTCCCGCATCATGCGAAGGTCCGCAGCCAGGAGCGTCGCAGACATGGTCGACAGATATTTCGCCGATTACGCGCTGGTGCACACCGACCGGCGCAACCTCATCTGTCACGAGATCGGCATACCGCTCATCCTGTGGTCGATCTTCTCCTTGCTCGAGCTGGTGAGGATCGGGCCGATCGACCTCGCGATGATGGTCGGCGTGCTCGTGCTCGCGTTCTACGCGCGCCTCGACCTCAAGCTCAGCCTCGTCGCGCTCGTCGCGTTCGCCATCTTCTACGCCGCCGGCCGCTACACGCCGTGGCCGGTCGCGGTCGGCGCCTTCGTCGTCGGCTGGATCTTCCAGTTCGTCGGCCACCGCTACGAAGGCAAGAGTCCGGCGTTCTTGCACAACCTGGTGCATCTGCTGATCGGTCCGCTGTGGATCATCTCGCTCGCGATGCCACGCACCAGTCCATCTTCTTCCTGACCGCCGCATAAGCCGCCACAGCGAAAACGCTCGTCCCTCTCATCGCGTGTTTAGCGAGCGATGGAAGCGGGAATACTGTGAGTGATCAAGTCTCATCATCATAGATCGCTGAAGGAGTTCACTCATGGATATT
Organism: Vulcanimicrobiota bacterium; assembly: GCA_963805945.1. Lineage (GTDB taxonomy): Bacteria > Vulcanimicrobiota > Vulcanimicrobiia > Eremiobacterales > Eremiobacteraceae > JAFAHD01. The sequence goes on along the minus strand of CAWDVP010000002.1, from coordinate 376,678 downwards.
CTTGCCTGGATCATCGTCGGCATCGTCGCCGGTTTCCTCGCCAAGAACGTCGTCCCGGGCGAAGGCCCTGGCGGCGTGCTCGGCGACCTGATCGTCGGCGTCATCGGCGCTATCGTCGGCGGCTGGCTCTTCAACTACTTCGGCCACTCGGGCGCGACGGGACTCAACATCTGGAGCATTCTGGTGGCGTTCGTCGGCAGCGTGGTCTTGCTGCTCATCGTCCGAGCGCTCACGGGTCGACGCGTCACGACCTGATCTCCACGCGCGCGTAGTCCCGCGCTTGCGAGCGCGGGCGGGATCAGACACCCGAGCTCAGCTTCGGGTGTCTGTGCTCACCTCTCTAAAGGAAAAAAGGCAACGGCAGCATGCAGCTCAGCGCTATTCTCTTCGATCTCGACGGCACGCTCGTGTCCAGCAACGCCGCGCAGGCGCGCGCTTGGGCCAGAGCGTTCGGTGATTCCGGCATACGAGTGCCCTTCGAGCAGATACGTTCGCTCATCGGCATGAGCGCTGACAAGATCATCGCCCGCCTCGCTCCGGGCCTGTCGTCCGCCAAGGGTGACGCCGTGAAGCGAGCCCGCAAAGATGCCTTGCTCTCGAAGTACCTCGCCGACGTCCGGCCGACCCCAGGCGCTAAGGAACTCATCACACTCACACGCGCGAGAGGGCTGAAGCTGGCGCTCGCCTCATCCGCGGAGCACGACGAAGTGGAGGCGTTGTTCAGGGCCGGCGGCCTCGAGGGCTGCTTCGATGCGACAGCGACGGGTTCGGACTCGGCGAACGGCACATCATATCCGGATATCGTGCAAGCCGCGCTCGATCGGCTGGGCGTCCAACACGGTGAGGCGGTCATGGTCGGCGACACGCCCTACGACATCGAGGCTGCGCTGCGCGCGCGGGTGCCCTGCATCGCGTTGCGCTGCGGCGGCTGGCCGGATAGCGCATTGCGCGGCGCAAGCGCGATCTTCGACGATCCGTCGGACTTGTCGCGGCGTTATCCGCCGTTGGGCGAGATTCAGACCACGCTGGTCGCCTGAAGCATCTCGCGCAGCGCAGGCCCCGGAGCGGCTGAACGTCAACTAGCGCGGTCGAATGGATCCAGCCGTGCCAAGCCTGGTGCTCGAGCCTATCGCGCTGCGGTTGCGGCATCGCTTCGCCATCGCGCGCGGATTTGAGGACGTCTCCGAGAGCCTGATCGTGCGGCTGCACGCCGGCGGTGTCGAGGCGCTCGGCGAGGTGACGCCCTCGAGCCGCTACGGCGAAAGCGTCGACCTCATCGCGCAGCAGCTGCGCGGCATCTCCCTCGCAGACGCGAATCTGCTCGACCTGGAGGCGACGCTGGCACGCGTGCCGCCGTCGCAACGCGGCGCCATGTGCGCGCTCGATCTCGCGTTGCACGACCACGCCGGTCTCGTGATGGGCGTCCCGGCGTACGCCCTCTTCGGCCTGGATCCGGCGCAGACGAAGCCGACCTCGTTCACCATCGGCATCGCCGATCTCGAGACGACCCTCGCCAAGGTGCGCGAAGCCGCGCACATGCCCATCCTCAAGGTCAAGCTCGGCGCAGGCAGCGAGCTCGAGACGCTCGACGCGATCCGCTCCTTCTATACCGGCGTCATCCGCGTCGATGCGAACGAAGGCTGGTCGCCGGAGCAAGCGGTCGGGCTGCTGCGCCAGGCGCAGCGCTACGACATCGAGTTCTGCGAGCAGCCGGTGCCGGCCGGCCATCCCGAGCGGCTGCGCTACGTGCACGAGCGTTCGCCGATCCCGATCTTCACCGACGAGGACTCGGTGACCGCCGACGACGTGCCGCGTCTCGCCGGCTGCGTGAGCGGCATCAACGTCAAACTCGTCAAGTGCGGCGGCATGCGTGAAGCCGCACGCATGATCCGCGCGGCGCGCGCCGCCACGCTCAAGGTGATGCTCGGGTGCATGGTCGAGTCATCGGTGCTCGCGACGGCGGCGGCCCATCTCACGCCGCTCGCCGACTACGCCGACATCGACGGCCCGCTGCTCGTCGTGGACGATCCGTTCGAAGGTGTGACCTATGACGGCGCATCGTTGCGCCTGCCCGACCGGCCCGGCCTGGGGGTCCGCGCGCGAACCGCGGCGTAAACACTTTTCATGCCGCCCCGCCGCTACGCGATCCTCACGGAAGGGCATCTGCTCGACCGGCGCGCCAAGACCGCGCACGGCGTGCTGCAATACGGACGCGACGATATCGCCGCCGTCATCGACTCGCAGTTCGCCGGACGCGATCTGCGCGACGTCCTGCCGCGCCTCGGCCGCGCAGCGCCGATCGTCGCCTCGCTGCGCGACGCTCTTGTCTATCACCCGACGGCCTTGCTGCTCGGCGTCGCCAACCAAGGCGGCTTCATCCCACCGGCGTTCCGGCCGCAGATCCTCGACGCGATCGACGCGAAGCTCGAGATCGTGAGCGGGCTGCACCAGCTGCTCAACGCTGACCCCGAGTTCGTCGCGCGCGCCCGCGCGAGCGGGTCGCGGCTGTGGGACGTGCGCGTGCCGCCGGACGACATACCGCTCTTCTCCGGCGCCGCGTATCGCGCACCGCAGACAGTCGTGCTCGCGGTCGGCAGCGATTGCGCGGTCGGCAAGAAGACCGTCATGATCGAACTCGCGCGCGCCGCTTCTGCGGCCGGCGATCGCGCCGAATTCGTCGCGACCGGACAGACGGGCGTGCTCATCGCGGGGAAGGGGATCGCGGTCGACCGCGTCATCTCGGATTTCATCACCGGCGCAGCGGAGCGGCTGGTGCTCGGCGTCGCCCCCGACACCGACGTGACGCTCGTCGAAGGCCAAGGGAGCATCTATCATCCGGCCTACGCGCCGGTGACGGTGGGCCTGCTCTTCGGCTGCGCTCCTGACCTGCTCGTGCTGTGCGTCGACGCCGACCGCACCGCGATCGAGGAGTACGACGTGCCGCTGCCGCCGCTGCCCGAGATCGTCCGCGCGTACGAGGCGCTGCTCGCTCCCGTCAAGCCCGCGCGCTGCTGCGCGATCGCCGTCAACACCGCGAGCCTCGGCGATGCCGCGGCGAAGGCCGCCATCGCGGGAGCGCGTGCGCAGACCGGTCTGCCGGCCGACGACGTGGTGCGTTTCGGCGGCGCAGCGTTATGGTCGGCCGTGCGCGAAGCGGCGCGGAACACGCCCAAGTGGCGCTCGCGCGCCGCTAGAGCGGCGTTGTAGTGTTCCGAGCGGGCGCCGTCGCCTTTGTCATCACGATGGCTTTGCTCGTCGCCGCGTGTTCCAAGACCGGCACGCAGAGCGCCGGCACCGGCGATCACGGCAATCCGTGGACGATCCATGGCGTCGTCCGCATCGCTGAAGCCGAAGAGCCGAACACGCTCGTGCGCATGTTCTCGAATCAGGCCTCCGCCGACGACGTCACCGCCTTGCTCTTCGAGCCGTTCTTCCGCTTCGACGAGCACGAGCGCCCGGTGCCGGGGCTGGCGACCGAATTTCCCACGGCGCGCAACGGCCTCATCAGCAAGGACGGCTTGCGCATCACCTTCAAGCTGCGGCCCGCGCTGTGGTCGGACGGCGCGCCGGTCACCGCGAACGACGTCATCTTCACCTGGCGCGCGATCATGAGCGGCGACAACCCGGTCGTGCGCACGTCGGGTTTCGACAAGATCAAGACGATCCTCGCCGACAACCCGCATCAGGTCACGGTGGTGCTCAAAGAGCCCTTCGGCCCTGCGGTCTACCTATTCTCCGAAGGCGACTTCCCGCCGCTGCCCGCGCATCTGCTCACCGGCCTGCGCACGCTCAACGACATCCCGTACGATGCCGCGCCGATCGGCGACGGACCGTTCGTGCTCGAGCAGTGGCAGCATGGCTCGGATCTCGTCTTCGCCGCCAACCCGCGCTACTGGCGCGGCCGGCCGCGCCTCGACCACATCCACATCAAGATCATCCCCAACACCAACACCGCCGTGCAGCTCTTGCGGACCCACGAGATCGACCTCGTCGACGGCATCAGCAAACCGCTGATCCGCGATCTCCCCGACATCCAAGGCATCCGCGTCTACACGCAGGTGACGGCGAACTACCGCCATCTCGATTTCAACCTGCGCAACCCGCTGCTCGCCGACGTCGCGGTGCGCCGCGCCGTCGCTCGTGGCATCGACTACGAGCGCATCATCAACACGATCTACGCGGGCTACGGCGTCCGTGCGGCGACCGACATCCCGCCGTTCTCCTGGGCGGCGAACGACCTCGCGCCGATCCCTTACGATCCGGCGGAGGCGCGGCGCTTGCTCGACGCCGCCGGCTGGCAAGCCGGCGCAGACGGGATCCGCGTCAAGGCCGGCACGCGTTTGTCGCTGTCGATCTCGAGCGCGGCCGGCAACCGCGCCGGCGAGTCGGCGGAGGCGATGATCGCCGAGCAGCTCAAGCAGATCGGCGTCGAGCTGCGCGTCAAGAACTACGCGGGCGCGCTGCTGTTCGCGGAGCACGGACCGCTGTACGGCGGCACCTACGACATGGCGTGGATCGTCAATACCGAGGGGCACCGACCCGGACGATATCGGATCGTGGGGCTGCGATTATTTCCCGCCCCAGGGCGCCAATACGGACTTCTACTGCAACCCGCGGGTCGATGCGCTGCTGCGCGACGCACAGCGACAGAGCGACCAAGCGGTGCGCCGCCGCGACTACGAGCGCGCCTGGGCCATCATGCTCGATGAGGTACCGGCGGTCGTCGTGTATTGGGATAAGAGCGTCGTCGCGGCGAACGCGGATCTGCGCCATTTCAAGATGTCGCCTGTCATCACGGATTTCTGGAACTGCTGGGAATGGGAAATCTGAAGCATGCCGGTCTCGGCTGCGTCGCGCTGGCGAGCGCGCTCGTGAGCGCGGCATCACCGTCCGGCCCCGACCCGAACGACCGCGTGTGGATCGAGCAGTACGAGCGCGCGCCGGCATTGCCGCTCGAGACGGCCGTGACCGAGGTCGCCGGCGGCTTCACCGCTGTGGTCGTCTCGTGGAACGTGAGCACGAGCGGCGGTTCGGCGCTCGCGATCGATCTGCGCGCCCGCGTCGGCGGCCGTTGGACGAAGTGGTATTCGATGGGCCTGTGGAGCGCTACGGTCGCGAGCGAACGCCGTTCGACCGCAGGCCAGAGGGACGCGGACGGTGACGTCGACACCGACACGCTCACGCTCACCCATGCCGCGGACGCCTTCGCCGTGCGCGCGACGCCGATCGCGGGCGCCGATGGACGACCGCCCGCGCTGCGGCTGCTCGCGGTCGCCACGTCGCTGGCGCCGGACGGCGTCACGGATGGCCGCGCACCCGCCGGCGCGGCGCGCGAGCTGCCCGTGCCGGAGCGGACGCAGCGCATCGCGACGTCGTCGGACGCGAAAGGCGGCGGCGGCGACTCGTGGTGCAGTCCGACGAGCGTCTCGATGGTGATGGCGTACTGGGCGCGCTCGACCGGCCATCCGCAATGGGACGTGGACGTCGCGGCGGTCGCCGACGGCGTGTACGATCCGGTGTACGACGGGTGCGGCAACTGGCCGTTCAACGTCGCCTTCGTCTCGGAGCACGGTCTCGCGGGATTCGTGCGCCAGTTCCCATCGCTCGACGACGTCGCGCTGCTCGTGTCGCGCGGCATCCCGGTTATCGCGTCCATCGCCGTGCAGCCGCACGAACTCGATGGAGCCCCGTATCCGAAGACCGCCGGTCATCTGCTCGTCATCCGCGGCTTCACGCCGTCGGGCGACGTCATCGTCAACGATCCTTATGGCGAACCGGGCGCGATCCGCCGCGTCTACAAGCGCGCGCAGTTCGCGCATGCGTGGCTGGCGGGCTCGAACGGCACCGTCTACGTCATCGCGCCTCCGGATCTCGTCCGGGCGCTGCGCTAAGCAGCCATGACGCGCGCCGGCTCCGCCCTTGCGCTCGCGGTCGCCGCGGTGCTCGGCACGTGGCTTCCCGCTGCGGCCGCGAACCCCAAAACTCCGCCGACCGCGGGCCAGATATTCGACCGCGCGCTCGGCTTCGTGCGGGCGCAGCGCTATCCGCCTTACCTCTCGTACGTGATCACCGTCCGCACGCCGGTGAAGAACCGCTGGCTCGTCGAGCAGTTCCAATCGGTGTGCCGCACGCGCGACGACCGCGTCGTCACGTACTCGAAGCCCATCTCGACGACCAATCAGCCCGACAACCCGTACAAATTCACGCTCAAGCTAAAAGGCGTCGCGGTGCGCGACAGTCCTGACATCGACGAGCCGTTCGGGCTGCCCGAGATGTCGCCGATCTACACCTTCGGCATGCTCGAGCTACGGCCGTCGTCGTCACCCGCGCGTGAGTACGACGTCTCGCTCGCAGGCGAGGAGCAGCTGCACGGCCGCAGAGTCTATCACTTGATGCTCGCGCCCGTCAGCCAGCCGCTGCACAACCGCTTGCGCGAGCTATGGGTGGATGCCGAGAGCTCCGCGGTGTGGCAGATCGCCTCCGCAGGCGTCTTCGGCAGCGGCAAAGCGACGTCGGTGCCCTGGACCATCAGCTATACGATCAACCGCGGCCGCTGGCTCATCGACAGCGAGTGGACGACGGCGTCGATGGTGCTCGGCGGATACGCGCCCGCCGCGAACCAGTACGTCAACATGCCGGGAGCGAGCAAGTACGACGGCGTGACCTACACCTTCTCGAACGTCGAGGCGGCCGGCCAGACGCGTGACTTCATGTTCTTCGAGTTCAAACCGAGCCAAGCGGTGCAGATGTAGCGGTAGGCGGTCGAATAGATTCGGCCGCTCCATTTCGCTCTATAGGGTGCAGGTCGGCGGCGCGCGGCGCGCCTTGTCGTACACGTCCTCCGGCACGTCCATGACGCGCTTGAAGAGCGTCACGCCGTCGTCCATCGCGATCGGCGCGAAGTAGCCCGCGCACACGACCGCCTCGAGCCGCGGCTTGGTGCTCTCGCGCCATGTCGCGCTGTCATAATGCGAATCGTAGACGAAGTACTCGGGCGTCACATCCATGCCGATGCGCGCGTTCGGGTTGAGCGACATGTGCGCGTACACCTCGTCGGACGATGCGACGCTCGCCCCGTCGGGCACGAGCGCGATGATCCGGTCGAGCGACGCGTCGTGCGCGGTGCGCGCGCGCAGGTAGTGACCCCAATGCGTCGGGCTCGCGGCCGCGAGGACGATGAGGCATATCGCGATGCAGGTGACGACCAGCGCCCGCGCCATGGCGGGGCGCGCGGATGCGATCAACGCCACGGCGATCGCGAACGCGATGAGCACGTACGGGATCCACACCGCGGCGTAGTGCTGGCCCATCGTGTAGGTGATCGTCCACTTCGGCGACAGCACCTCGATGAAGCCCGGCAGCGCGAGCGCGATCCAGCGCGTTCCCCACGGCAGGAACAGCAGCGGTCCGAACGCCTCGAGGATGTAGCTCAGCCGTTCGTAGACGGCGGCGAACCCGATCGCGGTGTCCGGCGTCACCGCGCGGTAATAGTCGAGCGCGAACCACGTGCCGGTGCCACCGGCCATCGGCCTGATGAGCGCGAAGTAGAACACGATCGTCGCGATCGAGACTGCGGCAACGCCTCCGCCGAAGACCGCGCCGTCGCGGTCGGCCTTGCGCAGCGAGTACGCCGCGAACAGCAGCCCGAGCACGGCGAGGATAAAGGCCTGATCCTCTTTGATCCCGAGCGCGAGCGCGGCGAACAGCGCGGCGAGCGCCCAGCGCCGGCCATCCACCGCCCATACGAGCCACGCGGCCGCCGCCATCGCGAACCCGTTCTCGTGGAAGTCGGTGAAGACCACTCCGACGAGCGGTGGATAGACGAGCGTCGTGAGCGCGACGAGCGTCGCGAGGCCTTCGTCCATGCGCTTGCGCGCGAATAAGAAGATCGCCGGCGCGACCAGCGCGCCTGCGCACGCCTGCAACGCGATGAGCACGAGCGGCGAGCGCAGCGCGCGCAGCAGCGGCACGACCGCGTACAGCAGCGGCGAGAAGTGGTGGACGAAGTGGCTGCCGCCCTCGGGCCGGTTGGGAAGGCTGATGCCGGAGACCATCGACTGCACGAAGACGCCGAGGTCCGCGCCGGAATGATACGTGAGATAGCGGACCGCGCCGAGCGCCGTGAGCACCACGGCGAAGACGGCGCTTGCGATCCAGACGATTCGCACGGGCACTCCATGCAGGCCGCGCGACGACGACTCCTGCAAGGGTCGGTGGACGGTCGAATAAATTCGACCGCTCCATGGCCGCTACGGGGTCTGGGTCAGTCCACGGTGCGCGACCGCCATGTTGACGACCACCGACGGCAGCATCTCGCACAGCGCATCGTTGGCGCGGACGACCCGCGCGCGTTCGTCCGCGCTGATCTCCACGCGCGTCAGCGCATCCTCGCGCAGATTGAGCAGGTAGGGCAGATGGCGCGCCGCTTCGATCGCGGCGTCGTCGACCTCGCGGCACAGCGCGGCGTAGTTGGGCGATTGCATCGCGTTCTTCACGTCCCGCCACCACAGCTCCAGCCAATCGGGGAACGCGGCCACCGCGCGGTAGTCGCCGCTCACGAAGGCCGCCCCGGTGGTGGACTTGATCTCCTCGTACACGGTGCGCACGCGCAGCGGCGCGTCGCGCTCCTCGATGATGGCGACGATCATGCCGCGGTAGTCATGCGCCAAGCGCGCTTCGTCGCCGAGCGCCTGCAGACCGCCGACGCCGGCGCCGCCGATCGGCGCGCCGCCGACCATCGCGAGCCGCACCGCGTGCGCGATGACGAGCAGCTTCGGGTCGACGTCGTCGAGCATCGCGGCCACCTCGCGCATGCGCAGCAGGTCACCCTCGCCGATCCCGCGCGCGCGCACCTCGGACGCAACGTCGCCGACGGGCCATAACGCCGCGCCGCGCTGCGCGAGCGCGCCGATCGCGTGCGCACGCTCGACGAACGGTTTCGCGAGCACGTTGGGACGCAGCCGGCGCCACGTGTATTCGAGGAAGCGCGGCACGACCGCATAGGCTTGGAAGAGGCTGCCGACGACCGGCACGCGCAGGCACGCTTTGATATCGCGATACGCCTCGCGCACGCGCTCGTCGACCGCGTCGGGCTCCCGGATCAGCGGAATGCTCACCATTGCTCCCTCACGGCTTTGCGGGCGGCTGCTCGATCTTGATACGCAGATCGCGCAGCAGTGCGGGTTCGACGCCCGACGGCGCCTCGATCATGAGATCTTGGAACTTCTGGTTCTTGGGGAACGCGATGACTTCGCGGATCGACTCTGCGCCCACCATCATCGCCAGGATGCGGTCGATGCCCAGCGCCATGCCGCCGTGCGGCGGCGCGCCGTACGCGAACGCTTCCAACAGGAACCCGAAGCGCTGGCGCACGTCGTCATCGCTGTAGCCCAGCATGGCGAAGATCTTGCGCTGCGTCTCTGGATCGTGGATGCGGATCGAGCCGCTCCCGAGCTCCGAGCCGTTGAGCACGACGTCGTAGTGCTGCGCGCGGAGGCTCTCCGGATCGCCCTGCAGCGATGCGGACGCCGGCGCGGGCGCGGTGAAGGGGTGGTGCATCGGCCCGAGCGCCCCGCTGACCGCGTCGCGTTCGAAGAGCGGGAAGTCGAGCACCCAGCAGAACTCGAAACGCTTGGGGTCGCGCAGACCCTTTTCGCCGCCGAGATGCAGGCGCAGCTTGCCGGCGATCGACAGCGCGAGCGGCCGGTCGTCGGCCACGAACAGAACGGCATCGCCGTCCTTCGCACCGCCGGCGCGCTTGATCGCGGCCAGCACCTCGTCGGTGAGCGCCGCCTTGGGCAACGACGTCTTCACGCCGTCCGGCGCGAACGCGATCCACGCCAGGCCCTTGGCGCCCCAGTCGCCGCCCGCCAGCGCGGCCAGCGCGTCGAAGTCGCGGCGCGAGCGCGCGGCGCCGCCCGGATCGACGACGCCGACGATCGCCTTGCCCGCCGCCAACGCCGACGCGAAGATCTTGAATTCGGTGCCGGCGAACGCGGCCGAGAAATCCACCAGCGGCAGCTCGAAGCGCAGATCGGGCTTGTCGGACCCGTAGCGCTCCAGGGCCTCGCTGAACGTCAGACGGCGGAACGGCGTGACGACGTCGACGCCGAGCGCGACGGCGAACATCGCTTTCAGCATGCCCTCGATGACCTCCATGACGTCTTCTTGCGTCGGGAAGGTCATCTCGAGGTCGATCTGCGTGAACTCCGGCTGCCGGTCGGCGCGCGAGTCCTCGTCGCGGAAGCAGCGCGCGATCTGGAAGTAGCGATGGAAGCCGGCCACCATGAGCAGCTGCTTGAACAGCTGCGGCGACTGCGGCAACGCGTAGAACTCGCCCGGATGCAGCCGGCTCGGCACGACGAAGTCGCGCGCGCCCTCGGGCGTCTGCTTGATGAGCATCGGCGTCTCGATCTCGAGGAAGCCGCGCCCGTCGAGGTAGTCGCGGATGGCCTTCACCGCGCGATGGCGCAACGCGATGTTGTGCTGCATCGAAGGCCGGCGCAGATCGATGTAGCGGTACTTCATGCGCAAGCTCTCGTCGACGTGCTCGTCGCCGTGGATCGGGAAGGGCGGGGTCAGCGAACGGTTGAGGATCTCGAGCGTCTTCGCGCCGATCTCGACCTCGCCGGTGGGGAGCTTCGGATTTTCCGTGCCCGCCGGGCGCCGCCGCACGACGCCGCCGATCGCGACCACGTCCTCGGAGCGCAGCGACGCCGCCAGCTCGGCGGCGGCGGCGTCCGCGCGCGGATCGAAGACGCACTGCGTCACGCCGAAGCGGTCGCGCACGTCGATGAACAGCAGTCCGCCGTGGTCGCGCGAGCTGTTGACCCAACCGCGTACCTCGACCGGCTGGCCGGCGCTGCCCGCGGTGAGTTCGCCGCACGTCGCGCGTGCCGGCGCGGGTGAAGATGATGAAGGTGATGTCACGCTGTCTGCACGGCTCCCTCGGGCTCGCGCAACGCGCGCTTCACCCCGTTCAAGTAGTGGTATTGCAAGGCGATCTGCCGGGCCACGAACGGCCAGGTGTTCTTGCGCGGCGCTTCGTGCGCGCCGCCGGCCCGCTCGATCGCGGCACGCAATGGCCCCGCCGCATGCAGCACCGAGTGCAGCGCCAGCGACACCGGCGTCATGCCTAGGTTGGTCATGACCGCGACGTCGCGGTGCTTGCGGTAGAAACGCACCGTCGAGACGCCCGCCAGCTCCATCTTGCTCTTCTGCTCTTCGTAGCCGACGGGGTGCCAATGGTAGTTGATCGCCCCTGCGTCATAACGCAGTTCGACGCCGGCCTTGCTCAGCCTATAGCCGAGCTCGAGATCCTCGTGGCCGTAGCCGGTGAAGTCCTCGTCGAAGCCGCCCACCGCCAACAGGTCGTCGCGGCGCGCGGACGCGTTGCCGGTGAGGAAGTAGAGCCACGAGAGCTTCGTGCGGCTCGCCGGGTGCAGGGGGCGGCGCGTCTCGGGCGCGTCGCGCTGCATGCGATAGTCCTCGAGCGATGTGACCTGGAGCTCACAGCCGACGATCGCGACGCGCCGGTCGGCCGCGGCCTCGTGCCCGGCCAAGTGCCGCGCCAGCAGGTCGGGCGACGCGATGATGTCGGCGTCCGTGAAGAGGATGAGCGGCGCACGCGCCGCGGCGATGCCGGCGTTGCGCGCCGATGCGCGGCCGGCGTACAGCCCGGGGATGTGGCGGATGCGGCCGCCGGCGCCCTCCGCCAGCAGCGCGAGGTATTCCGCCGTACCGTCGGTGCTGCGCGAATCGGCGATGATGAGTTCGTATTGGTCGGCGGGCAGCGTCTGGCCGAGCAGCGCCGGCAGCACGACCCGCAGGGTGTCGATGCGATCGTAGGTCGGGATGACGACCGATACTCTCATGTCTTAGCGTCCGATGGGCGAAGCGACGCCGGCGCGCAGCGCGCGCACACCGGCGGCGATGTCGTCGAGCAGGGGTGCGGCGAGCGCAGCGCTCGGCGGTTTGCGCAGGATGACCGACGGCACCCGCCACGGCGCCCATTCCTGGGAGCTCAAACGGTAGTACCGGCGCTCGTACACGCCCACCACCGGTATGCCTTGCGCGGCGGCCACGTGCACCGCGCCGCAGTCGACGGTCACGAGCGCGCTGCATCTGCCGATCGAACCGGCCCAGCGCAAGACGTCGGCTTCGCCGAGCCACGTGATGTTGGTCTCGGGCGACGCCGCGCGCAGCTGCAGCGCTGCTTCCGTCACGTCGTTTCCGTAGGTCACGAGCACGTCCCTATGCTCGGCGGCGAGCCGCTGCACGAGCAGGCGCACGTTCGCGGCGCCGAAGTCCGCTTCGAACCAGCGCGGCGCGAGGTTGAGACCGACGCTGCCCTCGGGCACGGACGCGCGCGCGAACGCGCGCGCATCGTCGCCGATGTCGAGCACGAGCTGGTCGGTGAGCACGCCGCCGCCCGCGAGCCGGACCAGCGCGAGCACCTGATGGACCTCGTGCGCCACCGGACGTTCGGGATGGCGGTCGGCGAGATCCGGGTCGGCTTCGGAGATGCAGTGGTCGGTGAGCATGACGTTCGCGGCCAGCCGCGAGAGGTAGCGGCGGCGATAGACGTAGCCGATGCGCCGTGGCGCCCGCGTCCACCAGGCGAGCCGGTGGTCGGCCATGCGCGGCGCGAGCGCGACCGCAATATCGGCGTCGGCGCCGAGCCGTCGCGCGATGTCACGCGCGTGGATGTCGTTCGCCGCGCTCGGCAGCACGTGCAGGGCATCGATGTCGCGATTGTAGCGGACCAGCGGCTCGCTATACTCGCCGACGAGCGCCTCGATGCGCGCGTCGGGCCACGATCGCCGGAACGACGCGATGGCGGGCGTCGACAGCACGAGATCGCCCAGCCGGTCGGTGCGGATGAGCAGGATGCGTCGGTACGCCGGCGCGGACGTCACTGCGCCGCCGCTGCGGATGCGTGCGCGCGCTCCAACTCGCTGAAGTACTCCGCGCGGGCCAGCCGCGCAGCCGCCCAGCGGCGCACGCCCATCGGCAGCCCCTCCGCCGGGCCGCCGCTGCTGATGGTCGCGAGCAGTTGCGGATAGCGCAACGCGCGCCACACGCGGCTCCACCATAGCGCCGGACCGACCTGGCCCGTGGCCATCGCCACGCGCCATTGCGGATGTTTGCGCAAGAACTGCACCGCGGTGCGCGCCTGCGCGCGCGCCTGGCGCGCCATGCCGGCGAACTGGTCGGGGCGCAACGGCGGCTTGTGGTGATACACGAGCGCGTCGCGCGCGAGCACCGACGGAACGCCCATGTTGCGCAGGCGCAGGCCGAGCTCGAGATCTTCCCAGCCGTACTCCCTGAAGCGCTCGTCGAAGCCGCCGGCCGCCTTGAGGAGCTGCAGCGGCACCGAGACGTTCGTCGTCCAGAAGTAGGCGCCGGAATAGTTGCGCCAACCGTACGCCGCCGGCGGCAGATCGTCGAACGACGCGACGTTGATGACGCCGCCGCGGCAGATGCTGCGCGGATGCGCGCGATGGCAGCGGACGTGCGCCGACAGCAGGCCGCGGGTCGCCAGGACATCGTCGTCCATGAACATGATGATGTCGCCGCGCGCGCGTGCGATGCCGGCGTTGCGGCCGCGCGCGAGCCCCGCGTTGGCCTGCCTCATGACGGTCAGCGCGCAGGTCGGCGTCAGCCGCGCTATGACCTCTTCATACGTGCCGTCGCTCGAGCCGTCATCCACCAGCACGATCTCGTAGTCCGCTGGATCGAGGTCTTGATCGAACAGCGCGCTCATCACGCGGCCCAGCAGCGCGCGCCGGTTGTAGGTGCACAGCTGAACGGTGATGAGCGGGGTCCGCGCCGAGACGCTCCGGAGCTTCGCTCGGACACTACAGCGCCCGCACCGCGGCGACGCTGACGCTGCGCGCGGCCTCGACGATCTCGCGCGGGTCGAGCGCGCGGTAGCAGTCGAAGGTGCGGCACGTCTCCTTGCGGCAGCCGCGCGGACACGGATATGAATTGCCGACGACGGCGACCCGCTCGCCGAGCGGCCGCCAGCGCTGCGGCAGATCGGTGCGCAGCGCGAAGATGCCGACCGTCGGTGCGCCGACCGCGGCGGCGATGTGCATCGGCCCCGAGTCGAGCGCGACGACCACCTCCGCGCGGGCGAGCAGCGCGGCGAGCCCGCGCAGGCTCGTCTCGCCCGCGATCGACGCGTGCGCGGCGCGCATCGCGCCGCCGATGCGGCCTATGACGCGGGCCTCGTCCGCCGCGCCGGTGAGCAGGACCGGTGTGCCAAACGCCGCGCCGAGCGCGTCGCCGATGGCGGCGAACGCCTCGACCGGCCACTGTTTGCCATCGAGGCGCATGCCGCGCGCGGCGTGCAGCACGACGAAGCGCCCAGCCGGCGCGACGCGCGCAATGATCGCGTCGGCGGCCGCGCGATCGCCGGCGTCAAAAGGCACGACGATGCGATAGTCCTGGGGCACCGGCTGCGCGCCGAGCGCGCGCGCGTAATCCATCTGCACGTCGCTCCACTGGCTTGTCCGATCGCCCGTCTCCGTGCGCACCGGCACGCGGATCGTATAGCGCCACGAGTACAAGCGGCGCGCTTGGCCGACGCGGATGGGGATGCCGGCGCGCGCGGCGATCGCGGCGACGCGCGCTGTCGACCAGAACATGACTGCGTGGGTATAGGCCGCGCGCGCGAGCATGCCAGCCATCTCGTCGATCGGCGTCACGCCGTCGTCGGCGATGATGGCCGCAATGGCGGGATGCCCCGCGAGCAGCGGCGCCGCGTACGGCGACGTCATGAGGTCCACCTGAGCCCCGAGATGGCGGCGCAGCGCTTCGATCGCAGGCGTCGCAGCAAGCAGGTCGCCCACGCCGCCGCCGATGCAGATGGCGAGCACGCGCGGCGCACCCATGGTCTTCATGCGCGGCGATCCTGCGCGCGCAGCGCTGCGGCGCCGGCGCCGATCTCGGCGCCCAACGCGGCGGGCGTCGTCTGGCCCGCGGCGGCTTGACGATGCAGCGGTGCGGCGCGGCCCACGGCCGCCACTGGCGCGAGAGCTGCGAGAAGCGCGTCTGCACGAAGAGATCGATCACGGGAACCCCAAGCGTACCGGCCGCGTGCGCCGCACCTGTGTCAGGCGTGACGAGCACCGCCAGCGAATCGATGATGCCGAACCAGTGCGGCATGTCGCCCGGCGGCGCGATCGTCGCGCGCATCCGTGCGGCCGCCGGCAAGTGTTCCAGCAGCGCCCTTGCGAGGCCCCCGTCGTCGGGAGCGGCCACGAGCACCAGCGCGGGCAGGCCGGACGCATCGAGCGCGGCCGCGCACAGTTCGGCCAGCGCCGCAGTCACTCCAGCCTTCCAGCGCCAGCTTCGCGGTTATCTGAAAACCCAGCGCGGCGCGCGCGCCGGCGGCGGCTCCCGCGACGGCAAGCCATTGCCGCAGCGCGGCGGCGTCGTCGGACGGCGGAGACGCGGCGCCGAACGGCAACGCGAGACGATACAATGTTTCGACCTCATGCTCGGGCCGCGCCGTCCACGCCGCCGGACGGTAGACGCGGTCGGTGAGCTGCGCATACTGCCACAACGATTTGAACGGCTTCTCGAGGCGGTGCCAGAAGCCGGACCGCCGCGCGGCACCCGAGGCTCGCGCGAGCTCGTATCCGACGACCTCCTCGGTCGCGACGAGCGCGTGCGTGTACGCCTGCGCGCGCACCTCGGCCGTCAGCGGCGCGCGGTCGTCGCCGGCGAGGACGTGCACCGTGTCCATGCGGGCCGAGAACACCGCCGCGTTCGCCGGCGAGCATATCGCGCCGAAGCGCGCGCCCGGATGCGCGCGGCGCAGCCCTTCAAGCGCGGGGACGCAGGCGAGCGCATCGCCCATGCCGTCGAGCCGGACGAGCAGGAAACGGGGCGCGTCAGGCACGCGCGGCGTGCAGCGCGGCGCGGAGCGCGTCGATGTATATCGCGTCGACGAGCGCGACACGCGCCAACCTCGGCAGCAACGAGGTCGCGCGCTTCATCCGCGGCCAGGCGTTGATACAGACGCCGTAAAGGCGGCGCGCCCGACAGCGACGCGCGCACGAAGTTGACCGCATAGGCGCCCGTCGCGAGACGCACCGGCCAGGTCGGCGATTTGCGCACGAAGCGCGCCGCCATCTCGCCCTTCTCCCGCGCGAGCGCGATGCGCCGCTGCAGCGTTATCGCCTCCGGCGGTTTGACGTGATAGATGAAGGCATCCCACGCGAAGACGCGGTGCATGCCGTGCCCCCGCAACGCACGCCGAGATCGGTGTCCTCCCATCCGTACAGGTCGAAAGCCTCGTCGAAGCCGCCGACCGCGTCGAGCGCCGCCTTCGGCGCGCTGGCGTTGCACGTGCAGAAGAACGCGTTCGAGTAGTGCCCCGCCGTCACCGGCGCCAGCGCGCCGGCGCCGGGCACGTTGACGATCGGCCCCGACACGACACGATCGGTCGCGCCGCCATGCGCGGCGAGGTGCGCCGCGACGAAACCCTCCGGCGGCAGCGTATCGTCGTCGCAGAACACGATGATGCGGCCGCCGGAGGCGGCGATGCCAGCGTTGCGCGCCTTGCCGCGATTGGGCTCGGCGACGAAGACCCCGCGCACGAGCGGCGCGGCTGACGCGATGACCGCGGCGGTGTCATCGCTCGAACCGTTGTCGACGACGACCACGTCGAAGCGGCCTGCCGCGGTCTGCAGCGCGAGCCGCGCGAGGCACGCGCGCAGGAACGCGGCGCGATCGCGCGTCGCGATCACGACGGTGGCTTCGCTCACCGTGAAGAGGCCGC
This sequence comes from Vulcanimicrobiota bacterium, assembly GCA_963805945.1. Lineage (GTDB taxonomy): Bacteria > Vulcanimicrobiota > Vulcanimicrobiia > Eremiobacterales > Eremiobacteraceae > JAFAHD01. The sequence goes on along the minus strand of CAWDVP010000002.1, from coordinate 359,886 downwards.
GCCGGCGGTCGAGCTTATCGGCGCCTCGACCTCACCCGCGCCTGCGGCGACCCCGAGCGCGTCAGACGCCATGCGCGACGCCGCGCCGGCGTCCGCCGCGTAGAGCTTGGCCAGCGCCGCACCCATGCGCGCAAGCGCGGCCGGATCCGCGAGCATCGCCTCGGCGCGCGCCGCGATGTCTTCGACGCGCAGCACGCCGCGCAGCTCCGGCACGAGCATCGCATCGGCATCGATGTTCGGCTGCGACACGTACTTGAAACGCGGTTCGATCTTGCGCGCCACCCATGTCTTGAGCCGCCCGCCCACTATGGGGATATGATGGAGATAGCCGGCGAGGCCCGGCATCACGACCTCGTCGAGCCTGTTCATCGGCAAGATGACGAGCAGCGGCCGGCCGAGCACCGCCGCCTCGATGCACTTGGTGCCCGGCGTGGCGATGACGAGCGCGGCATGGGCGAGCGCCCTATACGAGCCCGAGCGATCGAGCGAGAAGCGCGTGCCTGCCGCCATGATGGCCGCGCCGTTCTCGGCGAGCTCGCCGCGACACGCCGCCGAACGCCGGATCCGGCGCGCGCAGCGCTCTCCTCGACCTCGGCATCGGAGTTGAACGGCGAGATCGCGACGCTCGCGGCCAGTCCCGGACGCGCCCGCACCACGCGCGAGCCGCATCGAGCAGGAACGGCAGCAGCGCGCGCAGCTCGGCTGGCCGGCTGCCGGGGAAGACGCACAGCGTGTCGCCCTTGCCGGGCGGCGCAGCCGGGCCGTCGAGCGAGCCGAACACTGCGTCGGCGACGAGGTTGCCCACGACGCGGACCTTCTCGGCGGGAGCACCGGTCGCGCGCAGTTGCTCGGCATTAGCCGCATCGATGGCGAAAAAGCGCTCGAACGTCTGCGCGTAGGGGCGGCGCGAGAACTTGTAGGTCATCGCGCGCAGCCCGACGCGTTTGGCGATGGTGTTCGCATGATAGAGGTCGCCGCCGAGGTATTGCAGAGCGCCTGGGCCGCGCTCGAGACCGGCGACGCTTCTGCCCATCAAGAAGCGGCTGTAGCCTTTGGGCGCGACGACGGTCGCCTGCGGGAACAGCCGCTGCGCCTCAGCCGCCTCGCGCCCGGTCGCATACGGACACGGCACGAAGACGATCGACACGCGCGCGCCCGGATCGAGCGCGTAGACGGCGCGCACGAAGGGCCGCGCCCACCCCATCAACTCGCCCGGACCGTTGACGGTGACGACGAGGCGTGGGCTCACTCGCGGCTCTCCGCGATGCGGCGGATGAGGTCTGTGGTCGAACGTCCTTCGATGTGCGGCGCGAGCACGATGCTGGCGCCGATCTCGGCGACGGTCTGCGCTTCGGGCAGATCGGCGATCGCGTAGCTCGAGCTCTTCACGTGGATGTCGGGTCTGATGATGCGCAGCGTGTCGTCCGGCCGCGTCTCATAGAAGATGCACACGTAGTCGACGCTTTCGAGCGCCGCTACGAGCTCCGCGCGCTCGGTCTCCGGCACCACCGGCCGGCCGGGCGCTTTGTCCGAGCGCGCGCACCGAGCTGTCGGAGTTGACGCCGACCACGAGCACGCCGCCGAGGCTGCGCGCGAACTCGAGATAGCGCACGTGGCCGACGTGCAGCAGATCGAACACGCCGTTGGTGAAGACGACCGGACCGCGCACCTCGCGCAACGCGGGCAGGCGGCGCGCGATCTCCTCGCGCGGCAGCATCTTAGCGGCGGCGCGCACGGGCTTTCCCAGTTTTCTTGGCTCGCGTGCGGCGCGGCGCGGCTCGCCGCGCGCGCGGCGACGAAACGGGTCGGATGCGCGACCCCTTCGCGCTCCGCGAAATGCAAGATCTCGCGCGGCGTCGCGGTCGCCGTGCCGAGCTTCTCCACCACTACGCCCGCCGCCAGCGACGCCAGAGTGACCGCATGGCGGATCGGCGCTCCGGCTGCGAGCGCGAGCGTCAGCGCGGAGATGACCGTGTCGCCGGCGCCGCTGACGTCATAGACCTGGCGCGCGACTGCCGGCACGGTGAACGGCGCACCTCGTCGGAGAACAGCGTCATGCCGTATTCACCGCGCGTGATGAGCACGGAGCGGCAATGCGCGAGCGCGCGCAGCCGGCTCGCGACGCGCGACAGATCCGCGTCGCGTCAGCAGCGGCATGCCCGCCGCGCTCGCCGCCTCCGCGGCGTTCGGCGCGATGCAATCCACGCCCGCGAAGGCCGCGATGTTGTCGGGCTTCGGATCGCCGGTGATGACGCATCGCCGCGCGTGGCCGGTGAGCGCCTGGACGATCGGCGCGCGCACCAACCCCTTGCTGTAGTCGGAGACGATCGCGCCGTCGATCGCGCCGTCCAGCGCGCGCAGGCTCTTCACGAGCCGCGCTTTCGTCCGCGCGTCGAGCTCTCCGGTCACCTCTCGGTCGGCGCGCACGACCTGCTGGTTATGCGCCACGATGCGCGTCTTTTGTGTCGTGGGCCGCGCGGCGGCGACCGCCACGCCCGACGTGTCGATGTCGAGCAGGCGGCACAGCTCGAGCGTGCGGGCGCCCGCTTCGTCAGTCGCCCACGACGCCGATCAAGCGGACCTTCGCGCCGAGCGCCGCGAGGTTGTTGGCGACGTTCGCGGCGCCGCCCAGGGTGAACGATTGCGAGCTGACCTCGACGACGGGCACCGGCGCCTCGGGCGAGATGCGGCGCACGCTGCCCCACAGCCATTCGTCGAGCATGATATCGCCGGCCACCACGATGCGTTTGCCGCGCATGGCGCGCAACAGGTCTGCGACCCACGCCGGTTGCGCGCGGCTCATCGCGCGCTCTCCGCCGGCCGCACCGCGCCTGCATGCGCGATGACGAAGCGCGCGGCGTCCGCCAGATCGGCCGCGCGATACTCCGGCGGGGCGGCCGAAAGATCTTCCGGCGGCTGATGCGCCGGCGCGCCGGGCACGCTCACGCAGCGGCAGCCGGCGGCACGGCCCGCGGCCATGTCAGCCGCCTTGTCGCCGATCATCCACGACGCGCGCAGGTCGAGACCGAGTTCGGCCGCCGCGCGCGTCAGCATGCCCGGCTTCGGTTTGCGGCAGTCACAACCGGCGTCCGGCAGATGAGGGCAGCGGTACATGGCGGTGAGCGGCGCGCCTTCGCGCGCGAGCAGTTCGCGCACGCGCGCGTCGACCCGATCGGCGTCGGCCTCCGTGAGGTAGCCGCGCCCGATGCCGGATTGATTCGACACCACCACGACCGCGAAGCCCGCGTGCGCGAGCGCGCGGACGCCCGCGGCGGCGCCGGGGATCAGCACGACCTCATCGGGCGTCTTGAGATAGCCGGTGTCGACGTTGAGCGTGCCGTCGCGATCCACGAATGCGGCGCTGCGGCGCATGCGGCTCGTCCCCGCGCCGCCGTCCGCGGACGTCATGACCGGGCGAGCTCGAGCTCCGCCAGCTCGCAGATGATGTGGCCGAGCGCGAAGTGCACTTCTTGCACTTTCCACGACGGTCCGCGCGGGCCGACGATCGCGATATCCGCCAGCGCGACGACCGCGCCGCCGCCGTTGCCGGACAGCGCGACGGTCGTGCAGCCCCGCGCGCGCGCGGCTTTGAGCCCCTCGACGACGTTGGCCGAACCGCCCGACGTGGAGATGCCGACGGCGACGTCACCGCGGCGCGCGAGGCCCTCGAGCTGGCGCGCGAAGACGCGCTCGTACCCGTAATCGTTGGCGATGGCGGTGAGCGCCGACGTGTCCGTCGTGAGCGCGATGCCCGCATACGCGGGGCGTTCGAGCGCGAAGCGGCCCGTCAGCTCGGCGGCGAGGTGCTGCGCCTGCGCGGCGCTGCCCCCGTTGCCGAAGAAGAACACCCTGCCGTCGGCGCGCAGGCAGGTGACGATCGCGTCCACGGCGCGCTCCACTGCGGCGGCATAGTCCGCGCCTTGCCACAGGTCTGCGCGCTCGGCCATGCAGTCGGCGAAGCGTTTGACGCGCGCCGGCGCGGCCGTCACGTCTCGATCCAAAACAGCTCCTGATGGAGCGCGGTCAGCTCGGCGTCTTTGGCGCAGACCTTGACGATCTTGCCGTCCACTTCGCTCACGATCTCATTCATCAATTTCATCGCTTCCAGGATGCACAAAACCTGCCCTTCGCTCACCGTGGCGCCGAGCTCGACGAACGGCGCGGCGTTCGGCGCCGGCGCGCGATAGAAGACGCCGACGAGCGGTGCGAGGACTTTTTTGACGTTCGGCGGGGCCTGCTCGCTCTTGACGGCTTGCTCGTGGCTCGCGCCGGCGACGCCGCCGGAAGCGCCCGCGCTCGGCGCGGCGGCGTGCGCCGTCGCCGTGACGTCGCGACCCGACGCGGACATGCGCAGGTCGAGATCGAGGTCGCCGACGCGCACGCGCAGGCGGTCGAGCCCGTCGCGCTGCATCAGCTCGACGAGTTGGTCGAGGATCTTCTTGTCCAGATCCATTCGCGCTCCGTCTATGAGGTGCGCACGCGGCGGGCGACCGCCTCGGCGACGTCTGCAAGCGCGACGCGTTCGCGCTCGCGCGTGTTGAGGTCCTGAATGGTCGCTTCGCCGGCCGCGCGCTCATCGCCCCCGACGATCACGGCGAACCGGGCGCCCCGCTCGCCCGCAGCGCGGATCTGCTTTTCGAGCTTGCGGCGCGTGTAGTCCATGTCTGCGGCGATGCCGCGCGTGCGCAGCGCGTGCATGACGGGCACGATTGCGCGCACGTCTTGCGCCTCGATCGCCACGAAGGCGACGTCCAGCGGCGGCGTGTCGTCGAGCGCGCTGCTGCCGGCCGTCGCCACCAGCATGAGCAGGCGTTCCATCCCCATCGCGAGACCGACGCCGGGCGTCGCGGGCCCGCCCATCGATCGCACCAGGCCGTCGTAGCGGCCGCCGCCGCAGATGGCGTTTTGCGAACCCAAGGCGGTCGAGGTGAATTCGAAGACGGTGCGCGTGTAGTAATCGAAGCCGCGCACGATCTTCGGATCGAGCCGGCTCGTGATGCCCATCGCGTCGAGCAGTTCGCGTACGCCTGCGAGATGCGCGCGGCATGCGTCGCACCAGAACGCGTCGATCGTGGGCGCGCTTTCGAGCACCCGGCGATCCGCCTCGTCCTTCGAATCGAGGATGCGCAACGGATTCCGCTCGAGCCGTTCGCGGCTCACCTCGCTGAGGTCGTCCTTGCGCGCATGAAGATACGCGACGAGCGCGTCGCGATACTCGGTGCGGCATGTCTCGCAGCCCATCGAGTTGATCAGCAGTTCGTGGTCGCGCACGCCGACGGCGTCCAGTATCGCCACGCCGATCGCGATGATCTCGGCGTCCGCTTCGGGCTCGGCGACGCCGAAGCACTCGACGCCCCATTGATGCGATTGCCGATAGCGGCCCTTCTGCGGCCGCTCGTAACGGAAGACCGGACCGCGATAGTACAGCTTGAGCGGCAGCGTCTGCAGCAGGTTGTGCTCGATCGCTGCGCGCACGACCGGCGCGGTGAATTCCGGACGCAGCGTGATGCTGCGGCCGCCGCGATCCTCGAACGTGTACATCTCCTTATCGACGACGTCGCTCGTCTCGCCCAGCGGCCGCACGAACACGTCGGTGCTCTCGAACATAGGCGTGCGGATCTCCGCGTAGCCGAAACGGGAGCACAGCTCGTCGATGCGGCGTTCAAGGGCTTGCCAACGGCGCGATTCGGAGGGAAGTACGTCAAAAGTGCCGCGAGGCGCGGCGGCATGCTTCACACCGGGTTCGATAGGTGAACGGCCCCCGGCAACCCTCCTTTTGCGTCGCAGGGCATGGAACCGTGGCATTCATGTGAGACGCGCAGCCTTCTTCATCGCGGGAAGCGCGCTCCTCGCGGCCGTGTTCTTCACGCCGCACCAGCTCGAGGCGGCGCGTTGGCTGCCGGACGCGCGGCGCGCGTTCGTCTATGCATCTTCTATCATGCTCGAGGCTGGGCCGTTCGTCGCCTGCGGCGCGGTCGCCGCCTGGTGCAGTCTCGAGCGGATCCGCAGCGCGCAGCGCTGGCTACCGGCCGCCGTCGCGATGTGCGCGCCCGGCTGCGATTGCAGCATGAACAGCTTTGCGGCCGCGCTCGCGCGCTGTCCGCGCTGGCTGGCGGGCGTCGCGCTGACGTGGGGCGCCGCGTGCAATCCGATCGCGCTGGCCGCCACCTGGCTCGTGCTCGGTCCGCACGTCTTCGCCGCCCGCATGGCGGGCGCGGCCGTCGCCGCGTGCACGATCGCGCTCTTGTGGCGTGGCGACCCGCAGGATGGAGCGATCGAATCCATTCGACCGAAGATCGGCGCCGCTCTGTGCGAGATCGCGTCGCATCTCGAGACCGGGTTGCGGGCGCTCGTCCCCGCAGCCATCGCGAGTGCGATCTTCGCGACGTGCTTCGGACACGCCGTGCGCGTGCACCAACCGCTGCTCGCCGCCGCCGCCGGCGCCATCCTCTCCCCGTGCTCCACCGCCGACGCGATCCTCGCGAGGATCGTCACCGGCTCTGCGTCGGCGCAGGCGGCGTTCGTGATCGCCGGCCAGTGCTTGGATGTGCGCCAGTTGTCGCTGCTGCGCAGACACTTCGGCGCTAAGCGCGCGTGGTTCGGCGCGTGCGCCGGCGCCGTGGGCTGTGCGGTGGCCGCGCTCGCCGCGCGATGAGCATCCGCTTCGTCGCACCGTTCATCGGCGGTATGGCGCTCGGCGCCGCCGCGATCGACGCGACGGGATCGCTCGTCGCGATGCCGCGCGTCGTGGTTGCCATTTTCGGCTTCGTGTGCCTTGTCGTCTCGGCGATCGGAAGCCCACGACCCGAGCTGCGCTCCGGCACTATGTCGCTTCCCGCGGTGGCGGCCGGACTTGCACTTGCCCTCATCCTCCCAAAGGCGCCGCTGCCCGCGCCTGTGATCACGCGCTCGCCGGGCGGCTCGCACGCGGGCGATCTATTCGCGCTGCTCGATGCGCTCGACAGAGATCCGACGGCCATGCTCGAGCGCGCCGTCACGGTCACGGGCGCGTGGACGCCGCGCGAGGGGCAGCGCCCCGCGACGGTGTCGCGGCGGGTCATGACGTGTTGCGCCGCTGACGCGGTGTCGGTGGGCTTCGATGTCGAGCAAACGCGCGCGACGGCCGCGCGCGCCGGTGCTTCCGTCCGCGTCACAGGCATCCTCGAGGCGACGATGCGAGACGGCGAGCTGCGCTACGTCATCCGCGGCGCGTCGGTCATGCCTGCAGCGCCGTGAGCGCGGCGAGCACCTCGGCGACGTGTCCAAGCACCGTCACCTTCGGCCACACCATGCGGATGACGCCATGCGGATCGATGAGGAACGTCGAGCGTTGGAGCCCCATGGACTTCACGCCCGCCTCATTGACGCGTTCGACGAGTACGCCGTACGCGCGGCATAGCTTCTCCTCGGTATCGGCGAGCAGCGGGAACGGCAGCGACAGCTCGCGGCGGAACGACTCGTGGGACTGCACAGAATCGCGGCTCACGCCGACGAGCTGCGCGCCCGCGGCGGTGAACTGCGCGTATGCATCGCGGAACTGCGACGCCTCGCTCGTTCAGCCGCTCGTGTGGTCTTTCGGATAGAACCACAGCACCAGCCATGCGCCGCGGAACTCGTCGATGCTGCGCGGCGTCCCGGTCTGGTCGGGCACGGGGATCGAAGGCGCTATCGAATCGGCTTCAAGCATGCTCGTCCTCTTCTACAGAAGGTAGCGGTCAGACCTCATGGAAGCGGCCCCACCCCCACGCGCGGGGCTCCAAGGAGGTACCATGGCTTTCGATCATTCGCTGGTCACCACGGCGCTGGAACTGCCGGGCTACAAGGTCGCGAAGAACTTCGGGCTGGTGCGCGGCATCGTCGTGCGCTCGCGAAGCGTCTTCGGCAACATCGGGGCCGGGCTGCAGCAGCTGGTGGGCGGCAACATCACGCTCTACACGGAGCTGTGCGAGAAGGTGCGGATCGACGCGTACGAGCTCATGATCAAACACGCCGACATGCTGGGCGCGAACGGCGTCATCATGGTGCGCTACGACGCGACCGAGATCGCTCCCGGCGTCACCGAAGTGCTCTGCTACGGCAGCGCGGTGACGGTGACGGCGGCGTAGCACCCGCGCCTAGTGTAAGAAGTAGCGACGGGACGTGAACACGAGCGCGACGCCCGCCGCGGCGGCCGCCGCTTCCACTTCGGCGTCGCGGATCGAGCCGCTCGGCGCCACGACGGCCGCGATGCCGGCGCGCGCCGCGGCTTCGATGCCGTCGGCGAACGGGAAGAAGCCGTCGGTCGCGAGCACCGCGCCTTTGACGGCTGCGCCCGCGCGCTGACAGGCGAGCTCGACCGCCGCGACCCGGTTCGTCTGCCCGCCGCACACGCCGAGCGTCACCTCGTCGGCGATGACCACCGCCGCGTTCGATTTGACGTGGCGCACGGCGTTGAAGCCGAAGAGCAGGTCGCGCCATTGCGCGTCGGTCGGCCGTTTGGCGCCGACGACGCGCCATTCATCGGGCTGCGCCTCCGGATCAGGATATTCGACGAGCACGCCGCCGAGCGCCGAACGCACCTTGGCGGTCGTCAGCAAGCGCGTCGGCAGATCGCGCTCGAACGTCAGCAAGCGCAGGTTCTTCTTCTTCTGCAGCAGCGCGAGCGCGGCCGGCGCGAACTCGGGCGCGGCCACCACTTCCAAGAAGCGCGGCTGCAGCAGCGCCGCCGCCGCTTCGTCGATCGGCGCGTTGCACGCGACGATGCCGCCGAACGCCGAGATCGGATCCGCGCCGAGCGCCGCGGCGAGCGCTTCGGCGGCGCTGCCGCGCGCCGCCAGGCCGCACGGCACGGTGTGCTTCACGATGGCGGCCACGGCGCGCCGCGACGAACGCGCCGACGCCGGGAAACCGCGCGGCTCTTCGAGCGGCGCGAGCAGCCGCAGGCACGAGTCGACGTCGAGCAGGTTGTTGTACGACAAGCGTCTTGCCCGAGAGCTGGCGCGGGAACGCCACCGTGCCGCCGACGTAGAACGCGGCGCGCGCCCACGGATTCTCGCCGTAGCGCAGCCGGCTCGCGAGCGGCAGGTCGACGTGCAGCGTGTCGGGCAGCGCATCGGCGCCGTCGCTGCCGGCGAAGTAGCGCGCGATCGCCGCGTCGTATTGCTCGCAGCGCGCGAACGCCGTCGCCGCCCAGCGGCGCCGCTCTTCGACGCTAGGCCCGCCGCGCTCGAGCGCCTCGGTGAACGCCTCGAAGCTCGACGCGTCCATGAGCACGCTCACGCTGCCGTAGTTCTTCGCCGCGGCGCGCACGAGCGTCACGCCGCCGATGTCGATGTGCTCGATCGCGTCGCGCTCGGTCGCGCCGGCCGCCGCGACGGCGCGCTCGAACGGATAGAGGTTCACCGCGACCACTTTGAACGCCGCGATGTCGTGCGCGTGCAGATCGGCCGCGTGCGTCGGGTCGTTCTCGTCCGCCAGCACGCCCGCCATGATCTTGGGGTGCAGCGTCTTGACGCGTCCGTCGAGCAGCGGCGGGTAGCCGGTGATATCGCCGACCTCCTCACAGGCCAGCCCGAGCGCGCGGATCGCCGCCGCGGTGCCGGTCGTGGCGACCAGCCGATAGCCATGTGCGGCGAGCGCGCGCGCAAGCGGCTCCAGTCCGGTGCGGTCTGAAAGCGAGAGGAGGGCCGCCGCGTTCGCGGCGCTAGGCACCCACCTGCTCCAGCGCCAGCGAGAGGAGATTGGACACTCCTGGCTCCCCCATGGTGACGCCGTAGATCCGGTCGGCGAGCGTCATCGTCGCCTTGTTGTGGGTGATGATGATGATCTGCGCGCGGTTGGCGAATTCGGTGAGCACCGTGCCGAAGCGTCCGATGTTCGCCTCGTCGAGCGCCGCGTCGATCTCGTCGAAGACGTAGAACGGGCTCGGGCGCACGCTCACGATCGCGAAGATGAGCGCGACCGCGGTGAGCGCGCGTTCGCCGCCTGAGAGCGCGTTGAGGCTCTGCATCTTCTTGCCCGGCGGCTGGGCCGCGATCTCGACCCCGGCCTGCGCCGGATCGTCGGAGGCGGTGAGCCACATCTTGCCGACGCCGCCCGCGAACAGCCTGCCGAACATCTCGGAGAACGCGACCGCGACCTTCTCGAAGACCGCGTTGAACTGGCGCACCGATTCCGCGTCGATCTCGGCGATGACCGCGAGGATGCTGCGGCGCGCGCCTTCGAGGTCGTCGAGCTGTTTGCGCAGGAAATCGCGCCGTTCGAGCAGCGCGCTCTGGTCCTCGAGCGCGTTGAGGTTGACGCCGCCGAGCCGCGCGAGCTCGTCGCGCAGCTTGCGGATGTCCGCGTCCGCGTCGTCCTGGTAGGCGGCGTAGCGCGCGGCGACGTCGTCGCATTCCTGCGGCGTGGCGGGATTCTGGGCGAAGGTCTGCTGCAGCACCGACATCTCGGCGTCGATCTCGGCGAGGCGGATGCGGGTGCGCTCCAGTTCGAGCGAACGCTCCTGCATCTGTGCGACCTGTGCGGCCAGCCGCTCCTCGGTCTCGCGGACCGATGTCATGAGCTCGTCGCGGCGCGCCACGAGCGCCTCGCTCGCGTGCTCGATCTCCAGCAGCGCGGCATCCACGACCGCGCGACGCTCGCGCGCCGTCGCGAGCTCGGCGTCCGCACGTTCGCGCTCTTCTTTGATGTCCGCGGCTTCGCGCAGCCGGGTCGCGTGCACCGTGCGGCGCTCGACGACCGCGGCGCGCGCCTGCTCCACGTCATCGCCTGTCTGGGCGACGCGCTCGACGAGCGCCGCGGCCTCTTGCGCCGCGGTCCGATGCTGCTCGCGCAGCTCGCGCAGCGACGCTTGAAGCGCGTCGCTCACCGCCGCGGCCTCGCGCAGCTCCTTTTCAAGCGCCTCGACGGCCGCGCGCGCCTTCGTGGTCCGTTCATCGTGCGTCCGCCATTCGGCGGCAATCTTCTCGAGCGAGAGGTGGGCGGCGTCGCGCTCCACCGTGAGCGACGCGATCTGCCGCGTCAAGCCGGCCGCTTCGCCCGCGCTGCGCTCGAGGCCGACGAGCACGTCCTGCTTGCGCGCGAGCGCCTCGCTCTGCGCGCGCGCCGCCTCCTCGGCCGCGTCGCCTGCATGTGCGTGCGCCTCGCGGCTGCGCGCGAGCGCGGCATCGCTGGCGGCGGCGGCGGCTTGCGCGCCTACGAGCTTGCGCTGCAGATCGGCGATGGCGACGCGCCGCGCCAGCGGGCCTTGTCGTCGCTCGCGGCTGCCGCCGGTGATCGCCGCATCGCGCGCGACTTCGCCCGCGAGCGTCACCACGGTCGCGTGCGAGAACTCCCGTGCGAGCCGCTGGGCGGTGCGTAGCGAATCGGCGACGACGACGCCGGCGAGCGCGTATTCGATGGCGGGGCGCACCGCGTCCGCGCAGCGCACCAGGTCGCGGGCGAGCCCGACGACGCCTTCGCGTTGTGCGACGTCCACGAGCAGCGGCAATTCTTGCTGGCGCACCGCCTCGAGCGCGAGGAACGTGGCGCGGCCGCGCGCCGGTGCGCTTGAGATGCTCGATGGCGGCGTGCGCATCGGCGCTGGTCCGCGTGACGATCGCGTGCGCATGCGGGCCGAGCGCGACGTCGATGGCGTGCGCGTACGCCGCGTCCGTCTCCACCAGGTGCGGCGACTTCGCCGAGTATGCCGTTGAGCGAACGCGCCTTGTGGGCGTCGAGCACGGATCGAGACCGCACGCGGCAGACCTTGACCTGAGGCGTCGATCTCGCTCAGCGCGGTGACGCGCGCGGCGGTCTCCACCGCTGCTGCGCGCGTTCGTTCGAGGTCGTCGCGTGCCGCTTCCAACGCCGCTGCGGCGTTCGCGCGCGCCTCATGGGCGGCGGCGGCGGCGGTTTTGGCGCGCTCTACAGCGCGTTCGAGGTCGGCCTGGCGTCGAGGTGAGCTCTTCGCTGCGGCGCTGCTCGCCGGCCAGGCGCGTCTGCGCGCGACGCCAGCTCTTCGTCGAGACGCGCGGCCGACGCGGCGAGCCGCTCCTTGTGCGTGAGGTGCGCCTGGGCGGTCGCCTCGATCTCCGCCGCGGCGGCAGCGGCGGTCGCGCGGCGATCCTCCAGCGATCGCAGCACGCCGTAGGCGCGTTCCCACTCGCCGGCCGCGCTGCGTTCGGCCGCGGCGCGCCGTTCGACTTCGTGCATCGCCTCGTCGCGCAGCGCGCGCGTCTCGGCGAGCAGATTGACGAGTTCGGCCACGCGCGCCTCGGCACGGGCGATCTCCAACGCAGCCGCGTCTATCGTGCGTTCGACCGACTCGTGGCGCCGGCCGGCTTCGTCGAAGCGCGCCTGTGCGGTGGCGAGCGCCGCCGCGGCGTGCGACACGGCGGTCGCCGCCTGCGATCGGCCCGTGGTGCGTTCGTCGAGGGCAAGGGTCGCCTGATACTCTTCGTAGCGGCCTGCGCTGACCTCGGCTTCCAGCTTCGCGCGCGCCGCGTCGCCGGCGGCGCGCTGCGTCTCCTCCGCGCCGAGCGTCAGCGCGAGCTGCTCCCGTTCGGCGCGCCGGTTGCCCGTGTTGCGCACGAACGAGAGGATCTCGAGATCGCGCAAGCGCTGGACGACTTTCTGATACCGCCGCGCGCGGCGCACTTGCTGTTCGATGGCCGGCACCTGGCGATCGAGTTCGACCACCAAGTCGTTGACGCGCAGCGCGTTGGCGTCTGTCTGCTCGAGCCGGCGCTGCGCCTCGTGCTTGCGCGCCTGATATTTGCTCGTGCCGGCGACCTCTTCGAACACCTCGCGGCGCGCGATCGGCTTGGCCGAAAGCATGGCGTCGATCTCGCCTTGCGAGATGATCGCCGACGCGTCGGGGCCGAGGCCGGTGCCGAGCAGCAGATCCATGATGTCGCGCAGCCGGACCTGCGATTTGTTGAGGAAGTACTCGCCTTCGCCGTTGCGGTAGACGCGCCGCGTCACCGCGATCTCGGCGAACGGCGCCGGCAGCATGCCGTCGCTGTTGTCGAAGGTGAGCGTGACCTCTGACATGCCGACCGCCCTGCGGCGGTTGTTGCCGGCGAAGATGACGTCGTCCATGCGGCCGCCGCGCAGCTGCTTGGCGCTCTGCTCGCCCAGCGTCCAGCGGACCGCGTCGACGAGGTTCGACTTGCCCGAACCGTTCGGACCGACGATGGCGGAGATGCCTGGTTCGAAGAGGAGGCGCGTCCGCTCTGCGAACGTCTTGAAGCCGAAGAGATCGATACTCTTAAGGTAGATGTGGGATCCCCTTCAGTCTGCGCAGCGCCTCGGCGGCGGCCCGCGCTTGGGCCTCTTTCTTCGTCGCGCCGCTGCCGGTTCCCACTATCGTGCCCACCGAAACCGTCGCGCCGAAGACGCGGGCATGCGCCGGACCGCTCTCGCCCGTGAGCGCATACGGCGGCGCTTTCTTGAAGCGCGCTTGGGCGAGCTCTTGCAGTTCGGTGCGCGCGTCGAGCGCCGCCGCGGGAGCGACGTGCGCCAAGTGCACGCGCTCGACGAATCGCGCCGCGGCGGCGTAGCCCTCGCCGATCAGCGCCGCTCCGGCCACCGCTTCGAAGGCGCTCGCCAGGATCGAGGGCCGGCGCTCGCCGTGCCCCGCGGCCTCGCCTTTGCCGAGCCGCAGGAGCGGCGCAAGTTCGAGGCGTGTCGCGGTCGCCGCCAGCGCCGCCCGTGACACGAGCGCCTGCCGCGCGGCGCGACAGCTGTCCTTCGTCCTCGTCGGGGAAGCGTTCGTACAGCCAGGCTGAAGTCGCCAGACCGACCACCGCGTCGCCGAGGAATTCAAGGCGTTCGTTGGACGAGGCGGTGCGCCGTTTCTCGTGGACGTAGGAGTCGTGGGTGAGCGCGGCATCGAGCAGTACGCAGTCGCCCTCGGCGCAGCGCTTCAGGCCGAGGCGCGCGCCTAAGACGTGGAGCGATTTGCGGCGGGAGAGGCCTTCACTCAATCAGTTTTGAGAGAACTTGCGGAAGACGAGCACGGCGTTGTGGCCGCCGAAACCGAACGAATTCGAGAGCACGACGTCGACGTCGGCTTTGCGCGCGACGTCGGGCACGCAGTCGAGGTCGCAGGTGCGGTCGACGTGGTGGTAGTTGATCGTCGGCGGGATGATGCCGTCGCGGATCGCGAGGATGGCGCAGATGCCCTCGAGCGCGCCCGCGGCGCCGAGCGCGTGGCCGAACATGGATTTATTGGCGCTCACCGGGATCGCTTTGGCGCGCTCGCCGAACACGCCGTGGATGGCTTGCGCTTCGGCCGCATCGCCGAGGCCGGTGCCCGTCGCGTGCGCGTTGATGTGGGAGACGTCCGCGGGCTCGATCTCGGCGTCGTGGAGCGCGCGCCGCATCGCAAGCGTCACCCCACGCGCGTCCGGATCCGGCTGGACCACGTGGTGCGCGTCGGACGACTTGCCGTAGCCGGCGATCTCCGCATAGATGTGCGCGCCGCGGCGCAGCGCGTGCTCGAGCTCCTCGATCACCATGACGCCGCCGCCCTCGCCCACCACGAAGCCGTCGCGGTCGGCGTCGAAGGGACGGCTGGCGGTGGCCGGATCGTCGTTGCGCGTCGAGAGCGCCCGCATGGCGCAAAAGCCCGCCACTGCGAGCGGCGTGACCGGCGCCTCGGAGCCGCCGCACAGCATCGCCTGGGTCTCGCCGAGCTGCACCGAACGGTAGGCGTCACCGATCGCGTTGTTCGAGGACGCGCAGGCGGAGACGGCCGTCTGCGTCGGCCCGCGCACCTTGAGGCTGATGGAGATGAGGCCGGGCGCGATGTTGCCGATGAGCATCGGGATGAGGAACGGCGACAACTTGCCGGGACCATGCTCGATCATGACGGTGTGCTGCGCCTCGATCGTCGCAAGGCCGCCGATGCCCGAGCCCATGATGACCCCGATATCGTCGCGGTTGTCGTCGTTGATCTGCAGGCCGGAGTCGGCGATCGCCTGCTGGGCGGCGACGAAGGCGAACTGCGCGAAGCGGTCCATCTTGCGCGCGTCTTTCTTGCCGATGAGCGCGGCCGGGTCGAAGCCCTTGACCTCGGCGGCGAAGCGCGTCGGCATCGGCGCGGCGTCGAACAGCGTGATCGGGCCCACCGCGCTCTTGCCGGCGACCACGTTCGACCAGAATTCGGGGACCGAGTTGCCGAGCGGCGTGACCGCACCGAGTCCGGTCACGACGACGCGCCGCGAAAGTCGCATAGAGAAGAGTATGGTTTGCGTCCGCGCGAGGTTCCTGCCCGACGCGCGACGGCGAAAGGGGAACGTCACGCGCACACACAAGTGTGGCGTGTGGGCCAGTGGATGACCCCGTATTCTTCGGCATCGCGTACACACCGCACGGCTCCGCACCGGCGGATGGAAAAACCGAATCAGACAAGCGGCGTACAGCAACGCCCCACGAGCGCCGGAAAATCGAAATGGAGGTGACCTGCACACCATGGCCAAGAAGAAAGCCAAGAAGAAAGCGACCAAGAAGAAAAAGCACTAACGCTATAACGTAAGCGTTGTTCCGCTTTTGAGGGGTGCCGCATCCGTGCGACGCCCCTTCTTTATTGTCTCGGGCGCACCAGGAGCACGCCCGCGGCATAGGGCAAGTGAGGGTACATATGCTTCGCTATCCTGAAAGGAGATCGAAGTGCTAGAAAACCTCCTCATATGGGCGGTCGTCGGCATCATCGGCGGTTGGCTCGGCAAAATGGTGGTCAAGGGCGAGGGCCCCGGCGGCCTCATGGGCGATCTCATCGTCGGCGTGATCGGCGGCATCCTCGGCGGTTGGATCTTCAATTGGTTCGGTCATGCGGGCGTCACCGGGATCAACCTCGGCAGCATCGTCGTCGCCTTTATCGGCGCGGTGGTCTTGCTGCTCATCGTGCGCATGCTCACCGGGAGCAGAACCAGCTCGTAAGATTCGACCGCTCCAAGAAAGAAAGGGCGCCTTAGCCAGGCGCCCTCTTCTTGCGGGGCCGCATTAGAGCTTCGGTCCCCAGCCTCTGAAGATCGAGGTGTCGGGGCCCCTGCGCAGCCGCACCAGCGTGGAGTGCGTGTCGAGCAGGCCGTTCTCTTGATCTTCCTCGTCGTCGATCATGTAGTCGTTCTTCTTCTTAGCGTCCATGGCGTGGTCACGTCCTTTCAGTTCGCGTGTGCGAGGCCTGGCGTTTTCGCCCGGCCTTCGCTTGAGTCCATGGTACGGCCACAGGGGGTGGGGTCGAATCGGTACAGCTACGGGGAGTTAGCGCCGCCCGGCACGGAGAATCGGCCCGCGTGCCTGTTCCCAGCGGCTCACGAGGGGGTCGCGGGACAGAAACGGGGCTGGAGGTTCAGCTACCTAGGCATGGCACGCGCGGCTGCCTGAATCGGTGAACGTGCTGCCCTGCTCAGGCACGAATCGCCAATCGAAGCCGTGCGCATGCAAAGTGAGTTCGAGCACGCCGAAAGTATCGTTGCTGCGCGCCTCGCTGTTGGGTGCGACGCTCTTGACCTGATAGTGGCTGCGCCCGCCCGTGCCGACGACGAATTCTGTGATGCCCTTGCCCGGATCCGACGCGCCGTCGGGCGCCTGTGGCGAAAAGCGTTCGTAGTCATGGTCGTGTCCGCCGAGCACGACGTCCGCATGCGCGGCGTACAACGTCTGCCAGAACGCGTCATACGTGGGATCGCTGTGGTGCGGTCCGGATGACCAGCGCGGCTGATGCCAGTAGGCGAGCGTACAGGCGCCCTTGTGCGCCGCGAGATCCTGCGCGAGCCAGCGCACCTCCGGCGAATCCGCTCCACAGCCGCCGGCGGGCTGGCAGTTGGCGTTGAGGGCGATGAGGTGCCAGCCGCCGACATCGAAACTGTAGTAGCCCTTGTCCGGCGGGCCGGCCGCTGCGCCGAAGTACGTGAAATATCCGGCCGCGCCCGGGGTGTGATACTCGTGGTTGCCCGGCGCCGGATGCGTGATCGCTTTGAAGGCGCCCCACGACGGCGCATAGCCCGCCGTGAACGAATCGAGCGCGCCGTTGGGATACTGTTCGTCGCCGAGCGCCAGAACGGCGGCCGGGTGCATGAGCTCGATGAGTTTTGCGGTCGCCGCCTGGTGACAGACGCTGCCGCCGCCCTCATCGGCTTCAGGCGCGGCGCTCGGGCGGGGGTCACAGGCGATGTCGCCGGCGGCGGCGATCACCGGGTCGCCGGTCGGCGACGCCGCCGACTGACCTGACAACGCGAGCGCGATGACAGACAAGGCAGCCACGAACATCCTGTTGTTCATGGCTGCGCTGTTGGCGGAGTTATCGTGCGGTGACCTTGTCGGCTGAGGTTAACGGCTCTTAACGGCGCCACCGTTAGATCCGGACTCCCCAGCCGCCGAAGATCGAGCTCGAGGCGCCGCGCGGGATGCTGACGAGATCCGTGCGCGAGCCCGGCAGCTCGTACTCGTCCAGAGTGAGCCCGAAGAGGCGCGAAGCTTGATGTACCATGGTCGTGTCCTTTCGTGTGGGAGGTAACCTGCCATCATTCTACGCTAGTTATCGTAACCTGTCAATGCAGTTAAATAGTTACACTATGTACCACTTTACGGGATAGCAGGCTTGAAAAGTAACCTCCGAAGTGCGTATAATGGGCCGCAATGAAAGACTTTCTTCTCAAGTATGCCGGCAGCAAGCCCGCCCCGGGCGACCTGCTGCTGCCGCAGGCCTTCATCAATACCGCGGAGTTGGAGAGCGGCCGCGACGACCTCGCGACCCCGGCCGGCTTGACGCGCTGGCTTGTGGATGCGGGGCTGCTCAAGCGTGGCGCGGCGGCGACGGACTCAGACGTGCGGCAGGCGACCGCCGTGCGCGAGGCGTTGCGCGATCTCACCCTCGCCAACAACGGCGCTGCTGCGGATCCTAACGCGCGTGAAACCCTCAATCGAGCGGCGCGCAGCGCGCAGCTGGCCGCCCGCTTCGAAGCGGATGGCGGCGCGCGTCTTGAACCGCTCGCACCAGGCGTCGATGGCGCGCTCGGTACGCTCCTGGCGATCGCCTTCGCAGCGATGGCTAGCGGCACGTGGAGCCGGCTCAAAGCATGTCCGGCTGATCGCTGCTCGTGGGCGTTTTTCGACGAGACGAAGAACCGCTCGGGCCAGTGGTGCACCATGAGCACGTGCGGCAATCGGACCAAGGCGCGCAACTACCGCAAGCGCCACCAGGCGCACGCGCACACGTAGCTCCGCCGCGCTTGCACTATAGAAGAGGACGAGCCCGCGCATATGCGCGGGCTCGTGTGCTGTGTGTGGACTTCGAGCGGCCGTCTGCCGCGATCAGGATGTGAGCGTTGTGCCCCGGGTGCCGCGCAGCGCCTTGAGGTCGCGCTCGATCGGCCATTCGGTGAAGGCGAACATGATGAAGATGATGATGTTGACGAGCGGTATCAGCATCAACAGGCTATAGGCGCCTGGATAGCCCGCCTTCGTCGCGATCTTCCACATGAGGAAGATCTCGAAGGCGACGAGGATGAGGACGAAGAGGCCGTACGCTGCCATGAACCCGCCCACTGCGGCGGCGTTCATCGCGTTGCTGCTGTCATCGAAGAACCACATGATGGCGGCGATGGTGTGCATATGCTGCCCTCCTTGCCCGCGCCATTGGTGAAGGCGCCAAGACCGACCTGCAGGCCGGCGGGGGCTGCACGACCGATGGTCGGACGCCGACCGCGCCGGAGTCAGTGCGGGGCCGCCGCCGCCGGCGTGAGCGGGCCGGCGAAGCGCTCGCCCCAATCCACGCGCGCGGTCAACTGCATGGTGACGAACAGCGTCACGATGGAGCCGATAGTGATCGCCAAACCGCTGTAGCCCTCGTTGAACAGCGCCAACGAGAACAGAATCAGATAGAAGAACTGCGCGAGGCCGGCTTCCACCGCGGCGAAGCGCAAGCCCACGACGAGCCGCAGGTAGCTGATCGTCAGGAACATCGACACGACCGAGCAGATGAGGAACGCGGCCAATATCGAGATGCGATCGACCGTGTACGCGAACAGCAGATGGAACGAGAAGAACGCCGCTGCCAAGAAGAAGTAGTTCATCGGGTGGAGTTCGATGCGCCGCAGCGTGGTGATGATGAACATCACGAAGAAGTAGAAGAGCAGCGAGAGCGGCGCCCACATCGTGATGCGTTGCGCCAGCTGACCGGGCTGCAGGCGTTCGGGGAACAGCATGCCGATGCCGACGCCGGCGACCAGATCGCGATACTGCCAGCGCAGCTCCCATCCGTCCGCCGTCTGGCGTTCATTCGTCGGCGCGAGCGTACCCGCGGGGAAATCGATCGCCTTGAAGTCGGTGTGCATCACGAGATCAAAATTGCGGATCGTGTTGCTGCCGATGCCGAACCGATACGACCACGTGCCGATGCCGCGCGATCGGTAGGCGACGCTGACCTCTGCAGAGCGACCCGGCGGCACCGGAAACGCCGCTCGCACGACTCCGCCTTCGGTCGTGTTGGCGATCGGACGTCCGTCGACGAGCACGCGCACGTCGTCGTACACGCCGTTGTCCGCCGGCAGCGGCAGCGCGAACCGCAACTGCGCCACTGCGCTCGTGTTGACCACTCGATATGCGCCGGAGAAACTCACGCGATAGGTGTTGTACCAGCGCAAGCCCTTGCGCCGCTGATCGAGCGCGAGGTCGACAACGATACGGCTGGCCGACAGCGGCAGGCTTTGGAAGCCCTTCCGGACCGGATAGGTGAACTCGGGGACGCACTGGGTCTGCGGCGGTCCCCACAGCGAACCGAGCGCGGCCCGCTGCTCCGTGTCGGCTTGCTCGGTGCGGACGACGAGCGTCGCGCTGAGCACTACCCACGCGAACGTGGCGGCGATGAAGATGACGACGAGCGCGAGGATGCGCATGGCCATAGATCGCTACTTTGCCTCACAAAGTCACTTGCCTGTTACACTTTGTACCACAAAGTATCTCCGATTGCAAGGGGCGGACGTCCCGCGCTCAAGGGTGAGCGGTTGCGCGGCCCTGGAACGTACGCACCGCCTGCGCCGTTCATGGAACAGCTGCCGAAACACGGCTCTCAAGGGGGCGCTTACATGGTCAGCGGCCGTCTACGTGTTGGCCTCGGGATCTTCGCGATCGCGTGTGCGCTCGTCGTGGCGACCAGCGCGTCCGCCAACGTGACGAGCGCAACGCTTTCGGTCGACCACGCGACCTACAGCGGCCCATGCCCCGTGACGTTGTCTTTCACAGGCTCCATCGCCGGCACGCCCGGCGCGAGCTTCACCTGGCAGTGGAACCGCGGCGGCGGTGTGGATCCCGCCGTCCACCACGTGACGCTCGATGCGAGCGGACACGTGAACGCCGCGGAGACGATCGTTCAATCCGCCTCGGGGATCGGCTGGGATCAGCTCTGGGTGCACGCCATCTCAGGCGGCCAGTCAGATGTGTATTCCACACCGCGTACGAGCTACACCGTGTCGTGCGTGGCGCCGACGCCGACGCATGCGCCGCTCCACGAGGTGACCACCATTCGTGCCGGCGTGGGTCCGACACCGACGCCGCTGGGCGGCCATACGATCACGTGCATCGAGGGGCCCTGCGGTCGACCGGCGCCGGTCATCGTCGACGCGAACGACCAATCCTTCGCCTACGTCAGCGATGAGACGTCCGACGCCGATCTCTTCTTCTGCACGAGTCCGCATCCGATGGAGCCGCTCTTGACCACGTTCCCGGCGGGGCTCGTGCCGGTCGGATTCGCGGACCAGCAACGCGGCGGCGTGTCCGGCGATGTCTGCGGTCATCACCGCGACATCGTGTACCGCGCCTTTGTGCTCTTCGACCTCAGATATCACATCGTCGTGAGACCTGTGTACAAGGTGTTTCTCGTCGCGGCGCCGTCCGGCGTCGATGTCAGCGGCGGCGGCCCGTGCGCGATCCACGTGCACACGACCGGCCGCATGCTCCGCGGCCACCTAGGGCATCTCAGCGATTTTCCGCACGGTTTTGCATATGTCGGAGACGCGAGCTCGCTGCCCACGCCTTCTCTGGACATCACCGCGCTCGTCCTCGCGCCGCCCCCCGCACCGCCGGGCACCCTCGTCCATACGGTGCTTTTCATGCTCGTAGGCGGCGACGAGTCGTTCGGGCACGACCAGCGACGCTGCGTCATACCCGCGCATTGGCACGTGGTGATCCAGAACAGCGAGTAGTCCGCGTCGCCGAATTCGGGTTGTCTTGTCCCCTAACACGAAACCCGCTTCCGAACGGAAAGAGGGCGGGTCCATACTGCGCCCAACTGGATAGATGTGGGCAAGAAGGTCGCTGCGCGACGAGCCGTGATCATCGCCAGCCTTGCGTCGCGTCACGGCAAGGTCGACATGAAGATGGCGCGTACGCTGCTCCATGAGCGCGGTTTTGAGGTCGTCGAGTCGTACGCCAGCTCCGATCACGACAAGCTCCGCGCTCGGGTCAAAAGCGCCGTCAAGACGGGTCATCGGCTGATCGTCGCATGCGGCGGCGACGGCATGCTGACCTCGATCATCGGCGAGCTCGCGCACACGCGCACGGTGCTCGGCGTGATCCCGGCCGGAACGGGGAACAGCTTCGCCCGAAGCCTCGACATCAAGCTGTCGGTCGAGGATGCGGTCGACGTCATCGCCAAGGGGAAAGTGGCCAAGGTCGACCTCGGCGTCGTCAACGGAACGCATTTCGCCAATTTCGCCACCATCGGTCTGCCATCCGCAATCGCGCGGCGCACGCCGCGCGCGCTGAAGAAATGGGCCGGTCCCGCGGCGTATGCGATCGCCGGCGCTGGCCCCCTGTTCACCCGTGAGCCGTTCGCGTGCGTGATCAAGTGGAAGGGCAGAAAGCTCAAACTGGAGACGCACCAGGTCATCGTCGCCAACGGACGGTTCTACGGCGATGAGCCGCTGTTGCCGAGCGCGTCCCTCACGGACGGCGAACTGGCATGCTTCACGACGACCGGCTTGTCGGTCGGAGACAAGGTGGGCACGTACATCGCTTTCTTGCGCGGCGACCAGACAAAGCGCAGCGACGCGCAATATTTCTCCGCATCCAAGATCCGCGTGAAGACCGATAAGCGCCAGCCGATCTGCATCGATGGAGATTATCTCGAGAAGACCCCGGCGAAATTCTCGGTGGATCGGCGTGCGCTCAGGGTGATGGTTCCGAAGCGCTTCAAGGCCGACTAGGTGGCAGCGCGACTCTGGATCTGCAGCGCGGCTGCGCTCGTGCTCTTCGTGGTCCTCGGCTTTGCAGTGACGATGGTACCCTTTTCGCGCCTGGATGTCGCAACCGCCGCTGCGCTCTTAGGTCATGGCACGCGGGCGGCGATCGTCTTCACCGAATCGGGGCGGACCTTGCCGATCGCGGTGATCGGCTTGGTCGGCATAGGCGCGCTCGCGGCGCTGCGCATGCCGCTCTGGCTCGGTATCGGCGTGCTCGTCTCACAGATCTTCTCAACGGGCGTGGTCGAGCTGGTCAAACACGCCTTCCACCGCGTTCGACCCGAGCACTGGCTCGTGTATCACGAAACAGGCTATTCGTATCCCAGCGGACATGCCTGCACGGCGATCGTGTTCTTCGGAAGCTGGTTGTTGATCGCGCTGATGGCACCGCTCCCCAAACCGGCGAAGATCACGTGCGCCACAGTGCTCATCATGTGGATGCTCGGCGTGGACTGGTCGCGTCTCGCGCTAGGCGCGCATTACCTGACAGACGTCGTCGGAGGCACACTGTTCGGGGTGTCTTGGGTGTGCGCGTTGCTCGCGATAGCCGCCGCTTCAAGACGCGCAAGGGCCATTGTGTCCCCCAATACAGAACGAGGTTGATCTTGATCTCTTGTCGGCTAACCAGCCCTGGAAATTGACCCATCCCGCTGAGTTTGGTATACTTCGCAAGCACCAATCGCGCGGGAATCCTTCCCCGAATCTGTCGACCGAGGAGCCGTTTGAAATTGTCTTTCTATATTAATCTTCAGCGTTTCGCCCACAAAAAGGGCCTTGGGTCGTCGCGCAACGGCCGCGATTCCCAGAGCAAGCGCCTGGGCGTCAAGCGTTACGGCGGCCAAGCCGTGATCGCGGGCAACATCATCCTGCGCCAGCGCGGCACGAAGTTCTATCCCGGCGCCAACGTGGGCATGGGCAAGGACAACACGCTCTTCGCGCTCGTCGAAGGCAAGGTCGAATTCTCACGCCGCGGCAAGGATCGCCAGGTCGTCGCCGTGACGCCGGCCGGTTCCGAAGCCTAGTACGACGCAAGTCAATTTCGCGACGTCCAGCGAAACCCGCATCTGATGCGGGTTTTTCGTTGTGCGCTCGTGGGCGCGCTGCTGAGATGAAGCGATGTTCGTAGACGAAGCGCATATCGCCGTGCTCGGCGGCAAGGGCGGCAACGGCGTCGTCGCGTTCCGGCGCGAGAAATTCGTGCCGCGCGGCGGCCCCAGCGGCGGCGACGGCGGACGCGGCGGTTCGATCTTCGTGCGTGGCGACAGCCAGCGCTCCACCCTTCTCGATTTCCGCCATAAGCGCAGGTTCGCCGCGACTCCCGGCGACAACGGCGGCAGCGACAACTGCCACGGCAAAGACGGCGTGGACATCGTCATCCCCGTACCGCTCGGTACGCTCGTGTACGACGGCGATCAGCTCATCGCCGACATGCGCGAGGACGGCGTCAGCGTCTGTGTCGCGCGGGGCGGGCGCGGCGGCCTCGGCAATCAGCACTTCGCGACCTCGGTCAACCAGACGCCGCGCTTCGCGCAGCGCGGCCAACCCGGCGAGGAACGCGAGCTCGACCTGCAGCTCAAACTGCTCGCGGACGCCGGCATCGTCGGCGCGCCCAACGCCGGCAAATCGACGCTCCTCGCGGCCGTCTCGGCGGCGCGGCCGAAGATCGCCGATTATCCGTTCACCACGCTCGAGCCTCAGCTCGGGGTCGTGCAGATCGACGTCGACGCCAACTTCGTGCTCGTCGACGTGCCGGGCCTTATCGAAGGCGCGAGCGGAGGCGCCGGGCTCGGCGATCGCTTCCTCAAGCACGTCGAGCGCACTCGCGTGCTCATCCACTTGGTCGACGGCGGTTTGCCGCCCGCCGAGGCGCTCGCGCAGATGGCGATGATCGAGGCGGAACTGGCTGCGTGGAATCCCGCGCTGCTCCAAAAGCACCGGCTGATCGCGGTCTCGAAGCTCGATCTGCCCGAGGCGAAGGACGTCCTCGCCGCCGTCGAGGCATCCACGAAGTCCAAGGTCTTCGGCATCTCCGCCGCCACCGGCCTCGGCGTGAAGCCGTTGATGGCCGCCGCCTATGCCGCCATCGTCGAGTCGCGCGCCAAGACGATGGCGGAAAGCCCGGCGGCCGTCGTGCTCAGACCCAAACCAGAATCGTCGCGGCGCGCGGTCGAAGTGACCAAAGAGGGCGACGCCTATCGGGTGGCGGGCGCGAATCTCGAACGCCTCGCCTCGATGACCGACCTCGACACCGATGAAGGCCGCGCGTTCTTCACCCGCGCGCTCTCGCGCAGCGGCGCCATGCGCAAGCTCGAGAAGCTCGGCCTGCGCGCGGGCCAGAAGGTGCGCGTCGGCGCGAGCGAGTTCGTCTTCCTATGAGCGCGCGGCGCATCGGCGTGCTCGGGGGCACGTTCGATCCCATCCACTACGGGCATCTCTTCATCGCGGACGCGGTGCGCGCCCACGCCAAGCTGGAGCGGGTGTTGTTCTTGCCGGTCGGCGAGCCGGCGCATCGCGCCGTACACGCCGCTGCAGCGGATCGCCGCGCGATGGTGGAGCTCGCCATCCGCGGCGCCGAGCACTTCGAGCTCGACGACACCGCGCTGACGCAGGCCGGACCGGTGTACACCGCCGATACGTTGGCGCTGCTGCTCACACGCTACGCCGATGACGAATTGCATTTCATCGCCGGGATGGACTCGCTCACCGTGAGCCGCTGGCGGCGCTTGGAAGAAGTCGCCGCCGCGCTGAAACATTTCTACGTGGTGCGGCGCGAAGGCGCGGAGGTGGAGGACCTCGCCGCCATCATCGGCGATCTGCCCGGCGAATTACGCGAGCGCTTCGTCGCGCTCGATCTGCCGCTGGTGGACATTTCGGCGAGCGTGCTGCGCGAGCGCGTTCGCGCGGGGCAGCCCATACGTTATCTGACGCCCGACGACGTCGTGCGCTATATCGAGAAGAAGAGACTATATCTGTAGGGGCCGAACTTTAGTTCGGCTCAGGCGTTAATTGACGCTCAGCGCCGGAAACGAGAAGGTGCCCGTCGCGATCGGCCGTGTCGCCCGTTTCGCGCCCGCCGGGCCTGGGAGGCCGAGCAGGATCACCCGGATATTGCCTGCGGCGCGGATGAGTCGGCGCAGTTCCGGCGCCGCATTATAGGCGCGGTCGTCCCCCGCGCTGCGCTCGTGCGGATCCATCAATTCTTCCAACCTTATAGAGACAAACGGCAAAATGAGGTGGCGTCAGGCGGCCACGTGCTCATCGAGTATACCCTCGCACGGGCATCTCCCACAACCCGAACGTACGGTCGATGCCGCCTTGACGGCTATCGTTTGGGCTTGAGCGGCTCGAATATCGCAGACACGCGCACGGCGAAACCCGGCAGCGCACGGTGCACGAATTCCTCATCACCTGAGAAGCGGCGCGCCCCCTCGGCGTCGCACGCAACGAAGGTGCGCTCGGCCGGGTCGACGAGCAGTACCAATGTGCTGCCCGCCGCGAGATACACGCGCACTTTCTCGTCGATGTCGGCGCGCCGGTCGGCGGGTGCGAGCACCTCGACCGCGACGTCGGGCGCCAAGTAGGGAAGCTGCGCCGCTTCTTCGTCCTCGTATCCCAGCCGCTCGAATGACAGGAACGCGACATCGGGGACAAGCGGCCTCGTCGCCTCGTGCGGAGGCGTCACCTTGAATTGCCACTCGGCGCCGACGCGTCCAACGCCCTTCGCTTGCGCCCAGGCCATGAGCGCGACGAGCATCCTCGATTGGGCGCGCGCGTGGAGACCTCTCATCGGCAGTATATCACGACGCGGCGGCGGTCCGTCCAGGCCGGCGGGCAGGCGAAACTCATCGCCCGGCGCGAACCGCTCACCACATGCCGGAGGTCGAGCCATGAGACGCCTCATCGCCCTCGCCGCCATCGCACTGGCCGTCGCCGCGTGCTCCTCTGCGTCCGACACGCCCGACAATCTCGGCGCCATCCAGTTCATCCAAGAGCATCGCGGCGGCCAAGAGGTGACCGTCGAAGGCACCGTCGCCAAGGTGCTGCCGCCGAGCACCTCGGCCACCGGCGAGCACGAGCGCTTCCTGCTCGACGTGCACACGGGCACCGGCGACGAGCAGTTGATCCTCGTCGCGCACAACACCGACATCGCGCCCGAGGCGCCGGTGTCAGCCGACGACGACGTCATCGTGCGCGGCGTGCTCGAGCTCGACGCCGGCGGTCCGGTCATCCATTGGACGCATCACGACCCCGCCGGCCGCCACCTCAACGGCTGGATCAAAGCGCACGGCCAGACGTATGAATGAAGCGCGACTGCGTTCGGTCGCGCTCGCTTCCATCTCACCTCGCCGCCGCCAGTTGCTCGAAAGCCTCGGCTTAGAGGTCGTCCTCGTGCTGAGCGCCTACGACGAGCGCGAACATGACGACGCCGGCGCCGATCCGCGCGACATGGTGCTCGCGCACGCCCGCGGCAAGGCGGCGCAGGCTTCGTCCGGCGGACCCCCGCTGCTCGTCGCTGCCGACACGGCGGTCGTCATCGACGGCGACGTCCTCGGCAAACCGCGCGACGATGCCGAGGCAGCGGCCTTCCTGAAAAGGCTGGCCGGGCGCGCGCACACCGTCCATACCGGCTTCGCCGTGGTGGACCGCGCCCGCGGCGGTCAGGCAGATGGGGTCGAGTCATCGGAAGTGACCTTCGAGCCGCTCGCCGAGCACGAGATCGCGCGCTACGTCGCCACCGGCGAGCCGCGCGACAAGGCCGGCGCCTACGGCATCCAAGGTCGCGGCGCGCTGCTTGTCGCATCCATAGTCGGGGATTTCTACACCGTGATGGGACTGCCGCTCGCGCGCCTGGGGCGCGCGTTCGCTTCTTTAGGATACGAACTGCTCTAAGCCATGCCCGGCGTCTTCGAATCGCTCTACGCGCGCATCGCGCCTGAGATCAGCATCGATCTCGGCACCGCGAACACGCCCGTCCACGTGCGCGGGCACGGCATCCGCTTCATCGAACCGACGGTCGTCGCCATCGACGTCGAGTCCGGCGACGTGATCACCGTCGGCGAAGGCGCGCGCCAGATGCTCGGCAAGACGCCGCGCAGCATCGCCGTCATCCGGCCGCTGCGCAACGGCGTCATCTCGAACTACAAGTACACCGAAGCGCTCGTGCGCCAGCTGCTCGACCGCGCGCTGCGCGGCCACACGCTCATCCCGCCGCGCGTCATCATCGGCGTGCCGGGCAGCGCGACCGACATCGAACGCAAAGCGGTGCGCGAGGCGGCGGTCGGCGCGGGCGCGGGGCGCGTCTACTTCGTGCAGCAGGCGATCGCGGCGGCGGTCGGCGCGGGCCTGCAGATCCTCGAGCCGCACGGCAGCATGATCGTCGACATCGGGGGCGGCACGACCGAGATCGCGGTGCTCTCGCTCGGCGGGCTCGTCGTCGCCCGCTCGCTCAAACTCGGCGGCAACAAGCTCGACGAGGCGATCGTGGCCCACATCCGCACCACGCGCGGCTTGCTCATCGGCGAGCGCACGGCCGAACAGCTCAAGATGTCGCTCGCATATTACGGACGGCCGCTCGGACGTGCGCCTGCGCACATCGCCGGCCAGGACATCCGTGCGCTGCGGCCGGGAACGTTCGAAGTGCGCGAGGAAGAAATCGGAGCGGCGATCGCCGAGCAGCTCGGTGAGATCGTCGATTCGATCCGGTCGGTGCTCGAGGTCACGCCCCCGGAGCTGGTGCGCGACATCGCCGACGGCGGCTTCGTGCTCGCCGGCGGCGGCGCGGTCATCGCGGGACTCGCCGACACGCTAGGCCTCGTGCTCAGCATGCCGGTGCGGGTCGCGGAGGACCCGATGCTCTGTGTGGCGCGCGGCGGGGCGGCGATCCTCGAAGACGATCGACTTTTCAGCGCGCTCTATCCGACTCCCCCGTCGCTGATCGGCAGGTGGTTGCGATCCATACGTTTTGGGATGAGAGAAAACTCCTCGTATTCGTTGCGCTGATCATCGTCGCGTCGCTCGTGACGCTCGTCGAACTCGACGCGGCGCGCAACGGGCGGCAGAGCGTGCTTGACGTCGTCGCCGGCGCGGTTTTCACGCCGATACAAAGCGGCGCCACGCGCCTCGCGACCGCCGTCGGCGCGGCCGCGCATGACCTCACGCACGCCGGCGAATACGCCGCGGAGAACGCCGCGCTGCGCGAGCAAGCGAACCGGCTCGCCGCGGCCAACGCGCAGCTCAATGCCGAGTCGGCGGAAAACCACGAATTGCGGGCGCTGCTCGCGATGAAGCAGTCGCGGGCCGAGCCCTCCGTGGTCGCCGACGTCGTCGGCTATTCGCCCGAGGCGGTCGGCCGCGAGATCACCATCGACCGCGGCACGCGCGACGGCGTGCATCGCGACAGCGTCGTGGTGAGCGGGGCCGGGCTGGTCGGGCACGTCGTGAGCGCAGGGCCGCACGAGGCGCGCGTGCTGCTCGTCATCGATCCCGGCAGCTCGGTGCCCGCCTACCTCACGCGCTCGCGTTCGTGGGGCATCGTCACCGGCACGTGGCTGCACGCCAAGATGAAGTACGTCGACCAGAACGCGATGCTGCAGGTCGGCGATGTCGCCGTGACCGGACGCGGCGAGGTGTATCCCGGCGGCATCACGATCGGCCGCGTGCGCGAGATCGATCGCAAGGACAACGCGCTCTATCAGACCGCGGTGCTCGACCCGGCCGTCGACTTCCACTCGCTCACGCGCGTGCTCGTGTTCACGGTGGCGGTCGCGCAATGATGGACGTGCGTCTGCGCGGCGCGCCGCGCGTGCTGTTCGGTCCGCAGCGGCCGCTCGATGCCGGCGCGGCGGCGGCGCCGAGTTTCGGCGTGCTGCTGGCGCTCGCGGTGCTCGCCGTCGTCTGGCAAGCGACCTTCGGCCATGCATGGACGCTGCGCGGCGCGCAGCCGAGCCCGCTCACCGTGCTCGTCGTCTGGGCGGGCCTGCGCTGCGGCCCCGCCACCGGCGGCTGGCTCGGCCTGCTCGGCGGCGCACTCGAGGATGCGCTCGGGGGCGGCGGCGGCGCGGTGCTCGGCACGACCGCGGTCGGATTTTTCGCCGGCTTGCTGAGCAGCCGCTTCTTCGCCGACTCGCTGCCGGTGGTCGTGGCCGCCGTCGCGGGCGGCACCATCGTGCGCAATGCCGTCACCTATCTCGTGCTCGAGATCGGCGCCGGCGAGCGCGGCACCTACCATCGCATCGCGCATGCGACCCTGTGGGAGATCCTGCTCAACTGCGCTATCGCGGCGGTCGCGGTGGTCGTGCTGCGCTGGCTGTCGAACCGGCGTCCGGGCTACTAGGAGCGCGATGCAAGGCATAGTCGGACGCAGCGAGAGCGACGAAGACGCGAAGCGCGCGCGCATGCCGCGCCTCATCGTGTTCGTGGCGGGCGTCGCGATCGCGCTCGGGGTGCTCGTGTGGCGGCTCGCGGACGTCCAGCTCGTGCACGGCGCGCTCTACGAGACCCTCGCCGATCAGAACCAGCTGCGCACCATCCCGCTCACCGCGCCGCGCGGCTTGATGTACGACCGCCACGGCGTCATCGTGGTCGGCAACCGGCCCTCGTTCGTCGTGCAAGTCGTGCCGATGCAGGTGAGCGATCCGGCGGCCGAGATCGACGAGCTCGCCGGCATCTTGCGCATCCCGGCGGCGACATTGTGGCAGCGCCTATTGCGCCAGAACGGCGTGAGCTACGCGAGCTTCGATGCGCTCGCGGGCGCGGTGCCGCTCGGCCCGGTGACCATCGCCGAAGACCTCAACGCCGCCACCGTCGCGCGCTTCTCGGAGCGCGCCGACCGGCTCGCGGGCATGGCGGTCGAACTCGTGCCGGTGCGGCACTATCCGTACGGCACCGTCGGCTCGCACATCATCGGCTATGTCGGACGCATCACCAAAGAGGAGTACGACGCGCGCAAGGCCTTCGGCTACGGCATGACCGACACCATCGGCAAAGAAGGCTTGGAGTTCACCTACGATTCGGTCATGCGCGGCACGAGCGGCGGACGCGCGATCAAGGTCAACTCGGCGGGGCAAGCCGTCGCGACGCTGGGCGAGCGCGACGCCATCCCCGGCAGCAGCCTCGATCTCACCATCGATTGGCGGCTGCAGCGCGCGGCCGAGGCGGCGATGGACCGCCAGATCAAGGTGATCGCGGCGCGCATCGGCCATCGGGTCGCGGGCGCGGCGATCGTCGAAGATGTCAACAGCGGCGCGATCCTCGCGCTGGTGAGCCAGCCCAACGTCAACCCGAACGACTTCGCGCTGCCCATCAGCGAGGCGCGCTACAACGCGTACCTCAACGACCCGCTCAAACCCCTCTTCACCCGCGCCATCGCCGGCAAGTATCCGACCGGCTCGACCTTCAAGATGATCACGAGCTCGGCGGCGCTCGCGAGCGGCGTGCTCACCGCCGACAGCGTGCGCTACTGCCCGGGCTATTTCGATCTGGGCATCGTCTTCAACGACGACGCGCGCGGCGGCCACGGCACGCTGCACGTGGTGGACGCGATCTCGCGCTCGTGCGACGTCTTCTTCTACAAGGTGGGCTTCGAGCTCGGCATCACGCGGCTCGACCAGTACGCCGGCGCGTACGGCATCGGCTCGCTCACCGGCATCGACATCCCGGGCGAGACCACCGGCACGCTGCCCACGCCCGCGTGGAAGAAACGCATCTACAACGACCAGTGGTACGCCGGCGACACCGTGAACATGGCGATCGGCCAGGGCTACGTCGAGGCCTCGCCCATCCAGATGCTGCGCGTCGGCGCCGCGGTCGCCAACGGCGGCACGCTGTACCGGCCGTATCTGCTCAACGACGTGCGCGACGAGCACGGACACATCGCATTGCGCGTCGCGCCGACCGTCGAAGGCCACGTGCCGATCTCGGCGGCCGACCTGCAATTGGTGCGCGAGGGCATGCTCGGCGCGATCGAAAGTCCGTACGGCACGGCGTACAACGTCGCCATCCCCGGATTTCACTACGCCGGCAAGACCGGCACGGTCGAGAACGTGCGCACGCCCGACAATCCCGACGGCCGCAACCACGCCTGGTTCGTGTGCTTCGCGCCGTACGACCATCCGCAGATCGCGGTGGTCGTGTTCATGGAGAAGAGCGGCGGTTTCGGCGCCGTGAACGCGGCGCCCGTGGCGCAGGCGATCGTGGAGTACTACTTCCATCTCAGCCGCGAGGGCCCGGCCGGCAACGGCATCCACGACTAAAGGAGGGTGGCGTGAATTGGGAAGCGGTCACCGCGATCGGCACGGTCTTCACCGGCCTGGTCATCTTCTTCACCGTCGTCGTCGGATGGCATCAGCTGCGGACAACGGTCGACCAGCTTCGCCAGCTTCGGCGTGCGTCGCAACTCGACGCCGCCAACGTCATCTTCGCCGAGCTCGCCAGCCCGACGTTCCTCGATGCGCGGCGCTTCGTCCTCAACGAATTACCGGAACGGATGAGCGATCCGAAGTTCCGCAAGGAGCTCGAAATCGTCGGCCGCGCCGATGAGAACGTGCACAAAGAGTTGGTCATCTTGAGGACGTTCGAGCGGGTCGGCATGTACGTCGAGCAAGAGCTTCTCGATGCCGAACTCATCCATCACCTCGCTTCAGGCCGGGTGATCGATACGTGGGAGGGTCTGGCAGACGTGGTGGCGGTGCATCGGCGCGCGCTGAACCCGAAGCTTTGGGATCATTTCGAACATCTTTATGAGGGTGTCATAAAGCGGGCGCAGAAACTCGGCTTTGATCAGGTGAATGCGCGGCAACGCCTCCGGGAGGCGCGCGCCACGGAAGATAGCGCAATGCAGGGCGAGGAAACGCAGCCCGGCGCGTAGGCGCCCCGCGGGCAACAGCCGTCCACGACTAGCGACAACCGCGACACTAGGGACATTCTTTCGGGCTCCCGAAACTCGAGAGCGCTATGCAGACGACGCAATTCCCGCTCGCCGCTTCGATGAGCCGTTTGGGCACCGAGAGCGCCTTCGTGGTGCTCGCGCGGGCCAGAGCGCTCGAGGCGCAAGGGCGCAACATCATCCATCTGGAGATCGGCGAGCCGGACTTCGACACGCCCGAAGACATCAAAGAAGCCGGCATCGCCTCGATCCGCGAAAACCGCACCCACTACACGCCGGCCTCGGGCATCGCCGAACTGCGCGACGCGATCGTGGAGTACGTCAAGCGGACGCGCGGCGTCGAGGTGACGCGCGACATGGTGGTGGTGAGCCCAGGCGCGAAGCCGACCATCGCCTTCACGCTGATGGCGCTGCTCAATCCGGGCGATGAGGTCATCATCCCCGATCCGGCCTATCCGGCGTACCGTTCGATCGTGACCTACGTCGGCGCGGTTCCCGTGTCGGTGCCGCTGCTCGAGAAGAAAGCGTTCCGCCTCGACCTCGACACGCTCGAAGCCGCGGTGACGCCCAAGACGAAGATCTTGGTGATCAACTCGCCGCACAATCCCACCGGCGGCATCCTCACGCCTGAGGACATCGAAGGCATCGCCGCGATCTCGCGCAAGCACGACATCCTTGTGATCACGGACGAGATCTACAACCGCCACTGCTATGACGCGGATTTCGCCTCGTACTACGGGCTGGCGGGCATGCCGGAGCGCACCATCTTGGTCGACGGATTCTCCAAGGCGTGGGCGATGACGGGCTGGCGGCTGGGCTTCGGCGTGTATCCGAAGTACATCGCCGACGCGGTCGGCGCGCTCATGCTCAACACCGTCTCATGCACCGCGACCTTCGTCCAGGACGCGGGCGTCAAGGCGCTCCACTGCGACGACCGGCCGGTGCAGCGCATGGAGGAAGAGTTCCGGCGCCGCCGCGAGCTGTTGGTGAAGGGGCTCAACGAGATCCCGGGCGTGACCTGCCAGATGCCGGGCGGCGCGTTCTACGTGTTCCCGAACATGTCGGCGATCGAGAAAGACGACATCAAACTCGCCGCCTACATCTTGGATGAAGGCAACGTCGCGGTGCTCGGCGGCTCGACGTTCGGGCCGAACGGCAAAGGCTTCATCCGGCTGTCGTACGCGAATTCAGAAGAGAACCTGCGCGAGGCGCTCAAGCGGCTCAAGACGGTGCTTGCGAAGTACCAGGCCCGCTTCTGCACGAAGCGCTCACGCGCCTGAAGACGGTGCTCGCGAAGTACCAGAGCCGCTCAAGCGAGCCCTCACTGGCTCGACCGAGCTGCGGAAGACGCGCACGGTGTAGTCGACGGGCGTGTTCGTCAGCGTATACATGTGCAGGCTGACGGATGCGCTCTGGCCCGGCTGGAGCGTGAGGCCGTCCGGCAATCTGGTCCAGAAGTACAGCGACCCAAGCGGCTCGACGTGTTTGGTCCTGCCGGCTTCCGTCACGACCGCCTTCGGCGGAAGGTCTGAGACCACGACATAGAGCCGTCCTGGGATCGGTATCGAGCTCGCATTGCTGATGCGCAGCGTCTGGACGTAGCCGCTCTCGGACGGGTCCACGGCCGTGACCTGCGCCGGCACACGCTCGACCCTGAGTTGATCGGTGACGTCGACCGGCGGCAGCGGCTGGGCCGGGTCCTCGACCCACACCGTCGCGAACGCTTTGGCACCGCCGTTCTTGACGATCACCACCGCGGCGCCCCAGCCCACGGCGCGGACATGCTCCTTCCGCATCGACCTTGACGACCTGCGGGTCGCTCGATCGGTAGGTCGTTCCCGGTGACGGACGACGTCAGGTCGCGCTCGATGCCGTTCGGATATACGCCCTGGACGTAGATGTTCTCCATGGACGCCGATGGCCGCAAGAAGAACGTCGCCTCCACCAGGCGCAGACGCGACGGCGGACCGGCCGCTCGCACGATGATAGTCACCGACGTGCCTTCGATCGGCGTGCCGTCCGTTGTGATCACCGACGGCGTCATCGTGAGCGGGCCTGCGAACTCTGCGGGGATCGTGAAGTGCGCCTGATAGCTGGATCCATTATAGCCGACGCCCTGCAGCACTCCCACGCCTGGAGCGCCGACGCCGAGGAATCCAGCACCCACCGGCACGGAAACGGTCACGGTCACCGACACGATCTGCCCGGTTCGAACTGCTGGCCGTCTCGCGGCGTGCTGATCTGGACCCGCGGGTCGCCGGCCGCGAGCGTGCCTGAAGGCGCGAGCATCGCCGCCGCCACGCAGGTCAGCACGACGAGAAGTCAGCGATGATCGTCCGCGCACCTCTTACAGCCCTATCGCGGTTCTCACTTCGGCGAGGGTCTGGCGCGCCACTTCGCGCGCACGCTGCGTTCCGGCCTCGAGCACTTCTTCCACATACTTCGGCCGCGCTTCGATCTCGCGGCGCTTCTCGCGCAACGGCGCCAGCGCTGTGTTGAGATGCTCGGCCATGTCGGCCTTATCCGCGACGCACCCGAGCTTGCCGGTCCGGCAGCGGTGTGCGATGTCCGCGGCATTGCCGGCGTTGAAGATCTCTTGGAACGTGAACACCGGGCAAATCTCGGGATGACCGGGATCGTCCTTATGGATCTTCGCCGGATCGGTGATCATCGTCTTGACCTTCGCGAGCGTCTCGGCGGCGCTGTCGGAGAGCAAGATCGAGTTGTCGTAGGACTTGCTCATCTTGCGGCCGTCGAGGCCCGGCAGCGCAGGCGTCTTCGACAGCACCGCCTCCGGTTCGACGAGCACCTCGCCGTAGAGGTGGTTGAAGCGGCGCACGATCTCGCGGCACAGCTCGAGATGCGGCAGTTGATCCAGCCCGACCGGCACGCCCTGGCCCTTGAAGGCGACGATGTCCACGGTCTGCAGCACGGGGTAGCCGAGGAAGCCGTGCGTCGCGATGTCGCCGCCGAGCGCGTTGATCTGATCCTTGTAGGTCGGCACGCGTTCGAGCCATGACACGGGCGCGATCATCGACAGCAGCAGCGCCATCTCGGCGATCTCCGGCACGCGCGACTGCACGAAGATGGTGCAGCGCCTCGATCGAGCCCGGCCGCGAGCCAGTCGATCGCCATCTCACGCGCATCGCCGGCGATCTCTTTGCTGCGGGCGAAATTCGTGGTGAGGCCGTGCAGGTCGGCGATCTCGTAGAAGCAGTCGTTGTCGACGGTGAGCGCGACGAAGTTCTGCAGCGCCCCAGCCAATGGCCCACGTGCAGTTTGCCGGACACGCGCATGCCCGCCATGATGCGCCGGCGCTTCGAAGTCGCGGTCGTCATGCGCGTCCCTTTGGCCGCGCGCGGCGCTGCGCCTCCAGTTCGCGCCGTACGAAGCTGCGGGCGCGCGACACCGCCTGCTCGAGCGGCAGCTCTTGTGCGAGAAAGACCGCGATCGCTGCGGCGAGCGTGCAGCCGGTGCCGCGCATGCGCGCCTCGATGCGCGGCGCGCTGAAGCGCCGCAGTCCGCTGTGATCGACGAGGATATCGGTGACGCGCGCGCCAGGCAGGTGACCGCCCGTGAGCAGCACCGCGCAGCCGCGCTCGTGCAGCCGTACGGCCGCGCGCTCGGCGCTCGCGAGGTCGCGGATGCGCAGGCCGGTGAGCTTCTCGGCTTCGGCGACGTTCGGCGTGACGAGGGTCGCCAGCGGCAGCAAGCGCTCAAGCGCCCGCACTTCCGCGGCACCGAGAAAGCGTGCGCCCGAACTCGCGCACAGCACCGGATCGATCACGATTGGCGGTCGCTTGCGCAGCGAACGCACGAAGCGGCGACCACGGCGATCAGCTTCGCGTCGGGGAGCAGGCCGATGCGGATGACTTCGGCGTATGCTGTTGCCAGACCGCTTTGAGCTGCGCCGCGAGACGCGCGGCGCGACGGCGTCGACGCCGAGACGCCGTGCGCGTTCTGCGCCGTGATGGCGGCGACCGCGAA
Organism: Vulcanimicrobiota bacterium; assembly: GCA_963805945.1. GTDB lineage: Bacteria > Vulcanimicrobiota > Vulcanimicrobiia > Eremiobacterales > Eremiobacteraceae > JAFAHD01. Next base: position 323,811 of record CAWDVP010000002.1, on the reverse strand, counting down.
GACCCCGACCGCCCCGAGTCGCTCGTAGACGATGAGGTCGCGACCGATGCCGGCGGCGGCGGTCGGGTCTGTCGATCCGATGCTGCAGATCAGGGGTTTCGAACGTGTCGCCATCGGGCTATTTCGGAGTTTTCCACATATCCACAGCTCCTGTGGAGAACGCTTGTTTGCCTTTTCGGCCGATTAAGGGCGCGGGCTAGGATCGGCGAGGGCTCTGCCCGCATCGGAGCGATGTTCTGGGGCACCGGACGTCCCGCCGCACGATAGATGTCGGCGATCAGGAGCCGGAAGCCGTCGAGCTGGTGTTGGATCTCCCAAGCCGGCGCGAGCAGCTGCGGCGCCAAGAACCAGTGCGAGGCCTCTGCCTCGAGCAACGGCCGGCGTGACGTCTCGCGCACGAGCGCGCCATTGCCGCCGGCGTCCACGCGAGCGGTCGCAAGCGCGCGCCACATCGACACCTGATTGATCGTCCCCATCCAATAGGAGAGGCCGCCTTCATCCGCCGCCGGCGCGAAGCCGTACGCCTGCGTCGATGGCGGATGCTCGCGCACGTATTGGGCGATCGTCACCGACTCCGTCGCGCCGGATGCAAGCGCGGCGGCGAGCTCGTCGACGACTTGCTGCCGGTCGGCGCGGCGGTTCCACAGGCCGTCAGCTTCGATGCGCACGATGAGGATCGAGCCGTCGCCGCTGCGGGCGCCGGCATCTTTGGCGTATTCGAGGGTGCGCGCGCCCATGGCGGTCGCCGGCAGTCTGGTCGACAGGACGGACAGCGAAGCGCCGTCGTCCTGATGCCAGAACAGCGTCATGAGCGGCTTGCCTTCGGCCGCCTCGAGCAGTACGCGTGGAACGCCGCAGCATCGGCCGCCGCGACGGCTTCGCTGGAGCCGCTCGACGGCGACGAGCGGAGCACGCGGTCTGAGAACAGTGCCAGAACGCCGCATGATGCTGTTCGAGCAGCGCGGCCGTCTTGTCGTCGTACGCGCCGTGCGGCGAATAGACGCCGACCGCCCCGCCGCCGGGGTTCACGACGTGCATCGCGGTGTCCACTTGATACGCGGCGTCCGCACCGCCTCGACGAGCACGACGAACGCGCCGCTCTTGCCGCCGCCGTCGATGAACAACGGCAGGATCGGTTCTCCGCTGGGTCCGCGAGCCGGTCGGGCTGCCCAGAGCGGCGGCGGTCTTGAGCCCGTCGAGGATCCCCGCGTCGAGCGCGGCGAGCTGGCTCCGCAGCGGCTGGCTCGGCGCTCCTAGCGAGCTTTTCTCAGCAGCGGTGAGGTCTGCGCAGCGCGCCGGCGTCGGCGAGCGGCGCGATCGCGGCGAACCCGCGAAGTCGACGAGTCGGCGTCGGTGAAGCGCGCCGCGCGTTGTCCGGAGAACGCGAGCGGCGCGCCCGCCGCTAGCGCGTATACGTCGTGCCGCCGGCGTGTTCGCGAGGCCGGCGCTCATGCTGGGCACCTGCGAGAGGATCGCAGCAGATCGTCGACGCGCACGTCGCCGGTGCAGATGACGAGCGGCCATCTCTTCGAGCACGCCGCCGCCGACGGCCGCATGCGCGAGACCGTCGAGCGCATCGGCGTCGAGCGCCATCGAGAAGCGCGCGCGCGGATGCGCGTGCAGCGCGTGCAGCGGCGCGATCGTGTCGGGGGCGGCGAGCGCGACTACGCGGTGCGCACGCTCTTCTCGAGGTACGGGCGCCGGTGCGAGACGCGATATGATGGCGACCGCCGCCGGGCGCGGCACGGGTGTGGGGGCGGGCGTGGGGAGGGCGTCGCTGTCGGTGACGCCAGCGGGCTTGCCGTTGCGACGGCGGCAAGCGCGAGAAGTCGATGATTATCTGAGCGCGGGTCGATCTAGGCGAGAGCCGAAAAAAAGAGGCCGGTCGCCGCCGGCCTGCTTCTTGAAGTGAACGCCGGAATCCGACGTCGAATTTACCGTGACCGTCGACCCTGCCGGTGATGCCGGAAACCGTGGCGTCGCAGCGCCTGGGTTCCCCCGGCGACGCCCAGGACGCAGACTATCCTGTGTCGCGCCCTTTGTCGTGCCGATGAAATGCTGGGTCGACCGGGTCGTTTGTGACAGTGAACGGCACGGGCGAGCGCATCGCGGGTCGAGGAAGACCAAGATGCCCCCGCGGAGGCCCGCCGTGGACCATATGCAGCCCTGCGTCGTCGAGATGTAACCGCGGACGTCATAGGCCACGCACGTCAGCGCGAGCGGCAAACCATGATCGACGGTGGGGATGTTGACGCCGCTGTCACGAACATGCTGACGTGGTCGACGCCGCTCGAGCCCTTCGGACCGGACCTGAGTATCCACGTCGAAGACCGCCGCATCCGGCGAGCGCGAAAACTCCCCCCGTGGCGCCAGTGACAACAACTGTCCGCCGGAACACCTGGATCGCCAGTCCTTTCGTACGCCGATCCGACAAAGAAGCTGAAGCACGCCGTCTGCGCCGCCCCGAATGGCTCGACCGCGCGATACGTGTGTGGACCGGCTTCAGCGACGCGGTTCTGTAGGGCTTTCAGCGATCTCCGGCGCTGCTGTTTGTACTCGTGGTACGTCCACGGCGGCCGCGCCTGCCTCGACAGCAAGCGAGGCTGATCGAGCCGAAAAAAAGAGGCCGGTCGCCGCCGGCCTACTTCTCGAAGAGAACGCCGAAATCCGACGTCTAATCGACCGTGACCGTCACGGTCCCCGTGATGCCGGAGACGGTCGCGTTGAGCGCCTGGGTGCCCCGGCGACTCGCCCAGCACGGCAGACTCCTGCGTGGCGGACTTCGTCGACACCGTCACGATGAACGTGCTGGGGTCGACCGTGACGTTGACCGGCGTCGGCGCGACGCATGACGGGTCGAGGAAGACCAAGATGCCGCCGCACGCCGACCGAGGATGAATCCGAGCACGACCATCGCTGCATTCGGGGAATGACGTGGACGATATACAGCTCTGCGTGGTCGAGATATAACCGCGGACGTCATAGGCCACGCACGTCAGCGCGAGCGAACGTCGCGATTGACGGTGGGGACGTTGACGCCGCTGGTCACGAAGATGGTGACGTGGTCGACGCCGCTCGAGCCTTTCGGACCGGACCCGAATTTGACGCCGAGGCCGCCGCATCCGGTCATCGCGAAAGCGTCGCCGCTGCGCCAAGTGCAAGACCTGTCCGCCGCAATACCTGCATTGCCAGCCCTCTCGTACGCCGATCCGAAGAAGCAACACGTACGTGCAGTGCCCCGAATCGGCTCGACCGCGCGGTGCGTGTGGCGACCCGACTCCAGCGACGTGGTTCGTAGGGCTTTCGGCCATCTCCTCCGGTACCGCCAGGGCCGCCTCGGCCCGCCTGGCGGACCGTCTGGCGCTACAGACGCCGAAGGAGCATGGGCCCACGCCGACGCTGAACGTCTGCTCGGCGGCGTCCGCAATCGCAGGCGCGACGATCAGCGTGAGCTGCCGATCTTCGTCTCTCTTCTCCGTCAACGGAAAGTCGACGAACCTGACCGCCTGGTGTTGCGGCACGAGCCGCATCCCTCGAAGTACGCGACATCGTTGAGCGGAAACGTCGGATCGTTCATCGCGGCTATCGGCGCGCCGGCGCCGATGGTCAGCCTCGTCTTGCCCGAGGGCAACACCGGACGGGCATCGTTCCCGAGTTGCGGATGGTGCAGTCCAGCGGACGCGCTTGTCATAGTACTCGACGCGATCGACGATGACATCGACGCCCTTCTGGTTGTCCGTTACGTTCGGGGCGTAGGACTTCCAGGGCTGGTAGAGCCGTTTGACCCGCCACGCGCCGTTTTCGTGGACCTCGAAATAGGCTCGTTCATCCCGCCCTTGATGGTCTTCTGGATGCCGATGTCGAGGAACGACACCTCTTCGCGCATGACGACTTCGATGATCGCGCCGTGTGAGATCACGCCGAAGACGGTCGCCTTCTTGACGACGTAGTTCGTCGTCTGCGTATTCGACGCGAGGTTGTTCGGGCTGAGGAAGTAATGCTGCGGCGATGTGCTTGATATGGCGTAGGCCGCTTTGAAATCGCTGTGCGCGAGCGCGTTTACGTACTGTGTCACGGCGGCGATGGTGGCGGGATCGGGAGATGGCGCGGGCGACGGCTTAGGCGTAGCGGCGGAGAGCGCCAGCGCGCAGGCGACGAGCGGGATGAAGACGCGTTTCACGATGCCTCCGGACAGATGCGGTCGACGATGCGCTGCAATTCGTCATCGTCCGCGTAGTGGATCCGATGCTGCCGCTGTGTGTGCCGCGACGCAGCGCCACGCGCGTCGCGAGCGCGAAGCGCAAACGGCTTTCGACCTCGGCGAAATCTGCTGGACAGCTCGGGCGGCCGCTGCGCGGCCGCGCGCCGATCTGGAATAGCCGGGCGGCGACACCGCGCGCTCGAGCTCGTGCATGTTCCAACCGTGCTCGATCGTCTGGCGCGCTAGCTTCACCGCTTTGGGATCGGGCAACGCGGCGAGCGCCTGCGCGTGGCCGGCGGAGAGCTTGCTGTCGCGGACCATCGCCTGCACCGTATCGGGCAATGACAGCAGGCGCAGCGCGTTGGCCATGGTGGGCCGCGCTTTGCCGAGCGCTGCGCCAGGACTCTTGCGCGAAATCGTACTCGGCGATGAGCCGGCGATAGCCCGAGGCCTCTTCGATCGGGTTCAGATCGGTGCGCTGCAGGTCCGAACAGCGTCAATTCGATCGCGTGACCGTCCTTCGTGTCGTGCATCAGCGCCTGTATGGTGCGCAGGCCGGCGAGCTTGGCCGCGCGCCAGCGCCGTTCGCCGGCGATGTCATCGTAGTGCGCGGCCCCGATGTGTTTGGGGCGCACCAGGCTCGGGGCCAGCACGCCTTTCGCCTTCATCGATCGCGCGAGCAGCGCGAGTGCGTCGCCCTCGAAGGCGCGCCGCGGCTGCTGCGGGATTCGGCGCGACGTCGGAAGCGCGAGCGCCATCACCGTGCGGTCGCTGGACGCGCCGCCCCGCGCGCATCGGCGCCCGGGAACAGCGCCCCCAGACCGCGGCCGAGTCCACGCTGTTTGCTCATCTCGCTAGTACCTCGTCGGCGAGCGCCGCATATGCGAGCGCGCCCTTGCTCTTGGCGTCGAATGTGCCGATCGGTTTGCCGTACGACGGCGCTTCCGACAACCGGATCGTGCGCGGGATGCGCGTGGCGAACACCACGCCGGGGAAGAAGCTCTCGACTTCGGCGACCACCTGCGTCGCGAGATTCGTGCGCCCGTCGTACATCGTCACGAGCACGCCATGATCTCCAGGTCCTCGTCGAGATGCGTGCGCACCAGGCCGATGACGCGCGTGAGCTGGCCGAGCCCTTCTAACGCGAGGTATTCCGCCTGCACCGGCACGATGAGCCAGCGCGCCGCGGTGAGCGCGTTGAGCGTGAGCAAGCCGAGCGACGGCGGGCAGTCGATGATGATGTCGTCATAGGTCGTCGCGCTCGCCTGCAGCGCGGTGCGCAGCCGCTGTTCGCGCGACAACGCTGACACGAGTTCGATCTCCGCGCCTGCGAGATTGAGCGTCGCGGGCACGATCGACAGCCCGCTCACGTTCGTTTCGAGCACCGCTTCATCGAGACCGGCCGACGCGAGCAGCACGTCGTAGATGCATTTCTTCACCGCGGCTTTCTCGATGCCGAGCGCGGTGGTCGAGTTGCCTTGCGGATCGACGTCGACGAGCAAGACGCGCCGGCCGCGCTGCGCGAGCGCGGCGGCGAGGTTCACCGCGGTGGTCGTCTTGCCGACGCCGCCTTTTTGGTTGGCGATGGCGATGGTGCGGTTCGTCCCGCTCTGTGGTTTTCGCTTAGCCATTTGTCCCGCTATGCAGACCTATTTGGGCTTCTTGGAATCAAAAAAGCTGCGCACAATGGAGCGCAGCGCTTGCGGCTCATTGCGGCCGGGGTCGTCGAGGACCTCTTCAAGGCAGGCGCGCAGCGCCGCGCCGACGCGTCCGTCGCCCTGGAAGTCGGCTCCGACGACTCCCATGTCACGCATGATCCCGATGACTTCCTCTCCTTTGATCTGCAGATCGGCGATGCTCATCGGGTGGCCGGCCCCCAGCACCCTCGGACCCGGGCTTCGAAGCGCTCGTTCTCGCCGCCGTCGTGGGGCGGCAGGCCGGTGGCCTCGACGTCTGCGTGGCGCAGGCGAAGAGATCGTCCACGTTGTCCGGCCGACGCGCCGGATGAAGCGCCGGATGCCGGCATCGGAGACGGCGTCGGCGGTGGTGTACATGTGGTTGGCGACCAGGCCCGTCACCCGGTCGACGAGGTCGCCGCCGAAGCGCAGCCGTTCGAGCAGCGCCCGGGTCATGTCGGCCCCGACCTTCTCGTGGCCGTAGAAGTGCGGACCCTCCTTGGTGCGGGGCTTGCCGACGTCGTGCAGCAGCGCCGCCAGGCGTAGCTCGAGCGGCTCCTGCCGGGGCCGCGTCGCACGCCCGCAGGCTGTGCTCGTAGACCGAGTAGGCGTGGTATTGGTTCTGCTCGACGCCCCAGCCCTCGAGCAGCTCCGGCATGACGTAGGTCAGCGCCCCGGTGTCGCGCAGCAGCTCGAGACCCACGCTCGGCCGCTCCGCCAGGGTGAGCAGTTTGGCCAGCTCGTCGGCGATCCGCTCGGGCGCCACGCTGGGCACCTTGTCGGCTGCATCCCGCATGGCTGCGAGGGTTGCGGGCGTCGGCACGAGCTCGAAACGGGCCGCGAATTGGGCCCCGCGCAAGATCCGCAACGGGTCCTCTTCGAAGGCCTGCTCGCGCAGCACGTCCAGCCGGCCGGCCTCGAGGTCGGCCCGGCCGCCGTGGGGTCGACGATCGCCCCAGTCCGGACGTCGCGCGCCATCATGTTGATCCGGAAATCCCGCCGCCCCAGGTCTTCTTCTATGGGGATATCCGGCGCCGACTGGATCTCGAAGTCCCGGTGGTGCGGGCCGGTCGAGCGCTCGCGCCGGGGCAGCGCGATGTCCACCGTCGCGTCGTCGCGGCTGAACTTGATGACCCCGAAGGACGCCCCGACGACCTCCGCCCGGCCCAGCGGCCGGAGCCGCTCCAAGAGCGTCTCGAGCGGCAGCCCGGTGACCAGGTAATCGAGGTCCGGCGCGTTGGGCTGGGGCTTACCAAGCTCCGCGAGCACGGCGTCGCGCACGCTGCCGCCGACGGCATACACCCCGGCCTCGGGCAGTGCCTCGACGAGCAGGCGCTCGAAGTCAGCCATAATGTTCCACGTGAAACCTTTTCCGACCCTTCTCGGCGTCATGGAGCGGTCGAATTTATTCGACCGTTATTCTCTTGATGATCCAGACGTGCCGTTGCGCCTCAAGGTACGGAACCTGAAGGCGGCGGGCCTCTGCCAGCCGCGCCCCAAGGCGCTTCATCGTCGCGACCTCGGCCATGGTGGGCGTCGCCGCGCGCCCCAGGTAGAGGATCAGACCGGCCCGCCGGGGCGAGAAGCGGCAAGGCCAGCTCTAGGGTTTCGGCCGGCTTGGCGAGGGCCCGGACCAGCAGCGTCCCGGCGCCCGCCGCAAGGTCGTCTTGCAGGCTGTCTGCGCCGAGGTCTGCTCGATCTCGACGTTGCTCAACCCTAACGCGGCCACTGCTTCCTTGAGAAACGCCACCCGTTTGGCCCTGGGCTCGAGCAGCACGAAGCGGCTCGCGGGAAAGGCAAGCGCCGCGGGGATGCCGGGCATTCCCCCGCCGCTGCCCACATCCACCACCGGCGAGGCCAGGCGCAGCCCGGCCAGGGGCGCCAGGCTGTCGAGCAGGTGCGGCGCGACGAGGCCTTCGAGCGTCTTTGCGCCGACGAGATTGGTCCGGGTGTTGGCCTCGAGCAGAAGGCCGGAGAACTCGGCCAGACGGCCCGCGAGGCGGGCGGGGTGCTCGAAGCCGAGCGTCCGCAGCCCATCGATGAGCCGATCGAGCGGCTCTTCCGAGCTCACACCGCGGCGCCGGCGAGCGCGGGCGGGGCCTCGCGCCAGCGGCGCAGGTAGACCGACACGACCGCCACGTCTGCCGGCGTCACGCCCGGGATGCGCCCGGCCTGGCCGACCGTCTCGGGCCGCAGCGCTCCCAGCTTCTCGGTCGCTTCGCGCGAGAGCCCGCGGCACGAGCCGTAGTCGAAATCAGCGGGGATCCTGGCATGTTCGGCCTTGGCGAGGCGCTCGACCGCCTGTGCCTGGCGGCGGATATAGCCTTCGTAGCGCAGTTCGGTGACCAACCGCTCGCCGAGCTCCGGATCAATCGCGTCGTCCCCCGCGATCGCGGCGTACTCCGAATCCTGACGGCGCAGCAACTGTGCCAGCGTCGCGCCGGGCTCGGCGTCGAAGCGAGCGCGCATGTCGGCGCTCGCTCGCGTCGCTTCGAGACGCGCGCGCTCGCGCTCCATCGTCGCCATGCGCCACTCGAAATCGCGCCAATTCGCGTCGTCCACCAAACCTACGGCGCGTCCGATCGGCATGAGTCGCGTGTCGGCGTTGTCGTGACGCAGCAACAATCGGAACTCCGCGCGCGACGACAACATGCGATATGGTTCGGCTGCGCCTTGCGTGATGAGATCGTCGATGAGCGTGCCGATGTACGACGTCGCGCGCGAAAACGTGATCTGCTCGCGACCTTGCGCGCGCAACGCTGCGTTCATGCCGGCGACGATGCCTTGCGCGGCGGCCTCTTCATAGCCCGAGGTGCCGTTCACTTGGCCGGCGTGATAAAGCCCGCTAACCCGCTTGGTCTCTAGCGTTGCGCGTAGTTCGGTCGGCGGCACGCAATCGTATTCCACCGCGTAGCCCGGCGCGCAGCATCTCCGCATGTTCGAGTCCGGGCAACGTGTGCAGCATCTCGAGTTGCACTTCGTCCGGCAGCGACGTCGAGAATCCGCCGACATATGTCCACTTCGTTTCGCGGCCTTCCGGTTCGAGAAAGATCTGATGACTCGGGTTGTGCGCGAACTTCACCACTTTATCTTCGATCGACGGACAGTAGCGCGGGCCGACGCCTTCGATCGCGCCGAGTCCGTACATCGGCGAGCGATGCAAATTTGCGCGGATCAGCGCGTGCGTCGCATCGTTGGTGCTCGTGATGTGGCACGCGAGTTGCGGTCCGGGAAATTTCGGCACGCTGCGATAGGAGAAGGCGAGCGGCACCGGACTCGGCGGCTGCGTTTCCGTCTTTGTGAAATCGATCGAGTCCGCGTGCACGCGCGGCGGCGTGCCGGTCTTCAGACGCACCGTCGGAAAGCCGAGTCGACGCAACGCGTCAGACAACCCGATGCTGGGCGCCTCGCCGACGCGACCGCCGGCCGTCGATCGCTCACCCGCGAACAGTTTGCCGCTCATAAAGGTGCCGGCCGATAGCACGACTTGTCCCGCTCTAAGGAACGAACCGTCCTTGAGCACAACACCTATGATGCCACCGGCGTCGGTCTTCAGGTCGACGACAAAAGCTTCCAATAAGAAGAGATCCGGCTGCGCTTCCAGCGCTGCCCGCATGCGCGCGGCGTATGCCGCCTTGTCGGCCTGCGCGCGCAACGCCCGCACGGCGGGGCCACGGCTCTCGTTGAGCCAGCGCACGTGAAGATATGTGTCGTCGATGGCGCGGCCCATCTCGCCGCCGAGCGCATCCACTTCGCGCGCGAGCTGGCCCTTGGCCGGTCCGCCGATCGACGGATTGCACGGCATGAGCCCGATCGTGTCGAGCCTGCCGGTGACGACGAGCGTGCGCGCCCCCATGCGGGCGGATGCGAGCGCGGCTTCGCAGCCGGCGTGGCCACCGCCGATGACGATGACGTCGAAATCGTTCTTCATATCCGATGCGGTTGGTTCGCGGATGCGCTCGGCGGTCCTAGTCGCGGACTTCGCTAGCGCTTGTACCTATCGAGCGTGTCCTTCGCGCGCCAGTCATTGCTCACGCGCTGGTTGATGCTGTACGCCATGATGAGACTTCCCAAAAATGCTACCAAGACGGTCCCGAGCACAGCCGTGTGAAACCCGTAGATCGCGATTAGCGCGCCCGGGATCGCGATGAACAGACTTGACAACCAGGCCTTGAGAAATGTGGGCTTTGGTTGCTCGAATCCTAGCATATCATCGCATTCCTTTGCTCCGGCGGGCTATCCTAACGCTGTATTGGATGCGGTACCCAAACCGCTCCAAGCCAGAAACTCTGCCAAGGTCGAGCCGGGATCCCCTTTCAAACGTTCGGGGCCGACTGAGCGAAGAATAACCGGTCTTGCGAAATCAACTTTAAACGCGACATAATCAGGTTCAGTCGCAAACGATGAGTTCATTCTTGTCGAGCACTGCCCCATCGGGGCGGAGAACGTTCCCCGCTGCACCATCGCTGTTGAACAGCGTCGAGCAAGCGCAGTGAACTCGACTGATTTCGCAAAGTGAAGCTTGGATCTTCGCGAAACCCAGGAGAGAATCCAGATGGTCACCGTTCTAGCAACGGCCGTCTCGCCGTGTAGAAGACCGTAAATCGCAGCCGCCAAGAAGTCTTGCAGCTGAACAATATCGACCGCCAAGTCTAACTCAACCTTCTAACATTCGTATTTTGTCTGTTGCGCGCGTTGTGTAAATGGGTCGTGTTCGACTACCATGCGCTCGGACGCTAACCAACCTTCTTACTTGCCGACGCAGAAGCGAGAGAAGATCCCGTCGAGCACGTCCTCGGTCACCGTCTCGCCTGTCACCTCGCCATATAGCCGCGATCGCCGCGCGCATGTCGCCGGCCAGCATATCGATGGGCACGCCTGCATTGAGCGTCGCCTGCGCATGCGCGAGCGCTTCACGGGCGCGCGTGAGCGCCTCGATCTGACGCCCATTCGCCACCAAGACATTGTTCGCCGCGATCGCACCGCCGCCCCAACCCAGTCGCGCGATCTCCGCGCGCAGCGCGCTCACCGTCTTCGGCCAGCGCACGCTGCCGCCGATGAACGTGATATCCGAAGACGTTCGTGCGAATGCGCGCGCACCGTCATCGCCGAGATCAAGTTTGTTGAGCAGTACGAGCCGCGGCCGGCCGGCGCTCGCGGCAAGCAGATCGCTCGCCTCGCTATCGATCGCACGCGAACCGTCGAGCACGATTACCGACGAGCTCGGCATCGCCGATCGCGCGCTTGGCGCGCGCGACACCCTCGGCTTCGACGGCGTCCGCGGTGATGCGCAATCCGGCGGTATCTCGCAGACGCAGCACGACGCCATCGACGGCGACGTGTTCCTCGACGATATCGCGCGTCGTGCCGGGCGTCTCCGAAACGATGGCGCGCTCCGCGTCCACGAGCGCGTTGAGCAGCGACGACTTGCCGGCGTTGGGCGGCCCGGCGATGACGCAGTCGAGCCCGTCGCGCAAAACGCGCGCCGCACCTGAGCCCGCCAAAAGCGCGTCCACGCCCTCGCGCTGTTCGCGCACGACGCGCGCCAACGCGGCGCTATCCGGCGCCGGCACTTCATCGGGATAGTCGACGTGCGCCTCGATCTCGACGAGCCGCGCGGTGAGCGTTTCGCGGTATTCGCGCAGCGCGCGACCGAGTGCACCCTCGAGCCGCACCGCCGCCGCGGCCGCGGCCTGGCGCGACTGCGCATCAATGAGATCGGCGACCGCTTCGGCCTGTGCGAGGTCGAGCTTGCCGTTGACGAACGCGCGCCGCGTGAATTCTCCCGGCGCTGCGAGGCGCGCCCCAGCTGCAAGCGAGCTTGCGAGCACGGAAGCGACGACGCCCGCACCGCCATGCACCTGCAATTCGACGACATCTTCTCCGGTATACGAATGCGGCGCGAGAAAAGCTAAGGCGAGCGCGTCGTCAAACCGTTGGCCGAGGAAGGATCGCGCACCCAGCCGCGCCGCGCGCGCGCATGGCGTAACGTACCAGAGCGCGATGCTTCGAAACACGCCGACGCGACCGCCAAAGAGCGCGAACCCGAGATGCGGACGATCGCCACGGCCGAAACGCCAGGCGGCGTCGCGATCGCGGCGATCGTGTCGTCGTCGTGCGGCGCAGCAGCATCCATGCGGTCGCTCCCGGGCGACGCGGTGTTAGTAGTCGGACTCTTCGGGCGGATAATCGGCGGGCGCCGCAACGCGGCCGCGCGGCACGATGACGACGCGCCGGTTGATCCCGCTGCCGGTCGATTCGGTGGCGAGGCTCGGGTGCGAGGCGAGCGTCATGTGCACGATGCGCCGTTCCGACGGCGGCATCGGCGCCAATTCGAGCGCCACGCCTTCGCGCAAGACGCGATCCGCGCTGCGCTGCGCGATCGAGCGCAGCGTCGCGAGACGCCGCGAACGATAGCCTTCGACGTCGACCGCGAAGAACAGCCCTTCGGATTCGCCGCGGTGCATCATCGCGTTGGTGATCGCGGTGAGCGCGTCGATCATCGCGCCGTGCTTGCCGATCAAGATGCCGAGATCGTCGTCATCGGGCTCTTCGTCGCGCCGGAAGCGGTCCGGCGGCGCGCCCGGGCGCAAACCGCGCACGTCGATCATCACCTGGCGTCCGTCGCGCGCCGGCTCGATGCCGCCGAACGAGATGCGCGCGGGCAAGCCGAGCGCCGAGATGAGGCCCGCTAAGAAATCGCGCGCCTCCAAGAACGAATCGCGCAGCTCGGGCGGACATGTCTGCTTCACCGGCCGGCCGGCGCTTTCGCGGTAGCCGCCGTTGCGCCCGCCGTCACGGCCGTAGCCTCCCGAACGCGGCCCGCCGCGCGAGCCGCCGCCAGCGCGTACCCGCGAACCGCCACCGCGCGGCCGATCGCCGCGCCCGCCGTAGTTCGAACCGTAACCGCTCATGAGTTCCTCGCGCCTCCCCCAGTCTGTTTGCCGTTGCCGGCGGGCTGTGCGCCGCCGGAAATCTGAAATGTCGGCGCCGCGGCAGCCCCGTTGGCGCCGGGCGCGAGCTTGCGCACCTTGGCGCCGCACTTCTCGCACTTGCTGCCCTTGACCACGACGAGCCGCTCGTTGCACGACGGGCAGTCCAGCGGATAGCCGGCCAGCGTCGCGGGCGTCTCGGCGGGCGGCTGGCCGATGCGCGAGGGCGCGCGCATGATGAGCCATTGCTGCAGCATGCTGATGAGGTTGAAGCCCAGCCAGTAGAGCACGAACGCCGACGACCAGCCCTGCCCGATGAAGAACAAGACGACCGGCATCATGAGCGCTTGGATCTTCATCATCTGCTGCTGCGACGGCTCCATCGACCCCGTCGGCGTGAGACGCATCGAGAAATACAGCGACACCGCATAAGCGAACAGCAGCACTTTGTCGGGCTGGAAGAGATTGGTCGCGAGGATGTGCGAGTACTGATGCGACATCGGCGAGCCGATCCAGGCCCAGGTCGCGCTCTTGAACTGCTCGTTGTGGAGCGTGATCGCGCGGTACACCGCGAACAGGATCGGCATCTGCACGAGGATGGGCAGACAGCCGCCGAGCGGGTTGACGCCGTGCTCGCGATACAGCGCCATCGTCTCCTCTTGGAGCTTGGTCTTGTTGTCCTTGTACTTGGTCTGCAGCCGCTTGAGGTAGGGCGCGAGCGCCTGCATCTCTTTCATGGACTTGAACTGCTGCAAGAAGAGCGGGATAAGCGCGACGCGGACGGCGAGCGCGAAGACGAGCATCGACCAGCCGTAGTTGTGGGTGATGCCGTTGATCCAATCCAACCCGCTGCCGATGAGATGGGCCAACGAGTCGAATGCGGCGCCGAACGGGTTGACGAACCCGAGCACTCCGAACAACGCGCTGTGAGCAAGACTCGCGACTATCAACATGCCTCTTCTTTATCTAACGTCTACGGGACCGGATCGTGGCCGCCGGGATGCCAGGGCTGACAGCGCAGCAGCCTCTTGGCGGCGAGCGCCGAACCCTTCGCGCTGCCGTAGCGCTCGATCGCCTGCGCGGCGTACTCCGAGCACGAGGGCGTGAAGCGGCACGCGCTCGGCAACATCTTCGACAGCGTGCGCTGATAGGCGCGGATCGCGACGACCAGCGGATTCACGTGCGGCTCCGGGCGTTCCCCGCCGGCCGCGGGCGTTGCGAGCGAGCCAAAGCGCTCATGAGATGTCTGCCCAACTCTTCAAATGTCAGTCGCGGCCGCCCCGGGCCGGCACTGGATGACGTACCAACGATGCGGCGCACCGAGCGCCGCGCGATCGAGGATCGCTTTGCACCGGCGACGCAGCCGGTTGCGATCGACCGCTTTGCCCACGGTCTTCGGCACGACGATGCCCACTTTCGTGCGGCGCGTTTCTGGTCGCGGCGCGAAGCCGAACACCGTGAGCGCGTTTGCCGCGGCCGCCGTGCCGCGGCGGATCACTAGTCGTGAATTCTCGCCGGCCGCGCAAGCTGTCGAATGTGCGCACGGCCAACGTCGTGCGAGGACCTAGTCCGGCGTGAGGCGCTGGCGCCCCTTGCGGCGCCGCGCCGCGAGCACGCGCCGGCCGTTGGCGGTGGCCATGCGGGAGCGGAACCCATGGGTCCGCTTGCGCCGGCGGTTGTGCGGCTGAAAAGTACGTTTCACAGTTTCCAGGGACTCCTACATTGCAAGTGCCGCGCGGGGCGGCACTTGAGCGAAATTCGGCGATGAACGGTAATTATAGCGGCTCCGGCGCGGAACCGTCAAGAAAGCCAGGCGGCGCGCTGCGACTCGTGGGGCAGGCGCCTGGGAGCCCCGCATGGGTGTCCGCCGCCCAGGGGGTGGACAAGCGGTGCATGAGCGCGCGGGGGCGGCGCGCTGAAAAAGGCCGCAAAGCTATGTCTTTCCTGGCTTCATGCGATCCGAGCCGGCGAGGATAGCGCCTCATCCACACCTGTGGATAACGTTGTGCATAGGAATCAGGGGTGGCGCCGGCTCCCGTGCAGCCTCGACTTGCGCGTTTTTCGGCGATTTTGAGCGCCCCGATCGCCCGCATCGTCATACGGCACGCGCGCGCGCAAGAAACGGCGTCGCCGGACGCGCGCGGGCAGACAGTGCGGGGACTCGCGCGCACACGTCCGAAAGCCATGCACATCGTCCGTGCTTTTGCTGTGGATATGTGCATAGAAAAACCGCGCAAACCTCGAAGGAATAAGGCGTTGCGCTCCCTAAAGCGGCGAGCCCGTCCGTTTCCGTGTCTCGACTCGGACGACCATTCCTTTACGAACGAGAGAAAGATGTGATGGAAGTGGCAACCGTCATCGGCACCAACGAAGAATATCTGTGGCAGAGCTGTCTGGGCGCGCTGGAAAATCGATTCACCAAACCGATCTTCGAGACATGGATAAAGCCGATGCGCGTCACGCGCATGACGCCTGACGAGATCACCCTCACCGTGCAGAACGCCTTTGCCAAAGATTGGGCCGAGAACCGGTTGAAGAGCACCATCTTGGGGACGCTCACCGAGATCATGGGGGCACCCATGAACGTCCGCTTCGTCATCGAGGACGTCGTGGACCAAGGAACGGGACAGGCGGCCCAGCCGGCCACGGAAACGGCTGCCGCGCCGGAGCCGGTCAACGACGATTTCCGGCTCACCGGGCTAACCGATCGCTACACCTTCGAGCAGTTCGTCGTCGGCGCCACCAACCGCTTCGCGCACGCGGCCGCCCAGGCGGTGGCCGACTCGCCGGCGCGCGCGTACAATCCCCTCTTCATCTATGGCGCGGTCGGACTGGGCAAGACCCACCTCATGCACGCCATCGGCCATCGCGTCATCATGTCCGATCCGAAAGCGCGCGTCGTCTACGTCTCTTCCGAGACGTTCACCAACGAGTTCATCACCGCCATCAAGAACAACCAGACGGTGGAGTTCCGCAACCGCTATCGCACGGTCGACGTGCTGCTCATCGACGACATCCAGTTCCTGGAGGGCAAAGAGCAGACGCAAGAAGAGTTCTTCCATACCTTCAACACACTGCACGAGGCC
The DNA here is from genome assembly GCA_963805945.1 of Vulcanimicrobiota bacterium. Classification (GTDB taxonomy): domain Bacteria; phylum Vulcanimicrobiota; class Vulcanimicrobiia; order Eremiobacterales; family Eremiobacteraceae; genus JAFAHD01. The sequence continues at coordinate 307,916 of CAWDVP010000002.1, read as the reverse complement.
AGCAAGCAGCTCGTCATCTCGAGCGACCGCCCGCCCAAGGACATCCAGACGCTGGAGAACCGCCTGCGCTCGCGGTTCGAATGGGGCCTGCTCACCGACATCCAGCAGCCCGATCTCGAGACGCGCGAGGCGATCCTGCGCAAGAAGGCCGAGAGCGACCACATCGATGTGCCGCACGAGGTCACCTCGTACATCGCCAAGATCATCCCGTCGAACATCCGCCAGCTCGAGGGCGCGCTCATCAAGCTGACGGCCTACGCCTCGCTCTATAAGAAGCCCATCACCGTGGAGCTGGCCACCGAAGTGCTGCGCAACGAGATCCAAGAGGTGCCGCTGCGCAAGGTCACCATCGCCCTCATCAAGGAGAAGGTCGCCCGCTTCCACGGCATCACGCTCAAGGAGCTCGAGGGCCAGCGCCGCGACCACCGCCTCACCGTGCCGCGCCAGATCGCGATGTATCTCGCCTGCGACCTCACCAACGCGTCGCTGCCGCAGATCGCGCGCGAATTCGGCAAGAAAGACCACACCACCGTGATGTACGCGCGCAACAAGGTCAAAGATCAGATGGAGCATGATCCGGAGTTCCGCAGCAAGCTGAAATCCGTGGTCGCGACGATCAGCCAAGACGGCTAGACGGGCGGCGTTTCATCCCGCCCGTGGATAGGCTGCGGATGGGGTGGACAACTACAGGGCCAGCGCCGTGCCGGCGCGCCCGCTGTGCGATCGGTGCATGGTGCAGCGTTCCGCTCCACAGCCGGCCACACGCGCAAAGCCCCGCCGCCGCAGGTGGCGATGCTCCATCCCCAGTGTGCACCGCTCTACTATGAAGACGATGACATAAAGAAATCTTATAAGGACTCGGGATGAACTCGGAGACGTTGCGAATAACTACGACCCACACGGTCGAGTGAACTCGCCCGCTCCACAACGCACGACACGAGGGACACGGATGAAGTTCAGCTGCAACGCGAAGGAGATCGCGGGCGCCGTCGCCGCGGCCAGCAAAGTGGTCAACGCGCATACGACCATGCCGATCTTGGGCAACGTCTTGCTGTCGGCGCGCAAGGGCCGGGTGAGCGTGCGTGCCACCGACCTCGAGCTGACGCTGGAGAACGCGTTCACCGCCGAAGTGACCGAGGAAGGGCAGTGCACCGTGCCGGCGCGGCTGTTCTCCGGCTATCTCGCCAACCTGCCGGCGGCCACGCTTGAGATGGCAGGCACGGCGAGCCGCGCCAGCGTCAAGTGCGCGCGCTCCAACTACGAGTTCTTCGCCTTGCCACCGGAAGAATTTCCGCCGTTGCCCGAGGGCAAGTCCGCGGATCAGTTCCGCATCGACGCCAAAGCGTTCCGCGACGCCGCGTCTGCGGTGACGTTCGCCGCCTCGAGCGAAGAGGCGCGCGGCCCGGTGCTCATGGGCACGCTGCTGGAACTGGAAGGCAGTTCGCTCACCATGGTCGCCACCGACGGCTACCGGCTGGCGCGCTATTCGCTCGCGCTCGCCGAGCCCATCAAGACGCCCGCGAAGCTCATCGTGCCGGCGCGCGCGTTGGGCGAAGTGGTGCGCGCGGCCAGCGGCGGCATCATCGAAGCGACCGTCTTGGGCGGCCAGTCCAATCAGCTCGTCTTCAACACGGGCGACGTCAAGGTGATCGCGCGGCTGATCGACGGGCAGTATCCCAACTATCAACAAGTCATCCCCAAGGAGTTCGACAAGCGCGTCATCGCGAGCACCGAGCAGATGCTCGGCAGCCTCAAACGCGCCGAGCAGATCGCCGGCGATCGCGCCAGCATGGTCAAGCTCGCCATGGACGGCACGAGCCTGGTCATCACCGCAAGCTCGGACACCGCGGGCACGGCGTACGAGGAGATCGACGTCGAGCGCACCGGCGAGGCGCTCACCATCGCCTTCAACGCGAAGTATCTCGTCGAGATCCTCAATCACGTGGCAAGCGACACCGTCGCGATGAGCTTCCAGGGCGCGCTCAATCCCGGCGCGTTGCGCCCCGCCACGGGCGAGCTCGCCGAACGCCAGCTCTACATCCTCATGCCGCTGCGCCAGTAACGCCCGTGCGCGTCCTCTCGCTCGAACTGTCGAACTTCCGCAACTACGCCGCCCTCCGCTTCGAACCGCCGGAGGGCGCGTGCGTCCTCACGGGTGCGAACGCACAAGGCAAGTCCAATCTGCTCGAGGCGCTCGCGCTGCTCGCGCTCGGCAAATCGTTTCGTCCGGGTCGCGAGGCCGATCTCATACGCTTCGACGCGCCCGCCGCGAGCGTGACCGCGCGCGTGCGCACGCGCATGGGCGAGACGACCGCCGGCTGCTTCATCACGCGTGCCGGCGAAGGCGCGCGCAAACGCTTCGTGCGCAACGGCCGCGGCGTTTCGTATGCACATTTCCTCGGCGGCGTCACCGCGGTGACCTTCGTGCCGGCGGACCTCGGCCTCATCACCGGCCCCGCGAGTCTGCGGCGCCGGCTCATCAACGCGACCATCTCGCAGACCGATCGCGGCTATTACGGCGACCTCGCGGCCTTCGTCAAGGTGCTCGCGCAGAAGAACGCGTTCTTGCGATCGCGCGACGCCGGCGACCGCGCGCTGCTCGCGACGTACAACGAGCAGTTCGTCGAACTCGGCACACGGCTCGTGTGCGCGCGTGCGCCGTACGTGCGCCGGTTGACGCACGAAGCCGCGGCCGCGCATGCGCGCTGGGTCGGCAGCCACGAGGAGCTCGAGGTGCACTACGCGCCGTCGCCGGCGCAGCCCGATGAATCGCCCGGCGCGGTCGCAGCGCGCCTCGCCGAAGCGCTCGTGCAGATGGCGCCGGCAGAAGCCGCGCGCAAGGTATCGCTCGTCGGTCCGCACCGCGACGACATCGGCATCACGCTCGGCGGCCGTTCCCTGGCGCGCTACGGCTCGCAGGGCCAGCAGCGCACCGCCGTGCTCGCGCTCAAAGCGGCTGAATACGCGCTCTTGCATGCGGCGGCCGGCGAGGCGCCGCTGCTGCTGCTCGACGACGTGCTCTCCGAACTCGATGCCGATCGACGGCGGGCGTTCTTGTCCGGCATCGCCGGCTTCGAGCAGGCGTTCATCACCGCGACCGATCTCGCCGATGCGGCGCCGCTGCACGCCAGCCGCGTCGTCGAAGTGCGCGCCGGAGCCATCACTGCCGTCGAAGCGGGCGTGAGCGCATGAACGGGCCGAAGACCTTGCGATCGCTGCTGGCAGGTTGGCGGCCGGCAGGCGAACGCGCGCAGCCCGGCGGCGAAGCGGGCGCGCTCGCGGCCGCGTGGCCCGATGCGGTCGGCGCCGACGTCGCGCGCCGGACGCGGACGTCCGGCTATCGCGACGGCACGCTCGCGGTGATCACGCCGAGCAGCGCATGGAGCCATCAGCTCACGTTTCTCGCGCCGACCATCATCGAACGCTTGCGAGAGCGTTGTCCGGGCATCGATGTGCGCCGGCTCAAGTTCACCGTCGCGACCGGCCGAAGCCGCGCGCTGCTCGCCGGCGCCGCGGGCGCGGCGGATCCGGATAAGCGGTCAAGGCCCGAACTTCGCTCGGGCGCTACTGGAGCTGCCGCGGCGCGACGACCCTTGACGGCAGCGCCCTCGAGGGGGATGATATCGCGGGTCTCGTCGCGCAGTTGCGCCGCGAGCAAGGCGCGTCTCGATCGGCAGCGTGCGCAGGATGGTTGGCAGCGCTGCACGTCGTGCGGTAATTGGTCGCCCGGCCCAGCCCTCGGTGTGGGCGCTCTGTGCGGGCCGTGCGCCGAAGAACTCCGTCGAGCGGATGACGGCAAGATCGCGCACGTGCTCACCGTCGCGCCGTGGCTGGGCCGTGCCGAAGTCGCGGCGCAGTTGCCCCACATGCGCAAGGGCGGCTACGAACGGGTGCGGCGCGGCTTGCTGACGTCGTGGGAGCAACAGCTCTACAACGCGCGCGCGCGCCTACGACGCGGCGCGCTCGAGGCGGCCGACCGCGTCACGGCGTGGAGCTACGTCATGATGGTGGCGCAGCGGCCGCAGTCGGCGATCAGCAAAGCCGTCGTGAGCGACGTGCTGGGCCGCGAATGGGCCGACGCGCTCCACGCACCGCCGCCCGCGCGAAAGGCGCCGCGCCCCGCTCGCGAGAAACTATCATAGCAAGGCTACATGTGATGTAAGCGCGCTCGGCAGGGCGCGCCTCCGTAATTTTTGAGGTAGACTCTTTGGCGAAGACCGACGAAACGGCGACGCGCAAGCGCGGCGACGGCGACTATGGCGCAGCGCAGATCAAGGTGCTCAAGGGCCTCGAGGGCGTCCGCAGGCGCCCGGGCATGTACATCGGCGACACGAGCACGCGCGGTCTGCATCAGATCGTGTTCGAAGCGGTCGACAACGCGGTCGACGAAGCGCTCGCGGGCTATTGCCACACCATCGACGTCACCATCCACGCCGACGGCTCGCTCACGGTCGTCGACGACGGCCGCGGCATCCCGGTGGACGTGATCCCGAGCGAGGGCAAGTCGGCGGTCGAAGTGGTCATGACGGTGCTGCACGCCGGCGGCAAGTTCGACCAGCTCGGCTACAAGGTCTCGGGCGGCCTGCACGGGGTGGGCATCTCGGTCATCAACGCGCTGTCGGAATGGATGATCACGCGCGTGAAGCGCGACGGCAAGCTGTACGAGCAGAAGTTCTCGCGCGGCATCGCGACCTCGAAGCTCAAGGTCATCGGGCCCGCCGAGGGCACCGGCACCGAGCAGCATTTCAAGCCCGACACCCAGGTCTTCTCCACGCTCGACTTCTCGCTCGACATCCTGCAGCAGCGGCTGCGCGAGCTGGCGTTCCTCAACCGCGGGCTGCGCATCAACCTCAACGACGAGCGCGTCGACAAACAGCAGACCTTCATGTACGAAGGCGGCATCAAGAGCTTCGTCGAGCATCTCAACAAGAACAAAGAGCCGCTCCACGACGTGCGCTACATCGCGGGCGAGCGCGGCAAGATCGCGGTCGAGGTCGCGTTCCAATACAACGACGGCTACATCGAAAATGTGTATGCATATGCGAATAACATCCACACCGTCGACGGCGGCACGCATCTCGTCGGGTTCCGCACCTCGCTGACCCGCGTCCTCAACAACTACGCCAAGAAGCACGGCATGATCAAGGAGTCGGAGGGCAATCTCTCCGGCGACGACGTGCGCGAGGGGCTCACCGCGGTCGTCTCCGTCAAGCTGCCCAATCCCGAATTCGAAGGCCAGACCAAAGCGAAGCTCGGCAACACCGAAGCGCGCGGCGCGGTCGACGAGATCGTCGCCGAAGCGCTCAACTTCTATCTCGAGGAGAACCCGGGCTCGGCGCGGCGCATCATCGAGAAGACGCTCAACGCGGCGCGCGCGCGCGAGGCGGCGCGCAAAGCGCGCGACCTGGCGCGGCGCAAGAACGCGCTCGACGGCGGTTCGCTGCCCGGCAAGCTCGCCGATTGCTCGGAGCGCGATCCCGCGAAGAGCGAGATCTTCTTGGTCGAGGGCGAGTCGGCCGGCGGCAGCGCGAAGCAGGGCCGCGACCGGCATTTCCAAGCGATCCTGCCGCTCAAGGGCAAGATCCTCAACGTCGAAAAAGCGCGCCTCGACAAGATCGTGGGCCACGAGGAAATCCGCGCGCTCATCACCGCGCTCGGCACCGGCTTCGAGGCCGAATTCGACTGCGTCGAAGCTGCGCTACCACCGCATCTACATCATGACCGACGCCGACGTCGACGGCTCGCATATCCGCACGCTGCTGCTCACGTTCTTCTTCCGCTACATGCGCAAGCTGATCGTGGACGGCAACCTCTTCATCGCGCAGCCGCCGCTGTACATGGTGAAGAAGGGCAAGAAGACCTGGTACTGCTATCGCGAGGAAGAACGCGAGGCGATCATCGCGCAGGCCGGCGACGGCTACTCGATCCAGCAGTACAAGGGTCTCGGCGAGATGGATCCCGAGCAGCTGTGGGATACGACCATGGATCCGGAACGGCGCACCGTGCGCAAGGTCTTGCTCGAAGACGAGGTGGCCGCCGATGAGATGTTCTCCATCCTCATGGGCGAAAAAGTCGAGCCTCGCAAGCTGTTCATCGCCGAAAACGCCCGCGACGTCAAGAACCTCGACATCTAGACCGGGCCTCCGGGTATGACCCCGCGTATCGGGGAATAAGCAGCGGGCATGGCCGCGCTTCGCACCGCCCTCCTCCGCATCGCCGCCGCCGTCGCGATCGTCGCGCTGCTGTTCTTCGGCGCGCTGTGCTTCGAAGGCCCGCGCAGCGCGCTCGTGCGCGCCGGCATCGCGATATGGCTGGCATCGCACGGCATGCACTTCACCGGCCGATTACAAGTCACCACTGACAGGCTTGTCGCGACGGACGTCGAGATCGACGATGCACACGGCCGCGTCCTCGCGATCCAACGGCTCGCCGTCGACTTCGATTGGCATGGACTCGTCGGCCGCAGCGACCGCCGCTATGGCCTGCGCGCGATCGACGCGCAGCGGCCGGTGCTGCGGATCTTCGTGCTGCCGGACGGCTCGACCGACCTTTCTTCATTCATCAGCGCAACGGCCGCACAGCCCGCGCGGTCGGGCTACCCATCGGGGAACCGTACGCCGTTCGATTGCCGGCTGCGCGTCGAGGGCGGACGCATCGACGTCGAAAACCCGACCGCGTACGGCGCGCCCGGCCGCTCGTTCTCTATCGACGCCATAGACGCCGACGCGACGCTGCATCGCGGGCGCGACATCGGCGCGCTGCGCGCGCGCTACGCGGCCGAAGGCATGACCTCGCAGATCAGCGCGGCGCTCTCGCAAGACGACTCGGTCGGCTTCGCCGAGCTGGTGGTCGTCGCGCCCTCGGCGGCGCTCGCGCCCCCGCTCGACGCATTCATCTCCACACCACACCTCGTCTTCGAACGCGGGGTGGCGGATGTGACGCTGCGCGCGTTCGACGCGGGCTACACCGCGGAGCGGGGACCGGTGTGGCAACTGAGCGGCAGCGCCGACGTCCGCGTCGGACGACTGCACGTCATGCCGCTGGCCGCGCCGGTGCGCGATCTCGCCGGCACGGTGCATCTGCGCGGCGGCTACCTCGGCTTCGATGCCGTGCGCGGCGACATCGCGAGCATTCCGCTCAAGGCGAACGGCAGCATCCGTCTGCTGGGCGGCGACCTGCGGCTCACGCTGCGGGCACACGCCGCGGGCGACTTCCATCAAGCGCGCGCGCTCTTCGAAGCGAGCCGGCATGCGCCGCTCGCGGGCCCCTTCGACGCGACGTTGCGCGTGGACGGCCCGATCGACGGGCCGCGGGTCGCCGGAGAGGTGACGTCGGGCGGGGTCGCCCGCGTCGGCGGAGCGCCCCTGCAGCAGCCGCACGCTTTCTTCTATTATAATGATGGGCACGTCACGCTGGAACACGCCGGGGCCGGCTATGCGGGCGGCACGCTCTGGGGCGACGGCGACGTCGACTTCGTCGGCGAAGGTCCCGATCGTCCAGCTGCGTGCGGGCGCATCGCTGCCCGTCGCGAGCGTGCCGCTCGCGGCCAGCCTCAATCGGCAGGGCAGCGTGCAGGCGCAGCTCTCGCTCGCGGGCCCGGTCGATTCTGCGGAGTTCAACGTCTTCGCGCGCACCTTCCGCGGAGAACGGGCGACGATGCGGACCGCCATCGCCGGCCGTTTCGGCGAAGCGGCGTTCGGGGCGGCGATGGTGGCGTGGCCGAAGGGCGACATCACCGCGCGGCACGTCGTATCAGCGCGCACCCCCTGATGCGACCGTGACCGATCCGCTGCTCCCAGCGCGCTCGTTGTTCGCGAGCATCGTCGCATCGCACGCGCCGCTGCGTCTGTCGAGCAGCGCGGTCGCGCTGCCCGGCCTCACTCCCGTCGATCTGGATCCCGGCGTCCTCGGGCACGATCGACGGCGTCGCGGTGCTGCACGGCTCCGACGACGCGAGCGGAGCGCTGCTCACCGCCGTCGACCTGCGCGGCCGCGACATGCTGGTCGCCGGCCGGGCGCTCGACGACGTGCGGTTGCGCGCGCACGGCGCCGGACCGCGCGTCGCGGTGGACGAGGCGTCGATCGCCGGCCGCGACGTGACGCTGCGCGCACGCGGCGCGGCGCGCATCGAGCCTGCCAAGCTCTGGCGTACTCGATCGCGCTGCGCGGCGACGGCTCGCTCAACCTCGATAGCCTTCCAGCAGTCGCGGGCGTCGCGGCGAGCGGGCGCGCCGACTGGCGGCTTCGAAGCGGCGATCAACAGCGGCGGCTGGGCCGCCGTCGCTGACCTTCCCCGGCGGCGCCGCGTCGGTGGGCGGCGTGCCGCTGTACGACGTCGCGCTCATCGCGAGCGGCGGCGACGGTGACGCGATGCGTTTCGCCGCAAGCGCGGACGCGTTGGGCGGCGCGGTGAGCGCGGCCGGGCGCGCTCGGCGCGGCGACGGGTCTCTGGGCGAGCGGCATCGACGTGCGCGCGATGCGCGGCGCGGGCCTGCCGCTCGATGCCGGCACCGCGACGATCATCGGCAACGCGACGCCGAGCCGCAACGGCACCGCGCTAGCGCCGGCATCGCCTTGACCGGCGGACGCTATCGTCGCACCCCGCTCGACGGCGATGTGGACATCGTCTACGACGGCGGTGATCTGAGCGCGAACGGCCGCGTCGACGTGGCGGGCACGCGCGCGGACGTGCACGGCACCATGAGCGGCATCGCCGCCGGTGCCGCTCGATAGCGCACCGCTCGTCCTCGACGGCTCGGTGCGCGACGGCGACGTCAACGGGATCGTGGGCGCGTATCTGCCCGCCGGCACGCCCCTGACCGGCACTCTCAACGCGCACGCGAGCGTGCGCGGCACCGCTCGCGATCCGCAGATCGCCGGCGATCTCGGTATCGGCGCCGGCACGGTCCGCGGCGTCATCTTCACGCAGATGAGCGCCGCGTTCGACATGCGCCACGGCTCATTCGTCGTGCGCGACGGCCATTCGCAGCTCGGCTCGAGCGTGCTCGATTTCGACGGGCGCTACACGCAGGATGCAGCGGCGGCGCACGCGGCGATCCCGCGCATGGACCTGTCCGACGTGAACGATTTCTTCGACGGCTACAACGCGTTGCAGGGCATCGGCAGCGGCGATGTCGCGGTCTCGTTCGCGCGCGGCGTGTCGAGCGCGAGGGCGGCTTCGAAGTCGACGGCGCGGAAGCCGGCGGCGTGCCGCTCGGCTCGGTCGGCGCGGTGCTGAGCGGCGCAACGGGAGGCGGCCTGCATGCGGTGATCGCGCAGAGCGGCGATCTGGGCAGCAGCGGCTTGATCGGCGACGTCTCGTTCCGCCGGCATCACGGCGTGCTGCCGGATTTCGGCAGCGCCGCCTTCTCGGTCGCGGGCAACGTCGATCACGCCGACCTCGGCCTGGCGGCACGCTTCGCCGGCTTGGAGGATGTCGGTCTGCGCGGCACGCTCGACGCATCGGTGCAGGCGAGCGGCACGCCGCGTCACACATCAGGCACGGCGTCGTTCACGGTCCAGGACGGCTACGTGCGCAAGGTGCCGCTGCGCGCGGCGCAAGGCATCGCTGTCGGCGGATCCCTCGACCCTCACGCTGCGCTCCAGCCAGCATGGAACTGCCGTTCGGCAGCGCGACGGCGACTGGATCGCTCAGCCGCAACGGCCAGCTGCACGCGCTCGCCGACGTCGTGGTCACGGATCTTGCGCGGCGTGGGCGCGCTCATCGGGCGGCCCGTCGCGCTGCGCGGCAGCGCGACCGGCACCTTGAGATCGCGGGCGACGTGCACGCGCCGCAGCTACACCGCGTTCGTGCGCGCGGGCAAAGGCAGCGCGTTCGGCGTCGCATTCGACGGGCTGTCCGCGCATGCGTCGTACTCGGAACAGTCGCTCGAGATCAGCGACACCACGCTCACCCTCGGCGGCGGCGGCGGGAGCATCGATCTCGCGGGTTCGCTGCCGTTGCAGTTGAAGCCGCTCGCTTTGGGTCCGCCCGAGAGGCGGATGGACGTGCGCCTGCGCGGGCAGAAGATCGATCTCGCCGTCTTCGATCCGCTGCTCGACCGGTTTCGGCACGCTCGGCGGCTCGCTCGACGTCGACCGCCTCGGCGACCGGCACCGCCGGCAAACCCGATCTCGCCGGTACCGCGTCGCTGCAAGGCGGGGAAGTGACGACGAAGTTCCAGCGCACGCCGCTGCGCGACATCCGAGCGAACGCGGTGCTGTCGCACGATTCGATCGCGATCGACCATCTCTCGGGCGCGGTCGGTGCCGGCTCGTTCAGCGGCGCCGGCGCGGCGTACGTCGTGCCGGCGGTCGGCCTGCGCAGCAGCGCAGGCCTGTCGTATCATTCGCGGCTCGACCTTCGCGTCGGTGCCGCTCGACGTGCCCGGCTGGCTGGCGGCGGTCGTGAACGGCGACATCAGCATGAACAAGTCGGGCGCCACGCCGTTCCTCTCGGGCAGCCTGAGCCTGCGCAACGGCTTGATCCCGCTGTCCGCGGTCTACGAACTCGCGACGAAGCTCGGCGAGACATCGGGCGCGGCACAGGCGAAGAACATCCCTGGCCTGCCTCCCCTGCTGCCGGGCCACATGATCGCCTACGGCGACGGGATCTATGCACCGGGTCCGCATCTGCTCACCGAGGCCGACCTCGCCACGCCGGCGCCGACGCTCTTCGATCTGCCGTCGGTGAATCTCGCCGTGACGACGACCGCGCAGAACATGCGCGTGCACGGCGGACCGCTCGACCTCACGGCGCATGGCGCGCTCGCCATCGACGGCAGCGTGCGCGATCCCCAGCTCACCGGGAAGTTCATCGCGGATCGCGGACAGCTGAGCACGTTCGGCACGACCTTCCGCCTGCAGAACGGCACGCTGACCTTCGATCCCGATCAAGGCGTGCTGCCGACCATCGACGCCAAGGCGGTCGCCAACACCTCAGGCGATCATGTCACCGTCGTCCTCTCCGGCCGCATCGATCATCTCAACACGCAGTTCACCTCGAACGCGGGAGCGTCACCCGAGCAGATCCTCGCATCGGTCGTCGGGGTGCTCGAGCCTCGACCAGTTCACCGGCGCCGGCAGCCAGCAGGTCCTGCTCGGCGAGGCGCAGCGCATCATCAGCGCACAGCTGACGAGCAACATCCTGGGATCGTTCTCGACGGCGCTGGCGCAGACGCTCAACGTGGAGGACGTCTCGCTCGGTTTCGATCAGCACAGCAATCTCGTGGTCGAAGTGCGCAAGTACGTGACGCCGACGGTGTCGGTGCTCTACCGATCGACGACGACGGCGCCGGTGACGCAGGCGTACGGCGTCTCATACCTGCTGCGCGACACCGCGTCGCTCGACTTCTTGTCCACCGTCGCATCCCAAGGATTCGTCACCTATCTGATGGATATGCGGTTCACATTCAAGTGATGCCCGTCGAAGGCGTTCGGGCAGGAATGTCCCTCAAAACCTGGGAAGCCCGACTGCTCGAACCAAGCCACGAGCGAGCCGGCGCCGGGCGAGTGTGACGAGGAGCCCCCTACTGTTGCGTTTCTTGATACGATGTGCGGCCGTGGTCGTCGCCGCAGCCGCCCTTGTGGTCGCGGTCGTGCCTCAGGCGACCCCGGCGGCGAGCACACCCATCGTCACCGCCGTCAACATCCGTGGCAACGCGCACGTCCCAACCGACAAGATCGGGGCCGTCGTCAAGACGCGGCCGGGCGTGCCGCTGGACACCAAGCAGATCGCGGCCGATCAGAGCGCGATCCTCAGCCTCGGCTACTTCTCGGACGTCAAGACCGACGTGCGCGCCACGCCCGGCGGCGTCGGCGTCACCTTCATCGTCATCGAGAACCCGGTCGTGAGCAAGATCGTGTTCGACGGCAACACGCACGTCACCAGCGACATCCTCACCGCGCTCATGGACACGAGCGCCGGCGAGGTGCTCAACACCAACACGCTGCGCGATGACGTCGCCAAGATCAATTCGTATTACGACAAGCTCGGCTACACCGGCACGCGCCACGTCAAGAACATCCACATCGATCCGGACGGCAAGCTCTCGCTCGACGTCAAAGAAGGCGTCACGATCAGCAAGATCGACATCACCGGCAACAAGATCATCAACACGCCAGGCGATCCTCGGCGTGATGAAGACGAAGCCCGGCGCGACCTTCTCGCAGCAGCAGTTCGGCGACGACCTGCAGGCCATCCAGACGCTGTACAAGGATCTCGGCTTCTCCGCGGTCGTCGACGGCAGCGTGGACCCGAACAGCGCGGGCGTGCTCACCGTGACGATCTGCGAATCGCGCGTCGGCGCGGTGGAGATCCTCGGCAACTCGAAGACCAAGGACTACGTCATCCGGCGCCTGCTGCTGCTCAAGCCCGGCGATCTCGTCACCGACGCGCGCTTGCGCCGCGATTACGAGGCGATCAACAACACGCAGTTCTTCAAGAGCGTCGACCTCGCGCCCAAAGCCGTTCGGCGACAAGTGCGGCTATGTGACGCTCGTCTGGACGGTCGTCGAGCAGCGCACCGGCACCGCGAGCGTGGGCTTGAGCTACGGCGGCGGCGGCACGTACGGTCAAGGGCTCTCCGGCAACATCTCGTATTCCGAGGCGAACGTGAACGGCACCGGCAACGGCGCGTCGATCAGCGCGTCGCGCGGCTCGCACGTCAGCGACGTCAACTTCGGCATCAACATCCCGTACCTCAAGAAGTTCAAGGCGTCGTCCGCGTCGTTCAACATCTTCAACAACGTCGTGGCCAACCAGCCGTACCCGGTCTACAAGCAGCCGGGCAACAACCCGTTCTACACGATCTCGGGGACGGGCAGTCTCCGCGCCGCTGACCGCGACGCCGCAGCCGGGATTCAGCTCGACCTGCACGGCCAACGGGTCGCCGTGCTCGAGCCAGTTCGCGAACTATTCACTCGCGGCAATCGGGTTTCACGATCTCGACCGGCCATCCGGTCGCGAGCTACACGACGCTCAACTACGGCCTCACCGCCACGAAGCTGTTCCAAGAGTTCATCGCGCAGGGCTTCCCGCAGGCAGCTGCTGATCACCAACACGACGATCAACACCTCCACCGGCGCGAACGGAACGCAGAGCGGCAACTCGCAGCTGCGCGCGCTCAACGGGAGCCTCGTGCGCGACAACCGCGATGATTTCCAGAACCCGCGCTACGGCGGCACCTCGTCGCTTCTACGACCAGGCGGCGCTCAAGTTCCTCGGCTCCGACTATCGCTACAACAAGGCCGACGTGGACTTCACGCGCTTCTATCCCGTGCGGCGGCACTCCACGCTCGCGGCGCATCTGCAATATCGGCTGGTCGAGCGACAATGGTCCCTCGCTGCCCTATAACAACCTCTACAGCCTGACGGACCAGCAGCTGCGCGGCACGAAGTACGTCTACTACGGCGACCGCGAGCTGCTCGGACAAGTCGAGCTGCGCATGCCCGTCACGCAGGACAAGAAGCTGACGGTCGTGCTCTTCTCGGACGCAGGCGACGCGCCGTACGTCCAGGCCGTGGCCGCGGCGACGCCGCTGCCGACGCCGGTGCCGCCGTCCGGCCCGCACGCGCCGGCGGTGCCGCCGCCGCCCATCCAAGTGACCTACAAGCAGATCCCGTTCTCGATCAAGACCGACTTCGGCTTCGGGATCCGATTGAGCACCCCGGTGCTGCCGCAGCTGATCCGCATCGACTTCGCGACCGGCCAGCAGGGCACGCACATCTCGTTCGGTTTCGGCCAGGACTTCTAGGTCCGCCGGACCGGCCCCGTACGAGCGACTATCGAAGAGAGAGCACTTGAACATGCACAGAAAACTTCATTTCGGCTGCGCTTTTCGCGAGCATCGCGCTCGTCACGCTTCGCGCCGCAGGCGCTGGCGGTCGACGTCGCGGACGTCGGCTTCGTCGACCAGGCGGCGATCGGCACGCTGCCGTCCTTCGTGGCGGCGCAGCAGCAGTTCGCGCAGTTCCGCGATCAGATGTCGCGCGACTTCCAAGGCGCCATCCGCGGCAAGCCGCAGGCCGAGCAGCAGCGCATCTACGCCGACTTCAATCAGCGCATGGCGGCCAAGCAGCACGAGATGTTCGACCCGCTGCTCGGCCGGGCGCAGACCGCGATCGCGCTCGTCGCCGCGACCAAGAGCCTAAGCGTCGTCGTCGACAAACAGATCATCATCTACGGCGGCCATGACATCACGAAGGACGTCATCGACACGATCAACCAGCCGGGCCAGGTCGTGCCGCCGGTGAACACGCCGCCGCCGTCGGAGATCGGCTTCGTCGACCAGCAGCAGATCGACGCGCTGCCGAAGGCCAAAGCGGCCAACGACGAGTTCATGGCGGCGCGCCAGCGCCTCGGCCAGGACATGAACAAGCAGCTCGCGGCCACCAAGGACCGCCAAGCGCAAGCCGCCATCGTCCAATCCTTCAACGAACAGCTCAAGGCGGAGCAGAAGCGGATCGCCAAGCCGATCGCCGACGCGACGGACAAGGCGATCGCCGACGTCGCCCGCAAGCGCAAGCTGATCCTCGTCGTCGACCAGACGGATCGCGTCTACGGCGGCACCGACATCACCGCCGACGTCGTGGCCGCGCTCAAGTAGTGGATCGAGCCTCTCGTACGCGGCGCACCAGCGCCGCCCGCTTCGTCGTCGCCGCCGTCGCCGCGACCGCGGTCGCCGTCGCGTTCGCCGGCTGCGGCAAAGGCGTGGGGACGTCCGGGCCGGGCACTAAGGTCGGCTATGTCGACCTCGAGAAGATCATCGAGGCGCATCCGCTGCACGTCGAGCTCGATTCGCTGCAGAACCAGATCACGCTGCTCTCCGGCCAGGCGCAGAACGCGCCGCAGGCGCAGACGCCCGCGCAGCAGCAGGCGCAAGAGCGCATGCAGGCCGACCTCGCCGCCGCCGACCAGCAGTTCCAGATCGCCGTCAACCAGCGGCGCATGTACTACAGCCAACGCGAGAACGCCGCTATCGGCGCGCTGCAGAGCCAGGCCTCGGGCGTGAGCGCGCCGATCGGCCAGCAGTACGGCGCGCAGGCGCAGAAGATCCAGACCGACGCGATCAAGGCGTACGGCGATTACCAGAAGCAGCTGTTCACGTCGGATAACGCGCACCTGCGCGAGGTCTCTCGCCAGCTGCAGCAAGAGAACTTCCTCAAGCTCGAAGCGCGCCGCATGCAGTACGAGAAACAGGAGACCGACTATCAGATCAGCCTGGCGAAGCAGAGCCAATCGCAGCGCATCAACCTCAAGACGAAGCTCGAGGACCTCAATCTGCCGGCCGACGAGCGCGCGCAGGACACCAGCCAGCTGTCGAACATCGAGACGCGCGAAGAGGCGATGATCAACCAGCTCAAGACGCGCGACAACGCCGATCTGCGCGCGTATGAGGACTCGCTGCAGCGCGACGCGGCGGCGCGTTTCAACGAAGCGCGTACCGCCTCGTTCAAGGACACCCAGACGAAGCTGGTCGCGCGGCAGAAGCAGACCAACGACCAGCTGCGCACCCAGATGTCGGGCATCGGCACGCAGTACCAGAAACAGGTCGCCATCGCCAACGCCGCGCTGCAGAAGGATCCGAAGCTCAAGGCGCAAGCCGATGCGATCCACAACGCGAATCAGGCGGCGTATACGCTCGAATTCGACCGCGCGCTCGCCTCGTACCAGGAGACGCGCAAAGCCCTCGTCGCCAAGTACAGCGCGATCGCGGGCATGCAGTTCCAGGACAGCGCCGAGCTCACCGCCGAGGCGCAGCGGCTGGCCCAGCAGCGACAAGACCTCTATGGCAAGATCGTGGAGCAGGTCCAAGCGCAGGTCGGCGACATCGCGCGCTCATCCGACATCGCGGTGGTCTTGTCGTCCGTCCGCGGCGCCGGGTCCGCGGTCGATCTCACCGACAAAGTGCTCAAGGCGATCGCGGCGCTGCCTCCGGTCGCGCCGTCGCCCTCGTCGCCGTCCGGCTCGTCGTCGCCCGCCACCACTTCATCGCCCTCCGCCGCTTCCAGGAGTTGAACGTGTCACACAAACGCATCGTCATGTCATTGCTCGCCGTCGCCGTGGCGTTGAGCTTCGGCGGCTGCGCGCGCGCGCACTCGCGCGTCGCCTACGTGCGCATCACCGAGCTCGAGCAGACATGGCCGAAATTCATCAACTACTTCAACCAGCTGCAGGCCAACTATCAGGCGATCGCCGCGAGCCGGACGAGTCCGCAAGAGAAGGCCAAGGCCATGGCGCAGTTCCAAGAGCAAGAGCGGCGCTGGAACGACGAAGTGACGAACGAAGTGCGCCAGGCGGCGACCGATATCGCCAAGCAGCGCAACTACGTGCTGGTCGTCACCAAAGAGGGCACCGCGTACGCCGGCGACGACATCACTGCGGACGTCGAGAAAGAACTGCACATCACGCCGGTGTCACCGTCGCCGAAATAGGCGGATGATGAGCGCGCCACGGCGCTTGGACGAACTGGCCGCGATCGCAGGCGCGCGTCTCGCGGGCGATGCCGCGCTGCTCATCGAACGCGTGAGCTCGGTCGAAGAGGCGGGACCGGGCGCGCTGACCTTCGCGGTCGATGACCGCTGGATCACGCGCGCCCTCGAATCCCGCGCGGCGGCGGTGATCGTGCCTGAAGCGGCCGCGCAGGCGCCGCGCGGAGAGAAATCACTGCTCGTCGCGGCGGACGTGCGCGCCGCGCTCGCCGCCATCTTGCGGTCGTTCGCCGCGCCGCTGCCGCGCGGACCCTTCGTGCACCCGAGCGCCGCAGTCGATGAGAGCGCGCGGCTCGGGCAGCGCGTGTGGATCGGCGCGGGCGCGGTCGTGTGCGCGAGCGCGACCATCGGCGACGACGCGGTGCTGCTGCCCGGCGCATTCGTCGGCCGTGCCGCTGCGGTGGGCAGGCGCACGCTGCTGCATCCGCGCGCATGCGTGCTCGACGAGTGCGTCGTCGGCGACGACTGCGTGCTCCACGCGAATTGCGTCATCGGCGCCGACGGCTTCGGCTTCGTGCGCGTCGGCAAGGAGCAGATCAAGATCCCGCAGATCGGCAACGTGGTGCTCGGCGACGACGTCGAGGTCGGCGCGTGCAGCACGATCGATCGCGCGGTGACCGGTTCGACGATCGTCGGGCGCGGCACCAAGATCGACAACCTCGTGCAGATCGGCCACAACTGCACGATCGGCGAAGATTCGACGCTGTGCGCGCAAGTCGGCATCGCCGGTTCGACGAAGGTGGGCGACATCGTGACGCTCGCCGGTCAGGTCGGCGTGAACGGACACATCGAGATCGGCGACCGCACGATCGCCGGCGGACAGACCGGCATCACGTCGGACCTGCCGCCCGATTCGAAAGTGTGGGGCACGCCTGCGCTGCCGATACGAGACGAGATGGCCCAGAAGGTCATGTTCCGAAAACTGCCTAAATTATTCGAACAAGTGCGAGAGCTGATGGACGCGGTCTCGGAACTGCGTAAGCGCCGGTAGCGCCGGCGCGTGGAGAAGGTGGAAAAGCAGCACACTCTCGCCCGCGAATGGACGTTGCGCGGCGTCGGCCTTCATACCGGTTGCCGGGCCGCCGTGACCGTGGCTCCCGCGCCGGCGAACGCCGGTTTTTCGTTTGTCCTCGAGGATGGTTCGCGGATCAGCGCGACGCCCGATGCGGTGCGATCGACCGTCCGCTGCACCACGCTCGCCTCGTCCACCGCCGTCGTCAACACGGTCGAGCACGTGCTGGCGGCGCTCTCCGGCATGGGCGTCGACAACGCGCTCATCACCGTCGAGGGAGAAGAGATACCGATCGCGGACGGCAGCGCGCTGCCCTTCGCCCAGGCGATCGACGACGCGGGCCTCGTGGCACAGGCGGCGCCGCGCCGCATCCTCGACGTGCGCGCGCCGTCGTGGCACCGCGACGGGGACAAGCTGCTCGTCGTGCTGCCCGCGGATCATTTCAAGCTCAACTTCTTCGTCGCATTCCCCGAACCGGTCGGCCATCAGTTCTTTTCGACGCCGCCGATCACGCCGGAATACTTCTTGCGCGAGATCGCGCCGAACCGCACGTTCGGTTTCCGCGCGGAGATCGACGAGTTGGTGGCGCGCGGCCTCGCCAAGGGCGGATCGCTCGACAACGCCGTCATCGTGGAACAAGACGGCTACGCGACGCCGCTGCGCTTCCCGGACGAGATCGTGCGGCACAAGGCGCTCGACCTCATCGGCGACTTCGCGCTCATCGGCATGTACCCGCGCTGCGAGGTGATCGCGCTCAAGACGGGGCACGCGCTGCACGTCGCCGCCGCGCGCGATCTGCGCGCGCCGCTCGCCGCGGCGTCCGGACACTAGCATGCTCACCGACATCGACATCCGCCGCATCATGGAGACGCTGCCGCATCGCTACCCGATGCTCATGCTCGACCGCATCACCGAGCTCGAGCCGCTCAAGCGCGCGGCGGGCTACAAGAACGTCACGTTCAACGAGCCGTTCTTCACCGGCCATTTCCCGAACAACCCCGTCATGCCGGGCGTGCTCATCATCGAGGCGATGGCGCAGCTCGGCGGCACGGTGATCCTCGAGCCGAAAGCGGCGGCGACCTCGGTGCCGTATCTGGCAGGCGTCAACGAAGTGCGCTTCCGCCGTCCGGTGATTCCGGGAGACCGCCTGATGATGGAAGTCAGCGTGCTGTGGATGCGGCGCAACTACGGCTGTCTGAGCGCGGAAGCGCGCGTCGACGACCAACTGGTCTGCACCGGGCAGCTGCTGTTCTCCATCGTCACCGACACCCGTCTGTTCACGCAGGACGCCAGCGTCCTGCACATGTAGGCCCGCCAGCGCCATGCGAGAAGACGCAGGGTTCCGCACGCTGAAGTTCCACGCGACCGCCGTCGTCCACCCGGGCGCGGTCATCGGCCGCGACGTCGAGATCGGCCCGTACTGCCTCGTCGGCGAGCACGTGAGCATCGGCGAAGGCACGCAGCTGCTCGCCAACGTCGTCATCCAGGGCCACACCGAGATCGGCCGCGAGAACGTCATCTATCCGTTCGCGGTCATCGGCGGCACGTCGCAGGACAAGAAGTTCCGCGGCGAGATCTCGTACGTGCGCATCGGCGACCGCAACCAGCTGCGCGAATACGTCACCGTCAACCGCGGCACGGAGCCGGGCTCCTCGACCACCATCGGCTCCGATTGCCACCTGCTCGCATACGTGCACATCGCGCACGACTGCCACATCGGCGATAAGGTCGTGATGTCGAACCTCACGCAGCTCGCGGGCCACTGCGTCGTCGGCGACGGCGCGAACCTCGCGGGGATGGTCGGCGTGCATCAGTTCGTGCGCATCGGACGCCACGCGTTCATCGGCGGCCGCAGCAAGATCCTCAAGGACTGTCCGCCGTTCATGCTCGTCGAAGGAAACCCGGCGATCGTGCGCGGGCTCAATCGCGTCGGGCTGAAGCGGCAGGAGGTGACGCCGGAGGCGCAGGCGGAGCTCAAAGACGCCTACCGCATGCTCTACATGGGCAACGAGACGCTGTCCACCGTCATCGAGCGCCTGCGCGAGAAAGTGCGCACGCCCGAAGGCAAAGAGCTGGTGGCGTTCTTCGCGGCTGATTCGGACCGCGGTTACACGACCGCGACACGGCGCGGCGCGCGCGCCCCCGCATCCGCTGACGGCGACCCGGGCGCGGCATAACCGCGAGCACGCGCATGCCGGCCGACATCTTCATGAGCGCCGGCGAGGCTTCGGGCGACTTGCAAGCCGCGCTCTTGCTCGCCGAGATCCGGCGGCTGCGCCCCGAGACGACCTGTCAGGCGATCGGCTCGCAGCGTCTGCGCGCCGCGGGTGCACAGATCGCCGTCGACTCCGCCGAGTGGGCGAGCATCGGACCGGTCTCGGCGCTCACCAAGATCCCGCAGCTGTACTTGATCATGCGGCGTTTCGATGCGGCGTTGCGCGCGCATCCGCCGCGCCTCGTCCTGCCGATCGACTTCGGCGCGTTCAACATGCGGCTCATCCTGCGCATGCGGCGCTGCGGCTATCGCGGCGACATCGTGTACTACTTCCCGCCGGGCGCGTGGCTCGACGTCGAGGCGCAGGCGCGCGCCGTCACGAGCGCGGCGACGCCGCTGTCGCCGTTCACGCGTCAGCGCGATTTCTATCGCGGGCTCGGGCTGCCGTGCGAGTTCTTCGGGCACCCGCTCGTCTCGGCGATCGCGCCGCGCAGCGGGCGCGCGACGGAGTGGCCGGCGGCGGCCGGCGTCGCCGCCCCTGAAGCCGCGCGCATCATCATCTTCCCCGGCAGCCGGCGCGAGGAGGTGGCGCTGCTGTTGCCCGCATTGGCAACCGCCGCGCACGAGCTCGCCGAAGCCGGCGGCGCGGCTTTCGCGATCGCCGGTTCGTCTGACTCGCGCGCGCGCCAGATACGCGAGCTCTGGCAACGGGTGACCGGCAGGCCCGCGCCTCCCGTCGTGAGCGGCGATGCCGTCGCGACGGCATCGCTTGCGGCCGACCTCGCGTGGGTCGCATCGGGTACCGCAGTGCTGGAGACGGCGCTGCGCGCGGTGCCGCAGATCGCGTTCTACGCGGTGACGGCGACGCAATACCGGATCGCGTTGCGGCGCGTGCCGCAGTTCGTGCGCGGGCCGCTGACGCTGCCGAATCTCATCGTCGGCCGCAGCGTCATCCCCGAACTGCTGCAGGCCGATCTCACGCCGCGCAATCTGGTGGAGCAGACGAGACATCTGCTGGCGGATGCGGGCGCGCGCGCGGCGCAGCTGCGCGGCTACGAAGAGCTGCGCGCGGCGCTCGGCCCGCCTGACGCGCTCACGCAGATCGCGCGCTTCGTCGTCGCGCGTCTCGACGGCAGCGCCGCATGAGCGCGGGCAGCCTGATCGTCTATCACACCGCGGACGTCCATGGCAGGCTCGGCTTCGGCGCGCGCCTGCGCGCGATCGTGGAGGCGGACGCGCTGCTGGTGGATTGCGGCGATAGCCTCCTCGGCTCGTCCACCGTCTATCGGCGCGAGGAGCCCGTCATGGCCGAGTTCGCAGCCGCGCCGTATCGCGCGCAGGCGGTCGGCAATCGCGAATTCCACTATCTTCATAAGCTCTTTCTCGCGCGGGCGCGCGCTATGCCGGTGCCGATGATCTGCTCCAACCTGCTCGACCTGCGGCGGCGCGAGCCGGTCTTCAAACGCTCGCTCATCGTGGAGTCGGGCGGCGTGCGCGTGCGGCTGCTTGCTCTGCTCGCGCCGCAGTATCGCACCGGCAGCGGCTGGGAGGCGTTGTTCGGCTGGCGTTTCCTGTCGGTGAAGGCGGCGATGGACGAGATGCTCGCGGCCGGCGAAGGCGCGGACCTGACGCTCGTGCTCTCGCATCTCGGTCTGCCGGGCGACCGCGAACTCGCGCGCGCCTTTCCGCAGATCGGCGCGATCATCGGCGGACATACCCACGTGACGTTGCCGGCGCCGGAGATCGTCGCGGGCGTGCCGATCGTCCACGCCGGCGCGTATGCCGAGAACGCGGGCCGTCTCGAACTCGACCTGCGCGGCGCGCGCCCGAGCGTCGCGTCGTTCTCGCTGGTGCCGCTTCTTGGAGCGCCCGATCCATGAACGTGCTGCTCGTGAGCAACGGCTATGGCGAAGCGGCGATCGCCGGCTATCTGGCGCGCGCCATCACCGGCCTCGACCCCGGCGCGTCGATCGAGCATTTTCCCTTGGTCGGCCGTTTTCCGAACGGTCCGGGCGCCTTGCGCTCGGTGGGGCCGCAGGTCGAGATGCCGAGCGGCGGCCTCGTCGCGTATTGGAACATGCGCAATTGGGCGCGCGATGCGGGCGCCGGCCTGTTCGCGCTGACGCTCCGCCAGTTCTCGTTCCTCTCGCGGCAGCGCGCGCGCGACGTCGTCGTCGCCGTCGGCGACGTCTACTGCGCCGCTGCCTGCCTGCTCTTCGCACGCCGCCCCACGATCTTCGTCGCGACCGCGAAGTCCGAGCGCGTCGCGCCGCATTCGGCGCTGGAGTGCGCCATCGCCCGGCGAGCCGACGCGGTCTTCGCTCGTGACGAGGAGACCGCAGCGGCGCTCGCGCGTCGCGGCGTGCGAGCCAGCTATGCGGGCAATCTGATGATGGACGGCATCGCGGCGTCCGAAGCGCCTTTGCCGGTGACCGCGGGAGCGCGAGTGGTCGGCGTGCTGCCCGGCAGCCGCAGCGATGCGCCCAAGAATGCGACCACCGCGCTGCGGCGGCTGGCGATCGTGGCCCGCGCGCTCGCGCCGACACGGCTGCAGGCGTTGGTGTCCGTCGCGCCAAGCGTCTCCGCGAAAGCGATGCTCGCGGCCTGCGCCGCAGCAGGCGCGCCGCTGCTCGAGACCGGCAACGCGACCGGCGTCATCGCGCGTGCGGACGCCGGCGGGCTCGAGGTGATGTTGATCGCCGGCGCGTTCGGCGACCTCCTTCGCGCCAGCGAGATCGTGCTCGGGCAGGCCGGCACGGGCAACGAGCAAGCGGCCGGCCTCGGCAAACCGGTGATCGCGTCGTCATCGGGCAGCGACGGCGGCTCGGGCGGCTGGTACCGCATGCGCCAACAGCGCTTGCTCGGCGATGCGCTGCTCGTGCTGCCCGATCACGATCGCGCCTTCGCCGACGGCGTCGTCGAACTGCTCAAGGACCCGCAGCGCATGGCGGAGATGGCCGCCGCGGGGCGCGCCGCGCTCGGCGGTTCCGGCGCGTCGGCCGCCGTCGCACAGGCCGTCATCGCGCTCGCGTCGGAGAAGGGCGCATGACAGCGTTGCAGAGGACGGCGCAAAGCGCGGAGCTGGTGATGCCGTTCGCGATGTTCTGCCTCATGCCGGTGCTGCCGATGCTCGTGCTGCTCGCCGACGTGCTGCCGCGCGGCGTGGCCATCGGCGGCAAGGGCTATGCGGTCGCCTTCGCGGTCATCATGACGCTCGCCACGCTCGTCACGCTCGGCGGCATCCTCGTCCGGCGCGGCTGGCGCGGGCTTGTCGAACCGCCGTTGACCCTGCCGCTGCTCGCCGTGATCGCGACCGCGACTCTTGCCGGTGTGATCGGCGTGTCGTTCAACGCGAGTCTCTTCGAGATCATCAGCGAGATCGGCAATCTGATCGCGTTCGTCGCCATCTACTGGCGCATGTCCGACGACCGCACGCGCCGCGCGCTGCTCGTCTGCTATTTCACCGCCGGCATCATCGCGACGGTGTTCGGCGTCGCGCTCACCGTGACGCGCCACCCGCCGGAGATGTTCGCCTACCAGCACGGCCGCGCCGCAGGGACGTTCTTGCAGCCCAACGAGTTCGGCGGCTATCTGCTGTTCTTCATCTCGCTCGGGCTCGCGCAAGCTGGCGCGCCGGTCCTGTTGCGCCGGCTCGGCGGCGCCGCCGCCATGATCGGCATCGTCGCGCTCGCGCTCTCGGTATCGCGCGCCGCATGGCTCGGCTTGATCATCGGCCTGCCGGTGCTCGTCGCGCGTTTCGGCCGGCGTGCGATGGTGCTCTACGCGCTGCGCCGCCGTCGTCGCGCTCGCGCTCGGCACGACGACGTTCCGCGACGTCGCGCACGACCCCAGCGAGAACACCTCGCGCATCGCCGTGTGGGAAGGCGCGCTGCGCATGGCCGAGCGCTTCGCGCTCACGGGCGTCGGTCCGATCGGCTTCTCGAAGGTGTATCCGAGCCTGAAGCTGCCGGACGCGGCGGTCGACGAGGTCCATGCGCATGACCTGCCGCTCAACGTGCTGGTCGAGAACGGGCTGCTCGGCCTCGGCGCATTCGCGTGGGCGGTGATCGCCGGCGTGCTCGCGGTGCGGCGCACGCTCGCGCGCATACCGCCGGACGATCTCGAGCGCACGCTGCTCGCGTTCGGGCTCGTGGCGGGCTTCATCGCGTCTGCGGTGCAGAACGTGCTCGACGTCGTGTCCACCTTCGTGTTCTTGCTGTGGTGGCCGATGCTCGGGTTGCTGCTGTCGCTTGCGCCCGTGCCCCGGCGCGTGGATGCGCGCCAGCCCGCCGCGGCCGTCGCCGCCGCCGCATTGCTGCTCACCGGCTGTGGCGGCAGCGGCGCTGCCGGGCCGCGAGCCACCGAATCGCCGCCGCAGCAGCCGCCCTACTACATCGTCGCGAAGGCGCTCGCGGACCGGCCTGTCGAGCTCAAAGAGATCCACGACGGGAAATTGGAGTACTTGCTGCGCTCGTCGCAGATCGCGTATCAGACGGCGGATTCCAAGGGCATCCTCAGCGGTGTGGCGTTAAACTTCTATAAAGGAGGGACGGTACGTCTGCGGGTAACGGCACCGACGGCAGAAGTGCTCCCGGATTCGCGAAATGTCGCGCTCCGCGGCGGCGCGCACGCGAGCAGCGCGAACGGCGCGGCCATGACCGCGCAGACGATCGAGTATGACGGGATCCGCCACGTGCTCGTCGCGACCGGCCACGTGCGGGCCCAAGACGACCACGGCAACTCCATCGATGGCGATCGCGCGATCGCCGACCTCGACCTGCAGACGGTGCACGTCTGGGGGCCGCATGGTGAGCAGACCATGACGTTCGGGAAATGACGGGAGCGCGGGTTGACGACAACGGCAGCAACTGAGATCGACGTCGAAGCGCTGACCAAGAGCTACGGTCCCAGGACTGTGGTCGACCATGTGAGCCTCAAGGTGCGCTGCGGCGAGGTCGTGGGACTGCTCGGTCCCAACGGCGCCGGAAAAACAACTACCTTTTATATGGTGGTCGGGCTGGTGCGGCCAAACGACGGCAGCGTCCTGCTGCGCGGTGCGAACGGCACGGCGGTGGACATCACCCATCAGCCGATGCACCTGCGCGCGCGCGAGGGGCTCGGCTATCTCGCCCAGGAGTCGTCGGTCTTCCGCCGCTTGAGCATCGAAGACAACATCCGCCTCATCTGGGAGCAGCGCGGCGTGCCGCGCGCCGAGCAGGACGCGCGCCTGCCGAAGCTGCTCGGCGAGTTCGGGCTCGAACATCTCGTGCACGCGCGCGCGGAGACGCTCTCCGGCGGCGAGCGCCGGCGGGTCGAGATCGCCCGCGCCATCGCCACCGACCCGGCGTTCCTGTTGCTCGACGAGCCGTTCACCGGCATCGACCCCATCGCCGTCGGCGAGATCCAAGACATCATCCGCCAGCTCAAGGCGAAAGGGCTCGGCGTGCTCATCACCGACCACTCCGTGCGCGAGACGTTGGCCATCGTCGATCGCGCCTACATCCTCAACGAGGGCAGCATCCGGGTCTCGGGGACGGCGCAGGAAGTCGCGCTCTCGCCGGAAGCGCGCAGCTTCTATCTGGGAGAGAACTTCCGTCTGTGAAGCTGCTCGACCGCTACATGATCAGCGAGCTCGGCGGCCCGTTCCTCTTCGGACTGGCCGCCTTCACGCTGCTGTTCGTGGCCGGCGAGCTGCTCAACGTCGCGCGGCTGGTGTCGGAAGAGCACGCCAGCCTGCTCGCGGCGGCCAAGTATTTCGTGTATACGCTTGCCGCAGACGCTCGTGCTGACCTTCCCGATGTCGATGCTGCTGTCGGTGCTGCTCGCGATGAGCCGCCTCTCCGGCGACTCCGAGATCACCGCGATGCGCGCCGGCGGCATCAGCCTGTATCGCCTCGCGCTGCCGATCGCCGCGGTGGGGCTCGTCGCCTCGCTCGTCGGCCTCGGCTTTCAGGAGTTCGTGGTGCCGGCCGCCACCGCCAAGGCCAATGAGATCCTGCGCAGCGAGATCCAGTCCGGCTCCATCAACATCCTGCAGAACGAAGTGGTGCGCACCGTGCTCCCGAACGGCGACTCCCAAGTGACCTACGCCTCAGGGCTTCGACGCGACGACGCAGCAGCTCGAGCAGGTGACGGTCCAGGTCTACCGCGGCAACACCCTGCTGTCGCTGCTGTTCGCGCCGCGCGCGCAGTACAAGAACTCGACCTGGACGCTCTACGACGCCATCTCAGTACCGGCTCGCACCCGGTTGCTGCACCGTCGGCAGCCTGCCGCTCACCGGCGTGAATATCGGCGCGAGCCCGACCGCAGCTCATCGAGCTCTCGAAGACGGCCCGAAGACCTTAACCGCATCGAGCTGCGGCCGCTGCTCAAGTCCGCGCGCGTCTCCGGCGACTCAATCGCGCTACGCGCTGCTGCTCGTCACCTACGACAGCAAGCTGGCGCGTCCGTTCGCGAGCTTGGTGTTCACCCTGCTCGCGATACCGCTCGGCATCCGGCGCCAGCGCTCGACGTCGGGCGCGGGGTTTCGGCATCAGCATCGCGATCGTGTTCGCGTTCTACGTGGTGACGACGATCTGCCTCGCCATCGGACGCACCAATCCCGGCCTGAGCCTCGCCATGGCGTGGCTGCCCAACATCGTGTTCAGCGGCGCCGGCGTGTGGCTGCTACGGCTGGCGGCCAGCGTGTGATGCCGCTGCTCTTGACTCCGCTCTTCGGCGGCGATCGACGTGCGCCCGGCGATCACGGTCGCCGTCATCGTCCTCATCGCCGGTTTCGTCGCGTACGTCGGCGACCGCGTCGGCCATCAGGTCGGCCGGCGCCGCCTCACCTCTGTTCGGCCTGCGGCCGCGCTACACGAGCACGATCTTCGCGGTCGGCTTCGGCATGATGATCGCGCTGCTGGCCATCGGCTTCGTCGCGCTCATCAACGAGCAGGCGCGCCAGGCGCTCTTCTCGATCAACACGCTGCGCGACGACATCCGCAGCCTCACGACGCAGCGCGAGGAGCTGTTGCGCTTCATGCGCGAGGAGCCGCTGGTGTTCCGCAACGGCGAAGCGATCTCGCGCCCGGTCGTCGTGACGACGACGGATCCCGAGGACGTGATCGCGCGCAATCTCGAGGAGCTGTTCCTCGTCGTGGCGGACCACTACTCGCACATCCCCGACGTGAAGCCGTACCCGAAAACGCTGACGCCGGCAGAGCGGACGAAGATCGCCGTGCTCGCCAAACAGATAAAAGGTTTCGCCCCGGACGACGCCATCGTCGTACCGGTCGCCGGCGAGAACATCTTCAGGCACGGCGCGCTCGTCATCTCGTTCGACGTCTACAAGGACCGGTTGATCTATCGCAAAGGCGAGACGATCGCGTCGGTGGGCATCGCCAACGGCAACAACGCGCAGCTCGCCGGCGCCGCATTGCAGCAGTTGCGCATCGCGATCACCGACAACGCGATCAATCACGGCATGCCGCCGTCGATCGCCGATACGCCCGACGCGAGCGTCGAAGGTTTCGCCGGCGCGTATAAAGAGCTGAGCGGCATCAACGGTCCGGTCGTGCTGCAGGCGGTCGCGGCGCGAGATGTGCTCGCGCGCGGCCCGCTCACCACCGAACTGAAGGTCGCGCCAGGCCGATGAGCGAGCCCCGCAGGCGGCGGATCATCGGCGTGGATCCAGGCCGGGCGAAATGCGGCTATGCGATCGTGTTCGAAGACGGCGAGCGTGTGGAGCTGGGGGTAGTGCCGACGCAGGGGATCGCGGCGCGGCTGGACGCGGCGGCACGTGGGGGCGACGTGGCCGCCATCTGCATCGGCCATGCGACCACCTCGGAGTCGGTCGCCCAGCTCTGCCGGTCGTCATGGCCGGACATTCCGGTCGCGATCGTGGACGAGACCAACACCACCTTGCAGGCGCGCCGGCGTTACTATGAGGACCATCCTCCCAAAGGCTTGCTGCGCCTAGTGCCGCTGGGTCTGCTGGTGCCAAAAGAAGCGCTTGACGGCTACGCCGCATTGCTCATCGTCGAACGTTTTTTGGCCCATAACAAGCCCTGAATCCCGGTCCCACCCATCGGGAAAGAGGGTTCGCCGGGCACCGGCCGACCAAGGGCAGGAATGGGCTTTTTTGAGGCGTAACTTCCGGCGTACAGGTTGCCGGTAGACGCTTCGCCTACTCCTCATGGGCGATACGGCGCCGAATATTTGTGCCGCTGGATGGTCGGCCATCCAAGCGGATCGGGACCAGACGGAGCTGATATCGCCGGGCAGGCAACAATGGATTCTGCAAGCGTCAGGTTCGAAACGGCCCCCGACGTCCGTGCCTCTCGCTAAGGAGGACCGCTTTGAAGAGATTCGCCTACCTCGCGGTAAGCGCGTTTATCGTCGCTTCTGTCGTGTTGGCGCGGCCGTTGCCGGCGTCCGCAACGCCGTTCAGCGACGTCCCGAATAACAATTGGGCCGCTGATTACATCCAGACGCTTGCCGCCGACGGCATCCTGGTCGGGTACCCGAACGGGAAATTCCTCGGCTCGCGCCAGATGACGCGAAACGAAGTCGCGGCAGCGCTCGCGCGTGCGGTCGCCAAGGTGGAGGCCGAGGGCGGCGCGACCAAAGCGGATCTCCTCAAACTCGCCCGCTTGATGAGCGCGTACAAAGATGAGCTCGACGGCATGGGCGTGCGTGTCACCACGGTCGAAGACAAGCTCGCGGCGCTCGACAAAGCGACGCAGTTCGCACAGCGCTTCGCGATCCACGGCACCTTGTGGTCAGCCTACTCGCAGCGCGAGCAGAACCAGAATCCGACGGTGCTCACCGGCGCCTCGTCCTGCCCGCCCGGCCCGCTGCCGGCGAACGCGTGCTTCGCGCGCAGTGACCCGGTCTTCAATTTCACCGACCAATTCATCGAGACCGACGCCTCGAACGATCCGTATTACGGCCGCGTCGGCCCCGGCATCTTGCTGCCGCGCGCGCAGTGGGAGTTCACCGCGTCCTATGCGGTGAGTCCGAACTTGATCGTGTCGCTGCCCGTGAAGATCCTCGACTACTACAGCGGCGGCTACCGACAGCAGCAGACGGGCGTCGGCATCAATCCGACGATCGAGCTCAACGTGCCCAACATGAACGGCGTGAAGGGCCTGAACATCCGCATGGGCCAGCTCGAGAACATCCAGGGTTCGCTGACCGGCTTGACCTATAGCCCGGCGGACAACTTCCACATCAACTACACCGACCCGTATCGTCCATATCCGAACGGCGTCGACGTGACGGGCACGTTCTTCAACTGGCTCGACATGCAGGCGTTCGGCGTGCGCATCGACCCGGTCGGCATCAACACCGGACCATACGGACCGAACACCGGCACGACGTCGAACACGTACCTCGGCCCGTACTACTTCCAGCAGACGTCGAACGTGTACGGCTCCGCGCCGACCACCGACACGTTCACGGCCGGCACAGGCACGCTGACCTCGGTCACGCTCAGCGCGAACGCGCAACCGGGCACGATCTTCGTCTCGTACTATCTCGGCCCGCCGAACTGCTTGACCGGCTGCTTCTTCACCGCTGCGAACCAGCCGAACGAGCCGAGCTTCAACTTCGTGCAGACGGCCAACCAGATCGTCTTCACGGGCTCGTTCCAGCCCCTGCCCGCGGGCTCGACGCTGGCGATCACCTATCAGGGCTACAGCGTCTCGGCGAACACGTTCCCACAGCGCTACGACGTCGGCGGACGCATGGTCTACCGCATCCCGGGCATCGGCAACGGCGCGGCCAAGATCGGCTTCACCTTCAACCGCATCTTCGATCTCCGCGGCGACTCTGCGGCGGCCGGCAATACGGTCTACTTCCAGGGAGCAGCGGTTCCGAACACGCTTGTGAGCGACACGGTGTTCGGCTTCGATGCGGTCTTGCCGCTGGCACGCGCGTGGGGTCCGGTCATCACGCCGGCGCTCTACGGCGAAGTGTCGGTGAGCAAGTACACGCCTGACTTCCAGCGCGTTCCGGCGCTGCAGGACAGCGCGGGCGTGATCGGCATCAGATTCAAGCTGTTCGGCGGCGACCAGACCTTCAGCTACAGCAGCGTCGGCCCGAACTACATCGACGGCGCCCAGTTCCAATATTCGGGCCAGCCGCCGGCGCTGTTCTCGTTCTGGAATCAGCCGCAGTACCCGGTCGGCTTCGGCATTGGCAACGACATGGTCATCAACCAGCAGGTGGATAGCGCCGCGCTGGCCGCCGGCTATGCGGGTCCGCTGCTCCAGACGAACGGCGCCTTCCAGTACGGCACGTTCTCCTTCCCGCTGTTCAACCAGTTCAAGGCGCAGGGACCGTACTTCTACAGCACGTTCGCGCCGAACACGCGCGGCCCGGCGCTGCAGTTGAACTTCCCGATCCGCGTGGGCGGCCTCAACGTGAAGCTGCGTCTGGGCGGCCAGCGCCTCCAGGAGATCCGTCCGAACTCGCTCGCGGCCGCGATCTTCGGCCCGGCGTACACGTCGACGGTCCAGGGCGTCTACAAGCAGGCCGGTGGTGGCTTCACCATCAACCTGCCGGTCTTCGATCGCACGGCGACCGTCAGCCTTGACGCGCTGTACGAGAACCTGTACCGGCCGGACACGACGGCGTTCGTCTACGCGGCCGACCCGTTGCTCGGCGTCCCGGCGTATAACCCGCTGGGCAGCGCGGAGCTCACGGGCACGGGTCAGACGATCTTCTTCTATCCGAGCTACACCAACGTGACGCATCGCCAGGGCGTCGGCGCGATCGCGCTCCCGATCACCGCGGCGCTGACGGCGAACGTCTCGTACGTGGACCAGCGCTGGGGCGGCGAAGCGCTCAACACGCTGAACCAGAGCATCAGCCAGCAGAAGACCGCGTTCACCGGCGGTATCCTCTACAACATCCCGAACACGAACTCGTCGGTCAACTTCTTCTCGACGTATTACCAGTACAAAGACCAAGTGATGCCGACGTACAACTGGAACCAGACCCGGCAGAACATCTACTTCACGGTGAAGTTCTAGGACCGGCGATTGGGAGCGGTCGAGTTTGCTCGACCGAAAGGGACTAGGGGGTCGGGCATAGCCCGGCCCCCGAATCTTTTCCCATGCCCCATGCAACCCTCGATGTAGGGGCCGACCTTCAGGTCGGCCCGTCATGACGACCGCGGGCCGGCGCAACGCGCTGCTCGCGCTTGCTCTCACGCTCGCGCTCGCGGTAGCCTTGGTCTGGCGCCACCTAGCGGCCTGGGGGTACGACGATCTGGGCAACCTCGCGCTGGTCAAAGGCGACACCCCGCGCGCGCAGTCGCTGTTCGACCGCGGTCTCGCGCTTGTGCCGGATTCGCATCTGCTGCTCGAAGACCGCGCCCGCGCAGAGCTCGACAGCGATCCGGCAACCGCGCTGCGCGATTTCGAGCGCGCCGCGTGCGGCCCGCCGTGCGTCGCGGGGCAGGGCGACGCCTACGCGCGGCTCGGTCACCCGGACGAAGCGGTCGAGGCATACCTCGACGCCAAAGCCGCGCATCGCCTGGCGGCGGTGGTCGACGTCATGGCCTCGCACGGCAAGTACGATGAGGCGATCGCGCTGGAGAAAGCGCTGATCCAGCGTCTCGGCGACAGCATTTTCCTGCGCGCCGATCTCGCCGCCGCCTATTCCAAGGTCGGCATGCTCGCCGCCGCCGCCGGCGACGCGAACCCGTCAAAGGCGGCCGCGTACCATCGCGAGGCGATCGCTGCGTTCGATCGCGCCACCGCGCTCGCGCCCTTCAACGAGGGCTATCTGCTGTCGTTCGCCTTCGCGCAGATGAGCTGGGGCGACCGGCACGCGGCCGCGAACGCGTTCCGCCGCGTGCTCGCCCTGCATCCCCACCAATCCGATGCGGAGCAGGCGCTCGCACAGCTCGGCGCGTCCCCGACGATCGGTCCGTGAGCGTGCGGCTCGCGCTCGAGACGCAATTCGCGCTCGGCACGCCGACCGGGCTTGGCGTCTACGCCGGCCGGCTCGCGGCGGCGCTGCGCGCGCGCGGCGACATCGACGTGGTCGAGATCGCCGACCCGACGCTGGACATCTGGCGCTTCGATCGGCGGCTGTGGTGGGATCAGGTGCGCGCGCCGGCGCTGGTGCGCGCCGCCAAGGCGGACGTCGCGCACTTCACCGGCGGCACGCTGCCGTGGCGTCCGCCGCACCCTAGCGTGCTCACGCTGCACGATCTGACGTGGCTGCGTGCCGCCAACCGCGGGCGCGCCTACGTGCGCTGGTATTTCGGCAGCTTTCAACCGGGACTCGCGCGGCGCGCGAACGCGATCGTCGTGGATACGGAAGCGGCGCGTGCGGATGTCGCCGATGGTCTGGGCGTCGACCCGAAACGGGTCACCGTGGCCGGCGCGGGCGTGGATGAACGTTTCGCGGCGGTCACTCGGGCTCCGTCGCAGCCGCCGTTCGCGCTCGCGGTCGGCACGGTGGAGGAGCGCAAAGATCTGCTCACCGCGGTGCGCGCGGTGGCCCGCATCGACGGGCTGCGCTTGGTCTCAGTGGGCATGCGCACGCCGTTCGAGGATGACGTGCGCCGCGAGATCGAGCGGCTCGGCGTCGGCGCGCGCGTCGAACTGCGCGGCTATGCGAGCGACGAATCGCTGCTGGCTTTGTATGCGCAGGCGGCCGCGTTGATCTTCCCGTCGCGTTACGAGGGCTTCGGCCTGCCGCCGCTCCAAGCGCTCGCCGCGGGCCTGCCGGTGGTCGTATCGCGCATCCCGGTGCTCGAAGAGGTGCTTGGTGATGCGGCGCTCTACGCGTCCCCAGGCGACGATGCCGCGTTCGCGGCCGGCATCGAGGCGATCGTGGCGGGCGGTCCGGCCGTCGACGAGCGAGTCGCGCGCGGCCGCGCGCGCGCCGCGACCTTCACCTGGTCGGCCGTCGCCGAGACGATGATGTCCGTCTACCGCTCGCTGCTATGACGAGGAGGTACTTCGCATGTCCCTGGAGCTCCTGAGCACTATCACCTCGGCCGGCACCTTCATCGTGATCGCCGCGACGGCGATCGCGGCGGTGATCCAGCTGAACCATCTGCGGACGAGCAATCAGCTCACCGGCCTGCTCAGCGTGGTCGGCCGCAGCGAGGATCCGCAGCTCATCGAATGGAGCAACTCCATCAAGGCGCACGTGGCGCGGCTCACCGATCCGGAGTTCCGCCGCGTGCTCGATGACAACACCTTCGATCGAAACGACGCCCCGTGGCTGCACCTGTACAACTGGTACGATTATGTCGGCTCGCTCGCGAAGCAGCGCCTGATCCCGGTCGATGCGGTGGTCGACGTGTTCGCCTTTCGCGTGGTGCGCGACTGGGAGGTGGGCGAGCAGCTGATCGCCATCTGCCGGCGTAAGGACGGGCCGGGCGTGTGGGAGAATTTCGAATACCTGGTCGTCGAGTCCAAAGAATACATCGCGAAGAATCCCGACGGCACCTATCCGAAGCACAAGCAGCGGCTGTCGCTGGTGGACGAATATCTGGCGGTGGACACGGAAGCGAAACGGTCCCGAGCATCAGGCTAGGGACACAGGACGAGCCGACGGGACGAGCGCGCCCCGCGCAGCGCCGCTCGTCGCCTCGGCTCTAGTGGACCGCGGGTGAGAGATTCCAGCCCGCCCCTGGCGGCGGATCCGATGCGAACAGCAGATTGACCGGATAGGCCGATCCGCCTTCGGGCATCGTCACCACGCTCACGTGCATGAAGCCGCGCGCCGGCACGGTGAAGCGGCGCACGAGCGCGGCCTTCATAGGCGTCGACCGGATGCAGCTGAACGACGTCGCCGTTGACGAGCAGCGTCCCCGTCGCGCGGCCGCCGCGCGGCTCGAACCACAGCCCGACATCGGCCGGCTGGTTGGTCGGATTGAGCAGGTTGACGTCGGCGCTCTGCTTCACGCCGTAATCGCCGCCGAGCACCTCGCCCTGCACGAAGTTCGGCAACGGCAGTTTGCCGATGGCGAGCGTCGTCGGGGCATCGCCGATGGTGTACGATTCCTCGTAGAAGAACTCCGGCACCTGATACACGCCGCGCGAGTGCTTCACCGCGCTCGAGAGCAGCGTGTCGGAGATCGGCTCGATCGGCGAGCCGTCGGCGTCCTGCACGACGACCGCGACGCGCAGCCCCGGCCCGCTGATGACGCGCATCTGCATGAGACCGCACACGAGCTTGTCCGGCGGGCAGCAGTTGATCGACGACGTTGATCGTGGCCTTGCGGCGGCACCTCGAAGACCTCGCCTTCGCCGGCGGCATCGCGCACCAAGAAACGCCGCGTCGACTCGTGGCCAACGCCCAAGATATCAGGCGAAGGACCGGAGATGCCCGAGATCATCTCGAGCCGCGCCGACTCCATGCCGTTGTTCTGCACCTTGACGAGCACGCGCCGCAGCGGCGCGCCCGGCGGCGCGTAATGGTAGTACAGCAGCCGCGCAGGCTTGTCGAAGGTGACGTCGCTGTAGAAGAGCGTGCCGTTCTCGGTGATCGTCTCGGGGAAATCGGACACGAGGGTGAAGAGCGGCGCCAGCCGCGGCTGGGCGAGATTCGTGATGCGCACGGCGACCCTGGTGTGATAGGCGAAGTAGTTGGCGCCGGTGATGTCCAGCGGCACGTGCACGACCGCCGTCATATCGGGCTCGAGCTCCACGACGTCCTCGGGGAAGCCTGTCACCATGCGCGCCCGCCTGCGGATAGGCGACGCGCAACGCGGCCGCCTGCGCCATCTCGGCCAAGAAGATCGAAGTCGCCGGGTGCCCAGTCACGTTGATGGCGGTGAACGCGTCCGCTTTGCCCGCCGACACCTGCACGGTCACGCTCGAGCGTCGCCGTGAGCCCGTTCGGTCCGGTGGCGGTCATCGGGTCGTGCCGGGATGCAAGCCCGTGAGTCGATCGTGCGGTCGATGGGATTGAAGACCGCGTGCGCGATGTTCTCATCGTTGCCTGAGAGCATGACGATGCCGCTTGGCGGCGAGAGCAGCCGCGCCGAAGCGACGTGGCCGAGCAGCACGCGCAGAGCGATCGGATTGACGATGACGAGCTGGGGCGCGGGCGTCGGGGTCTGCATGATCGTGCCTTGCGGGCCGGGGCTGCAGTCGGTCGCGCCGGACGGACACGGGCTGGCGGGAACGGGTTGGCCGGGTTGGGCCGCGCCGGCGTCGCCTTGGCGCGGGCGTCGGTGGCGAGCGAAGGAAGCGGCGCCGGCGTCTGATCGCCGCGCGCGCCGCCGGAGTACGCGACCGCCGTGAGCACGAGCACGAACGCGCCGCCACACGCGGCGGCGCGGATCTGCCGGCGCAGCGCAGCTGGCCCCACTAGGCGATTTGCTGTTCCCGGTTCACCGCCGAGGCGAGGAGCGTCTTATAGCCGTGTGCGGGGAAGAGCACGGTGACGAGATCGCGCTCCTGACGTTCCACCGTTCCCGAGCCGAACTTCGTGTGATGCACGACGTCGCCGATGCGGAAGTCGTCCGTCTCGTCCGCGTCGTCGACCTCGACGGTGACGCCCCGCAGCGAGCGCTGCGCGGCAGTTGTCGCACGCGC
Organism: Vulcanimicrobiota bacterium; assembly: GCA_963805945.1. GTDB lineage: Bacteria > Vulcanimicrobiota > Vulcanimicrobiia > Eremiobacterales > Eremiobacteraceae > JAFAHD01. The sequence goes on along the minus strand of CAWDVP010000002.1, from coordinate 272,642 downwards.
CGCAGTTGGGCTCGTCGAAGTCCTCGCCGAAGTAGTTCAGGATGAACTTGCGCCGGCAGCTGCGCGTCTCGCAGTACTGCAGCATCATCGCGAGCTTGCTCTGGTCGTACGAGCGCTTCGTCTCGTAGCTGGCGAGATTGAGCGTCAGATCCTTCTGCCCTTTGACGAACGGCGCGAGACCGTACGTCGACTTGGTGACGTTGACGATGTAGCCGCCCTTCTTGAGCAGCGCGAGGATCACTTTGAGCTTCGTCAACGGCAGCTGCGAGATCTTGCGCAGATCGGAGAGCGACACGCCGTTGTCCTGGCTCTCGAAGTAGGTGAGCGTGCCGAAGACCTTCTGCACCTCCTCGACGTCGGGATACTTGCCGGTCAAGAAGTAGTTCTGCACGCGCGTATCGCTTTGGCGATACAGCAGCAGGCAGGTGGACTCCAGCCCGTCGCGACCTGCGCGCCCCGCCTCTTGCGTGTACGCCTCGACGCTGCCCGGCAGATCGTAGTGGATGACGAAGCGGATGTTCGACTTGTCGATGCCCAGCCCGAACGCGTTGGTCGCGACGACGATCTTGACGTCCTCGCTCATGAAGTGGTCGTGGACGCGCTCGCGTTCGGCTTTCTGCAGTTTGCTATGGTAGACGTCGGCGGGCATGCCGAGCTCTTCGCGGCAGTACTCGGCGACGGCTTCGGTGTTCTTGATGGTCGCGGTATAGATGATGCCGAGCGCGCCGTCGAGCGGCCCGGTGAACTTGGCTTTGAGCACGCGCAGCTTGTCGAGCTCATCGCTCGTCGGTGCGCGCCACTTCATAGACGAGATTCGGGCCGGTCGAACCCGCGCACGATCGGCTTGGTGGCGGGATGCCGAGCTGCGTGACGATGTCCTCGCGCACCGCGGGCGTGGCGGTGGCGGTGAGCGCGAGCACCGGCGGCCTGCCGAGCGCCGCGATGACGCGGCCGAGATTCAGGTATGCTGGCCGGAAATCGTGCCCCCACTGCGAGATGCAATGCGCCTCGTCCACCACGAACAGCGGCACGTGCAGCCGTTTGAGCACGTCGACGAAGCTCTCGTCCTCGAGCCGCTCGGGGGTGACGTAGATGAGCTTGAGATTGCCGCGCGCGACGCGCTCGAGATAGCGAGACCTCTTCCTCTTCGGTCAGCGTGCTGTTGAGCGCGATCGTGCTCGTTGATGCCCGCCTCGGCGAGCATGTCGATCTGATCCTTCATCAACGCGATGAGCGGCGACACGACGATGGTCGTGCCGGGCAGCAGCAGCGCGGGCAATTGGTAGCACAGCGATTTCCCGGCGCCGGTGGCCAGGATCGCGAGCGTGTCCTTGCCGTCCAGCACGCGGCGGATGACCTCTTCCTGGCCGGGCTGGAAGCTCTCGTAGCCGAAGTGCGTGCGGAGCGCTTCGGTCAGGTCGATGTCGACCTTCATATGTTCCTTGTTCCTTCTGCCGTGATGTCCGGGCCGGGCGCCGCCGAGATGCAGAATTCGAGCCTCTGTATACCGTCTGAGGACCGAACTCGACTTGAGACTACCCGACCGTGTTTTCGATACCCTGATTACTCAACGACAAAACGCGTAGTTTCAGCTTATGGCGTCCGATCTTCAGGGCCGTCCCAAAGGCCCCGGATGCGGGACGATTCCTCCATGGTGCTTGCTATAACGATAACACGATTGTCAATAGAAAATCCCGTGAGGAAAGTGCCGCAAACCGCCCGAAGCGCCAAGCATCGTGGCTGACGCATCCGCTGCCCCCGTCTCCTCTGTATCGCAAGTACCGCCCGGCCGCCTTCGACGAGCTCGTGGGCCAGCCGGCGGTCGTCCAGGGCCTGGCGGCGGCGGTCAAGACGGGACGGGTCGCGCACGCCTACCTCTTCTCGGGCCCGCGCGGCACCGGCAAGACCTCGGTGGCGCGCATCCTGGCGAAGTGCCTGAACTGCCTCACCGACGGCCCGCGCCCGGACCCGTGCGGGATCTGCGAGGCCTGCGTCGCCATCACCAACGGCACGGCGCTCGACGTCGTCGAGATCGACGCCGCCAGCAACCGCGGCGTCGAAGAGTGCGCGAATTGCGCGAGCGCGTCCAATTCGCGCCGGCGCAGTTCCGCAAGAAGGTCTACATCATCGACGAGGTCCACATGCTGCTCGACCGGCGCCTTCAACGCGCTGCTGAAGACGCTCGAAGAGCCGCCGGAGCACGCGGTCTTCATCCTCGCGACGACCGAGCTCCACAAAGTGCCGCGCGACGATCATGTCGCGCTGTCAGCGCTACGAATTCCGGCGGATGACGCCGCAGGTGATCGCCGCGCGGCTCATCGAGGTCGCCAAGCGCGAGAAGATCCCGCTCGACGAGGCCGCGGCGCAGCGCATCGCCCTGCTCGCCGACGGCGCGCTGCGCGACGCGCTCGTCCTGCTCGACCAAGCGCGCGGCTTCGCCGGGCGGCAAGGCATCGACGCCAAGGCGCTCGACGAAGCGTTCGGCGAATCGCATCGCGATCTCATCGACCGCCTGGTGGATGCGATCGCCGACGCCGATGCGCGGCGCCGCGCTCAACGCGGTCGCCGACGCGACCCAGCAAGGCGTCGATGCCGGCTGGCTCGCCAAAGAGCTGCTTGCGCTGGTTCCGGCTGGCGCTGCTCGCCCGGGCGAGCCGCGACGTGCTGGAGATGGAGGCGCCGGCGAGACGGATCGCCGGCATCACAGCAGCGCGCCGACGCGTTGGGCCGCGCCAAGATCATGACCAGCGCTGCGCGTCCTCTCCGATTGCGTCGCGCAGCGCTACTCGACACAGCCGCGCATCGATCTTGAGCTCGCGCTGCGCGCATCATCATGCCGTCGGAGGAGCTCACGCTGCAGAGCGTCTCAGACCGGCTGCGCGCGCTCGAAGAGCGGGCCGCCGCGGTCGCGGTACCCGCGCCGCCGCCGGCTGCGCGCGCCCAGCGCGCTGCCGGCGAAGGCGAAGACGCCCGCAGCGCCATCAGCGTAAGGGCGCGAGCGCCCGCGCGCGCCGCCGACATCGGAGCCGAGACGCCGGCAGGTCGCCGACGGCGAGGCGGAGCGGCCGTCCCTGACGCCGACCAAACTCGCCGCGATGTGGCACGCTCGTGGTCAGCGCGGTCCGCGAGCGGTCGACCCAGGCCTTCGCCACCTGCAGCACGCGACGATCGTCGATGCGAGCGACGCCGACGTGCTGGCGTCCGTCACCAAGAAGCACTTCTTGGAGAGCCGAAAGAGCCCGCGACGAGCGCGCTCATCGCCGACGCGATCGGGGAGGTGAGCGGTTCCGCCGGACCGTCGATCGTATTCGTCGCGGGCAGCGAAGCAGACGCGCATCAAGCCGCGGCGAAGCACGGCCTTTCGCGGCGGGTTTCGCGCTCGGCAGAATCGGTCTCGTGCAGTAACGACCTTCAGCGTCTGTTCAGGATACATCGATGAACCAGCATCAATTGCTGCAGCAGGCGCGCCAGCTCCAAGAGCAGCTGGCGAAGTCCAAGAAGAGCTCGGCCGACGAGACGGTGACCGGGTCGGCTGGCTCGGGCGCGGTGCACGGTGACGTTGGACGGCCACGGGGCTCGAGCGCGGTGCAAGATCGCACAAAGCCGCGGTCGATCCGGACGACGTCGAGACGCTTGAAGACCTCATCGGCATCGCGTTCAAGGACGCGCAGGCCAAGGTGACGGAGCTGTCGCAGGCGCGCATGGGCCCGCTCGCCGGCGGTCTTGGGATCCCCGGGCTTCTAACCGGACCCTGGACTACATCGCAGCCCCGCTCTCGAACCTCATCGGCGAACTGGAGAAGCTGCCCACGGTCGGACCGAAGACCGCGGCACGGCTCGCGTTCCATCTGCTTTCGGCGAGCCGGAAGACGCACGGGCGCTCGCCGTGCCATCGTCGCGGTCAAAGAGAAGGTGCGCTTCTGCAACCGCTGCTTCAGCCTCACCGAAGCCGACGAGTGCTCGATCTGCTCGCGATCCGGGCGCGATCCCACGCTCGTCTGCGTCGTCGGCGAAGCCAAAGACGTGTACGCGGTCGAGCGGACGATGACTTCAACGGCCGCTATCACGTGCTCGGCGGGTTGATCTCGCCGATGGAGGGCATCGGCGTCGGCCAGCTGCACGTCAAGGAACTGCTCGACCGGCTCGAGCCCGACATATCAAGGAAGTCATCGTCGCGACGAACCCCAACGCCGAAGGCGAGTCGACCGCGCTATATCTGCACCGACTCTCGCGCCGACCGGCGTCAAGGTGACGCGGCTCGCGTACGGCCTGCCGATCGGCGGCGAGCTGGATTATGCGGACGAGATCGACGCTGGCGCGCGCGCTCGAAGGCCGCCGCACCCTATATGAGGGCCGTCTTTAGTCGGCGCCTCGGAGCGGTCGCATTCGAATGGCGGTTTCTTGCGGAAGCGCTCCATGAAATCGATCGCCACGCTTCGCGTGCGTTCCACCGCCTCGCGATAGAGCGCGCTCGACCTTCTCCGGCGCCATGCGCAGTCCCGTCTCGTAGTAGTACGTCGCCGCTTGTCCGATGACGAGCGTGCCGGCATACGCGATGCGCGCCCTTGATCACGTGCCCGGCCAAGGGGATGAATCCCGAGGCCTCGCGGGCGAGCGCACGCCAGCCGTAGCCGCCACCCATGACGGGGAACAGCTCGGCGATGCGGGCGAACTCGGCCTTCTTGCCATGCGCCGCGGCGATGCGCAGCAGCATGTTCATCTGCATGCCGGTGATGGCGATGGTGTCGCCCGCCGACGCGATGCCGCCCAGCATGATGCCGAGCACCGGGATATGGTCCACCAGCGCGGAGGCGACCGCGATCTTCAGGCTGTTGATCGCGCAGTCGACGGTGAGCTTCGCGGCCACGCTCGGGCGGAAATCGGGCAGCCTTGCGGCGAGCGAGATCTCGTCGTCGCGGCACGCGTTGACCATGTCGGGCAGCAGGTACTTGCCGAGCTCCAGCGCGGTCAGCGCGCTGACGAAATAGCGGCCAGGCGCGCCCGGCGTCGGCCGGGGAGACGGGGCGGTGCTCGGCGCGTCGGGCGTCACGCCGCCGGCCGGCCGGTCGATGACGAAGACCGGCAGCGTCGACGATGTGAGGTGCGCGATGCTCGAGTCGGGGACGGCCCCGCTCGCCGCGCAGTAGATGATCGCGCGGCTCGCCGAGTCGGCGACCATCCAGCCCGGCGCGGTATCGAGCGGTTCGAGGACGGAGCCCCGCGCGATGCGCGCGGGGTCGAGCACGTCGGCCAGCTCGTCCGCGCCCGGCCCGGCCAACAGCAGCCGCACCGGCCGCGCGGCTTGCGCGTCGAGGACGTTGAGGTTGACCTGAGAGCGAACGGTCTCCATCCAGTGCCCGACGTGGGCGCCGGTGCCGCCGTTCGCGGGCAGCGTGGGGAGCTCTGGCGGCATGGCAGTATCTACCGTACCCACCAGAGCGCGACCTTGTTACAGGACGGGTCTACGGCTTACTCGACCGGCTTCTCCGCGTAGCCTTCGAACCACAGCCCGAGGGTGACCTCGAGAGATTCGGGCGCGAACTGCTTGGACAGCGCGAGATCGATGAACGGCTTGTTCGACTGGCGCTGCTCGTTGATGACGTTGGTCACGGGCACGCGTTCCTCTGCCGCCAACCACGATGCGACCGCCACGTCGCCCGGCGACATATGCAGCTGCAAGGACTCGTCGTATGACGGCGCGTCGATGCCCAGCCGCGCGTGGATCGCCTTGGCGAAGAAGTCGTAGCGGGCTTCGGGGTAGCCGGTGCCGAGCAGGGTGAGCCGCGACTGCACCTGGCGCGATTGCGCCGCGAAGTACAGCGCATGGGCTTTTTGCGACGCATCTGCCGCGGCATCGAGCTGCGTGAGCACGGCGACCGCCATCGGCTTGAGCTGCGCGGCGGCGTTCGGCGACAGATCGCCGCCGAAGTCCGTCGTCGCCCGCGACAGCGCGCGGAAGTATGCGTCGAGCGCGGGCACCGATTGCCAGCCGAGCGCCACCGCGCCGCGGCTCGCCGACACCGCGGTGAGCGTGTCGTTCGATGCTGTGTTGAGCTGCACGATCATGTCGTTGTAGTAGGGCAGCGTGCGCAGCGTGTTGCCGGTGAGCACCTTGTCGCGCAGCGGCGCCTGCATCTCGGAAAGCGTGCCGACGATGTCCTTCGACAGGTCCGCGTCGTTGATCGTGATGTACTGAGCCTTGTCGAGGATGAGGTTGAGGTCTTTCGACATGTGCTCGAGGTCGTAGAGCACGCCTTCGAGGCGGCTGCCGGGCCGCACTTCGATGTTGCCGAAATCCGGCACTTCGTAGGAGAGGTTGTCGAGCCGCTCGTTGAGCTGCGCGACCTGGGCTCGCGTCAGCCTGGCCTGCTGGTCGATGGCGATCGAGTTGTTGTGCACGAGGTTCTGCGATGCGTCGAGCGCCGTGCGCAGCGGGTCGAGGTTCGGCGTGAGCAGTGAGGTGCCCGCAAGCGGGTCTTTCGGGAGCATCGAGAGCTCGTGCTGCGCGGCCGCGGTTCCGGCCTCGGTCTCATGCGCGGTGGCCACCTGCGTCAGCGCGGTCTGGCTGGCGGCATAACTGCCGAGCGCCAGGTCGACTTCGCCCTTGTAGAGCTCCGCGAGCTCGCTCGTCGGTTCTGCTTTGAGCACGTCGTCGAACTTGCCGAGCGAGTACGCGTAGCGCCCTTCCTCTTCGTCGTGGATCGCCTGGGCGAGCGTCTGCTGCGAATCGGTCTTGGAGAGCTGCGGGTAGCCTTCGAGGTGCGAGACGCGCGCGACCGGATCCGGGTGGTCCTCGAAATACTTCTCGAGCACGTTGCCCTGGTCTCCGAACTCCTTCTGCATCCGCGTCATGAACGTGACCATGGCGTTCGGGTCGTAGCCCGCGCGGCTCATGAGCATGAGGCCGTATTGATCGGCCTGCAGCTCGTCTTGGCGCGAGATCTTGTAGAGCGCCGCGGCGCCGAGGATGCCGCCAAACCGATACGCGAACACGGAGAAGATCGACAGGATGCCGATGAGGATGTTCAGCGCCTGCGCCTTGGCCGGCAAGGTCACCACGTGACGGCGCTCGATGTGCCCCATCTCGTGGCCCATGACCCCGGCGAGCTCGTCGTCCGAATTGACGAAGTTGAGCAGCCCAAAGTTGACGTAGATGAAGCCGCCGGGCAGCGAGAACGCGTTGATGTCGTCCGTGTCGATGATCTTGAAGGTGTAGGTGATGTCCGGCCGGGCGCGCTCTCGACGCAGGTTCTCGGCGATCCCATTCACCCAGTTGTTGAGCACGGGATCGTTGACGATGTTGTTCTCGGCGTCGACGTGCTTGACTTCGTCCTGGCCCATCTTGATCTCGGTCTGGGTAGAGACGGCGGCGGCAGGCAAGGGCAGGCTGGTCAGCGTCATCACGACCAGCATGCCGGTGGCGATCACGCGATTCCAAATCTTCATCGGACGACTCCTGGCGGGGACGGGTAGGCTACTTTGCGACGGGCCGCCGGGAAGTCCCTCCGACGACGCTTGGCCGCGCCCCAAATCGTCCACATCCCGTGCACATGGCTTTCACAGGATTCTCCACAAGGGAAACGACCGACGCCCGGTAATTGACTCGCGAAGTGCAGATCAAGGGGACGAAATCGGGGCTGCTCTTGCACCTCCACGAGCGACCGCTTTCGGCCGCCGTGACGGAGCTGCGCGAGCGTCTGACCGCCCAGCCGGGCTTCTATCAAGGAAGCCGGGCCGTGCTCATGCTCGGCGCGGCACCGGCCGAGGCGACGGAACTGGCCGCGGTGATCGCCACCCTGGAGCAGTTCGGCATCGTCGCGGATGGCGCGGTGTGCGACGCCGACGAGGTCGCGGCGCTGGCCAAATCCGCGGGGCTGCGGCTGGTCGGGGCCAGCATCGCCGCCTCGCCGCGCAGTCGCGACGACCGGACAGGCCCCGCCCGCGACCGCCATGCGAAGACGCGTAGCCGCAACGGGCACGACTCAAGCGCTGTGGTGCCCGAGCGAGGCTTGGGTGAGACCCTCTATCATAAAGGAACGGTGCGCTCGGGCCAAAGCCTCACTTCACGCGGCACGATCGTCGTCGTCGGTGACGTCAACGCCGGCGGCGAGCTGGTCGCGACCGGCGACATCCTGGTCTGGGGCGCGTTGCGCGGCGTGGCGCATGCCGGCGCGGAAGGCGACGAATCAGCAAAGGTCTTTGCGCTGCGCCTCGAAGCGATGCAACTGCGCATCTCGACCAAGCTGGCGGTGGCGCCGGAGCAGCGGCGCAAGAAACCGGCGGGGCCGGAAGTGGCGAGTCTGCGCGACGGCAGGATCATCACCGAACCCGCGACCTAGTCCGCAACATGAATGTAGGGGCCGACCTTCAGGTCGGCCCATGCGAAAGGACACGCGATTGCCAGGAACGGTCTACGTCGTGACATCGGGCAAGGGCGGCGTCGGCAAGACGACGACCACCGCGAACCTCGGGGGCGCGCTCGCCAAGCTCGGCCACAAGGTCGCGCTGGTCGACGCCGATATCGGCTTGCGCAATCTCGATCTCGTGCTCGGGCTCGAGAAGCGCATCGTCTACGACGTCGTCGACCTGATCGAGGGCCGCTGCCAGGCGCGCCAGGCGCTCATCAAGGATCGCCGCTTCGACGAGCTCTATCTCTTGCCGGCATCGCAGGTCAAGGACAAGGAGTCCGTCACCGAGGACGAGATGCGGGCTGCGATGCGCAAGCTCGCGGTCGAATTCGACATCGTGCTCATCGATTGCCCTGCCGGCATCGAGCATGGTTTTCGCAACGCGGTGGCGGGCGCGGACCAAGCGCTCGTCGTCACCACGCCGGAGGTCTCGGCCATCCGCGACGCCGACCGCATCCTCGGCATGCTCGGCAGCCGTCGCGCGCGACTCATCGTCAACCGCGTGCGTCCGGACATGGTGCGCAGCGGTGACATGCTCAGCGTGGACGACGTCCAGGAGATCCTCGGGCGCGACATCGTCGGCATCGTGCCGGACGACGAGGAGATCATCGACACCACCAACCGCGGCGAGCCGGTCGTGCTGGACGGCACGCGCAAACTCGGCAAGATCTACACCGCGATCGCCCGGCGCCTGCTGGGCGAGGACGTGCCGTTCACCAATCTCTCCGACGACGGGTTGTTCGGCAGGCTGAAGCGGCTCGTGATTGGATCGTGAGGAGCATGGATACGCCGGAACCGATATATGCCAGCGTAGCTGGAATCCAGAGCCCCGCAGCGCTTACGTTGAAGACGCGCTCGCCGCGGCCGCCACGACGCCGCCCGAACCGACGTCGGTCGCGCCCGAACGCCCGTCCGTAGTGCCCGAGCGCAGCTCGGGTAAACCGGTCACCCTCGGCCGCACCATCGTGATCACCTCGGGCAAGGGCGGCGTCGGCAAGACGACCACGACCGCCAATCTCGGCACCGGCTTGGCCGAAGCGGGCAAGAACGTCGTCGTGGTGGACGCCGACGTCGGCCTGCGCAACCTCGACGTCGTGCTCGGCCTCGAGAACCGCGTGCACAAGCACCTGCTCGACGTCATCGAGGAGAAGTGCGCGCTTGACGATGCGCTCGTGCGCGATCGCGTGCGGCGGACGCTGTACCTGCTGCCCGCCGCGCAGAACCGCGAGAAGGACGACGTGCCGACCGATAAGATGATCGAGCTCGTCACCACGCTCGCCGCGCGCTTCGACTACGTGCTCATCGACTGTCCGGCCGGCATCGAGAAGGGCTTTCGCAACGCGGTCGCCGGGGCGAAGGAAGCCATCGTCGTCACGACGCCGGAGGTCTCCGCGGTGCGCGACGCGGATCGCATCATCGGCTTGCTGCCGCCCGAGGTCGAGGCGAAGCTCATCGTCAACCGCGTGCGGCCGGCGCTCGTGCGCAAGGGCACGATGATGAGCGTCGACGACGTCGTGGAGATCCTGCGGCTCGAGCTCATCGGCGTGGTGCCCGACGAGAAGGATATCATCATCGCCACGAACCGCGGCACCCCGGTCATCGACATCGACGGCTCCGAGACCGGCGGCGCGTTCCGCCGCATCGTCCGGCGACTGTTGGGCGAGAGCGTTCCCATCCCATCGTTCCAGGCACCGGTGGACTTCATGTCGCGCCTGAAGACGTCGCTCGGCTTAGGCAAGCCGTAGGGCGCGAGGAGAGAAGAGCATGTTGGATTTCTTGACCAAGTTCTTCGGCCGTGAAGAGTCGAGCAAGACGCAGGCGAAAGAACGTCTGCGGCTCGTGCTCATGTCCGATCGCGTGTCGCTCGCGCCGGACGTGTTCGACTCGATGAAGACCGAGATGCTCAGCGTCGTGCGTCGCTACCTGGACATCGACGAGCGCGGGCTGGACGTCCATTTCGAGAACGCCGAGCGGCAGTTCATGTTGCTCGCCAATATCCCCGTCGTGAAGATCAAGCCGGTCGTGCCGGCGGCGCTGGCGCATGGCACTGCGGGCAATGGGTCGTTGCTGCTCGACGCGCCTGCCCCGGAATCGCAATCGCGGCGCCGCCGTCGCCGCCGCAAACGCAATCTGCCGCCGCCGTCGCCGGACACGCCGCAGATCTGATGTAGGGGCTCGAGCCAAGGCTAATGTAGGGGCCGACCTTTAGGTCGGCCCTTTTCTGTATCACGCCTGCGCCGGCTGGGGAACCGGCGGCACGGGCCAAGGGCTGGTGAGCTGCAGCCGTCGCACGCCCTTGGGATAATCGCTCGGGTGTTCACGGTCCCAGTCCTGCGAGTAGACCGTCAACAGCTCGAAGTTCTCCCACAGCGATGCGTCGCCCGCCACCGCGCGGTTGAACGCGTTGAAGGACTCGAGCTGGCCCCACGTCCGGATGATGACGAAGGTGTAGCGGTCGAGGAACATCGTCTTGTCGACGATGCCGTTCTTGACGAGGATGCCCAGCTCTTCATACGCGTTGCCGACCAGCAGCGCGGCGCTGCGCACCTCCGCATACTCAGGGTAGATCTCGCTCGGCGTGAGTCCGCGCGTGAGCGCCGCGCTGTACTCCCTGAACCCGGGGTCCTCAAGAGCGGTCGCGAGGCGCAGGCCCACGAGGCTGAGCGCATCCCTGAACGCCGTCCCGCCGAGGTTCTCGCCGATGCTGATCATCGCGGTGATCTGGTTGCCGGCACGCAGGTGGCGCAGCTGGACCAGCGCCGCGATGGCTGTCGCGGAGACGATAGCGACGGTGAGCAGCGTACCCGCCGTGTTGAGCAGCTCGAGCGACATGGGAACCTCCATTGAAGACGCAGCGCATTGACCGGAGTCCAGACGGGCGTCCGGCGAACTGCCACGGACCTTCGCGTCGCAAGGGGCGATTGCTTCGCCGCCCAAGGTCCCCCACGCACGCGGGCGAAGCATCGATGCGACATGCTCGAACGCCCGTGGTATCAGTCGTTCAACTATCCGCTCGCGGCCGCCGCGATCGCGCTGGGCGTCTTCGGGCTCGTCATCATAAAGAGCGCGACGCTCCACCTGCCCGGCGGCCGCGCGGACTTCACCCACCAGCTCGCCTATCTCATCGTGGGCATCGCCGCGATGTTCGTGCTCGCGTTCGTGGACTACCACCTCTACGCGCGCTTCGCGTGGCCCATCTATATCATCAACATACTCATGCTGGCGGCGGTCGCGGTGGCGGGCCATCAGGCGCTGGGCGCGCAGCGCTGGATCGGCTTCGGGCCGATCGTCTTCCAGCCGTCCGAGCTGGCCAAGCTGCTCACCATCCTCTCGCTGGGGGCGCTGCTCGCCGATCCGCGGCGCAGCTGGAGCCGGTTGCGCGATCTCTGGCTGCCCATCGCCGCCGTCGCGCTGCCGGCCGCGCTCGTGATGAAGCAGCCGGACCTCGGCACGGCGCTCGTGCTCATGGCGATCCTCAGCGCCATGCTGTTCTTCGCATTGCCGAGCCTCGTGCATTTCGCGGCGTATGCGGCGACGGTCGTCGTCGCCGGCACGATCGCCGTCATCACGCCTTACTTCCTCAAGGGCTATCAGCGCCAGCGCCTGCTGGTGTTCCTCGACCCGAAGCACGATCCGCAAGGCGCCGGCTGGAGCCTGATCCAATCGAAGATCGCGGTCGGCTCGGGCCAGCTGGCGGGCAAAGGGCTCTATCACGGCACGCAGACGCAGCTCGGCTTCGTGCCGGAGCACGCGACGGATTTCATCTTCGCGGTCATCGGCGAAGAGCTGGGATTCCTGGGGGCGATGCTGCTGCTCGGGCTTTACGCGGTGCTGCTCGGGGCCGGGGCGCTCGCCGTGACCGCGGCACGCGACAAGTACGGCGTGCTCGTCGCGGTCGGCATCATCGCGATGTTCGCCTTCCACATCCTCATCAACGTCGGCATGACGGTCGGCATCATGCCGGTGACCGGCATCCCGCTGCCCTTCATCTCCTACGGCGGCTCGAGCCTCATCACGTCGTTCATGGCGGTGGGGGTGCTGCTCAACATCCACCTGCAACGAGATAAGATGTCGTTCGACTGACGGGCTGGCGCAAGAGGAAGCGGCGCCACCGTCACCGGTCGCGCCGCTGTGTCGTGATTACGCTGAGTCGAGACTTACGGCCCGAACGCGACGCCGTAGGGCGCTGCCGACGACGACGAAAGCGTCAATACCAGAGCCGGTACGGTTGCAGCGGAGAACGGCGGCGAGAACTCGGTCACCGTGTGGTTTCCGGAGTTCGGCACCCACAGATCGCCCAGCCCGTCGAAGGTGGGGAAGCCGGAGTCGTGGAGCGCCGTCGGTGCGAAGGTGAACGCCGGCAATTGGCCGTTGGTGAAGGGCGGTTTGTAGACCGTCACGCCGGACGGGTCGACGAAGAAGGTCACGTATAGATTGCCGCTGGCGTCGAACGCAACGCCTTGACCTTGGTTTGGAAGGGTGATCGTCGCGGCGGGCATGCTCGCGCCCGTGAAGGGCGGGTTGTAGATGAGCAGCTGGCTGCTCGTCTCATTGGCCACCGCCATGTGCCCCGCGGCGTCGAAGGCGATGCCGATCGCATTCGTGAGGCCGTTGGCGGCGGTGAGCGTCAACGCCGGCGTCGATGTGTTGGTGAACGGCGGCGTGTATTCGTAGATCGCGTTGTTGCCCCGACCCGCGGTCCAGATGTCGCCTGCCGCATCCAGCGCGAGACTGTACGCGTTACTGGCGCCTACCGGCAGATTGAACTGCGTGGTGGGAGTGCTCAGGACGGTCAGCGGCTGCGAGTAGATCGTGACGTAGCAGCACGTGTCGTTGATGACATAGACCGTGCCGTGCTTGTCGATCGCGATGCCGCCGGGCGTGCTCAGTTTGCTCAAGACGCTCTTGATGTCGATGACAGGCGTCGGCGCAGCGGTGAACGGCGGTGCGTACACCTCAAGCAGCGAATTCGGCGGCGAATCGAACGTCGTCGCGTACAGCCGCGGGAATGCGGGTGGCGGAGGCGAGAAACTCCCCACGGTCGTGGACGATGTCGAACAGCTCGCCAGCGCGACGCAGACGAAGGCGAGCAGAAAACCCCGTTGTAGCATCAATCTATCTCCCAGCAGCAAGAAATGACGACGTGACTGGCTCGACGGGTTCGCGCGAGACCCCGACTGGGCCCTCTAGGGGCCGAACGCGACCCCGGTCGCCTCTGCGGCGCCGCTCGCCAGGGGCAGGCTCAGCACCACGGTCGACGACGCGGAGAAGGGCGGAGAATATTCGTTCACGTGTTGCCCGAAATCGGGAACCCAGAGGTTGCCGCTCGCATCGAATGTGGGGAACGCTCCTATAGCGCTGCCGAAGGAGAACGCGGGTAATTCGCCGTTGGTGAACGGCGGGCGGAACACTTCAACTCCTCCCGCGCCCGATTCAAGCACCGCGTACAGATTGCCGGCGCTGTCGAAGGCAACGCCTTGACCATTCGCCGCGAGGGGAATCGTAGCCGCAGGCATGCTCGACACGATGAGCGGCAAGTTGTAGATCAACACGTTTGACGAGACCTCTTGGCCAACGGCCATGTGGCCCGAGGCGTCGAACGCGGTGCCGGTCGCGTCCGTCAGCCCGTTCGCACTCGTCAGGGTGAGCGCCGGAGTTGACGAATTCGTGAACGGTGCCACGTATTCGTAGAGGTGACTCGCAGCGCCGTTGCGGTCTCCTACCCAGATGTCGCCGCTGTTATCGAGCGATAGAGTGTACGGATTGTTTGCGGATCCGGGCAGGGTGAACTTGACCAGCGGCGTGCTCGTTGCGGTGAACGGTTGCGCGTGAATGGTCACCGTGTTCGTAGCACCCTCGTTGACAGTGTATATCTTGCCAAGCGTATCGATCGCCAGGCCGGCCGGGGAATCGAAGCCGCTCGCTGCGCTTGAAATGTCTATGACGGGTGTCGACGATGCGCTGAACGGCGGGGCGAACACCTCGAACATGGAGTTAGGGGAGCTGCGAAACGTCGTCACGTGGAGCCGCGTGAACTTCGGCGGCGGCGGCGAGAAACTCCCCACGGTCGTGGACGATGTCGAGCAGCTCGCCAGCGCTACGCAGATGATCGCGAGCCCAAGAACCCGTTGTAGCATCAATCTATCTCCCAGCAGCAAAAAAAATAGCCGACGTGACTTGGCTCGACGGTTCGCACGAGACCCGAACCGGGCCTCGCACCGCCAAGCCTAGCCTTAATTGTGGCCTGGGCATCTTTTGTCCTACCCAACGGGATAAAGGTCGCCCAGACCCGATGTCGAAGAATAGACATACCTGGGCCATATGTTGGAAGCCCGTACCGAGTATCGGTAGAGCGTTGCGTACCCGGCGTCGCTGGTCCCCACGAGTGGACGCCGCCGGCAAAAGCAGAAATTTTCGATTCATCTGATTCGCAGCGAACCATACGACGCACGTACGCGCCCGATGCCGCCTTACGGTAGGCAGCACCCCAGCCGCGGCACAGGCCGCATCACCGAGAGCTGGAGAGACCTATTTCAGGACTGTCGATCGCGGGCACGCCGCCCGCGCTCACGCGTACGTCGCGACGGAACGCCGTAACGGGCATTCCAGACCCCTCGAGATCCGCAGCGGCCGAACTCCAGTCGGCACGCTCTTTTCACTTTGCATCCCTAAAGGTAGAATTTCTTGAAAACCGAGATCCTCATCTCATGCGACGATTGGGAGAACCGCGTCGCCGTCCTCGAAGCAGGCGCGCTTGCTGAGATCTACTTCGAACGCGAAGAAAAGGTCATCGGCTCGATCTATAAGGCCCGCGTCGAGAACGTCCTCCCCGGTATGGGAGCCTGTTTCGTCAACATCGGGCTCGGCCGCAATGCGTTCCTCTACGTAGACGACATCCGTCGCGACCCGCATCAACATCGGGGAGGACCGAGATGACCGAGCGGCGCCGCGGCCACACCGTCGACGAGCTGCTCAAGGTCGGCGACGAGATCCTCGTCCAGATCGTCAAGGAGCCGCGCGGCCTCAAGGGCGCGCGCGTCTCCACCAACGTCTCGCTGCCCGGCCGCTACCTCGTGCTCATGCCCACCGGCAGCTACTCGGGCGTGTCCTCGCGCATCGACGATGAGAACGAGCGCAACCGCCTCAAGCTCATCATGCGCAAGCTGCGGCCCGAAGGCATGGCGACGATCGTGCGCACCGCCGCCCGGGCGTCAGCGAAGCCGAACTGCTCGCCGACCTCGGCGTGCAGCTGCGGCTGTGGCACGACATCCTTGAATCTATCAGCGCGCGAGCGCGCCGGCGCTGCTGCACAAAGACCTCAACCTGGTCTTCAAGGCGGTGCGCGACTTCCTCACGAGCGACGTCGAGCCGTCATCATCGATTCCAAAGAGCAGTACGAAGAGATCCGCTCCACCATGTCGCTGCTCGGGCCGCAATACCTGACCGGCTGAAGCTGTCGAGGGTCCCGGCAACCTCTTCGAGGTGCGCGGCATCGACGAAGAGCTGCAGAAGCTGCTCAAGACCAAGATCTTCCTGCCCTCGGGCGGCCACCTCGTCATCGAATCGACCGAGGCGCTCACCGTCATCGACGTCAACACCGGCAAGTTCACCGGCGGCCGCAATCTCGAAGACACGATCGTCCGCACCAATATCGAAGCGGCGGCGGAGATCGCGCGGCAGGTGCGCCTGCGCGACATCGGCGGCATCATCGTCGTCGACTTCATCGACATGTCGCACGAGCGCAGCCGCGAACAGGTCATCACGACGCTCATCCGAATCGCTGCGCCGCGATCGCACGCGCAGCACCATCCAGATGTTCTCCAACCTCGGCCTGCTCGAGTTCACGCGCAAGCGCGTCGGCAAGGATCTCGCCGGCCAGCTGCGCTCCGAATGCCCGTACTGCAGCGGTCTGGGCGACGTGATGTCGAGCGAGACGCTCGCCATCGGCGCTGCTGCGACAGATCCGCCAGAACGGCATCGACCAGAGCAACGTCAAGGCGTGGGATATCGTCACCGAGCCGTCGGTCGCGACCCAGCTCATGGGCTGGTACCGCGAGGAGTTCGAGAAGCTGGCGAAGACGCTGACCGTCGATCTGCGGCTGTACGTCCAACCGATGCGCCATCGCGAGCAGGTGCTCGTCGAGCCGGCGCAGCGCCAGCGCCTGCCGATCGCCGCCGGTAAAGAGGTCGAAGCGGACCTGCTCGCCGTGCGCATGCCCGATCCGTCGTCCGGCGTCGCCGTCGTCGACGGGCAGCTCGTCGAGGTCAGAGACGCCGCCAACGGTGTCGGCCAGACCGTGAAACTGCGGATCGTCGCCGTCGACGGCAACATGGCGCGCGCAGAGCTCGCCGAACCGCTGCCTGCTGCGAAGCGCCGCCGCCGCCGCCGCGGCAAGGTCGCGGGCGAGACGGAGGAGCCGGCGAAGCCGACCCCGCCGCCGCAGCCGACGCGCATCGACCGCATCGCGGTGCCCAGCAACATCTTCGGCTTGGAAGAAGAGGAAGAAGACTACACCATGCGCGGCAGGCCTGTCGGCCGGACGCGCGGTGTGAGCGCTTCGACGACGACGCGGCCCGCGCCGCGGGGCCGCGGCGAAGGCCGTCCTGCCGCATCGGGCGGCAGTAGAGGCAGAGGCCGTCGCGGTGGTCGCGGCGACTTGGCCGACGCGCGTGGCTTCAAACCGCTGGTCGTCGGCGGCGAGGCCGACATCGACTACGATGACTCGGATGAGTCGTCGGTCACCGTCGTGCCCGATAAGACGAAGCCGATCGCGGGAGGCATCACGCCGGTCCGCGGTGACGACACCGAGACGACGACCGCCGGTCGCCGCCGCCGCCGACGTGGGCGAGGCGGGCGCGGCCTGAGCAAGTCTGGACGAACGCACGAGCGCGCCGCTCGCCGAAGGCGATGAAGAGCTCGTCGTCCGCGAGACCGTCGCAGACGAGGCCGAGATCCGGCCGAACGGCCGCGAGGATCGGGGCGAAGAGCGCCGTCCACGCCGCTTCTCGGGGCCGATCCGGCAGCTCTACGGAGCCCCGGTGGAGATCAACCCGGACGCGGAAGTGCGCGGGGGCCGGCGCAAGAGCGCCGAGGGCGATGAGGCATTCAACGAACCGGTGCGCGAGAGCCGCCGCGAGCCGACGCGTGGCTCGCGCGGTCCATCGTCACGCGGCACGTCGCCGCGTGGCGTCACGCCGCGCAGCAGTGCGCCGCGCGGTGCGGCTCCACGCGATGTGGCGCCGCGCGAAGCGACGCCGCGCCGCGAGGAAGAGTTCGACGACGAGCTCGACGCAGTGGTCGCGCCGGGCCGCCCGGCGGCCGTCGACATCGAGTTCTTGCCACCGGGGTCCATTCGTCCACGCAGCTTCGAACACGATGTGGACGGCGACGACGAGCGGCCGATCCGCAGCCCCGGCGATCGCGAAGGCCGCGCTCCGCGCGGTCGTGCGCCGCGAGACGAGCATGCGCTTCGCGACGTGCGCGCGCCACGTGAGGATCGCGCGCCGCGCGAGGACCGTGCGCCGCGCGAGGACCGTGCGCCGCGCGAGGATCGTGCGCCGCGCGAGGATCGTGCGCCGCGCGAAGATCGCCCGCCTCGCGGTCGAGACGACCGTGGCGGACGTGACCGCGGCGGACGCGGTGGTGGTCGAGGAGGCCGAGGCGGCGCGCCGGCGCGCAGCGGACCGGCCGTGAAACAGGTCTATCCGCCGGCGGACATGGAGCCGGAGCCGATCGACGAGAACGCGGACCCGGGCAAGAAGCCGGCACCGTTCGGCAAGCGACGTCCCTCGCACGGCGCGATCTTCGGCGCGGCTTCGGCGCCGCCGATAAAGGGCAAAGTGCGTCAGCTCTATCCCCCGTCGCCGTTCGCGGAGTCCGACGAGGCGCCGGTCATCGAGAGCGCCCCCGAGGTCTTCGAGTTCGAAGCGGTGGAGATCGACGGCAACGGCAAGGACGACTCGCTGTTCGTCTCGAGCGAACACGAGCTCGAGGAACGCCGTCGCCGGGCGCGCGAGCGCGCGGAAGCGCGGCGGCTCGACGAGCAGCCGCTCGAAACCGGCCCCAACCCGACGTTCCATCAAGGTCTCGACGATCACGAGGAATAGCGGGATGGCGTGCATCCTGCCGTTCAAGGGCAAGACGCCGAAGATAGGAAAGGGCGCGTTCGTCGCGCCCACCGCCTCGATCATCGGCGATGTCGAGATCGGCGAGGGCGCGAGCGTATGGTTCGGCGCGGTGCTGCGCGGCGACGAAGCCGCGATCCGCATCGGCGCGCATACTTCCGTCCAAGATAACGTCGTCATCCACGTGTACGAAGGCCACGACACGGTGATCGAAGATCACGTCACGATCGGCCACGGCGCGATCCTCGAAGCGTGCCACATCGGCAGCTACGCGCTCATCGGCATGAACGCGGTCGTGCTCGACCGCGCCAAGGTCGGCGAGCGCAGCGTCATCGCCGCGGGTGCGGTGGTGCTCGAGGATCAGGAGATCCCGTCCGAGTGCCTCGCCGCGGGCGTGCCGGCCAAAGTCAAGAAGAAACTCGAAGGCGGCGCGGAGAAGTGGCTCGACGTGTCATCGGATGCGTACATCCGCTTGACGAAGGACTATCGCGCCGAGGGCATCGGCATCGTCGACTGAGCGCAGTCAATCCTATGTAGGGGCCGACCTTCAGGTCGGCCCTTTTTCTTTAGATCAATCCTTTGTCTTGAACGTCTTGAACCGCTCGAGTCCCGCTTTGGTGAGCGCGCTCAGCTCGGTGAAGAGCGCATCCGTCGACTTCCTTGAAATTGAAACACGCTTTGCCCTGGCGGTGTCGCTTGAGCGCCGGCGACATGCGCGCTCCCAGATCCGGGTACATGTACAGCGGCACGAAATGGAAGCTCACGTAGTTCTTGTTGATCCGCACGCCCGCCGCATAGAGCGGCTTGCCCTTATGCACCACGGCCGGGGGGTACCACCAGCGACCACCGGAGGTGTCCGCGCACTTGAGCCGCGGCCCCGCACGCTTCACGATCGCCCCGAGAGCGGCAGCGACCTCGGCGAAATCGTTCTTCTTGGTCATGCGGCTCCTTTCACGATGTTTTCGACGATGTGCAGATCGGTGAGACGGTCGACGTTCACCGCGAGCTCCGGCGCGTCGCACAACAGGCCGCGGCAGCGCAGTCCGCTGATCTGGTCCGCGCGCGCCTCGATGTCGGCGATGCTCACGCCGCCGAAGACCAGGCGCGCGAGCAGCGCCGGCGAGAACATCATCGCCAAGCGAGCCGGCGATTTGCGCAGCGAGGTGACGCGGCGCAGCAGATCCGCGGTCTGCGCCGCGGCGCCGGCGCGCAGCACGCTCACGCCGCCGCCGCAGAAGACGCCCTCGCGCAGGCGCACCCAGGTGTGGCGGACTTGCGGATACTTCGACTCGGAGCGGTCGCGAGCGACGAAACCATAGCCGATGTCGTAGCTGCCGAGATGCGCGGGCCTTGTCGGCGAACGCATCCACGATCGCCGGCGTGAGCAACGGCACGTCGGTCGCGGTGACGATGACGCGCTCGCGCGAATCCATTTCGGCGAAACCCCGCGAGCATGCTGTTGATGAGCCCATCGCCGGGGGCGATGAGCTCGTCGCACAGCGCATTCGTATCCGTGCCGAACGCCTCTCGGAAGGCGCTCCGCATCGGTGACGACGCGGATCTTGCCCACCGCGCGCGAACCGCGGAACGCGCGCAGCACGCGCTCGAGCATGAGCGTGCCGCCCGATCGGCAGATAGGCTTTGTTCGCCGCGCGGATACCCGGCATCGCGGAAGTCGCGCTCGAGCGTGCCGCCGGCGAGCGCGACGACGGTGAACGCGTCGTCAGGCAACGCTAAAGCCGGTCGCCGTCGCCCATTCGCCGTCGGCGATCGCGAGCGAGCCGAAGGCGGCCTTCGCGGCGGCGCGCGTCTGGAAGAAGCCCGCGACGCACGAACCGCTGCCGCACAGCAGCGTCGCCGCAGCGCCCGCCGCTCGGAGCCGCCGCCGCGCTTCGGCGACGTTGGGGAACACGAACTCGAGCACCGGCTGGAAATCGTTGTAGAGCAGCGCGCACGTCCGCTGGAAGTCGAATGCCTCGATCGCCTTGCACAGTTCCAGCAGATTCGGTCGTCGTCGAAGGCGGGGCGCCTTTGGTGCGGCCGGCGTCGAGCAAGCGATAGGCTTCTGCGGTCGGCACCCCGGCGGGCGGCCGCAGCAGGAGCACACCCCAGGCGGGGCCTCCAAAGGAACCGGGCGCACGACGTCGCCCGTGCCTTCCACGATCTTGAAGCCGGGCACCAGGCACGCGGGCACGTCGGAACCGACGCGCGCGGCGCTGCGCAGCTGTTCGTCGGAGATCGTCACGCCGCGCTGTTTTAGCAGGTCGTGTCAAAGCGCGCAGCACCGCGGCCGCATCGGCACTACCGCCGCCCAGGCCCGCTTGCATCGGGATGTTCTTGCGGATATGGACCTTGCAGGCCGGTGAGGTCGACCCCCAGCCGCGTGCCGGCCAGCCAGGCGAGATTCTCGCGCTCGGGGATATCCGCGCCTTCACAGGTCACGCTGAACGGCCCGTCGCTTTCGGTGATTTCGACGTCGTCTGCCAGGTCCAACTCCGCGATAAGCGAGCGGATCGCGTGCAGGCCGCTAGGCTCGAGGCCCAGGACGTCCAAGCGCAGATTGAGCTTGGCTCGTGCCAAGCGCTTCACGGTGCGGCCTCCCGTATCACGGTCCCAGGCTTCGGACGCTCGAAAAGGCCGTCCTGTCCCACGTTCCCCGGGCGGCGCGAGGACAAAAGCCGGAATTGCCGATATAATAGGAAGACACGCTCGTCCCCAGGGGCGGGCTGGCTGCGCAATTCGCGCCCGGGAGACATCTCGTGGACAGTTCCAACGGCCGCACTTCGACCACCCTCGACCTCGACAGCCTGCTGCGGCAGATGCTGGCGATGGGGGCGTCCGACCTCCACCTCAAAGCCGCGGCGCCGCCGATCGCGCGCGTGCACGGCGTGCTGACGCCGCTGTCCGAACGGCCGCTCTCGCTGCCCGAATGCGAGAACCTCATCTTCTCGTCCATGACGCGCGCGCAGCAGCAAGAGTTCCTCGAGACGAAGGAAGTCGACTACGCCTACGGCCTGCATGGCCACGGCCGCTTCCGCGTCAACGCATACTTCCAGCGCGGCACCATCAGCGCCGCCTATCGTACCGTGCGGCTCGACATCCCGTCGTTCGAAGAGCTGCGCGTGCCCGCGTCGCTTGCGCGACCTGTGCGAATTCCCCGACGGCATCGTGCTGCTCACCGGCGCCACCGGCACCGGCAAGTCCACGACGCTCGCCGCGATGATCGACTACATCAACTCGACGTCGCGCCGCCACATCGTCACGATCGAAGACCCGATCGAGTACATCCACGTCGACAAGCTCTCGATCATCTCGCAGCGCGAGGTCGGCATCGACACCGAATCGTACACCATCGCGCTCAAGCAAGCGCTGCGCCAAGACCCCGACGTCATCCTCATCGGTGAGATGCGCGATCCGGAGTCGATCATCACCGCGCTCACCGCGGCCGAGACCGGCCACTTGGTGCTCTCGACCCTGCACACGCAGAACACGACGCAGGCGCTCGAACGTATCATGGACGCGCTGCCGGAAGCGAACCGCAAGATGTTCATGGTGCAGCTGGCGACCTCGCTGCGCGGCATCGTCTCGCAGCGCCTGCTCCAGCGCATCGACGGCTCGGGCCGCGTGCCTGCGATCGAAGTGCTCATCGCGACGCCGACCATCAAGAGCCTCATCATGGAGGCCAAGTTCTCCGAGATGTACGGCTACATGACGACCGGCCGCATGGAAGGCATGCAGACCTTCACGCAATCGCTGCTCGACCTGTACCAGAGCGGTTTGGTCACGGAGAAAGAGGCCTTCTCGAAGGCGGACAAGCCGACCGAGTTCCGGCTGGCCATCGAGGGCCACATCACGAGCGGCGCGGAACTGCAGGGCCAAGCGACGTTCTAGCGTCCTGGTTGTCCCCAATGGGGTTACGGATCGCTGTCGCGCGACCTAGAATGTAGAGGCCGATCTTTAGATCGGCCTTTCTTGAGGGATGATCATGGCTGACAAGAACGGCAAGCACGACAAGACCGAAAAGGCCGAGAAGGCCGAAAAGGCCGCGGAGAAGCCGCAAAAGCACAAGGGCACGGAAAAAGTCAAGCGCGGTCTGGCGCAGATGCTCAAAGGCGGCGTCATCATGGACGTCACCACGCCCGAGCAGGCGACCATCGCGCAAGAAGCGGGCGCGGTCGCGGTCATGGCGCTCGAACGCGTGCCGGCCGACATCCGCAAAGAAGGCGGCGTCGCGCGCATGGCGGCGATCGAAGTCGTGCAGCGCATCATGGACGCGGTCACCATCCCGGTGATGGCCAAGGCGCGCATCGGCCATTTCGTCGAGGCGCAAGTGCTCGAGGCGCTCGGCATCGACTTCATCGATGAGAGCGAAGTGCTCACGCCCGCCGACGAGCGGTACCATATCGACAAGCGCCCGTTCACCGTGCCGTTCGTGTGCGGCGCGCGCAACCTCGGCGAAGCGCTGCGCCGGATCGCCGAAGGCGCCGCGATGATCCGCACCAAGGGCGAGGCCGGCTCCGGCAACATCGTCGAGGCCATCCGCCATCTGCGCGAGGTCACGAGCGAGATCCGCCGGCTCAGCACGCTGCCCGAAGAAGAATTCGTGGCGACCGCCAAAGATCTCGGCGCACCGGTCGAGCTCGTGCGCGAAGTCGCAGAGCTCGGCCGGCTGCCGGTGGTCACGTTCGTCGCCGGCGGCATCGCCACGCCCGCAGACGCGGCGCTGTGCATGCAGCTCGGTTCCGAAGGCGTGTTCGTCGGCTCGGGCATCTTCAAGAGCGCGAACCCCGCGAAGACCGCCAAGGCGATCGTCGAAGCGACGCACTACTTCGACGATCCGAAGGTCGTGCTCGAGGTGAGCAAGGAGCTCGGCGCGCCGATGGCCGGTCTCGAGATCAGCCAGATCCCGAAAGAACAGCTGCTGGCCGGCACGCGGCTGGTGACGACCATCGGCGTCCTTGGGCTGCAAGGCGATGTCGAAGAGCACATCGCGATGCTCGAGCGCTGCGACGTCACGGCGGTGCGCGTCAAGACGCCAGCCGAACTCGAAGCGGTCGACGGCCTCATCATCCCAGGCGGCGAGTCCACGACGGTCGGCGTCATGCTCGAACACTTCGGGCTCGCCAAGCCGCTGCTCGAGCGTGTCAAGCACGGCATGCCGATGTGGGGCACGTGCATGGGCATGATCGTCATGGCGGACAAGGTCGCCGGATCGCAGCAGCCGACGCTCGGGTCTGCTGCACATCGAGGTCAAGCGCAACGCCTTTGGCCGCCAGATCGAGAGCGCGGAAGTGCCGCTGCGCGTCAAAGGTTTGGACGCGCCGTTCCCTGGCGTGTTCATCCGCGCGCCATGGATCGAATCCGCGCACGACGACGCGAAGATCATCGCCACATTGGATGGCAAAGGCGTCATGGTGCGCCAAGGCAACCTCTTGGGCACCTCGTTCCACCCCGAATTGACCGATGACCCCCGCATCCACAAGCTGTTCATAGACCTGGTCACACACGCGCGAAGCGCCGCCGCCCGCTAAGCGCGGAAGCAGGGCGACCTCCCCCCGCGTGCCCAAGACAGTAGGTGCTATGGTAGCCCCTTGGGGGATTACGGCGTCGTGACCGACGTCCTCGTCCTCAACGCCACCTACGAGGCGCTCAACGTCACGTCGTTGCAGCGCGCGGTGAAGCTCGTCTTCGCGGGCAAGGCCGAGGTGCTCCACCAGCACGAGCGGCTGCTCCGCGCGGCCACCTTCCAGATGCGCATGCCGTCCATCATCCGCATGCTCTACTACATCCGGCGTCCGCGTCAGCAGGTGGCGCTCACGAAGAAGAACGTGCTGTTGCGCGACGACTACCGCTGCCAGTACTGCGGCAACAAGGCCAACGGTCCGATGACCGTCGACCACATCGTGCCTAAGAGCGCCGGCGGGCCCTCGACGTGGGAGAACCTCTGTTGCGCATGTCTGGATTGCAATAATCGCAAGAACAACCGCACGCCGCAAGACGCAAACCTGAAGCTGCTGCGCAAGCCGCGCCGGCCGAAGTACATCCCGTGGATCCAGGTGAAGCGCCACACCGTGCCGGGCGAGTGGTACAAGTTCCTATTCTTGTATGATGTCTCGATCGAAGAGCGCGTAGAAGCCTGAACGTCGCACAACTCTGGCGCTACCCGATCAAGTCGTTCCGCGGCGAACGCCTAAAGGCGCTGCGCTTCGGCCCGGGCGGTCCCGAGCAGGATCGCCGCTTCATGCTCGTCGACGAGAGCGAATTGCGGCACGGCCACCCCATCACCGCGCGCCAGGTGCATAGCATGCTCTCGCATGCGGCATCGGTGGACGAGCGCGGCACGGTCGCGGTGAAGACCGCCGCCGGCGCGACGCTGCGCTCTGACGATCCCAGCTTCAGCGAAGCGCTCGCACAGCTCGTCGGGCGGCCGGCAAGCCTGCACGAAGACACGAGCGGCGCCAATCACGACGACTCCGACGTGCTCGTCATCAATCTCGCGTCGGTCCGCGCGCTTACCGAAGAATACGGCTCGGAGCGCGACCCGATGCGTTTTCGTCCGAGCATCATGCTCGACGGCCCCGATGCGCAGCCGTACTCGGAGCTCGCATGGCCGGGCAAACGCTTCAAGATCGGCGACCTCGAGCTCGAAGCGGTGAAGATGAACGAGCGCTGCGTGCTGACGACGATCGACCCGCAGACGTACGAAGAGGATCCCGGATTCTTGCGGTTCATGGTGCAGCAACACGAGGGCAACTTCGGCGTGTATTGCCGCGTCGCCACAGGCGGCACGGTGCGCGAAGGCGACCTCTGGCAGCCGCTCTGATGCCGCCGCAATAATCGGATAGAACGATTCTCGCGCTCGGGTTATCATCCGAGCATGAGCACATTGAAGATCGTGGCGCTCGCGACCGACGTCGCGCACGGTGCCCGCCACAACACCCACGACGCTTTCGGCAATCCCATCGAACGCAGCGCGCCTGACGAGGGCGGAGCGCCGTGCAGGCACTGCCTGAGGCGTTCCAAGCCCCGCGAAGCCGTGCTGCTGTTCTCGCACAGCCCGTTTTCCGCGCCGAGCCCCTACAAAGAAGTAGGGCCGATCTTCGTCCACGCGGATGAGTGCGACGCGCCTCGACGGCGCACCATTTCCGATGACTTCAAGACCTCGAAACTCGTGCTACGAGGCTATGGCGAGCGCAACGAGATCAGGGAAGCGGCGCTCGTGGACGGTGATGTCGAAGCGCGCGCCGCGGCGATGCTTGAGGACCCAGACATCGCCTATCTCCACGCACGTTTCGCGCTGGCCGGCTGCTACGCGTGCCGGATCGAGCGGAACTCGTGAGCGGCGAGGGACTTCGCGGGCTATTTCGGCGTGGTAGCGAGAAAAGCTCATGCACCGCAAGGCGAAAGCCAGGCAGCGCATCGTGGACCAAGACCGCATCCTCGCTGACGTGCGTCTGCCCGTTCCGGTCGTAGACCTCGACGCTGCGGGATTTCGGGTCGACCAGGAAGAGTACCGTCGTACCGGCAGCGAGATACACGCGCACCTTTTCATCGACGTCTGGACGCCGATCGTCCGGTGACAGGACCTCGACGACCGCGTCGGGCGGGAGTCAGGGGATGTCGGTCTTCAATTGCTCCTCATGCGATAAGGCGGGCGTACGAGAGGATACGCGACGTCGGGCACGAGCGGGCGACGCTCTTCACGGGCGGCTGCACCGCGAATCGCCATTCGATGCCGGCCATGCCGGCGCCATACTCGTCGCGCCCATTCGCCCAAAGCGGCCCCGCAAGTGCGCCTGCGCGAGCGCATGCTTGGTTTCGCCGTACGGCTTTTGAAGCGCGCGTCCGTTGACCCACTCGAACGCAGGCTTGGCCTCGGGTACTGTGATCTCAAGCATCTCACTCAAAGTATATCACCTCTGACTGCTCCGGCGTCAACCCCTTAAATCGTGAAGACGATCTTGCCGAAGTTCTTGTTCTCTTCCATATGACGGTGGGCTGCGGCGGCCTCTTCGAGCGGATACACAGAGTCGATCGGCACCTTGATCGCGCCGTTCGCGAACAGCGGCAACACGCGCACGGCGAACGCCTGCGTCGCGGCGATCTTGTCCTCGAGCGAACGATTGCGCAGCATCGTGCCGGCGAGGCGCAGACGTTTGCGCATGAGCGTCGCGATCGACAACTCCGCGGTCGGACCGCTTAACGTCGAGACGAAGACGAGCCGGCCGCGCGGCGCGAGCGCGGAGAGGTTGCGCTCGAAGTATTCCGCCCCGATGAAATCGATGACGACGTCGACGCCGCGGCCAGAAGTCGCGCGCAACACCGCCTCGTCGAACGGTTCCAGCTTCGGCAGAATCCCGACGTCGAGCCCGAGCTCGATCGCGCGCAAAAGCTTCGCTTTGCCGCGCGCGGTGCCGAGCACTTTACAGCCGATCGATTTGGCGATCTGCAGCGCGGCGAGACCGACGCCCGAACCCACCGCGTGGACGAGCACCGTCTCGCCCGGCGCCAGCATGCCGTTGGCGAAAAGCGCGTCGTCCGCCGTGATGTAGGCCTCGGGGATCGCGCCGGCTTCGATATCGCTAAGATTATCCGGCACGGGTAGCGCGAGCGTCTCGGGCACGGCGATGAATTCGGCCTGCGCGGCGCCGCCCGCCAGGCCGAAGACGCGCTGGCCGACGCGGAAATGACGCACGCCCTCGCCGACCGCCGCCACCTCGCCGGCGTACTCGAGCCCCGGGATGTCCGTGGGCACGCCGGCTGGCGGCGGATAGTGGCCACGCCGCTGCAGCGTATCCGCGCGATTGAGCCCCGCCGCGCGCACGCGCACGAGCAGTTCGCCGGATTTCGGCACGGGCGTCGGCCGGTCGCCGATCGCGAGCACCTCGGGTCCGCCCGGCTGCGCTATTAACAAAACCTTCATGTCCGCCGCCTTCGCGTGGCTAGCCGCGCCCGACCTTGCGAAGGGCGCATAGCGACGACGACGGAATCAAGAACGACATGGCTCGGCACATCTCCCGCCTCGAGCGACGCCACCGGCTGCTTCCCGCATGCCGGCACTTCTGGGAATTCTGGTAGAACCGGCTCCTTTCGACCGAGCTTCGCTCGGGCACTACTACGGTAGTCAAGACAGGAGCCACAAGTCCAGTGCCCCGACTCGACCAACACTCGCACGCCCTATTTCGATGTGCTGCAGGACTACGTCACCAGCGGCACCATCCCGTTCCACACGCCCGGCCACAAGCAGGGCATCGGCATGCACAAGCGCATGCGCGACTTCGTCGGCGACAACGTGCTCGCGATCGACCTCACCCAGGTCGGCAACCTCGACGATCTGAACGCGCCGACCGGGCCGATCCTCGAAGCGCAGACGCTCGCCGCGCACGCCTGGGGCGCCGACACGACGCACTTCCTCGTCAACGGCTCCACCGCGGGCAACCAGGCGATGCTCATGACGACGCTGCGCCCCGGCGACACGGTCATCTTGCCGCGCAACAGCCACAAGTCGACGACGAGCGCGCTCATCATGAGCGCGGCGCAGGCCGGTGTTCATGCAGCCCGAGGTGGATCAAGAACTGCACCTCGACCACTGCGTCACGCCGCAGACGGTGGAAAAGACCCTCGAAGAGCATCCCGAAGCGAAAGCCGTCTTCATCACGAGCCCGACGTATTACGGCGCCACCGCCGATCTCCACGCGATAGAGAAGATCGTCCACGCGCACGACAAGCTGCTGCTCGTCGACGAGGCCTGGGGACCGCACCTGCACTTCCATCCGGAACTGCCGCCGTCGGCGACCTCGATCGGCGCGGATGTGTGCGTCAACTCGACCCACAAACTGCTCTCGGCCATGAGCCAGGCCTCGATGATCCACACGCGCGGCAAACGCGTCGACATCGGCCGGCTGCGCAGCACGCTGCGGATCTTCCAGAGCACCAGCCCCAACCTCGTGCTCATCGCCTCGCTCGACGTCGCGCGCATGCAGATGGCGACCGAAGGCGAGCTGCTGCTCACCCGGACCCTAGCGCTCGCCCGCGAGGCCCGCCGCCGTCTCAACGACATCCCAGGCGTCTACTGCATGGGCCTCGACCAGGTCGGCCGTCCGGGCGTCGCCGGCTACGACGAGACGCGCATCGTCGTCACGGTCAAGGACCTCGGCTACACCGGCTACGAAGCCGAGCAGATCCTGCGCAACCGTTACAACGTTCAAGTCGAATTGGCCGACCTTTTCAACGTCGTCGCGCTGGTGAGCATCGGCACGACGCAAGATCACATCGACCAGCTCGTCTTGGCGGTGAGCGAGTTGGGGCGCGAGGACCGTCCGATCGACATCTACGCGCCGACCGGCGTGCTCGAAAGCCGCCTTAAGAAAAAGACCTACAATCTGCCGCCGATTCCCGAGGGAGTTGTGACGCCGAGGGAGGCCTTCCTCAGCGACCACGTCGAAGTTCCTTTCAAGCAAAGTGCAGGACGGATTTGCGCGGAGGTGATCACGCCATACCCACCCGGGATCCCGATCGTCTGCCCGGGCGAGCGACTCACCGAGGAGATCATCGCATATCTGCGGCTGGAGCTCAAAGCCGGCGTCCACATCCAGGGCCCCGTGGACCCGAAACTGCGAACCATCCGCGTGCTCCCTTAGCGCAAGCACCTGCGAGGTGACATATACTTGAAAGAGGACCTTGCCGCGCACGAAAGCGGTGACTGGGAACTCTACGCGCTCCTCGACATCTTCCCGCCGGCCATACGCCAGGCGCTCACCCGACTCACAAACGTCCACGATCTGATCGAAGTCATCCTCGACCTCGGGCGGCTGCCGGAGGCGCGCTTCCCGCGCGACTTCTGCTACCTCTCGCAGGTCCCGGTGGACGCCGACGACATCGCGTACGTGGTCGGGCGCATCGGGGCGTTCGGCAAAGACAACCGCGCGGGCATCGAGCAGACGCTGCACCGCATCTCGTGCCTTCGCAACCGGACGGGCAAGATCGTCGGCCTCACGTGCCGCGTGGGCCGCGCCGTCTACGGCACCATCGACATCATCGCGGACGTGGTGCGCTCCGGCAAATCAATACTGCTGCTCGGGCGGCCGGGCGTCGGCAAGACGACCATGCTGCGCGAAGTGGCGCGCGTGCTCTCGTCGGGCGACCTGCGCAAGCGCGTCGTCATCGTCGACACGAGCAACGAGATCGCGGGCGACGGCGACGTGCCGCACGCCGGCATCGGCCACGCGCGGCGCATGCAGGTGGACGTGCCGGCCAATCAGCACGCGGTCATGATCGAAGCGGTCGAGAACCACATGCCCGAGGTCATCGTCATCGACGAGATCGGCACGGAAGCCGAGGCGCTCGCGGCGCGGACGATCGCCGAACGCGGCGTGCAGCTCATCGGCACCGCGCACGGCACCGACCTCGAGAACCTGATGACCAACCCGACCCTGTCCGACCTCGTCGGCGGCATCGGCGCGGTCACGCTCTCCGATGAAGAAGCCAAACGCCGCGGCACGCGCAAGACGGTGCTCGAGCGCAAGGCGCCGCCCACCTTCGACGTCATCATCGAGATCCAAGAACGCCACAAGCTCGCGATCCACGCGCCGGTGGACGAGGTGGTCGACGCGATCCTGCGCGGCTATCAACCCAAACCGGAGATCCGCGTGCGCAACGAGCGTGGCGGCGTCGAGGTCGTGCAACAAGCCGAAGCGCAGACCGTGCAGACGCGCTACGAGACCAACGGACGGCATCGCCCCGCCGGCAAAGCGCCGATCGCGGCGTACGACGAGCCCGAAGACGACGACGAATCCGGCAGCGACATCGCCAAGATCTTCCCGTACGGCGTGAGCCGCACGAAGATCGAGCGCGCCATCGCCAATCTGCGCGTGCCCGCCCAGGTCGTGCGCCAATGGGATGACGCCGACGTCGTGCTCACGCTCAAGGCGCTCGAGCGGCGCGACCACGGCAAGCTCAAAGCGATGGCGGCCCAGAACATGCCCATCTACGCGCTCAAGACGAACACGACGTCGCAGATCCAGGCCTGCATGCGCGACCTGTTCGAACTGCCCACGCATGGACGACGAAGAGCTCGCGCTGCGCGAGGCCGAGGAAGCGGTCTATCAGGTGATGCTGCACCACAAGCCGGTGGAGCTGTCGCCGCAATCCTCGTACGTGCGCCGGCTGCAGCACCAGCTCGCCGAGAAGCACCAATTGCAATCCCGCTCCACGGGCGCGGAGCCCAACCGTCGCGTGCGCGTCTTCCAGGAGGCATATCAATAGCCGACGGGCTGTTCGTCACCTTTGAGGGCGTCGAGGGCGCGGGCAAGACCACGCAGATCCACCTGCTGCACGAGTACCTCTCCGAGACGACGATCCCGTTCATCTTCGCCCGCGAGCCCGGTGGCACGGCGCTGGGCGAGCGCCTGCGCGAGTTGCTCATCGACCCGCTCGGCCAGATGTCGCCGGAAGCGGAAGCGCTGCTGCTCTCCGCCGCGCGCGCCGAACTCGTCGACAAGGTCATCGAGCCGGCGCTCAAAGAGGGCCGCATCGTGGTATGCGACCGCTTCTGGGATGCGACGCTCGCGTATCAGGGCTACGGGCGCGGCCTGCCGCTCGAGACGCTCATGCAGATCACGATGTTCGCATCGCGCAAACTCGCGCCGGACATCACCTTCCTCCTCGACATCTCGATCGAGAAATCGGTGGAGCGATTGCACGGACGCAAACGCTTGGCGGATCGCATGGAGCGGGAGAAACGCGAGTTCCACGAGCGGGTCGCCGAGGGCTATCGGCGCTTAGCAGCGGCCGATCCGGAGCGCATCATCATGCTCGACGGCACGCGGCCGCAGGAAGAGTTAGCGGCGCAGATCCGCGAGATCATCCTCACGCGGCACAAAGGCTAGCCTATGGCTTCTGATCAGGAGGATTCGCTCGCCTGTCCGGTATGCAATCTAGAGCCTGCTTTCACCGACCCACGGTCTTGGGATCAATGCCCGCGTTGCGGATGGTATGATGACCCCGGGCAGTTTGACCATCCCGACAGCGACGAGGGCGACAACCAACCGATGACCCTAAATCAAGCGCGAGTTGCGTGGAAGGGGGGCCGCCGGGTAGATGAGTGGCGTGATGAGCACTTTGACGACTTGAATAATGGCCGAGGTGCCGGAAGGTTTCCCACCACCAAGAGACTTGTAAAACCATGGGCGAGGCGCGGCCGTCCATACCGCCGAACCTGAACGCGTGCCCAAGAGAATGCCCGCGCCGGTCGCGCCGCCCCCTAGACCGGACGCGCCCAAACCGTTCGTCGGTCAACCGCAGGTCATCGAATATTTCCGACGCCTTGGTCCGGAGAAGCTCGCGCATGCCTACCTGTTGCACGGCCCGCGCGGCGTGGGCAAGAAGACCTTTGCGCGCGCGCTCGCGCTCACGCTGCACTGCGAGCGTCCGACTTCCTTTCCCACGGGCTATTGCGGCACGTGCGGGCCGTGCCTACGCGGCATCGCCGGCACGTCAGGCGATACCATCATCGTCGACGACGACTTCGTCCGCGCGGCCGATGCGCTCGCAGGCAAAGCAGAACGTAAGACCACGGACATCGGCGTCGAGGCGAGCCGGCGCATCATCCAACTCATGGGTATGAAGAGCTACGAGGGCGGCCGGCTTGTGACTATTCTGCCCGACTTCGAGAACGTCACCAGCGACGCCACCTATAACGCATTGCTCAAAGAGCTCGAAGAACCTGATCCGGGCAAGCTCTTCCTCATCACCACCGAGCGGCTCGAAGGGCATCCTCGAGACCATCCGCTCGCGCGCCATGCTCGTGCGCTTCGACTCGCTATCGGAGAAAGAGATCGCCGATCAGCTCGTCGCCGAATACGGCCAGCCCAAAGACCACGCGCAGGCGCTGGCACGCCGCGCGCAGGGCAGCCTCGGCGACGCGATCGCAGAGCTGGACGAAGACGCGTCGGCCTTACGACAAACGGCGCGGGAGTGGCTGCTTGCCTGTCTGCGAGCGCCGGGTAAACTGCCGCCGATGCCCGTGCTCGACAAAGACGACCGCGAGACCGCACGTGGGTCAGCTCGATGACGTGCTGCGCCAAGCGCGCCTCACCGCCCGCGATCTCATGGTCATCGCGCTCGCAGGCAAGAAGGCGATCTTCGACCCGGAGAACGCCAAAGTCGTACGAGCAGACACTCGCGGCGCTTGGCGACGCCACCGCTGCGCGTGCGGCCGATGCCATCGACGCGATCAACGAAGCCTCGCGCATCGCGAACACGAACGTGGCGCCGGCGGCGACGCTCGGTTGGCTGCAAGTGCAACTGAGAAGCCTCTGATGGATCGCCGCGATTTCGTGCTGGCCGGCTCGGCCGCGGCGGCGCTCTCGTCGCTGCGCTGGCTGCAGGCTGGCGGCCTCATGGGGAGCAGTTCCAGCGCCGCCGCGGCGGATACCATCGCCGCCACGGCCGACGCGACCGCGGATGCTGCGCTAGCGGCGCTCATCCGCGCGGTGCTGCCGTTCGACGATCCGCGTTTCGCCGCCATCAAGCCGGCGGCGATCGAAGCGCGACTCAACGCGCTGTTCGGCGTGAGCAACGACCCGCAGATCCGCCAGAATCTCGCCCTGTTCGACGCACTGCGCCTCTTCGCCGCGCCGCCGCCGGCGTTGCTCGCGACCGAGATGGAGACGTATCCGGCGATTCCGCCCGAGAAGAGCGACGCTTCGGCGCTGGCAGCGCGCCAGAGCCGCGACGAAAAAGCGTACGCAGCGTGGCACGCGCCAATCTCGTCGCAGCAGTCATTCGCCGACTTGCGGCTGTCGGACCAACGCTCGTACATCATGCTCTGGGCGCATAGCGCGCTCGGCACGCGGCGCCGCTTCTACGTCTCGATGAAGACGCTCATCATGGCCGCGACGTATTCCTCAGACCCCGTCTGGCCGATCATCGGCTACGCCGGGCCGATCCTGCACGTGCGTCACACATGACGACGCTCAACGCTGACATCGCGATCGTCGGGTCCGGCGCCGCCGGCGGCGTGCTCGCGGCGACGCTCGCAGAATTCACGAACAAGAAGATCGTGCTCATCGAAAAGGGCGGCTACTACACCAAGGATTGGTTCGATCAGCGCGAGCTCGACATGAACGTGCTCTATGCCGATCGCGGAGCACGCACCACCCAAGACGGCGCCATCCCCGTGCAGGGGGGCGAGTGCGTCGGCGGCGGCACCACCATCAACTACGCGCTCTCATTCGATCCGCGACAGGACGTGTGGAGGTATTGGAGGCGGGAGTTCGGCGTAGGCCCGTTCTCGTTCGACCGTGCGTCCAACGACTTCGGCATCGGCGGGCTCAACATGGCGGCCGCGCTCGCCGACGTGCGCAAGCGCATCAACGTCCATCCGCCGAGGATAGCGAGATCAACGACAACAACAAGCTGTTCGCCGCCGGCTGCAAGGCCATGCATATCCCCACCAAGCGCTTCGAGCTGAACATGATCGACTGCATCGGCTGCGGCTACTGCGGCCAGGGCTGCGCCTACGACCGCAAGCTGAGCACGATGGTCACCTACGTCGCGGACGCGCGGCGGCGCGGCGTGCAGATCGTGCACCATTGCGACATCGAGGCGATCGAGTTCTCCAGGGGCGTTCTCGAGCTTCGTCCGGGTACCACGGCGGAGCACGGCGTCGCTGGTGTACGAGGCGTGGTGCGGCCGACGGCGCCTGGCTCGGAGCCCAACAGCGTCGCCGCCGGCGCGATCAGCATCAACGCTCCGCTCGTCATCGTCAGCGCCGGCGCGATCGGCTCGCCCGCTTTGCTGCAGCGCTCGAGGTATCCGGATCCGCAGAAACTCGTCGGCAAAGGACTCGTGCTGCATCCCAGCCTGCCGATCGCCGGCGTCTTCGGACAGACGCTGACCAACTACCGCGGCATCACTGGCGCCTACTACAGCGACCACTACTACGGCAGCCACGGCTTCTATCTCGAATGTCTCTTCGACCACCCGATGAGCGCGGCGACTGCGCTGCCCGGCATCGGCCTCGACCATTTCCAAGTGATGTCGCAGTACGCGAAGCTGGCGGGCTTCGGCATCATGCTCGTCGACACGCCGGATCCGCACAACCAAGTCGTGTGGGACGACACGCGCGGCGCGGCGACCATCACCTACCGGGTGAGCGAAAGCGACAAGAGCCGGCTGCGTTTCGGCGCACGGACCGGCGTGGAGATCATGCTCGCCGCTGGCGCGAAGGAAGCGGTCATCACTTCAGAGGAGCTGCTCGGCGGTCAGCCGGCACGCTTCACCAAGGCGCGCGACGCCGCGCTATGCGACAACCTGCAGTTCACCCCGTGTGAGACGCTGCTCGTCTCGTCGCACGCGCAGGCTTCGGTGAAGATGGGTGAAGACGCCAAGCGCAGCGTCGTCAACTCGCGCGGCGAATCACGCGTGGCGCGCAACCTTATCGTCTGCGACTCGTCGGTGTTCCCGACTTCGTGCGGAGCGAACCCGATGATCTCGGTGATGACGCTGGCGCGCTATCAGGGCAAGCGCATCGCCGGCGAACTGGCGCGTTACGGTCTAGCCTAGGCGCGCGCCCTCGAGCGCGCTGCCGCATTTGCACGTACGCTGCTTCGGCATGAGATCGACCATCGCGTGGATGACGTTCTTGACGCGCTGGTTGTTCTCGGTGAACACCTTCATCACGCCCTCGTGCGTCACCGGCTCGATGCCCTCTTCGCCCTCAAGCCCGACGTCGTAGTCGGTGATGAGCGAGATGTTCGCGTAGCACATCTCCAGCTCGCGCGCGAGATATGCCTCGGGATACTGCGTCATGTTGATGACTTCCCAGCCCGCAGCGGCGAACCAGCGGCTCTCCGCGACGGACGAGAAGCGCGGTCCCTGGATGCACACCACCGTGCCGCGCTCGTGCACCGGGATGCCCTGCTTGCCGATGACCGAAATCGCCAAGTCGCGCACTTGCGGGCAATACGGCTGCGCGAACGAGACGTGCGTCGTGATCGGGCCGTCGAAGTACGTGTCCTTGCGCGCTGTGGTGCGGTCGACGAGCTGATCGGAGACCACGAAGTCCCCCGGCTTCACCCAGCCTTGCAGCGAGCCGGCGGCAGTCGGGGCGATGATGCGCGTAACGCCGAGCTCTTTCATCGCCCACAGGTTGGCGCGATAGTTGATCATGTGCGGCGGCAGCGAGTGCGTCTTGCCGTGCCGCGGCAAGAACGCGACGCGCCGGCCCTCGATCTCGCCGAGCGCGACGACATCCGACGGAGCGCCATAGGGCGTCTCCACCTTGATCTCGGTCATGCCGTCGATCAACGAATAGAACCCCGAGCCTCCGAAGACCCCGATCTCGGCGGTGTGCTTCACAACGTGCTACCCCTTTAGGATTCTGCTTTGAAATCGCTCGGCTTGAGGCTTTCGATGTACTTCTTGAAGCGCTGCATCTCTTCTTCCTCAGCCTTCTTGTCGTAAACCGATTCTTCGAGCACGATCTTATCGCTCACGTAGATGGGCGCGTTGGCGCGCAGTGCGAGCGCGATGCAATCGCTCGGGCGCGCGTCGATCTCCTGATCCTCGCCGTTGCACTCGAGCACGAGCTTGGCGAAGAACGTGCTGTCGCGGATATCGTGGATGACGACCTTCGTGAGCTTGGCGCTGAGGCTGTCGAGCATCGCTTTCATGAGATCGTGCGACAGCGGCCGCGGCACCGGCTGTCCTTCGAGCGCGAGCTGGATCGCGGTCGCCTCGAAAGCGCCGATCAAAATGGGCAAGTAGCGGCGTCCCTCCACGTCTTTGAGGATCACCACCGGATCGTGGGTGAGCAGGTCGATGCCGAGTTTGTCCACTTTCATCTGGCGCATGAGAAATCGACCCGCCTTTCGCGGGAAAAAATGTCGGTTCCTACGTCACAGCGGCCAAGCGCAGGACCGGCTGAAACCGCTCTGGAAGGGCGCGGGCCTTGCAGACGACGCCGAACGAAACTGTGCCATCGCTGACGCGACACGACATCTACGTCCACGCGGTCGAAACGCTCATCGCCTTGGCGGTCGCGTTCGTGGCGTGGCGGCTGGTGCTCGCATTGATCGACCGCCTCTTCGCACCGCACACCGAGGGGCAGAAGTCACGCGCGTCGACCTATGTCGATCCGCTCAAGTCGGTCATCTCATTCGTCGTCGTCGTGGTGCTCGTGCTCGTGCTGCTCGACATCTGGCAGGTCGACGTCACCTCGGCGGTGTGGGGCGCCGGAGCGGTCACCGCTGCGCTCGCCTTTGGCGCGCAGGCGCTCGTGCGCGACTGGCTCGCGGGCTACGCGATCTTCACCCAGGACCAGTTCGAGATCGGCGACTATGTCGAGCTCACGCTCGGGGTCGGCGGCATTGTGGTGAGCGGCATCGTCGTGGGGGTCGGCATCCGGACCACGCGGCTCATCGATAAGGGCGGGCGGACGCTGTTCATCCCCAACGGCAACATCTACGCGGTCACCAACGGCAGCAAAGCGCGGCGACGCATCGACATCAAACTCGTCCTGCCGTGGTGCGCCGGCGCGAACGAGATGCAGGACGGCCTCCGCGGGATCGTCGCCGATGCGGCGACCGCGATATCGGTCAAGTCGGAAGAGGTCGTCATCAGGCTCGAAGATTTCGATGCGCAGCAGGCGACCTATAGCGTGTCGATGCGCGCGCCGGAGAGCGGCGTGAGCGCGGCAGAAGACGCGCTGCGCACGCGCATCGCGCAAGCACTGCAAGCCAAGGGCTGGCTGCCCGGGGGGCACACGAACTGATGTCGCTCGCCTGTGGGATCGTGGGACTGCCCAACGTCGGCAAGTCGACGCTGTTCAACGCGATCACGCGCGCGAGCGTGGCCGCGTCCAACTATCCGTTCTGCACCATCGACCCGAACGTCGGCATCGTGCCGGTGCCCGATCCGCGTCTGCAAGTGCTCAGCGACATCTTCTCGAGCAAGCAGATCGTGCCGTCGACGACCACCTTCGTCGACATCGCCGGACTCGTGCGCGGCGCGTCCAAAGGCGAAGGGCTCGGCAACGCGTTCCTCTCGCACATTCGGGAAGTCGACGCGATCGCCATGGTCGTGCGCTGCTTCGAAGACGGCAACGTCGTGCACGTAGAGGAGAAGCCGGACGCGCTACGCGACATCGAGATCGTCATCGTGGAGTTGGCGCTCGCCGATCTCGCGACGGTCGAGAAGCGGCTCGACAAAGCGCGCGCGCGCGCCAAGGCGGAGCCGAAGCTCGCGCCGGAGGTCGTGGCGCTCGAGAATCTGCGCGAGGGTCTTAATGAAGGCAAGCCGGCACGATCCATCGCGCGCAGCGAGCTTGAAGTGTCCCTCTCAAAGGAACTGACTTTGCTCACCGCCAAGCCGATGATGTACGTCGCGAACGTCGATGAAGCAAGCCTTGACGGGCAATCGCCGGCCGTCGCCGCGGTGCGAGCGCGAGCGCAATCCGAGAAGGCCGAATCCATCGTCATCTGCGCCAAGCTGGAGGCAGAACTGGCGGCATTGCCGCCGGACGAAGCTTCGGCCTATGCCAAAGAGCTGGGAGTGGAGCAAAGCGGCCTCGATCGTCTGATCGTGGGCGCATATCGGCTCCTCAATCTGATGACATTTCTCACCGCAGGCGAAAAAGAGACGCGCGCCTGGACCATCGAGCGCGGCACGAAGGCGCCGCAGGCCGCGGGCAAGATCCACAGCGACATCGAGCGCGGTTTCATCCGCGCTGAGATCGAGTCATATGATGATCTGGCGCGGCTGCGCAGTCTCGCCGCGGTGCGCGAGGCAGGTCTGCTGCGCTCCGAGGGCCGCGAGTACGTGATGCAAGAGGGCGACGTGGTAAACTTCCGCTTCAACGTGTAGATGTAGGGGCCGACCTTTAGGTCGGCCCATTGGAGAACGATGATGGCAACCAAAGTCGGCAACGATCAGCCCGCGGGCTTGCAGACGCAAGAGCGTTACAAACACGAAGCGTCCGTGTTCGGCGAGGCGATCGCCTACTTCAATGAGGCGGCCGACCGGCTCGCTCTGGACAAGACCATCCGCCGCATCCTCACCCACCCGTCGCGTCAGGTCGTCATCTCGATCCCCTTCCAGCGCGACAACGGCGACTTCGAGGTGTTCACAGGCTACCGCGTGCAGTACAACTTCGCGCGCGGGCCGGCCAAGGGCGGTATCCGGTATCACCCCGGCGTCACGCTCGACGAAGTCACCGCGCTCGCGTTTTGGATGACCTGGAAATGCGCGGTCGTCGACCTGCCGTTCGGCGGCGGCAAGGGCGGCGTCACGTGCGACCCGTCGAAGCTGTCGCAGGGCGAGCTCGAGCGGCTCACGCGCCGCTACGCGGCCGAGATCATCGAGATCATCGGTCCGGACAAAGACGTGCCCGCGCCGGACGTCGGCACCAACGCGCAGACGATGGCGTGGATCATGGACACCGTCTCGATGCACATGCGCGCGCACACGCCCGGCGTGGTCACCGGCAAGCCGATCTGCGTCGGCGGCTCTCGCGGGCGCGTGGAGGCGACCGGGCGCGGCGTCATGATCTGCATCCAGGCCGCGCTAGAGAAGATGGGCAAACAGCTCAAGGGCCAGCGCGTCGCGGTGCAGGGCTTCGGCAACGTCGGTTCGATCACGGCCAAGCTGCTGCACGAGCACGGCGCGATCATCGTCGGCATCAGCGACCAGTTCTGCGGCATGCAGAACAAAGATGGGCTTGATCCGATCGCGGCGATCGAGTACATCGGCGAGGCGAAGAACGTCAAGCACAGCCTCGAGGGGTTCCCCGGCGGCACGCAGATCAGCAACACCGAGCTGCTCGAGCTCGACTGCGACATCCTCGTCCCCGCCGCGATCGAGAACCAGATCACCGACCGCAACGCGCGCAAGATCAAGGCATTCCTCATCGCTGAAGGCGCGAACGGTCCGACGACGCCCGAGGCGCACAAGCTCATGTCCGAAGCGGGCGTGACGATCATCCCGGACATCCTCGCCAACGCCGGCGGCGTCACCGTGTCGTATTTCGAGTGGGTGCAAGACCGCATGGGGTACTACTGGCGCGAGAGCGAGGTCAACGACCGGCTCAAGGACGTCATGCGCGAGAACTTCGACGAGGTCTGGAACACCGCGCAGCGCTACAAGGCGCCGCTGCGCCAGGCCGCTTACATGGTCGCGATCCGTCGCGTGGTGGACTGTTACCAGACGCGGGGCATCTACGCGTAGTGGACCCGAAAGGCGTCGCCGAGAAGCTCGACGAGTTCATCCGGCCGACCACGTTCCCGGTGGCGGTGCGTTTCTTGCGCAAGGGCGAGGCGGCTCCAGAGAAGGCCAAGCGCCCGCTCGAAGACCTGCACAAACACGTGACGGTCTGCCAAGGCTGGGGCATCGCACGCAAGTACGGCTGGACGACCGTGCTGCGCGCCGAGGACATGAAGTGCCCGCTCGGGGCGCTCGTCGCCGGCTTCGCGGCGCCCAACGATTACTACGACGAAGGCAACCTCTGCTCGGGCATGTACACCAAAGATGAAGCCGCCGGCGCGCGCAGCGAGGCGTCGGTGGTGAAGTTCAGGCCGGGCGAGATCGACGCCATCGTCTTCGGCGCCCTCCAAAGGGCGGAATTCGAGCCGCACGTCCTCATCATCTATGGCAACGCTGCCCAGGTCATGCGCCTCGTGGCTGCCGCCCTATGGAAGAAGGGCGGGCGCATCGCCTCGTCCTTCGCCGCACGCATGGACTGCTCGGACCACCTCGTCGTGCCCATGCGCACCGACGACTACCAGGTCATCCTGCCGTGCAACGGCGACCGCATCTTCGCCGGCGCCCAGGACGACGAGATGGCGTTCACCTTGCCCTGGCACCGGGCTGACGAGCTGGTCGAGGGCCTGGAGGGGACGCAAAAGGGTGGTATCCGCTACCCGATCCCCTCGTTCCTGACCTACGAGCCCGGTATGCCCAAGAAATACCAGGAACTTCTCGACATGCAGACCGCCGACCGCTCAAAGGCGGCGCCCTAGCCTCCCGGGAAATACTCCACCCCCAGGGGCGCAGGCGGACAAACAAATGCTGCGATCCGTTTTAGGTTATACGCCGATCACGCCAGGCTCGAGAACGGGCTTCAAGCGCCGTGCTCTGCTCGTCGTCGGATTGTTCCTCGCGCTCTCGTTCGCGTTGCATCTCGTCATGGGACCGACCCTGACCACGCTGGCCCCCCTGTTCCGTACGCCCGAAGTTCCCGATCAAGCCTTGACGGTGGTGACGCTCTCGCGCGCCAAGCTGGTCGTGGTCGAGCCGACGCATCCGCCGCCGATGATCGAAAAGCGCACCATCGCCAATCTGTCGCCGCTCAAGTACTTGGAGATCGCGGCGAACACGAAGCACCACGAGGTGCACACGCCGGCACGACGCACCGCGATGCTCTCGGTGCACGACCGCGGTGTGCCAAGCCCTGCGCCAGGCCCCGACTCCGGCGCGGCCACGAACGACTTGACCACAAAGGTGCCGCCCGCCGGTCGCAGCGCGCAGGTCGACAGCGGCGCGAACACCAGCCGCGTCGGCGGCGCGGTGCAGTGGGGCGACGATAATCCGCCGCACGTGCTGCAAGTCGCCGCCTTGTCGACGGGCGACACCAATCGCCATGTGCGCCTCGAGGTGGAGATCAGCCCCGACGGCGACGTCTTGAGCGTGCGAATCCTGGCATCGTCCGGCGACAGCGCGCTCGATGCCGCGGCGGTCGACGCCGCGCGCCACTCGACCTACGCGCCCGCGACGCTCAACGGTCTGCCCGTGCACGGGACCTGCATCATCGACTTCCCGTCATCGGCAGCCGGCACGACGTGATCGCGCTCGAGGCATCGCCTAAAGAGCGCATCGTCGCTCGAGCCAAGGACATCGGATTCGACCTCGTGCGCGTGACCTCGGCGGCGCCGTTCGCGCCGACCGAGCGCGTCTTCAAGCAACGCGCGCGCGCAGGCATGCTCGCGCAGTGGCGCTATCCGGACGAGCTCGTGGAACGGAACTGCCGGCCGGAGCAGACGCTGCCTGGTGCGCGCTCGATCATCTGCACCGCCACGTCATATCTGACCGCATTCGAACCGTATGATTCCTATGCGCCCGGATTGCGCGGCTTTATCTCAAGCCACGCCTGGGGGCGCGACTATCACCGCACGCTCGGCGCGAAGCTGCGCCAGCTGGCGGAGTATATCTGTGCAGAATTCCCGGGCGAGCGCTGCCTGCCGTGCGTCGACACGGGGCCGCTCGTCGATCGCGCCGCGGCGGTGCGCGCCGGCATCGGCTGGTTCGGCAAGAACGGCAACGTGCTCACGCGCGAGTTCGGCTCGTGGGTGCTGCTCGGTGAACTCATCACGACGCTCGAGCTCGAGTCCGACGAGCCGCTCAAGAAGTCATGCGGCGAATGCGTCGAGTGCATCGACCGCTGTCCGACTGGAGCGATCGGGCCAGACGGCAGCGTCGACGCGCGCCGCTGCATCTCCGATCTCACGCAGCTGCGCACGCCGATCCCGCGCGAGCTGCGCGCGGCCGTCGGCAACCGGCTGTGGGGCTGCGACGCCTGCCAGACGGTCTGCCCGGTCAACGAGCGCAAGGCGTTGGCGGCGCGAGCCCGTTCGCGGCACGAGTTCGAGCCGATGGCGCATCTCGGCACCACGGTGGACCTGCCCGCCGTGCTGCGCATGACGAAATCGCAGTTCCGCGCGTGGTTCGGACCCACGTCCATGGCCTGGCGCGGCAAGGCGGTGCTGCAGCGCAATGCGGCCGTGGCGCTGGGCAACTCGCGCGACCCTGCGGCGCTGCCGCCGCTCATCGAAGCGCTGGAGGACCGCAAGCCGCTTGTGCGCGGCCATGCCGCGTGGGCTATCGGCCAGCTCTGTGCGGCGTCTACCGAACCCGCGTCTTCAAACACAGCGCGCGCGGCGCTCGAACGCCTGCTCGTCGCCGAGGCCGATGCGTGGGTGCGCGAAGAGGCGGCGCTCGCGCTGGCAAGAATGGCCGCCTAACCTCACCACCCTCACCTGGGGAGCATTCCGATGAATCTCGGCGATCTCGAAATCACCTATTGTGGCCACGCGACGTTCGGCTTCAAGACGCCGTCCGGCAAGCACATCATGGTCGATCCGTGGCTCGAGCAGAATCCGGCCTGTCCGCCGCGGCTCAAGAACCCCGCCAAGCTCGACGTGCTCGCGGTGACGCACGGCCACTTCGACCACATCGGCGATGTGGTGGGCCTTGCCAAGAAGCACGGCGCGATGTGCGTCGGCATCTACGAGACGATGGCGTGGCTCGATAAGAAGGGCGTCGCCAAGACCACGAGCTTCAACAAAGGCGGCACGGTTGAAGTCGAGGGCGTCAAGTTCACCATGACGCACGCCGAGCACAGCTGCGGCATCTCCGACGGCGATCAGATCGTCTACGGCGGTGAGGCAGCGGGCTACGTGCTGACCTTCGAGAACGGGATCAACGTGTACCACGCGGGCGATACGTGCGTGCACAGCGACATGAAGATCATCGGCGAACTCTATAAGCCGGATATCGCGCTGCTGCCGATCGGCGACCACTACACGATGGATCCGCTGCAGTGCGCGTACGCCATCCGGCTGCTCGGCACGAAGGTGGTGGTGCCGATGCACTATGCGACCTTCCCCGCGCTCACGGGCACGCCCGCACGTCTGCGCGAGCTCACCAAGGATATCGCAGGCCTGCAGATCATCGACCTCAAGCCGGGCGAGACGCTGGCGGGCGAGCTGAAGCGGGTCGCGCTGGTCTAGGTCCCTGACGCTTCCTAGGCGACCTTCACCACGACCTTGCCGATCAGCTTGCCGATATCGTCGGCGCGGTCGGCGCTGTTGCTCAGGTGGCGATAGATCTCGCGCACCTTGAAGATATGGTGGAAGTCGGCGCTGTCGAAAAGATGCGCGACGGTGCGCCGGTAGACGTCCTCGACCTTCTCCTCGGCAAGCGAGGCCGCGGTCGCCGCCGCGGCCGCCGTCTTCGGATCGCTCGCGATGGTGCGCACGGCGATGTTGATGTCGTTCGCGGCACCGCTGAGGATGTGCGCGATCTCGATCATCGCCGGCGTCGCCGCGACCTCGAAGAGGACCACCTCGCGCGCGGCGTTGTCGAGATAATCAATCATGTCGTCGAGCGCTTCGCTGAGATTGTAGATGTCCTGGCGGTCGAAGGGCGTCACGAAGGTGTCGGTGAGCGCGGCGACGATCTGCTCGAGGATCTCTTCGGAGCGCTTATCGAGTGCGTCGGCCTGCTCGACCGCGGTCGTCGACTCACGCGCGAAGAAACGTTCGAGCAGGTGCGCGGCCTCGAGCAGCGTGCCGCACTGCGCCATGAGCAGCTCGTGGAACACCCGCTGCTTGCGGGCGGTGAACAAATCGGACAGCCACATGGGGTGCTACCTCCCTCGAGTTATCAGAGCCATCGCACGATCAATCCAGCGAGCGCGCCGGCCGCGAGCGCTATGGGCACGGTCAGCAGCCACGCGCGCGCGATTTGCGCGACGACATCCCAATGGACGCGTCGCGGCTGTGCTATCGCCCCGACGCCGACGATGGCGCTCGCCGTCGTCTCGGTTGTGGAAAGCGGCGCGCCGAGCAGCGCGGCGGCGATCACCGTGGAACCGGCCGCACCCTGAAACGCGAGCGCGTGCTGCGGGCGGATGGTGAAGAGCTTGCCGCCGACGGTCTTGGCGACTCGCAGTCCGCCGACCGCCATGCCCATCGCAAAGGCGGCTATCGCGCCGGCGATCGCCCACAACGGCACCGCGAAGACGTGCGAACCAGCCTGCAAAGCGCCTGCGGCCGCCATCATGCCCATCATCTTCTCGGCGTCGTTCGCGCCGTAGCCAAGCGCTTGGAGCGCGACGGTGCCGTACTGCAGGTGCATGAGGCGGTCGCCGGCCGCACGCGATACCGGCCGCAAGAGGAAGCGCAGCACCGCATAGGCGGCCATGCCCGCGAGCAGGCCCACCAGCGCCGAGCCTGACGTGCTCAACGCGACCTTGACGACGCCTGGCCAATGGATGACGCCTGCCCCGGGGCCGACGAGCAGCGAGC
Source organism: Vulcanimicrobiota bacterium (assembly GCA_963805945.1). Classification (GTDB taxonomy): domain Bacteria; phylum Vulcanimicrobiota; class Vulcanimicrobiia; order Eremiobacterales; family Eremiobacteraceae; genus JAFAHD01. The sequence goes on along the minus strand of CAWDVP010000002.1, from coordinate 228,029 downwards.
CCACCATGGCGCACAGGAGCGCGAGCGACATCATGGTGGGGACACGTGCGGCGTACGCGACGAGCACGGCGACCACAGCGGCGAGGACGGCGGCGAGCAGCAAAGGCGCTCCCAACGTCGTGTAATCGGCGATGCCTGCCCCCAACGTGGTGGCCACCGCGGTCCCGAAGACGAAGGGGCCGACAAACGCGAAACCGACGATCAGGAAATACGCGACGCCTGGCGCGATGGTGCGGCTGGACGCCGCCGCGGCGAGCAGATTGCCGCCGTCGTTGAAGCCGGCGACGACGTTGAAGGCGAGTGCGCACACCACGATCACGATGACCAGCCCGTCGTGCGTCGCCGCCCTCCTTTAGAGAATGCTCTTGCCGAGCGCCGAGCATATGAGCTCGACGGCGATCGTCGCCGTGCGGCTGTGCTCGTCGAGCACCGGATTCACTTCGGTGACTTCCATGGAGCCGGCGCAGCCGCTCTCGGCGATCATCTCCATGGCAAGATGCGCTTCGCGATAGGTGAGGCCGCCCGCCACCGGCGTGCCCGTGCCGGGGGCGAGGCTCGGATCCACCGAGTCGATGTCGAGGCTGACGTGCACGCTACCGGGCCCGTCACAGGCGGCCTTCAGCGCTTGTTGCATGACGGTGTTCATGCCGAGCTTGTCGATGTCGGACATGGTGAAGCAGGTGAACCCGCGCTCACGCAGCGAGCGACGCTCGGCGGGGTCGAGATCGCGCAGGCCGATGAAGACGCAGCGCTTGGCGTCCACCGATGGCGCGGGGAACTTCGCGGCGGGGAAGATGTCGCGGGCCTCGCCGAGCGCGATCGCCAGCGCCATGCCATGGATGTTGCCGGTGGGGCTGGTGGCAGGGGTGTTGAGGTCGGCATGGGCGTCGATCCAGATGAGGCCCTGCGGGCCTTGCGCGCGCGCCAGCCCGGCCAGGATGCCGATGGCGATGGAGTGGTCACCGCCGATGACCAGGGTGAAGCGGCCGGCGCGGGCGGAGCGCTCGACGGCGTCCGCGAGGTTGAGGTTGGCCTGGCGTACGGCCTCGATATGCCGGGGGCGGCCCGGGCCACCGGCCACGCCGTCCTTGGACTCCGGCACCGCGACGTTGCCCTGATCGTGGACCTGCAGGCCTAGTTTCGCGAGGCTTTCGGTCAGGCCGGCCTCGCGCACTGCGTCGGGTCCCAGGCGCGCGCCATGCTTGCTTGCGCCATAGTCGATAGGAACGCCGATAATATCAAGGTCGCGCATCGGCTGTCGGTTCGTGACGCAGCGCGCGATTCATGCCGAAAGGCAGGCGGTCCCGTGCCGCCGCCAAGAAGAGTGGTCGTTGTATGCGTTGGGCCTTTTTCACCATGCTGCTCGCTGCTGCGCTCATCGCGGCCGGCGGCGGCATGTCCGCCGGTCTCGTGCTCCCGGCCCCTGACGTGCCTGTGGCGCGCGATGCTCGCATGGCCGCGCTCGAACCCGAGCTGCGGCGCCTGGCCAATAACACGCCGGGTTTGGTCGCGATCACGATCGCGGACGCGCAAGGGCGCATGCCGATCAGCATCAACGGCGACGAGAACCTGCCAGCGGCGAGCGTGATCAAACTCGCGGTCATGGTCGAAGTGCTGCGGCAAGAATCGCTCGGCCGCTTCTCGCTCGATCGCCAAGTGGAACTGCTGCCGGAAGACCGCGATTGCGGCTACGGCGACGTGTGCGACTTCGCGGCGGGCATGACGTTCTCGGTCCGCAACCTCACGCGGATCATGATCGCGAACAGCGACAACACGGCCACGAACATGCTCATCCGGCTGGTCGGGCGTGAGAACATCAATCAGACCATGATCGGGCTGGGGCTGACCCAGACGCGCTTGGGCGCCAGCATTCACGCGAGCGATCCCTCGATCCGCCAGCTGCGCACGAGCACCAATGACATGATGCGCCTGCTCGTCATGATCGCCACGCGCCGGCTCATCAACGAGCAGGCCAGCGACGTCATGCTCGCGTTTCTCACGGCGCAGCGGCACAACCAGTTGCTGCCCGAGCCTTTGCCGCACGGGGTTGTGGTGGCGCACAAGACGGGCACGCTGCACGACACGCTCAACGACGTCGGCATCGTCGCGTTGCCCGGCTCGCCGTACGTGATCTGCGTGCTGACGACGCACCTGGACGATCTCGATGACGGCGCCCGGCTTATCCGCAGGGCCTCCAGGGCGACCTACGACGCCTTCCTCGCTGCGGAAGTCCCCCCGGTGCTGCCGGTGGCCACGCCAACCGAGGCCCCGCTGCCCGAGGCCTCTCCCACCGGCCTGTAGCGCCCGAGCGAAGCTCGGGGTTCGAACACGTGTGCGTGATGAGCGTCATACCCTGTGCGGGCTGTCACAAATTCGTGGGGATTTGCGTCACATGTTCGATATACTATCCACAGGGTCGCGACCCCATACGTCTCGCTAATATGACGTTATCCCGGGCGCGGACCTGACGAAAGGCACTGGTGAGCGTCATGGCCGTGGCAGGGCAGGCGCAACTCGAGCGGATCAGCGCTCCAGCAACTGGTCTGCAACAAGATGTTGTTGCATGGCGACAGGGACTCAAAGTCGCTTACTATTGGGCACTGTTGATTGCGGGTGCCGCACTCTTGGTGCTCGTTCCACCGCATTTTGACACTTCGTATGCAACCATAATCAGCGTCGTGCTGGTAGGTGCTTTCCTCGCGCTGAACGAGCGACCCCAGGAAGGTTTCCGCGCGGTGCATGCGCCGGTCGCGGCAATACTAGCGGCAGCCACGGCGATGGTCGGTTGGTGGGCGCTACCGCTTGCGGTTGTCGGTCTTTCCGCCGTTCACTTGCGCCTGATTGCCGCCGGTCGCCCAGCCGCCCAAGCGATACCAGCATTGGCGGGTCAACTGGGGATATCTGTTATAGCGGTTTTCTTGATGGTCCAGTCCTATGCAGTTATTCTCGGCCTCGCGCCGCGAATATCGCACTTTCTCTACGCGCCCCTTGTTCTCGTCGGCGTCGTGGGGATTGGGATCATCTGGCAGACTGTAAACAATGCACTAGTAATCCTAGGATTCGCAATTCTCGGCCAGCCGGCATCGTTCGTACGCTACTGGCGCGCTGGCTTTGTCGCGGCTCTTTGGGCCTACCTTTTGGCTGGGATGTACGGCTTCGGCGGAATTCTAGGGGCTATTGTTTTCTACTACGTCGTCGCGCACACGCGTATGTTCGAGCGCATAATCCAAGCAGTTGAGGCCCGCGATGAACGCGATTTCGTCGTCAACCAATTCCACGAGATGATGCGAGAGTTCATTGGCCTGTTAAGTCCTGATGATGCACAGTTCGCCGGCGACGTCCGCTACCTTGCGGTTCAGATGGGCCGCAAGCTTGGCATGGTTAAGGCGGACTTAGAGAACCTTGCGTGGGCGGCGGAATTCCACGAGATCGGGAAGTGCAAGCTCACTCCGGAACTGCGAGCTGGCATTAACTTGACGCCCGCTCAGCAGCAAGAGGCCCTTCGCTATCCTACACTGGGTGGAAAAGTGCTCCGCAAGGCACCCCGCATCATTCCGGAAGAGGTGGCTTATGCGGTTGAACATCAGTGCGAAGCATTCGACGGCACTGGCTATCCACACGGCATGCGCTTGACGCGCATCCCTGTGGCTTCGCGCATTATCGCGATCACCCGCGATTATTTGTGCCTACTTACAGGTCACAATGCGACCACGCAACTGAACAAGCAGGAAGCGCTGCGCGTACTTTCAGAGCGGGCCGGCACCCAATACGATCCTCAGCTCGTCGACTTACTGTGCCGAGAGATCGCATGAGGACCTGACGATGATCGCCCTATCCGGTAATGAGGGTTTCCGCGGTATGCACGCCGCCCGTGATGAGTGTCTCGGCCGGGTGTGCCCCGCCCGTGATCAGCGTCTCGAGCGTATGTGCAAGCTGGCCGAAGAACACGCCAGCATATAACGCAAAGGCGTGAATGTGTCCACCAAGCTCCATGATATGCCTCCAGCAATCGTAGAACTCGGAGAGGATGCCACAACGCCTTAGATCGCACCGCCACTGCCAGGCGGTGCGGTCGCATTTTGTTTGCTAACTAAGGCTGAAGATGTGGAATCAGCCCCCCAAGTGCTGTTGACGATACCACTGCGAACCGTCTCTTGGCTATGTTCTACCAAACATTTCAGCTCAAGATCCGGGCCAACAATGGGCATTCAATTGGTTTCGACGCCACAATGTGACGCCGGTCACACCAATTATACGGCGTGCTTGCCCGCTCCCGCAATGCAGAAGTCGCGAATTCCCTAAGAAGCTGCCTTTTCCGCCTGGTGGATTCGAGGCGTTGACGCCACATCGTAGGTCGGGGTGAGCCAATGGCGGTAGCCTTTGAGCTCGCCGAGCGTGGCTTTTCGGTACAAATCCCTTAGCGCCGCTGACTTAGGCCCGACCTTGCCGCCGCCGACCGGGCGGTGGTCCACCTCGACGACAGGCGCCACTTCGACGGCCGTGCCGGCCAAGAATATCTCGTCTGCCACATAAAGTTCGCTGCGGTCGACCGAACGTTCGACGACTTCGATGCCGAGCTCGCTCTTGCACAAGTCCATGATCGTCCGCCGGGTGATACCTTCGAGGATGCCGTCGCTCACAGGCGGGGTGATCGCAACACCGCCGCGCACGATGAAGATGTTCTGCGCGCTACCTTCGGCCACATGACCTTCGCCGTTGAGCATAATCGCTTCGTCGAAGCCGTTGCTCACCGCTTCGGTCTTGGCGAGCGCTGAATTGATGTAGATGCCGGTCAGCTTGGCGCGTGCCGGCGCGACGTTGTCGTCGATGCGCCGCCACGAGGAGACGCACGTGCGCAGGCCCTGGGAAGCGTCGAAGTAGGCCTTGTGCGGCACCGCGGTGATGGTGAACTCGTCATCGACCTTGTGCAGGCGCACGCCGATCTCTTCGGCGCTCTTATACGCGAGCGGCCGGACGTACAGATCCTGATGCAAGTCGTTGCGCCGCGCCAGTTCGGCCGTGCGCGCGCACAGCTTCTCCGCCGACTCGGGGAGATCGATGAGCAGAAACTTGGCAGACGCCGCGAGCCGCTCGTAGTGCTCGAGCAGGCGGAAGAAGTAGAGCTGGCCCGCCGTCGCGTTCCAGTAGCCTCGTATGCCCTCAAAACAGCCGGTGCCATAATTAAGGCCGTGCGTGAGAACGCCGACCTTGGCTTGCCCGTACGGCACGAAACTGCCGCCCCGGTAGATGATGAGCTTCTCGAGGTCCATGTGCGCAGCGTCTCCTCTCGATGTCGACTTTTCCACGCTTTCCGCGCGCTGCCGGTACAGCCCTCGCAGGCCCTCTCGGCGGGTGAAGCGCGCGGCAGCAAGAAAACGCGGTCTGCTCCTACTATACGCTTGCGGCACGGCCGGCTAATCCGTGCACTTGTCCAGCGTTTTGCCGCGCCCCAAGGAGAGGGACTAGCCAAATGTCGACCACCGCCGCGCTCGGCGCGCTTTCCGGCCCGGTGCTGTTCGTCTGGCACTGGCTGCTTGCGTCCGCGGCGATGTTCTGGGTGGTGCTGTGGTCGCTGCTGCTGGGCTTCCTCGCGTCGGCGATGGTCCAGGCATACGTCCCTAAGGACGGCCTGTCGCGCTTGCTGGGCCGAGTGGGTCTGCGCGAGATCGCGATCGCCACGGGACTGGGCGCGGCGAGCTCCTCGTGCAGCTATGCGGCTGCCGCGACGGCTAAATCGATCTTCAAGCGCGGCGCCGCATTCACGACCGCGATGGTCTTCATGTTCGCCTCGACCAATCTCGTCATCGAGCTGGGATTGGTGCTGTGGCGCCTCATGGGCTGGCCGTTCGTCGCGGCCGAGTGGATCGGCGGTTTTGTCCTCATCGCGGTCTTCGTGCTGCTCGCGCGGCTGCTGCTCTCGAAGCGCGTCATCGAAGAAGGCCGGGCGCATGTGGAAGAGGCGGACGGCGAGCACGAGCACGATCACGGCGACATGCTCACGCCCGGCAACACATTCGGGGAGAAGCTGCGCTCGCCCGAAGGCTGGCGCTACGTCGCGCACTACTTCCAGATGGACTGGTCGATGTTGCGCAACGACCTCATCCTAGGTTTCATCATAGCGGGCTTTCTCGCGGTGGCGATCCCGGACGCATGGTGGGGCCATCTGTTCGTGACCAACGCGCCGCCGCTCTGGCGCACCATCGAAAACGCGCTCGTCGGACCGATCATCGCCATCTTGAGCTTCGTGTGCTCGATCGGCAACGTGCCGCTGGCTGCGGTCCTGTGGCACGGCGGCGCGAGCTTCGGCGGCGTCGTCGCGTTCCTATACGCCGATCTCATCGTGCTGCCGCTCATCGACATATACCGCAAGTACTACGGCTGGAAACTCGCGCTGTCGATGACCGGCGTATTCTATCTCTCGATGGTGATCGCGGGCCTCGTGGTCGAGTTGGCCTTCGCCTGGACGGGCAACATCCCGGTGGCGACGGGCGACCTGCTCATGCAGGTCGAGCAGCTCAAATTCGACTACACCGCCGTGCTCAATATCATCTTCGTGGCGGGGGTGCTGGCGCTCATCTGGTGGGCGAACCGGACGGGATCAGAGCACGCGCACGCCCACCACTGAATCTCAGACCAAATTGGTTGCATTCCGCATGACTTTGTGGTACAAAGTATAGGACATGAACGTCGAAGTCGAACGGGCGCTCGCTGATCTCGGCGAGGTCCGCGACCGGCTGGCCAGCGTCCAGCGCTTCCGCGGCTACTCGAGCGGGGTCGCCGTCATCAGCGGTGGCATCGCCCTGGTCGGCGGCCTGGCGCAGCTGGTTATCGTGCCCCACCCGCGCACGGACGCCGATGTCCATTCCTATCTCGCCATCTGGTTATCGTGCCTGGCCGCCGCGCTGGCGGTCTACTACGGCAACCTGCTCATCTGGTTCGCACGCCACCAAGGCCGGCACGCGCGCTATCAATCGCGCACCGTCAGCCTGAGCATCCTGCCCGCGATCGGCCTGGGCGCCGTCCTCAGTCTGGCGGTCTACCTCCAGCACATCCCAGCCATGCTGCCCGGTATCTGGTACGCCTGCTACGGTCTCGGTCTGTTCGCATCGCGCACGCTCATACCGAAGGGCGTCATGTACGTCGCCGCCATGTTCGGTCTGGTGGGCGCCTTGCTGCTGCTCTTGCCGAACCAATGGCCCGCGCTCGCGTGGTGGGTCATGGCATCCGGCTTCGCGCTCGGACAATTCTGGATCGGCTGGCTCATCGCCGGCGAAACCCTCACGCCATCGGAGATATCATGAACACTCGCAAAGCGGCCAAGAAAGCGCCGCGCCTCAACGGCACCGAAGCGCCGTACGCCTATAACGGCCTGCAACGCATCTTCCACGAGCGCGGCAGGCTGGCGGTCTGCACCTGCCTCGTCGCGCATCCCGAGGGCTTGAGCTTCACGGATCTGCAAGACGCGTGCGGCTTGACCGACGGCAACCTCAGCCGGCATCTCGCCGCGCTTGCCGAGATGGACGTCGTCACCATCACCAAGGAGACGGGCCACGGCCGGCCGACGACCATCTGCCGCATCACGCACACCGGCCGCACGCGCTTCCTCTCCTACATCGACGAGCTCGAATCGGTCGTACGCGATGTCCACCAGAAGTCCAACGCGGACGCGCGCCGCTCGGCAAGGCTGGCGACCACATGATCTCGAGCAAAGCAACGCCGCGCCTCATCGCGCTCGAACCGGCGCCGATCCCGACGCACGTCGCCATCATCATGGACGGCAACCGCCGTTGGGCGCGCGAGCACAACCTGCCGGTGGCGGAAGGCTACCGCCGCGGCATCGCCAGCCTGCGTGAAGCGGTGCGTATGGCGCGCGACCTGAAGATCCCGCTGCTCACAGTGTACGGCTTTTCCGAAGAGAACTGGTCGCGCCCGTGGGCGGAGATCTCGATCCTGTTCGAGCTGTGCAGCGCGTTCGCATATCAGGAGCTCGACGGGCTGAACCGCGACAACGTGCGCGTGCGCGTCATCGGCAAATACGAAGTGCTGCCCGAGAAGCCCCGCCGCGCGCTCGAGCATCTGGTCGCGAAGACCGCCGGCAACACCGGCACCGTCCTCAATCTCGCCGTCAACTACAGCGCGCGCACCGAATTGCGCGATGCCGTCGCGGCCATCGCGGAGGATGTGCGGACGGGCGTTCGGACCTCGAATCGATCGATGAAGACACCATCGGCCAGTATCTCTACACCAAGGGGCTGCCCGATCCGGATCTGCTCATCAGGCCCGGCGGCGAGCACCGGCTCTCGAACTTCTTGCTCTACCAGTGCGCGTACACCGAGCTCTACGTCACCGACGTCTGCTGGCCCGAGTTCTCGCGCGATGAGTTCATCGCGGCGATCGCGGAGTTCCAGCAACGCCAGAGGCGGTTCGGGAGCTAGGGCAGGTCCACCAGCCGCGCGACGATCTCGTCTTCGAGATCGAAGAACGGTCCGTCGGGTCCGGTCGCGTCGTTGACCATGACCGCGAAGATCACCCGGCCGTGATGCAGCGTGTCGGCGTAGCCCGCGAGCGCGATGCTATGCTGCATGTAGCCGGACTTGGCGTGCACGCGGCCCACCGCATCGGTGCCGGTGAGCCGGTTCGCAAGCGTCCCCTCCATGCCGGCGCGCGGCAGCGCATTGATGAAATCGCTGCCGAACGGCTGCGGCTGCCGTCCAGCGCAAAATCGTGACGAGATCGTGCGGCGTGATGCGGTCGGCAGCTGAAAGCCCGGAGCCATCCTCGACGTCGAGCGAATCCGTATCGATGCCGAGCTGCTGCACCGCGAAGCGCTGCTCGACGGTGGCGCCACCGATGAAATTGCCGCGCTGCTCGAAGTGTTTCACCGCGAGCATCTTGAGCAGGTGCTCAGCGATGAAGTTGTCGCTCTTCGGCAGCATCGTGCGCAGCTGGTCGATGAGCGGCGGCGATTCATGGACCCACAGCGGCCGGCCATAAGAAGAAGGCGCCTTCGGCAACGGGCTGTCGTCGATGACATCGAGCGGCGTGTTCGGCGGCAGCGGGCCGGCGGGCTTTGTGCCGACGCGGACGCCGGCGCTGCCGAGCTCGCTGCGCAGGATCCCGACCGCGTGCTCCGCCGTGTCCTCGACCGCGCAATGCAGCGTCTCTTGTGACGCGCCCACGGGCATGCGCCCGACGATGAGGATCTGCGTGGTGCCGATGCGGCGCGAACAACGCGCGGGGTCCTCGTACGGCCCGGTGCCCATGACGGCTCGCGACGCGATCGTGTAGTCCGCGCTCGGCGGGAGCAGACTTGCGCCGACAAGGTCACCCGTGCGCGCGCCGGGTCTAATGATGACGCCGATGGTGCCTTCGTCAGCGGCGAGCGCTTGGATCGGTGCCTCGTAGTAGAACGGCGTGCCATCCCACGCCCAATCCGGCCCCCAACGGCGCTGGTCGAACAGCGACGCGTCGGCGAGCAGCGAACCGCGCACCTCGCGGATGCCGGCGCTCGTCACCGCAGCCGCGGCCGCGCTAAGATCTTGCGTCGTCAGCACTGGATCGCCGCCGCCGACGAGGATGAGGTCGCCGTCGAGCACGCTACCGTCGATCGTGCCGCGCGCGAACAGCATCGTCTTGAACCGGAACTGCGGGCCTAAGACATGCAACGCGGTGGCGGACAGCAGAACTTTGAACGTCGACGCTGGGATGAAGTCGCGATCCGCGCTGTGCGATGCGAGCACCTTGCCAGAGGAAGCCTCGATCGCGAAGACGCCGAGATTCGCGTGGCTCATCGGTGCCTGCGCGGCGATCGAATCAACCGTGGCTTGAAGCGTTGCGGCCGGTACGGCGACCGGCGCGGAGAAGGCGGCTGCAGCAAGCGCGGCGACGAGAACGCGCCGCACGCTCGCTTACCCCCCGAACGACGAGACGTTCGTCGTCGTGATATCAGAGCCCGGTGCCAACATCGGCCGCATCCTCTCCCTGATCAAATCTTCATATGCCTGCTCCGCCTTACTCGCTTCATCGAGTGTCCTTCCGCCGGCGTTCAGGTTCACGTTGATCACTTGCACTTGACTCTGTCGCGCCTCGCTGCCGAGCGGGGTCATCCCGTACACGGCGATCAGATGGGGCACTCCCGTTGCGGCGGGGGAGCTAGCCAGGTTGTAGACGACGTAGAGGATGACCGGCTGATTCGCGGCCACGTTCACGCTTGGATACGCGGGAGCCGGCGCGGCACCCTTAAGCGGCGAGTACCGTGGCGCCGCTCCATACAGAATCTCTTCGACTGATTGGACGGGCCCCAATGAGACACCGAGCCTGCGAGTGATCCCCTCCGCCTTCTTGTGCGCGTCATCCAGCGCCGCCGCGTACCGATCGGGCCCGGCAACAACCGTTGAGCCTTGGGGACCGAACTCGGGATAGACGGAGATGTTCGTTCGAATGTCGGGATACTTAGCCCGGTTTTCTGCCGCCAATCGTCGGAGCGAGTCCATCGCACCGTTGACCGCCGCAGCTGGAACCGGGATGGCGAGGGTTGTGGTCACTGCCGGACCCGGCGCTTGAAAGCGCGGTGCCGATGTGCATGATGCGCATGCCAAGACTAACACAAATGTGGTGGCCATACGTCTCATCATATCCACCATCTTAAGAGATGCCGTTGCGTCGAGTCAAGTGCGCGCGGAGATCGCCGGCGGTCGAATAAATTCGACCGCTCCATGAGCCGCGCGTCAGGGAGCCTTGTCGCAATGCGCGCGCGCTACCTCGAGCCACCCGCCCGCGCTCTTCTTGAGCTCTTCGATCTCCGTGGTGGCGGTGTCGCTCAACTTGATCGTCGTGATGCGGTAGTCGATCGGCGCGAGGCTCGGGTAGATGGTCTGCCCGACGAACACAAGTTTGTCGGCGACCCAGCCTGGTGAGGTGCCCTCGGAGTGCGAGTCGTTAGCGCCTGATGCCTTCTCTACCCACACGCCGCGCGTCGCGTCGTATGACATGTCGATCGTGCCGCCGGCTTTCTTGTCGGCGGCGCGGATGAGCATATGGTTGCCATCCGCGGACATCTCGACGATCTTGGCCGCGCCGAACGCATCGCCATTGACCGTCTTGCCGGTGCAGTTCCACGTGCCGACCTCGAACTGCATGGAGCTGAAGTCGGCCGGCGCACCCGCCGCGAGCAGCAGCAGCACGCCGAGCAGCGGCATCATCAAACCGGCCCGATCTGTCCGAGATAGTACCGGTCAAACGCGTGCAGCACGCCTTCGGCCTGCGCGTACGGACCGGGCGTGTACGCGCGCGAGCTGACGCCCAATTGCGAGAGTTCGCACACGTGCCAGTCCTGGCGGTTGGTGATATCCCAGAACTCGACCGCGTCGCTCGGATCGAAGCCGGGGCGCTTCATCTCATCTTGGTCGAAGAGCCACGCGCAGCGCACCGCGGTGCGATCGACGCCGAGCGGCGTCATGTAGTGCACCATCACGTAATCCGGATGCAGGCTCAGCAGCATCGACGGGAACACCGTGTAGTAGTAGACGTGGTCGTGCTCCGTCGCGGGCAGGCCGGGCAGCGGTTTGCGCGTGGTCGCGCCAGAGAGCGTCATGCTGCCGCCCGGATGACGCAGCGACATGAAGCCGCCGAGCACGGTGCCTTCGTTGAGATCGTTGCGGCCGCTATCCCATGGCGACACGCGGTCGAGCTGTGGGTGGACGAGCGGGCAATGATAGCACTCGGAGTAGTTCTGGAACGCGAGCTTCCAGTTGCAAGCGAGCAGGTAGTCGATATGCTGCGCCTCGCGCAGCGCGCCGATGCGCCACTTGTCGAACCGGCTATCCAAAGAAGGCATCGCCTTGGCGAACAGTTTCGGGTTTTGCGCGAGATCGATGAAGATGAAGCCTTGCCACAGCGCGACGGCCGCGCTCTTGAGGGGATAGTCGGACTCTTGGAAATCCGGCACTTCGCGCATGTTGCGCGCCGCGGTGAGCTGCCCGTCGAGGCCGTACGTCCATGCGTGGTACGGGCACATGATCGAGCTCTTGAACTGTCCGGCGGGCGTCTCGCACATGCGCGTGCCGCGATGGCGGCAGACGTTGAAGTGCGCGTGCACCGCGCCGGCGGCATCGCGCACGATGATGAGGCTCTCGCCCGCGACATCGGCGAGGAAGAAGCTGCCGGGAGCGGCGAGCTGCTCCTCGCGCCCGACGCAGATCCAGTTGTCGGCGAAGATGCGCTCGCGCTCGAGCGCGAAGATCTCCGGCGAGGTGTAGAACTGCCGCGGCAAGGTCCGCGCATCGGACGACACGGCCGCCTTCACAAATGTGCTCATAGTGGCGGAAGATTCGCCTCGCGCCGGCGCGAAGCATCCCCGCCGCCTTATGTTATGCGACCTTCATCTCCACAGCCACCACAGCGACGGCGAACGCAGCCCGAGCGCGCTCATCGATCTGGTCGCGGACGCGGGTGTCGCCTTCGCCGCGCTCACCGATCACGACACCGTCGCGGGGCACGAGGAAGCGCGCCGGCGAGCGGGAGAGCGCGGCGTCCGCTTCATCGGCGGCATCGAGATGACGACCTACGACGCCGGCCGCGTCGTCCACGTGCTCGGGCTCAACGTCGACGGGGCCGACGAAGACCTCGCGTTCGCGAACCGGACCGCGCGCGACGTCTGGGATGCGAATCAGCGGCGCTGGGTCGAGGCGTTGCACGCGCAACGGGTGGACATCGACTGGGCAGCGCGATTTCGCCGATCATCCCGTGCGGCTGCCCGTGCTCGTCGAGCGACTGTGCCAGCGCGGCTATGCTGACGCCGATCCGCAGCGCGTGCACGCCGCGTTCCGCGCGTTCTTCGCGACGTTGCCGCCCGAGGCGTACGCGCCGCTGCCGTCGCCCGTCCAAGCGGCCGCGATCGTGCGCGCCGCGGGCGGGCTCGCCTTCCTCGCGCACCCGGCCGAACTCGTGGACGAAGGCGTCGCGCAGCGCTGGCTCGAGGAGCTCGATGGCTTGGAAGCGATGTATCTGCGCTACGAGCCCGATCGGCGCTCGGAGCTGTGCGGCCTCGCGCTGCGCCGCGGCAAACTCTACTCGTGCGGCAGCGATTGGCACGGCTGGTTCCAAGGACCCTACGTCAATCCGAACTTCGAAGCGCCGCCGGAATTGCTCGAGCGGCTTCGTCCGATCAGGAACGCGGGCTAGGCGCGCGCTCTTCGTGGCGCGCTTGGCGGCCACGAACTCGAGCACGCCTTCGAGCGGCCGCGCGTTGAGCACGTCGCTCGCGCGCAGCCCGGCGCGCCGCGCGGTGCCGACCCCGAAACGCAAGTTGTCGAGATCCTCAAACGAGTGCGCGTCGGTGTCGATGGAGAGCGTGCACCCGAGCGCTTTGGCGCGCGCCGCCGCAGTAGCTGAGAGGTCCAGCCGCGCCGGGTTCGCGTTGATCTCCATCGCCGTGCCGCTCGCGGCCGCGGCACGGAACACCGCTTCCGCGTCGAACTCGTAGCCCGCGCGCTCTTCGATGAGCGCGCCGGTCGGATGCCCGATGATGTTCACGTATGGATTCTCGATCGCGCGCAGCAGGCGCTGCGTCTGCTTGGCGCGATCGCCGGCGAAGCCCGAGTGGATCGAGGCGACGACGATGTCGAGGTCGGCGAGCACGTCGTCGGGGAAATCGAGCGAGCCGTCGGCGCGGATGTCCACCTCCGACGAGCACAGCAGGCGGATGCCGTACTTCGTCGCGACCGAGCGCACCTCGGCGATCTGCTCGCGCAGCCGCTCGACCGACAGCCCGTTGCCGACCGAGCGCCCGCGCGAGTGGTCCGAGATCGAGAGATAGGTGAGCCCGCGCTCCGCCGCGGCGCGCGCCATCTGCTCGATGCTGCGCGTGCCGTCGCTCCAGGTGGTGTGGTCGTGCAGGTCGCCGCGGATGTCTTCGATCTCGATCGAGCACGGGCAGTTCGTGCCGTCGCGCCAGATCGATCTCATCGAGGCCCTGGCGCAATTCCGGCGGGATGTAATCGAGCGCCGAGCGTCTTGTAGACGCCCTCTTCGGTGGTCGTGGTGCGCACCACGCCCGTCTCCACCGTCTCGATGCCCCACTCGCTCACCTTGAGCCCTTTGCGGATGGCGAACTCGCGCAGCTTGACGTTGTGGTCCTTATTGCCGGTGAAATGCTGCAGCAGGTTGCCGAGGCAGCGATGCGGCACGACGCGCAGATCCGCGGAGATGCCCTGCGCGCAGCCACACCGTCGCCTTGGTGTCGCCCTTGGCGGTGATGCTCTCGACGCCGGCCAGCGCGCAGAAGAAGTCGAGCGCCTTCTCGGGCGACGCGCTCGTGCAGATGATGTCGATGTCGCCGACCGTGGGCTCCATGCGGCGCAGGCTGCCCGCGGCGACGACGTTCTTGGCGTGCGCGGCGGGATCGGCGAGCGCGGCGACGATGCCGTGGCTGATCTCCCACGCGTCGCCGAGGCGCATGCGATGCGAACGCTCCACCAGACGGGCAAGCGCGCTCTTGAGATTCTCGACGCCCTTGGCGCCGAGGCGCGGCAGCGTCGCGATCGAGCCGTCCTCGACCGCGCGGCGCAGATCGGCCAGCCCGGTGATGCCCAGTTCGCGATACATCGAGATCGCGGTCTTCGTGCCGACGCCGGGCACGCTACGCAGCTCGAGCACGGTCGGCGGGAACTTGGCGCGCAGCTCCTCGAGATACTTGCACGTGCCGGTCTGCTCGATGTCGACGATCTTCTGCGCGATGGCCTTGCCGACGCCGGGCAGTTCCTCGAGTGTGCCTGCGGCGATCATCGCCGCAGCGGTCGTCTCGCTATCCTCGAGGCTGCGCGCCGCACGTTCGTACGCCTTCGTCTTGAAGAAGGGTTCGTCGTCGAACTCCATGAGCGCGGCGATCTCGTTGAGGCGAGCCGCGATGTCCGAGTTGGTCAAGCAATGGTCTCCCTAGACGGGCCGACCTAAAGGTCGGCCCCTACATTCACGCGGGGGTCAGATGCCGCGCAAGCATTCGCCGGAGGCGAAGCCGTCGCCCCGCCCGAAATGAGGCGGCCGCACTATGGCAACGCAAGCACCGCCGAAAGGCAAGCGGCTCGACCCGGCGATCCTGCATCTGCCCGTCGATAAGATGCGCGACGGCTACTATTCGGACACCTACTTCAATCGCGTCGTGCAGATCCTCGAGAGCGACCACCACCACCCGCGCGTGCTCATGCAGGTGTTCGGCAAGCAGGACGCCGTGCTGTGCGGCATCGACGAGGCGATCGCGATCCTCAAGCTGTGCAGCGGCCGGCGCCGGGCCGACGGCTCGTGGGAGGACGGCTGGTCGCAGCTCGACGTGCGCGCGCTCTACGACGGCGACCGGATCTCGCCGTACGAAGTGGCGCTCACCATCAGCGGCGATTATTCGCTCTTCGCGCATCTCGAGACCGACTATCTCGGCGTGCTGACGCGGCGCACCAAGGTCGCGACCAACACGAGCGCGGTCGTCGCCGCGGCCAACGGCAAGAACGTGCTGTTCTTCCCAGCGCGTTTCGATCACCATCTCGTGCAGACCGGCGACGGCTACGCCGCATACGTGAGCGGCGCGCTCGGCGTGAGCACCGACGCGCAGGCGGAATGGTGGGGCAGCAAAGGCGTCGGCACCGTGCCGCACGGGCTCATCGCAGCATACGGCGGCGACACCGTGCTCGCGACGCAGAAGTTCGCCGACTACATCGATCCGTCGATCAACGTCATCTCGCTGGTGGATTTCGACAACGACTGCGTCGAGACGTCGAAAGCGGTCGCAGCGAAACTCGGCACTCGGCTGTGGGGCGTGCGCCTCGACACGTCCGAGACGCTGGTGGACAAGAGCCTGTGGCATTCGATGGGCACGTTCCGGCCGACGGGCGTCAATCCGGAGCTCGTGCTCAACGTGCGCCGCGGCTTGGACGATGCGGGCTTCCATTGGGTCAAAATCATCGCATCGGGCGGTTTCGACGTCGCCAAGATCACGCAGTTCGAAGAGCGCAAGATCCCGGTCGACGCCTACGCGGTCGGCTCCGCGCTGTTCCGCGGCATCTTCGATTTCACCGCCGACATAGCGCTCGTCGAGAAGAAGGGCGCGATGGTGGAGTGCCACAAGGTCGGGCGGCCGTACCGCCCCAATCCGCGCCTCGAAAAAGTCACCTAAGGCAGTAGCGCGTTCTCGCCTGCGAAGAGACCGTCGGCGTTGGGCAGCCATGCCCACACGAGGATGGCGCGCGTCGCCGGATGGATGAACGCTTCTTCTAATGTCGCGTCGGGCGGCAGCAAGCCGTGCGCGCGCAGCGCCGCTGCGGTCGGTTTCTCGTCCGTCTCCCACGGCGCCTGACCGTAATGCATCACGCCCGCCTGCTTGACGATGTAATGCACGTGCTTGGGGATCTCGTACCACGCGGTTGCGGGCACCGAGGCGAACTCGGCCGGCACCGTCGCACCGGGCGTGAATTGATAGCCGCAGGCGACGAGCCGGCCAGCCTCGTCATAGACGAGCATGCTCGGATGGCCGAGGTCCGCCGGGTTGAAGCGATCGTGGTTCGTGTACATCGCGCCCAGCGCGGGTAGATAGTCGGTGGATTGGATGTATTTGTCGGAGCGCGCCCATAGCGCCAGGCGATACGGGGCTGTGGCGGTGCGAACCGCCTGCGCGAACGGGGTCGCGTAGCCGTCATCCGCCTGTGCCGCGCCTGCTGGCGAGGCCGATGACAGCAATGCCAGAGTGAGCGAAGTCACAGCGCCGTACAAGGCCGCCGCGAAGTATCGAGCGGCAAACGTCCGATTGACCATAAGAGTAGTATACTCGCTCCGCACACACATCGGGGAGGGGACTCTTGAGCCATCGTGCCGCGGCGCTCACGGCCTGCTGCGCCATCGCCGCCTTTGCGATTCCCTCGCTCGCCGACAGCCAGCACTTGCGGGCGGGCGACCGGCTTACCTATGACGTGACGGTCCAAGTGGAAGAGCACGCGGCGGCTGCGCGCGGTGGCGGCCAAACCGACACCAGCACCGGCATGGGCACGGAGACGCTCGACGTCGTCGCGGTCGATGCCGACGGCACCGCGCACGGCAACTTGAGCGTGGACATGTTGGGTTACGCGCGCGGCGCGCCGGTCTTCTTGCGCAAGACCGTGGCGGTGACCGTCACGCCCGCCGGTGAGATCAAGCCGGCGGCGAGCATCGACCCGCTGCTCGATCAGAACATCGCGCTGGCGAATTCAAGCGTGCGCGATCTCGCCGGTCGGGATCTGCAGGCGAATCCGACCTGGCGCTGGTCGATCGCGGCGGACAGCTATCCGATGACGATCGCGTTGAACCGCCAGACGCGCGGCCAGCAGGTCTACCAGGGCCTGCCGACGTTCGTGGTGCAGACGACAGGCGGCGGCGCGTATGCGGACGACAGCGCGCCCATCGAGGCGAGCGTCAGCTTGGCGGGGACGTACTACTACGATCAGCGCGACGGCATCATCGTCGGGCAAGCGGTCCGCAGCGACAGCGTCATCTCGGAGAAGGCCTCGAAGAACAGCACCGATGCGACCGCGCTGGTGACGGTCGTGCTGCGCACGTTCACGCGCGGCGCTCCTGCGCCGGTCGAAGCCTCGCCGAGCCCGCCGCCGGCGGCTGAGGACACGGGAGTACCGGTGCCCGCGGCAGTACCAACCCAGTATGAGGCTTCGCCGTACCCGACCGTCACTCCGAGTCTCTAGCAAACAGCTTTCCGGATGCCTCGTCGCGTGCGCGCTCGTCGGCGCGAGCGCCGTCGCGTGTCTCGGCGCCTCGACGAACGCGACCGTCTTTCTTCCGAACCGCATCTTCGGGCTCGGCGAGCAACAGGTGTATCGTGTCGATCGCAGCGAGACGCTGACGATCAGCCTACGCGGCAGCGACGGCGCAGTGGTCACGCGCACGCTGAAGCGGACCGACGGCAGCAGCACGGCGCTCACGGTGGAGGGCTACGGCGACAACGGCGTCACGGTGCTCGCGGTCGCGACGAGCGCACGGCGCCCCGGCGCACAGCCGAGCAACGCGGCGGACGAAGCGGCGCCGCCGAGTCCGAGCGTGGCGGCCGACGGCACGCTCACGATGGCGGGCGGCGCAGGCGATCTCACCGCCGCCGTGTTGGTGATCAACGGCGCGCCGCCGCAGGATCTTGCGGAAGGCAGCAGGTGGAGCACGCAGGGCGAGCTCGACCTGCCGTCCGGCGCCGTGACGCTGCAGCTCGCGCACACCGCGACGAACTGGAACTTCGATCCGACGGTGTTGCAGGTGGCGTCCGATCGGCGCGATGGACGCGAGCGGACGCGTGACCGTGCCGGGATTCGGCCGCGTCGCGCTGCGCGGCGCCGGCACGGCGAACGGCGTTTCGTTCATCGATCTGTCGCAGCGCTTGCTGCTGGGATCCACGTTCACCGTGACCGGGCGCGGCAATGCGCTGGGAGAACATGGCGCGCCCGGCTCCTACACGCTCAGCGCGAGCTACACGTTGCGGCTTGCGCGCTACATCGCGGGCGTCGCACCCGCGCCGAACGTCGCACCGCCCGATGTGTTCCACCCCGGGGCGCCCGACACGAACGTGTTCAGTTCGGGTGCGCCATATCCGTTAGCGCATCCGGGGCCGACGGACAACGTCTTCAGCAGCCCGATCACGCCGCTCGTGACGCCGACGCCGGTGCCAGAGGTCAGCCTGCCGCCGGTGCCGCTGCCCGCGGCGAGCGGCGCAGCGCTCGCTTCTCCGCCCGCCCCGCCGCCGACGCCGATGCCGATGCTGACGCCCCGCCACTAAGAAAGTATTCGTAGTGCCCGAGCGAAGCTCGGGTTTGACCAACTTCTATGGAGCGGTCGAATTTATTCGACCGCCCGCTTGTGACTAAGGAGACTTCCAATGCGTCGGATCGCCATCATCGCTTTCGTCTTTCTCGCATGCGTGGCCGTGAGTCCGCAGGTGCATGCGGCATCCTCCACGCCGCCGCCCGGCGGCGCGAAGCAGACCGATGCGGTCGAGGGCTGCATGAATGAGTGGCTCTTCGACGGCATCTGGCGGCTCAAGGTCGATTCCGTGGAGTCGCTCAGCGACCCGGGCATGCCGGGGATGTTCGGCTGGGGCGTGCTGGTCGAGGTGCGCAACGGCACGACTCGCAGTGACTATACGCCTTCGTACACCGGCTCGCAGAGCTTCTCGCTCGGCTTCGCCGACGACACGACGCTCGATGTCGACGCGACGACGACCGGCACCTTGGACGCGCAGAAGATCACCTATCACACCTTTCCCCAGGCGGCGGCGTTCAAGCACGAGCTGACCTTCTGGTACCCGAGCGGTACGAAGCAATCAGAGGTGAGCAAGCCGACGAAGTTCTTGTGGATCATCGATCCGAAGATGCAGGCGCAGCACGTGGCGGAAGGGCAGCCCGGCTACACGACCAAGCACCCGAGCTTCCGCGTCAAACTCGACTGCACGAAATAACGCGCGAGATATGTAGGGGCCGACCTTTAGATCGGCCCTTGCCTACGCCGCGAACAGGAGGGCCGATCTAAAGATCGGCCCCTACATGGTCCGGCACACTAGTTACGCCAAGCGGCGTCCGTCGCGAGGCCCTCGACGATCTTGGCCATGTCGTCGAGATCGGACAGCTCGATGACCTCCATCGAATGCGAATAGCGGATGGGGATGCCGAACGGGATCACGTACGTCGTCTCGCTCCAGAAGTTCTCGCCATCGTTGCCGCCGCCGGTCGCGCCGATCTGGAGCGGCAGGCCGCGCGATTGCGCCCAGGCGAGGATCTTGCGGTTCCATTCCGCCGGGCTGATATTGCTCTCGTCGAGCGCGCGCATGACCGCGCCTTTGCCGAGCGGCGCATATGCCGTCCGCGGTGACTCAAGCGGCGAGTCCGACGTGGTGAACATATCCACGGGGAAGACGAAGTCCGGGTGGCGCGAGACCGACACCGCGCGCGCGCCGCGCGTGCCGACTTCTTCCTGCACCGACCAGACGAAAGTGACGGTACCCTGCACGTGGGCCGGGTCGAGCTTGCGCACCGCGAGCAGCAGCGACGTGCAGCCGAATCGATCGTCCATCGAACGCGCCGCCCAGCGCCCGTACGCGAGCTGGTAGAGCTCCTTCTTGATGGTGACCGAGTCGAGCAGCCGGATGCCGAGGCTCTCGACCTGCGCGCGCGACGACGCGCCGACGTCGATGTACATCGTGCTCGGGCCGAGCGGTGGCGGCGCCTCGCCGCGCCCGGTTAGATGGATGGATTTCGTCGCGACGACACCCGGCACGTCGCCGTGCTCCGTGTGGACGAGCACGTAGCGGCCGTAGAACGTGTCGGCGAAGAAGCCGCCGACCGGCGTCACCCGCAGGTAGCCGTCGGGCGTGATGCCGGTGACGTCCCAGCCGATCTCGTCCATGTGGGCGATGAACAGCATCGACGGCTTGCCGTGGCCGACCTCGAGGATGAGGTTGCCCATCGCGTCGGTCTTCGGATGTGCCCAGGCGGGCAGCATGCTCTCGATGTCGTGGCGCACGGGACCCTCGTAGCCGCTCACGCCATACGAGGTCACGAGCCTTCGCAAGACGCCGGACGTGCTCAGGTCATCTGCCCGCGCGGGCTGGGCCGACGACGTCGCAAGCGCGACGAACGCCGACAACATACATGCGATGATCGTACGTCTCATGCCGTTCTCCAATCGAGGAGGAGCGTTCCGCTCGCGTTTTGCCGTCGCCTGCGATAGAAGAACGGGCCTAAGCCTGGCAGAACGCTCGAAGCAGTGGACGGCAACAACGATCTGATATACGGCGCGGGCCGTATCGAGGGCATCGTCGCCCTGGAGACCGATAGCGTCGCGGGCAACGCGACCCTCTACCGGCGCGTCGGTGCGCAGCTCGAGCGCCACAGCGTCCCTCTGCAGTCGTGGGTGCTGGCGCGCAAGACCATGGACGACAGCATCGAGCTGGCGGGCCGGCATCCGCTGCGCCACCTGCTGCTCACGCGCGGCGGACGGGCGGTGGAGTTCGCGCGCTCGCTGGCCAGCGACCAGCGCCTCGTCTACCTAGACCCCGTGGCATCGCACCTGGTGAGCAGCGGCGACACGTTCTATCGCAACCTGCCGTTCGAACAGCTGCGCCGGCTGCAGTTCGATCTCGAGACGCTCGACATCTATCCCGACCGGCCTGATGGCGCCATCTGCCTGATCGCCGTGCACGACTCGAGCGGCTTCGAGCGGGTGCTCGCGCTCGACGACTTCGTCAGCGAGGCCGCGCTCATCGCGGAATTCGTCCGCGTCGTCGTCGAACGCGACCCCGACGTCATCGAAGGCCACAACGTCTTCAATTTCGATCTCTGGTATCTGACGGAACGCGCGCGGCGCGCCGGCGTGCCGCTCGTGCTGGGCCGAGACGGCGGGCACATGACCCTCGACGACAGCATCCGCCGCAGCGTGCCCAACGGCATGGTCGCGAAATACTACCGCATCCCGGGCCGCCAGATCATCGACACGTTCTTCGGCGTGATGCGCTGGGACGTCGCGCGCCGCTTGCCCAACTACAAACTGAAGCACGTCGTGCGACATCTCGGCATCGGCGACGATCAGCGCGCGCTGGTGGACGCCTCGAACATGCGCGCGCTGTGGGCCGACCCCGCCGAGCGCGCCAAACTGAAGGCGTATTGCCTCGACGACGCGCGCGACACGGATCGATTGTCGCGGCTGGTGACGCCGACCGAGTTCTACCAGGCCCAGATGGTGCCGGAGTCGCTGCAGGGGCTCGCGTTCGTCGGCATCGGCAGCCGCATCGAGCGGCTCATGGTGCGCGCCTACCTGGCGCGCCGGCATTCCATCCCGCGGCCGCGCGCGACCGCGCCGATCGAGGGGGCGTATGCGGCGGTGCTGGAGGTCGGCGTGTTCCCGGACGTCGTCAAGTGCGACGTGGAGAGCCTGTACCCGTCGCTCATGCTCGCCCGCGCGATCGAACCGCAGGACGACGACCTCCATGCGTTCTTGCCGATGCTCGATGCGTTGCGCGGGCTGCGCATGCGCGCCAAGCGCGAGTCCGAAGCCGCGCAGGCCGCGGGCGAGGACCGGCGACACCTCGCCGCCGACGGCATGCAGCATGCGTTGAAGATCCTCATCAACTCGTTCTTCGGCTTCCTGGGCACGAACGGGCTGCATTTCAACGATCCGGCAGCGGCCGGGCGCGTCACCGAAGCCGGCCGCGAGGTCATGCAGCGCATGATCGACCGCTTGAGCCAGCGCGGCTGCCGCGTCATCGAAGTCGACACCGATGGCGCGTTCTTCCAGATGCCGCCCGGCACCGACGCCGACGCGTTGGTGGCGCAGATCGGCGCCGAGCTCGGCGACGGGCTGCGGCTCGTCCTCGAGGAGCGCTACGCGGCGATGCTCTCGCTTGCGCCGAAGAACTACGCGCTGCGGGGCATCGGCGGCGAGCTCATCCTGCGCGGCTCCGCGCTGCGCTCCGCGCGCGACGAGCCGTTCGGGCGCGCGCTGCTCGCCGGCATCGCGCGCGCGCTGCTGGAGGGCCGCGAGCACGAGATCGTGTCCCAGGTCGTGGCCGCGGTGGAGACCGTGCGGCGCGGCGGCATCCGGCTCGAGGATTTCAGCCGGCGCGAGTCCATCACGCCGAAGACGTACAACGCGCCCGCCAACAAGCGCCTCGCGCGCGCGATCGCCGAGAGGGGCCTCGCCGTCGGCGACAAAGTGCGGGTCTACCAGCGGATCGGCGGCGAGCTCGCCCTGTCGGAAGACTACGCGGACGACGAGGATCGCGAATACCTCGTGCGCCGCATCGCCGATTTCGTGGCGCGCTTCGGCGCGCTGGTGCCGGCGGATGCGCGAGCCGCGGCCGGCCAGCCCGAACAGCTCTCGATGCTCTAGACGCCCGAGCTGCGCTCGGGCACGACAGGAGAGACGGACAAGCGTGGCTGCAGATACGCTTCGCATCGCGGTCGTCGGCATGGGGTTCGGCGGACGCGTCCAATTGCCGGTCCTGCGCGAACATCCGCAGACGACCGTCGTCGCCGTGTGCTCAGGTTCGCTCGAGCGGGCCAAGGCGGCGGCGATCCAGTTCGCCATCCCGCATTTCACCGACGATTTCCGCGCCTGCGTGGCGCGCCCCGATGTCGACCTCGTGAGCATCGTGACGCCGCCGAACCTGCACGCCCCGATCGCGCTCGCGGCGTTTCGTGCCGGCAAGCACGTGCTTGTGCGAGAAGCCGTTCGCGCGCAACGTCGCCGAGGCGCGGCGCATGCTCCTGGCGGCGCGCAAGGCGCGTCGCGCCGGCATGCTCGATCACGAGTTCCGCTATATCCCCGTCCGCTTGCGCGCCAAAGCGCTGGTGGACGACGGTTGGCTCGGCGATCTCGAGCGCATCATGATCGTGGAGGCCACCGGCTGGATGCATCCGACCAGCACGCTGCAGCACGGCTGGCAATCGCGCACGGACCAGGGCGGCGGCGTGCTCGGCGCGCTCGGCTCGCACTACATCGACTATTGCCGCTGGCTGGCGGGCGACGTGCGCGAGGTCAAGGCGACGCTGCAGACGCGCGTGCGCAAGCGGCGCAAGGCGGACGGCTCGACCGGAACGGTGGACGCGGACGACAACTTCTCGCTGCAGCTGCTCATGGCGGGCGGCGCGCTCGCCTCGGTCGATCTGACGGCGACCGCGAACACGCAGTTCAGCTCGATGTTCATCAGCGGTTCGAAGGGCGCACTCCTCATCCGCGACGATAGCGAGATCTTCGGGCTGCGCGCCGGCCGCGATCCGGTGCCGGTGACGGCGCCCGGGCGCTTTCCGCGCAGGCTCGCGGCCGGCCATCGCCTTGCCGGCCCGTTCTACACGCTGGTCACGGAGATGCTCGACCATCTCGCGGGCAAGCCATCGAGCGTCCCCACGTTTGAAGACGGGCTGCGTGTCCAGGAAGTGCTCGACGCCGCCCGCCGCTCCGCTCGCTCGGGGCGAGCGGTCCGTCTCACCGCACCGCGGAGGCGCGCATGACGATCGATCATCCGGTGGAAGGCGATTTCGCCTACCTTCACGCGCTCCAAGGCGAACCCGACGCGCTCATGCTCGAGTTGGAACAGCTCGGCCACCGCGACGGCATCCCGATCGTCGCCCGCGAAGTCGGCCGCTTCCTCTCCGTGCTGACGAGCGCGATGCTCGCGAGCAACATCCTCGAACTCGGCACCGCCTACGGCTGTTCGACGCTGTGGATGGCGCGTGCGCAGCCCGAGACCGGCAAGATCACGACCTTCGATCCGGATGAGGGGCGCACGAAGATCGCGCATGGCTTCTTCGCGCGCGCCGGCGTGGCCGAGCGCATCGAGATCATCAACCAGCCGGCATTGTCGATGCTGCGGCGGCTGCCGAAGAACATCTACGATATCGTGCTCATCGACGCGATCAAAGAGGAATACTCGGCCTACCTCGACCTTGTCATCCCCTCGGTCAAGCGTTCGGGGCTCATCGTCGTCGACAACCTGCTGTGGCACCATAGCGCGGCGGCCAAGCCCGCCGCGGGCGACGAGGCGTCAACTCATGGCGATACGGGCCTTCAACGAGAAGTTTCTGCACCACCCGGCGCTGAATGCTACGATTCTCCCGTTGGGCGACGGCGTCGGCCTGGCGGCGAAGATCTCCTGATCGAATGGAGCGGTCGAATTCATTCGACCGTGAAGGACGCACCATGAAACCGTTCCGCATCCTCATCGTCTCCTTGGCAGCGCTGGCGATCGCGCTCGTCGCGTCGACCGCCACGCATCCTCGCTCCGCGTCGGCTGACAGCGAGCGGCCGATCATGACCGTGGGCACGCCGATCCCGGTGCCGCGCGCCGTCGGGAAATTCGACTACCTCACCATCGACGCCAAATACCGGCGTCTGCTGGCGGTGCACACGAGCAGCAACGAGCTGCTGGTGATCAACCTCGACACGAACGAGGTCGAGCGGCGCATCAACGTCGGCCCGGGCCACGGCATCGCCGTGGACGAGTACGACGGCAAGATCTTCGTCGGCACCGAGGCCGGCTACATCTCGGCCCTCAACCGCCACTGGCTGGTCGAGAACGAACGCATCTACGTGAATGGCCCGGTCGACGCGATGACCTTCGATTCCAAGAGCGGGCGGCTGTACGCGGATCATGCGGACGGCAACGAGATCTGGATCGTGCAGGGCAAGACGGACAAGCTGCTCCAGTTCTCCGTGCAGATCGCCAAAGACCCGGACGTCCTCGAATACGATCCGGTGAGCAACAAGATCTATCAGAACATCAGGTCGACCAACTCCGTCGCGGTGATCGACCCCGATACGAGAAGCGTCCTCGCCACCTGGCCGCTCGCGCCGGTGACCGATCCCAGCGGATTGGCGGTCGACGGCAAAGGTAAGCGGCTCTTCAGCGCCGGCACCAATGGCAAGCTCGCGGTGATCGACCTCACCACCGGCGCCGTGACGCAAGCGCTCGACATCGCGCCGCGCGTCGACCAGATCGCGTACGACGCCGTCGCGAACAAGCTGTATTGCGCGAGCGGCACCGGGCTGCTCAGCGTGCTGGGCGACGTCAATGGCGAGTTCGGGCGCATCGGCGACGTGTCGATCCCGCGCGGTGCGCATACGCTTGCGGTCGATCCGAAGACGCACAACGTGTGGATCGCGTACGGCGGCGACCAGAACGACTACGTGCTGAAGATCTCGCCGCCGATATCATCGCCATCTCCTCCGCCCGTGCCGCCCGCCGCGCCGCGACACCGGCGGCGCAAAGCGTCGTGAGCGGTGTCGTCACGTACGTGCAGCGCATCGCGCTGACCCCGACGGCGGTCGTCCACATGTCGATCGACGACGTGACGCTTGAAGACGCGCCGATGGTGACGATCTCGTCAGCGGACATCCCGGCCACGCACCAGGTGCCGATCGCGTTCAGCCTGCCCTACGACCCTACGAAGATCGATCCCAAGCACAAGTACGCGCTCAACGCGCGGATCTCGGACAAAGGCAAGCTGCTGTTCTTGAACACGACGCGCTTCCCGCTGTTCGCGCCCGGCGCGCCGACGGCCGGTCTCGAATTGCGCGTCGACCCGGTGACTCCGTGAATCGCAAACAGGGAGAGTCAACATGAAGCTCCTCGCGGCGCTCTTCTCAGTCGCACTCGCACTCCTAGCGTCGGCGTCCACCGGCCAAACGGCGTTCCTCAACGCGCCGGTATCGCCCGGCCCGATAAAGGTCATGGTGCAGATGAACGCGCCGACCAACGTGCACAGAGTGGAGCAGGGGCAGGGAGTGAACCCGGAAGTAGACCCCTGCGCCGGGCACGATAATCCGATCGGCAAAACAGGCTGCCTGGGGTGGCTTAGAGGGTCAGCGTTCGTCCTGGTGTGGGATTGGAGCCCGTCTTGCCGCGCCTCCGAGTGTCAAGCGACCGCTTTCCTCGTGCTCCGCGTCGATGGCGGCCGGAACCAGCATGTCGGCGACGCGGTATGGCCTCTCACGCTCGCCGGCATATCCAAAACCTTGGTCAGCTCGCCTCACGGCACGTGCTACGTGATCGAAGCCTTCAATAGCAAACTCCAGGCCAAGAGCGCGCCAGCCTACTGCCTGTAGGGGTCGCTCGTCACGCCAAGAGAGGTCTAGTCTTCGCCGAGGTATGCCTTGCGGACGTCATCATCCGCGAGCAGCGCCGACGCGGCACCCTCCTTGACGATCGAGCCGGTCTCGAGCACGTAGCCGCGCGTCGCGGTCTGCAGCGCCTTGAGCGCGTTCTGCTCGATCAGCAGGATCGGCACGCCGCGCTTGTTGATGTCCACGATCACCGAGAAGATCGTCTCGACGAGGATCGGCGAGAGCCCCAGCGACGGCTCGTCGAGCAGCAGCACCTTCGGCCGCGCCATCAGCGCTCGTCCGATCGCGAGCATCTGCTGCTCGCCGCCGGACAGCGTGGCGCCCTTTTGCGCGCGGCGCTCGGCGAGCCGCGGGAAGAGCGTGAACACGTCATCCATGTCGGCGCGGATGGCCGCCGCATCGGTGCGGGCGTAGGCGCCGAGCTCAAGATTCTCGAGCACCGTCATGCGCTGGAAGATGTGCCTGCCCTCGGGCACGTGCACGACCCCCAGGCGCACGATCTCGTCCGCGATGGTCCCGGTGATGTCGCGATCGCCGAGGCGCACGTGCCCGCGAGAGGCTTTCACCAGACCGGAGATGGTGCGCAGCGTCGTCGTCTTGCCGGCGCCGTTGCCGCCGATGAGCGCGACGATCTCGCCCTCGCGCACTTCCAGACTGACGCCGCGCAGCGCCTGGATGCGGCCGTAGTGCGCTTCGACGCCGTCGAGGGAGAGGACGGCTGCGCTCATGCGCCCTTGCCGAGGTAGGCTTCGATGACGCGCGGATCGCGCCGGACCGTCGCCGGGTCGCCCTCGCAGATCATCTCGCCGTAATCGAGCACGTGCACGCGATCGGAGATGCCCATGACGAGCTTCATGTCGTGCTCGATGAGCACGATGGTGACGCCGCGGTCTGCGGATGGAACGCACCAGCTCCATGAGCTCGCGTTTCTCGGCTGGATTGGCGCCGGCCGCGGGCTCGTCGAGCAGCAGCAGCCGCGGATCGGCCGCCAGCGCGCGCGCGATCTCCAAACGCCGCTGCATGCCATAGGGGAGATTGCGCGCCCATTCGCCCGCGTACTTCGTCAGGCCGACGAAGTCGAGCAGCTCGAACGCGCGCGCCCTGACCGCTTCCTCTTCGTCTTTCGCCCGAGGCGTGCGCAGCGCGCCGTCGACCGCGTTGGCATGCATGCGCGCGTGCCGGCCCACCATGACGTTCTCAAGCACGCGTCATGAACGCGAACAACCGGATGTTCTGGAAGGTGCGCATGACGCCGCGCGCCGCCACCGCGTTCGGCTTGAGTCCGGCGAGCGGAAGGTCATCGAAGATGACGTCGCCGCCCGTCGGCGCGTAGATGCCGGTGATGACGTTGAACACCGTCGACTTGCCGGCACCGTTGGGGCCGATGAGACTCGAGATCGAACCGATCGGCACCGCCATGTTCAGATCTTTGACCGCGGTGAGACCGCCGAACGTCTTGGTGAGACGGTGCAGTTCGAGCAGCGCCATGCTATTCGACCCCCGCCGCAGACGCCGACGCCGCGGGCTGCGCGTGATGCAGCTCCGCGCGCCGCGAGGCGTTCGAGATCAAGCCTTCGGGCCTGAAGATCATCACCAGCACCAAGATCGCGCCATAGATGATGTAGTGCAGGTCGGCGTTCTTGAGCGCGTCATTGTTGAACGCGGTGCCGAGCGCGTGCGTCCAGTTGGTGACCTGCGGCAGGACCATGAAGTTGAGCAGCGCGAGCAGCAGGCCGCCGACGAAGGCGCCGAGCAGGCTGCCCATGCCGCCGAGCACGATCGCCGCGAGGATCGTCACCGAGACGGAGAAGTTGAACTCGTCGGGGCTGATGAGCGTCAGCTTGGCGGCGTAGATCGCGCCCGCCACGCCCGCGAACGACGCGCCCATCGCGAACGCGAGCAGTTTCGTGGTCACCGGATTGATGCCCATGTGCGTCGCCGCGAGCTCGTCCTCACGGATCGCCATCCAGGCGCGCCCGAGGCGCGAGCGCTTCAGGTTGTTGAGCAGCACGATGGCGATGAGGATGACCGCGACATAGAGATAGTAGTACGGCACCGGATTGAAGCCGAAGTGGTAGCCGAACAAGACCGGCTGATCGACGTTCGAGATGCCGTTGGGGCCGCCCGTCCACTTGTCGAGGTTGAGGAACACCTGCGGCACGATCTCACCGAAGCCCAAGGTGACGATCGCAAGGTAATCGCCGCGCAAGCGCAGCGTCGGCGCGCCCAGGATGAGGCCGAACAGCGCCGCGACGCAACCGCTGATGATCATCATCGGCCAGAAGTTGACGTGGATATTGAACTGCGTCGACGCGGCCATCGCATACGTGTAGGCGCCGATGGCGAAGAACGCGGCGTAACCGAGGTCGAGCAGCCCGGCAAAGCCGACCACGATGTTGAGGCCGAACACCAGCAGCAGAAAATAGCCTGCGTCGGCGACGGCGGACACCTGGCCGGCGTTGCGGTCGATCAACGGCAGGAAGAGGAAGAGCGCGATGACCGCGATCAGGCCGAGCGCCTGCAGCGGCGTGGCGTCGCCGAAGCCGAACGGCAGCCGCACGCTGCGACGCATCATACCTTCTCCGGCAGCTGCTCGCCGAGCAGGCCGCTCGGGCGGAACACCAGGATGAGGATGAGGATGGAGAACACGACGACGTTGGTCCACTGGTCGGAGATGTACTGGGCCGTCATCGCCTCCACGATGCCGATGAGGAAGCCGCCGAGCATCGCGCCCCCGATGTTGCCGATGCCGCCGAGCACCGCTGCGGTGAACGCCTTGAGGCCCGCTTGGTAGCCGTTGGTGAACATCGTGGTGCCGAAATAGATGCCGGAGATGAAGCCGGCGACGCCCGCCAGCGCCGAGCCGATGAAGAACGTCCACGCGATCGTCGAGTTGACGTTGATGCCCATGAGCTGCGCCGCGTCGCGGTCCTGCGCGGTCGCGCGCATCGCCTTGCCGAGCTTCGTGTTGTAGATGAACAGCTGCAGCGCGATCATCATCACGATGCTGACGAGCACCACGAGCAGCTCGCGCGCATCCACGTGGACGCCGCCGAGCGAGAAGGTCGGATTGGGCAAGAACTGCGGGAACGAGATCTCGGACGGACCCTTCCAGTTGCGCATGACGCCTTGGAGCAGGAACGAGACGCCGATCGCGGTGATGAGCGGCGCGAGCCGCGGCGCGTTGCGCAGCGGCCGGTAGGCGAAGCGTTCGATCAGCACGCCGATGACGCCGCACAGCAGCGCCGCCAAGACGATGACGAGCAGCGCGATGCCCGCGCCTTGCCAGCCGCCGATGATGTGATCGCTCTCGGTCACCCCGATGATCGCGAGGATCGCGATGCACAAGAAGGTGCCGAGCGTGAACACGTCGCCGTGCGCGAAATTGATGAGCTCGACGATGCCATAGACCATGGTATAGCCCAAGGCGATAAGGGCGTACATCCCGCCTTGGGCTATGCCGTTGATGAGCTGCTGGAGGAAGATCGCCACGCGGGCCGGCTAGCCCGTTACTTCAGGCCCGTGAAGTTCTGCTGCGTGACGAAGTTCCACTTGTCTTTGAGCGCCTCGTAGAACGAGATGATGCGGTTGTTGGTGTCGCCGGCGGCGTCGAACGAGAAGGTGCCGATGACGCTCGGCAGGTCCTTGGTCGCGCGCAGCTGCTCGAGCACTTGCGCGCGGGTCGGCGCCGTGCCGCCGTTAGCCTTCACCGCCGCTGCGAGCGCGGCGACGACGGCTTGGGTCGCGGCATAGGCGTTGGCCGAATACGCGCCCACCGGCTGATGGTACTCCGCTTCATAGTCGGCGAGGAACTGTCTCGCGGCGGGCAGCTTCTCCGCGTTCACCGAGGCGACCGTCGCCCAGACGTTGTCCGCGGTGGCGCCCGCGTCTATGAGGAACTGATCGTCTTTGATGCCGTCCGCGCCGGCGTACGTGACGCCGCCGATTCCGGCATCCGGCATCTGCTTGCGGATTTGCCCGCCGCCGGTCGAGGAGTTGCCGCCGAAGAACACGATGTCGGGATGGGTGCCGGCCACGCGCGTGAGCAGCGCGTGGAAGTCTTGCTGCCCTTTGGTGATGTGGTCGTGGCCCAAGATCGTGCCGCCGAGCTTGGCGAACGCGGCCGCCCACGCGTCGGCGACGCCCTTGCCATACGTCTCGTTGTCGTCGATGACGTATGCTTTGCGCGCGCCGAGCTTCGTGTAGTCGTACGTCGCGCCCGCGGGACCTTGGATGTCGTCGGTGGTGCAGACGCGGAAGTAGGTGATCTGGTCCGGATGGTCCTTGCGCATCCCCAGGGCCTCAGGCCCTTTGGTGAGCGTCGGATTGGTGTTCGACGGGCTCACGAGCGCGAGACCCAGGCTATTCGACAGCGGGATCTCCGCGCGAGCAACATTGCTGTTGAACGGCCCTATGACCGCGAGCACGGCCGGGTCGGCGCCGAACGATTGGATGTTCTTCGCGCCTTGAGCAGGATCGTGGACGCCGTTGACCGCGTCGTCGAGCACGTCGGCTTCGAGCGTGAAGCCGGGCACGAGTTTCTTCTCGTTGGCCTGCTTGACCGCCAGCTGCGCGCCGTACTGCGTCGGCACGCCGATCGACGCATCAGCGCCCGAGACCGGCAGATCGATGCCGATCTTGATCACTGTGCCGGCCGGCGCGCCGCCTGGCGTCGAGCTCTGTTGCGAGCAGCCGGCGACCACGACGGACGCGAGCGACACGCAGCATGCGAACGCCGCAGCGCGCGCGAGGGAGAGAAGACGAATGGATGACGTGTGCATCGTAGAACGCCGCTCCTCACATATAAAGAAGGGGGCTTTGGGTTGTGTCGGGTTCGCGAGCGGAAAACCCGCTCCTTGCGAGAAGCGGCGTGCTGTGTGCACGCTGCTCGTGTGGAAGAACCGTCACCCGGCCTTCCCGGTGATCGTCGCCGCGAACCGCGATGAGTTCGAAGGGCGCCCGGCGACCGGACCGCAGCGGCTGTACGACCGTCCGCTCGTGGTCGGCGGCCGCGATGAAACCGCCGGTGGCACCTGGCTGGCGGTGTCGGAAAAAGGCATCGTCGTCGCGCTCACCAACCGCCGCGGCGTCGGGCGGCACGACCCGTCCAAGCGCTCGCGCGGCCGCTCGTCGCCGAACTGGCGCGTCGCGCGAGCATCGCCGAGATCGAAACGGCGCTGCGTGCCATGGACAGCGACGCGTTCAATCCGTTCGTGCTCGTCGCGCTCGACGCGCGCGGCGGCATCGCCGCGCAGAGCGGCGCCGGCATGATAGAGATCCAGCCCATCGCCGACGGCGTGCACGCGGTGACCAATTGGGAGTTCGACTCGCGCGATCACCCGAAAGGCCGCAGCGCGCGCTCGCGCTCGCCGCGGCGTTTCGACCCCGACGCCGAAGAGGCCGAAGTCGCTCGTGCCGCGCCTCCACGAGCTCTTGAAAGACCACGCGCCCGGCGAACGCGGCGATGGACGGCGGCCTATGCGTCCACCGTCCGGACGCGTACGGCACCCGCTCGTCCGCGATCGTGCTGCTCGGCCGCGACCCGGTGAGCACGCGCTACTACTTCGGACCGGGCCATCCGTGTGAAAATCGCATGGAGGACGTCACGCCGCTGCTCGCCGCAGAAGTTCCGCCGCGCACGCCCGTCGAAGGCACCCGTTGATGTCCAGCACGCTCTCTCCCGATACCCTGATCCGCGACGTCGTCGAGACCTACAAGGGCTCGGAGGCGGTGTTCGGCGCGCACGGCTTGCCGTGCGCCGGCTGTCATGTCTCGACCCGCGAGAGCATCGCCGGCGGCGCGAGCGCGCACCGCCTCGATCTCGACGCCCTCATGGCGGATCTGCAGCGCTTCGTCAAGGACGGCACCGTGCCGCCGCAACGGCGCAAGCCGCCGGCCCCCGTGCCGCCGATGGAGCGGCAGCGCAAACCCGGCATCGAACACGTCGTCGCGATCATGTCGGGCAAAGGCGGCGTCGGCAAATCGACGGTGACCGCACTGCTCGCGGTCGCGCTGCGGCGGCGTGGCTTCGAGGTCGGCATCCTCGACGCCGACATCACCGGGCCGAGCCAGGCGAAACTGTTCGGCGTCACCGCACGGCCGCACCAGGGAGCGGACGGCAAGCCGCATCCGCCGGTCACCCGCAGCGGCATCTCGCTCATGTCGATGAACCTCATCCTCGATGGCGAGAGCCAAGCGGTCATCTGGCGCGGACCGATGGTCGCGACCGCGATCAAACAGTTCTACAACGATCTGGAATGGGGCAAGATCGACTACCTGCTCGTGGACCTGCCGCCGGGCACGTCCGACGCGCCGCTCACCGTCCTGCAATCGCTGCCCGTGTCAGGCGTCGTGCTCGTGAGCACGCCGCAGGGTCTCGCGACCATGATCGTGAGCAAGGCCGTCAAGCTCGTCCAGCAGCTCAACGCGCGCGTCATGGGCCTCGTGGAGAACATGTCGTACTTCGCGGATCCGGACACCGGCAAGCGGTTCGAGCTGTTCGGCGAGAGCAAAGGCGTGCAGCTGGTCGTCGAGAGCGGCGCGCCGCTGCTCGCGCAGCTGCCGATCGACCCAGCGCTCACCGCGCTGTGCGATGCGGGCACGATCGAAGACTACCGCTCGCCGGATTACGACGCGCTCGTCGAGAACTTCATCAAAGTGGTCCCGCCTCTCGAAGCGAGCGTCGCCGCTCGACCGTGAGACCGGTCGCCGCCGCGTTCATCCTCGGCGCGACGCTGCTCGCGCTGCTCGCCGGCTGCGCGCGCCACGACAACGCGGAGCGCTCCGCTCTGCATCTGCCGGTCTACCCCGGCGCTACCGTGGTCGCCGTGCCCGCGGCGATCCGCGCGCAGAACGGCGGCCATATCATCGAGATCTTCACCACCTGGGATACGGTTCGACAAGGTCCGCGATTGGTATGCGGGCATGTTGCCGCGCGACGTCCAGTCCGCGCTCAACGAAGCCGGTCGCGAAGCGACCTACGCGTTAGCGGACGACCGCACGCGCACCGTCCATCTCGAGGTGGCCGGGGATCAGGTGTATATCTATCTCTCGGGTCTTGCTGCGCCCGCTACTGGACGATGATGACGGTGCGCAGGGACGGCGACGACAGTAGTTCGTCGCATCGCCGAAATAGTACATGCCGGGAACGGCGCCGGTCGAATAGATGAGCGAATAGGTCGGCACGCCGGACGCGCCGCCGACGATCGCCGAGAACTCGGTCGACGTGATCGCCGTGCCCGCGGGCGGGTTCGGGCAGCTCAACCCGCACGTGTTGGTGAAGGTGCTCGGCCAGTTCATCCCGTTGGCGGGCCCGAGGATCGACACCGTGCGCGTGATGCGGTCGAAGTTCAAGAAGACGATGGTGGAGTTGGCGTTGACGGTGATGATGCCCTGAGGCGCGGACGTCGGAACGGGCGACGAGGTCGGCACGGTGGTCATGAGACCATACCCGTCGATGTTGCCGTAGGTCGGGTCCGGCGTCGGTGACGCGTTGTATTCGATGGACACGAAGTACTGCGGCGCCGGCGTCGGCGTCGGGGTCGGTCCGGTGGCGGTGGGGCTGGTCGTCGGCGTCGGGGTGACCGTCGGGGTGGTCGAGCTGTTGTTCGAGCACGCCACCGCGATCGCAGCGGACAGCGCGAGCAGCGAGAGCGCTGCAGCGCGCTGGGCTGGCTTCATGGAGAACCGGAAGAGGTCCCGTGCGCTGTGCAACAACCGCTACATACCTTCTAGATGCTGCGCCTTCGCGCGCATCGTGTCGTACGTCATCTCGCCGTCGACGGCCTCGCGGATGACGCCGCGCTTATCGATGAAGAACGAGCTCGGCAGACCCGCCAGGTGCAGCTGGGTCCCGAGCTGCTGCTCCCGATCCGCCGCGATCGGGAACGTGACGCCGAAGGCTTTGGCGAAATCCCGCGCCGTCGCCGGCTCCTCGCCCTGATCGACCGCGATCACGACGAGCGTACCCCCCTGCTCGCGCGCCAAGCGCTCGAGCGCCGGCATCTCCCGCCGGCACGGTCCGCACCACGTCGCCCACAGGTTGAGCAGCACGTCGTGGCCGCGCAGCGAGGCGAGGTCGAGCGTGCCGCCGTTGACCAGGTCCACGCTGACGTCCGGCGCGGCCATCCCGACGACTTGCGTCGGGCCGCGCCCACGATCGACTCCGCTTGGGAAAAACGCCGCGATGAGGACCACCAGCGCGACCGCGACGACTGCGCCGGCAATCCAGCGAATCACGTCCGTCAGGTTTGATAAAGCGTCGGGACGGCCCTGCCGAGGAGGCGCTTCGCGGGCGCGGGGTGACGGCGCGTCGAGCGCGAATCCGAGGCGAATGACCGGGTTTTCTTCCATCGACGACGTGCAGGCGATGCTGGCCGAGCATCGTTATGTCGCCGACCGCAGCCTCGCGGTGTCCATCTTCCTTTCTCTCACCCTGGGACGCCCGCTCTTCCTCGAAGGCGAAGCGGGCGTCGGCAAGACCGAGGTCGCGAAGGTGCTGGCCGCCGGATTGGGCCGCCCCCTCATCCGCCTGCAATGCTATGAGGGCCTCGACATCAACCACGCGTTGTACGAATGGAACTACGCCAAACAGATCCTCCACATCCGGCTGGCAGAGGCGGGCGGCGGCGAGCACGGGCGCGCGGCGATCGAACGCGAGATCTTCGGGCCGGAATTCCTAATCAAGCGTCCGCTGCTGCAGGCGATCGATGAACGAGAGGGCGGACCGGCGGTCCTGCTCATCGACGAGATCGATCGCGCGGATGAGGAGTTCGAGGCGTTCCTGCTCGAGCTGCTGTCGGACTTCCAGGTCACGATACCGGAGATCGGCACATTCGCGGCGCGGACGCCGCCGATCGTCGTGCTCACCTCGAATCGGACGCGCGAAGTCCACGACGCGCTCAAGCGCCGCTGCCTGTATCACTGGATCGACTACCCCGACGTCGCGCGCGAGGCGCAGATCGTCGAGTCGAAGGTGCCGGGGCTCGGGCATCGGCTCGCCCTCGAGGCGTGCGCGCTCGTCGCCGGTCTGCGTGCGGAATCGTTCTACAAGCATCCCGGCGTCGCGGAGACGATCGATTGGGCGGCTGCGCTGGTCGCGCTCGGGCGCACGGCGCTCGACGAGCAAGTGGTCTCCGACACCATCGGCTGCCTGCTCAAGTATCAAGAAGACGTCGGCAAGGCGCGCGAGACGGCGTTGAACGCGCGCGTCGACCGCGCGCGCAAGGCGGCGGCAGGCGCGTGAGCGGGCGTCCGCCGATCTTCGCCGCCGACGAGGTCGCACGGTTCTCGCGGCTGGGCCACAACGTGATCGTGTTCGGCCGCGTGCTGCGGCGCATGGGTCTGGGGGCGCAGCCGGACCGGCTCGTGCTGCTCGGTCAAGCGCTCGGCGCGATCGGATTGGGATCGCGTTCGGACGTCAAGGCGGCTGCCCGCGCCGTGCTGGTCCGCACGCCCGAAGAAGCCCGCGTCTATGACGCGGCGTTCGACGCGTTCTGGAGCGAGGCGTCGCTCGACGCGCGCAGCGGCGATGGCGGCGCCGATGATGGACAGCAAGAACAGCCGGGCGAAGACGCGGCGCGTAGGCCGGCGGCCGAGCACGACGTCAACGCGACGCAGGCCATCCGCCGCGACACGGCGCTGCTGCGCTCCGACGGCGACGACCATCCACCGGGCGATGAACAGGTCACCGCGCCGGAGACCGACCGGGCGTTCACCTATAGCTTCGCCGAAGGCCTGTATCAGAAAGAATTCGCCAGCCTGAGCGAGGACGAGGCGGCGCGCGCGCGAGAGTTGGCTCGCCGCCCGGTGTGGGACCTCGGCACGCGGCGCTCGCGGCGCATGCGCGCCGGTCGCGGCAACGGGCCGTTCGACTATCGGCGCACGCTGCGGCAGAGCTTGCGCCGCGGCGGCGAGGTGTTCTCGCTCGCCACGAGGACGCGCAAGCGCAAGCGGCGCGACCTCGTGCTGCTGTGCGACATCTCGGGCTCGATGGATCGCTACTCGCGCCTGCTGCTGCAGTTCGTGCACACCGTGCGCCACTCGGTCGGGCGGGTCGAGGCGTTCGTCTTCGGCACGCGCATCACGCGTATCACCCGCGAGATCAGGCACCGCGACATCCGCGAGGCGCTCGACGAGATCTCCACGAGCGTGTCCGACTGGGCGGGCGGCACGCGCATCGGCGAGAGCCTGCGCGCGTTCAACCTGCATTGGGCCCACCGCGTCCTCGGCCGCGGCGCGATCGTGCTCATCATCAGCGACGGCTGGGACCGGGGCGACATCGATCTCCTAGCGGCGGAGATGCGCCGCCTGCAGCGCAGCGCGTACCGGCTGATCTGGCTCAATCCGCTGCTTGGTTCGTCGCGCTACCGGCCCCAGACGGTCGGCATGCAAGCCGCGCTCCCGTACATCGACAACTTCCTCCCGGCGCACAACCTCAAGAGCCTTATGCAGCTCGCAGAGCTGCTGCGCACGATCGAGGACCGGCGCCCGCTGCGCTCGAGCGCACGCGACCTGCGTGCAGGATGATGAGATGAAAGAGATCTTCGCGACGCTGCAACGCTGGCTGGCGGTGGGAGAACCGGTCGCCCAGGCGACGGTCATCCATGTCGACGGTTCGGCGCCCCGCGACGAAGGCGCGACCATGCTCATCGGCGCGAGCGGGCGCATCGAGGGATCGGTGAGCGGCGGCTGCGTCGAAGGCGCGGTGGTCGACGAGGCCCAGTCGGTGCTGGCCGGCGGGCCGCCGAAGATCGCGCGCTACGGCATCAACAAGAACATGATGTGGGATGTCGGCCTGTCGTGCGGCGGCGCGATCGACGTGTTCATCGAACGCTGTCCGGACGCCGTCGCGGCACCGGACTTCTCGCGTCCGCTCGCGCTCTGCACCGTCGTGCGCGGGCCGGACCGCGTCGGCGCCAAGCGCACCGTGCCTGCCGATGCCGCGAGCAGCGGCACGACCGGCGACGCACGGCTCGATGCGCGCATCGACGAAGCGGCGCGCGAGAAACTCGCTCGCGGCGCGGCGGCGCTGGTCGCGCTCGCACCGTACGAGGTCTTCGTGCAGCCGGTGCTGCCGGAACCGCGCCTCGTGATAGTCGGCGCGGTGCACATCGCTGTCGCGCTCTGCGCGCTGGCCAGCGCGGCCGGCTTCCGCGTCATCGTCATCGACCTTCGCGAGCGGCTCAACAGCGCCGCGCGCTTCCCCGCGGCGGACGCGCGCATCGTGGGCTGGCCCGAGGACGAACTTCCGGCGTTGCAGCTCGATGAGAACAGCTACGTCGCGGTGCTCACCCACGACGAGAAGTTCGACGATCCGACGCTCGACCACGTGTTGCGCAAGCCGGTGCGCTATGTCGGGGCCATCGGCAGCCGCAAGACCCAGGCGCTGCGGCGCGCACGTCTCGAGTCGGCAGGTTTCTCCGCCGCGACGATCGACGCGGTGCACGCGCCGATCGGTCTCGACATCGGCGCGCAATCGCCGGAAGAGATCGCGGTCGCGATTCTTGCCGAGATGATCGCTGCGCGACACGATCGCAGCGGTATGAAACTGAAAGATCGCGTCGAACCGCACATCCATTCATAGAAGGAGATGAAGCGCACGCCGGACAACGTGGCCCTACAAGCTCAGTAAGAGCGAGTCACATCCATTTACTCCGTAGAATGGGGGTGAGTCATTCATGGCAAAGAGAAGGAAGAAAGCCGTCGCAAAGGCCAAGGTCAAGAGAAAAGTCAGAAAGGCCAAGCGCCGGGTCAAGGCCAAGGTCGCAGTCAAGAGACGCAAGCGCCACTAGACGCGAGACGTCTGAGAAGGGGAGCGAAGAGATTCGCTCCCCTTCCCATGTGTGGCTTACGATTCGGTGAGGACGAGGATGCTGTGGCCCCGGTGGTCCGCAAGAAAGCGCAAACCGTCGCTCATCCATAGGTCGAGCCCCGACGAGGAGTGTTCGGCCACTTCGTGCGCGATATGCTCGCGGTCGCGCAGCCAGCGCAGATGGGTCGCCCCTTGCGGCAGCCACACGATCTCGCCGCAGTCCTCGCAGGCGAATCCGGCGCGTGCCATTACGGCTCGTCCGGCACAGCTTCGGGCCGCGAGGCGATGACATCATGCCGTTCGACATGCTCTGCGGAAACCGCCGCCCCGGCCGGGGCGCGTTGCATGCGGATCACCAGCAGCGCGAGGTCGTCGGTGATGCGCCCGCCGCCGTAGCTCTTGAGCTGCGTCACGATCTCGTCGACGAGGCGCTGTGGGTCGGAATTGGCCCGTGCGATCCATGCGATCGCCTGATCCTCGCCGAGCATGACCCCGGCCTTATCGCGCGCCTCGGTGAGGCCGTCGGTCGCCAGGACGATGAGGTCGCCGACGGCCAGGGTCACGTGGCCCTTCGTGTACTGCTGGCCGTCAACGAGCCCGATCACCGGGCCTGTCACCGGGAGCGCCGAGACCTGGCCGCCGGCACGGACAAAAGCAGAGCCATGCCCCGCGCTCGCGTATTCAAGCGTGAGATCACGGTCGTCGAGCACGCCCACGAAGACGCTCACGAAGGCGTCCGGCTCCGGCGCCGACCGCATGAACGTCGTGTTGAAGCGCTCGAGGACCACCGCGGGATCGCCTTCGACTTCGGTCAGGGTGCGCACCGAATACTTCACCTGCGCGGTCTCGACCGCGGCCGACAGGCCCTTGCCGCTGATATCCGCCACCAGCAGCATGGCACGATGTTCGTCGAGCCGGTGGACGTCGAAGAGGTCGCCGCCCACCGCGGCGTCGCGCGTCGAAGAGAGGTATGCGGTGCCCACCCGCAAGTGAGGCAGCATATCCCATCCGCTCAGGAACGCGCGCTGCAGGGTGTCGGTGACCCCGCGCTCGCGCTTCAACGCGGCTTGCGAGCGGCTGCGATACGCGTCCGCGACGATCGCCGCGAGGCCGAACAAGGCGATGAGCGCCGCCGTGAGCGCGCCCTCCCGCTTCAGCAGCACGAACGACTCTTCAAAAGAGCGGTCGAATCTCGTGTCGAGCACGCCTGCAAGCTCGCGATAGTCCCCGCGCGATCGGTCCATGATGATCTTGCCGTTTTCGAGCAGGCGGACCGCATTCGGATCGTTGGGGTTCTTGATGAGCGGCTGCGCGACTTGCGTCTTCCAGAGGAAGTGCTGCCGGCGCAGGTCGAGCAGCGGCGCCGATGCGCCCTGCACATTGGTCTGGTTGACGTAGCGTTCGAGCTGCGTGAACAGCGACTTGTATTGCGGCTCCGCCGCTTCGTAGGGTTCGAGGAAGACGCTCTGACCCGTCGAGACGAAGCCGCGCAGCCCGGTCTCTTGGTCGAGCTGCAGTTGGAAGAGCTGGGAGAGCGCGTCTTTCGCCTGCTCCACCGCGACGTGCTGATCGAAGGCGCCGCGCAGGTTCGTGTACGTGACCCATGAGCCGGCGACAGAGACGAGCAGCGCGACGGCCAGAACGGCGCCCGCCGTGAACGCGCCCGGCGGCCGTTCGAATCGAGGAGCCGTGCGGGTCGTGCTTCCCGCTGGTCGAGCGCTCACGTCTGCGGTCCCCAAAGCGCGTGGAGGAAAATCACGGCACGTCTAAGACGCGCCGAGCAGCGCTCTTTCGCTTCGACGCAAAAGCCCGCCTCCCGTGAGCGAGCTCGGGTCCTTAGCGGACCGGCGCCTTGAAGGCCTCGTCGAGCAGCGGCTTGAGCTCGCCGCGCTCATCCATCGGGCCGAGGATGTCCGTGTCGCCGTAGAACGTGCCGTTGATGAACACCTTCGGCAGCGTCGGCCAGTCGGTCATCTCGGTGAGCGCCTGGCGCTTGGGCATATCGTCGAGGACGTCGATCACCTCGAACGGATAGCCGAAGCGCGCGAAGAACGCGATCGTCTCCGCGGTGAAGCCGCAGCGCGGCGCCGTCTTCGTGCCTTTGCCGTAGACGAGTACTTTGTTGGTCTTTATCTCTTCTTCGATCTTCGGTTTGAGATCGTCAGTCATCGTCGCTTCCTCATGGGACGTCCGCGCGTATCTCCAACGCATGCAAGCGCCCGTCTTTCATCGCTTCGCTGACCGCTTTGTACACGAGCCGGTGGCGGTCGAGCGGCGCCATGCCGGCGAAGCCATTGGAGACGATGCGCACGTTGTAGTGATCGGCGGTCCCCGTGAGGTCGCGGACTTGGACCATCGCGCCCGGCAGGGCAGCGGTTTGATGAGGTCGGAGAGGGCGGCCGGTGAGATCACGCTGTCCGTGTTCTGCGGCGGGCCCGCCGACCACTGCCCGGCCCCGGCGGGCGGTCGCCCTTGCTGCGGATTCCGTCGCTATGCTGCCGATATCATTAGAAGTATGGATATGGACTACGGCAATATCTACGCGGTCGTCGACCGGCTTAAGGACGTCGTCCACGAGCATCTTGGGTACGCCCTCGCGCTCATGGTCCTGGGCGGCGTGCTGAGCAGTCTGAGCCCTTCGAGCGTGCCGCGCATGGTCGCCATCGTCAACTACGCGGGGCGGGAGGCCAAAGGGCTCGGCGGCGCGGCGCTCCTGGCCCTGGCATTCGTCGCGGGCATCTGCGCGGTATACACAAGCGTCGGCGCGCTGGCCGGCTCGTTCGGCGCGCTGCTCACCGTCACCGGCTTCCTCTACTACTTCACGGCGGCGCTGTGCTTGCTCATGGGCCTGTCGATGATCCGGCTCGTCGAGGTGCGCTGGAAGCTGCCGCTGCCTGACCTCGTCGGGCATGGCCCTTCCGGCGCCTTTCTGCTCGGCGTCGGCTTCGCGTTTCTCATCTCTCCCGACGCGACGCCGTTCATGATCGGCGCGCTCGGCGTGACGACCTTCCAGGGCCAGCTCGGGCTCGGCGCGCTGCTCATGCTGTTCTTCGGTATCGGCCACGGCATGCCGGTATTCGCCGCAGGCTTGCTAGGCCCGTGGTACGCGCACAATCCGGTCGTGAAGAAATGGCACGTCGCAGCCGAGATGGCCGCTGGCTACGTGCTCGTCTTCCTCGCGCTCTTCTTCGCGGTGATCGCATGACGCAGGACGCAGGCGGCTGGCGCACGCGTCGGCGCCGGCCGATGCGCGGCCGTACATCGTCAAGACCTACGACCGCTGGATCATCCTCGCGATCGTGCTGGTCGGGGGCTGGTTCTTGTTCCGGCCGCTGTTCGCATTCGCCGTCTACTACCGCGGCGTGAGCTTCGAACATATGTTGCGGCTGAAGACCGCCGAGCACTACTACCGCAAGGCGATCGCTGTGGATGCGCGGGTTCCAGAAGGCTGGATCGGCTTAGAGCGAGCTGTATATGATGGGCACGCGCGACCACAGCACGTATCAACAAGCGGTGGACACGCTCAAAGGCGGGCTGTCCTTTAACCCGCACAACGGCGCGCTCGCCTTTGATCTCTGTCGAACCTATTACGAGATGGGCAAGGACTAC
Organism: Vulcanimicrobiota bacterium; assembly: GCA_963805945.1. Lineage (GTDB taxonomy): Bacteria > Vulcanimicrobiota > Vulcanimicrobiia > Eremiobacterales > Eremiobacteraceae > JAFAHD01. The sequence goes on along the minus strand of CAWDVP010000002.1, from coordinate 185,983 downwards.
GCGAAGGCGCGCGACGCGTGCGAGCTTTCGACGCGCAACGACCCGGCCAACGGGTTCACCTGGGATTACGCGGGCTGGGCCAATCTCCACGTCGGCGATAGAAAAGCCGCGCTCGACTATTGGCGCGAAGCCGTCAAGCGCGGCCATACCCCGGCCGAGAAAGCGATCAAGCGCTACTCGGCGCTGTAGCGCCCGAGCAAAGCTCGGGATCGTGACCTAGGCTGCCGCAGCAGCACCCGGAAGTTTGGCTCCCTTGAGCCGCAGACTCCACACGATCAGCATGATGCCGAAGATGACCGCGTAGATGCCGAGCACCCAGACGTAGGCGAGGAGCGCCGGCGCCGGCGCGACGGCGAACAAGATGCCGACGATGATCGACAGCACGCCGCCGAGTCCGAGCAGCCAGCGCGAACCGCCGGCGTCGTCGTAGCGGAAGGCGGCGACCAGCTCGAAGATGCCGGTCGCGATCGCCCAGATGGCGATCACGAAGGCGACCGTGAGAGCGCTGAAGCCGGGGAAGCGGAAGAAGATGATGCCGACCGCGATGCCGACGATCGCCTCGAACAGCAGCGGCCAGAAGCGGTCGCTGTGGACGCCGAGCCGGAACATCTGGATGAGGGCGAAGACGCCGTCGACGAGCGCATAGGCGCCGAACAGATAGATGAGCGCGAGCAGCGACATGCCGGGATAGAACATGAAGAGCAAGCCGAAGACGACGCCGACGATGCCGCGGACGAGCAGAACCCACCAATGACTCTGAACTGCGTCAAAAAGCCCTTGTGCGATAGCCATGTGATCCCCCTAGCGAGAAGAAAGCGAAAAGGCCAAGCCTGGTCTGTTGGGTGATACGACGTTTCTCGTGCGTCGTGATGCGACCATTACGTTACGGGACACAGGTGCGCCGCTGTTCGGTCGAAGAAGCACTCCCGCTCGCCTCATTGACGGAAAGGTCGCACGACTTATGCGCGTCTCACGATCAGGTTTTCTCTCGTCGCTGGCGGCGCTCGGCGCGCTAAGCGGGGCGGCCCCCGCTGCAGCGGCCCTGCCGCCGTGGTATCCTTTGCCGCCGCCGCTCAAGCCGAAGATCCCGACCCGCGCGCTCGTGCTCAGCGGCGCCGGCGCACGCGGCGCGTACGAGGCGGGCGTCCTCAAGTGGCTCTTCAAGGACATCGACACCAACGGGCCGCCGTTCGACCTCATCTGCGGCACGTCGGCGGGTTCGATCAACACCGTCTTCGCCGCGCGCGCGAGCAGCGCATCGATCGCGCAAGTCGGGCAACTATGGCTGGACATGCCGCAAGCGGACATCCTCCAATTGATACCGCCGGCGCAACACGCGCTCAACGCCGGTGAAGCCTTCCAAGAGTCGTCGGAGCACGGTTGGCCTGCGAAATTCCGCTACCTGACCAAAGCGAACAGCGAGCTCAAGGCGATGGGGCCGAAGGAGCAGCTCGCGCACATCATGGGCGTCGTGAGCAGCGACGGGCTCGACGCGCTGGTGCGCAAGAATCCGTTCACCCTCGCCGACATGAAGACCAGCCTCATCATGACCGGGACCAATATGACGCATTTCACCTCGGACACGTTCTACCACTTCGTTGGTCCGACGAGCGAGCAGAGGACGCAGCTGTTCCTACGGCGGCTTGTGGTCGAGTCGACCAATGGCGCGGGGGCGACCGCGTCGCCGAGCAACGGACGCTACAAGCTCACGGATGACAACCTGGTCAAGGTCGTACTCGGCTCGGCGGCGGTGCCCGGCGTGTTCCAGCCGGTGGATATCCCGATCGCGGAGCTCGGCACCACGAATCTCTTCGTCGACGGCGGCGTCGCCAACAACACCCCCGTCAGCACCTCGGTCCATGCCGGCGCCACTGATGTCACGGTGATCATCGCAAGCGCTCCAGGCGAAGGCATGGGCAAGCAGCCGGACACGCTGCCGCTGCTGCTGTCGGGTTCGTTCAACGTGACGCAGCGCGAATTGCTGGAAGGCGACCTACGGCTTTCTCTGGCGCGGAACTTGCTCTCCCGATATCGCGACTACAAGGGCTTGAGCAAGTCCACCGTCGCGCTGCTGGAGACGATCCAGATGAAGGATTGGCAGCCGATCAAGATCCGCGTCATACGTCCGCCGCAGCCGCTGAAGCTGACCATGATGGGCTTCAACGACGCGACCGACCTGCAGACCGCTTTCGACGAGGGCTATAAGGACGCGCAAAACCCGGTGGAATATTCCATCTGACAAGTGTCCGCCGCTGGGTCCTTCAAACGTCGTAGGGTCGAGGTGCCGCAAAGGCGCCCATTCTTCAGGAGGAACGATCATGGGTCAATTCTTGTACATCTACCGCGGTGGCGAGCGCGCCCAGACGCCGGAGCAAGGCGAGAAGGTGATGCAGAAATGGGTCGCCTGGATGGAGGACCTCGGCAAGAAGGGTCACATCAAGGATCGCGGACAGCCGCTGGAATCCGAAGGCAAGGTCGTCCGCAAGGACAAGAGCGTCACCGACGGCCCGTACGCCGAGACCAAGGACGTCGTCGGCGGCTACACGCTGGTCGAAGCCAAGGATCTGTCACACGCGGCGGAGCTCTCCAAGGGCTGCCCGATCTTCGAGGGCGGCGGTCTCGTGGAAGTCCGCCCCGTCATGGAGATGTGATGGAACCCGGCGAGCATCTGTTCCGCCGCGAGGCGGGGCGCATGGTCGCCGCCCTCACACGCATCTTCGGTCTCCACAACCTCGCGCTGGCGGAAGACGTCGTCCAAGACGCCTTCTGCCGCGCGTTGGAGATCTGGCAGATCCGCGGCGTGCCGGACAATCCATCGGCATGGCTCATGCGGACGGCGAAGAACCGCGCGATCGACGTCCTGCGGCGCGAACGCACCGCCCGTGACTACGCGCCGGAACTCGGGCGCCTTCTCGAAAGCGAGTGGACGCTGGTCCCAACCGTGACCGAGCTCTTCGGCGCGAACGCGATCAAAGACGATCAGCTGCGCATGATGTTCTCATGCTGCCATCCGCGGATCTCCGAACCGGCGCAGATCGCGCTCGTGCTTCAGCTCGTGTGCGGCTTCAGCACCGGCGAGATCGCAAGCGCGTTCCTGAGCGGCCGCGCCGGGATCGAGAAGCGCATCTCGCGCGCCAAGAAGGTGCTTGCGTCCTCGCAGACGCTGTTCGACCTCGCGGACCGCGAGTTCTCGGCGCGGTTGTCGGCGGTCCACCGCGCGCTGTACCTGCTGTTCAACGAAGGGTATCATGGCGCGTCGCCCGAGGCCACCGTGCGGGCGGAGCTGTGCCGTGAGGCGATGCGCCTGGGCGGGCTGCTGCTCGATCATCCGCTCGCGGCGACTCCGGAGACGTACGCGCTTTGCGCCCTCATGCATCTTCACGCGGCGCGGCTGCCGGCGCGCGTCGACGATGGCGGCCTGGCCTCGTTCTTCGAACAGGATCGAACGCGTTGGGACGCCGCGCTCATCGCGCGCGGTGAGGCGCTGCTCGAACGCTCGGCGACCGGCGCCGAGCTGACCGAGTATCATGTGGAAGCGGCGATCGCCGCGGTGCACGCGCGCGCGGCGCGCGCGGAAGACACGGATTGGGGGGCCATCGTCAGGCTCTACGATGCGCTGCTGAAGATACGCTCATCGCCCGTCGTCGCGCTCAACCGCGCGATCGCCATCGCGCAGCACGAAGGCCCCGAGCGCGGGCTCGAGGAGATCCGGGCGATCGCCGACCGCGATCGCCTCGCCGCATATCCGTTCTACTCGGCGGCGCTGGGCGACCTCGAGCTGCGCGCCGGCAGGGGAGAGGTCGCGCGCAAACATTTTCTCGCCGCGCTCGCGCTGGCGCGTAACCCTATGGAGCGCCGTTTTCTCGAACAACGCGCGCACGCGTGCGACGCGCCAGGGGCCGTCAGGCGTTGACGTTGCTCATGTCGGCGTAGCGCTGGCCGGCGAACGCGCCTGGTCGGGCGACCTCGTCGATGCGGGTGAGATCTTCTTTAGAGAGCACGACGTCGACCGCTGCGCAGTTCTCCTCGAGACGCGTGCGGTGCTTGGTGCCCGGGATAGGCACGATATCCTGCCCTTGGTGCAACAGCCATGCGAGCGCGAGCTGCGCCGGCGTCACTCCCTTGCCCGTCGCGATCTCCCTTAGCAGCTGCACCAACGCGAGATTCTGCTGGAAGTTCTCGCTTTGGAACCTTGGAAAACGATCGGTCTTGCGCCCGTCGCCCTCGGGAAGGCCTGCGGTATCGACGATGACGCCGGTGAGCAGCCCGCGCCCTAAGGGGCTGTAGGCGACGAATCCCAGCCCAAGCTCACGGCACGTCGGCAATATCTCGCTCTCCACATCGCGCGCGAACAGCGAGTACTCGGTCTGCAGCGCGGCGATGGGATGTGTGGCATGCGCACGCCGGATGGTCGCCGGTGCGGCTTCGCTCAGCCCGAGGTAGCGGACTTTGCCTTCCTTGACGAGCGATGCCATGGCGCCCACCGTCTCTTCGATGGGCACGGCCTTGTCGACGCGATGCTGGTAGTAGAGGTCGATCGTCTCGACGTTGAGCCGCTTGAGCGATGCTTCGCAGGCCGCGCGGACGTACTCCGGTTTGCCGTTGACGCCCAGCCACGAGCCGTCCTGACCGCGCTGGTTGCCGAATTTGGTGGCGAGGAAGACCTTGTCTCGCTTGCCCGCGATCGCTTTGCCGACGAGCACTTCGTTCTTGTACGGGCCGTACACATCGGCCGTGTCGAGGAAGAAGCATCCAAGCTCGATGGCACGGTGGATGGTGGCGATCGACTCCACGTCGTCGGCGGGTCCGTAGAACTCCGACATACCCATGCAGCCGAGGCCGACCGCCGACACTTGGGGCCCGTTCGGGCCGAGAGCACGCTGTTGCATACGAGAGTCTCCTTGAGAAGGGGCGCAAGCCTGCGGCGTCGCCGCGGCTATTCCCTCTCTCTCCCGCTATAGGCACGCATTTTTTCGCATCATAGAATCGGCAGGGAGGCCTGAGGGGAGCGGGCGAATCCGTGGCGTCCTTGCGAACGCGGAAAGGGGTACGGCTATGTACATCTCGGTGGTGACGGTCTTCGTCAACGATCTCGATCGCGCGATCGACTTCTATACCAAGAAGCTCGGTTGGGAGAAGACCATGGATGCTCCGATGGGCGAAGGCATGCGCTGGGTGACCGTCGCGCCGAAGGGTGCGCAGACGGCGCTCACGTTGGCGATCGACTCGCCCGATCGTATGCGTCACAAAGTCGATGGTCCGAGCGGCGTCATCATCGAGGTCGACGACGTTTTCACGAGCTTCGAGCAGCTCAAGAAGGCCGGCGTCGAATTCACGGAGGAGCCGCGCAACGAACCGTGGGGCGGCTGGGCCATGTTCAAGGACACCGAAGGCAACGAGCACGGTTTGCACTCCTCGATGCCGGCAGGCGTCAGCGCGAACTAGCCGATGATCCCGCTGACCGACGTCTCACGACGCCCGGTGCATTTCCCCGGCGTCACATTGACGATCATCATCGTCAACGTGATCGTCTTCGTGCTCGAGCTGATCAACGGCGACACGTTCGTGGCGCAGTGGTCGATGGTCCCGGCGGATATCTCCTCAGGCCAGCACCTGATCACGATCTTCACCGCGATGTTCATGCATGCGAGCTGGTCGCACATCATCGGCAACATGGTGTTCTTGTGGGCCTTCGGGCCGGAGATCGAGGACGCGATGGGGCCGTGGCGCTACGCGGTGTTCTACCTCTTCGGCGGCGTGGCGGCGATGCTCGCCCAAGTCACGTTCGATCCGCACTCCACGGTCCCCAACCTCGGGGCGAGCGGCGCGATCGCCGCTGTGATGGGCGCGTTCTTGGTCACCTACCCGCGCGATGATATCCGCACGCTCCTCGTCATCTTCGTGTTCGTGCGGGTCACGTACATCTCGGCCGCGCTGCTGATCGGAATGTGGTTCTTGCTCCAGCTGGTGAGCATCGGCAGCATTGCGACGGCGCAGTCGGGCGGCGTGGCATACCTCGCCCATGTGGGCGGCTTCATCTTCGGTGCGGTGGCGGCGCGCCTCTTCGAGGATCCGCGGCGCCTCGCGAGGCAAACCGCGGTCGACGAGTCGCCGCCTTTGGTCAAATCGTACCGGCCTGAAGCGCGGCCTGACCCTGCGTCACCGACGAAAAGGGCTGGAAGTGGTCGAACACGCCCGTGAACGTGCCGGTTCCGCTCAGCACAAAGGCCCTGCCTCGATACGAGCCGTCGATGCGAGTGACGTACCATACGTTGGGCATCGCATTTCCGCTCGTCTCCGTCACCGTGCCGAACGTGGCGTGCGAGGGAAGCACGTTCGGGATATAGGTCAGCCTATCGACACGACCGGTCGCCTGCTCGATCCACATGGTGCCGCTGCCGTGTTGCGTGTCTTTGACGCTGCTTCCGAAGTTGACGGCAACGGTGCCCGGAGGGCAGGCCGCGCAGGCCTGCGGCGGATCGAACGTATACTCGCTCATGAAGCGTGGGTCGTAGGGCTCCTTGAAGAAGATCTTCCCCACTGTCCAGTCCTGATTCGTCTGCGCGTCGCGCTGCGTGATCTGCTGTGCGCTGAACGCCTTCCCATCGTCGGTGATCCTATAATATTTGGCGGACACAAATGCCCCGTCGGTGAGCAGGATCCCGCTGTCGCTCTCTTCGGTATGATGGACCGGTCCGGCGTGGAGGACCGTGGAGAAGTGGCGCTGCATGCCGACGATACCCCGCACGTTGGCCGTGTAGACGGCGGCGGCCCGCAGCACGAGCGCGGGCGCAGCTCCGCCTGTCGCATCAGCGTCCGCGTGAAGTGTCATGGCCGCGAGCAGCGCTGCGCACGACGTCGCGCCGCTACAGATCCTGCGCCAGTTCATCCGATCGCTCCGCTCTTAGTCCTACGTCGAAAAAGAGCCGAGCGAAACCGGCTGACACGCGCCGCTTGGTTCAGCAAGAGACGCCGTGTACGACCGCCCGCTGCTCAGGTTCGGGATCGTCGATCCATAGAAGAAATCTGAAGGATATGGGTGCGGTCCGCCCGGATCGGCCACCAGCCCGAGGCTTGCGCCGGTCCAGGTTTGACCGGTATTATCGACGAGCGTGATGTTCCATTGGTTGTAGGTGCTATAGAGGACGTTAGAGTTGCCGCTCGCGACGATGGTGACTCGACCGACCGAGGTCGAAACGCCGCTTTGACCCTGCGTCGGGCTTGCGAGTTGCACGACGGTGCCGGTGTTGCACAGCGGAGCCGAGTTGCCGCCGCAGCGCATAAGCGCGAGCATGCTCGCGACCAACAGCGAGCCCAAGAAGAGAGTTGGTCGGAAGATCATATGGCTAACCTCGTAAGAACGCGCTCGTGCCGCCCTGTCGCGGGAATCACGGATTCTTCGGCCTGGCCGGGAACAGCCCCCGTCGGCTGATGCCTACTGTTCGAGCTGGACGTTCGAAAAGTCGACCGTGCGTACGAGCGTCGTGCCGACGAAGCCGAGCACTACCACCGGCAAGTGGGTGGTCCTCGAGATCTGGACGACTTCACGCGTCAAGCCGGTGTCGTTGGCCGATTTCGCGGGGATCAACGTCACCGCGTCCGTGCCAGCACCGTTGATCGTCGGTCCGCCGCTCTGTGTGATAGGTCCCGCTGTTTGCAGCCCGTGAGCGAGGATCGCGCTGAAGCTCAACTGATCGATCGACGACCCGCGGATCGTGGTCACCTGGGGATCGTGCAGCGGGAACGTCCGCTTGAACATCGCGCTAAGACCCGATCCCTTGTGGGCCACCACCGTGCTGCCGCCGCCCCACACCAGCGTCACGCCCGCATTGGGACCGCGGATCACGCTCATGGTCGCACTGGACGGCTTGCGGAACGAGTAGTCGAAGACGACGTCTTGAACGACGGCGCCTTTTCGCTCATAGACGGTGTCCCTTGCGGTATATCCCTTGATACCGGCCCACGTGTTCGTGAACGCGACCCACGCCGGCGGCAAAGTCCGTGCGTGGACCGCCGCTGGCTGCACGATCATCGCGAGCCACAACAGCGCGATGCCTACGCGGCGGCGAACGTCGCGCATCGCCGCCGGATGTCGCGGCATGAACGAGCCCGACCCGATTTTCGTTATCCGGTTCGCCGTCCAGTGACCAGGTTGACGATGAGGACGATGACGGCGATCACCAACAGGAGATGGATCAAACCTCCGCCGACATGCAGAAGAAAACCCAAGAGCCATAAGACGAACAAGATCACGATGATCGTCCAAAGCAAGTTGCCCACGGAAACCTACCTTCTTCGGTGAGGAATGGTTGAAGACCGTGCGGTCCCTATTTTGGAGGGGAAGGCAGAATCCTACGCCGCTCGGGCCGCGCCGCGAGAGAGGCGGGCGAACGGGTGGCGCGTGTGTGGTGTCCATGTGGACAGATGTCAACCGAAACCAAGGCTGCGGTCGGCTTCGCAGTCATGCTCTGTCTAGGCATCTCCGCGAGCGCGCACGCCGCTGTTACTGTGTCACGAAACCCATAGGCCCCGCCTGTTCAAGCAAAAGGGCTTGCCATAGGACTGCCCCTGCATTTGGCGTCGGTAAACCGCCGCGTGCTGCGGCTGGGAAAACTAGCCCCGCTTCGTGCTGTTCGGAAACGAACGTCGCAAACGATTCGAGGATGTGCTGTTTCTCGGGAGCCGTGAGCACGTCGTCGAGCTGCTTCGACAGTATTGCGTCATCCCGAGTGGACGAAACAGCGGATTGACCAAGAACCCGGCCGGCCGCCTCGCGGTGAACCGGTGTCAAAGCGCCAAACATTGACTCTCGCAGGTGCGCGCGAATCTGCGGCCTGCCGAATTCGATGACTGACAGGGAGGATGGCTTTAATAGCAGCTGCGGGCCAAGCGCGAGCCAATTCGGCATAAGTCCCGCCGTCGGGAGCCAGCTCGCGACGATGCTACCGGCATCGGAGGAGCCAGGAAGGCTTGAAACTGGTGATTGTTGGTTTGGGTTCATCCTTACGCTTTCAGGAGATTCGCGGGCGACCTCAGCCAACATCTTTGCGAACAAACCATATGTCTCAGCTACGTAAGCCGATAGTGCAGCGACGACGTGCTCGCGCTCGGTTGCCGAGAGGATCCGGTCGATATCGTTGGTCAGCGCTTTCTTGTCTTGCGTGTCCGCGATCGCGTATCGCCCGATGGCATCGCCGACGGCCGCACGATGCGCAGGCGTCAAGCTAGCGATCATTCTTGCGCGGAACCGTATCGCAATGGCGTCAAATTCTGGTATGAAGCGTTGGCGTATGTTGTTCACCGTCTGATCCGAGGACGGCCCTGGGGGGTTGGTGGACATGTGTCTTGGTATGGACCTCGTTGTGCATGCGGCAAGCGCGGTTGCTGCGAGCAGACCACAGGCAAGGGCGAGGCCATTTCTTATCAACATCACAAAAGGGCGTAGCCCGCTGCGAATCCGCGGAAAGCCTTGGAGATGAGGGGACTCGAACCCCTGACCCCTTACATGCGAAGCAAGTGCTCTACCAGCTGAGCTACATCCCCACGGGCCCGCGGTAGCATATCATACGGCGCCCCCGAGCCGCAATCCCGCGGCCGCGCTGCGCCGCAGCGCCCCGCGATTGCGACTACGGTCCGCCGACGATGATCTGGATGCTGGTGACGCCTTGGACGAAGCGTCCGACGGTGGCATCGCCATCTACCACCAGCATCACCGACCCGATCTTGACTGGCTTGCCGTTCACCTGGTACGCGAGCAGCACCGTCTTGTTCGCGAAATCGTTCTCGAATTCGGGGAACGCCACGATCGCAGGTCCGCCGGAGAGACCGGTGATCAAGGCGTAGGCGTTGACCGACGTGTCCGCGCCGCCCGGATTCGACGGCACCGCGAGATTGAGCACCGCCTTCAACGGCGTGCCTGCAAAGGTGTGGAAGCGATGCTTGCCGTCCGCGTCGATGACGCGCATGGTGATGCTCGTCTTGTGCATGTCGCGCAATTGATCGAGCGAGATGGTCAGCGGATGCGTGACCGCGCCGGTGATCGTGATGAGCGTGCCCGGCGGCGGCGGCGCGATGGTCGCTGGCGGCGCGGTCGGCGTCGCGTGCGGGGATCCGAACGGCGATGCGCTCATGCTGGACGGGAGCGGGTTGGTCGCCGCGGCGGACGGCGGCGTGACCGGATGCGCGGTCGGCGCGCCAGGCGACGGCAGCGCGGGCAGCGTGGTCACCGACACGACGGGCGTCGGCTGAGCCGCGTTCGTCGCGGCGCGCGACGAGCCGTTCGGCTGCGCCAGTGCGACTGCGACGACACAACATGACGCGGCGATCGCGATTACGGTGGACCTCTTCATGCCGTCTCCCCCCACGAGCCGAACTAAAGTTCGGCCCCTACAGACTAGTGCGCGTATTCGAAACCCGATGCCTTGAGCCATCTAAGCACGACGAAGCGGGAACGCTCCGCGCAATCGGTATGCGTCGCATCGACCAGCTCGTAGGTCTTGGGTTCGCCTGCTTCATCGAAGAGCTGGCGGACGGCGGACGGCGCCACCAGCGCGTCTTTCGCTGCCGCGATCACGAGCAACGGCCGAGGCGCGATCTGGCCGATCCGCGCGGTGAAGCCGTCCATGACGGCGGTGATCTCCTGCGGCGGGGCGCCGTCCACATACGCCGTCCGATTCACCAGCCCGTTGAGCAGCCCCGTACCCTCGAGCAGGCGCCCGCGCCCTAGCGCGGTGCACATCGCGATGACGCCGTTGACGTCCGGCGCGCTCACCGCCGCGCCTATCGCGGTGGCCGCGCCCATGCTATGACCGCCGATGACGACGCGGCCCACGCCGGGCTGCTCCCGTGCGAAAGCGATCGCGTCGAGCGCGTTCGACAGCAGATCGTCCGCGCGCGCGAGCGGTGACGAGCTGGCGCCGAGCTTGTGCCCGAGGAAGTCGAACGCAAGCGCGATGTAACCCTCCGCCGCGAGGTGGTAGGCGAGCGGATCGACGTTGTGTTTCCCGGCTGAATAGCCGTGGCACAACACGACGCACGTCGCCGGCCGCTCCGAATGATAGAACAGCCCCCGCACCGTGCCGCCGGCGCTCGGGAACTCGACGCGATCGATACGGATGTGCGAAAGATCGCGGATGCGCATCATCTAGAGCAGCGTCCGCAGCGTCACCGGCGCCGCGTGCACCGCGCCGTTGCGTTCGTACTTGACCGTCAGCGTCGTGCCGGGCGTTCCGGCGAGCAGCGTGCGCGCGGCTTCCAGGTCCGGGTTGGCGGAGCCGCCGATGGCGAGGATGCGATCGCCCTGGCGCAGATCCGCGCGCTCGGCGGGCGAGTACGGCAGGACGCTCTTGATGACGACGCCGTTGGGCCGCAGGATCAGCCAGGCTCCGCTGCGGTCGTACGCAGGCCTCGCGACCCTGGCCGGCGCGAGCAGCAGTTCGCCGCCTGTCTCGTCGAAGAGCACGGTGGTCTGCGCGAGCAGGCCGCCGCCGATGTCGCCGTCGACGTTGTCGAAAGGCGCCTCGCCCGCGACGACGCCGACCAGCGGCCCCTCGACGATGACGCTGCCGACCGAGAAGTCCGCGGCACGCAGCGTCTCGCCGCGCAGCTCAGCGCCGGGCAGGACGCGCCGCAGCTCGGGCACCGAGTTGGGCACCGGCACGAGCGCGTGCGCGCTCGCGAAGGCCTGCGTCGCATCCACCTCCGCGTCTGAGCCGGTGTCGACGTCGAGCGTCACCGGCTCGCCGAGCAGCGACGAGGAGACGGTCGGCACGCCGTTGATCATACGCAGCGGGACCTGGCGCATGCTGTCGCCGGCCTCCGCGAGCGCGGTCGTGCTGTCGCGGTAGATCGTCACCGCGCAATTGCGGTAGTCGATCTTCACCGGATAGCGCGAGAACAGCTCCTGGCCCAGCACGCCGTCTATCGGCGCGCCGTAGTACGTCCGCGCACGCGCCTCGACTTTCGCGACGCCGGCGGTGAGCGCGTTGAAGCGCACCTCGCCGATCTGCAGCGTGCGCAGTTTGATCGGTACGTCTTGCGTCGGCGCGACGGCAGGGTCGATGGTCGAGAACGGCACGCCCGAATCGAGCAAGAACGTCTCGGGCCTGCCGTTCACGACGACGGGCACGTAGACGCGCTGCGCGTGCAGCGTGCACGGCACGGTGAAGAGCGGCGCGGTGGACAGCCACAGCGAATCGGGCAGCACCGGTGACGAGAACGGCGCGGGAGCGCGGTACGGCGCAGTCGTCTGCGGGATGCCGTGCGCATCGTCGGGTCGCGAGATGGGCGGTGGGAGCGGGGTGATGGTGGGAGACGGCGAGGGCGCCGCTGTGAGCTCCGGCGCGAACGTCGGCATGACATCGGCGGCCGTGGGTGATCTGTCGGTGAAGAGCATCACGCACAGCAGTGCGGCGACGAGAAGACCTCCGAAGATGCGAAGCACGCGCCCGGTATTCGTGGCGCGGCGCGTTGTTCCCGCGGTCGCTATGGAGACGGAGCGATGATGACGGTGGCGCCGACGCTGTGCACCGTGATCTCCGCGCCGCCGCCGCCCATCGTCAGCGAAAGCGCATGCGGTCGCGCGAGGCTGACATCCGCGATGCCGGGACCGAGGTTGTTCACCACCGTGCCCGTGTCGCTGCTCGCGTCGATGTTGACGCCGATGCCCGGCCGCACGAACAGCCTCACGATCCCGCTGCCGGCGATGATGCGATACGGACCGCTGCCGGCGCCGTTGATCGTCCACTCGACGTCGCCGTTCTGCGAGTAGATCTCGGCGCGGTCCAGCGCGGCGCCTGACTGCATCGCGATGCGGCCCGTCGCCGTCTCGAGACGCAGCGCGCCCGACGGATCGCGGATGTCCATATTGCCGGCCGGAGTGCGCACCCAGCCGCGCCCCTGGACGCCATGCAGCGCGATGTCGCCCTGGCCGAAGATGACGAACGGTCCGTGGGTCTGCTCCATCGTCACCGGACTCGGGCCGGCGTTGATGAACATCGCCTCGGTCTTGTTCGGCACGCCGACAGTGAGGTCGTTGCCGGGGTTCACGATCGCGACGCCGTGCGGGCCTTCGTTCAGGTTCGGCACGTTGAATGGCCGAGCGGGGAACGAATACGGACGCCGGCCGCCGCGGTTCCCGCCGGCCTGGCCGCGCTCCCCCGGGAAAACCATGCGGATCTCTTGCGCGCTCACGTTGAAATGCGACATCTGCACGCCCGGCGCATTGCCGGGCACGCGCACGATCCCGTCCGGCTCGCCGGAGCGGACGGTGATCTGGCCGCCTTGCGAGCGGATGGTCACCACGGGCGGACCGCCGGTCTGCTGCGCGAGATCGGCCTTGGCCGAAAGCACGATGCAGAGCGGGGCCGCCGCGGCGGCCAGCGCCAGCGCGAGAAGATTGATGCGTTTCATGATGGTCGACGGGCCGCGGGCGCGCCCATCCACCCTCACGGTACCGCGCAGCGGCACCCACCGCATGAGGCCGTGGTGAACCGGACGTGAGCGCCGGATGAGACCAGTGCGGTGCATCACGGCTCGCCCTCGTCGGCGAGCGCGAGCGCCGGCAAGATGACCGAGACAGTCGTCCCCTCCCCGACAGCGCTTTTCACTTTGATCTCGCCGCCATGAGCGCGCACGATGCTGCTCACGACGGCCAGCCCCAGCCCTGTGCCCTCGACCGCGCGCGAGTGCGCCGGGTCCGCCCGATAGAAGCGTTCGAAGACGTGCGGCAAGGCGTCCGCGGGGATGCCCGGTCCCGTGTCGGCGACGTCGAGGTGCGCGTGCGAGTTCTCGGCGCGCACGGAGATGCGCACGCCGCCGTGCTCGGTGAACTTGATCGCGTTCTCGGTCAGGTTGACCACGAGCTGGCGCAGCAATCCCGGCTCGCCCAGCACATACGCATCGGCAGCGCACTGCGTCTCGAGCGTCAAGCCCTTCTCGGCTGCGCGCGAGCGGAGCGATCCTGCGACGTCATCGACCAACGGCCGCATGTTGAGCGGTTCGAACGCGAGCGCATCGTTGTTGTCCGTTTTCGCCAGGGTGAGCATCGCGTTGATGACGCGCGCCATCTGCGCGCTCTCGGCGCGGATCGCCTCGAGCGCTTCGCGGCGCACCTCGGCGTCCTTGTCGCCCCAGCGTTCGAGCATCTGCGCGTTCGCGTTGATCACGGTGAGCGGCGTCTTGAGCTCGTGCGACGCATCGGAGATGAAGCGTCGCTCGCGCAAGAAAGCGGCCTCGAGGCGTGCGAGCATGTCGTCGAAGCGCGCCGCGAGGCGGCCCAGCTCGTCGCGGCGGTCGGCCCAATTGAGCCGCTTCGTGAGGTCATCGCTGCCGATGTCCGCCACCGCGCCCGAGATCTCGTTGATCGGGCCGATCGTGCTGCGCGCCAGCCACACGCCGGATGCGATGATCAACGCGAGCGCGCCGAGGAAGCTCAGCACCAGGAACGTGGCGAACGCGGTGAGCGCCCGGCGCACCGCGACGAGCGACTGCGCGACGTACACCGTCGCCACCGGGCGGCCGTTGTCGTAGACGACGTGCCAGTGCGCCAGCACAGGCCCGAGCGCGGTTTCGGCGGTCCCCCAATCGCCGCCGCTGCCCTCCTTGTAACGCCAGGGGCGATAGCCGGAGATCGGCAGATTCACGTCGGCGAGGCTCGTGCTCGCGCCGATGCGGGCGCCGGCCGGATTGAACGCTTCGATGTACAGTCCGGAGCCCGCGAACGTGTCGAGCTGCGCCTGCTCCGAGAGCAGTTCGATGATCGAGACCGAGCCGAACAGCGTGTTGCCGGCGCGCGAGTACGACTGCAACGAGCTCGACACCGCCTCGATGCGCTCCGCCGCCGACAGGTAGAGCACCCGCTGCGCCCCCAACAGCACGACGAGCGCGAACACGAGCAGCAGCGCGCCGACGGCGAGCGCATACCAGACGGTGAGTCGCCAGCGCAGGCTTTCGAAGAAGAGCGGCTGCGCGTCCGCCCTAGGTGCGGAGCGCGTAGCCGACACCACGGATGGTCGCGATGAGCTTGTCGTCCGCTCCTTCGTCCACCTTATTGCGCAGGTAGCGGATGTAGACGTCGATGAGGTTCGACTCGCCCAGGAAATCCGATCCCCACACGCTGTTGAAGATCTCGTCGCGCGTGTGCACTTTGTTGGGATACATCATGAGGAACTCGAGCAGCGAGAACTCCTTGGCGGTCAGGCCGATGGCGCGCCCCGCGCGGATCACCTCGTGCGTGTCGCGGTTGAGCGTGAGGTCCTTGATGGTCAGCGTGCGCTCGCCGGGATCGCGTTCGCGCAGCTGCACGCGGATGCGCGCGAGCAGCTCCTCGATCGAGAACGGCTTCGAGAGGTAGTCGTTCGCGCCGGTGTCGAGGCCGGTGATGCGGTCGGGCACCGCATCTTTGGCGGTGAGCATGATGATCGGCACCGACGAATGGCGCCGGACGCGGCGGCAGACTTCCAGGCCGTCGATGCGGGGCAAGAGGAGATCGAGGATGATGAGGTCGGGGCCTTTGAGCGCGCGCTCGATGGCGCTTGCGCCGTCGCCGCACACCTCGACGTCGAAACCCTCGTGCTCGAGCTCCAGGCGGAGGACTTTGGCGATCTGGACGTCGTCTTCGACGACGAGGATCTTGCGCTTGCTCTGGTCGGAGAGCGGCGCGGTGACTCCTGAGTGCGACATGTTGGCGGTGCTCCTGTCGTTTCCAGCGACTGGTGGTAAGCACTGCGACTCTCACGTGCGTCGCCGCTATGCTCCGAGCATACGACGGGACAGCCGGCGCCCACATTAATGCGCCGTGAGAGCAGCCTGAAGGCGCTCGCCGGCGGCTTCTCGCAAGGCCTTGGGATGGCCCGTTTGTTCGCGGCGATCAGCCTTTCGAACGAGGCCCGGGCATTCGCCGGGCAGCTCGCCGACAGGCTCATCCGCGCAGGCGTCGCGGCGCGCTTCGAGCGGCCGGAGAAGCTGCACTGCACGCTGGCGTTCCTCGGCGCGGTGCCGGTGGAGCGGGTCGCCGCATACGCGGATGCGCTGTCGGGGGCCGCCGCGCGCTGCGCACCGTTCTCCCTCGCCCTCGACCGCTTGAGCGGCTTCCCCGACGAGCGTCATCCGCGGCTGCTGTGGCTGGGATGCGCCGAACCTGCGCCCGGGTACGACGAGTGCGCGAAGACGACGCGAGAGGCGTTCGAAGCGCTCGGGTCGCACTTGCCCGACGACAGTCAGCCTCACGTGACGCTGTGCAGATGCAGGCGGCCGCTCGCCGGCATGCCTGATATCGGCCCGGTCAGCAGGTTCGTCATGCCGGTCAGCGAGATCGTGCTGTGCGAGAGCATCCCCGACGGGGAGACGACTCGATACGAGATCCGCGCGGTGAGCGCGCTGTCAGCAAGGAGAGATCCCCATGCGTAACGCTTTGAGGCTCGCAGCATGTGCGGTCGTCGTCGCGGCAGCCGGGAGCATCGCCGCTCCGGTCGCCGCCGACACCATGCCCACGAGCATGATGACGATGATGGCGATGCACAATATGGCGAGCGTCACCGTGCAGGCGACCGGCGAGGTCGACTACACGCCGGACGTCGCGTATGTGACGTTGGGCGTCAACACCGAGGGCGCAAGCGCCGGCGCCGCCACCGCCGACCTCAACGGCCGTGCGAACGCGGTGATCGCGGCGCTCAAGTCGCTCGGCATACCTGCCGGCGACATCCAGACGAAGAACTACAATCTCTATTACCGCCAATCGACCGACACTGTGAAGGCGGCGTTCGTGGCGTCAGAAAGCATCGCGGTGAAGACGTCGGTCGACAAGGCCGGCGCGGCGCTCGACGCCGGCTTGCGGGCTGGCGCGAATCAGACATACGGCCTGTCCTTCGACACCAGTCAAGCCGACGCGCTCTACAAGCAGGCGCTACAGCGCGCGGTCAAGCAGGCGCACGACCTGGCGTCGATCGCGGCGGCGGCGGCCGGCGTGCGACTGGGCAACGTCCGCTCGATCAACTTCGGCAGCAGCATCGCCGCGCCGATGGCAGCCGCGCCGATGATGCGCATGGACGCCGCGCCGCCGCCGCCGCTGGCTGCGGGGACCGGACACATGAGCGCGAGCGTCGGCGTGACGTACGATCTGCAGATCCCCGGCGGGACGTCGCATCCTTAGAGAAGCCGGAGAAACCTTTCGGGGACGAAGGGCGTTATAACGGACAGACGCCGCGCTGCGCAGTGCACCCCGCGCGACACGGCGTCCAAAAAGAGATCGAGGCAGACCAAGGTCCGCCTCGATTCGCTTTATGGCCCCAGATCTGGAGCGGTCGAATTCATTCGACCGTCAGGGGCGTTCTTAGGCGGCGTTCTTCTGGCGCGCCAGCGCGATGGCCCAGCCGCGCTCGGTGCGCTTGCGCACGAGATAGCCGTCGGCGGTGCGGTCGAACACTTCGAAGCCGCTGGCGACCGCCTCGGCGAGAGTGTTGAAGATCAGTATTCCTTGCATGGTCCGCTCCAGTGCTTCCCCCCAATAGATATACGGATAATGCCCGTCAAAAGTTCGACTGAGACGTCCCGGCGGCTGTGTCATAGATATGATGACGCACGTCACTTTTCGAGGGTCGACCGTCAAGCGGGGCGAAGCACCGAGGAGATGGCATCGCAGACGCCGCTGCTCGAAACAGCCACTTTGATAAGCCGGGAGCACGTCGCTCCCGGTTTTTGGTGTCTGGGGTTCCGCGCGGCCGGGATCGCCGCCGAGGCCGGAGCCGCCCAGTACGTGGCGATCGACGTCCCCGGTGTATTCTCGGTCCGCCTGCCGCTCGGGGTCTGGACCACGAAGGCGGACGAGTTCACGCTGCTGTTCAGGGAATGGGGCGACCGCACGCGCCGCCTGTCGCGCCTGAGCGTCGGGACCGGCGTGTCGTGCATCGGGCCGCTCGGGAACAGGTTCACCATCCCCGTGCGAGGTACGCGCGCGCTGATCGCCGCAGGCGGCATCGGCGTCGTGCCGTTCTGGCTGCTGGCGCGCGAGCTGCTGCACGCCGGCGTCACAGTCACCGCGATCCTCGGCGCCCGCGCGAAGGGCATGCTCGTCGGCGCGCGCGAGCTGCGCGAGCTCGGCGTGCCGTTGACCGTCTGCACGGACGACGGCAGCGAGGGTGAACGCGGCAGCGTGCTCGACCTGGTGCGTGCGCAGCCCGCCTTCGACATCATCTACGGCTGCGGTCCGCCCGGCATGCTGCGCGCCCTGTGCGGACATGCCGCGACGAGCGGCACCGCGTGCGAGATATCTATGGAAGAGACGTTCGGCTGCTCGATGGGCACGTGCTGGGGGTGCGTCGTCCCGGTACGCCGCGGCAGCGGGCCGGCGACGGGCTACCCGCCGGCGCCGCGCGACTCGCGCAGCAACGACTACGCGCGCGTCTGCATCGACGGCACCGTGTTCCGCAGCGACGACGTGCTGTGGCCGGAGGCCTACGCGTGAGCGGCGAGCGCAACGGCGCCGCCAAAGCGCCGGACAGATCGGTCGACATCGGTCGCGTGACGCTGGCGAACCCGTTGATCGCGGCGAGCGGCTGCTACAACCGCGGCGCGGAGTTCGGCCGCATCATTGACGTCGCCGCGTATGGCGCGATCACGCTCAAGAGCATCACCCGCGAGCCGCGGCTCGGCAATCTCATGCCGCGCATCGCGCTCACGCCGGCGGGCATGCTCAATGCGATCGGCCTGCAGGGGCCCGGCATCGAATACTTTGTGGAACATGAGGCGCCCAAGCTGCCCGAGGTGCCGACCAAGGTCATCGCCAGCGTCGCCGGCTTCACGGTGGGCGAGTTCGTAGAGGTGGCGGCGCGCATGGACGGCTTACCCGGCCTCGTCGCGATCGAGCTCGACGTCTCGTGCCCGAACGTCGATAGCGAAGGCGAGTGCTTCGCGGTCGACGCGCGGGCGACCGACGCGGTCGTCGCCGCGGTGAAACGCCGTGTCTCGCTGCCTCTCATCGCGAAGCTCACGCCGAACGTCACCGACATCCGCCCGATCGCGCGAGCCGCCCAGGAGGCGGGCGCCGACGCCATCTCGCTCATCAACTCGCTGCGCGCCATGGCGATCGACGTGGAGCGCGCTCGCCCGACGCTCGCCAACGGCACCGGCGGTCTCACCGGTCCGGCGATCCGGCCCGTCGCGGTCTATCAGGTGTGGGAGGTCGCGCAGACCGTCACCATCCCGATCATAGGGATGGGCGGCGTGGAGACCGGCAACGATGCGCTCGAGCTGATGCTCGCCGGCGCGACCGCGGTCTCGATCGGCACGGCGAACTTCCGCGATCCCAACGTCGCGGTGCACGTCGGCGCCGCGATCGTCGCCGAAGCTGCGCGCCGCGGCTTCGCCAGCGTCCGCGCTCTCACGGGTCTTGCAAATCCGGGCTACGCGGGCGAGCGTTGGCCCGGCGATCGGCGCCCCTCGGCGCAAGGAGCACGCACATGACGGAACTGATCGTCGCGCTCGACGAGCCGAGCGCCGACGAAGCGCTCGCGGTGGTGGAGAAGACCGCGCCCGTGGTGCGGTGGTATAAGGTCGGCTATCAGGCGTACTACGCGTACGGCGAGAAGATCATCGAGGCTCTGCACGAGCGCGGCGCGTCGCTGTTCCTCGATCTCAAACTGCACGACATCCCCAACACCGTCGCCGCGGCGGTGCGCGCCGCCAAGCGCTTCCGCCCAGCCATGCTGACCCTGCACGCCTCGGGCGGCCGGGCTATGATGGAAGCCGCAGCACAGGCGCGCGACGAGGCCAACGCCGAGGGCGGCGCGATGCGCCTGCTCGCGGTCACCGTGCTCACCAGCTTGTCTAAAGAAGATCTTGTGGCGGCGGGCGAAGACCGCACGCCGCACCAGCTCGTCAGCATGCGCGCCGAGCTCGCGCTGGAAGCCGGCATCGACGGCGCGGTGTGCGCGGTGGAAGAGGCGGCGATCGTCCGCGCGCGCGCCGGCGACGGGTTCACGATCGTCTGCCCCGGCATCCGTCCGAGCGGCCAGGCGGCGGGCGACCAGCGCAGAGTAGCCGCGCCGGCGGACGCGGTGCTCGCGGGCGCGGACTACATCGTGGTCGGCCGGCCGATCACCGCCGCGCCGGATCCAGGCCGCGCGGCGGGCGCCATCCTGGCGGAGCTGGCATCGGTGAAGACCTTCGGAAACGTCCAGGTTTGACGAAGTCGGATGTGCTCGCCCTGCTCGAGCGCCGCGGGGCGATGCTCACAGGGCACTTCGCGCTCTCGTCCGGGCTGCACAGCGACCGGTTCATCCAGAAGTTCCGCATCTTCGAGGATCCGCCGACCGCGGAGGCGGTCTGCGGCGCTCTCGCCGAGCTGCTCCGACCGGCGCAGGCGAGTGTCGTCGTCAGCGCCGCCGTCGGCGGCATCATCCCGGGATACGTGGTCGCCAAGCATCTCGGCGCGCGCGACATCTTCGTGGAGAAGGAAGCGGGTGTGCCGACGCTGCGCCGCGGCTTCACGCTGTCACCCGGCGAACGCGTGGCTGTCGTCGAGGACGTCATGACGACGGGCAAGTCCACCGCCGAGGTCATCGCGGTGGTCGAGGCGCTCGGGGCACGCGTCGTCGCCGTGGGCGCGGTGGTCAAACGCGGCAAGCCCGCGCTCTCGCTGCCGGTGACCGCGCTGCTCGATCTGCCGCTCGCCGATTATCCGCCGGAGCAGTGCCCGCTGTGCCGCGACGGCGTGCCGCTCGCGGATCCAGGCAGCCGTCGAATCGGGTAGCCTGCCTCCCGCGCCCTAGCCCTTCTCGATCCGTATCTTCTTCGCGCGCACCCCCGCCCTGAGCTGCGCGAAATCGCGTTGGTTCTGATCCGCATACGCGACCGCGAAATCCGCGATCGCCAGATCGAAGGCATCGCCGTTGCCGAGGTAGCCGCTCAGGAGCGCCGGGTCGCCGGACCGCGCGTGCGCGCGCGCGAGCGTCATGCCGCACACGCGGGCGTACTCCGCGAGGTCGAGCGGGTCCATCGCCTCGACCACCACCGAGGATTTCATGTCGCGCAGTTGGCGGATGTAATAGTCCCGGCCGTTGTAGGCGGTCCAACCGAGCAGCATGTCGCTCGCCGTCTGCATGATGCGCTGGCCGTTGACGACGCGCTCTCCTTGATTCGTGAAGCCGCTCGGCTTGGCGTAGGCTTCGAGCACCGACGCGCCGGCCTCTTTGACTTGCAAGATGAGCGGATCGTCCTCCCGCGCCATGAGCAGCACGATAGCGCAGCGGGTGCCGACGCTGCCGACGCCCACCACTTTGACCGCCACGTCGAAGACCTCGTAGCGGTCGAAGAGCACGCGCAGGTCGTCGCGCAACGAATGGCGATACGCTTCGAGCTCGGCGCGGATGGCCCGTCCGGTGCCCGGCATGCCCGAAGGATGGTGGACGCCGGGCGGGTTGTCGATGAAGCGAGGCCGTCCGTCGAGGAACTCCGCCAGTTTGTTGAAATCGGCTTCTTGCGCGCGCGCTCGTAGCTTTTCAGCCATCCGCGCGAAACGCGCGCGCGCCTTCTTGCCGTCGGCCAATGCCTGCTGCGGGATGGCGTCGACGTCGAGCCGCGAGTACCAGACCCCGAGACCGGTCATGTTCGCGTACGCCGACATGCGCTCGCGATACGCGCTAACACCGACGGCCACGGCGTCAAGGCACTGCCGCTCTGTGAGCTCGATATCCCGTCCGGCGACGATGAAGCTCGCTGCAAGCCGTTTGACGTCCCACTCCCACGGCGCGCGGAGCGTCTCGTCGAAATCGCAGATGTCGAAGACGAAGTTGCGCTCCTCGGTGGCATACGCGCCGAAGTTCATGAGATGGCAGTCGCCGCACGCCTGCACGGCGATGCCGGTGTTCGGCGTGCCGGCCAGATCCGCCGCCATGATCGCGGCCGCGCCGCGGAAGAAGGTGAACGGCGACTGCAGCATCCGCCAGTACCTGATCGGCACGAGCGCGGGCACGCGCGTCTTGTTCTGGCTGCGCAGCAAGCTCAACGGATCGGGGCGCGACGGCGCAGGCTTCCACGCGGCGTGGCTGGCGCGCGGCACGTCACGCCGGATCAGTCTGCCCGCCGCCTTGCGCTCGGCGACGGTCGGTAGCGCTTTCATCCTCGTAGGACTCCTATCAAGTCATGGCTGCTCGTCGTCGGGGAGGCCGCCTCCCGCGGCGTTGACGAGCGCGATCGCGGCTTCGATCCCGGCGTCGAGGAACGTCTCGACCCCGGCCACGCCGCGGTCGATGATCTCGCCGAGCGCGGCCTCCTCTTCGGGCGTGAAGGCGCTGATGACGTGGTCGATGAGGTCGCCGTCATCGCGGCCGACGCCGACGCGCAGTCGCGGGAAGCCTATGGACCCGAGCGCTTCGATGATCGACTTCAGTCCGTTGTGGCCGCCGTCGCTGCCGCTGCGCCGCATGCGCAGCCGCCCGAACGGCAGATTGACGTCGTCGCACACGACCACGATGTCTTCCACAGGGATCTTGTAGAACGCGGCGAGCGGCCCGACGCTCTCGCCGGACGCGTTCATGTAGGTATGCGGCATGGCGAGGATCGCGCCGGACTCCGGCAGCTGCGTCGTCCGCGCATCGAACTTCGTGCGCCACGCCGAGGCTGCATGCCGCTGCGCGAGCGCCTCGATCACCCGAAAACCGACGTTGTGCCTCGTCCGGACATACGAACGCCCCGGATTGCCGAGTCCGACGACCAAGCGGGTCCGGGGCGCGCGTGCGGCGTTGGAAGTATCCGCGTTACGACTCCTCGACTTCCTCTTCCGGCTTCTTCTCGCCCACCAGCTCCGGCTGCGCCAGCTCCGCGACCGCCGCGACAGGCACTTCCTCTTCGGCCTTCGACGGCGCGAGCACCGACAGCACGATATCGTTCTCGTCCTCGACGATGGTGACGCCCTCGGGCACCTTCAACTCGCGGACGTGGATGTTGTCGCCGATGTTGAGCTCGCTCACGTCGACCTCGATCTGCTCTGGGATCTGGCCGGGCAGCGCTTCGACCGCGATCTCACGCAGCACGATATCAAGCACGCCGCCTTCCTTGACGCCTGGCGCGTTGCCGACCGCGACGACCGTGACGCTCGCCTCGACCGCTTCGGTCAGGTTCACCGCGTAGAGGTCGATGTGCAGCAGACGGTGGCTCACCACGTCGAGCTGGCGCTCGTGGATCATGACCGGCGTCGCGCCGCGCCCTTCGATCTCGAGCGTGAACACCGAGTTGATGTTGTGGCCCGCCAGCGCGCTGCGCAGATCGCGGCTCTCGATGACGATCGGCAGAGGGCTGGTGAATTCGTGACCGTAGACGACGCCGGGCACCTTGCCGTCGCGCCGCAGTCTGCTGACCGCATGACTCCCGGTCTCCGACCGGGGTTTAGCGGCAATGGTTATGGTATCCATGTTGCCTTTCTGCGTATGGAGCGGTCGAATTTATTCGACCGACACATCTATTTCTTGCCTGCGATGACCGGCACGGCCGTTTCGCTCGCCGCCGGCGGTTGATCGAAAAGCGAGCTGTTCGGCACGACCGCATCGGCGTTCGCGAGCCAGTCCTCTTGTTCGTTGTACAGCTCGGACACCGAACGGTTCGCGGAGATGCGTCGCACCGTCTCGGCGAGCATGCGCGCGACCGAGAGCACCTTGATCTTGTCCCCGCGGATCTCTTCGGGCACGGGGATCGTGTTGGTGACGACGATCTCGGTGATCGGCGAGTCGATGAGCTTCTGCGCCGCGCCGGCGGCGAAGATGCCGTGCGTGGCGCAGGTGATGACCGAGGTCGCACCGCGCTCGAGCAGCGCCTCCGACGCTTTGACGAGTGTGCCGCCGGTCGAGATCATGTCGTCGATGATGACCGCGGTCTTGCCCTTCATGTCGCCGACGACCTCGCTCACCTCGTTCACGTCCGGGCGCGGCCGGCGCTTGAACACGATCGCCACCGATGCTTGGAGCTTCTTCGCGAAGGCCTCGGCGCGCGCCACGCCGCCGGCGTCCGGCGAGACGACGACGATGTTGCCGCCGCGCATCTTCTTTGTGTTGATGAGATAGTTGGCGAGGATGAAGCTCGCGGTGAGGTTGTCCACCGGCTCGTCGAAGAAACCTTGGATCTGCGCCGCGTGCAGGTCCACCGTCAAGATGCGCTGCGCGCCGGCGGTGGTGAGCATGTTGGCGACCAGCTTGGCCGAGATGGGCTCGCGGCCTTTGGTCTTCTTGTCCTGCTTGGCGTAGCCGTAGTACGGGATGACGGCGGTGATGCGATACGCCGACGCGCGCCGCAGCGCGTCGATCATCAGCAGCATCTCCATGAGCGAATCGTTGACGGAGCGCCCAAGGTCGGGCTGCTTGGATATCGATTGGATGACGAACGCGTCGGCGCCGCGCACGTTCTCGTGGATCTCGATGCGGCATTCCTCGTTGGCGAACGTGGTCACCAACGCTTTGCCGACGTGCGTGCCCATGACGTGTGCGATCTCGACGGCAAGCGCGCGATTGGAATTGCCGGAGAAGAGGACCGGTTTTGCCGTAGCCATAACAGCGGTCTCCTGACAGCGATGCTGATACAAACGGGCCCGGAGGCCCCGGATGATGTTCTCCGAAGACCCTCCGGCGCCCCCCTCGGGTGAGATAAAGGTACCATGCCGGAATTCAAAGTCGAAGCCCCTTTCGCGCCTTCGGGCGACCAGCCGGAGGCGATCGCCGCCCTCAGCGACGGCATCGCGCGCGGCGACCGCGCGCAGGCGCTGCTCGGCGTGACCGGCAGCGGCAAGACCGCGACCATGGCCTGGACCATCGAACGCGCGCGCAAGCCGACGCTCGTGCTCAGCCACAACAAGACGCTGGCCGCTCAGCTGTGCGGTGAGTTCAAAGAGTTCTTCCCCAACAACGCGGTCGAGTATTTCGTGTCGTACTTCGACTACTACCAGCCCGAGGCGTACATCCCGTCCTCGGACACGTACATCGAGAAGGACTCCTCGATCAACGAGGAGATCGAACGCCTGCGGCACTCCGCCACGCAATCGCTGCTGACGCGGCGCGACACGATCATCGTCGCCTCGGTGTCGTGCATCTTCGGCTTGGGCTCGCCGTCGGACTACATGGAGATGGCGCTGAGCCTGCGCCGCGGCGCGGACTACGACCGCGACAAGCTGCTGCGCAAGCTGGTGGACATGCAGTACACGCGCAACGACCTCGCCATGGTGCGGGGCACCTTCCGCGTACGTGGTGACGTCCTCGAGTTCATCGCGGTCGACGACGAGATCGTGACGCGTCTCGATTTCTTCGGCGACACCATCGAGCACATCACCCGCGTCAATCAGGTGACCGGCGAACTGCTCGAGGATCTCGACGAGCTGACGATCTTCCCCGCCAAGCACTTCATCACGCCGGAGGAGAAGCTGCTGCGCGCGGTGCGCAGCATCGAGGCCGAGCTCGAGGAGCGCCTCGCGTTCTTCCGGCACGAGGGCAAGCTGCTGGAGGCGCAGCGGCTCGAGCTGCGCACGCGCAACGACATCGAGATGCTGCGCGAGCTCGGCTACTGCAACGGCATCGAGAACTACTCGCGCCACCTCACCGGCCGCGCGCCCGGACAGACGCCTTTCTGCCTGCTCGACTTCTTCCCGGATGATTGGCTGCTGTTCGTCGACGAGTCGCACGTGACGCTGCCGCAGGTGCACGGCATGTACCAGGGCGATCGCTCGCGCAAAGAGG
This sequence comes from Vulcanimicrobiota bacterium, assembly GCA_963805945.1. GTDB lineage: Bacteria > Vulcanimicrobiota > Vulcanimicrobiia > Eremiobacterales > Eremiobacteraceae > JAFAHD01. Next base: position 160,274 of record CAWDVP010000002.1, on the reverse strand, counting down.
CGCTCGTCGAGTACGGCTTCCGGCTGCCGTCCGCGATCGACAACCGGCCGCTCACCTTCGAGGAGTTCGACAAGCACCTCAATCAGGTCGTCTACGTGTCCGCCACACTGGGCGAATACGAGCGCAAGCATTCGACGCAGGTCGTCGAGCAGATCATCCGCCCCACCGGCCTGGTGGATCCGCAGATCGAGCTGCGGCCGACCAAGGGTCAGGTCGACGACCTCATGGAGGAGATCCGCAAACGCGCTGCGTCCGGCGAACGCGTGCTGGTGACGACGCTGACGAAGAAGATGGCGGAGGACCTCACCGACTACCTCATCGAGATGAACGTGCGCGCGCGCTATCTGCACTCGGAGGTGGATACCTTGGAGCGCATCGCCATCCTGCGCGATCTGCGGCTCGGGGAGTTCGACGTGCTCGTCGGCATCAATCTGCTGCGCGAAGGCCTCGACCTGCCGGAGGTCTCGCTCGTGGCGATCCTCGACGCCGACAAAGAAGGCTACCTGCGTTCGGAGACCTCGCTCATCCAGACGATCGGGCGGGCCGCGCGCCACGTCAGCGGCACGGTGCTCATGTACGCGGACAACGTGACGCAGTCCATGGAGCGCGCGATCAACGAGACGCGGCGCCGGCGCGAGCGGCAGACCGCCTACAACCTCGAGCACAACATCGATCCGCAATCGGTGCGCAAGTCGGTGCGCGACATCCTCAGCGCGATCGGCGCGAGCGACGGCATGAAGGCACGCGCCGCCGGCAAGCAGCTCAAGGAAGTGCCGCGCGAAGTGCTCATGGCCACCATCAGCAAGCTCGAGAAAGAGATGCGCGCGGCGGCGGCGCGGCTCGAGTTCGAGAAGGCGGCCGCGCTGCGCGACGAGCTGTGGGAGCTTCGCAAGCAGCTGCCCGACGGCGGCGACCCGGCGCTGTCGCGCACGGCGCCGCACGTGTTCGGCGAAGCGCTGCGCGAGGCCGCGCTGTTCTGACGCCCATCACCGCGATCTTCTTCGACCTCGACGACACGCTCATCGAAGACACGCTGTCGCTCGAGCATTGCGCCGAAGCCGCGGTGCGCGAGGTATCGCCGGATATCGGCGTCGACCCGAACGAACTCGCGGTGGCGTACGTCGACGCGGCGATCGATTTCTGGGAAGGCCTCGAACCGGGCGGCCCGCCGCCATCGCCAGGCGACATCCGGCCGTCGATGTGGCGCGCCGCGCTCAAGCGGTTCGGCGTCGGCGACGCGACGCTGGCAACGCGCATCGCCGCGCGCTACGACACCCTGCGCATCGAACGCGCCGAGCTGCTGCCCGACGCGGTGCGCGTGCTGCACGAGCTGCACGGCCGCTACAAGATGTCGATCATCACCAACGGCTTCGCCGAGACGCACGACGTGAAGATCGCCCGGCTCGAGCTCGGCCGCTTCTTCGACCACATCGTCCTCGCCGGCGAGATGCAGCTGGTGAAGCCCGACCCGAAGATCTTCGAACATGCGATGGGCTTGGCCGGGGTGGGGCCGGCCGAGAGCGTGATGGTCGGCGACCGCTTCAACCGCGACATCGCAGGAGCGCACGCTGCCGGTATGCGCGCGGTGTGGGTCAACGTGCGCGCCGAGGGGCCCCCGGCAGGCGCCCGCCCGGCCGACGCGACCATCGAGACGATCGGCGAATTGCCTGCCGCCTTGACGAGATTATAGGCCCGTTGCGTCCCGCGACCATACGGCCGCTCGCCCGCCCGCGCCTTGCGCCATGCGACTTTCCGCTCCTTGGCCCCTAGGGAGAAGTCCTCGCGCATCGAACCGCACATTATCTTCACCCTGACACACTTAAAGGAGACCTGGGTTGAAACGTTTCGCACTATCTCTATCTTTTGCGGTCGCGATCGCAGCGCTCTCGAGCGCCGTGGCGATGGCGGCACCGCCGAACATCACCGGTAATTGGACCATCGAGCAGAGCGGTCCGAACGGCACAACGTCGAGCACGATCGCCGTGACGCAGACGGGCAGCGCCCTGGTCGGCAAGAACGCCAAGACCGGCAACGGCTTCACCGGCACGTTCGTCACCGATTCACAGATCAACGGCAAGTGGAACGGCCCCGCCGGCGCAGGCTGGATCACCGTTCAGGTCAGCCCCAACGGTCACAGCCTTAACGGCACCTGGGGCTACAACGGCCGCAAGTCCAACGCATCGTACGTCGGCAACATGATCCTGCCGCCGATCAAGATCACCACCGCCGGCGACTGGAACGTGCACGTCGTGACGGGTCCCGCGCTGTTCAGCGGCCTCATGAACTGCAAGCAATCCGGTCCGACATCCGTGTGCACGCTGAGCGGCCTCACGCTCAACGGGAAATTCCGGACGTCGGACAAAGTGCGCTACACCTGGACCAGCAAGACGCAAAACGGCTGGTACTCGTTCTGGTTCAACGATGACGGCCAGAGCTTCAACGGCATCTGGGGATATGGCGCGGCATCGGACACGTCGCCCGTGATGGGCCGCAGCGTCGGACAACGCCAGGGCCCGCCGGCACGGATGTAAAGAACACCAACACCGAGAACACACAGCCCGCAGCAGGTGAGACCGGTTGCGGGCTCTTCTTTTCTTGGAGGTAAGCGTATGCTACGACGGTCTTTGATCATCGGTTCTCTTGCATTCGCGCTGTGCGCGGCGCTCGCGTCGTCCACCTCGCCCGCCGGCGCCACCAGCTCGACGTTCAACGCCAACGGCGTGTACTGCGTGGCGAACACGGGCACGCCGTTCACCAAAGGTCTCATCCATATGACCGAGACGGGCACCGCGCTCGCCGGCACGTACGGCCATGGCGGCACCATCACCGGCACGCTCAAGGGCACAAACGCGAAGGCGACCTGGAACGACCAGCGCGGTCCCGGCTGGATGAAGCTGGGCTTCACCCCTGCCGGCCGCGACTTCACCGGATCGTGGGGCCTCAAAGGCAAGCCGTCGTCCGGCGACTTCTCAGCCACGCGCATCGATAAGAGCACGACGAACGCAGACGCCTGCCCATAAGCATGGGCTGAATCCACCGAGCAGAGGCCCGCGTTCGTACACAGGCCTTTCGCATTCCTAAGGAATCCACGCTGTCCCGACGAAGAAGTCACGTCTCCATGCAGCAGAAACAGAAGCCGAACGGCGCGCAGGCCGATCCGCTCGCCGCCCCCGCCATCGCTATTCCGCCCCGCCATGGGCTGGATTCGATCGTGGTCAAGGGCGCGCGCGAGCACAACCTCAAGAACATCGATCTGGTGCTGCCGCGCAACCAGCTCATCGTCATCACCGGGCTGTCCGGTTCGGGCAAGAGCTCGCTCGCGTTCGACACGATCTACGCCGAAGGCCAGCGCCGCTACGTCGAGTCGCTGTCGTCGTACGCGCGCCAATTCCTCGGGCAGATGGAGAAGCCCGACGTCGACTACATCGAAGGGCTTTCGCCGGCGATCTCCATCGATCAGAAATCAGCCAGCCACAATCCGCGCTCGACCGTGGGCACGGTCACCGAGATCTACGATTACCTGCGGCTGATCTACGCCCGCATCGGCAAGCCGCACTGCCCCAACTGCGGCCGTCCCATCACGCCGCAGACCGCCGAGCAGATCGTGGACCAGATCTTGAAATCCCCGGAGGGCAGCCGCATCCAATTGCTCGCGCCGATGGTGCGCGGCCGCAAGGGCGAGTATCAGAAGCTGTTCGAGCAGGCGCTCAAGGACGGCTACGCGCGCGTGCGCGTCGACGGCGAGATCCGCGAGCTGCGCGAGAAGATCAATCTCGACAAAAAGCGCAAACACACCGTCGAGATCGTCATCGACCGGCTGGTCCTCAAGGACGGCATCCGCAAGCGGCTGACGGACTCGGTCGAGACGGCGCTGCGCCTCACGCAGGGCTTGGTCACCGCGCTCGTCCAGAAACCCGGCGGTCGCGAAGAGACGCTGCCGTTCTCGGAAAAGCTGTCGTGCATCCATTGCGGGCTGTCGTTCGAGGAGCTGGCGCCGCGGCTGTTCTCGTTCAATTCCCCCTACGGCGCGTGCCCCGACTGCACCGGGCTCGGCGTCAAGATCGAGATCGACCCGCGCCTCGTCATCCCGGACCGCAGCAAATCCTTACGCGAAGGCGCGATCGTGCCGTGGGCCAAGAACTTGTCGGCCGGCATGAACGCGTTCTACGTGCAGCAGGTCGAGTCGCTGCTGCGCGCCGAGGGCTACGGTCTCGACACGCCGGTGAAGAAGATCCCGCGCGAACTGCTCGACCTCATCCTCTACGGCGACGACGACGAGGAAGGCAAGCGGCGCTTCACCTTCCGTACCAAGTCGGGCAAGAAGTGGAACTACGAGGGGCACTATCGAGGCGTCATCCCGACCTTACAGCGGCGCTACGAAGAGACGTCGTCGGACTACGTCAAAGAAGAGATAGACAAGCTCATGACCTCGGCGCGCTGCCCGACGTGCAAGGGCGCGCGGCTGAAACCGGAAGCGCTGGGGGTCACCATCGGCGGGCTCAACATCGCGCAGCTCACCGCGCTGCCGGTCGACCGCGCGCTCGGGTTCGTCGAGGCGCTCAAGCTGTCGGGCCGCGACGAGCAGATCGGCCGGCAGATCGTCAAGGAACTGCGAGCCCGGCTCGGCTTCCTGGTCAACGTCGGCCTCGAATATCTCACCCTCGATCGCGGCGCCACCTCGCTCTCGGGCGGCGAAGCACAGCGCATCCGGCTCGCGACCCAGATCGGTTCGTCACTGGTCGGCGTGCTCTACGTGCTCGACGAGCCGTCCATCGGTCTGCACCAGCGCGACAATGCGCGGCTGCTCGCGACGCTCAAGACGCTGCGCGATCTGGGCAACACGCTCATCGTCGTCGAGCACGATGAAGACACGATGCGCGAAGCGGATTTCATCGTCGACATCGGGCCGCGCGCGGGCAAAGAAGGAGGCCGCATCATCGCCAGCGGCTCCATCGAGGACATCGCGGCCGCGCCGGAGTCGTTGACCGGCCAGTATCTCAAAGGCGACGCGTTTATCCCGATCCCGCGCAGCCGTCGCGCGCCGAAGGCGATGCTGACGCTGCGCAAGGCGCGCGCCAACAACCTGCAGGGCATCGACGTCGAGTTCCCGCTCGGGGTACTGTGCGCGGTGACGGGCGTGTCGGGATCGGGCAAATCGAGCCTCGTCGATCTCGTGCTCTACCGCGCGCTCGCGCATCATCTGCACGGCCAGCCGCCTGAGGACACCTATGGCAAGGTGAGCGGGCTCGAGCAGCTCGACAAGGCGATCGTGATCGACCAATCGCCGATCGGTCGGACGCCCCGCAGCAACCCGGCGACGTACACGGGCGCGTTCGATCCTATCCGCGAGCTCTTCTCGCTCACGCCGGATGCGCGCACACGCGGCTATTCGCCCGGCCGCTTCTCGTTCAACGTGAAGGGCGGACGCTGCGAGTCGTGCGCGGGCGACGGCATCATCAAGATCGAGATGCACTTCCTGCCCGACGTGTACGTGCCGTGCGAGGCGTGCAAAGGCAAGCGCTACAATCAGCAGACGCTCGAGGTCACCTACAAGGGCAAGTCGATCGCCGACGTGCTCGAGATGCGCGTCGATGAGGCCGCCGACTTCTTCGCCAACGTGCCGCGCGTGCACAACAAGCTGCGCACGATCTGCGAGGTCGGGCTGGGCTACATCCAGATGGGACAGCCGGCGACGACGTTGTCGGGCGGCGAGGCGCAGCGTGTCAAGCTCGCGACCGAGCTCTCGCGGCGCGGCACGGGCCGCACGTTCTATATCCTCGACGAGCCCACCACGGGGCTGCACTTCGCCGACATCGCGCATCTGCTGCGGGTGCTCGATCGCCTGGTGGACGCCGGTAACACCGTGCTTGTGATCGAGCACAACCTCGACGTCATCAAGACCGCCGATCACGTCATCGATCTCGGCCCCGAAGGGGGCGAAAAAGGCGGGCTGGTCGTGGCGAGCGGTACGCCGGAACAAGTCGCGGCGCATGCGACTTCCTATACCGGGCAATACCTGCGACGGGTGCTGGCCGATCCCCGGGCTCACATCGCCATCAGCAGTGAGCACGCCGCGATGGCCGGCTACGAGCGCTCCAACCGGGAGCTTCTGCGGACCCTCGAGGAGGTCGAAAGCGCTTGAAACAGACCGCCCTCAGGTCAAGTCTAACCTCGACAATGCCGATGAAGGTAGTGAGAGGTATGCATTCGCATGGCTGAAGCTTTAGATACCGGCGAGCTCCCCGTCGCCTTATCGCTCCCGGTGTCGATCACCGCGCGGAACGCGGAGCACCATCTGGACCTCGTCGGCAAGGCGACCCATCTCGATGAGAAGGGTCTTGTGGCGACGTTCAACGTCGAAGTGCCAGAAGGCACCGTGCTGTTCACCACGATCGACATGCGCAGCATCAACTCCGCCGCGCGCGGCTTGATCAAGGTGAAATCGCAGACGCCGATGGGAGAGCACGGCGGCTACCGCACTATCGCCGATTTCGTCGACCTCAACGATGACGGCAAACGCAAGATCGCCAAGATGCTCGGTGGTCCAAGCGAGGACATGGAGCCGCTCGCCTCGCGCAGCCTGGCCGCCGACCAGATCAGCAACCAGCAGACCGGCTACATCCAGGGCGGCTACGTCCGCACGCCGCAGGCCGCGGCACATGCGCAAGACTATCGCCCGTCGGTGATCGCGCAAGAACCGCGCCGTCGCTACTTCGAACCCGCACCGCTGCGCGCCAACGCCCAAGCCTCGCAGTCGACGAAGTTCTGGGGATCGCTCGGCGTGACGTCCTACGTCATCTTCATCTTGATCATCGTCGCGTTGTTCCCGCAAGGCAGAGCGTTCGAGATGACGGTCATCAACTACATCGGCTACGCGATCGAGCGCTGCTGGTACTGGGCCAACAACATCGGCCACGTGAAGCTCTACGACAACCACTAGCTCCCGCCGGGAGCGGAAATGGAGGGGCCGACCTTCAGGTCGGCCGCTCTTTCCTTCTTGGCCGCTACGCAGCCGCTCGCGCGCGCCGCATCACGTCGACGAAGTAGAACGCGATGACGAGGGCGGCCGCGATAAGTGTAACGTGGAAGCCGATCTCAATGCCCGCGAGTCTCGGGAAATCCATGCCGACGACGCGATGCAGATTGTCGTGCGGCCACCAATTCACCAGCGTCCAGCCGATCGCGAGGTACGTCGCCAGCGCGAGCCCCGCCGAGGTCGTACCTGCCCGTATGAGCGGGTACGCGAAGATGAGGAATGCGACGCCCGCGCCGAAGGCGAGCGATTCCACGATGCTGACGCCGATGAAGACCGGCAGCAGATCCGGTGGCGGTCCCGGCATACCCGGCGGATCCGGCCACAGGACGCGGGTGAGGAAGAATGACGCGGCGGCTGCGACGAGCGCGACGATCACGGCTCCGGTTTTTCTCGACATGCTGCCCCCTATGCGGTCAATGCGCGCAACGCGTCTTCATCGATGACGGTGACGCCGAGCTCCTGCGCGCGTGCGAGTTTGCTGCCGGCGGAAACGCCGGCGACCACGTAGTCGGTCTTCTTACTCACCGACGACGCGACCTTGCCTCCCGCACCGGTGATGAGCGCAGCCGCTTCGTCGCGGGTCAGCGTCGGGAGCGTGCCGGTGAGGACGAACGTCTTGCCGGCGAGCGGTCCCCCGCTCGCGCGGGGTCGCGCGACGCCCTTGAGCGTGACGCCGGCGCTGCGCAGCTTCTCCACGATGTCGCGGTTCTGGCGCTGCGCGAAGAACGACGCGACGCTCGCCGCGATAGCAGGCCCGATCTGCTCGATCTCCTCGAGCTCGTCGGCGGACATGCCGGCGAGCATGTCGATGTCGCCGCACGCGTCCGCGAGGATCTGCGCGGTCTGCTCGCCGACGAAACGGATGCCCAGCGCGTAGAGGACGCGTCCGAACGGGCGGATCTTGCTGCGCTCGATGTTCTCGAGCAGATTCGCCACCAGCTTCTCGCCGCTGCGCGGCAGGGTGAGCAGGCGCGGCGCGTCGAGCGCGTATACGTCGCCGACATCGTGCACCAATCGGGCCTCCACCATCGCTGCGCTCACCTTGTCGCCGAGTCCTTCGATATCCATCGCGCCGCGTGAGGCGAAGTGGCGCAGACGTTCGGCGAGCTGCGCCGGACACACGCTGTTCGGGCAGTAGGCCATAGCCTCGCCTTCGGCGCGCACGATCGGCGTGCCGCATATGGGGCACGTGCGCGGCAGCCGGTACGGCCGCTGCCGCGACGTCTCGCGGCCGGTGAGCAGCGGCCCGACGACTTCGGGGATGACCTCGCCGGCCCGCCGCACGACGACGCGGTCACCGACGCGGATGTCCTTGCTGCGGATGAAGTCCTCGTTGTGGAGCGATGCGGTCGAGACGGTCACGCCGCCGACCACCACCGGCTCGAGCACTGCGTACGGGTTGACGCTGCCCGTGCGGCCCACGTTGACCTCGATCGCGCGCAGCGTAGTCGTCACCTCTTCGGGCGGATATTTGAAGGCGATCGCCCAGCGCGGTTCGCGTCCGACCGCGCCGAGCGCGCGCTGCTGCGCGAGCGAATCCACCTTCACCACCACGCCGTCGGTGCCGTAGTCGAGCTGCGCGCGTTTGTGCTGCCACATCTCGCAAAAGGCGACGACCTCCTCGAACGTCTCGAAGCGTCGCGCCTCCTGGTTGACCGGCAGGCCGAACGACTCGAGCGCGCGCAGCAGTTCCCATTGGGTCGCGACCGGCAGCGGCGGCTCGTTCGCGCCGATGCCGTAGGTGAAGAAGCGCAGCGGCCGTTCGGCCGTCATCGCGGGGTCGAGCTGGCGCAACGAACCGGCGGCCGAGTTGCGCGGATTGGCGAACGGCGGATCGCCGTCGGCCACGCGCCGCTCGTTGAGCGCATCGAAATCAGAGCGGCGCATATAGGCCTCGCCGCGCACCTCGAGCAGCGCTGGAACCTTGCCGCGCAGGCGCAGCGCGATCGAGCGCACGGTGCGCAGGTTGGCCGTCACATCTTCACCGCGCGTGCCGTCGCCGCGCGTGGCGCCGGATTCGAGCACGCCGTCGCGGTAGCGCAGCGAGACCGCAAGACCGTCGATCTTGAGCTCGGCGGTGAAAGCGACCGGCTCCCCATCGAGCTGCTTGACAAGGCGCGCGTGCCACGCCGCCAACTCGTCGGCGCCGAAGGCGTTGCCGAGCGAGAGCATCGGCACGCCGTGCTCGTAGGCGGCGAAAGAGGAGGATGGCTTCGCGCCGACGCGCTGCGTCGGGCTGTCCGACGTGCGCAGCTCCGGGTGCGCCGCCTCGAGCTCGCGCAGCTCGCGCATGAGCGCGTCGTACTCGGCGTCGCTCGCGCTCGGCGCGTCGCGGACGTAGTACTCCTCGTTGTAGCGTTCCAGCAATTCGCGCAGCCGCGCCGCGCGCGCCGCCGCTGTGCTCGCACTCATCGTATGGGCTAGACCACGCGGGTCAGGAAGCCGTCGTCGTCTTCTTCCCGATCGTGGAGCCAGTGCAGCGCGTCTTGCAGCGAGCGCGCGACGTCGCCGGCGACGACGCTGTGCTTGTGCTGGCTGAGCAGGAAGTCCGCCGCGACGCCGTGCCAGTAGGCGCCGATCGCCGCCGCTTGACGCGTGCTGCAGCCGGCCGCGATCATGGCGGCGATGATGCCGGAGAGCACGTCGCCGGTGCCGGCGGTCGCGAGCAGCTCGTTGCCGGTGAGGTTGACGTAGGACGCCTCCTTGGTGGCGATGATCGAGCGCGGGCCCTTGAGCAGCAGCGTCACGTCGTGCGCATCGGCGAAGGTGTCCGCCGCCTTCATGCGGTTGGTGATGGCGGTGTCCGCGTTCTCGCCGAGCAGGCGCGCGAACTCGCCGTCATGCGGCGTCAGGACGGCCTTCTTGTCGGCGAGGATCTCGAGGTGGCCGGAGAGCGCGAACAGCGCGTCGGCGTCGATCACCAGCGGGCGCGTCGATGCTTGGATGAAGGCACGGATGATCTCGCCGGTGCGCTCCTCGCGTCCCAACCCTGGGCCGATGACGACGGCGCCGGCATGGCGCGTCAGGTCGAGCAGGCGCTCGGCGGCGGCGGCGGCATCGTCCTGCGGCCAGGGCGCGATGATCTGCTCCATCACGTGATAGCCGATCGCGTCGGCGACGTTCGCCGGACAGGCGATCGTCACATAGCCGGCGCCGGCGTGCTGCGCGCCGAGCGCGCACAGCGCGGGCGCGCCGACGTACTGGCTGCTGCCGCCGATGATGACGACGTCGCCCGCGGTGCGTTTGTTCGCCAGCGCGCTGCGCTCCGGCAGCCAGTAGAAGAACTGCTCCTTGGTCATGATATGGTAGCGTCCGCCGACGTCGGCCAAGATGCCCGGCGGGATGCCGATGTGCGCGACCCACAGCTCGCCGACATAGGACGCCGCCGGATACAGCAGCATGCCGACCTTCGGCGCCGCCATCGTCACCGTGGCGGCGGCGGAGACGGCGGGTCCGGGGACCATGCCAGTGCTCGAATCGATGCCGCTCGGCATGTCGACCGCGAGCACGTCTCGATCGGCGATATTGATCTCGTTGACCCACGCGCGGTGCGACTCGCGCAGCGGCCCAGACGCGCCGGTGCCCAGCAAGCCGTCGATGATGAGCGCGCTGGCGCGCAGCCCCGAACGGAAGAACTCGGGCGACTGCTCGCGCAGGAAGCTGATGGACGCGCCGAGGCTCTCCATGATGTCGAGCTGCGTGCGGCACAGCTCGTTGCAGTCCTCGGCCTTCGCCGCCATATAGATGTCGGGCTCGAATCCCAGCTGCATGAGATAGCGCGCCGCGACGAGCGCGTCGCCGCCGTTGTTGCCCGGCCCCGCCACCACCGCGATGCGGATCGGATCGCCGTCGAGATCGTCGATGAAATCGCGCGCCAGCTCGGCGACCGCGCGCCCGGCGGATTCCATGAGGATGATCGGCGGGATGCCGACGTCGTCGACGGCGCGTTGGTCCGCCGTGCGCATCTCCTCAGGTGTGAGGGCGTTCACCGAGCCACCGCTTCCGCGACGGCGTGCCCGATGGGCATGGTCACGAGTTCGTCGGCTTCGAGGATCACCGTCGCGACGGCGTTGGAGCGGCTGTGCGAGATCGTGAGGTGCATGCGGCTGACGCCGCGCAACGCGGGCAGGCGCTCCGCCCGGCCCGACAGCGCGACGTACGGCTTGCCGCTGCGTTCGTGGCGCACGCCGACGAGCCGCCATGGGATCGCGTGGCCGAACGCCTTGCGCGTCGCCTCCTTGGCCGCGAACGCGCCGGCGAGCCGCTCGGCGAAGTGGCGATGCCGCAGCGCGTGCGCCATCTCTTCCGGCGTGAATACCTTCTTGGCGAAGCGCGCGAGCTGCTCCGCGCCGAATTTGAAGCGATCGACTTCGGCGACGTCGGTACCCAATCCGATTATCATTGTCGTGCGACTCCCACCGATGCGCGTGCGAAGGACTTCGAAGAGACGAGTGGAAGGTCAGAAGCCGTGGAAAAGATAGGCCTCGTTCCCATGAACAACGTCGCCAACGATTTCTGCGAACGTCTGGCTCCCTGCCTGGAGGAGCGATTCCTCCACAAGTTCGCAATCGAAAAGCCGCTCACCCTCTCGCCGTCGCTGGCCAACTCGACGCGGCGCCAGTTCTTCCTCACCACCGTGTTCAACAAGATGATGGCCGCGATGCCGCAGCGCGAAGGCTTCGTCCTCGGCGTGATCGGCGACGATCTCTACAAGACCTCGCACAACTTCATCTTCGGCGACGCCAACGACGCCGATCGCATCGCGGTGGTCTCGACGTACCGGCTGCGGCCCGAGTTCTACAACTCGGCGCCGGACGAGGCGGTCTTCTTCGACCGCGTGCTCAAGGAATGCGTGCACGCGCTCGGCCACGCCTTCGGGCTGAAGCATTGCTACAACGCGCGCTGCGCGATGTACTACAGCCACTCGATCTACGACACGGACGGCAAGCAGAACTACTTCTGCGACGCGTGCGACAAACGGGTGCGCGCGAACTTCTAGGCCGAACGACCGCGAAAAGGGTTTGGCGCTAGTGCGCCGGGACAGTCGTCCGGAAAACCAGTTTCACCGACGCGCCGATCGGCACCGAGCTGACGTCGGGCATGTGTATCTCCTCATCGGTCGCTCTATCGAGCGGGCTAAGGCTCGCGTCGGCGACGCATGCGTCGCCAAGTCCTGTCGGATATGTTGCAGCAAGAACAAGGCTCCTCAGCGTGCGCTGTTCAGCTCGTGCGGCGGTGATAGCCTGTTGCGTCGCTTGCGAGACCGAGGCGCTCATGGCTTGCGCCATCGAGTCGTGGCAGTCTCCGACAACGTTGGCGACGGCGGTCAAGAGCGTGAAGCGAGTTCCCGTGTACGAAGCCCGGGTGAGGTTCACCAACTTTCGGACGACCGAAGGATCGCGCGTGCGCACGACCAGTTCGTAGCCGATAAGCAGTTCGTTCGGAAATCGTTCCGCGCGAGCGTCAAGGACGAGAGGCTGTGCACGGAGCCGCCGCACGACTTCCGACGGTCCGACGTCCTCGACTGACTTCGAGTCAGCCGAGTAATCGCCGTTAAGCCGGATGTCCAGGCGCACCGAGTCGGCATGTTGTTTGAGCGTGACGTCACTGACGGCGGACAGCGTGGTTGCGGCGCCCGGAACGACGATCGGCACCACGTCGGGCCGCTGGGCGACAGACTGTGCGCGGACGGGCTGCGTGGGAGTGGGTCGAGGAACAGGAACAAGGCGAAGCTGCGTACTCGGCGGCGGAGTTGCCAGGTATGGCTGTATGCCCAGCGTTGGCGTGGGAGCGGAGGCGAGCGCACGCCACACGGCCGAGCGTTCATTATCTATCGGCATCGCCACGCCGAGCGTCGCGACTGGATCGTGCTCGGACATCTCACTATCAGGGTATTGCGCGACGAGCGTGACCAAGGAGACGTGCACGCCAAGCGCTTGAGCCAATGTGCGAACGCGATCTTGGGCGGACAACAAAGCGAGGGCGTCCGCATCGTAACCGAGGCGCTCGGCGGCCGCGCGCCGGCTCGCGGCGATCGCGAAGATCTCCGGCCGATCGGCCTCGATCGACACGTAGATCGGGATCGGCGTCATCTCGGTGGGAACGCCGCTGGCGTCCGTGGCGGTAAGCCCCTCAAAGCGCTTGTTACCCTGGCCGGCTGTTGCCGTGGCGCCGACGTACGCGCTGGCCACGCGGACTCGCACTTCGACCGCCCCTGGAGTCGACCGCTGTAACCGCTTTTGAGTCGCGTCATCGGATATGATATCCGTCCATGAGACCCAAGGTTAGGCGCCGAATAATCCCGTGCGGGCAAGAGCACCTGCGTGTTGTCGCCGAGCAATGAGACGCCGTGGACCGGCGAGGCGTCTAACAGTCGCGCGAGCCGATTCGCCGCTGCCTCGTCTCCGTCGCGCGAAGTGGTGATCAGTGGATCGAAAGCATCCGAGGCCTGCATGTACGCTCGTGTCACGAGTGTGGCGCCGCGATTCGCGCGCTCGACATCGCCGATCGCCGCATCGACGACCGCTTGGTTCGCGGGAGACACCACGCCGCCGATATCGACGGATGCCGTGTTGTCACCGCCTCCCCATGACTTCACCTCGAGTCCTCGACTGGAGAACACATCGCTCAGGTTCGGGATTGCCGCTGGCGGTCCGGGCATCGTTGCGAAAGCGACTCGCAGCACGTCTTGCCGGAGGCTACCATGCGCATCGCCCTGCGTGACGAGAACCGGTCTGTTTCCTCTGAGATCAGTGATTTCAAACGTCGCCGTGGGGCCGGGCACGAATTGATAGGATTCTTCCTCACTTATCACAGCCTGGAATGCGCGCGGATCATTTTCATTCAGGATCACCTTGATCGCGACGCGCTCGGTACATGGATCGCTGAGCACTTGGCAGCCAGGCAATCGGATGTCGAAAGAACGTTGCTCGCCCGGCGGGATCGTCGTCGACGTCGGAATCCTCGTAAAGCCCATTATCATGCGCTGCTCGCTCTGGCTTCCATCTTTTTCCCGGATAAGAAAGAAGACGCCTATCGGGTTATACGAAACGGGCGCCGTCGTCGGGTTGAGATCTCAAGCGATCCTCGAGCCGTAGACGTCGACAGATATCGCGTCGAGCTCGGCCGGAGGCTCGCGCGCGGCACCACAGCTTGATCACTCGCGGAAGGTACTGCGGCGCCCAGAAGCGCGAGCCCGGTCAGGGCCCCGAGGAGAAAGATTCGCGACCTGTGCGTCACTTAGATCGAGCGCGCGCCCACGCCAGCGCGATCTGCGTCTTCGCGTCCGGGATCTCGCCGCGCTCCACCATCGACCACGCATGCGCCACGGGCAGCACCTCGACGTCGATGGACTCGTTGTCTTCGGGCTGCGCTTCGCCAGCCTGCAACCCCTCGGCCACGAACAGATGGAGCAGTTCGCTGCAGAAACCCGGCGCGGTATAGAAGGTCCACAGCTTGCGCAGACGCTCGCAGCGGTAACCCGTCTCCTCGACCAGCTCGCGGCGCGCGCACTCGAGCGGATCTTCGCCGCCGTCGAGCTTGCCCGCCGGCACCTCCAAGAGGAAGCGGCCGATCGCAGGCCGATACTGGCGCACCAGCACGATGGTCGCGGGCCGCGGTTGCGCGATGACGCACACGCCGCCGTTATGCTCGACGATCTCGAAGGTGGAGCGATGCCCGTTGGGCAGTTCCACGTCGTCGGCGCGCACGTTGAGGATGCGGCCCTCGTAGATGCGGCGGGTCCCTAGCACTTTCGTCACGAAACCCGCTTCCATAAACCCCCTGCCATCTCCTAAGGATATCAATGCGCGAAGTCGTCATCGTCGGCGCCGCCCGCACTCCCATCGGCAAATACGGGGGCGCGTTGCGGCGCGTGCGTCCGGATGATATGTCGGCGCTCGTCCTGCGTGCCCTCGTCGAGCGCGCCGGCATCGAGCCGGGCGACGTCGAGGACGTCGTATGGGGCTGCAGCAACCAGGCCGGTGAGGACAATCGCAACGTCGCGCGCATGTCCGTGCTCGCGGCGGGATTCCCCGATTCGGTCGCCGGCGCGACGGTGAACCGCCTGTGCGGCTCCGGCCTGCAGGCGATCAACTTCGCGGCGCAAGCCATCGCCTGCGATGCGGGCGATGTGTTCTTGGCGGGCGGGGTGGAGAGCATGACGCGCGCACCGTACGTGATGCCGAAGCCGGAAGCGGAATTCGCCCGTGCACCGCAGCTGTTCGACACCACACTCGGCGCGCGCATGTACAATCCGAAGCTCACGGCGGCGGGCTATCCGCCGATCTCGATGGGCGAGACCGCCGAAAACGTCGCCGAGCGCTATCGCATCGGCCGCCAGGAGCAAGACGAGTTCGCGCTCGCGAGCCACCAGAAGACCGGCGCCGCGCAACGCGGCGGCGCGTTCGCCGCAGAGCTCATCGGCGTGCCCGTGCCGCGCAACGGCAAGACGAAGAACGCCGAGATGGACATGTTCTTAGTGGACGAACACGTGCGGCCCGACACCAGCATGGAACAGCTGGCGAAACTCAAGCCCGCGTTCCGCGAAGGCGGCACCGTCACTGCCGGCAATTCGGCCGGGATCAACGACGGCGCCGCGGGCGTGGTGCTCATGGCGGCGGACGAGGCGAAACGGCGCGGCCTGCAGCCGATGGCGCGCATCGTGACCTCCGCCGTCGCAGGGGTGGATCCCAACTGCATGGGGCTCGGGCCGATCCCCGCCACGCAGAAGGCGCTCGCGCGCGCGGGCCTGCGCGTCGACGACATCGATCTCATCGAATTGAACGAGGCCTTCGCCGCGCAATCGCTCGCGTGCGTGCGCGAGCTCGAGTTGCCTCCCCAGCGCGTCAACGTCAACGGCGGGGCGATCGCGCTCGGCCACCCGCTCGGCTGCAGCGGTGCGCGCATCCTCGTCACGCTGCTGCACGCGATGCGCGCGCGCGAGGCGCGCCGCGGCCTGGCGACGATGTGCATCGGGGTCGGCCAAGGCATCGCGACGATCGTCGAACGCCCCTAAGAACGACACATATGTAGCGGCCGACCTTTAGGTCGGCCGAAGGAGACCGATACATGGCCACCGCTCTCGAGCGCACACATTACGACCTGCTCATCAACGGCGAATCCGTGCCCGCGCAATCAGGCGAGACGTTCGCCTGCCTCAACCCGGCGACGAACGAGACCATCGCCGACGTCGCGTCCGCCGGCATCCACGACGCCGACGCGGCGGTGGCGGCGGCACGCAAAGCGCTCGACGGCAAATGGGCGACCATGCCGCCGGCGCGCCGAGCACGCGTGCTGTTCAAGATCGCCAACCTCATCAGCGAACACATCGACGACCTCGCCCGCATGGAGTCGCTCAACGGCGGCAAGACGATCACCGGGGCCAAGGCGGAGATCGGCCAGGTCATCGAGGACTTCGAGTTCTACGGCGGCGCCGTCACCAAGATCATGGGCGCGACCATACCAGCGCCGCCGAATTTTTTCAATTATACGCTCAAGGCGCCGGTGGGGGTCTGCGCGCAGATCGTGCCGTGGAACTACCCGCTGCTCATGGCGTCGTGGAAGGTGGCCCCCGCGCTGGCGGCGGGCTGCACGATCGTGCTCAAACCCGCGAGCCCGACGCCGATCACCGCGATCATGCTCGGTCAGATCTGCCTCGAGGCCGGCTGTCCACCGGGCGTCGTCAACGTGCTGCCGGGGCCTGGCGCGACGATCGGCGCGCACCTCGCCGCGCACGAAGGCGTCGACAAGGTCGCGTTCACCGGTGAGACCTCGACCGGCCGCACCATCATGGCCCTCGCCGCGGGCACGATCAAGCGCCTGACGCTCGAGCTCGGCGGCAAATCGCCGAACGTCGTGTTCGAAGATGCGGACGTCGATGCCGCAGTCGCCGGTGCGCTCCATGCGATCTTCTACAACGCCGGCCAATCCTGCGACGCCCGCTCGCGCATCCTATTGCATGAGCGCGTCTACGAAGATTTCATGCACAAGTTCGTGGCCAAGACGAAGGCGCTGCGCGTCGGTGATCCGCTGGATGCCGCGACGCAGATCGGCGCGATCATCTCGCGCAAGCAGCTCGAGAAGATCGAGGGCTACGTCGGTATCGGCGCGCAAGAGGGCGCGGTCGTCGCGTGCGGCGGCACGCGGCCGGACGGGCCGCTGGCCAAGGGCAACTTCCTCAACCCGACGGTGCTCGACAAGGTGGGCAACTCGATGCGCGTCGCGCAGGAAGAGATCTTTGGACCGGTGGCGGTCGTGACGACGTTCAAGGACGAAGCGGAAGGCGTGGCGATGGCCAACGACTCGATGTACGGTCTCGCGGCGTCGGTATGGACGCGCGATGCGGGCCGCGCCGCGCGGGTGGCGGCGGCGCTCAAGGCCGGCGGCGTGGCCATCAACTCGCCGATATCGATCTTCCCCGGCGTGCCGTTCGGCGGCTACAAGCAATCGGGGTTCGGCCGCGAGCTCAGCATGGAGACGCTGGACCTCTACACGGAGACGAAGGGCGTCACCATGTACACCGGGACGAAGCCGATCGAGCTGTTCAAGGCGTAGTCTGCGGGAACGAAATAGGGCCAGGCGGCGTTACCAGGTCAGAGATCTCGGGCCTTTTGTGAAGCTCGCGCTAGGAGCGTTGACATGAGATCGTTGACACTCGGCTGTCTCGTCGCAGCGATGCTGATCGCCGCGTTCTGCAGCGCGCCGACGGCCTCGGCAAAACCATTCTCGTTCACCGTCACGCTCGCGGCCAGTCCGGCTTCGTACAACGGCCCGTGCCCGACGACGATCAAGTACACGGGCGCGATAACCGGCGACCCCGGTGACAGCCTCAGCTATCAGATATCGCGCATCGTCGGCGGCGTGCCGGCGTCGCTGCCGTGGACCGCGGCGACCATACCTGCAGTCGGCAAGATCACCGTGCTCGACTCCATCACCGTGACCGCGCCGCAAGCGGGCGTGGAGACCGAGACGTTGCACGTGAAGCCCGGCAGCGCGAACGCCAGCGTCAAGGTGCTCGTCACGTGTATCAAACCGACCCCAACACCTGTGGCGACGAAACCCCCGACGAGCCCACCGACGGCGCCGCCCACGAAACCGCCGACGAGCAAGCCCAGCATCGTGCTCGTCAATCCCAATCTCTCCATCACGCCCGCGCCGTCGCCATCGTCGAAACTACCGCCCGGTGTCCAGTTAGCGCCGAGCCTCGCCCTCGGCACGCCGCCACCGCCGCGGCCGCCGATCAACCTGACGCAGGCGTTCACCAAAGAGGTGTGCCAGGCGCACGGCGGCAGCGCCGGCTCGCTCGCCTGCTACATCGGATTGCCGGCGGGCAAACTGGCGCTGGTCTGGGATTATCCGTTCTCCGACAAGATCGACGGCTACAACGTCTATCCCGCACAAGGTCCCGCGCCCGCAGGTCCGATAGCGCTCCATATGATGACTCCACCGAAGCCGCTCGCGAACCAAGCCGACCCCAGCTGGAAGTTCGTCGTCCTCGATATGCCGCGGCCGGGCGCGTGCTTCACCGTCACCGCGTATCGCGGAAAACTCGAGTCCAATCAGAGCGTGCGCTTGTGCTTGGGCGCGGGCGGCATCGCGCAGAAGGTCTCGTTCAGTCCCGATCGCATCGGGACGATGATCGCCGATTTCTTCGTCTGGACGGACAAGTCCGTACAGGACAATATGTATACGAACAACCATCCGTTCATCAGGGACCTCCTCTCCCTCGATGTCGGATACAAACACGACGCCGATCTCTGGCGCGATCAGGCGCACACGCAGGTCTCTCAATACATGAACTCTCTCTTCAGAGGATACGTGCACTTCAACACCGCCGCGCTGAGCGGGCATCACATCGCGCAGGCGCAACTCAGTCTCGTGGGAGGCTCGACGCAGGGCGGCCCCAGCGGAGAGATCTGCCTCGCCCACTACGGCGCGGCGGACCACCTCTGGAATCCCGGCGACAATCTCGGTGAGACATCGCAGATGGGCAACGGACCATACCAAGGCCCTGACCTGCACCTCGACGTCACCACGCTCGTGCAGTCGTGGGCGGACTCGCCGGCTTCGAATCGTGGGATAACCATGGACGGTGAGCAAGATCTGGTGATCTATCCCATGGTGATCCTGTCGAGCACGTGCTTGACGTCGTTCCCGTCGGCGACGCTGGATGTGACCTACTACTGATCGTGCGCGGGTGTCAGCGCGCGACGAGATCGGAGACGATGCGGTCGCTCAGGCGCTCGATGATGGCGACTTCCTGCTGCGCGCGCAGCAACGCGTCGTCGAGCGACTCCACGCCTTGGCCCGCGTCCATCGAGACGACCATCACGTAGAACTTGTCGTGCACCGCGAAGAGCGGCTCGACGTGCACGTCGCGCTGTAGGCCCGCGTCCGTGGTGAAGAGGTAGCGCACGCAGCTGTGCGTGCACGTGCCGCCGATGGCGTTCCACGCCGGGTCGGGCGGCGCGTAGGCGCGCAGCACCGCAGCTGGATCCACGCCTTCGAGCGCCTGGATGGTGCCCGTGCCTTCGACCCGCAGCCGATACGGCGGACCTTGATCGATGATCGGCACCGCCTTGCGCAGATCGCTCCCCATCTGATCCACCGCCGACACAGGGACGTGCGGGCTGTTCTCCGACGCTTCGATGCGTGTCTGGTCGACGACGAGCGAGCGGCCCTTCGCAGAATCGGCGAACAGCACGCCGTTGGGGATCTGCGTGAGCGAGGGATACTCGCGGTGCAGCTGCGCGAGCAGGTCGCCCTGCACGCCGGCGCCGAGCGGCTGGCTCATCGTGTTGCGATACAGGCCGAGGGCGATCTTGGTGAAGTTGAACGGCGCGAGCTTGATATCTGACCTCCTGGGATGCCTATACTCCCACGCAGCGAAAACAATAATTCAGCAGAGGGATATGCCGCCCGCACCCACCCGACCTCTGCCTGCCGGACTTCCGAATGGCGGAGGGAATGGCCGATATCCAAAGAAGGCGGAATTCGACGTAATAGCACTTCGGAGGCCCTTTTTCATGGACATCAAGCCCTTCACGGACAAGCCTATCCGCTTTTTGGAGTACGATGGGCGGCCGGTGGGCGATCTCGCATCGCTCGATCTGACGAACGAGCAGCTGCTCGTCATGTACCGTTGGATGGTGCTCAACCGCGCGGTCGACGACCGCGGCTATATCCTCGTGCGCCAAGGGCGCGCCGGCTTCTACGCGCAGACCGCGGGTCAAGAGGCCTCGCAGATCGGCAGCGCGCTGCCGCTCACCAAAGACGACTGGCTCTTCGGCGACCACCGCTCGCAGGGCAGCATGCTCGTGAAGGGACTGCGCCCGGCGGAGTGGTTCGCCCACGTGCTCGGCCGCATGCTCGATCCCACGCAGGGCCGCATGATGCCCCACGGCAGCGGCCGCAACGACCTCCACATCGTGCCCGGCTCCTCCACGGTCGGCAACCAGATCAGCGAGGCGACCGGCACCGCCATGGCGATGCATATCAAGAAGAAGAAAGACGTCACCATCTGCTACTTCGGCGACGGCGCGACGAGCGAGGGCGACTTCCACGTCGGGCTCAACTTCGCCGCCGTCTACACCTCGCCGATCATATTCTTCTGCCAGAACAACCAATACGCGATCTCGGTCAAGCTCGAGGAGCAGACGCACACCAAGACCATCGCCGAGAAGGCCAAGGCGTACGGCATGGACGGCTATCTCGTCGACGGCAACGACGTGCTCGCGGTGTACGCCGTCACCAAACTGTGCGCCGACAAGGCGCGCGCCGGCGGCGGCCCTAGCCTCATCGAGTCGTACACCTATCGCTACGGCCCTCATTCCTCCGCGGACGACGACTCGCGCTACCGCCCGAAGGGCGAGCTCGAGATGTGGCGCACGCAGCGCGACCCCATCACGCGCTTCAAGAACTTCCTCGTCGGCAAGAAGCTGTGGGACGACGTGAAAGAGCAGCGCTTGCAGGACGAGATCAAGGCGGAGCTCGCGGCCGCGCTGGCGGAAGCCGAAGCCAGCCCCGTGCCGGATCCGCTTACCGTGTTCGACTACACGTATGAGAAATTGACCCCGCACCTCGAGGCCGAGCGCAAAGAGCTGGCCGCCGAGCTCGGCGTGTCATAGGAGCGCTGGATATGGCAACGGTGGAAGTGGCGAAGAAGCAGACCTACACGATGGTGCAGGCGCTCCGCTCTGCGCTCATCGACGAGATGACGCGCGACGAGAACGTCGTGACGCTGGGCGAGGACATCGGTCCGCGCGGCGGCGTGTTCCTGGTGACCGAAGGCCTCATCGACATGTTCGGCAAGGATCGCGTCATCGACACGCCGCTGGCGGAGTTGGGCATCATCGGCGCCGCGGTCGGCATGGCGATCTACGGTCTGCGCCCGATCGCCGAGATCCAGTTCATCGATTTCCTCTATCCCGGCTTCGACATGCTCGTGTCCGAAGCGGCGAAGATGCGCTATCGTTCGGCCGGCCAGTTCGGCGTGCCGATGGTGGTGCGCTCGCCCTACGGCGGCGGCGTGCGCGGCGGCAACTATCACTCGCAGTCCCCCGAGGCCTACTACGTGAGCACGCCGGGCATCAAGGTCGTCGTGCCGAGCAATCCGTACGACGCGAAGGGCCTGCTCATCGCGTCCATCCGCGATAACGACCCCGTCATGTTCATGGAACCGAAGAAGATCTATCGCGCGGTGAAGACGGAACTGCCCGAAGGGCCGTATGAGGTGCCGCTCGGCAAGGCCGCCGTCACGCGCGCGGGCAAGCACGTCACCGTCATCGGCTACGGCGCGATGATCCCGACCGCGCTCGAAGCCGCCGCCGCGCTCGAAAAAGAAGGCGTCGACGTCGAGGTGCTCGACCTGCGCACGCTCCAGCCGTACGACACCGAGGCGATCCTCTCATCGGTCAGCAAGACGGGCCATGCGGTGCTCGTACAAGAGGCGCCGCGCATCGGCGGCTACATGGGTGAGATCGCCGCGTTCCTCGCTGAGAACGCGCTCGAATACTTGGAAGGGCCGGTCGTGCGGGTGACGGGCTGGGATACGCCCTTCCCGTACGCGCTCGAAAAGGCGTACATGCCGAATGCGGAGCGGGTCATCCGCGCCGTGAAGAAGACGCTCAACTTCTAGATCTCTGTAGGGGCCGAACTTCAGTTCGGCTCATGGTGCCCGAGCGCAGCTCGGGGAGGAACGTGAGATGCCGGTCGAACTGGAGATGCCGGAACTGGCCGAATCGGTCATCGAAGGCGAAATCGTCAAGTGGTTGGTCAAAGAGGGCGAACACGTGAAGCTCGACCAGCTGCTCGTCGAGGTCATGACCGATAAGGTCACGGTCGAAGTGCCGTCGCCGTACGAGGGCATCCTGCTCAAGCAGGTCGCCAAGGAAGGCGAGGTCGTGCCGATCGGCAAGCCGATCGCGATCTTCGGCAAAGAGGGCGAGTCCCTCGATGACCACGCGCCCACGGTGAAGCTCACCGCAGCGGTAAAACCCGCGGCGTCGGCAGATGCAGCGGCCGGCCTTGTAGGGGACGACTTTCAGGTCGGCCCAAAACCGACGCAGTCTAAGGCGGGCAACGGCCAACCCGGCGCGCTGGCGTCGGCGGAAGCCGCCATTCTCGGCCCGGGCGGCAAGCCGATGGCCGCACCCGCGGTGCGCAAGTTCGCGCGCGAAAAAGGCGTCGACCTCGGTTCCGTGCGCGGGTCAGGCGAAGGCGGGCGGATCCGGCGTGAAGACATCGAGCGCGTCGCGAGCGCGACCGGCGAACGGCCGGCGCCCGCGCGTCCGGCCAGCCGTCAGATCGACGCGCCTTCGGGCGGCACCGAGCGCGTGCCGCTGCGCGGCCTGCGCCGCGTCATCGCCGAGCACATGGCGCACAGCAAGCAGACGGCGGCGCACACGCTGCACGTGGACGAGGCCGACGTCACCGAACTCGTCGCCATGCGCGCGCGCGCCAAGGAAGCCGCCGCCGAGCGCGGTATCAAGCTCACCTACCTGCCGTTCTTCGTCAAGGCGGCGTGCGCGGCGCTCAAACGCCACCCCTTCATGAACGCCTCGCTCGACGACGACAAGCACGAGATCGTCCTCAAGAAGGACTGCAACGTCGGCATCGCGGCGAACACCGAGGCCGGGCTGGTCGTACCCGTCATCCATCATGCCGACCGCAAGTCCATCTTCGACCTCGCGATCGAGATCGCGGAGCTCGCGGAGAAGGCGCGCGCCGGCAAGCTCTCCCACGACGAGATCAGCGGCGGCACGTTCACGATCACCAACGTCGGCTCGGTGGGCGGCTTGTTCACCTTCCCGGTGATCAACTGGCCGGAGGTCGGCATCCTCGGCACGCACTCGATCCAGCCGCGCCCGGTAGCGCGCGACGGCGCCGTCGTGATCCGACAGATGACCTACCTGTCGATCTCCTTCGATCACCGCGTCGTGGACGGCGCGACCGCAGCGGAATTCGTCAAAGACGTCGCGGCGGCGCTGCAAGCGCCCGACGTGATGCTCATGGAAGGCGGCTAGCGTGCCCACCAAATACGACGCGATCGTCATCGGCGGCGGGCCTGGCGGTTACACCGCGGCGATCCGCCTCGCACAGCTGGGCAAGAGCGTCCTGTGCATCGATCGCGAGCGGCTCGGCGGCGTCTGCCTCAATTGGGGATGCATGCCGAGCAAGGCGTTGCTGCACGTCGGCGAGATCATCGCCGCGGCGAACGACGTCAAGGCGATGGGCATCGATTTCGGCGGCGCGCCGCGCATCCACCTCGACCAGCTCAACAAGTGGAAGTCGAAGATGATCGACGACCTGGTCAACGGCATCGCCACCCTGTTCAAGGTGAACAAGGTCGAGTACATCACGGGCGACGTGGAGATCGGCGACAAGAACTCCGTGCGCGTGAAGAAGTCTGATGGCCGCGCCGAGCAGATCAACGCCGACAACCTCATCATCGCCACCGGCTCGGAGCCCGTCGCGCTGCCCGACATCGAGCGCAACAGCACGACGATCATCAACTCCGACGACGCGGTCGCGCTGCACGAGCTGCCCAAGACGATCCTGATCCTAGGCGCAGGCGTCATCGGCCTCGAGTTCGCGACGATCTACAAGCGCCTAGGCGCCGAGGTGACGGTCGTCGAGATGGCCGACCACGCGCTCGCCGACACCGATCTTGAGATCTCGAATCTGCTGGTGCGCACGCTCAAGCAGAAGCAGGGCATCGACATCTTCCTCAAGACCAAAGCGGTCAAGGTCGCCGAGATCGGCAAACGCGTGCGTGTGACCTTCGACGGCGAGATCGCCGAACCGATGGATTTCGACAAGGTGCTCGTCGCGGTCGGGCGACGCGCGCGCACCGCCAAGCTCGGGCTCGAGGGCATCGGCGTGACCATGGAACGCGGCTTCATCCCCGTGAACGAGAAGCGGCAGACGAACGTGCCGAACGTCTACGCCATCGGCGATTGCAGCGGCGCACCGCTGCTCGCGCACAAGGCCATGAAGGAAGGCATCGCAGCCGCCGAGGTCATCGCGGGGTTGCCGTCGGCCTACGATCCGATGGCGGTGCCCAACTGCGTCTACACCGACCCGCAAGTCGCCACCGTAGGCCTGTCCGAAGAACAGGCCAAGGCGGCCGGTTATGAGATCTCGGTGGGCAAGTTCCGTTTAGCGGCGCTCGGACGCGCGCGCACGGTGGGCCTGAGCGACGGTCTCGTCAAGATCATCGCAGACAAGAAGACCGACCTCGTGCTCGGCATGGCCATCTTCTCGCCGATGGCGGAGGCGATGATCGCCGAAGGTGCGCTGGCGATCGAGATGGGAGCGACGGTGGAGGACATCGGCCTCACCATGCACCCGCACCCGACGTTCTCAGAACCGATCATGGAAGCCGCCGAAGCGCTGCACGGCAAGGCGATCCATATCGCCAATGCGCCGGTCAAGGCCTGATTCCCTCGGCGATCAGTCGGCTCACCGTTCATGACGCAGGCGATTTTCGCAGACCTCGGGCGCATCGATTATAAAGAAGCGTGGGACCTCCAGCTGCGCCTGCTCGCCGAGCGCATCGCCGACGAGCGGCCGGACACGCTGCTGTTCTGCGAACATCCGCCGGTGCTCACCATGGGCAAGTCGGGCAAGGGCCAGAACCTGCTCGTCTCCCAGGATGAGCTGGACCGGCGCGGCGTGCATTACTTCGACGTCGAGCGCGGCGGCGACCTGACCTACCACGGACCAGGTCAGCTCGTCGTGTATCCGATCTTCAAACTGCCGCGCCTGCGCGAAGTGCAGAACTTCGTGCGCAAGATGGAGCGCGCCATCGTGGACGCGCTCGAGACGTTCGGCATCGCAGGCGAGCAGCGCCCCGACCACGCGGGCGTGTTCGTAGGCGGCGCGAAGATCGCGTCCATCGGCGCCGCGGTGAAGCGTGGCGTCACGTATCACGGCCTCGCGCTCGACGTGTGCACCGATCTCGACTACTTCCGGCTTATCAACCCGTGCGGCATGCCGGACGTGGCGGTCACCTCGATCAGCGCGCAGACGGGCGGGGAAGTGAGCGTCGACGACGCGAAAGCTCCCGTTCGCACGGCTATGGCAGACGTATTCGAACTCGACCTCACCGACGCGCCGCTCGACGAACCTCTGGAGCGGTCGAATTCATTCGACCGTCGCGAAGTGGTCTAGTGATCGCGCGAAAGCCCGAGTGGCTCAAAGTCGAACTTCCCGCCGGCGACAACTACGTGAAGCTGCGCGGCATCGTCAAGGACCGCGGTCTGCACACCGTCTGCCAAGAGGCGATGTGCCCGAACATCGCCGAGTGCTGGGGCGTCGGCACCGCGACGTTCATGATCTTGGGCGACACCTGCACGCGCGGCTGCCGCTTCTGCAACGTGAAGACGGGCAAGCCCTACGAGCTCGATCCGCTCGAGTCGATGAAGCTCGCGAAATCCATCGAGGACCTGCGCCTCAACTATGCGGTGATCACGTGCGTCGACCGCGACGATCTGCCGGACGGCGGTGCGCAGCAGATGGCAGACGCGATCCGCGCGATCCGCCATCGCACGCCGCACGTCAAGGTCGAAGTGCTCACCTCCGACTATCGCGGCGACGTCGCGGCGCTCGCGAAGGTGATCGACGCCACGCCGGATGTCTTCGCGCACAACATCGAGACGACGCGCGTGCTCACTCCGCACGTGCGCGATCGCCGTTGCGGTTACGACCAGTCCCTCGGCGTGCTGCGCGAGGCGAAGGCGATGCGCCCCGACATGTTCACCAAGTCGGGCATCATGCTCGGTCTTGGCGAAACCGACGAGGACGTGCTCCAGGCTGCCCGCGACCTGCGCGCCGTGGGTGCGGACATCTTGACTCTAGGGCAATATCTGCAGCCGACGAAGCGGCATCTCGCGGTGAGTGGAATTCGTGACGCCCGAGAAGTTCCGCTGGTTCGCCGAGCGGATAAAGCCGATGGGCTACCACCAGGTCGTGTCGGGGCCGCTGGTCCGGTCTTCCTACCACGCGGAGCAAGCGTTCGCCACGCAGCTGTAGACGGCCACCGGCGGCCGAGCAGGCGCCCCGTTGCCCGTGAGCCCCGTCACCGGCACTGGTCCCCGAGGGCGATCGAGCCGATGGAATATCAACAGGTCGTCGCGCTTGCTTGTCCGGTTTTCTCAATGCGCCGCACGCAAGCGGCATCATCGCCGGCGCTGGTCAACAGTCGATAAGGAGCATCGTATGATTTCGGTCCGCAAACTGTTTCTCGCACTTGCGCTCGCATCGCTTCCAGTAGTCGCGGGCTGCAGCTCGTCGACGACTACTCCGACGCCTACGCCGACGCCATTCCCCCATGGTCCGCCTTTACGTGGCGAACGACGGCGGATCCGGCGTGGTGCAGATCTTTGCGCCGCCGTTCTCGGCCGCGTCGGTACCCGCCGTGGCGTTCCAAGACGGCACGTCGACCGACGTCGCCGATATCGCCTTCGATTCGAGCGGCAAGCTCTACGCCAGCAATTTCAACCAGAGCAAGATCGACGTCTTCACACCCCCGTTCACCAACACGAGCACGGCCACGTTCTCCTTCGCGGACGCCGGAGGGAACGAAGGTGTTGATGTCGACTCGACCGGGAACCTGTACCTCGCGAACAGGTCGGTGCCATCCGTGCAGATCTTCAACGCGCCTTTGAGCGCTGCAAGCACCGTCGCCGTCACGATTGTCACTGGGCTTTCCAGTCCCGCAGGTGTGAAGATCGCGGGCGGCAACCTCTACGTCGCCGACAATGCCAACAACTACGTCGCGATCTACAACCCGCCATTCACGAACACGAGCGCGCCGGCGGTGAAGGTCCCCGACGTCGGCGCATTTGGTATCGCTGTGGATTCGAGCGGCAACCTGTGGGTGGGCAATGGGGCGAACGTCCAGAAGTTCACGCCGCCGTTCACCAACACGAGCACGCCAGCGCTGACGATCCCTTCGGCAGGCGCCGAATACCCGGCCCTAGATGCAGCCGGAAATCTGTACGTCTCGTCAGGTGGCGCTGGCGTCGGCACCAGCGTCTACATGGCACCGCTGTCGGCTGCGAGCACGGCCGCGTTTTTAATTCCTAACGTCAACGCGAACGGCATACGCTTCGGGCCATAACCCACAACACCGCGACAACGCAAAGACGGATCGTCGCCGGTCCGTCTTTGCATCCGACCCCCCTCGCTGACCCACACCAAGGTAAGGAGCATCGAATGACTTCGGTCCGCATGACGTTTCTCGCGCTCGCGCTTGCCTCGCTTCCGGCGATCGCAGGCTGCAGCACGAAATCCACCTCGCCGTCGCCCACCCCTCCGCCGGCGCCGAGCTTCGTCTACTATTCGACGTTCAGCAGCACCGTCGGGGCCGCGGGCATCGGCGTGGTCGCTTACCCGCTCACGAACACTTCGACGCCCGCGTTGACGCTCAACAACTCCGCCGCCAACGGACTGGTCGATCCAAGCGCGCTGCTGGTCGACGGCTCCGGCCGGCTTTTCGTGTTGAATGACAACTCGCCGGCCACGAGCACGATTCCGGTGTACTCGCTACCATTGTCGGCGACGAGCACGCCGCTCTTCACCCTGTCGCTGCCCGCGGCCTCGGTCAATCCGTTCAACATGAACTTCGACTCAGCCGGTGACCTGTGGGTGTCCTCCACCAATACGAACACCGTGTACGAGTTCACCGGACCCTTCACCGCGACGACCACGCTGGTGCCGGCAGTGACGATCGCCTCGGGCATATGTGCACGCCCCGAGGGTCTCGGCTGGGACACCGCCGGGAACCTGTATGTAGGCTGCGAGGGCAACTCAGGCACCAATTCGGTGGGCGTGTTCCTCAAGGGGACGGGCTTCACCAATGCGACGGCGCTCGACCATGTCCTCAACGGTCCGGCCCAGGCGGAGGCGATCGGTTTTGACCGTTCAGGCAACCTGTACGCGGGGAGCACGCTCGCGTCTCCGAACGGCGGCATCGCGCAGTATCTGAGCACCAATCTCGCCGCTGCGGCGGTTCCCAACGTATACAACTCCACCGGCATGACCACCGGCTGGTTCCCTGAACAGTTCGCGTTCGACACCGCCGGCAACATCTTCGACGCCGATTGCGGCGGCGCGGGAACAGCGCACATCTACGTGTATCCGATCGCCTCGCAGGCCTTCAGCGCGACGCTTGCGCCAACGGCGGCGTACGTCGACGCGAACATCACCGCGTCGAATTGCGTCGGCGGTGTCGCTCTCCACTAACTGACGAGCAACAGGCTACAACGCGGATACATCCCCAAGACGGACCGTCACCGGTCCGTCTTGCGTGTCCATGAGCAACGCGCCGTCATCCGCGATGCTGCGCGCCGTGCCTTCATGCAATAGCGCCCCATTCGCGCTGTGCACGCGCAAGCGACGGCCCGCGACCGCAGAACGCCGCGCCCACTCGCGGATCACCTCGACGGGCCGGGCCAAGAGATCATCGTAACGCTCCTCATATGCGTGCACGAGCGCGATCGTGAGCGTCGTCCGGTCGACCGGCGCGCCTGCGGCGTCCGACAGCCAGGCGGCGATGCCGTCGAGCTCCGCCTCCGCCTTGACGGGTCGATTCACGTTGATGCCGACGCCGGTCACGGCGCGCGTGAACGCGCCAAGGGTGCGTCCTTCGACGAGGATGCCGGCCGTCTTCGCCGGACCGATCATGAGGTCGTTGGGCCATTTCAAGGTGGGCCAGACGTTGCACGTCTGCGCGACGGCGTCGGCGGCGCACAGGCCGGTCCAGAAACCGAGCGCAGGCAGCGTCTCGTGGGGCAAGTCGTCGGGCAAAATGGTGGAGATGAGGACGCCGCTGCCGGGCGGGGAAAGCCACGCGCGGCCGGCGCGGCCATGACCGGCGGTCTGCACCTCCGCTACGAGCGACAGACCGCGCGCCGCGTCGTCCTCGAAGAGCGCGAGCGCGCTCGCATTGGTTGACTCGGCGCTTTCGAGATAGCGGACCTTCCCGAAGCGGGGCAATTTCGCGACGCCTGTGGCAAGAGCCACAGCGTCGATGGGCGGCGGTGCGGAGGGTTGACCGCTCGGCATACGGCCTCACGTTCGCAGACGCCGAGGACAAACCCCCGGCCGGGGCAAACCTTCTTGAACAGCAGAAGTGCGGCTGGTGCGGGAACGTGCCGGCCGTGCAACTTTGTGGAGATACGCAGTGGAACGCACCCTCATCCTCGTCAAGCCGGACGGCGTCCAGCGCGCGCTCGTCGGCGAGATCATCGGCCGCTTCGAGCGGCGCGGCTTGCAGATCGTCGGACTGAAACTCATCGACGTCACGAGCGCGCTCGCCAAAGAGCATTACAAAGAACACGTCGGCAAGGCGTTCTTCAAGTCGCTGGTGGACTATATCACGAGCTGTCCGATCGTCGCCATGGTCGTCGAAGGCCCCAAGGCGATCGAGGTGTGCCGCGCCACGATCGGCGCCACCGATCCGGTCGCTGCGACGCCCGGCTCGATCCGCGGCGATTTCGGCACGACGATCGGGCGCAATCTGGTGCACGGCTCCGACAGCCCGCGCAGCGCGAAGCGCGAGATCAAGCTGTTCTTCCGCGCGAGCGAACTGCACGGCTATAACCGCACGATGATGCGCTGGATCGCGGAATAGACGCGCCATGGACGAACGGAGCGCCCCTCATCGAGCAGATCCACGCGCGCGAGATCCTCGATTCACGCGGCAACCCCACGCTCTCCGTGCAGGTGACGACGAGCTACGGCGCGATCGGCGAAGCCGCGGTGCCCTCAGGCGCTTCGACTGGCACGCACGAGGCGGTCGAATTGCGCGACGGCGACGCGAAGCGTTACGGCGGCAAAGGCGTGCTCAAAGCCGTGAAACACGTGAACGACACGCTCGCGAAGCACCTGCGCGGGACGAGCGTGCTCGACCAAGCGGCGCTCGATGGCGCGATGCTCGCGCTCGACGGCACGCCGAACAAGAGCAAGCTCGGCGCGAACGCGATCCTCGGCGTGTCGCTCGCGTGCGCGCACGCGGCGGCCGCCTCGCTCGAGGTGCCGCTGTACCGCTATCTCGGAGGCGTCGCGGGCGTCACGATGCCGGTGCCGATGATGAACGTCATCAACGGCGGCAAGCACGCGGAAGGCGCGCTGCAGTTCCAGGAGTGTATGATCGTGCCGGCCGGCGCGAGTTCGCTCGCGAAGCGGTGCGCTATGGCGCGGAGGTCTTCCACGCGCTCGGCGCGCTGCTGCGCAAGAAGAAGCTGCCCACCCTTGTCGGCGACGAGGGCGGCTACGCGCCGCCGCTGCGCCACATCGAAGAGGCGCTCGGGCTCATCATGGACGCGATCGCCGCGGCCGGTTACAAGGCCGGACGCGACGTCTCCATCGCGCTCGATCCCGCCGCCAGCGAGTTCAAGCAGCGCGGCGGCTACCTCGCCGTGCGCGGCGCGAAGCCGCTGTCCGCGGCCAAGATGATCGCGCTGTACGAGAAGCTGTGCATGGCGTTTCCGATCGTCAGCATCGAGGACGGGCTGGCGGAGGACGACTGGAGCGGCTGGCGCGACCTCACCAGCGCGCTGGGCGCGAAGGTGCAGCTCGTCGGCGACGATCTCTTCGTGACCAACGTCAAGTTCTTGCGGCGCGGCATCAAGGAGCGCGTCGGCAACGCGATCCTCGTCAAAGTGAATCAGATCGGCACGCTGAGCGAGACCATCGACTGCGTGCGCACCGCGCAGGAGGCGGGCTACGGCACCGTCATCTCGCATCGCTCGGGGGAGACCGGAGACACGACGATCGCGGACATCGCCGTGGGGCTCAACGCGGGGCAGATCAAGACCGGTTCGATGTCGCGCAGCGATCGCGTCGAGAAGTACAACCGGCTCATGGCGATCGAAGAAGAGCTCGGCGCGGCGGCGACCTATCCGGGCGTGTCGGTCTTCGCCTCCGCCTTGAGCGCCGCGCGGTACTGATCGAGCATCTCCAGCTCGCCCGCCTTCGCGAGGATCTGCTTCTGGCGTTTCGGCCACTCGTGGTCGGTGCTGCCGAAGATCGGCCGACCGGCGTGTTTGCGGTACAGCGCGTACACCAAGATGCCGAAGATCACCCATGACGGTCCGGCGATGCGGCCGACCGGGTGCGTGAGCAGCGTGAATATCAGGATCGCGAAGATGCCGAACAGGCCGAACACGGAGACGATCGAGAGCGTCCCCTTGTGGCCGTTGACCGTGAGCGGCACGTTGCCCGGACTCTTGTACGGCCGCGGCGCCGCCCGGTCGGTGAACCGCAACGTGATGAGCGCGACGAAGACCAGCGTGTATGACAGCGCGGCGCCGAAGGCGTAGAGGTCGGCCAAGAAGTTGAGCGCTTGGTCGCCCTGCAAGAAGGCGCGACCAGTTCCACGATCGCGACGGACTGAGAAGACGACGATCGAGAAGACGGGCGTGCGCATCTTGGGATGGGTGACTTGGAAGATCGAGGGCAGCAGCCCGAGGTTGCCCATCGAATAGGCGATGCGCGACGCGCCGTACACGCCTGAGTTGCTCGATATCATGAGCAGGAACGCGCCGAGCAGCGGCACGTAGAGCGTGAAGATCGTGCCGAGGATCGGGATGAAGCCCGCCAGCACCGCGACCGCCTTGTCGTTGTTGACGGTGTTGCCGAGAAACGCGTACATCGGCGTGGCGCCCTTGCGCCGTATGCACGTCCGCCATGCCGAGCACGAGGTTCGAATACGCGATCGCGAAGATGAGGATGGTGAGGATGAGCGCGATGGAGGTCCGCGGCACGACGCTGGACGGCCGGTACGTCTCCTCGGCCGCCTGCGAGATGCTCTCGAGACCGACGAACGAGATGATCGCGAGCGATGCGCCGAGCAGCAGATTGCCGGTGGTCGGCCAATGGAACTGCATCGCATGGATGAGGATGGCCGGATGCCACGCGAACGCGAAGCCGGCCATGAGGATGAGCGTCTCGTTGACGACGTCGACGCCGGCGATCACCTCGTTGATGCGCGACGATTGCCGCACCCCGATGACGTTGAGCACGGTGAGGAAGATCGTCACCGCGAGCACGCATACGAAGTACCAGCCGTGATGCGAGGACAGCCACGGGATCACCACGCTCAGGTAGCCGATGGTGAACCAGGCGAACAGGCTGATGTCGATGGTGAAGTCGAGCAGCACCGCCCAGCCGGCGACGAAGCCCATGAAATCGCCGAGCGCGCGCGTGACGAAGAACTGGCCGCCGCCGGCGACGGGATAGGCGGAGGCGAGCTCGGTGTACGCGAGCCCGATGGCGACGTAGATGAGCCCGGCGAAGGCGAACGCGATGTTGGCGGCGCCCATCGCGGCGCCGACGACCAAGCCGAGCGCGACGTAGATGTCGGCGCCGACGTCGGCGTAGCCCCACGAGTACGATCCCCAAATGGAGACGGCGCGGCGCAGTTCGTGGTGCTCTGCGACCGTCGCTTTCGCCGCGCTCATATCGGAAGGCCGCGTTCGCGCTCGACGTGGCGGCCGACCTTCACATAATAATGCGCGCGATGTCCGTCTGGCGGTTGACTGTGCGCGCGCCTCTTCTATATACTATGGGGGTGCGGCGGGCGACCCTTGGGCCTGTAGCTCAGTTGGTCAGAGCGGCCGGCTCATAACCGGTTGGTCGCAGGTTCAAGTCCTGCCGGGCCCAATGCATCGCGGATCGTGCCCCCATCGTCTAGAGGCCTAGGACACCGCCCTTTCAAGGCGGCGACAGGGATTCGAATTCCCTTGGGGGTAAAACCTTGCCGCAAAAGGGTCGGCGCGTTTTCACTGACGCCCGGCCCCAGCTTTTTTCTGTCCGCCATTGTCCGCCTTTGAGGCTCATTGACCGCGAAAGAGGTGGGGTCGGTGGGGCGAAAGTCGGGAGAGACTCTTACCCAATCGCGAGGGAATGCTATCCAATGGCATGGATGAAGGCCAACATCCGGATTCTTGGCCTTTTCGCCGTAGTCGCGATCATATTGCTTACGGCATTTCTGGTGCACTTCTTGATGGGCATAGCCGACTACTACCCGTTGCGGCGAGCGACGCCGCAGCCGACTAGGGTTGCCTCGTACTGCGGCCACAAGTTTGTGAGAAGCGACGTGATTGGACATGTTGTCGCTAGCATTCCACTACAAAGTGACACGCTGGGCGATCATTTCAGTTTTGCATCTTACATTCCCGGGCAGCCGCCCCGCAATGTCCTAGACGTGTATGGAGGTGTTATCGCATATTTTGACGACCTCCGTATCCCGTTGGATGCGCACCGCGCACATTTTATGAAGATGTCGGCTCTAGAAATAAAAGAAATTGCGATTATAGACGAATCAAATCCGAGATCGGGTTGGCGGTCAATGGGGGTGTTGATGAGGCGGGGCGGGGGACTCTGGGATTGGACCATGTTTCTTACTCGCGTAACCGAGCCCGTCTGCTCGTGGCTGCCTTTATGAATCATGGAACTTACCCAAACCCCACCTTGGGCCGCTGGAACGTCCTAACCACAAGGCCGCCGAGCCCTTTTAAGGTGGCGACAGGGATTCGAAATCCCTGAAGGGTACCACCACAGACCGCGCGGCTGCAACGCAGCTGCGCGGTCTTCGCATCAAGGGGTTGCCGCGTTTCCATAAGAAGCACACGCGTCGAACTCCGGTGGACGTCCGGAGCCTCGCATCTCTTGGAGGTAGTCATGAGAAAGCTCGCCACCACGTTGTTCGCCGCCGCCATGCTCGCGCAGATCGCCGCACCGGCGCTGGCCGCCTCCGGCTGGCAAGAGACCTCGACTATGAGCTGGACCCGCTATGCGATGAGCGCGGCCAGGGTCGGGCACAAGATCTATCTGATCGGCGACCCCTATAAGCTGCACATCTATGACATATCGAACAACACGTGGTCCGACGGCAAGGTCATCCCCAACAACCAGTTCGGGCCGATCGTCGCGCTCGGCACCAAGCTGTACGTCATCGGCGGCACATCCGGCCCGAAGACCACCGGCGACGTCTCGATCTACGACACGACCGCAGGCACGTGGTCGGCCGGCCCGTCGCTGCCGTCGCCTCGCCAGTTCGGCGGCGCTGCAGTGCTCAACGGCAAGATCTATCTCGTGGGCGGCAGGGGATATCAAGGCGCGACGCTCGTCGATCTCAATGACTTGGAAGTGCTTGACCCCGCGACGAACGCCTGGCACTCGGCCGCCGCCATGCCGACGTCGCGCGGCAGCCTTGCATTTGTCGCGGATCCTACCGGGGGCATGATCTACGCGATCGGCGGATGGAACTCGAACAAGATGAATCCTTCCGGGAAGAACGAGGCGTACAATCCTGCGACCAACACCTGGCAGGAGCTGGCGAAACTGCCTACGCCGCGGATGCTGGCGGGCGCGGGGCTGCTCAACGGCAAGATCTATATTCTCGGCGGAAGCACCAATCGCGTCATGTATTCCGCGGTCGAGGCGTTTGATATCGCGTCAGGGACCTGGTCGCAGCGCATGGCGCTACCCACGGTGCGGCCGAATGCGAGCGCGGTCACGTATGAGGGCACGCTCTTCGTGACCGCCGGCAACGTCTGCCAAGGTTCGGCGTGTTACGGGAGCAACCGGTTCTGGGTGTCGACGACGCCCTGACCGCGGGCTGGCAGAAGATACAGCGCGCTTGATCGCAAGCGCGCCGCGGGCGGGTAGCTCAGCTGGTAGAGCATCTCCCTTACAAGGAGGGGGCCGGGGGTTCGAGCCCCTCTCCGCCCAAACCCATACGGCATCGTCTAATGTCTCTGATATGGAAATGGTTAGCGGTACCGATCGGCGCGCCACAGAAGATTGAGCGCCATCATCGCGGTCACAGGTTCGGACACTGTTCGGCCTTATGCACGGGGCGGATGGGACGCGTCGTCCGCTCAGACCAAAGCTGGGAGGGCCTGGGGTACGTGAAACGAACGCCTCGCATGACCAGCTTACCAGACGTTGACACCGATGTCGCCGAGGGATGGACCGTATGAAGCGTTTAGCGATTCTTACGCAGTCTTTTTTCCTAGTTGTCGCGTTGTCTGCTTGCAGCCACGCAGGTGGCGCTCTGCCCTCTGGGGGCATCCAGGCAAGCGGTTCTCGCCGCGAAATACCCGACGTCTTTGCAGCCGCTCGGGGGATGGCGCTAAGCCCTTCCGACTATGACGCGTACATAGGCCCGGGCGTCATGGGAGCCGACCGGGAACTGGCGCGCCAGATAATGGGATATATGCCCGCGAATCAACGAGGCGATTTTGTGTATGTGTTTCCGTCGGGCCGGCTGCTCAGTAATAATCCGGCAATCCTGCGATACATGCATCTGACGGCGGAAACGCCGCCGAACGACATTTCGCGACCAGTACCAGTGATTGGTGGACGGCAGCCATTAAGTGTTGGGCGGCCCGCTACTATTAGGCCACAAAACTACTCTAGCGCCTGCTCGCCGCCCGATCCAGGAACGGGGGGACCCTACGTCCGACAGGTATCACAATGCGCAGCAACCGCAGGTTTCTCATTCGTCAACGTACAGTGCGGAAGCTACTACTTTGCGTCTGGCGATCAGGGCAATCTATACATGGAGATAACGAATAACAGCGTCAATAACAGTGGATCGCAGGCCTTGTTCGAAGGTGGGTTGCAGTTCAACGCAAGTGGGACGATTCAACCATACGCAGCGCAGAGTCCTGGCGGAAACCTGACCTCTCATTTGACAAACTCCAACGTCTACTATAGTTGTGGCACGGACATGGTAATCGTTTCCGGCATAACCTGGGATAGCCTGATGACATTCACGGAGATCGGCATTGTTCCGCCCTCATGCGTGCCCGAGTACCAATTCTGCGCGGGCCAGATATTTACGCCTCAAAATGCGGCTTGGATGTTTTATCCGTCGCCGTTCGGCTCTACTCCAGGTTACGACGCCGGCATGGGAGAGAACACTCCATGTACCAACTGCTCGATAAGTCGAGTAACCACGCTTGCTCAGTCTTCGGAGCAGTATGTCGTAGGCTACAACCTCGACGGCTCGTATTTTGGAGTTAACCCATCTGGTGGCACGGCGATCCATTGGATGCAAACGGCTTACGGCCATTGGGAAACCGATTGCGTTCCGGGGACCACCCTCTGCACGGGGCATTATCCGATCGACCCTTCGACGAACTATGGCGGTCCGCAGCCCTACCCATCTGGGTGTTGCGTGGCGTCTTATATCAGTGGTATTCCGGGATTGGGTCCCTATGAATCCTGGGATGGAATCGACATGGTATCCACGTCGGCAGCCCTCAAAGCTGGCGCCTTTGCGGAACCCATCCCACCGCTGCCATGCACCTTGGATGCTCTCGGGTACTGCGCAGACTACACGTACAAGGACACGACTGGCAAATGTCTCCTACACGGTAGACCAGAGACTTATCGGACGTTTACATGGAGCGACGTAAAATCGTATCGAGTCTACAAACAAACCTACCCCAGGTGGACTGGGTCCGCAACGCACACCATAACGTGGGGGCCACCAACACCTCTGTGTAAGGATCCCCAAACGGTGACGAGCGACGTGTGGAGTCCCTACGAGCCCAAGATACAGTTCAACGACCCAAATCTTCCCTAGGACTACGGGTCGTTTGGTCTACAAGTAGACGGCAATGTCCGAAGGTAAGAGATACGGCGCGATGGTATTGGTCTGCGTTGGGGGTGTTTTCTTGCTGGCCGTTCTGGCGTGTGGGGCGCGGCCCAGCGTCGTTGCGACTTCCAATCTCCAAACCGTTCAAGCGCAAACGAGTGCCCCAGCCACACAAGACGTAACAATCGACTTCAGGACCGGGGCTGGCGGGCTGGAACTACACGCCTCCAGCGTGGGCAAGAACTATTCCATTAACCCAACAAGGCTCTCTTTCACAGCTTTCCCACACGATAAACCAGGATCCCGAGCCCATCCGCTCGTCGCTACGATCTCGACTCCTGAGATGGTACCTCTGATAGGTTTGGGAGCGCCCCCGGATCAGCGCCCCAAGGAGTTTCGGATGGAAGTCACTTTCCCCCGGCCTCCTGGCCCGCCGGGCATGTATGACGTGCAATTACACGCTGCCAAAGACTTCGGCAGGACCGAAGACGGGGGGGCGTTGGAGTTAGGTAATCAAGAAGTGCTTAAGACGATTCTGATATGGTGGCCAGATGAGAGCAACAACGATGCGGCAATAGCCAGTCTCCGAAGCCGTTTCGTTGGTAAAAGCGTCTTTGGGTATGGCGGCATTTCGATCGAGTGCGCGCCGGCACGGTTCAAGGCCTATTACGCTACGACGCCGGTCCGAGTGAGGGCGGTCGAACGCGATCGAGAACGGGTGGCAGAGTTGTGGACCGGAGCGACAACGCATTGGGGAAATGATGCAGCACCGCATTTTTTCGCAAATGACCCGGTGCGGTTCATTGTCGACTTGCCTTCGGTCGGCGCAGCTAGCGAGGGCGGGTCAAGTATTGAGGGGGGCATGAGGCCCTGCCCATCGATCCAGCTTGCAGATTGGCAAATCGACGGGACGATTAGTACCGGGTCGCCACCTCCGATGCCGAACAATGTCGGATACGGACGCATCACGCTCGGGATGTCACGTGACGAAGTGGCATGGCGACTTGGATACCCTAATGAATTTGCCGAAAAGGCGATACTAGATCATCAGACGACCTGGCATTATAAGGATGCTCTAATGGATGCGTTCACCGTAACTTTCCGTCACGACAAATTGGTGTCGTATACGAAGGCCTTCGGCCTCCCATGAGCGTCCAACACTAACAAGAGCTCCACGCCCCAACCATGTGGAACTTTTGTTTCTCGCCTAGCATGTTGCTCTGAGGATCGTCGATGCACTCGAACCTGTGACCCCTCATTGTAAGGGACTCGAAACTACGCCTCGCCCATGAATGCCGAACTGCTCGATGAAGAGCGCCCGATCGGTAAGACCTTGGCGGATCATGTTGCGGAATTCACAAGTCGCGATCGTGTTCAGTACTTCGAGCGGCAGCAATCAGCCCTCCGCGAGTAGGTCGGCCTCGATCTCTTCGATCATGGCAGGGCGGCGCGCCCGCAGATAGAGGAAGCGCGCGACGCCGATCCCGAGCAGCACGATGAACACATAGGGGATGAGGTTCTGCGGCGGCGGCGGCACCGGGTAGACGTTGCCGATGATGGCGACGACCATCGCGACGACCGCAAGTGCGGCGATCACGACGGCGTAGGCCGTCAGCTCGCCGCGCTTCTTCAGATAGACGGGCGCAGCGACGCTCACCAGCACGTAGGAGAACAGGACGCTCAGCGTGCCGAGCGTGCCCAGATCGCCGAAGATGTCGAGCAGCGCGAAGTGCGCCCCGAAGAGCGCCAGCGGCGCGGCGAGCACGACGATGGCGGCGATGGTAACCGCGATGTGCGGCGTCGCGTGGGTCTCGTGGGCGTCGGCCATCGCCGAGTGCAGCAGCCCGTGCCGCGACATGGCGAAGAGCACGCGCGAACCGGCGGTGATGCAGGCGAGCGCGCAGGCGAAGAAGCCAATGGCGACGCCGATCGCGATGAGCAATCCGAAGAACGGGATGCCCGCGAGGCCGGCCAGCACGCTCAAGGGCGCGTTGGACTGGTCGAGCGGCGGCGTCTGCCCGTGAAACGCCATCACCAGGATGTACGACGTGAAGACGAAGTACGCGCCGACAGCGATGACGGTGAACAGCACCGAACGGGGGATCGAGTGCAGCGGGTATTTGGCCTCATGCCCGAGCGCGGTCGCGCTCTCGAAGCCGACATAGCTGAAGATCGCGAGCACCAGCGCTTTGCCCAAGCTGCCCGCCGTGACGCCTGAGAGCGTGAGCTGCTCCGGGTCCATAAGCGTGCCGCGTTTCACCAGATAGATGAACGCGAGCAGCATGATTAGCGTGATCGACAGGAACTCGATGGCGAGCATGAACTGCGTCGAAAGCTTGACGTCGCGGTACGCGACGTACCATGCCGCGACCGCCGCCAGCGTCATCATGACGATGGTGAGCGACGCGTCGAAGTTCGGGCCGATCACCGCGTGGGCGATCACCGTGGCGTAGTTCGCGAGCCCGGCCAGCACGGATCCACCGATGATGAGATACGCGATCACCATCGACCAGCCCGAGATGACGCCCCACATCGGGCCGAGCCCTTGCGCCACGAACGTGTAGAGCGAGCCCGGCGAAGCCGAACGCCGCGCGAACTGGTTCACGTTGAGCGCGACGAGCAGCAGCGTGAGCGTCGCGATCGCATAGGCGAGCCACGAGCCGTTGCCGGTGAGGCCGAAGATGAGCGCGACGACGAGCGCGGGCGTCGCAGACGGCGCGATGTTCGCCACCGACTGCGCCGCGATATGCCAGAAGCCGAGATAGTTGCGGCGCAGCCCCGACCCGGTCGAGAGCGCCGGCATCTCAAACGGCATCGTGGATGATCTCCCGCGCTGCCTGCTCGCCCGTCTCCACCGCGCCGTTCATGAAGCCTTGGAAATCGCGCGAGGTGTGCTCGCCGCAGAAGTGCACGTTGCCCTGCGGTACCTGTTCGATGCCGACGAACGAAGTGCAGTTCCCGAGGCCCCAATACGAGTACGAACCGCGGTGCCAGCGGTCTTTCGTCCAGTTGTCGACGAACGCTTTGCCGTTCCACTGTGCGCCGACGCCGGGATACAGCGCTTCGAGCTGCGACAGAAACGCGTGGACCAAGGCCGGCGGCGCCGGCGCAAACGACGGCGTGTTCCATGACGCGCCGACGATGCCGCCTGTGTAGTTCACGAGCACGCCGGCGGTCCCCGGCTGATCGCGCGTGTCCTCCCAGGTCTGCTGGTAGCCGGTGTCGCTGTACGTCGCGCCGTTCGAGCTGTGCGCGAACCAGACGCGCTGCTTGAGCTGCACGTGCATCTTCGTGTTCGTGCCCATCGGCAGCTCCGTGATGGCCTTCATCTTCACAGAGGAGAATCCGGCCTGAGACAATTCGCAGTCACGCAGCGTCTTGAACGGCAGCGCGAGCACGACGTGATCGGCGACCACCTCAAATGTGTGCTGCTGCGCCGAAAACGTGCATGCATACGAACCGTCGCTGCGGCGGCTCAGCGCCTGCAGGCGCGTGTCGAGCTGCGCGCTCGGCGGCAGCTTCGCCGCCATGCGGCCGACGATCTGATCGTTGCCCCCGTGCACGCGATAGCGTTCGTCCGTCCCCACCAGATAGAACTGGCTGGTCTTGTAGTAGTCCGGCATGAAGACGAGCATGTTGGTGAGCGTCAGCGCGTTCTGCTGGGTGGAGTCGCCGCCGTTCTCGGTCGTCGTATCGATGTCGAGCAGCCAGCCGATCTTCGACTGGATGCCGCCCGGCACGTTGCGCACGATCCACTCCCGCGCCGACATATGATCGAGCGCGAAGCCCGCCGGCGTGTGGTGGTCATAGGTCGTGGTGCCGGCGGCCGCGTTCGCCTTTTCCAACGCCGGATAGACCGATGCGTAATCGCGCAGCATCTCCGCGAT
Organism: Vulcanimicrobiota bacterium; assembly: GCA_963805945.1. Taxonomy (GTDB): domain Bacteria; phylum Vulcanimicrobiota; class Vulcanimicrobiia; order Eremiobacterales; family Eremiobacteraceae; genus JAFAHD01. The sequence goes on along the minus strand of CAWDVP010000002.1, from coordinate 119,233 downwards.
CGGGTAACGCTGGCCGTGCATGTAGTAGACGTCTTCGGCGCCGGGATGCGCCTGTTTGTCCCACGCGCGGAGGTCGTCGAGTGGAAGATCGAGCTCGCGCGCGAGCGCGCGCGTCGCGACGTGCTCGCTCGAGATGAACTCGCCGCCGTTCTCGGCGATCTGCCCCTCGTCGAAGAAACCGCGCAGCGTCCAGGTGCGGCCGCCGAGCCCGCCGCCCGCCTCGTAGATGGTGCTCGGCAACCCCGCCTGCATGAGCCGGTATGCGCAGACCACGCCGGCGAGTCCGCCGCCGACGATCGCGATGCGCGGTGAGGTCTTGTCGGCCGCCCGCAGCGGCCACACAGCGCCGGCGGCGAGCGCAGCGCCGGCTCCAGCGGCCTGGCGCAAGAAGCGCCGCCGCGAGAGGCGCTGCGCATCGCGTTCGAACACCACGTCCACCGGCAGACCCGCCGCCTGCGCCTCACGATAGGCGGCGTGGATCCGGCGCAGCAGGCCGGTCAGTTCGGCGCGGGCCATGGGTGCGGCGTCAGATCTTGATGTGGATTTCGAGTACGGCCTGCGGCGGCGCCTTCTGGCCTTCTTGCCCGATCTCGATGTTGTTGTACCAACTGCCGTACGGATATGCGAGCTGAATCGGCGGGCTGTTCGAGAAGTTGCCTGCGGGCGCGAGCAGATTGGACGGCAGCTGTGCGTAGATACACGTCGTTGAGCTATCCCACGGATGGCCGCGCTGATAGCACGCGTCGACGAGATTGGCGAAGGTGAGCGTCGCGCTGACGTGCGGGTTCACGTCGTACGAGAACGAGAGGTTGCCCGTCAGCCGGCTCGGCTCTTTGAACGCGCCGAGGTTGTCGAATTGATTGGTGTACTTGTCCGGGATGAAGATGTAGTTCGAGCAGGTCTGCGGATCGGCGGTCGTGCCGCTGATGACACCGGTGCATGACGCAGGATCGTAGCCCGGCCACACCAGCGGCGAACCGTAGCTCGCGCCCGAGCTGTATGTGAGCGAGGGCGTGACGGCGAACGGGCCGTGCTTGTAGTTCACGACAAGCGACGTCTGGAACGGCACGGCGAAGCCCAGCGCGTTATTGAACGGCGCCGGAATCTGGTCGTAGGTCGTATACGAGCCGTTGCGGTCGAACAGCGGCTGCGGCGCGAGGTTGTAATATGGATTCGCGATGGCGCCGGCGTTGAAGAACGGCATGGCGTGGGTGTTGCCGCTGATACCGCACAGCGACGCGCTGCCGGTGGCGCACGCCGACGTGTACGAGTTGTACAGCTGGACGTTATCGTTGAGCAGGTCGACGAGGTTGCGTCCGTTGGGGAAGTCGCCGTACTTGATCTTGCTGTTCGTGGTGGTGACGGCCCACTGCAGCGCGATGCCGTCCCTGGCGAAGTTGCCCTTGGTGAACGCGAACTCGAAGCCTTGTGAGGTCTGCTGCCCGACGTTGAGGCCGTCCACCACGCCTTGCGCGTTGAGCGAGAGATACTGGATCTGGTTCTGCGTGTTGCGCAGGTACGGTGTGAACTTGACCGCCATATCGGTGCCGGGGAAATGATGCTCGATCGAGATATCGTAGTTATTCGCGACGTCCGCATGCGTTTCGTGGAAGGGCGAGTTGTAGCCGAAGCTCAGGAACGACGAGATGAAGGCGGGCAGGTTCTGCTGGACGGTGTTGAACTCCAGATACGAGGTAGGCGCCGGCCGGGCGTAGCGCCCGTAGGAGCCCCGCATGACCGTGTCCCTGCCCATCTGTTCGGTGAACGCGATGCGCGGCTGCCAGGCCGTGTCGTTCACCTTGCCGCCGGTATAATTGACGAGGTTGGTCGCGCTCGTGCCCGCCGGACAAGGGTTGAAGACGCCGGCTACCGGATCGAAGCCCGCGACACCGCAGCCGGCTGACCAGGGCCGAAGCAGAACTCGTTGTTGTAGGCCTTGAACCAGAAGGCGCGCGCTGGATAGTTCTGCAGAGGTCTTGCAGCGTGTATTGGAAGCTCTCGATGCGCAAGCCGGCGCTCACAACGAGTCTTGTCGTTCGGCCGCCACTGGTCGGTCAGCGACACGCCGCTAGAAATTCGGGACCACGTTGTCGACCTGCGCGTTCTGGCCGTTCTCCGTTATGAGCCATTGCGCGCCGGCGAGAGCGGCCGGCGAGCCGGGCGGCGGCATGGCTGGCGTCAGGTTCGAGGCGGTGCCGCGCGAGTTCGGGTTCGAGGTGTCGTAGCAGCTCACACTGGTTACCGGTCGAGCCGTCATAGCACAGGCCGTTGTTGCCCACCAGGTTGGTCATGAAACCGTCGAAGAAACCCATCGAATAGGTCTGCAGTTTGCCGGTCATATACGAGGCGGTGGCGTTGATCAGATTCTTGTCGCTTAGCTGGCGCGCATAGACCGCGGTGCCGCTCCAGTTGTGGCCGATCACCTCGTAATCGGGCAGCTGCGCGCCATACGTGAGGTCTGCGCTGACCGGCCCGGTGATGAACCACCAATTGTAGTTCGAGGCGCCGAGTATGCGGAAGTACGACTTGGAGTTGATGTTGTGCTGGTACTGGAGCTTGATGAGCGCCATACCGTTCTGCGAGCCCTCGCGCTGCCGTGTAGGGGATCGGCGCGTTACAGGGCGGCTCGTCCCCGTATTGGGGAACAGCATGGTCGTCGACGCTGCGTGGGATCGGGCGCCTGGTACATCGGGCCGGTGTAGACGGGGATGTCGAGAAATGTCATCGGCGCGGTCGCCAGTAGGCAGCGAGACCGTGACCGAGGCGCTTTGAGGCCGAGATCGTTGTCGAGCTGTAGAACTTCTGCAGCACGTTGCTGTAGACGTACGCGAGCTGCACGTCGTCTTGCAGACCCGGTCGCCGTGCGGCAGGCGCGTAGTGGAAGTTGCCGATATTTCTCGATCGGTGGTGTGCGTGCTGGCGTAGCTCTGCGCCCGGCGCGAAGATCGCCGGATTGGCGCCGCCGTTGGTGTTGCCGTCGTAGACGTGCCTTGAGCGGCGCGACGGATCGACCAAGCGGATAGAAGAAGAGCGGATTGCCCACAGCGTTGTCTGGTTGCCGTAGCGGAAGTCTTGCGCCGAGTTGGCCGAAGCCGATGTAGTAGCTGAAACGGCGGTCCGGCGAGGCGCCGCCGTACTGCGAGTCGCCATCTTGTTGACAGCGTCGGGATTGCCGATGCCCGAGGAGATCTCGCCGAAGCCCGGGATACGTGCCGGTCCGGATGACCTGGTTGATGTAGCCGGCGAGGCCGGAGGCCTCCGCCGAGGCGGGCGTGCCGCCCGTGTAGACCTGGACCTCTGCTTGGCCGAGATTCGGTTAGCGTCGAGACCCCGGAGCGCTATCGGAGACGCGCATCACCGGGATGCCGTCGAGTTCGTACGCGACCTGGTCGTTGTCGCCGCCGCGGATATAGACGCTCTGATTCCAGCCTTGCTGGCCCTTGCGTGTACACGACGCCGGGCGACTCGCGACCGCGCCATATGCCTGATTCAGACTGCCCGCGCCGCCGAGCGCCTGGGCCGCCTTTTGGCCGGCCGCGTTGATCGAGTAGACGTCGACTCGTCGTCCCGGGGCGCACGAGCGATTGGCCGCCGGTCACGGTCACGCTGCCGATCGTCTTCACCGCCTGTCTGCAGCACGATGTCGACCGTGCGGACCTGATCGGAGATCACGGTGACGCCCGGCACGCTGACGGTACTGTAGCCGGTCTTCGAGGCGGTCACGGTATACGTGTCAGGCGCGAGCGAGAGGAAGCTGAAGTGCCCCGTCGCTGTCGGTGACGACGGTCGCCACCTGCGAAGGAGATGTCGCGGTGATCGACGCCCCGGCGATCGGCGCGTTCGTCGTCGCCTCGAGCGCCCTGCCCTGAACACCGCCGGTGGTCCCGGTGAAGCCCGGCGATGCCATGGCGAAAAGACAAACGGCCGCTACGAATGCGACCGCTCTGCTTTGAAACGGCATGCGAAAACTCCTGACCGAAGTCACGGCACGGTGTTGCTTAAGAGTTTACTAAGAAACTGACCCCTCGACTATGTCTGCGCGCCACAATTTTCCTTCTCATTCTTATCAGGAAACTCCAAAAGCCGAACCGCGAGTTGTAGCCGGAAGCGAACCTCAGGATCTTCGAGGTCGAGATGCGTCGTCTCTGCGGCGTTGGTGAGACGATAGCGCAGCGTGTTCGGGTGGATCGTGAGCTGGACCGCGGTCTCCTTGAAGTTGAAACCCGTCCGCGCGAGCGCGAGCAAGGCCTCACGCAACGTCGCGCCGCCCTTGCGCGCCTTGAGCGAACCGAAAAGCTCGTCGATGAAAGAATCGCGGGCGCTCGCATCGCCCATCAGCACGCGCGGCACGAGCGCCTCCTCAAAGGTGAGGATCGCCGCGTCTTTGCGATAGTTGAGCAGCGACTGCGCCTCGCGATAGCTGCGCCGCGCCCCGTGCGTGCCGCGATAGGCGCGCCCGAGGACGACGCCGACGCCTTCCTCACCGAGGCCGTGCACGACGCCGGCGAGCGGGATGCCGTCGGGCACGAGAAAAGCGACGTGATTGAGCTGTGCGGTGAGAAGCGGGCGAGCGCCGGCCGCTTCGAGGCGGGCACGCAGCATGGCGCCAACGCGCTCGCGCCGCAAGAAGGCGTCGCGGCTCAACGGCAGCGGCTCGGGGATCACCGCGATGCCCACGCGATGCCGTCCGTCCGGGTCGAATCCCAGCAACCGGGCTCGCTCGACCGCCTGCGCGTCGTCGGTCTCCGCCTCCAAGAGCGAAAGGAACGACGCGTAGCCCAAGCGCGATTCCATGCCCGCGAGTTCGCGCTGATGGGCGATGTGCAGCGCGGCGATGAGCGCGGCCTGCTCCGCGGCGCGATTGTCCAGCTCTGAGAGCGCGCTTTCTCCCTCGATGATCCAGACCAAGCCCACGAGTTCCGTGCCGATGCGGATCGGACACACGACGCGCGCGCTCACGAGGCCGAGCTCAGGCGTCGAGGGCACGCGAAGCGGTCCCGAACTCGCGCGGATACGCGCGAGCAGGCCGCTCGACTCGAGCGCATCGAGCATATGGGCAGGGGACTGCTGATGCTCCAACGTCTCGCGCCTGATGGCGTCGCCGTGCGAGCCGGCCTCATACGAGGCGAGCAGTTTGCCGGTTCGGATCCTCGAAGGTGATCGCGCGCCCGATGAGCCCGCCGAGCGTGCGCGCAAGATCACCCAGGTCCGTCCCTGTCGTCGCGGCACGCGTCAGCTCGCGATGGATCGCTTCCGAGCGCTCGATGACGCGGTACTGCTCGGCCAGAATGGCGCGATGCAGTTCCTCCGTGATCTGCGCGAACGGCACTTCGAACGGGATCTCGAGCAACGGCAGGCCGCGCAGGTCGGCCTCCGCGATGGCGGCAGCGGTGAAATGATCGACGTAGCGCGGCACCGCAAGCGCCATCGCGGCGAGGCCGCGCTCGGTGAGCGCGCCGATCTGCTCGCGCTGCTCGCGCTCGCCCTGCGGCCAGGCGAAGCCCGTGGTGAGCAGCAGTTGGCCTGGCCGAACCCAGGGCGCGGGATCGGGCATGTCGATGACGTGCGCCCAGCGCACCTCGCGCTCGAGCCCGCTCGCGCCGGCGACCACCTTGGCCGCGTGCAGCGACTCGACGCCGAGAGCCTCACGGACGTTCATCCGCGCGCCTTCGACAGCGCCACGGGGCATTCTTGGCACGAAAACACCAAAGATAGGCCTTATTTTGTGCTTTCGCCACGTGGCTTTCGCCTCTCGGGCGCTGATACACTAGAAGCGCAGCTTTGTCAAGAAAGGACGCTACGACGTGGCCATAGCACCGTCGCCCTCCGCTGCGCTGCTCGACCTGCGCAAGACCGAGGTCGCGCGCGGCGTCGGCAACGCGCACCAGCTCTTCGTCGACCGCGCGTCGGGGGTGAGGCTGTGGGATGCCGACGGCAAGGAATACATCGATTTCGTCGGCGGCATCGGCGTGCTCAACGTCGGCCACTGCCACCCCCGCGTCCAAGCAGCCGTCCGCGAACAGCTGGATCGTTTCACTCACGTGTGCTTCCAGGTCGCGATGTACGACTCGTACGTCAGATTGGCGAAGCGGCTCAATCGCATCGCGCCGGGACCGAGCCGCAAGAAGTCGCTGCTGCTCAACACCGGCGCCGAAGCCACCGAGAACGCGGTCAAGATCGCGCGCGCGCATACCGGTCGCGCTTCGGTGGTGGCGTTCCATCACGGCTATCATGGGCGGACGCTGCTCGCGCTCTCGATGACCGGCAAGAACGAGCCGTACAAGCAGCGCTTCGGCCCGTTCTGCAGCGAGATCTATCACGCGCCGTTCCCATACGAGTATCAGGGCTGGACGACGGAGCGCGCGCTGCGCGCGCTCGACGACTTGTTCGAATCAGAGGTTGAGCCGGCGCGCGTCGCCGCGATCATCATCGAGCCGGTGCTCGGCGAAGGCGGGTTCATCCCGGCGCCGGTCGAGTTCTTGCAAGCGTTGCGCGAGATCGCGACGCGCCACGGCATCGTGCTCGTCGCCGATGAGATCCAATCGGGTTTCGGCCGGACCGGGAAGATGTTCGCGATCGAGCACGCCGGTGTGGAACCGGACCTGATGTGCGTCGCCAAGAGCATCGCGGCCGGGCTGCCGCTGGCCGCCGTCATCGGGCGCGCCGAGATCATGGACGCGCCTGACCCGGGCGGGCTAGGCGGCACGTATGCGGGCAATCCGCTCGCGTGCGCGGCGGCGCTCGCGACGCTCGACATCTTCGAGGACGAGAAGCTGGTGCAGCGCGCCGCTGCGATCGGCACGCGCCTCGAGGCTGCGATGCGCGAGCTCGCCACGCGTTATCCGAAACGAGTCGGCGACGTGCGGGGGCTCGGCGCGATGATGGGCATGGAGTTCATCGACGAGCCGGGGGCGGAGCCGATCGCGAAGCGCATCATCGCGGCGGCGCGCGAGCGCGGGCTACTGCTCATGTCGGCCGGCTCGAAGAGCTGCGTCCTGCGCGTGCTCGTACCGCTGGTGATCAGCGACGCGGATCTGAAGGAAGGCCTGGCGCGCTTCACGGCGAGCTGCGAATCAGTTCTCTCAACCTAAATGTAGGGGCCGATCTTTAGATCGGCCCAAGGAGTAGCAGAAAATTACGAAGCAAGACATCCCTGAAGCCCTCGCCTACGTCACGCGCGTGCTCGGGCTCATCGAAAAGCCCGAGATCACAAAAGACGACGCGGCCTGGATCACCAACGAAACCGTCGAGAACTTCCGCGATCACGTCAATCCGGGTTTTCTCGAGTATCGCAAGGCCACGTCCGTCGAACACGCCGTCGCCGCCGTCGAATGGGCGGACGCCGGCCTGAACGCCTATCGCGACGTCAACGGCCGCGAGTATATCGATTGCCTCGGCGGCTTCGGCATCTTCAACGTCGGCCATCGCAACCCGGTGGTGGTCAAAGCGGTCACCGACCAACTCCACCGCCAGCCGCTCCACAGCCAAGACCTGCTCGACCCGCTGCGCGGCATGCTCGCCAAGGCGCTGTCGCTGGTGACGCCGGGCAAGCTCGAGTACGCGTTCTTCTGCAATAGCGGCACCGAGACGATCGAAGCGGCGTTGAAGCTCGCGCGCGTCTACGATCCCAAGAAGCAGACGATCATCGGCGCGACCAAGGGCTTCCACGGCAAGAGCTATGGCGCGCTCTCCGCGAGCGCCAAAGGCGAGTTCCGCCGGCCGTTCGGCGCCATGCTGCCGAACATCGAACACGTGCCGTTCAACGACCTGGTCGAACTGCGCCGGCGCATGCACACGCTCGCGATGGTCGGCGAGGACGTCGGCGCGGTGATCCTCGAGCCGATCCAGGGCGAAGGCGGCGTCAACATCCCCGATGACGACTACTTACCCGGCGTGCGCAAGCTGTGCGACGAATACGGCGCGCTGCTCATCCTCGACGAGGTCCAGACCGGCATGGGGCGGACCGGCAAGATGTTCTGCTGCGAGCACTACGGCGTCGCGCCGGACCTGATGTGCCTGGCCAAGGCGTTCGGCGGCGGCGTCATGCCGGCCGGAGCGGTGGTGGGCACGAAGGCGGTGTTCTCGCGTTTGTTCGACAACCCGTTCCTGCACACGACTACGTTCGGCGGCAACCCGCTTGCGTGCGCGGCCGCGCTCGCCACGCTCTACGTGCTCATCACGGAGAAGCTGCCCGAGCGCGCGGCGTGGATGGGCGAGCGCATGCTCGCTGGCCTCAAGCACGCGGTCGAGGGGCACGAGGACATAGTCGTGGACGTGCGCGGCAAGGGCCTGCTCATGGCGCTGGAATTCGTGAGCCACGAAGCCGGCTTCGCCCTGAGCAAGGCGATGCTCGAGCGAGGCGTGCTGTGCTCCGGCACGCTGGTGAACGCGCGCGTCATCCGTTTCGAACCGCCGCTGACGATCACCGAGGAGCAGGCCGACTACGTCGTCAAGTCGTTGGGCGAATCGCTCGACGCGATGGCGCGCGACACCGTGCCCGCCTAGACAACGGTCGAACAAATTCGACCGCTCCATATTAGGAGAAGATCGAGATGCTTGCGACCACTGAGAATCTGCTGAAGGATCTGCCGGCCAAAGACGGCGTCTGCCTCATGTACATCGACGGCGGATGGAGCGCGGCGTCGGCCGGGGGCGTGCGCGAACTCATCAACCCGTCGAACGGCGAGCCTATCGCGCGCGTGGCAGAAGGCACGAAGCTCGACGCGGAACGCGCCATCCGCGCGGCGCGCGCAGCGTTCGACGAGGGACCATGGAGCAGCTCGACCGCTCAGGACCGCGCCAAACTGCTCTTCAAACTGGCGGACATACTCGAGGAGCACACCACCGAGCTGTCGCGGCTCGAGACGCTCAACAACGGCAAGCCGCTACGCGAGACCGAGTATGACGTCGCGGACGCAGCCGGCTGCTATCGCTATTACGCGGGTCTTGCCACGAAGCCGCAGGGGCAGACGTTCGACGTGCCCGCGGCGTCGCAGTCGATGGTCGTGCGGGAACCGATCGGCGTCTGCGGCCAGATCATCCCGTGGAACTATCCGCTGCTCATGGCCGCGTGGAAGCTCGCACCGGCGCTCGCCGCCGGCAACACGTGCGTGCTCAAGCCGTCGGAGCTGACGCCGCTCACCGCGCTGCGCCTCGCCATGCTCATCGAAGAGGTCGGCTTCCCGAAAGGCGTCGTCAACATCGTGCTCGGCGCGGGGCCGGTGGTCGGCGCGGCGATCGCCGAAAGTCCGCTCGTCGACAAAGTGGCGTTCACCGGCGGCACGAAGACCGGGCGCTCGATCATGCACGCGGCAGCCGACAATCTCAAGAAGATCTCGCTCGAGCTCGGCGGCAAGTCGCCGAACATCGTGTTCGCCGACGCCGACTTCGAGACGGCCGTCGACTACGCGCTCTTCGGCATCTTCGCGAACGCCGGCCAGGTGTGCTCCGCCGGCTCGCGACTGCTCGTCGAGGATTCGATCCACGACAAGTTCGTGAAGCGCCTCGTCGAACGGACGCGCAAGATCAAAGTCGGCGACGGTTTCGATGCGGCGACGGAGATGGGGCCGCTCGTGAGCCGCGCGCATGAGGAGAAGGTCGAGGCGTACATCCGCACCGGAATCGAAGAAGGCGCAAAGCTCGAGACCGGCGGCAAGCGGCTGACGGGCGAGCTCGAGAAGGGCAACTACATCGAGCCTACCATCTTCACCAACACCACGCCGGGCATGCGCATCGTCAAGGAAGAGATCTTCGGTCCGGTGCTGGTGGTGCAGCGCTTCAAAGATGAAGCGGAAGCCATCGCGATGGCCAACGACACCGTGTACGGCCTCGCGGGCGCGGTGTTCACCAATGACATCGCCAAGGCGCACCGCGTCATCAAGAAGCTGCGCGCGGGCATCACCTGGATCAACACCTACCATCCGACGTACAACGAGGCGCCGTGGGGCGGCTACAAGCAATCGGGCACCGGCCGCGAGCTCGGCACCTACGGCTACGAGCAGTACACCGAGGTGAAGCAGATCAACGTGAACTTGGCGGTCGAACCTATCGGCTGGTTCGCCGACAAGTGAGCGCCCGCGCGGTCGAGGCGCCGACGCATCATGCCCTGCCGATCGCCGGCGAGCGGCGGCGCACGGCGACTGCAGAACTCGTCGTCAATCCGTTCGACGGCTCGACCGTCGCGACGATCGGCGTCGGCACGCAGGCGGACCTCGACGACGCCATCGCGGCGGCGGTCAAGGCGTTCGAAGAGTTCAAGACCTGGCCGCGCTACAAACGCAAGGAGCTGCTGCTCGGCATCGTCGCCCGTCTGCGAGAGCGGCGCGACGCCTTCGTCGACCTCATGATCGCCGAATCCGGCAAGCCGCGCACGTATAGCGGCATCGAGGTCGACCGCGCCATCTCCACGTTCACCCTCGCGGCGGAGGAGTCGACGCGCTTCGGCGGCGAGGTGTTGCCGCTCGACCTGTCGGCGGCCACCACGGGCTACACCTCGATCGTCCAGCGCTTCCCGATCGGCGTCATCGGCGCGATCGCGCCGTTCAACTTCCCGCTCAATCTCGTCGCGCACAAGCTGGCGCCGGCCTTCGCGGTCGGCAACACGGTCGTGCTCAAGCCGCCGCCGCAAGCGCCGTTGTCCGCGCTCATGCTCGCCGACGTCTGCTACGACGCGGGCTTGCCGCCCGCCGCGCTCTCGGTCGTGCACTGCCCGATCCCGGTCGCCGAGCATCTCGCCACGGACGAGCGCATCGCGATGCTCTCGTTCACCGGCTCCGCGAAAGTGGGCTGGCATCTCAAACAGATCGCGGGCAAGAAGAAGGTCGTGCTCGAGCTCGGCGGCAACGCCGCGGCCGTCGTGGCCGCGGACGCAGACCTCGCCTGGGCGGCCAAGCGCACCGCGCTGGGCTCCTTCGCGCAGGCGGGTCAGGTGTGCATCAAGGTGCAGCGCATCTACGTCGAGCGCTCGGTGTATGATGAGTTCGCCGAGCTGTATCGTCGCGAGGCCGCCGCGCTCGGCGTTGGCGATCCGGCGCAGGCGACGACCGTCGTCGGTCCGATGATCGACACGGGCAGCGCCGACCGCGTCATGACGTGGGTGGAAGAGGCGCGCCAAGGCGGCGCCGCGGTGAGCGGCGGGGCGCGTTCGGGGAATGTCGTCGCGCCGGCGATCCTCACCGGCACCACGCCTGCCATGAAAGTGGAGAGCGAAGAGGTCTTCGGCCCGGTCACGACGCTGGCGCCGGTGGATTCGATCGACGAAGCGTTTCGCCGCGTCAACGAGACGCGCTACGGGCTGCAAGCAGGTATCTTCACCTTCGACGTGCGCATCATCGCCAAAGCGTTCGAGACGCTGCAGGTCGGCGGTGTCATCGCCAACGACTATCCGACGCTGCGGGTCGACAATTTCCCGTACGGAGGCATCAAAGACAGCGGCTTCGGCCGCGAAGGCGTGCGCTACGCGATGGAAGAGATGACCGAACTCAAGACGCTGGTGGTGAAGTACCGGTGACGGCGGGCTGATGCAGCAGCCCAAGAGCCTTGTGCAGCGGCTGTTCGCCATACAGCCGCACGACCGTGTTCGGCCAGAGGAAGAAGGGCCGAAGCTTCACCGCGCGCTCGGCTGGCCTTCGCTCATCGCCATCGGTCTTGGCACCATGCTCGGCGGCGTCTTCACGACGATGGGCGTCGGCGCACAGGCCTCCGGCCCCGGCGTCGTGCTGGCGTTCGGGTTGTCCGGCATCGCGTGCGTCTTCGTCGCGCTCTGTTACGCGGAATTCGCGTCGATGGTGCACGTCGCCGGCAGCGCGTACACGTACGCGTACGCCACGCTCGGCGAGATCGTCGCGTGGATCATCGGTTGGGACCTCATCCTCGAATACGGATTTAGCGCCGCGCCGGTGTCGGCATCGCTCTCGGGCTACGTGCAGAACTTCCTTGGCGATCACGGCATCGTGCTGCCGGCCTGGGCGCAGAGCGCACACATCGTCATGACGACCGCGCCCATCTCGTTCGGTCCGATTCATTTCGCCGTCCCCACCTCGTTCGATCTGCTCGCCTCGCATTACGACGTCATCGCCGCGCTCGTCGTCCTTGCGGTGAGCGCGCTGCTGGCGCTGGGGATCAGGGAATCGGCCGGCACGAACACGGTCTTCGTGATCTTCCAGATGTTCGTGCTCGTCATCTTCGTCATCGGTTGCGTGAGCGCGGTCCATTCGTCCAACTACACACCGCTGCTGCCGCTCGGCGCGCATAGCATCGTCACGAGCGCCGCGCTCGTGTTCTTCGCCTACATCGGCTTCGACACGGTCACGGTCGCCGCCGAAGAATCGAAGAATCCGCAGCGCGACCTGCCGATCGGCGTCATCGGCTCGCTGCTCATCGGCGGGCTGTTCTACATGACGATCGCGATCGTCACCGTCGGCGTCGTGCCGTGGCAGCACATGGATTCCAACGCCGCGCTCGGCCAAGCCGCGGCGCTTGCGCACCCGAGGAGCAAGCTCTTCGTCGATATCGTCAATTGGGGCGGCATCGCGGGCAACATCAGCGTCATGCTCACCTCGCTGCTTGGCCAGGTCCGCATCTTCTACGTCATGGCGCGAGATCGCATGCTGCCGCCCGCGGTCGCCGCGGTGTCGCCGCGCTTCCACACACCCACTCGGATGACCATCATCACCGGCGTGATCGTCGCATTGTTGGCCGCGAGCGTGCCGCTTCAGAGCCTGCTCGAACTGGTCAACATCGGCACGTTGTGGGCGTTCACCATCGTGTGCGTCGGCGTTTTCGTCTTGCGCCGTACGCATCCGAACGCGGTGCGTCCGTATAAGGCGCCCTTCGGCCCGCTCACCGCGATCCTCGGCGCCGGGTTGTGCCTGTACATGATGACGTCGCTGCAGCCGGCGACGTGGACGCGCTACGTGGTCTGGTTCGTCATCGGCATCGTCGTGTACGCGCTGTACGGCTATCGCAACAGCCTGTTGCGCACCGGCGCGCCCGCGGCCGGCACGCCGACGATGCCAGCGGGATGATCACAAGAGTCAGGGCGTTGGCGTTTGAATTCCGAAGAATTGCGTGCTGTGAGCACGGACTTCATCGAGGCTCACATCCCTCACAATATGAGCTTCGCACTTGCCGTTTATGGCGTCCAGATTGACCACTCCGAGGTCGATATCGGCGCCGGCTAATAGAAGTACTAGATGATACGTCCCAGGGCCGATACCCTCGGCGTAATATGCTCCATCATCGACGACAGCCCGATAAGACACCGGTTTTCGCACGTTCATGAGTTCCACGCCAATGCCAGCTGCAGGAAGGGTCCCTGCGAGCGAACAGTTAGAATGAACATCGTGGACGGTATTGTCTGCGAGCTGAAATGCAAGATGCCGTATGCGTCCGGGCAGAATCTCCGTTCCGGCGACTCCGAAGCAATTTGTCGTGCGGACTTCGAAGAAATAGTGGCCTGGCTGCATCGCGAGTGTGAGGCTAAAAACCCCAGGCGCCATTTCCTGCGCGATCGCACTCGTCTCGGCACCAGAACCATAGAAGCCGCTCATTACGAAAACTTTAGGCGAGATATTGAGCTCTCCCGAGCAGGCGAATGCGGTTAGAGAAACGTTGGGTTGCTGCGCGGCCGCTGTAGGCGCCACGCAAGCGCAAACCGCGAAGAACATAGGTACGACGAGGCGGTTGAATCCTAGGTTCATATCGGCGAGGTCGCGATTCGAAGAAGTGAATCCCCATCAACCGCATCATCAGGACATGCCGCCGCGCAGATCCGGATTGCGTCGCGCGCAACGCCGAGGTGTTTGGCTAGCGGAGCGACGAGCCGCGCCGCCACTTTCTTGCCATGCTGCGCGCTGGCTCCAGCGAGCACGACGACACAATCATCAGCCCGCGTCGCCGTGCTGTCGCTGGTGCGCAGCAACGGGCCGAGCGCCGCGCACAGCGATTCTCCCGCGAGCCCTTCGCCTCTGATCGACAGCAGCACGAACCCGAGATCGCTTGCGCGGTACCACGCCAACTCGTCCTCGACGAGCGCAGCGGCGTCGACGACGGGCGCATTGAACGGATGGACGATGCTGCGCAGCCGCCGCGTGGCCTGCGACTTCGGCGAAGGAGCGCGGACTGCGCCATTCGGCGCGCGCGTACCGTTCGTCGCGCGACCCGCGTCCACGGTCGGGCGTCGTGCGGTCGAAAGTCCGGCGAGCCATTCGGGCGGCAGCGCGCCGCGGCGGAAATCGGCGAGCGGGAACATGGAGAAATGCGCGGGCAGCGCGCCGTGGATGACGTCCGGATCCTCGACCGCGATCGCGACGTGCGCATCGCCCAGCAGCGCGACGACCGCGTCGGCAAGCGCACGTTCCGCGGCGCCGACCGGCACGACGCAGGCCTCGAAACCATAGGTGCCGTCGGCCGCGGCGCGCAGAGCGGCATAGCGCGAGGAACGGAACACGCGATGGCCGGCGGCGGCGAGCGCCTTGCCGGCGGCAGCGCACTGCGCGCACGGCTGCGTGCCGTCACAGGCCGAACAGGCGACGTTCACGTTGCGGACGGGCGACGCGGGCGCGGGAGACATGGCACGCGGGCACTTCAGCCGCGGACTCCTGAAACCCCGCGGGGAGGTGGGAGTATAATGGGAGACACACACGCTCGAGAACGGGGATAAAGGATATGGATATCGCACCGGATGCGACCGCGGCGATCAACGACTACACCGATAAGGTCCGCTCAGCGCTGCCACTGCCGCCCAGCACCCGGCTGGCGCTGGTCGACCGGCTCTATCGCGACATCATGGCGGCATGCACGTCGATGACCCGCGAGGCCGGCGGACAAGCGATCGACCTTGCGACGGTACGCACGCACCTCGACGCCCTCGGCACGCCCGAGGCGTGCGCGGCGAAGCTCGCAGCCGGCGCTCAGGCCGACACCTGGCAGTGGCCGGGCGACTATTTCGCCGAGCAGTTGGGCAGCGGCCGCTTCGCCGGCAAAGCCGAAGAGTTCGCGCGCATATTGGCGGAAAAGGGAGAGCACGTCGCGCTGCTCTCGATGGAAGCGACCGCTGGCGCGTTGGACGTCGCCGCGCAGAAGATGCGCGAGGCCGCCGAAAGACTCAAAACCAGGCAATAGCCGGGCAGAACTCAAAACACAAGCGCCATGCGCATGAATGCCATGCGGCGCATGGCCTTGCTCCTCATCGTGGTCGGTGCGCTCGCCTCGCTCGTCTTGGCGGGCGTCCGCTTGCTGCACGAGCATCGCAGCCGCTACGTCGAGATCACGATGGATCAGCAGGATCTCGCCGACTTCACGAACGCGTACGGCTACGACATGGACGGCCTGCTGCGCCTGTTCAAGGCCGCCGGCCTCACCTCGGTCGCGGTGTACGAGGAGCTCGGCGACCGCATCAACCTCGGCACGCACGCCTTCGCGCAGACGGGCCAGCAGATCGTCGATGCGGCGCGCACCTCGCCGCTGTCGGATCCGCTGCTCGCGTCGCTCGTGAAGCGCAACGCGATCGAGTCGAACAGCGTCTACATCCTCATCTTCGACGCGCCGACGCTCGCACGCTATCAATCGATGCTGCGCAACCAGCTCGAGCCGCGCAACGTGGTGCTGCTGCGCGCGACGCTGCCGGCGCTGCTCGAAGCGCGCACGCAGATCGACTATTTCAACAACCTCGGTCTGGGGATACCCGCGGACGTCGCTGACGACGTGCGCGGCCTCGGGCTGCTCGTCGATCCCCGCATCCAGAACAACGAGCACCTCGATCCCGATCGCATCGACGTCGCGTTCCGGCAGATGCTCGGCGGCGACCAGATCGGCAGTGTCATCTTCTTCGGCCTGCGCAACGAGGTGATCGGCTATCCGTACCAGCTCGATGCGACCGCCGACGCGTTCAAGCGCTACGGTCCGCAGTACCACGCGCCCTTCGGCATCGTCGAGGCGTACGATCCGCTGCAGTTCCAAAAAGGCGGCGACACGCTCGGCCGCAAGATCCCGGACCTGACGGTGCGCGTGCAGGCGATCGCGCGGCTCGAGCTCGACAAACTCGACCTGGACACAGTCGTGGCTCGCTATGTGCTGGGCGTGCGCGAGCGCAATATCCGCGTCGTCTACTTGCGGCCGTTCCCGCATCTCGCGCAGGTCAAACAATCCGACGGCACGTGGAAGACGCTCACCGCGCAGCAATCGAACCTCGAGATGCTGCATCGGTTGCGGGAAGCGCTCGTCGCCAATGGCTTCTACATCGGCCGGCCCTCGACGTTCGCGGATATCAGCGGACTGTGGGTGACGCTCGCGTACTTCCTCGCCGCGCTCGGCGTCGCCGGCGGCTTCCTGCTGCTGCTCGACATCTACGGCTGGGCGCGCATGTGGATGGCGTGGACGGCCCTCGGCATCACGGTCCTCGCGTGCTGGGGCTCATACGCGGTCGGACACGACGACATCACGCGCCGGCTGTGGGCGCTCGGCGGCGCGCTGACGTTCGCGGTGCTCGCGGGCTCGACGCTGGCGCCGTATTTCGACAGGGCGAAGGGCGCGGTGGGGACTTTCGCCGCGGATGGACGCGGCGGTCTGCGCTGTCTGCTCACCGCCGTCGGCGTCGCGCTGCTCGGCGCGCTCTTCGTCGTCGGCCTGCTCGCGCAGACGACGTTCATGCTGGAAGTGCAGCAGTTCTTCGGCGTGAAGGCGCTGCTCGTCGTGCCTCCGATCGTGCTCGTGCTGCTGTACGCGTTCGCACCGCCGTTCGGCACCGCGCTCAAGCCCGCGGCCGCGGGCGAGGCGCCGGTGAAGGTGTGGCAGCTGATCGCGCTCACTGTGCTCGCGGCAGGCGCCGTCCTGCTCGTGATCCGCTCGGGCAATCAGCCCGATGTCAGCGTGTCCTCGTTCGAGACGCACCTGCGCGGCTTCCTCACCACGCTGCTCGGCGCGCGGCCGCGTTTCAAGGAGTTCCTCATCGGCTTCCCCGCGCTCGTGCTGCTGCCGGCCCTGCGGCCCGAGCATCGGCGCGTCGCCGGCTGGTTCATCGTCCTCGCGGCAGGCCTTGGTCTCGCGGACGTGCTCGACACGTTCTCGCACATCCATACGCCGCTCATCATCAGCGTGCTGCGGCTGTTCAACGCGCTCGTCGCCGGTGGGCTGATCGGTCTCGCGCTGCAAGCGCTCTATCGCCGGCTGTTCGCCGTCCCCGCGAGCGGCGGCGCATGACGTACGGCGGCGCATGACGGAACGCCCCGCGCGGCTGCTCCTCTCGGGCTACTACGGATTCGGCAACTTCGGTGACGAGGCGATCCTGCGCGTCTTCGCCGACGAATGGGCGCGCCGCCGCCCGGCCGACCTCATCCGCGTGCTGTCGGAGCAACCCGATGAGACGCGCAAGCTCTACGGGCTCGAGGCGGTGCCGCGCATGAACTGGGGCGCGGTCGTGGCCGCGGTGAGCGGCTCCGACGTGGTGGTGAGCGGCGGCGGCGGCCTGCTCCAAAGCGCGACGAGCCTGCGCAGCCTGCTCTACTACGCGAGCATCATCCGCGAGGCGAAACGCGGCGGCAAGAAGGCCGCGATCTTCGCGCAGGGCATCGGGCCGCTGAACTATTTCGGCCGCGAAGTCGTGAAGCGCGCGTGCGCCAACGTCGATCTCGCGTGCGTCCGCGATGAGGTAAGCCAGGGCACGCTGCAGGCGCTGCTGCCGAACGTCGACGTCCGCTTGAGCGCGGATCCGGTGTTCCTCGCAAGCGATGTCATCACGCCGGCCGCACGCGAGGCGCTGCTGCGCGAGGGTCTACGCGACGACGTCGGCGAGCTCGTGGCGGTGGTGGTCCGGCGAGGGCCGATGCTCGACCAAGTGATGGAGAAGCTGGCGTCTGCCGTCGACCGGCTCGCGCAGCGCGAGCATGCGCAGGTCGTGTTCGTGCCGCTGCAGCTGCCGCACGACGCGGAGGCGTCGTCGACGGTGATCCGCCGCTGCAAGTCCGCGCCCGTGCTGCTCGGCGGCGGGTACGACCTGCCGACCATGACGGCGCTGCTGTCGCGCTGCTCGGCGGTCATCTCGATGCGCTTGCACGCACTGATCCTCGCAGCGCGTCTGGCAGTACCCTTCCTGGCGGTGCCGTACGATCCGAAGGTGGCGGCGCTGACGGGTAGTCTCGGTTATCCGCTGCCGCCGCTGCAGCGCGATAGCGCGGGCGACGAGCTGGTGGATCGGTTGTGGGCGCAGCGCGCGGAACTACGCGCGCATCTGGCGGCGCGCGTGCCCGCCCTGCAGGCGCGCGCCGCGCTTGCCTTCGATTGGCTGCAGGCGCTCACCGAAGGCGCGCTGCGCCCCGAGAGATAAAGAAAAGAACACATGCTCGTGCGTAACTCGTGGCGGCTCGGCTCGATCAGCGGCATCGAGATCGCCATCCACCCCAGCTGGCTCATCATCTACGCGCTCTTCGCCTACGGGGCCACCATGGCCGCACAAGCGATCGCGGCTCAGAACAACACGCATCTCTCCACCAACAGCGGCATCGTCCTGGGCCTCATCGCGTCGCTCGTGCTGTTCGCCAGCGTCATCGCCCACGAGTTCGCGCACGCGCTCGTCGCGCGCCGGCTCGGCATCCCCATCGGCAACATCACGCTCTTCCTCTTCGGCGGCGTCGCGAGCATCCTGCGTGAGCCGGGCACGCCGTGGGATGAATTGAGGATGGCGGCCGCCGGTCCGCTCGCAAGCATGGTGATCGGCGCGATCGCCGCCGGGTTGGCGAGCGCCGCCGGACGGCTGCACTGGGACTGGATCCAAACGCTGTGCTGGTACCTCGCGATCGCCAACTTCGTGCTCGCCGCGTTCAACCTGCTGCCCGCGTTCCCGAGCGACGGCGGCCGCCTCTTGCGCGCCGCTCTATGGAAGGTGACGGGGAGCCAAGCGCGCGCCACCGCCGCTGCCAGCGCGGTAAGCGCCGCCATCGCCGCCTTGCTCATAGTCGCGGGCATCTATCTCGCGACGCAGCGTGAATGGAACGGCATCTGGCTCGTGCTGATCGCGTTGTTCTTGCTGCAGGCCGCGATCGCGAGCGGCCGGCAGGCGCGCGTCAATCTCGCGCTTGAGCGTATGCCGGTGGCGGAGTGCATGGCACGCACGCTCATCCCGGTTTCGTCCGCCGCGACGATCACCGACCTTCTCAAGCAAGTGCCGGCGGGCACGCAAGCCGGCTATCCGGTCGTCGATCAAGGCGCGTTCGTCGGCCTCGTGAGCGCGCGCGACACGGGCGCCGTGCCGCCGACGATGTGGGACCACACGCCGGTGAGCGCCATCATGACCGCGACAGCCCGCCTACCGAGGCTCTCGCCTCAAGCGCACGCAAGCGACGCCTTCGCCGCGCTCATCACGAGCGGCGCGCGCAGCCTGCCGGTGTTCGAGAACGACGAACTGACCGGCGTCGTCAGCGAAGAGAGCATCATGTCGGCGCTGCGCGCGCAGCAGGCGGCGAAACGATGACGGCCCCACGACCGGTCTTCCCCTCGCCCGGCGAACTGCCCGACGCGCCTGCGCGCGAGCGCGAGACGCTCGAGTTCTGGCAGAAGGCGAAGATCTTCGAGCATTCGCTCGAGCAGACAAGAGGCGGCGAGCCGTTCATCGTCTACGAAGGCCCGCCTACCGCCAACGGCAAGCCGGGCGTGCATCACGTGCTGACGCGCGCGTTCAAGGATCTCTTCCCGCGCTTTTGGACCATGCGCGGGCGGCACGTGGGCCGCAAAGCGGGCTGGGATACGCACGGCTTGCCGGTCGAGCATCAGATAGAGAAAGAGATCGGCATCCTCGACAAGAGCGTGCTCGAGGCTGAGGTCGGCATCGCCGAGTTCAACCGCCGCTGTCGCGAGAGCGTCTACCGCTACGTCGAGGACTGGGGCCGCATGACGGAGCGCATGGCGTACTGGGTGGATCTGGAACACCCGTACGTCACGCTCGACAACACCTATATCGAGAGCGTGTGGTGGTCGCTCAAAGAGCTGTGGGATCGCGGCCTCATCCAACAGGACTACAAGTCGGTGCCGTACGATCCGCGCATCGGCGCGACGCTGTCGGACGCCGAGGTCGCGCTCGGCTATCGAGAAGTCGACGACCCGTCGGTCTTCGTGCGCTTCCGGCTCGCCGACGATCCATCCACGTCGTTCCTCGCGTGGACCACGACGCCGTGGACGCTGCCGGCGAACATGGCGCTCGCCGTGCATCCCGATGTGATGTATGCCGTGGTCGAGCGCGAAGGCGAGAAGCTGATCGTCGCGGAGCCGCTGCTGGCAAAGGTGTTCGGCGATGAGCCGCTGACGGTAACGCGGCGCGTGCGCGGCGCAGAGCTCGCGGGCACGCGCTACCAGCCGCTGTACGACTATTGCGTGGACGACAAAGACAAGCACTACGTCATCCCCGCGCCGTTCGTGACCACAGAAGACGGCACGGGCGTCGTGCACGTCGCGCCGGCGTACGGCCCGGACGACCTCGCACTGGGCAAGGCGCGCGATCTACCCATCTACTACAGCGTCGATCTCACCGGCCACGTGGTGGCAGAAGTGACCGTGGCCGCCGGCAAGTTCTTCAAGGACGCCGATCCGCCAATCGTCGCGGACCTCAAGAAACGCGGCCTGATGTTCCGCAGCGGCACGATCCGCCACACCTATCCGTTCGGCTGGCGCACCGACGACCCGCTGCTCTACATCGCCAAGACCGCGTGGTTCATCCGCACGACCGAGTTCAAAGCGCAGTTGATCGCCAACAACGAGAAGATCAATTGGGTGCCCGAGAACGTGAAGCAGGGTCGCTTCGGCAACTGGCTGGAGAACAACGTCGACTGGGCGCTGTCGCGCGAACGGTTCTGGGGCACGCCACTGCCGCTCTGGACCGACGGCACGGAATACGTCTGCGTCGGCTCGGTGAAGCAGTTGGCGGAGCTGTGCGGCCGCGATCTGTCTGCCCTAGATCTGCACCGTCCGGCGATCGATGAAATAACCTTCACGCGCAACGGCAAGGAGTATCGGCGCGTCCCCGAGGTCATCGACGCCTGGTACGACTCGGGCTCGATGCCGTACGCGCAGTGGCACTACCCGTTCGAGCACGACGCGCTCTTCAAGCGCAGCTTCCCGGCGGACTTCATCTGCGAAGCGGTGGATCAGACGCGCGGCTGGTTCTATAGCCTGCACGCGATCTCGACCATGCTCTTCGCATCGCCCGCATATCGCAACGTCATCTGCACCGGCCATGTCGTGGACGACAAGGGCGAGAAGATGAGCAAGAGCAAGGGCAACGTCGTCGACGCGTGGGAGCTCTTCGACTCGGTCGGCGCCGACGCGCTGCGCTGGTACCTGCTCACCGCGACCTCTCCTGGCGCGTCGAAGCGCGTGTCGGTGGAGCTGGTGCGCGACGGCACGCACGCGCTCTTCAACACGCTGTGGAACACCGTCAACTTCTTCACTCTGTACGCCAACGATGACGGCATCGGCGTGCCGAAAGACGTGCCGCTCGAACGGCGGAGCGATATGGACCGCTGGGCCGTCGCGCGGCTGAACGAGGTGCTCGCCCACGTGACCGCGCGGCTGGAGGCGTACGACGCGCAAGGCGCGGGCCGCGCGATCGAGACGTTCGTCGACGAGCTGTCCAATTGGTACGTGCGCTTGTCGCGCGACCGCTTCTGGGCGTCTGGGACGTCCGACGACAAGACCGCCGCCTATCGCACCCTCTACGAGTGCCTTGTGGTCACGGCGAAGATGATCGCGCCGTTCGCGCCGTTCGTCGCGGAGTCGCTGTATCAGATGCTCGTGCGTTCGATGGATGAAGGCGCGCCCGAGAGCGTGCATCTCGCCGCGTGGCCAGTCGCCAAGGCGGGCGGCACGGACGAGTCGCTCGTGCGCGCGATGCGCGTCGCCCAGGAGACGGTGGACCTCGGCCGTCAGGTCCGCGCCACGGCGAAGATCAAGACGCGGCAGCCGTTGCCGGTCGCATACGTGCGGCCGCGCTCGCGCACAGACGCAGACGCGCTCGCGCGCTTCCGGCCGCTCGTGCTCGAGGAGCTCAACGTCAAGGACGTCCAGGCGGTCGGCCTGGACGCGACGTTCATCGAGTATGCCTTGCGGCCGAACCTTCCGCGCCTTGGCCCGCGCTTCGGCAAACAGCTGGGCGCGCTGCGCAAAGCGCTCGATGCGGCGGACGCCCGCGCCATCGCTGTCGCCGTCGCAGCCGGCAGATCGTTCGACGTGTCCGCCGACGGACACACGTTCAGGCTCGAACCCGAGGACGTGCTGGTGGACAGCAAGTCGGCGCAGGGTTTCGCGTCCGCGGAAACCCACGGCATGCTCGTCGCGCTCGACACGCGCGTGGACAAGGCGCTCGCGCTCGAGGGATTGGCGCGCGAAGTGGTGCGCGCGGTGCAGGACGCGCGCAAGAGTGCGGCGCTGCACATCGCCGATCGCGTCACCGTGAGAATCGCGGCGAACGCCGAATATGCAGAAGCGATCGCCGCGTGGCAAGACTACATCAAGCAACAGACGTTGGCGATCAAGATCGATGTCGCCTCAGGAGACGGTCTATCGGTCACTCTCCAGAAGGCGCCGCTATAGTGACCCGACGGTGGCTGCACGCAAGGCGTGCGGGCACCGCCGTGTTGGCGCTTGCTCTTTTCGGCGTATTGCGCGTTAGCGCTCTTGGGGCCACGACTATGTCGTATGTCCTTGGCGCAGGCAACGTGTGCGTGCGCCAAAACGCGCCGCCGGGGGGAATTCACGCCGAGCAAGAGAGGATGTGCGAGGCAGTTCTAGAGTGGGCCACTATCATAGGACAGCCCGGGTCCTGGGCCTGGCAACCCCAGGTGCCGACATCGATCGCGGATCATTTTGGATCCGGGCCTTACTCAGCCTGGCACGGGATACGAAACAAGAACGGTCTCGCAGCGAACGGACTCGAGCTTCCGACGGCGGGGTCGGGCTCGAGCTGGGTATACGACCGCGTACATCATATCGCGGCGTGGTCCGAGTACGGCGATCTCACAGGCGATGCCATCGCGTATGCTGACCCACCGCCTGCGACGATACCCGAGCGCGATCTCGGCGGGGTGATTTCAGCTCACGGGCTACGGCTCGGACAGTCCCCAACACAAGTGGCCGCGATCCTGCATGTCGCGGCTGCCTCGTTGAGGCATGTGGATGCACATCGGTCGGTCTTGGTCGCACGCGTGCCGGGCACGTGCGGGCGCTACCCCTGCGCGCACGATCAAATAATCATCTTTCGCGACGGCGTCGCCGTGTGGATCCTTCTGGCAGATATCGGTCCCTAAACGCGGGGTTTGGCGGATGACTTGGTCTGTTTCGGCGGCGGCTGCGCAGGTTGCCGTTGACCCAGCCAGATCATCACCACGCCGAGGATCACCATCGCGATCGTCAAGTATTGCGCGCCGGTCAGCCCGAGGTACACGATGCCCGGCTCGCGGTAGAATTCGACGACGGTGCGCACGAGACCGTAGCCGGCGATGAACGTCCAGAACACCGCGCCTGGCCGGAAGATATCCGGGCGAGAGCGCACGAGCCACACGAGCGGCAGCACGACGACGATCATGCCGAGCCCCTCGAACAGCTGCGACGGATAGCGATAGCCGTCGTAGCCGGGGAACTGGAAGCCGACGGGTGAGTCCGTCAAGCGGCCGGGCAGCTCGTGATTGATGAAGTTCGTGATGCGCGTGAGCAAGATCGCGACCGGCATCCACAGCACGGTCTCGTCGAGGATCTTCCAGATGGGCAGATTGATGCGGCGCACGTACAGCACGGCGCCGGCGATGCCGCCGAGCAGACCGCCGTGAAACGCCATGCCGCCGTTCCAGATGGCGATGAACTGGATCGGGTCGCTCAGATAGAACGAGAACGGATGGCCGCCCTTGGCCAGCGGCGTGAGCATATCGGCGAAAAGAAAGAAGATACGCCCGCCGAGGATGATGCCGATCATCGTGTAGACGATGAATTCCTGCGCCTGGTCGACCGTCAGTCCGGTGCGCGCCCGGCTGCCTTTGCTCTGCAACTGGAGGTACACCAAAACGGCGCCGATAACGTAAGACAGGCCATACCAGCGGATGCCGAAATCCTTATAGACGTGGATGGCGACGGGATCGATGCTCGGGTACGTGAACCAATGAGATGCGGCATCGAGAACAGCGAGCAATCAACACCTCCAGCAAGGGAGCAGGACGCGCAGCAGTGGATTCAGCTCAGGTAAAGGCGCCGGCCGAGCCGCAGACGACCGCCCCAGCGCGGCTTGACGTGCGCCGCGAGCTGCTCGCGCACTCGCTGGTCTTCGTCTTGGGTTTCACGCTCATCTTCGTGGCCGCCGGCGCAAGCGCCAGCGCCCTCGGACAGGCGTTCAAAGACCATCAAGTCGTCATCACGCGCGTGTTCGGCGTCATCGTCATCCTTCTCGGGCTCAACATGGTGGGCCTGTTCCGCATTCCGATGCTCGCGATGGACAAGCGCCTGCATTTCGAACACACGAGCACCTCGTATCCCGCGACGCTGCTCGCGGGCATCGGTTTCGCGGCCGGCTGGTCGCCCTGCATCGGTCCCGTGCTCGCGGCGGTGATCGCCCTGGCGAGCAGCACGGAGAGCGTCGCCAAGGGGACGATGTATCTGTTCGTCTATTCGCTGGGATTGGGGCTGCCGTTCATCATCACGGCGCTCGGTCTCAATTACGTCCTGCCGTTGCTGAAGCGGTTCAAGAAGTATCTGCCCGCGATCGAAGTCATCGCGGGCCTCATCGTCATCGTCATGGGTCTCGTGCTCGTCACGAATTCGTTCCTGCGATTCACCGGCTGGCTCTACAAAGAGTTCCCGGCGATCGCGAATCTTGGAACGGGACCCGACGTCGGTGGCGGCGCGCTGACGATCGGCGCGGTGTTCCTCGCAGGCGTCGTATCGTTCATCTCGCCGTGCGTGCTGCCGTTGGTGCCGGCGTACATCTCGCTGCTCACCGGGCGCCGCCTCGAGACGTTAGTCGAAGCCTACCAGTAGGGTTCGTCGGCGCATCGCTGGAAAAGCGGGCACGATATGTCATTGCTGTTCTTTCTCGTCGCGGCGATCGTGCTCGCCCTCGACCAGGTCACCAAGCACGCCCTCTCGAGCCAT
The DNA here is from genome assembly GCA_963805945.1 of Vulcanimicrobiota bacterium. Taxonomy (GTDB): domain Bacteria; phylum Vulcanimicrobiota; class Vulcanimicrobiia; order Eremiobacterales; family Eremiobacteraceae; genus JAFAHD01. The sequence goes on along the minus strand of CAWDVP010000002.1, from coordinate 94,114 downwards.
TTCTTGCCGAACGAGAGCCGCATCGTGATCCCGCACGGCCTCTGGCTGACCTACGTGCAGAACCGAGCCGGCGCGTTCGGCCTGTTCGGCTCGCACCCGCTGCTGCTGGCGGCGATCGCGCTGGCTGTCGTGTTCCTGTTCTATCATTGGTACAGGCAAGACGGCTCCGGGTCGCTCACCCACATCGCATTCGGCCTCATCCTCGGCGGCGCGCTCGGCAACATCATCGACCGCGTGCGCTTCGGCTATGTCGTAGACTTCGTCGACCTGCACTGGTGGCCGGTGTTCAACGTCGCCGATTCGGCGATCAGCATCGGCGTCGTGCTGCTGCTCATCCGCATCCTTCTGCAGGATCGCAAGCGTCAAGTGGAACCGCTGCCCGAGCAGAGCGCCCCAGTCCCGTGAACGAGACCGTCGCGTTTTCGGCGACGGCGACCGAGGCGGGCACTCGTCTGGACGCGACGCTCGCGCTGCGCGCGGACCGCTCCCGCACCGAGATCGCCGCGCTCATCCGCAGCGGGCACGTGCGCGTGGACGACCGCCCGGCCAAGCCGTCGCATCTGTTGAAGGCGGGGGAATCCGTCACCGCCGTGCTGCCGCCGCGTCGCGCGCTCGCGCCGCGCGCGGAGGCGATCCCCATCGCGATCGTCTACGACGACGCGGATATCTGCATCGTGAACAAGCCTGCCGGTATGGCGACGCATCCCGCGCCCGGCAGCGAACGAGGCACGCTCGTCAATGCGCTGCTCGCGGCCCTCGGCCCGCTGCCGGAGCTCAACGGCCCCATCCGCCCCGGCATCGTGCACCGCTTGGACAAAGAGACGTCGGGACTGCTCGTCGTCGCCAAGACCGAGCGCGCGATGCGGGCGCTCTCCGCGGCGATCGCGGGCCATCTCGTCGAGCGCGAGTACGACGCCGTGGTGTGGGGCGTGCCGCCCGCGAGCAGCGGTGCGATCGACGCGCCCCTCGCGCGCGATCCGGCATCGCGGGTGAAGTTCGCGGTCCGGCATGAGGGCAAGCGGGCGGTGACGCACTACCGCGTCGCCGAGACATTCGATATCGCAACGCCTGGAGCGGTCGAATCTGTCCGGCCGCCAAAGACGAAAAAGGTGTCAGGCAAGAAACGGTCGAGTAAACTCGACCGCTCCAAGGACCGCGGCATGGCCGCGTCGCTGCTGCGCATCGCGCTCGAGACCGGACGCACCCATCAGATCCGCGTCCACTGCGCCGCGATCGGACATCCCGTCGTCGGCGACCCCGTCTACGGCGGGGGCTATCCGGACCTCGGCATCGAGCGGCAGGCGCTGCACGCGGCGCGCTTGCGCTTCGTGCATCCGGTGAGCGGCGCGCCGCTGACCTTTGATGCGCCCTGGCCCGATGATTTCGCCGCATTGGTGACTCGCTTGCGCGCGGTCGGCGCCGGGTGAAGGCTTTCACGCTGGACGCGTCCGACGGCGCCGCCCGCGCGGGCACCCTGCGCACGGCTCACGGCGAGGTCGAGACCCCGGTGTTCATGCCGGTGGGCACGCAGGCCAGCATCAAGGGGCTCACCCCGGACGAGGTGCGGGCCAGCGGCGCGCGCATCATCCTCGCCAACGCCTATCATCTTTATCTACGGCCCGGCGTCGACCTGATCGAGCGCGCGGGCGGGTTGCACGCGTTCATGGGTTGGCCGCACGCCGTGCTCACCGACAGCGGCGGCTTCCAGATGTTCTCGCTCGCCAAGCTGGCGACGGTGGACGACAGCGGTTACCATTTCGCTTCGCATCTCGACGGCACGAAGCACACTTTCACCCCGGAATCGGTGGTCGCGCTGCAAGAGCGCCTCGGCAGCGACATCGCGATGCTGCTCGACGACGTCGCGCCCGCCGGGGTGGATGAAACACGGGCACGCGAGGCCGCCGAGCGGACGCTGCGCTGGGCGGAACGGGCGCACTCGGCGCGCCGGCGCGCGGACCAGGTCACCTTCGCGATCGTGCAAGGTTCGACGTTCGAAGGCGTCAGGCGTGCGAATGCGCGCGCGCTCGCCGCGCTCGACTTCCCCGGCTACGCGATCGGCGGGCTGTGGGTCGGCGAGACCAAGGAGCACAGCCTGGCGATGGCCGCCGCGACCTGCGACGAGCTGCCCGCTGACAAGCCGCGCTACCTGATGGGCGTCGGCACGCCGGAAGATCTGCTCGCCTGCATCGGCCTCGGCGTCGACATGTTCGACTGCGTCTACCCGACCCGCTGCGCCCGTCATGCGCTCGCGCTCACGACGCGCGGCCGCCTGAACCTGCGCAACGCGCGCTTCACGGACGATTTCACGCCGCTCGATCCGGCGTGCGGCTGTCCGACCTGCGCGCGCTTCACGCGCGCGTATCTCGCGCACTGCTTCCGTGCGGGCGAGATGCTCGCGCCGCGTGCGGTGAGCGAGCACAATATCTGGATGTTGATGGAGCTGGGCAAGCAGGCGCGCGAGGCCATCCGACAACAAAGGTTTGCGGCGTGGCGTGATGCCGCGCTGGCCTCGCTTTCGAGCCAGGACAGCGAAGGATAAGCGGTCCGCACGATGGAACAAATCGAACGTGTGAGTGATGCCGGAGCCGGTGCGCCGGTTCGGAACGTCGCGTCCGCCCTCGAGGCGCTGCGCGCGCGAATCGAACGGGCGTGCGCGCAAACCGGCCGGGACCCGCGGTGCGTGGGCATCCTGGCGGTGACGAAAGGCTTCGGGCCGGAGGCGATCGAGGCGGCTATCGCAGCGAACATCGCGGATATCGGCGAGAACTATCTCCAAGAAGCGCAGGCGAAATTCGCCCGCGTCGCGTGGCCGTCTCTCTGGCGGCGGCACTTCATCGGTCGGGTCCAGAGCAACAAGGCGCGCAAGATCGCGGGCCTATTCGACGTCGTGCAGACGGTCGGTGCGCTATCCATCGCGCACGCGCTCGACCGCGGCGCGGCCGAAGCGGGCAAGATCCTCGACGTGCTGATCCAGGTCAACGTCGCGGATGACGACCGCAACGGCGTGCCGCCCTCGGAGTGCACGGCGCTCGGCCGCGCGCTCGCGAGCCTGCCGCAGCTGCGGCTGCGCGGCGTCATGGCCGTCGCACCGGACGATCAAACGCGCGCTCGCGAGGCGTTCGAGCGGGCGAGCGGCGCCTACCGGCAACTCGCAGCCGAACACCCGCAGGTCGACATGCTGTCGATGGGGATGAGCGGCGATCTCGAGGCCGCGGTGGCGGCGGGAACGACGATGGTGCGCATCGGCACCGCGCTGTTCGGCCCCCGGTCCGTGAAAGGCAAAGGGTAGACGAAATGGGTGTCTGGTCGAGCGTCGTCAACTTCATGGGGTTCAAGGACACCGATGAGTACGACGACGAGCTGTTCGACGACGAAGGCAAACCGAAAGTCGTCCCGATCGGCGAGGCCAAGGGCGCGCGCAAGATCGGCGTCTCCGTCTTCCATCCGCGCCAGTACGACGAGGTGTCCGACATCGCGGACAACCTGCGCGCTCGCTTGCTCGTCGTCGTCAACCTGGTCGGCGCCGACCGCGCGCTCTCGCAGCGCGTCATCGACTTCCTCAGCGGCGTCGTCTACACGCTGGACGGCAAGATGCAGCGCCTCTCGGAGGGAATCTTCCTGTTCGCGCCCAGCAACGTGCAGATCAGCTCCAAGGATCCCGAGCTGGCTGCGGGCGGCTCGTACGAAGCCTGGTAGCCGGAGGCCACGCCAGTGAAGATCACGCCGGTCGACGTCCAGCACAAAGAGTTCAAGAAGGCCTTGCAGGGCTATCAGCGCGAGGACGTCGACTCGTTCCTCGACGAGATCATCCAGACGCTCGAGGCCGAGATCGAGGATCGCACCAAACTTGAAGCGCGTCTCGGCGAGATGCAGGAGAAGCTCGCGCATTTCCGCGCGATGGAGGAGAGCCTGCAAAGCACGCTCGTGCTCGCGCAGCGCACCGCCGATGAGGTGAAGGCCTCCGCTCACAAAGAGGTCGACCTCATCAAGCAGCGCGCCAAGATGGAGCTCGACAGCGAGCTCGGCGTCATCAAGCAGCGCATCGCGGATGCCCAGCGCGAACTGCAGCGGCATCAGGACCACGCGGCACAGGTCAAACAGGATCTGCGCGCGTTCCTGGCCCGGCACGCCGCGCAACTCGACGAAGAGGTCGCCGCCGCCAGAGATGTGGCGCCGCCGCCGATCCCCATGCCCGGCCCCGACGTGCACGCCGAAGAGTCGGCGCTCTACACCGGGCTCGACAGCTAGCGATACACCCCGAACTCGAGCGTGACGACGCGCCCGCCGATCGTGCGCGTGAGATGCGTGTGCGCCAGCGCGAGCAGCACGAACGCGCGCACCGCCAGCCCTGCCCGGATCAGCGCCGCCGCCCGGGCGCCCAAGACGATCGCGTCGCGCCCTGTATCGGCGCCGCCTGCGCCGGCGATGCCTCCGAGATCGAGCGGCTCCAGCGCCTCGAGCGCGCCTACTCCCGAAGAGGTGATGATCGCCGCAGGCGCAGTTCGACTCGCTGAGCCCGTAGTGGCCGAGCGTAGCTCGGGTACGTCGTCGCGCGGACGCAGCGCGGTCATGTTTCTCGCGAGAGGTCCGCGAGCGCCGTTCGCAGGCCGGCGATTGCACGCGTGTGCAGCTGGGAGACGCGCTGCTTGCTGACGCCGAGCGTCCGCCCGATCTCGCTGAAGGTCGCGCCGCGCCCGTAGAACGCGGCGATGATCGCGCGTTCACGACCAGGCAACCGCGCGACCGATCGCCCGATGATGCGGCGGACCGACGACGCGGCGACCACCGCCGCCGGATCGCGCAGCGCCGACGCGAGGCGCTCGGCGATCGGCGCACCGCGCGTGCCCGCCTGCGCCGGCGCGTCGATGGAAAGCGTCATCGAATGCTTCGACGCCACGCGCACCGCGGCGAGCTTGTTGATCGTGAGTTGCGCGCTCTGAGCAGCCTCGTGGTCGCCCGGAGACGTACCGGTGCGTTGTGCGATGAGCCAGCGTGCCTCATCGAGCGCGCGGGCGTCGCGGCGTACCCGCTCGGGGATCGAATCCATGCGCCGTAAGCCGTTGAGCATGGCGCCGCGGATGATGCGCCCGGCCCACGATTCGAACGATACGCCGAAGGACGGATCGAAGCGTTCGACTGCGCGCAACAGACCAAGACAGCCGTCGCCGACCAAGTCGTCATAGCCGAAATGCTGCGGCAGCCTGCGGCGCACGACAAGCGCGATGCGCCGGACGAGCGGCATGGCGGCCTCACACAGCCGGTCGCGATCGGCGCGGGCACGAGTCGAGGCGTAATTCACCGCGAGCGCGCCCATGTCGACAGACGGAGTGGCGATCATGTCGGCTGCTGCCCGAGCGATCGCGACAGTTCGGCGGCGAAGCCGACGCCGCCGGCGCGCGCGAACGCGGTGCTAAGGGTCTCCACGTATAAGGATTGCAAGAGATCGTCGGATCCGTTCGCGCCCACGGTACCGTCGCCGGAGCCGTCTCCATCTGCTGATGGAAGCGGATGAGCGATGCGCATCTCGGAGAAGAGCGGGCGTAGCATGAACGCTTCGAATTCTTGACAGGCCGAGAACAGCCGCGCATCCATGGCGACGTCAGCCGCGCTCGAGGTTGTTCGCGAGGCGGAGCATCTCGTCGGCCGCCTGGACGCTCTTGGCATTCGCCTCATAGGAGCGCTGGGCCGCGAGCACGGCCATCATGGCGCCGACGACGCTGACATTAGCGCGTTCCAGACAGCGCTGCTTGAGATGGCCGAAGCCACCGCTGCCCGGGTCGCCTCGATAGAGTTTGCCGGCCCCGGCGGTGGGATAGAACAACCCATCCGGTCCGAGCCGCAGCCCGGCATTGTTGGCGAACGCGCACAGCCGGGCGCGACCCGCGGCCATTGCATCGGCCTTGCCGGCGACGCGCACGCGGATCCGCCCGTCCGGCGCGATCGTGGTCGTCATAGCGCCGTCCGGCAATCGCACGCCGGTGAGGGCGGCGCCGTTCGGCAGCCGGAGCTTGCCGTCGACGCTCGGTGTGAAATTGCCGGCGCGCGTGTACGCGACGGCGCCCGATGCCGCGCGCACTTCGAAGAGGCCCTCGCCATCGATCGCGAGGTCGTAGTCGTTGCTGGTGGCGTCGAGCCTGCCTTGCGAGAACAGGCGCTGCGGGGTTTGGGCGGAAGCTCCCATGCCGCGCCCGTCCGGACCGATGAGCGCCGCGAACTCGGGCCGATCGACGCGGAAGCCTGGCGTGTCGATGTTGGAGAGATTGGCGGCGATGGTGTCGAGCACGCTCTGCTGCACCGTCATGCCGGACGCGCCGGCTGCCAACGCGCGATTCACGAGCGCACCGTCGGCACGTCGGTGACCGCGAGCCTCAAGGAGTCGTCGGCGCGCTGCGCGGCTTTCTGATCCGCTTCGTACGCCCGCTGCGTCGCGACGAGCGACGTCATCTCGGCGATGGGATCGACGCCGGAGTCTTCGAGGTAGCCCGCCCGCACCGAGGCGGCGGCGCGTTTGACATGAGTGCCGTCGAGCTCCACGATGCGCAGGCGGTCGATGACCCGGCCGCTCGCATAGACGCGCCCGTCCGGGTGCACGAGCGCACCACGCGGCATGCGCACCGGTCCGAGCGAACCGAGCACCTTGTTGCCGCGCGCGTCGCACAAGTAATCGTCAGCATCGAGGGTCATGCGGCCGTCACGCGTGTACTCCACGCCGTGCGGCGCGGCGACCGCGAAATAGCCGGGACCCAGCAGGGCGAGATCGGTCGGCACGTCGGTGCGGCGCAAGGGACCTTGGGACTCCGCGGCGACCGTTGCCGTCCGCAACCGCTCGCCGAAACGCGCCAGCACGGAACGCCGCGAGCGATAGCCGGCGGTCGAAGCGTTGGAGAGATTCTCGGCGATGGTGTCGAGGCGCGCGCTCTGGGTCTTCATGCCCGCAGCGGCGCTGGAAAGCGCATCGGGGATCTGCATATGGACCTCTCATCCACCTAGGGGGGTGGAACCCGAGGCTACGCCCGACGCATTGCCGGCTTGCGGACCGAATGTGAACGGGATGTGAACGGACACCGATGCGCGTTGTGGACAAGATCGACTGGTTACCTGATGTTACAAGCGGGAGGCCTCGCATATATATGCTTGACAGAATATATGGTATAGCCTATAATCCACAATGAGCTGGGACATCGAATATACCGACCAATTCGGGGAGTGGTGGGAAACGCTCGATGCCGACGCCCAAGAAGATGTCGATACGATGATGCACATCTTGGAGGAGCGCGGCCCCGCGTTGACGCGACCGCTCGCAGACGCGGTTAAGGGATCTCGTCATCCGAATATGCGCGAGCTGCGCGTGCAGAGCCAGGGCCGCCCACCCCGGATCTTTTATGCATTCGATCCGCGTCGTTCTGCTATTCTGCTGATCGGCGGCGACAAGACCGGCGACAGGCGTTTCTACGAACGCCACGTTCCGGTCGCGGATCGCCTCTATGACGAGCATCTACGGGAGATCGGAGAGGACGCTCATGGCTAAGAAGTTCGCTCAATTGCGCTCAGGAATGCCGCCGGAGCGTCAGGCTCAGGCCCGCCGCCGTGCCACTGCGATTCTGGCGGCGCTGCCTCTCCAAGAGCTGCGCCGTGCCCGGCGATTGTCACAAGAGACGCTTGCTCATACCATGGATACCACCCAAGGTGAGATCTCAAAGCTCGAGCATCGCGCCGATGCCTACATCAGCACGCTTCGAAATTACGTCGAGGCGCTCAACGGCCGGCTACGGATCGTGGCCGAGTTCCCGGAGGGCAGCTACGAGATCGAGCAGTTCGAGGACATCGGCCCAGAATCGTGAGAAGAGAGGAGTAAGTCCACTAATAGAGGTAAATATTGTAAAGCTCCATAAATAGAGATATATGCCAGTAGCCACGATAACCCGCCGCGCCGGGCTCGGGTTCGAGCCGGAACTCGCGGGGCCGGGTCTACGGACGTTCGTCAACATCGCCAAGCGCTGGGGCCTGTCCGTGAAAGAGCAGATGACCCTGTTGGGGCTGAGTTCGCAGTCCACATATTTCAAATGGAAGAACGAAGCCAACCCGCCGCTCGCGCGCGATACGCTAGAACGTATCTCATACATCCTCGGGATCTATGCCGCTTTGCAGATCCTGCTGCCTCGCCAAGCGGCCGCCGACGCGTGGGTGAAACGGCCCAACTCCGCACCGATGTTCGGCGGGAAGTCAGCGCTCGACGTCATGATGGCCGGTAACGTCGGGGATCTGTATCGCGTGCGGCAATACCTCGACGCGCAGCGCGGCGGCTGGGTGTGAGGCGTCCGCGACGGCTTGAGATCCCCGCACGCCGTCTGCTGTGGCAGGCGGCGTGTCGCATCGTCCCGAGCCGCTACCCACCGATATCGCTGTTCGATCAGGTCGCGGCTCCCAAAGATCTCGAAAATGTCAACGCGCTCGAGGCGAAGACCAACGATCGTATCCGGGATGAAGTCGGCGACCTCCCGCGCATGCCCGCGCACGAGCGCATCAGTGGGGCGAACGCCTCGGTGATCATGGCCAGCTTCACGCACCTCAATCCCGAGGGAAGCCGTTTCAGCGACGGCACGTACGGCGTTTTCTATGCAGCGCGCGCGCTTCCGACCGCGATCGCCGAGACGATGTACCATCGGGCACGATTCATGCGAGCGACAAATCAGGAACCGATGGAACTCGACATGCGGGTGTACCACGTCAGGGTCGCCGGGCAGATGCACGACCTGCGCAGCCTACAAGAAGATTTCCGCGCTGAATATTCGCGGACGAGCTATGCCGCCTCGCAGGCGCTCGCCAAGCGGCTGCACGCGCAAGATTCCGTGGGCATCGCCTGGGATAGCGTGCGGCACGCGGGAGGTCAATGCGTCGCGATCTTCCGTCCTCGTGCTCTTTCGCAGTGCGTCGAAGTCATGCAGCTGTGCTATGTCTGGGATGGCACCGGCTTCAGCGGCTACTACCAGAAGGGGACATTCTCGCCATTGCCCGGGCTCGGCTAGCCCGCAGGCAGCAGATCCTTGCCCGTCATCTCAGGCGGCTGCGCCAGCCCCATGAGCGCGCAGATCGTCGGCGCGACGTCGGCGAGCCGGCCGCCGCTCCGCAACGGCCCCGGGCCGTCGCCGATCAGCACGAGCGGCACCGGATTGGCGGTGTGCGCGGTGAGCTCTTTGCCAGTCTTCAGATCGATCTTCTCTTCGGCATTGCCGTGGTCTGCCGTGACGAGCATGACCGCGCCGGTCTCCAGCACCGCCTTTTCGAGCGTGCCGAGGCAGTCGTCCACGACGTCGAGCGCGGTGATGATCGGCTCCCACTTGCCGGTGTGGCCGACCATGTCGGGATTGGCGTAGTTGAGGACGATCAGATCGTATTTCTCCGAGCGGACCGCGTCGACCGCGGCTTGCGTGATCTCTCGCGCGCGCATCTCCGGCTTGTGGTCGTAGGTGCCGACGTCGCGCGCCGACGGGATGAGCACCCGATCTTCGCCCGGATACGGCTCTTCATGCCCACCGGAGAAGAAATAGGTGACGTGCGCGTACTTCTCGGTCTCCGCCAAGCGCAGCTGGGTGAGCCCGGCGGCGGAGACGACCGCGCCGAGCGTCTCGTCCTCCACGATGCGTCCGAACAACACCGGATTCGGGAAGCTCTCATCGTACTGCGTCATGATGGCGAAGATGAAATCGTTGAAATGCTCGACCGGGAACTCAGCGAACGATGGATCGGAGAACGCGAGCGTGAGCTGGCGCGCCCGGTCGGGACGGAAGTTGAAGAAAAGACAGGCGTCGCCGTCGCGCACGATCGGGTCCGCCGCCCCGATCAAAGTCGGCTTTACGAACTCGTCGCTCTCGCCGCGCGCGTACGCGGCGCCGAGCGCGTCGGTGACGTTGTTCGCGCTGAAGCCGACGCCGCGCACCAGCGCGTCGTACGCCACTTGCGTGCGGTCCCAGCGCTTGTCGCGATCCATCGCGAAGTAGCGGCCGCAGATCAACGAAATGGCGGCATCGGGCAGCTGCGCGCACTTCGCTTGCAGCTCGTCGAGATACGGACCGGCGCTGTTCGGCGGCGTGTCGCGGCCATCGAGGAACGCGGCGACACGCACCCGCACGCCCGCCTGCGCAGCGGCGTCCAACAGCGCGAAGAGATGCTTCATCGAGGAATGCACGCCGCCGGGCGAGACGAGTCCCAGCAGTTGGAACGTGCCGCCGGTGCGCGCGCAATGCGCGAAGCACTGCCGCAGCGAGGGGTTGTTCGCGAACTTCCCGTCGGTGATGGCCTGGTCGATGCGCGTGATGCTCTGGTAGACGACGCGGCCCGCGCCCAGATTGAGATGGCCGACCTCGCTGTTGCCCTGCTGGCCGGCCGGCAGCCCCACCGCTTCGCCGCCGGCGCCGAGCTCGGTCATCGGATACTGCGTCGCCATGCGCCGATAGTTCGGCATCTTCGCTGCCGCGATCGCGTTGCCGCGCGTTTCGCTGGAGATGCCAAAACCGTCGAGAATGCACAGGACGATGCGCTTACCGGTTGCCGGCATCGATACCCCGGAGTCCGTTGGTGACGAGCGAGCTGAAGGTGGCGGGATCGAGGCTCGCCGAGCCGATCAAGCCGCCGTCGATGTTCGGCTGTGCGCAGAACGCCTCGGCGTTGTCGGCTTTCATCGAGCCGCCGTACAGGACCACCGCGCGGTCGAGCCCGCCGGCAGCGGCACGGATGAATCCGATCGTCTTGTTCGCCGACGCCGGATCATCCGCGAGTCCGGTGCCGATGGCCCAGATCGGCTCGTATGCGATGACTAACGACGCGCGTTCGTCTTCCGTCAGGCGGTGCAACGCCGCATGCACCTGGGCGGTGACGCGCTCGCGCGTCTTGCCGGTCTTGTTCTCTTCCAGCGTCTCGCCCACGCACACGATCGGCCGGACGCCCTCCGCGAGCAGCGCGGCGACCTTGCGCGCCACCGTGTCGTCGGTCTCACCGAAGAGGCGACGACGTTCCGAGTGGCCGACGATGCACCACTTCACGCCCATGCTCGCGAGCATAGCGGCGCTCACCTCGCCGGTGAACGCGCCTTCCGGCTCCCAGTAGCAGTCCTGCGCGCCGAGCGCGACAGCGGATCCCTCGAGCAAAGCGCCAAGCGCATCAAGATCGATGAACGGCGCGCACAGCGCGATGTCAGCAGCAGCGGCGACCCCGCCGGCGCCCGGCACGAAGTCGCGCGCGTACTCGCGCGCTTCGTTCGGCGTCTTGTACATCTTCCAATTGCCCGCGAACAGCGGCCGCCGCTTCATGCGTTCGCGCCGCTCCGCAGCGCCGCCACGCCGGGCAGCTCTTTGCCCTCCAGATACTCGAGCGTGGCGCCGCCGCCGGTCGAGATGTGCGTCATCTTGTCCGCGAAGCCGAGCTTGTGCGCCGCCGCGGCGGAATCACCGCCTCCGACGACCGACATCGCGCCCGAGTCGGCGATCGCCTGTCCGACCGCTTCGGTGCCGGCGGCGAACGCATCCATCTCGAAGACGCCCATCGGCCCGTTCCACAGCACCGTCTTGGCGTCCGTGATCACGCCGCGATAGCGTTCGGCCGTCGTCGGTCCGATGTCCAGGATCATCTCGTCCGGCGCGATCTGGTCGATATCCGCGAAGCGCGACTCGGCGTCAGGCGCGAGCGTCTTGGCGACGACCGCGTCCACCGGCAGCAGCACTTCGACCTTGCTCGCTTCGCGATCCATCTCGGCGACGATCAGCTTGGCCGGACCGAGGTCCTTGTCGCGCAGCGACGTGCCGACATTGAAGCCTTGCGCGGCGAGCAACGTGTTGGCCATGCCGCCGCCGATGAGGATCGCGTCGCACAGCTGCATAAAGCGCGTGATGACGCCGATCTTGTCGGAGATCTTCGCTCCCCCGAGCACCGCGACGAATGGGCGGCGCGGGCGCTCGAGGATCTCGTCGAGCACGTCGAGCTCGCGCTCGAGCAACGGCCCCATATAAGAAGGAAGGAACTTGGTGACGCCGACCGTCGAGGCGTGCGCGCGATGCGCCGTGCCGAAGGCGTCGTTGACGTACGCATCACCCAGCGACGCGAGCTGGCGCGCGAAGCCCTCGTCATCGGCTTCCTCTTCCGGATGGAAGCGTAGGTTCTCGAGCAGCAGCACGTCGCCGTCGGCGAGCGCGGCCACCGCCGCCTGCACCGCGGGCCCGACGCAGTCCGACGCGGTCTTGACGGTCATCCCGAGCGCCTTGGAAAGCGCGACAGCGACCGGCGCCATGCGCAACCCTTCCACGACCTTGCCGTCGGGCCGGCCGAGATGCGACATGACGATGACGCGCGCGCCGCGCTGGCTCAGATTGCGCAGCGTCGGCACCGCCGCCACGATGCGCGTGTCGTCGGCGACCTTACCGTCGGCCAGCGGGCAATTGAGGTCTTCGCGGACGAGGATGCGCTTGCCGCGGACGTCGAGCTCGCCGATGCCTTTCGTCACCGGGCGGGGACCGCGTCCTTGGCGAGCATGAAGTCGGCGAGGTCGGCGACGCGGCACGAGTAGCCCCACTCGTTGTCGTACCAGCTCACGACCTTGACGAACGTGTCGGCGATGACCATCGTGCACAGGCCGTCCACGATCGAGGAACGCGAGTCGCCCTTGAAATCGGTGGACACGAGCGGCTCGTCGGTGACGCCGAGCACGCCTTTCATGCGCCCGCTTTCGTTCTTGCGGAACATCGCGTTGACCGCCTCTTTGGTGGTGGGCTTGCTCACCGTCACCGACACGTCGACGATCGAGACGGTCGGCGTCGGCACGCGCAAGGAGAAGCCGTCGATCTTGCCTTTGACCTCGGGCACGACGAGATGCAAGGCTTTCGCCGCGCCGGTGCTGGTCGGAATGATGTTGATCGCGGCGGCGCGCGCGCGGCGCAGATCCTTGTGCGGGAAATCGAGGATGACCTGATCGTTGGTGTACGAGTGGACGGTCGTCATCGAACCGCTGATGATGCCGAGCTCGTCTTGGAGCACCTTCACCACCGGCGCGAGGCAATTGGTGGTGCACGACGCGTTTGACACGATGAAGTGCTTGCTCGGATCGTATTTCTCTTCGTTGACGCCGAGCACGACGGTGAAGTCCTCGTTGGTCGCGGGCGCCGAGATGATGACGCGCTTGGCGCCGGCCGTGATGTGCGCCTTGGCCTTGGCCCCGTCGGTGAAGATGCCGGTCGACTCGATGACGAGATCGATCCCGAGGTCCTTCCACGGCAGCTTGGCCGGGTCGCGTTCGGCCAGATATTTGATGACGTGGCCGTCGACTGTGATCTGGCCTTCCCCATGGGTCACCGTGCCGGGATAGCGCCCATAGGTGGAGTCGTAGCGGAACAGATGAGCGGCGGTGTTGGTATCGGTGAGATCATTGACGGCGACGATCTCGATCGCGGGATGGCGCTCCATGATGGCGCGCAGGCTCTGACGGCCGATGCGGCCGAACCCGTTGATGGCGACGCGATGGCCCACAGCGAAACAACCTCCATGGAAGCGACGGTCGGGACGCCTACCTTACTCCAAAACTGCGCTGTAGTCCCGCACGGCGTTCTTCTACGACGCGAGCCGCTCCATTTCGCGCAGGCGATAGGCCATTGCGGCTTTCGTCACACGAGGCCGGGCGCTCGCCGCGAGTTCCGCCAGCGTGTAGTCAGGATGGGCGATGCGCAGGCGCGCCGCCTCGCATAGCGCGCCGCTCACGCCGCGCCGATTCAACACGCGCAGCGCCGCTTCGCGCTGGCGGGCGCTGGTGACGGCGGCGCGCGCCGCATTGGCCGCCTCGCTGTTGACGCGGCGACGCGTGACGTTCTTGGTGTGGCGCATCGCAAGCAGATCGTCGAGCGCGAGCACGGCGCGCGCAGCGCCCATCTGGCCGAGCAGATCCGCGACCGCGGGCGCGCCCTTGATATAGACGAGCGGCCGCGAACGGCGTCGCGTCACGCCGGCGTCCACACCGACGCCTCCCAGGCCTTCGCTCAGCGCCCGCGCGTCGTCGTCGTCGCGGCAGTAGAATTCCAGATGATAGCCGCGGCGCGGGTCGGCGACCGAACCGCACGCGAGGAACGCGCCGCGCAGCCATGCGCGGCGACAGCACGCGCGGGCCGGCACGTGCGGTGCGATCGCGAACGGTGCGTCGCCGAACAGCCGGACCGCGCCGCGCGTCAGGCGATGATCCGTCGGCGCCGCCTCTATCGAGATGCCGGCGGCTTTGCCGGCGCGGAGCGCGGCGCGCGCGATGGCCGGGCGCGCGCGGAACGCGAACGACCGCGTTCGGCCTGTCGTCGAGCGGCTAGAAAACGCCGCGAGGGCGCGTACGAAATGCGCCGGGCAGCATGCGCGCTCAAAGCGCACCGCCGCGATCTCATCCTTCGCATCCTCGGAGAACATGGCGCTATAGCGCGGCCTTGGCCCGCTCGCGCGCCTGCGCGTAGGCATCCTCGAGCTGGTCGGTGAGCGCCTCGAGCGAATACGGCCGCGCGACGTTCTTCGCCGCCGCGATGCGGCGGGAACGTTCGGCATCATCCGCCCGCAGCAGCGAGACGACCGCTTTGGCGAACAGCCCCGCGTCCTCGGGCACGAGGATGCCGGCGTCGTCGGTGACGACCTCGCGCGACACCGCGCAATCGACTGCGGCGACCGGCACGCCCTGGGTCATCGCCTCGAGCAGCACGAGCCCCTGCGTCTCGGTCGTGGAGCCGAACATGAACACGTCGGCGGCCGCATAGTATGCGCCCAGCTCGCTCTGCGGCAGCGAACCGGTGAAGCGGATGCGCGCGACGCTTGCGAGCCCCGCCGCATGCTGGCGCAGCGCCTCCTCGTGCATGCCGGTGCCCACCACGATGAGCCGCAATCCCGGCACCTGCTTAGCGGCGAGATCGAACGCGTCGAGCACGAGATCGACGTTCTTCTCCTTGCCGAGCCGGCCGACGAACAGCGCGAGCGGACCGCCGCCGGCACGCACGTGTGGCGCGCGCGCGACGCTGCTTTCGAAGACGGAGATGTCGACGCCGCTCGGGATGACCGCGGTCGGTTTCTCGACGCCGTAGGACGCCAGTAGGTCAGCGATGCCGTGCGTCGGGGCGATGACGCAGCTGCAGCGATTGCAGAACTCGCGCGACACCCACACCGCTTGCGCACGCGTGAAGTCCGGATTCACCGGCAGATAGTGCGCGTATTCGGTCCACAGCGTGTGATAGGTGAAGAAGAGCGGGATGCGGCGCGCCTGCGCCAAGTACGCGCCGAGGCAACCGATGAAGAACATCGAGTGCGTGTGGATGATGTCGAACGGCATGCTCGGCAGGCTCGCGAGCGTCTTTGCCGGCAGCGGGAACGCCATCCGGAACTGCGGATAGAAGGGGAAGGGCGACGAGCGCAAGCGGAAGATGTCGGGATCGTCGTCGTGCGAGTCCTGGTGCGACGGCGCGATGACGATGACACGGTGCCCGCGCCGGCGCAGCTCCCGCGTCGTGCTCACCAGCGACGTCACCACGCCGTTGATCTCCGGCAAGTACGAATCGACGAACATGCCGATCGTCAACGGCCGCTCGGGCATGCGTCTCACGTCAGGGCGTTCGGCGGTCGTCGAGCACGGCGTAGAGCGAGTCCGCTTTCACGCGCATGCCCGGCCGTTCGGGGATGGCCAGCACGCGCACGCGCACGTCACGCGATGCGTAGTGGATGAGCAATTCATCGCCCACTTTCACCGGATGCGACGGCTTCACCGCCTTGCCCCCGACCTCGATGCGGCCTGCATCGAGCGCTTCCTTCGCTTCGGTGCGGCGCTTCGCGAGCCGGGAGATCTTAAGGAACTTGTCCAGTCTCATGGTCTTTGGCGCGCTTCCACAGCACGTCGAGATCCTCGAGGCTGCGGCCTGCCAGCGCCGTCGCGCCGCCGCCGGCCATGCGTTCCATCGCCGCGAAGCGCTCGCGGAACTTGACGTTCGCAGCGCGCAACGCGGCTTCGGCGTCGACGCCGAGGCGGCGCGACAGATTGACGATGGTGAAGAGCACGTCACCGAGCTCTTCGCGGATATGCGCGTTCTCGCCGCTTGAGACCGCGGTGCGCAGCTCGTGCAGCTCCTCATCAAGCTTTTCGACGACGCCGTCGGTCTTCGGCCAGTCGAAGTTCACCGTCGCCGCCTTCTCCTGGATGCGCTGGGAACCGAGCAGCGAGGGCAGGCTGCGCGGGATGCCGTCGAGCAGCGACTCACGGTGCTTGATCGACGCCTCTTTGGTCTTGATCATCTCCCAGGACTTCATCTGCTCTTGCGACGTCGAGATGCTCGCGTCGCCGAAGACGTGCGGATGCCGGCGGATCATCTTGTTCGCGAGCGCGTTGATGACGTCGGCCACGGAGAACTGGCCGCGTTCGGCGGCGATCTGCGAATGGAACACGATCTGCAGCAGCAGATCGCCGAGCTCCTCGCACAGCTTCTTCGGATCGGCCTCGTCGACGGCTTCGACGACCTCGTGCGCCTCTTCGACGAGATACGGCAGCAGCGACTGATGCGTCTGCTCGCGGTCCCACGGACAGCACGCGCGCAGCCGCGTCATGATCTCGACGAGCTCTTCCCAGCTGTGGCTCACAGCCACCGGCGGCAGCGGCAGTAGCGACGCGGAGGCGGATGCGGAAAGCGAGGCGCGCGGCATGCCGGGCACGAGTTCGACGTCGACGCCCGCTGCTTCGAGCGCGCGCAGCAGATGCGGCAGGCCCGGAAAATCGAGCATGGGATGGCCCGGCACGCCGATCGCCGCATCTCCCGCCGCGGCGAACTCGACCGCTGCGGTCACCGCCTCAGGCACGCCGCGCAGCAGCGCGGTGGCGTCGAACGGCGGGGCGACGATGGTCACGCCTTTCTTGCTGAGATGTTCGCGCAGCGCCGGCGGCGCCGCGCACAACGCGGTGCGCGGCGCCTTTTGCAGGCGTTCCAATGCGCCGAGCGTGAGCATGGTGTGGTCGCTGGGACCGAGACCGACGATGGCGAGGCTGGGCATGGTATGAGGATTTACGAGAACATCGCGGCCGCGCCTCTTGCGACCAAAAAAAGAGGGCCGACCTGAAGGTCGGCCCCTACATGAGTTCGGCTTGACGCGAGTTCTGCGCTACTTGGAAGCAGGCGCCGGTGCCGGTGCCGCCGGTGCGGGAGCCGGACCGCCGAGCGCGGGCGTCGTCGCGAACAGGTCTTTATAGCGCGGATCGTCAGACGAGTACTTCATGCTCGCTTTGAGCTGATTCATGAAGGCTTGCACCTGCAGCGACTCTTGCTGCTGCTTGAGCTGATCGATCGCGGCCTGCTTGGTGAGCGGCTTGGTCTCTTCGACCACGATGATGTGCCAGCCGAACGGCGTGTGCACAGGTGCGCTGATCTCGCCCGGCTTGAGCGAGAACGCGGCCGCTTGGAAGGCCGGGACCATCTGGCCCGGACCGAACCAGCCGAGCTCGCCGCCCTTGGTCTTGCTGCCGGGATCCTGCGACACACGCATCGCGATCACCGCGAAGTCGCCGCCCTTATGCAGTTCGGCCTCGACCGCGTTGGCTTCGGGAAGCGTCTTGACGAGGATGTGCTTGGCTCGGACCTGGGCCGGCTGACCGAGCGTCAGGTGCTGAGCCTTGAGGTACGCATCGACCTGCGCGTCGGTGATGGTGATGTTCGCATCGACGGCCTTCTTGGTGAGCAGGTTCTCACGCACGAGCTTGTTGGCGTCGTCCATGGTCATGCCTTGCGCGGCGAGCATCGTGTCGAACTGGCCGGGCGGGAAGTGCGACGCGATCTCGTCGAGCTTCGCCTTCACCTCGGCGTCGCTGACGTCGATGTTGTGCTGTTTGGCATATTGGAAGATGAGGTCTTGCTGCACCATCGCGGTGAGGGCGGCCTTGCCGCTCTGCTGCTCGAGTTTCGCGTCGAGCTCGCTCTTGGTGATCTTCTCCCCATTGACCGTCGCAACGGTCTTCTGGTCGCCGCATCCGGTCATCAGCACCGCCGCGCATGCGGCGAGCGAGAGCGATGCGAACGTCGCGAACCTGGATTTCATTGAGCCTCCTACGGTCAACATACTAGAGTGCCGCTACGATCTCGCGAACGGCCGCGAGCTTCCCGTCGCCGAGGGTATCGAGCGGCGGCAGTTCGGCCACAATCGCGCCCTGAGTGAAACGGAAGTTTCCTCGAGTGAGGGTCGTGAGAGCCGGAAGAGCACTTTCGGAGAGTGAAAAACGGCGCCCGACCTCGAGCGTCAATCGGCGCTGTTCGAGCGACAGTTTTTCGACTCCTTTCGCGCTTGCGAGTAAACGCAAGCGCGCCAGCTCCAGCAGCGCCTCGCCCTCCTTGGGGATGGGACCGTAGCGGTCGCGCATCTCGTCGGCGATCGCCGACACCTCGTCCGCCGAACGCGCGGCCGCGATGCGCTGATAGAACGCGATCTTTTGGCTCGCGCCGCGGATGTAGTCGCCGGGGATATAGGCGCTCACGCGCACGTCGAGGATCGGCGGCGGTTCATCGGGCACGTGCGGCTGGCCGCGCAGCTCCGCGACCGCATCCTGCAGTATCTGGCAGTAGGCGTCAAAGCCGACCGCCGCGATGAAGCCGGACTGCGCGTGGCCGAGCAGGTTGCCGGCGCCGCGGATCTCCAGATCACGCATCGCCAAACGCAGGCCTGAGCCGAGGTGCGAGAACTCGCGGATCGCGTCGAGCCGCGCCTCTGCGGTCTCCGAGAGCGCGCGATGCGGCTGATAGAGCAGATACGCGTACGCCTGGTGCGCGCTGCGCCCGACGCGGCCGCGCAGCTGGTACAACTGCGCAAGACCGAAATGGTCCGCGTTGTTGACGACGATGGTGTTGACGTTGGGGATGTCGAGGCCGTTCTCGATGATCGTCGTGGACACCAGCACGTCGAAGTCGCCGTTCACGAAGCCGATCATCACGTCTTCGAGCTCGTGCTCGTCCATCTGGCCGTGCCCGACCGCGATGCGCGCGCGCGGCACGAGCGCCTGCAGCGCCTCGCGCACGCCGTAGATCGACTCGATGCGGTTGTGGACGAAGTAGACCTGGCCGCCGCGGTCGAGCTCCGCCTCGATCGCCGACGCGATGAGCGCGTCGCTCGTCGGCGTCACGATCGTCTTCACCGCCATGCGGTTCGACGGCGGCGTCTGGATGAGCGAGAGGTCGCGCACGCCGACGAGCGACATATGGAGCGTGCGCGGGATCGGCGTCGCCGACAGCGTCAGCACGTCGACCGAACGGCGCATCTCCTTGAGCCGCTCCTTGTGGGTGACGCCGAAGCGCTGCTCCTCGTCGACGATGACGAGGCCGAGCTGTTTGAAGCCCACGTCGCGCTGCAGCAGCCGATGCGTGCCGATCACCAGATCGAGGCTGCCGTCGGCGAGCTGCGCGAGCGTCTCTTTCTGCTCGGTCTTCGAGCGCACGCGCGAGAGCACGCCTATGCGCACCGGAAACGCGGCGAAGCGTTCGCTGAAGGTGCGGTAGTGCTGAGCGGCGAGCACGGTGGTCGGCACGAGCACCGCGACCTGGCGGCGGTCCATGACCGCTTTGAAAGCCGCGCGGATGGCGACCTCGGTCTTGCCATAGCCCACGTCGCCGCACACCAAGCGGTCCATCGGGCGCGCGCGTTCCATGTCTTCCTTGACCGCTTCGATCGCGCGGCCTTGATCCGGGGTCTCGTCGTACAGGAACGACTCTTCCAGCTCCGCCTGCCACGGCGAGTCTGGCGCGAACGCATGGCCGGCGGCTGCCTCGCGCTCGGCGTACAAGCGCACCAGACCTTCGGCGATCTTCTCGACCGCGTCGCGGACGCGCGACCGGGCCCGCGCCCAATCGCTGCCGCCCATCTTCGAGAGCTTGGGCGCCGCGCCGTCGCCGGCGACATAGCGGCGCACCAGATGCATCATCTCGACCGGCACGTAGAGCCGGTCCGCGCCGGCATATTTGAGCGCCATGAAGTCGCGGCCGATGTCGTTGACGAGGATGTGCTCGAGCCCGAGATACTGGCCGACGCCGTGGTTGGCGTGGACGAAATACTCGCCCGGCTTGAGGTCCTCTTCGCGCAGCGGCACGCCTTCTTTGGCGGCCCGGTGCTTCTGCCGGCGCGCGGGATGGCCGAACAGCTCCGCGTCGCCGAGGAGCACCACGCCGAGCGCGGTGAGCTCGAAGCCCGCGTCGAGCGCGCCGTCGGCGACGACGACGCGGCCGCCGTCGCCGCGCTTCCAGCTCTGCGGCGCCGGCGCCACGCTCACGTCGTGTTCGTCGAGCACTTCGCGGATGCGGCGATGGCCGACCGACGCGATCGCGACCAGCTCGCCGGCGGCGACGCGCCCGCGCACATCCTCGACGAAACGCTGCATGCTGCGGTTGAACACCGGCGCGGGCACGGACGCGATCGCGACCTTTAGATCCGCTTCTCTCACCACCCGCGGTGCATGCGCCGCCGCGAAGTTCACGACGGGATGGAAATCGACTCGTGTGGTGACGGTGGCGATGTCGAATGCCGGAACAGCGGGTCCAGAGGCGACGGTGCCTTTAGCCGGGGCTTCTGCGACGGCGAAAGCCGGAGCAGCAGAGCCGGGGGATTCTAAATATCCCGATTTCCCCGGCGTCCCCGGCGGAGGCACCGGCGCGGAAGGCCCGCTGTCTGCGGCGGCAATCGTGCCGTCATCGCGTTCAGCCGCAAGCGAATGATCGATCGCGACGATCATCTCCGCGTCGTCGACGACGACAAGCGCGTTCGGGGAATAATCAGAGATGAAAGCGCCATCGGCTGCGAGCTCATATTCATTCCATGGCACGACATCGACGGAGTCCAGCGAGCCGATCGAGCGTTGATCGCCGAGCGCGAACGATCGAATGCTTTCCAGCGCATCGCCGAAGAACTCGAGCCGCACCGGATGGTCCGCGGTCGCCGGGAAGCAATCGATGAGGCCGCCGCGCACGGTGAACTCGCCCACCGCGCTCACGAGGTCGACGCGCTCGTAGCCGAGCGCGACAAAACGACCGAGCAGATCTTCCCACGGATGCTCGCCGCCGACACGCAGCGTGAGCGAGTCACGCCAGCGGTGCGGCGCCGCGAGCGGCTGGCGCAGCGCGGCGTGCGAGAGGCAGTAGACGCCCGGCTGGCCGCCCGCCAGCGCGACGAGCGTCTCGATGCGCGCGCTGCGCTCGGTCGGGCTGATAGGGCCGGCGGCGATCTCGTCGCGCGGGCGGAGATCGTGCACCACCTCGCCCGCATCGTCGGTGAAGAACGCGACGTCGTTGGCGAAACGGTCGGCGGCGTCGGGCGTCGCGCTCCACACCACGAGCTGCCCACCGAGCGCTCGCCACAGCGCTGCGACGATCGGCGCATGCCCGCCGGCTGCGGCCTCCGTCACATCCACGCACGCGCGGCGGCCGACCGCCTGCGCGACGCGCTCGATCGCGTCGCTGTCGGCGGCGAGGATGCGGGAGATGAGGGGACCGAGCGAGGGGGCCAACTAATAACCTCAACGGCGCGCGGCCGAGTCGCGCGCGACCCGGCCTCTCTTATTAAGGAAGAACGTTTGACATTCGGCCAGCCGCGTAAATCCGCCTCGTGGTCCGCCCGCATCGCGGTCGCGGCGTCGGCGGCGGCGTGCATCATCGGCGCGGGCTCCGGCCCGAGCCTGGCCACCGGCGACCCGTTGCCGCCCGGCGTGCCCTATGCTTCGAACACCGACCCCGTGCGCATCGTTTCCGTCTCGTACAAGCCGGAGTGGATCGAGCGCGGCGGCACGGTGACCGCGCGCGTGGTCTGCACGAGCAACGCCGCCGCCGTCACCGGACAGGTCGGCACGGTCCGCGTGCTCTTCCCCAAGAAGGCGCACGGCATCTTCGTCGCCACCTTGCACGTGCCCGCGCTGCCGTTCTATCCGGCGCATCAAGACGTGGTCATCACGGCCATCCGCACCGACGGGGCGACCGTGCAGCGCACGATCTCGGTCGACGTCCACTAGCGCATCGTGCCCGCGCCATCGGTTATCGTGCTGGTCATCGATTCGGGCGGCGTGGGCGCCGCGCCCGATGCGGCGGCGTTCCATGACGGACCTGGCGTCAACACCATCGGCAATACCGCGGCGGCGGCAGGCGGGCTGAAACTGCCGACGCTCGAGGCGCTCGGCCTCGGCAATATCACGGACGTGCGCGGCGTCGCGCGCACGGCGACGCCGCTGGCGTCATGGGCGCGTTTACGGGAGTCGAGCAACGGGAAGGATACCATCACCGGCCACTGGGAGATGATGAATATCTTCGTCCGCAACGCTTTCCCGACGTACCCCGACGGTTTTCCGCCCGACGTCGTCGAGCGCTTCGAGGCGATCGCGGGCGCCAAGGCGCTCGGCAATAGGACGGCGTCCGGCACGCAGATCATCGAAGAGCTCGGGCCGGAGCACATGCGCACCGGCCGGCCGATCCTCTACACGTCCGCCGATTCGGTGTTCCAAGTGGCGACGCACGAGGACGTCGTGCCGCTGCAGACCCTGTGGCAGTGGTGCGAGCAGGCGCGCGCGATGCTCGTCGGTCCGAACCGCGTCAACCGCGTCATCGCCCGACCGTTCAAGGGCGAACCCGGCGCGTTCGTGCGCACGGCCGGCCGGCGCGACTATGCCGTCGCCCCGCCCGCTCCCAGCATTCTCGACGCGCTCACCGCCGCCGGAATCGCCGTCCACGGCGTCGGAAAGATAGGTGATATCTACTGTTGCCAGGGTATTGCGGCGGGGAGCCGAACGGCGGACAACGCAGAGGGCATCGCGAAGACGGTAGAGTGGCTGGATGCGGGACAGGGCGGCTTCTGCTTCACAAACCTCAACGATTTCGATTCGAAGTATGGGCATCGCCGCGATCCCGACGGCTACGCAAAGGCGCTCCTGGCGCTCGACCGGAGCTTGCCGGACATCTGCAATAGACTAAAAGGCGGGGACCGACTCATCGTAACGGCAGACCACGGCTGCGATCCGACCGCGGCAGGCACCGATCACACGCGTGAATTCGCTCCACTGCTCGACTACGCGCCGGGGCGCCCGGCCATCGCGCTCGGCGAGCTCGACTCGTTCGCGCAGGTCGGCCGTCGCGTCATGGAGTCGTTCGGCGTGCCGGTCCCGGAGCCGCTGCACGTATGATCGCGGCGAAAAGCACCGACGTCGGCATCGCGCGCCGCAGCGCGCAGGCGGAAGCGCAGCGCCGATCGTTCTGGCTGGCCGCCGCGAGGCCGGTGCCCGCATGGTGGTCGCTGCTGAAGCGGACGCTCGACGTCATCCTCTCGGGCGCGCTGCTGATCATCCTGCTGCCGCTGATCGCGATCATCGCGCTCGGCATCAAACTGAGCTCGCCCGGGCCGGCGCTCTTCTCGCAGATGCGCGTCGGCAAAGGGGGCCGCGAGTTCCGCTTCTATAAGTTCCGCACGATGGTGGACGGCGCGCACCTGATGCACGAGCACGTGCAGCATCTCAACGAGCTCGACGGGCCGGCGCTCAAGATCGTCGACGATCCCCGCGTCCACGACTTCGGCGGCGTGCTGCGCCGGACAAGCCTCGACGAACTGCCCCAGTTGTGGAACGTGTTGCTCGGCGACATGAGCCTCGTCGGCCCGCGGCCGGGCCTGCCGCGCGAAGTGCACGACTACGAACCCCATTATCTCCAGCGGCTCACGGTGCTGCCCGGCATCACCGGTCTGTGGCAGGTGAGCGGCCGCGCGAACGTGCCCTTCCGGCGCTGGATGGCCATGGATGTGTGGTACGCCCGCAACTGGACGCCGTGGCTCGATCTGTCGCTCCTGGCGCGCACGATTCCGGCGGTGTTCCGTGGGGAAGGCGCGTGGTAGCGATCGCCCTCACGCTGCTCCCGCCCATCGTCGATCAGCCCCTCACTTCGAGCCCGCTCACCTTCTTCTCCGCCGCAGCGTTTCTCGCGGTCGCCTGCCTCGCGTTGTTCCTCGCGCTGCGCCGCCCGCAATGGGCGATGGCTCTCCTCGCGTTCGCCATCCCGTTCGCGTTCTATCGCGACATCGGCGGCACGACCCTGACTCTCGAGAAGGTCATCATCGTCGGCGTCGCCATCGGCCTGCTGCTGCGCCACGCGCCGCTGGTGCCTAAGAGTGCGAGCACGCGCCGCATCCTCATCGCCGGCCTGGCGGTCCTCGGCGCGATCGTGATCTCCGGCATCCAGGCCACCTATATGGGGCCGGTCGCCCGCGAAGCGCTGAAGATGATCGAGTATCTCGTGATGTTCTGGTGTGCGGCGAGCCTGATGATCGAATCCGGCAACGACACCCGCGGACTCGAGGGCGGCGTCATCGCCGCGACGGTCATCGTCGTGCTCGACGCGCTCTCGCAAGCGACCTTCGGCGGCGCGCCGTCCGGCGTCTGGGTGAACGGTCATCCGCTGCCGCGCGTCGCGGGCCCGCTGGAAGGTCCGAACCAACTCGCCGGTTATCTGGAGGCCGTGCTGCCGCTGCTCATCCTCTCGCCGATGCTGCTCGGCCGCGAGATGACGGCGCTGCGATGGACCGCCATCGCCGCCACGATGGCCGCGCTCGTGCTCAGCCAGTCGCGCGCCGGCATCGCCGTCGCCATCCTCGGCTACGGGATCATCTGGCTCATCGACCGGCGCGCCGCGCGCAGCGCGCTCGCGCCGTTCCTCATCGGCACCGCCGCCGGCATCGGGGTGGCGGTCGCGTGGTACTGGGGCGCGACGCAGAACCTCTCCGAGGTGCTCACCTATCTCCTGCGGCTCGTCGTGCCGCACAATCCGGGCGGCGTCGGCACGCGCAACGAGCTGTGGGGCGCCGCGTTGACGCTGTTCGCGCAGCACCCGCTCATCGGCGTCGGCGCGGGCAATTTCGAATTCCTGTTGGGCACCGTCGGCCTGCCGAACGTGCAGACCCACGCCAACAGCCTGTGGCTGCAGACGTTGGCGGAGCAAGGTGTCGTCGGCCTCGCCGCGCTCGCCGCGCTCGTCATCGTCGCGGTGCGCGAATGCGCCGTGGGTATGACGCGTTCGTGGATCATCCAAGTCGCGCTGGTCGCGACGGTGTGCCTGTTCCTGCATCAGGTGTTCGACGATTTGGTGTTCTTCCCGAAGATCGGTCTGCTCTGGTGGTTGCTGCTCGGCGCGGCCGCGGGCGCGACAGCGTTATCCCCGGCCGGCGCGCAGGCGGCGGCCGCCGTCGCAAAGCCCGAGCTGCGCGAGCACCCGACGCCGGTCTCGTAGTGGCGACGCGGACGGCGCGCATCGCCGTCGCGACGCTGTGCAGCGCCATCGTCTCGGCCGCCTCAATGGCGCAGGCCGCGTCGGGTCCGCCCAGCACGCCCGCCGGGCCGCCGGCCACGATCTCGATCAAAGCCAAACGGGTGGAATACTACGGCGACGTCGGCATCATCATGGCGCGCGGCGACGTGCGCGTGACGCAGCCGGACGGCACGACCGTCGAAGGCGACGTCTTCGCCATGCATCTCGGGCTGCGGCGCTTCCTCGTGGTCGGGCACGTGCGCTTGCACACGCACGACGGCGTGCTCTCGGGCGCAGGCTACGCGGACTTCTTGGTGTTCAAGCGCCAGTATTTCGTGCCGCTCGACCCGGAAGCCGATCGCTGGACGTTCTTCGACTACGACTACGCGCATCCGTCCAAAGGCCGCGTGATGCCCGGCGACGCGTTCTTCGTGCCCGACGTGTCGGGGATCAAGCCGTACATCGTGGCGCGCAGCGTCACCGTCAATGCGGGGACGTACGCGCGCTTCGCGCCGGCGACGTTCGTGCTCTTCGACGGCGCGCTGTGGACGCCGCCGCTGCCGCCGTACACCTACAACTACTCGCCGAACCAGAACTTCGCGGTCAACGGTCTGTCCGGCGCGAGCTTCGACGCGCCCTACAATCTCGCGGGCTCGCCGAACTCGCTGAGCGCGCTGCACTACCGCTACGGACCGCAGCCGCTCGGGTCGTACGCGGCCATCGAGCAGCATTTCGTCTCGTCGCGCGGCTACACGGTCTTCAGCCTCAATCCGGCGACGGAGCCGCAGAAGCAGTGGAACACGCTCGCCTATCAGCGGTTGTCGAGCAAGAGCGCGATCGCGCTCGATGCGCAGTTGTTCACCTACCAGTACGGGCTGACGCAGCCGCTGGCGGCGAGCGGCTTCGCCGATGTGCTGTACACGCAAGGATTGCGCCGCTCGTACGTGCGGCTCGATCTCACGCAAGAGTACTCGAGCCTGCTCGCGCAGCCGGCGCTCGGCTACTACGGCGATCCGTCGCATCCGTGGATCCCCAACCATCCGTTCACCGTCGGCGCGCTCATGGACGGGCTACGATGAGCATCTCGCGCGCACCGGCTTGAGCTACATCCTCCACTCCGGTTACGCGTCGCAACACGACGTCTACGGGATCAGCGGCACCGATCAGCAGCAAGCGGCGAGCTACTACGCCGGCGGCTCGCTGTACACGCCGGTATATCCCGGGCCGTTCGGCACCGGCATCACGGGATCGTACACGCTCAACCAGGCGTGGCTAAGCCTCCCCAACATCATCCAGACGCAGAACTTCACCGCGACCGCGAGCCGTCGCGTCACGCGCAGCCTCACGCTCATCGCTTCGACGGTGATCGACAGCGCATGGGCGGACAACACGCACTCGCTCATCACCGCCAACCAGGCGACGGGGCTCGTGCCCTTGGGGTCGTCATCGAACGGCTTGCCCTTCGTGCTCGGCGGGTTCTTGCGCGCGACGAACCGCGCGTACGGGCTCACCGCGGCGTTGGCGCCCAATCCGAACTTCCAGCTCACGCTCGCGTATGCGAACCAGTACTTCTCGCCTGATCAAGTGCCGCTCGTGTCGGGGCCGCCGCGCAACAGCATCAGCGGCGACGTGCGTTTCCGGATCACGCGCGTGCTGTTCCTCGACGTCCAGCGGGCGTACTCGTTCAACTGGGGCGGCCAGCCGTGGTCGCCGCACTTCAACTTCCTTGGTGTACGTCGCAATGACGACACCAATGTGGCGGGCCGATCTTTAGATCGGCCCATCCTAAGCGTCGTCATCCTCGCGCTTGCGCTGCTCATACCGGCGCGCGCATCCGCGCTGCCCACGCCCATCCCGCAGGCATCGCAGACGCCGCCGCCCGACATCGCGGCGCCGTCGCCGACCGCGCTGCCGCTGCTGGTGAGCGGGCAGGTGATCGACATCGAGCGCGGCTTCATCGTGTTCACGAGCGGCGACGCGCTGCGCCTCGCGCCGAACGCGACGTTCATCGACGCGAAGACGGGCGCGGTGCTCGGCCGCGCCGCCCGGGCCAGGCATCTTCGCGCTCGCTTCGATCGACCCGGGCACCGGCACGGTGACGTCGGTGCGCTTCTCGCGCGTGCCGCAGCCGCAAGGCACGCCGATCGCGCAGCTGCCGCGGCAGTACGTCGTCCAGGCGTCGCCGCCGCAGCCCAACCCCGAGCTTGCGCCGCCGAAGTCGAACTACAACAGGAAGCTGTCGCAGAGCACGCTGGCACGCATCACCGTGCAAGTGCCGCCGAACACGCCCTTCACCGACGACGTCTTCATGACGACGGACACGAGCGGCTGGAACCCGCAAGCGGTGAAGATGCAGCGCGTCGACGCGCTCCACTACGTCATCGAACTGGAGCTCAACACCGGCACGGACTTCCACTATCTCTTCACGCGTGGCTCGTGGCACAGCGCGGAACAGGATCAGAACGGCCTAGAGCGGACGCCGCGCGATCTTTATGTCGAGGGCAGCGACCTGCTCAACGTGCAGACGACGGTGTATCGCTGGGCGGACCTGCCGTAAGTCCGGCGCGTACCAGCCGGGCAGGGGGAACTATCTCATCTAGGTCAACGTTGTGTCTACAGCGCTCGTCTCAGAGAAGGCGTCGCGCATGCATTGTGAAGGGATTTCGACATGCACAAGATAGCGCTCACAGGTCTCTTGATCGTCATCGCGCTGCTCGGTCTGAGCCGCCCATCCGACGCAGCCGTCACCGCGTCATTGTCGCTCGTCGGATCGACCCCGATCAGCGCGAAATGTCCGCTCAACGTCCAGTTCACCGGCACCATCGCCGGAACGCCGGGAACAATTTTCACCTATAGCTTCAATCGCTACGTCAATGGCAAGCAGAACGTCGTCAACGGCGGCACGATGACGATGCCGGGCAGCGGTTCGATCGCGGTGAACGACTCTATCCCGATCTCAGCGTCGACGACCGGCTCCACCTTCGACCAGATCTGATGTGCACAACATCTCCGGCGGCCTCTCTGATGTGTACTCCAACACAGTCAACTTCACCGTGAACTGCGGCGGCGGCGGCATCAGCGGAATGAGTGTGCAAGTGATGCAGCCTCCGGTCGGCGGCTGGCCCCCTGCGCCCACGGGATTGACCAACACGACCGACGTCGATGTGTGCGCGGCGCACGTCAACAAGCTGTTCTGCCAAGCGGCGATCAGCGCGGGTCAAATGGCGCTCATCTGGCAGTGGTCCGGGAACGCCACCTACCCGTCGCTTGACGGCTACAAAGTGTTCACCACGAATAACGGCCTTCCCAAACTGGTGACGACCTCCAGCGCGGGCGACGGACCTAAAGGGACCTTTCTGAGCCCGCCGGCCGACGGCTTCGCCGGCAAATGCTATATCGTCATGGGGTATGTGGGCACCACGCTATCACTCGCCAGCAATCAGTTCTGCGTGGCAGGCGGCGCGACGGCGAAGACGGCGACGCTTAAAGTGGAACTTGCACGCGGTTGGGACACCGGTTGGTCCGGCAGAACCGGCGTCTTCGCCTATACGCACGAGAAAGACATGGCCTGCACCGACCTCTGCGTCGGGTATTTCCATTGGAAAGAGGTAAGCGACACGGGGGACAATTGGTCCAGCGCCAGCCTGCGCAGCGGCGTGAGGTTCGACGTCGCCGCGCTGTCCCCGAACTCGATCATCAAAGCGGTCCTGCACCTGCATCGCGCCGGTGTGTGGAACGATGACGCTGCGAACTGCGTCACCCAGGTCGCTTCAGGCATAAATCAATGGTGGAGCTCGTCCGGTCAGATCGCCGGCGCCTTCGCGACGGACTACATCGTGGTCGGCGGACCGGGTCCGGACGTGGACGTCGACGTCACGGCGATCGCGAAGCAGTGGGTCGGCGGCAACAACTATGGCCTCGTGCTGCGAGGCGCCAATGAGTCTTCGAAGACGTTCGATGACAACCACTGCAAGAATGAATTCAACAGCGCCACCCCCACGCTTGACCTGGTCTACAACTAGGCTCTTGACCGGAGGCGCCGACATGCGGACAATAGCGCTTGCAGGGCTCTTCGCCGCCGCCGCGCTGCTCGGGCTGAGCCGGCCGTCGAGCGCGGCGGTGACGGCATCGCTTTCGATCATCGGATCGACGCCGATCGCCGCGAAATGTCCGGTCAACGTCAAATTCACCGGCACTATCGCCGGAGCGCCGGGCACGACCTTCACATATAGCTTCAACAGATTTATCAACAGCGTGCAGAACGTCGTCAACGGCGGCACGATGACGATGCCGGGCAGCGGTTCGATCGCCGTGAACGACTCTATACCGATCGTCGCGTCGACAAGCGGCACCACCTTCGACCAGGTCTGGGTGCACAACATCTCTGGGGGTCAACCCGACGTATATTCGAACACGTCCACTTTCAGCGTGACCTGCGGCAGCGTGACGATGCCGGTCATGCAGGGGGTGATAGTCTCGGTCGCGGTGGCTGCACCGACGAACGTCATCGCGACGCGCGATGTCAACCTATGCGCGAAGCACATCAATATGCTGTTCTGCAAGGCGGCGATCGACAGCTCCGACCAGCCGCTCGTCTGGGACTGGGCGGGAAACGCCTCGTATCCGACGCTGGACGGCTATAAGGTCTACCGCGTCGATCGCGGCCACCATGATCTCGTCGAGACCACGAGCGCGGGCGACGGCGTCCATGGGACGTTCATCGGCGCGATGGGTCTGGCGAACGGCAGGTGTTTCGTCGTGACCGGGTATGTCGGAAGCCATGAGTCCGTGCCAAGCGCCCAGGCCTGCGTCAGTCCCTAGCAGCGGCTCAGGTGCGCTTGAAGTAGCGGATCGTCTCGCGTAGCCCGTCCTCGAGCGGCACGCGCGCATCCCACCCGAGGAGTTCGCGCGCGCGCGCGATATCCGGGCGCCTGCGGACGGGATCGTCGACCGGCATGTCGCGTCGCTCGGTGCGCAGCGTGGCGCCGGTCAAGTCGCACACGATCCGCGCGAGCTCCGCGACCGTGATCTCCCTCGGGTTGCCGAGATTGACGACAAGCCCGCGCGTCTTCGACGATGCCGCGCAGCGCACGATGCCGTCGACGAGATCAGAGACATAGCAAAACGAACGGGTCTGCTGGCCGTCGCCGTAGAGCGTCAGCGCCTTTCCGGCCAGCGCTTGGGAGATGAAGTTCGGAACGACGCGTCCGTCGTTCCGGCGCATGCGGGGTCCGTAGGTGTTGAAGATGCGCACGATGCGCGCGTCGAGCCCATGCTTGCGCACGAACGCCATGACCATCGCTTCGCCGAAGCGCTTCGACTCGTCGTAACACGAATCGAGGCCGATCGGATTGACGTTGCCCCAGTAGGACTCGGCTTGCGGATGCTCGAGCGGGTCGCCGTAGGTCTCGGAGGTCGAGGTGAACAGCAGGCGCGCCGACAGCGCGCGCGCCGCCTCGCAGCAATGCTTGGTCCCGAGGCTGTTTGCGGCCATCGTCTCGAGCGGCAGTTCGGCGTAGTCGACCGGGCTGGCGGGCGACGCGCAATGCACGATGAGGTCTGCGGGGCCGGTGACGCGCGCGAGGTCGAAGCCTTCGGCGGCGACATCCTGATCGACGTACGTGAACCGTTTCGAACCGCGGGCGTCCGCGAGATTATCGGTGCTCCCCGTGATGCAGTTGTCGATTCCGATGACGTCGTTGTCGTCTGCGAGATACCGATCGACGAGGTGCGAGCCGACGAAGCCCGCCGCGCCGGTGACGACGATCTTCAAGAAGCGCTGCGCCGGCGTCCGACTCCCGCCAAGGCGCCCGCAGGCCGGCCGTGCCGGCCGCGCCCGACGCTCGCATACAGGAAACCGGCGTCGACGGCCTTATGCCGGTCGTACACGTTGCGCGTGTCGAACGAGATATTCCCCGCCATGCGGCCGCGCAGCGCGGCGAGATCGAGTTCGATGTATTCGTTCCACGCGGTCGCGAGCACGACCGCGCGCGCCGCGCCGTCCGCCACGTCGTATGCGTCGTCCACGAAGCGGATGGCGCCGTGCAACTGCGGTGCTGCATTGGCACGCGCAGCGGGTCGTGGGCGAGCACGTGTGCGCCGCGCGCGAGCAGCACCCGCGCAAAGGCGACTGCCGGCGATTCGCGCACGTCGTCGGTGTTCGGTTTGAACGCCAGTCCCGAGCAGACCGATCGTCGCACCGTCAAGCCCGCCGAGCAGCTCGCCAAGCCGGTCGGCGAGCCGCGTCACCTGCGATGCGTTCACCGCCAGCGCGGCGTCGAGCAGTTCCGCACTGACCTTCGCCTGTCTTGGCGATCTGATGCAAGGCGAGCACGTCCTTTGGAAGACAGGATCCGCCGAAGCCGAGGCCCGGCTGCATGCTGGCGGTGCCGATGCGCTTGTCGGCGCCGGCGCCGATCACCACGTCGCGCACGTCGGCGCCGACCGCGTCGCAGATGTTCGGCGATCTCGTTGACGAAGGAGATCTTCGTGGCGAGGAACGCGTTGGCGCGTGAGCTTGATCATCTCGGCGGTGCGACGGATCGGTGACGAAGATCGGCGCGTCGAGCGGCGCGTACAGATCGCGCAACACCGCTTCGGCGCCTGGCTGGTCGACGCCGATGACGATGCGATCCGGATGCATGAAATCGGCGACCGCCGAGCCCTCGCGCAGGAACTCGGGGTTCGACACGACCGTGACCTCGTGGTCACCCGTCTTCGCTTCTTCGATGAGCGAATGCACCATGTCCGCGGTCTGCACCGGGACCGTCGACTTGTTGACGACGATCGTCCGTCCCTCGAGGGCGGCGGCGATGTCGAGCGCCGCCTGACGCACGTGGTGCACATCGAGGTGTCCGTCATCGGTCGTCGGCGTGCCGACCGCGATGAAGACGACCTCTCGTCCGCGGAGAAGGCGCGCGATCTCGCTGCCGAACTTCAGTCTGCCCGCGGCGCGGTTGCGCCGCACCAGTTCCTCAAGGCCGGGTTCGAAGAACGGCAGCGTGCCCTTTTCGAGGGCGCTGATCTTCTCGGCGTCGAGATCGATACACACGACGTCGTTCCCGAGCTCGGCAAGGCACGTGCCTGTCACCAATCCGACATAACCGGCGCCGATGACGGCGATGTGGTGCATGCCGGTCTATTCCCGATGCGCCGCGGGCGTACCCTTAAGACCCGTCGCTGCGGTCGGCGTACATGTACATCGCGCCTTTGAGGCGCACCGAGAAGCCGCACGCGCGCAGCTTGTCTTCGAGCGCCCTGCTCTCGCCATGATACTCCATCACGACATGCTTGATCCGCCGCATATCGGTTCTTGTCAGCGAGGCAAGCGCGGGATACTCGCAGCCCTGACAATCCATCTTCAAAAGGTCGACGGAGCCGAGCTCGGTCAACACCTCGGCGAACGCGACCACGCGGATCGGGTGCGATCGCGCGCGCAGCGGATCGACCGAAGCGTTCCCCGGGAAGAGCGTGACCGAGAGCGCATCAGCTCCATCCGATGACGCGGAAAGCGAGAGCGGTTCACTCGAGGCGCCGATGCCGGCGTCGCGGACGTCGGCGCACAGTCCGTTGCCCGCGACGTTACGACGTGCGAGCTCGCTCATCTCGGGGTCCGGCTCGTATGCGACGACCCGCGCGCCGCGCTTCGCGAAGTACACGGCGGTGTCGCCGATGTTGGCGCCGATGTCGAGGACGGTCTTGCCGTCGACCGGCGGATGCTCGGCATATATCCCCTCGACGAACACCTCATAGACGGCGCCGAGATCCTGCCAGCCGCGCGACGCGCGGATAAGGAACTCTTCACCGGTCGGCACGCGGACCTTGTAGAAGCGTTCGTCATCGCTGGGCAAGAACCGAATGCCGCGGTACCAAGAACGCAGATTATCCGGCGTCGGCGGCAGCCTCGACTTGACATCGCGGATGATCGCCGTGATGGCCTGGGGGTCCGCGCTCATGAACGCCGCGAGCACGTCTCGCCAACCCCGTGTGCGCAGCGCAAGCGCGATCACTCGAGGTCGGGCGATGGCTTTGAACAGTACCGCGGCGTCGATGCACGCCGCTTCCGCCCCCCACGAGAAGCGACCTTTGGGCGCGGCGAGCGAGACATGCGCATTCGTCCCATGGGGGGTTTCTACCAAGTACCGCAAAAGTGTCGAATCTCTGTGCGCATGATGAATCCGCAGCTCTCCACTTTCCGTTCCGGCGCACTGCGGTTCCGATGGCTTGCGATTCCGCTCGTCCTCGCCGTCTATTTCACGCTCATCACCACGAGCAACGGCGTGCCCGCCTTGCGGCACGACTGGAACTGGCCGGATTACTATTGGCCCTTCCTCAACGCGATCAGCGGTTGGAGCGAGCAGGGCATCGGCAGTGCCGGTCCGTTCGTGAACAACTACGTGCTCGTCGTGCTGCTGGCGCCCATAGGCGCGGTGATCGGCCCGTATCCGACGCTGTTCGCGTTCGAGTTCGCCATCGGGTTGGCGACCCTGCTCGCGGCGCGCAGGCTAGCCATCACCGTGGGCTGCGAGGAGATCGCGGCGAACGCCGCCGCCGCGTTCGCGTTGTTCAATCCGTGGGTGTACACGAAAGTCGTCGCCGGCCACCTGCCGATGATCGTCGCCTACGCGGCGACCATGGCCCTGCTCTCAGAGGCGATGCGAGAGAAGCCGCGGCCGGAGATCTGCGCGCTCGCGGTCGCGTTCACGCTTCCGCAACTGCAGTTCTTCTTGCCGGCGCTGCTCGTCGCCATCGCCCTGGTGTTCCGCGAAAGGATGTGGTTGCCGGTTGCGACATGGGCCGTCATGGGGGCCCCGATCCTGTTGGGAGTGATCTTCCGAGCAAAGGAGTTCGGCGCGACCCCTGTCACTTTGACCTGGGAGCAGACGCAATCCGTGGCCCCCGTCTCCGCGCTGCTTCTCAGCGGCTACTTCGCTAAGTACACCCTTGGCTTCGACAAGCTCGGGGTCATCGCTATCTCATTGGTCGTCGCGGTCGCTCTCGCAGGCCTTGTGCTCGCCTGGCGATCGCGGCGAATCGTCGCGGTCGGCGCGGCGACCGCATTCATGCTCGTGGCGGCGATGGGATTGCGCGGGCCGGCGGCCGGCGCTTTCGCGGGAGCTCTGACGAACGTACCAGCGCTCGGGCTCTACCGCGAGCTCTACGACCTGATCGCCTATGTCGCGATCGGATATCTCGTCTTGTGCGCGGTCGCCGCGACTCGTCACGTCGTGCTGCTATCGATGCTGTGCGCGGCAGCGCTCATCCTCATCGCCGGTTGGACCGCGTTCTCGCCGGCGCGCCAATGGGCGAACCGCGGCACACTGCCGGCAATACCGAGTCTCGCACCGCCGCTCACGCGTTTCGCCCTGATGCCGCCCTTCCAACCGTTACGCTATGGGGATCGATTCGCCGGATTGGATCCGGATTCGAGCGTCCGCGCAGAGTCGGTCGTATCTATCAATGAAGAGGTCCCTGCGTGGCCTGAGGACGTCGCGCTGGCGCGCTATCAGCGCACGAAAGACTGGCGCCCGCTCGCGAACCTCAGCGTGTCGGAGATATCAAACCGTCCGTGGTATAGTTCGGCGAGCCGAGAGCTGTCGGAGCAACTCGCGCTCGCGCCGCTGCAAGCGACCTCCGACTGGGAGCGGCATCCTTTCTCCGTGACGATACCGGCGCTGCCGGAGGTCTCATTGATACCAACGCCCTCGGCGCAGTCGATACCCAGCGACCCAGGTGCGGGCGATGTCTTCTTCGGCGATGTCGCTGGGCTGCGTGGCGAGGGTGTTCCCGTCGAGTGGGGCGGGTTCGAGCGCCCGCGAACGGTCGTTCCTGGGAACAGATTTGTGCACGCGACCGACGGCTGGGTCGATGCGAGGCTTGGGTTCGCGGCTGATCCGGAGCTCGGCCAACCTTTCGGCGGCGCCCTCACGACAAGCTCGTCCGAACTCTTGACGCTCTCCGGCGGGCGATTCGGCGCTCGTGTTCGTGCGGGGTGCACTGCTCACAGAAGAAGGGAGTATGCTGACGGCGAGCACCGCCGGATACCGCTGGATTCCTATCCCATCGGATGTCGCGCGCGTTCGCTGTCGCGGTTTGTGCGTTGTGGCGCTCGAAGGCAGAGTGCCGTCAGGCCTGCGGCCAGCCGTCGAGGCGGTGCCCTATATCCCGGTCCCTGCCAGACAATTCGCACCGTGGCTGCTACGAACGGAGGTGGCCGCCGGCCAGCCCGCTGCATTGAGGTATAACTCGCGCTATGATGAGCATTGGCTGGCCTGGGGCGCATCAAAGTCGTTCGTACACCTGCGCCTCGACGGCAGCGTGAACGGCTGGCTGCTCCCTCGACGCGGCGTGCTCGCGTCGGTCTGGCTCGTCGAGTGGGTGGCGCTCGTCCAGACGATCGCGCAGGCGATCGGAGCGATATGGCTGTTCGCCCTCATCTGGACGCTGCCGTCGGAGGAGCGCGAGCTCCAGATGAAGATGATCTCGGACCGTCTGCCGCGCACCATCGCACGATTTCTCGAGAGCGATGGCCCGGTGTACGCAGTCGTCGCGATCGTCGTGACCGTGGCCGCGCTCATCGACATCCCGCGCGACGGCTATCTCGCTTGGGGCGACATCTATCCGCTGTACGCGATGCCGGGAAACCACGCGCTGGAAAGGAGCCTCCAGCTCTGGGGGAACGCTTTCACAGGCATGGGGTCGCCGCTGTACGCCCCGAGCACTTTTGTGTTCTCCTTGTGGGGGCAGTTGTGGCTTCGGCTCGGGATCAGCGGCCCGACGACGCAATGGCTGATGACGCTCGCGCTCCTGTTGTTCGAGGGATTGAGCGTTGTCTTCTTCGCGCGGACGCTCTTCCCCGAAAGCAAGCTCGTCGCTCTGGTCGCCGGCACAGCGCTCCCGTTGTCGTTCTACTCCGCGCTCACGCTCCACAGCCCGATCGTCCTGTTCGCGCTGGGCTACTTCCCCTTGTCCGCGGCGTTCCTGATGCGGCGCTTGCGCGAGCCGACCACGTCGCTCCGGTTTGCGGTCGAAATCGGTCTTCTCAGTCTCGGCTTCTTGGTGCTGGCGACCGCGCCGCCTATCGCTGTGTACGAGATCCTGTGGGCGCTATCGTGGCTGCTCGGCGGTTGGCTCTACTGGCGCAACTTCTCTCAGACGTGGGCAGGTCTTCTGCTGGGCGTCACAGCGGCGGTCGCGGTGAACGGCTGGTGGGCGTATGCCGCCTATCTGACGTTGTTCGCAAGCGGAGGATCGGCCGTCCAGACGTTCGCTGACCCAGCGGCATGGAGTTGGGTCGACCAACGCGCGAGCATCCAGAACCTGCTCTCGATGCAGGCGGTATGGTCGTACCCACGGCCTGAATACTTCCCCTGGGCGGGTCCCTATCTCGCGGGTTTCAATTATCTCGCTCTGTACGCGCCGGCGGCTTTCGCGTGTGTCGGTCTTGTGCTGACTCCGAACAGACGGCGGACGTGGCTGCTGTTCGCGATCATCTGCGTGAGCGTGTTCATCGGGAAGGGCTATCACCCGCCCTTGGGCGGGATCAACGCCTTTTTGTATGCCAAGCTGCCTTTGTATTGGCTCTTCCGAGACCCGCAAGAGGCGACGAACATCACGCTCTACCTGGCCATCTTCGTGCTCGCCGGCGTCGGACTCGCGCAGCTCGTCTCGCTGGCCGTGCGCGTTCTTCGATCTCGCGGTGTGGAGAACCGACGCGCGATCGTCGTGGGCGCCACGGCAGGCTTCGGGCTCATGCTCCTCCTGCTCAGCAATGGATGGGCATTTCTCAGCGGCGACTTCATCCCGAAGTGGTGGCTGAACGGCGATGCCAGGTCTGCGGTGATCGTGCCGCATTATTGGGAGGAGGCGGCCGATTTCTTGAACGCGCAGCCGGACGACTCGCGGGTCCTGCAGCTGCCGAACAACGATTTCTATCAGATGCCTTATGACTGGGGGTATTACGGCGCGGATGGTGTCGCTCCGACTTTGATCCAGCGACCGGTCCTCTTCGTGTCGCCGGTGACCTACAATTACGTGAGCGGTGCGCCCACGCTGCGCCCGCAGTTCGGCTACTTGGTCAACGCGATCCGCCAGGGCTCGCGCGTGCGGGTGGCTCCGCTGCTCTCAGCCCTCGGCGTCGGGTGGATCCTGCAGCGAAACGACGTCACCTGGTCAAGGCCATACCGAGCCATCTTGTCACCGAAGCAGATACGAAGCTTCCTCTCGCATCAAGCCGGAGTGCAAAAGGCGGGGACGTTTGGCAAGCTCGACCTGTACCGCGTCGCCACCCGCCACGGCGACGTCTCGGCGTATAACGGCCTCGCGCTGTGGCAAGGCGAGAACCCGCAGAACTTGCTGCTCTCATCCGATCTGGCCGGCGAGGTCCCATGGACGATCGGAGATAGCTCCGCCGTGCCCGGCGATCTGGTGAAGCTGTCCGCAGTGCCGACGAACCGCAGAACCGGGGCTGTGCGGGTCGTCGTTCGAGATGGCGGCGGGCTCACGCAGGAGCCGGCGCAGAGCGAGAAGAGAAGCGCGACGCGATATGACGTCACCTTCTCACCACATGCGCGGGTGCTCGTGCTTCACTCGAGCTATTCGACCGGCTGGGTGGTCAAGGCCGATGGCAAAGAGCTCGGCTGGCGCCATCTGCCGATCGACGGTTTTCTCAACGGCTGGCTCGTTCCGGAGGACGCGCCGCGGCGTGTGTCGCTCATCTACAGACCCGCCGGCGCGTACGCCGTGCTGCAGGTGCTCTCGCTCGTGGTCCTGTGCTGCTTAGCGGCCGGACTGGTGTTCCTCCCCCGGCCGAAGCAAGCCGGTCGATGAGGAGCATCGCGATCGCCGCGACGATGATATCGCCGCCCGGCACGATGGGCGGGAGCACGAAGATCGCGCTTGAGTTCGCGCGATCGTGGGCGGCGCGGGGAATCGACGTCTGCGTCCTGACGACGCCGGATGGCGAACGTTCGTTCCGCGAATATGGCGTGGAAGGCGTGCGTTTTCGGATCGTCTCGCAGGCGAGCATCCCTCGCTTCGGGCTCGTCAAAGCGCACAGCCAGCTGTGGAGAGAGGCACGAAAGGCGGACCTCGGAAACGAGCGATTCGATGTCGCGTATTCCGCGAGCGATTACATACCCGACCTGCTGCTCGCGAGGCGGATGCGCGACGAGGGTCACGCGTCGCGCTGGATAGGCTGCGTCTATCTCTTCGTGCCGCACCCGGCGTTCGGCTATGAAGGGCACTACAGCCGCACGTTGACACGCCGGCTCGACCTGCGCCTCGCCGCGTTCTATTCGTACCAACGGCTCGTCGTGCTCCCTGCGGTGCTCAGAGCCGATGGGAATATGATCACGAACGAAGTGGACGCGGGGGAGTTCGTCCGTCGCCGATACCCGCGTGAGCGGCTGCACGCGGTCTACGGTGTCATCCATTTCGATCACATCACCGAAGCGGACGTCGCGCCGCGCTACGATGCGGTGTTCGTCGGCCGTCTGCATCCGCAGAAAGGGCCTCGAACGGCTCTTGCGGATCTGGCGGCGCGTGCTCGACCGCAGACCGGCGTCGCGACTCGCGATCATCGGCGTCGGCGATCCCGGTTACGAGCGGCGACTGCGGCGTCTGGCTCGCGACCCTCGACATCGTCGGCTCCGTCGAATGGTTCGGATTCCTCGAGGGGCCGCGTAAGTACGACATGCTCCGCGCTTCACGCGTCTTCTTGCACACGAGCGTGTACGACAACTCCGGCATGGCGGCGGCAGAGGCGCTCGCGTGCGGGCTTCCCGCGGTGATGTTCGATCTGCCGCCGCTGCGCGTCACGTATCCGCGCGGCGCTCTGAAGGCGCCGATCGGCGACGAGGAGGCTTTTGCCGGGCAAGTCTTGCGGCTGCTCGACGACGAGGCGCTGCGACGGCAGGTGGGCGAGCAGGGTCGCATCGAGAGCCGGCGCGTGGGATAGCCGGCTCCGAGAACAAGAGGCGACCCTCTTCATAGAGAACATCCTCGCGATGCTGCCCCTGAATGGGCCGTCGTGAATTGTCGGGCTTGTGGCGCGATCTCCGTGCGCGCCACGCACACGGCGTGCGAGATGCTCCTCGGCACCGGCGAAGGTTTCGCATACCAGGAGTGCGCGGCGTGCGGTTCGCTGACGCTGCTGGATCCGCCCGACGCCGCGCGATATTATCCGGAGCGCTACTATCAGCATATCGAGAGCGCGGCGTCCGCTCGCTTCAAGCCCCTCGTGAGAGCGCTGCGCATCGCGTACGATCGATATGCTCCGCTCGTCTCGCCGCTCGATGGGCGGTGGGGGTTCGGCTTGCGCGGCGCGAGCGCGGCGTCCGACCGGATACTCGACGTCGGCTGCGGCACCGGACGCATGTTGGAGCGCTTACGCGATCTCGGCATGCGCGACCTCACGGGCGTCGACCCATACGGCACGCCGCGATCAAGCGAGATCAAGGGACCATGGGGCTCGCTACGGGTCATCCGTGGACAGGTCGACGACGTCGAAGGAGACTTTGACATCGTCGCGCTCAACCACGTGCTCGAGCATGTCGAGGATCCGGTCGCGGTGCTTTCGGCCGCTAGGAGCCGCCTCGCGCCAAGCGGGCGACTGGTGGTGCGCACCCCGATCGTCGGCTACGCGTGGAGACGGTACGGCCGCTTCTGGGTCCAGCTCGACGCGCCTCGGCATCTCACGCTGTTCTCCCAGCGCGGTTTGTGCGCATGCGCGGAGTGCGCCGGCCTCGCGGTCGAGAGCATCACATACGACTCGACGACGTTCCAGTTCTCCGGCAGCGAGGACTATGCTCACGGGAGCACGCCGAAGGCCGGCGGCGCGTGGAACGCGCTGCTCCGCCTCGCCCGCTCCGTCGCCGGCGCGTGGGTGATCAGAGCGTGGCTGCTCAACCTCCGGCACGACGGCGATCAAGCAGCGTTCGTGCTGCGCCGGTCGGCATAGAACGGTCTGCGATCGATGCGCTTGTTGATCACCGGCGGCTGCGGCTTCATAGGCTCGAACTTCATCCGGTCCGCGCTCGTCCGCCACAAGGACTGGAGCATCGTCAATCTCGACGCATTGACCTATGCGGGTGACGAACGCAATCTTCACGACATCGAAGACGACACGCGCTATCGCTTCGTGCGTGGTGATGTCTGCGATTCAGCCGACGTGCGCGCGGCGATCGGCGCGGGAGTCGATGCGATCGTCAACTTCGCTGCGGAAACGCATGTGGACCGCAGCATCACGGACCCGGCGGTGTTCTTGCGGACCGATGTGATGGGCGTGCATGTCTTGTTAGAGGCCGCGCGGGAGCACGGCGTGAGCCGTTTCTTGCAGGTCTCGACCGATGAGGTGTACGGCAGCGTCGCGCAGGGGCGATCGCGCGAAGATGCGCCGCTCGCGCCGCGCAGCCCGTATGCCGCCAGCAAAGCGAGCGCCGATATGCTCGTGCTCGCCTATGTCCAGACGTATGGCCTCCCCGCGATCATCACGCGCGGCTCCAACACATACGGACCGTACCAGCACCCGGAGAAGCTCGTGCCGCTTTTCGTGATCAACCTGATGGACGGTAAGCAGGTCCCGCTTTACGGCGATGGGCTCAACGAGCGCGAATGGCTCCACGTCGATGACCACTGCCGCGCCATCGAGCACGCGCTGATCCAAGGAAGCGTCGGCGAGATCTACAACGCTGGTCCAGACAGCGGTTGCACGAACCTGGAGATGACGCGGAGCTTATGCTCGCTGCTCGGGCTCGACGCCGCGCAACGCGTCCGCTACGTGGCGGATAGGCCGGGCCACGATCGCCGCTATGCGCTTGATTGTTCGAAACTGCGGTCGCTTGGTTGGTCGCCGCAGATGGACCTCGCGACCGGGCTCGCGCAGTCAGTCGGGTGGTACCGCGACAACGAGACGTGGTGGCGTCCGATCCTTGAGGGCGAGTTCGCGGCGTACTATCGTCGTCAGTATTCCATGCCGGAGCCGCGATGAAGGGCGTCGTCTTGGCCGGCGGTTCCGGGTCTCGGATGTTGCCGCTCACCCGTGTGTCGAACAAACATCTGTTGCCGGTGTACGATCGGCCGATGATCTTCTATCCGATCCAGACCCTCGTGCGCGCCGGCATCACGGACATCATGATCGTCACCGGCGGCACAAGCGCGGGCGACTTCCTGCGACTGCTCGGCAATGGCAAGGAGTTCGGCCTTAGGGATATCTCGTACACGTACCAGGAAGGCGATGGCGGCATCGCCGACGCGCTTCGGCTCACCGAGCACTTCTCCGAAGGGCAGCGCGTCGTCGTCATCCTCGGGGATAATGTGCTCGAAGCCGATATCACGCCGCACGTCCGGGCATTCGAGCAGCAGCCGTCTGGTGCGCGGCTGCTGCTCAAGCATGTGCCTGACCCGCAACGGTTCGGCGTGCCGGTCATGCACGACGGCCGCATCGTGCGCATAGAGGAGAAGCCCGCTCGACCGCAGAGCCCGTATGCCGTGACCGGGGTGTACATGTACGACAATGCCGTGTATGAGTTCTGCCGGCATCTCGTGCCGAGCCAACGTGGCGAGTTGGAGATCACCGACGTCAACAATGCGTACCTCGAGCGGGGAGACCTCGCGTTCGACGTCCTTGAGGGCTGGTGGACCGATGCGGGGACGTTCGAGAGCTACTTCCTCGCGAACAAGCTGGTCGCAGAGCAGCGCGGCTGGCGGCCGCCCGGCGCGTGACGCCCGGGATGCCTGTCTGAAGCCGTACTCCGACGCCGTAAGCGAGCGGCTCACCGCTCGTCACGAGCTCAGCGTGCGCCTCGCTGCTGCGCAACCCGCGGCTCAGCGGGTCCTCGACGTCGGGTGCGCGAGCGGGTGGTTCGAATTTCTGTGCGACGGGTCGGCTCGATACCGCGATCTCCGCCGTCGACCTCGAGGAAGCGACGATCGAGCAAGCCAGACGCAACGCACCGCAGGCGGACTATATCGCCGCCTCCGTGTTCTCGCTGCCGTTCGCGGACGCGACGTTCGACGGTGCTGTGATGTTCGAAGTGATCGAGCACGTCCCTCGGCACAGCGAGATCGCCGCGCTCAAAGAGGTGCGCCGGGTGCTAAAGCGCGGAGGATGGCTCATCCTCTCCACGCCCTTCGCCCACCCGGTATCCACCGTGCTGGACCCGGCGTGGTATTTCGGTCATCGCCACTACTCGCGCGATCGCATCGTAGCGCTCATGGCCGAGGCTGGTTTCCGCACCGTCACGTCGACCGTACGCGGCGGATTGTGGGAGCTGTGGGGCAACATCACGCTGTACGCCTTCAAATGGCTGCTCAGGTCAGAACCGCCTTTGAAGAGCCTGATCGAGCGGCATCGTGAGGGAGAGTTCTTGACCGAACGCACCGGGATGTGCAATATATTCGTGCAGGCGGTCGCCGACTAGGCCAGCTTGCGCCAGAAGACCGCGGTCCAGTCCACCCACTCGATCGGATCCGCTATCGAGAGATCTCGTCGATAATCTTCAACTGCCGCGCGGCAGCCCGGGAGATTCCCATAGTCGTCGATGATGACGAAGCCGCCAATCGAGAGCTTGGGATAGAGCGCTCTTAACGCGTCCATGGTCGACTCGTACAGATCTCCGTCGATGCGGAGCACCGCTAAGCGAGAGATAGGCGCTGCGGGAAGCGTGTCGCGGAACCATCCCTTGAGGAATCGCACGCGATCGTCCAGCAGCCCATAGCGCCGGAAATTGTCCTGGACGACGTCGAGCGGGACCGCGAGCTCGCGAAAGGCGAAGAGGACGTCGCCGGTGTCCGCCGGAGCGAGCGGCGCGTCCGGTCGCGGGAGCCCGCTGAAGGAATCAGCGGCCCACACGAGGCGCGATCGATCGCCGTATGCCTCGAGCACGGCGCGCATGAAGATGACAGCGCCACCTCGCCACACGCCCGCCTCCAAGAGATCGCCGGGCACGTCGGCTCGCAGCACCTCCGTCACGCACGACTGGATATTCGTCAGACGCCTCGGGCCGATCATCGTCTCAGCATCCTCGGGCCACGTCATGCCCTCCTCGAGCTCATGTCGATCCGGCGGAGCAAGCCTCACGAGTGCGCGCCGAAGCGGGCCCTGGACGGTTGCCGCGGCCGAGCTGAGCGGTCCGACGCGCAGGAGCCGCACGTAGAGCGGAACCGCGAACGCTCGCAACCAGCGAACGACGGCGGCGAGGAACCGGTGCATCAGCGCGCGCGGCGGAACGCGCGTGTCGCGGAAGAGCGCTCGCGTCAAACAGCGCTTCATCATGTCGAGATAGAGCTCTTCCGAGGTCATCATTGCCGACATTCCTGAAAGGATGGCGGCGACCCCGCACACCGGCGTGCGGTCAGATGCGACGAAAGCCGACCGCTCGTCCAGCGTCGAGAAGGTACCGCTCGGCGCAGAGTCAACTTCTGAAACGACCGTGCTTTGGGAGATCGCCTTGGCGCTCGTTTCGCTGATCGTGACGACGAAGAACTCCGAACGGACGCTCGCAGCGTGCTTGGACAGCGCGCGCCGGCAAGACCGTTCGCCTGTGGAGATCATCGTCGTGGACAATCGCTCCACCGACGCGACGCCGGAGATCGCGCAACGCCTCGCCGACCTCGTCATCGATGCTGGGCCGGAACGATCGGCACAGCGCAACGCGGGAGTACGCGCGGCCCGCGGCGAGTACGTCATGATCCTCGACGCCGACATGGTGCTCGAACCCAACGTCGTGAGCGCGGCCGTTGACGCGGCCCGCGCCGGCGCAAGCGCTATCGTCATTCCCGAGACGTCGTTCGGCGAAGGGTTCTGGTCCGCGTGCAAAACCTTCGAGCGATCGTTCTATGGAGATGACGCGCTCGTCTCGGCCGCGCGTTTCTTCCGGCGCGATCGGGTGCTCGCGCTCGGCGGCTACGACGAATCGCTCACCGGGCCGGAGGACTGGGATCTGTCGATGCGCGCCGCGGGGGTCGACGGCGTCGCGTT
Source organism: Vulcanimicrobiota bacterium (assembly GCA_963805945.1). Taxonomy (GTDB): domain Bacteria; phylum Vulcanimicrobiota; class Vulcanimicrobiia; order Eremiobacterales; family Eremiobacteraceae; genus JAFAHD01. The sequence goes on along the minus strand of CAWDVP010000002.1, from coordinate 49,852 downwards.
CGCGGCTGCACGGATCCTGCATGATGAAGGAAGGCAGACGCTGCGCAACCTCTTTCTCAAGAAGTACTACTACGGCCGCAGCATGCCGGCGTTCGTGCGCAAGCACGGCGCAGAGGCGCTCAAGCGGATCAGCCCGCTGCGATGGTCGCTGCTGCGCGGCGCGGGGCGCATGTTGGCCCACCCGGTCCTCACCGGCGGCATGGCGATCATGAAGTCAACAGAATTCTTTGGCGGCGCCATAGGCATGCTCGGCGCTGCGCCGGCGACACCGGACTCGATCTACCGATCGGGAACATCGTAGCGGCGACGATTCGATGCGAGCGATATTCCTGGCGTGGCGCGACCTCGCTCACCCGCGCAGCGGCGGTGCGGAGGTCCTCGCGCAAGGCTTGGCGCAGCGGCTCGCGCTGGCCGGGCACGACGTCGTTTTCTTCTCCGCACGCGTTACAGGACAACCAGACGACGAAGTGATCGACGGCGTTCGGCACGTTCGGCGCGGTGGACGCTACGGCGTGTATCGTGCGGCATACGATTGGCTGCAGCGCGAGCGGCCGCCGTACGATCTGCTCATCGACCACATCAACACCATCCCGTTCTTCACCCCGCTCTACGAGCGCGAGCGCGCGGTGGCTCTCGTGCCGCAGCTCGCTCGCGACGTGTGGTGGTACGAAGCGCCGAGAGCGCTCGCCGGACTAGGCGTCGTCTCCGAGCGGCTCTATCACTCTTTGTACCGCACGACGCCGGCGATCACGATCTCCGAATCCTCGAAGCGCGACCTGCGTGAGTTCGGCTGGCGCGGCGCGATCGAGGTCATCAGCATGCCGATATCTGCGCCCGCCGATGGGATCGCGAGCGGGTCGCCCAAGAGCCGGGCACCGGCGCTGGCGTTCGTCGGCCGGCTCACGCCGTCGAAACGCGTCGAACACGCCATCGCCGCTTTCTCGGTGGTGCGGTCGCGCCAGCCGGACGCAGAGCTCTGGATCATCGGGCGTGCAGAGGACCAAAGCTATCAGCAGCGTCTCGTCGAGATCGCCGACAAAGTGGGTGGGGTCCGATTCCTCGGCAGGGTCACAGAGGCGGAACGCCAGCAGCGCATGGCGGCCGCGCACATGCTCATCCTCACCTCCGTGCGCGAGGGTTGGGGGCTCGTCGTTACCGAGGCGAACTCAGCCGGCACACCCGCCGCCGGCTACGACGTGCCGGGGCTGCGAGACAGCATCAAGCCCGGGCAGGGGATTCTCACACGAGCGGGTGATCCGGCTGCCCTCGGCGCGGCGGTGGCGGATGCGCTGGAGGACCCAACCGCGCTCGCCGCGATGTCAGAGCGCGCTCGCGTGGATGCGGCGCATCACGATTGGGATACGACCTACGCTGATTTCGTCCGCGCCTTGAAGACGCTGCGTCCGGAGCTGCGGCTCTAGCGGCTCATCGACCGCCGGCTTGCTGCCGACGAGTTCTGTCATCTTCTGTTGCGGGGCGGGCCACTCTTCGCTGATCGAGTCGTAGTAGCGCAGGATCTTGAGGCGGTAGAAGATCGCCAGCGTGTCTTGGAAGATGGCGAAGATGTCCTTCATCCGGATCCTCCCGAACGAACGCTGGAAATGCAATGTCACCGGCGCTTCGCAGATCTTATAGCCCAGCGAATGCGCGACCGCGAGCACCTCGATATCCGCGGCGAAACGCTTGACGAGCACCTTTGGGAAGACGCGTCGCAGCACCGGGGCTTTGAACAGTTTCAGCCCGGTCTGCGTATCGCGCAGCGGCAGGCCGAAGAAGGCCCACACGAGCGAGTAGTAGCCCATGGTGGCGATCCTGCGCGACAGCGGGTAGTTGACGTTCGAGCCTGGATGCAGCTTGCTGCCGATGACGACGTCGGCGCGCTCGCGGTCCATGATCTCGAAGAAGGTCGGCAACTGCGACGGGTGGAGGTCCATGTCGGCGTCGAGGAAGACGATGTAGTCGCCGGTCGCGACCGCGGTCCCGCGCATCACCGCGTTGCCCTTGCCCTCGTTGCGATCGTAGCGCAACACCCGGACGTTGGGCTCGTGGTCGAACAGCGACGCGCTCGCGGCGAGCCACGTGTTGTCGGGACTGCCGTCGTCCACGACGATGACTTCGAAATCGTAGCCGAGCCCGCGCAACGTGTCGACCGTCTCGCGCAGGTTCTTCTCGATGTTCTCAGCTTCGTTGAACGCCGGCATGACGACGCTGATCTTGCCCCGGAGGCTCACGCCGAGCTCTTCAACGCGCGGCGCCAGGACGCCCGCCCCCGCGGGCGAGCAAGTGTCTCGCCAGGCGAGCGCCAACAGGATGACGGCACATGGATATAAGCGTCCTTATCGCCGCGTTCAATGAGGAGGGCTCGATCGGCCCGCTGCTCGAGTCCATCTGCGCCAGCGGATACGGACGTCATCGTCTCGCGGAGGTGCTCGTCTACGACGATTGCTCGACCGACGCGACGGCTGACATCGCCGAACGGGCCGCCCGGCGCTACCCGGCCATCCGCGTCTTTCATGCCACACGGCGAGACGGCCTCGCCGCGATCGTTCGACGGCTGATCGCGGAGGCGACGGGCGACGCCATCGTCCGGATCAACGCGGACACCGCCGTCGAAGCGCATGCGATCGAGCGACTTGTCGACGCCGTGGCGGCGGGAGCGACGATCGCGATCGGAGCCAACGTGACGAAGCTCGAGCGCCGCACGGTTCCGGCCTTGTCCGCGGCGTTTGCGCTGGCGGTGGTCCAGCGGCTGAAGGCCGGACCTCACCGACAGCACTACGCCGTGGGTAATCTCGTTGCGTTCGCGAGCGCGCCGCTCAAAGCGTTGGAGATCCCGAGCGGCATCATCAATGACGATCACTATATCGCCGCGAGCATCGTGCGCGACGGCGTCCGTGCGGTGTTCGTGCCCGAAGCGCGATGTCGGATCAAGATGTCATCCACCTTCGAGGACTACTGGCGGCACTCGCGGCGGGTGCTCGAAGGCGAACGCCAGTTGGAACGCCTCTACGGCATCCGGCGGGCGCCGTTGGGCGCTGTGCTGTGGGCCGTCGCCGCGACCGCACCCCGACGACCCGCGGGCGCTTTATGCTGGGCCTTCACCTATTGCTGGTCGAGCATGAGGTCCGCTCCCCTGAACGGCGCGATCTGGCAGGTATCCGAATCGACGAAGGGTCACATCAGCTGATTCACCGCTCCCACGCGTCAGCCGCTCGCCGGTGAGCAAGCCGACGACCATACCGGCGGCGTAGGATCCGTGGTGGACGAGGAGCGCGAGCGGCACGATCATCCGGACCGCCAATGGCAGGCGCCCCGGAAGTCCGAACAGCGCAAGTCCGAGATATGCCGCTAGACCGGCGGCCGCGAGCGCTGGCGCCGGCATCGCGAGAACGAATGCAGCGATCAACGCCGCGATGACTGCGAGCGTGACGCACAGCGGGCCGCCGAACATCCAGCGACGAGAGCACGGGTCGCCCGCACGGATCAGGCAGCCTCGCGAGCGGCCGACGTTCCACACCTGCCACGCGTGCTCGGGCGCGAGCCGCCGGCGGTAGTGCCACACCGCGAGCCGCGGATCGTATCGGATGAGGCCGCCGCGAGCGGCGAGGCGAGCGCACAGGGCGCTGTCCTCGCCGCCGTACCAATCGGTCGCCCACCCGCCGGCAGCGTCCAGCCGATGGCGGCGGATGAAGAGGGCGTAGGCCGGATAATCATCGCAATCCCGCGGTGGATCGGGCCAGAAGCGGAAGTGGAGCGGGCCGCTTCCGGCGGGCGATGCCAGGACCGCGGCGCTGACCTGTTCCCAAAAGGTTTGATCGTCTGCGGCCAAGCCTGGCCCACCTGCGCCCGCGGCCTGTGGGGACTCGGCGAGCACCTGCGCCCCGTTCTCCAGCCAGTCCGGCGGCGGGTATGCATCGTCGTCCAGATACGCATACACGCCGACATCCGGGATCGCCGCACCCACGGCGTCGCGCTTCGCCCCAGGACTCGTGAGACAGCCTGCGTTGGTGACCACGTTCACGAAGTGCGGATCGTCGGGCAGCGTCATCGGCACGTCCGAGACGACCGCGATCGTCCGCGGCTCGTAGGTGAGACGCGCGCATGCCTGCAGACATCGGTCGAGACGCGGGTGATACCGAGCCACCGGTATCACGACGGCGAAACGAAGGGGTGTGGTCAGAGCGCTCCTCTCGGCGGTCCCCGCTCCAGCATACGGCAACAACTTTTTCAAGCCCTGTGCCGGTAGGCGCCATGGATGTGAGATGAGAAGGTCGCCGCGATGGGATTGCCCTTAGCGTCGCGGCCGTCTGAACCGGCCGCGCCGTCGCACGTGCAGCGCGAGTCCGAGGCTCCGGCCACGGTCGCTGCGATCGTCGTGACGTACGACCGGCCCGAGGAACTGCGGGAATGCCTCGCCGCTTTGCACAGGCAATCGCGCAAGGTCGATCGTGTCTACGTCGTCGACAATCACGCGGGCGGTACCGAGACGCCGAATACGCCGCACCAGACCGCATCGCACGGCGTTCCGCTGACATACCTAACGCCGCGCGAGAACCTGGGAGGCGCCGGCGGGTTCTCTCTGGGGATCGAGCGGGCGTACGCTGACGGTTTCGACTGGCTATGGCTGATGGACGACGATGCCATCGCCGCCGACACCGCTCTTGAAGCGTTGCTGACGGCTCACGAGCGCATGCCGTCGTCCGACAAGCCTATGCTCCTCGCGAGTCACGTCACGTGGATCGACGGTCAGCCGCACCCCCGCACGGGCGTGATCCACAAGCGGGACCCGGATCCGCGACACGCCGCCACGATCGAAGCGCTCGGGTACGAGAGCATCCGCGCGTGCACGTTCGTCTCGGCGCTGATCGCGCGTCGTGCGGTCACGCTCTACGGATACCCCGTCGCCGACTATTTCATCCTGGCCGACGATTTTGAGTACACGTCGCGCATCCTCAGGCGCGAGCAAGGGCTGCTCGTGCCGGACAGCGTCGTCTGCCACACGACGCGGCAGGACGACGAGCGGCTCGCTTTGCCGGGCAGATTCTCGTTCTCCGCGCGCAATTATGTCTGGCTGTTGCTGTATAGCCGAGCGCTCAGCGTCCGCGAGAAGTTCGCTTTCGTCATCTATCATGCGGTCCTGTTCTTCGGGTATTTGGCCCGGCGACGCGGCGGCGGACCAAGTCCCTGGCGAGGCATCGTGAAGGGAGTCATCGCGGGGTTGACGCGCCGGCCCACGATGGCGCGGCCGCCGGCGGCCGAACAATTCGCCTCATCCGCTTTGCAGCCCAGCGCCAACGCGCAACCCGTCGCGGATTGAATCTGCGATGCCCTGGAAGATCCAGCGTCCGTATCGCCCGACAGGGTAGATATCGTGGCCGCCGAGCGCTCGAAGCGCATCACGGCGCCACGCGGAATCCGGCCACGACCACGTGTAGGCGACGTCGATCCACGAGGCGTCCAGGACTTCTACCTTGTCGATGAACCCCCAGCGCCGTAATTCCGCCACGACCGCGTCCGCGTAACGCGCGATCTCTCGCGCATCCGGCTTGTCGCCGCCGGGATATGCGCGCTCGACGTACATGCTCTCGCGTGACGCGCCCCTCGTGTGGGTTGGGGCCACGAACGAGCGATCGACGTTGCTGTAAAAGCCGATCCTATGGAAGCCCGGCTCGGCGTCGGCGATATAGAGCCAGTGCTGGTCCGGAAACGCCGGGCCGCGCGTCGCGCCGATGTTGAGCACGAGGACGGAGGTGTATGGATCCGGCACGGCAGTGACGCTCTGGCCGGCGAGCTCGAGCGTGCGGTTCAGAGGAAGGGTCGAGATGAGCGCATCGTATCGCGCGCTGTCGCCGTCCGCGAAGCTCACCTGCGCGCCGCTCCACGTCGATGGCGACGGCTCGCTTGCCGTATTCCACCTGACATGGCTCCGCCAGCCGCCGAGCAAGCGCGTCGAGCCCGCCGACAGGGTAGAGAAAGCTCGCGTTGTAGCCGTTCGAAGCGCGCGCTGGTGATTTGTAATCATCTTGAGGCGCGATGCGGCCGTACAACCCCGCGGTGTACAGATCGTTGAAGCGGTGGAAGAAGAGTCCGCACAGCGTCGGACCGAAGCGCGCCTCGAGACGGTCCTTCATGGTCTTCGCCGGCTGGTCGTGGTCCAGTCGGCGGCGGCCTGCTTCATCTCCTCAGCCGCCTGTTCGGCGATCGCAAGGTCCAGGCACTGAAGATTGTTCTGCAGCGGGTAGGGCGCATAGCGCTGCTGCTTGGAGAAATAGACCGCCGAGCGGCGCCTGTAACTGCTCATCGGCGCCACGCCGCGCAGCAGTCGCCGGACCGCAGGATCGCCGCCGAAGATCCAATGCCCGCCGCCGATCTCGAAGCGGTATCCCTTGATATGATACGATGCGCAGAGCCCACCCGGCCGCTCGCACGACTCGTAGATGATGCCGTTGGACGTCCGCCCGGCAGCGATGCCGGTCATGCCGGCGCCTAGGACGATCGTCCGCATGTGTCCGGACGCAGATCGCGCTTCAAAAAAGGATCGGTTGAGGAAAGAGTTCTTCGATGAGTTCTCGGTAGTCGGCGAGCGATTTCCGCGGAACCTCGTACGGCGACTTCGACGACTGATCGTACTTCTGGAACGGCACCAAGTAGCGTTGCGCCCAGTCCCGATCTCGCGCGTTCATCAGCGGCGCGCACTCTCCGAGCATGACGCTGTGGTAGCGGACCAGCCACGCGACATGGTCGGGCACGTGGCCGGTGAGCCGCGAATAGGCGAACTCGTCATGATTCCACTGCAGCACGCAGTTCTCAAGGCCGACGCCCGCGGGGTATTCGCCGATCGGCGTGTTCATGCAGACGACGTTGTCCGGGGTCTCGCCATGCAGCAGCAGCAGCTTGCCGATGTCGTGCACGAGCGCCGCGAGGTGCAGGTCGCGATCGGTGATGCCATCGTCTTCCATCGCCTCGAGCACTTGCAGCACGTGCACCAACTGGCTCGTGCCATAGAGGCCCGAGTCCGTCGGGTCGACGCACTGCGACAGCCGCTCGAGCAAGTCCCAGACCTGGACCTTGCCCAGCACCGGTGCGGAGTACTTCCGCTCGAGCGCCTTGACCGTCTCCGCCGTCTGCGCTCGATGCTGCTCGATGATCGCCTTCGCTCGCTCCGAAAAGGCGAGCCGCTCGCGCACCGCAGCGGGCAAGAAAGGGCGGAGCACGGCGATCATCTCTCTCATGCTGGACCTTTCATACGTCAATAAGTTTTTCAAGCCCTGTGCCGGTAGGCGCCCCGGTCGCAACCTGAGAAAGTCGTGATAATGGCACTGCCGCGTGCATCGCAGACGCCCGAGCAAGCCGTCGCGCCGCCGTTGCAGAGCGTGACGGCATCGACGGTCGCCGTCATGCTGGCGACATTGGCGAGCATGGTGCTGGGCTTCGGACGCGAGGTCGTCAATGCCGGGTTCTTCGGCGAAAGCTGGGAGCTCGACGCGTTCATCGTCGCCGCCATCATCCCGACGCTCGTCTTCGGCGTCTTCAACGGCGCGCTCGTGAGCGCGCTCGTGCCGGTCTTCAGCGAGTACTTCGCGAGCAAGCGCGAAGAAGACGCATGGCGTCTGTCGAGCACGGTCATCAACACGTTGTTCGTCTTGCTCGCCATCGGCGCAGCGCTCGGCTGGCTCGCCGCGCCGTGGATCGTGAGCATCGTCGCCAACGGCTTCCCCGCGGATCATGCAGCGGAGACGGTGCGCATGACGCGCATCCTCATGCCGACGATCATCGCCACTTCGATCGCGGGCGTCTTGCAGGCGTTGCTCAACGCACAGCGGCGCTATCGCGCGGCCGCGCTCCAAGGCGTGGCGCTCAACGTGTGCACGATCGCAGGCGTGCTGCTGTTCTTCGGCCAGTACGGCATCTACGCGCTGGTGTTCGCCACCGCGGCGGGACTGGTGGCGCAGCTGCTCGTGCAAGTGCCGAGCTATCTGCGGCGCTGCAAGTATCGTTTCGTCCTCGACCTCAAGCATCCGGGGATCACGGCGCTCTTCGTCATCCTCGGTCCCATCATCGTCGGCTCGGCGGTCGGCCAGGTCAATCTGCTGGTGGACAAGTATTTCGGCTCGCACCTGCCGGCGGGCGCGATCGCCGCGATGAACTACGCGACCAAGGTGGTCGGCTTCCCGCAGCAGCTGTTCGCGGTGGCCATCGCCACCGTCATCTTCCCGATCCTCTCCGCGCAATTCGCCACCAAAGAGATCGCACCGCTGCGCGAGACAGCATCCACCGGCTTGCGCATGACCGCGCTCATCACCATGCCGGCCGCGGTGGGTTTGATCGTGCTCGCGCAGCCGATCCTCAGCGTGCTCTTCGAGCGGGGCGCGTTCACCTCGGGCGACGTGGTGCGCACCGCCGGCGCCATGCAGTACTACGCGGTGGGGCTGCTCGGCATCGCAGCGAGCATCGTGCTCACGCGCTGCTTCTTCGCGATGCGCGATTCGCGCACGCCGGTCATCGTCGCGATCAGCGTGATGGTGCTCAACGTCGTGCTGTCGGCGCTGCTCGTCGGACCGTACGGCGTCAACGGCTTGGCCGCGTCGAACTCCATCTCGTCGCTGACCGAAGCGTTGGTGCTGTTCTGGCTGCTACACGTGCGCATCGGTCCGGTCGATGCCGGCGGCGACCTCATCGGTTCGTGCATCTTGCGCGTCGGCATCACCTCGCTCGCGATGGGCGCGGTCGCGCTCACCGTGCACCGTCTGCTGTGGCACGACGCGGGCACGCTGCTGCAGCACGCGACAACGTTGGCCGTGGCCATCCTGTGCGCAGGCGTCGTGTTCCTCGGGGTCGGCACAGCGCTGCGGGTGCGCGAGCTGGCCATGCTGCTCGCCATCGGCGCGCAGTACATCGGTCGGCGTGCCGCCTCGGCGGCGCAGTGAAGATAGCTGTCATCGGTGCGAACGGGCAGTTCGGCAGCGATCTCATGACGGCGTCTCAGTCGCGCAATTGTGAGGTCATCTCGATTCTGCACGCCGACTGTGACGTGCGCGATCCCGCGTCGCTCGATCGGGCGCTCGCCCGCGTGGGCACCGGCGATCTCGTGGTGAACACCGCCGCGTTCCACAAGACGGACGAGTGCGAATCCCGGCCGGGCGACGCGGTGGCGATCAACGCGCACGGCGCTTACAACGTCGCGGCCGCGGCCGCCGCGCGCGGTGCGGCCTGCGCGTATGTCAGCACCGATTACGTGTTCGACGGCGAGAAACGCTCGCCGTACCTCGAAAGCGATGAGCCCGGTCCGCTCAACGTCTACGGCGCGACGAAGGCGGCCGGCGAGGCGCTCGCGCAGCAATTCCCGCGAACGTACGTCGCGCGGATCAGCAGCATCTTCGGCGTCGCGGGCAGCGCAGGCAAGGGCGGCAATTTCGTCGAGACGATGATCGCCCGCGCGCGCGCCGGCGAGACGCCGCGCGTGGTGGATGACATCGTCATGTCGCCCACCGCCACCGCCGACGCCGCCGGCCTGCTCGTAGACCTCTTCACCCGCGGCGCGACGCCCGGCGTGTATCATCTCTCCAATGCCGGCGCGTGCTCGTGGCGCGAATTCGCGGACGAGATCTTCGCGCGATGCGGCGTCTCGCAGCGCGCCGTGCCGATCCGCGCCGAGGAGACCGGCGCGGCGGCGCGCAGGCCGATGTACTCGGCCTTGGCGAGCGAGAAGCTCGCCGCACACGGTCTGCGCGCGCGGCCGTGGCGCGACGCTCTGACGGATTATCTGCGCGCAAAAGGACACATCGCATGACCACAACACCGCCGCGGCGCTGGAACGAGGAGCTCGGGGGCATCCGCTGGCTGCCGCGCCTCATCGACAAAGCGCGCATGGCGCAGCGCGGGGAGTTGGGCACCTATCTGTTCGGCCATTCGCCCATCGACATCGCGTTGCTGCGCCGGCTCGGGCTGACGCACAAAGCAGTTCGCGGCAGCGTCGTCGCCGCCAATCCGGATGACGCCGCGGTGCTGGCGGCGTTGCGGCAACAGCACGGCTATGACGACGCGCGTCTGACGCGCTGGTCGGACAGACTGCCTGCGCGACATCCGTGGATCATCGGCTGATCGATCGCGATGAGGGATATACCGCACACGGAGCGTGGCTCGGTGCCCATCTCGATCTTCAGGGCGACCGACGGCTTTTGGATGGGGCTTGTCCGCATGGTGGTGAAGGCGCCCTGACCTCGCTGGCAACCGGGCGCCTGGAAGGCCCGAAGGACGCAGGCCGCGCCCGACCTGAAGGCGTAGCGCGTGTCCCAGATGCCGTCAGGCTTACTCTGAGAGGGGCGTTCCTTTGCAACGGATCACGTTATACGTCGCGACTATCGCCATGGCCATGCTTGTCGTCGCGGATCGCGCACCCGCTGCAGCAGCGGTGACTGCGGTGCTGACGGCGACGACGCCGTCATACACCGGGAACTGCCCGACGACCATGGCGTTCACCGGCACCATCTCAGGCTCGCCCGGCGCGTCATTTCAATATAGCTTCAGCCGCTTCGTCAGCGGCGTGCAACAAGTGGTGAACATCGGCGCGGCGACCCTGCCGGCGAGCGGCACGCTCGCGGTCAACGATTCGATGAGCATCAACGCGACGACGGGCGGGAACACGTTTGACCAACTGTGGGTGCACAATATCGCGGGTCAGGCAGATGTCTATTCCGCCAAGGCGAATATCAAGGTGACGTGCGGTACGCCTCCGCCTCCTCCGACGGCCCTCCCCGGGGGATCCAAGTACCTCAACCCCAATAGCCCCCAGATTCTCATCGTCGATCCCGATGACACCGCCGGCAATCCCGCGCACCCGACCCATATCACCACCAGCGGCGACCCGAAAGTGTGCGGTGCGCACATCAGCAACCCGCTCATCGGCGGACTGCTCTGCGGCGGGATCGCGAAAGCAGGCAAATTGTTCATCGTGTGGGATTGGGCGCCGCATCCCAAGTGCACGTCGTGTCCGCAAGACGTCGACGGCTTCAAGATCTATCAGACCAACCCGGCCGGCACGTCGCTGACCTTCGTAGACAAGACCAGCGCCGGCGCGGGCGCGACCGCGGGCGTGCTCAACCTGCCGGCGGGCGGCTTCCTCAACAAGTGTTATACCGTCACCGCGTACAAAGGGAGCAAAGAATCCAGTCCGGGCCATCCTACCTGCATCAACAATGAGCCCAAGCTTGGCACGACCACAGTGACGCTCCAGTCCGCCCATATCCGCACCTCGTACGTATACCACACCACCGGCAAGAGCAGCGACATCAAAGACTCCTATACGGACCTGCGGGCGGGCTTCTCGTACGACACCACAAAGGGACCCATAGCCTCTATGGACAGCGCCGATAACCAAGCCTTGCACGGCGGGGTCATGTTCGATCTCGGCCCGATGGTCGGCCGGCCGTTGCAAAAAGCGACGCTGCACCTACACGCCAACTCAAGCCTGGTCATGGTCGGCGCCGCAGTCTCGCACGACCCAAGATCATGCGGCGACGAGTTGGGCACCGGCACGGGCGCATGGTGGACCAACACCAGCTGGATCGAAGCGACCTGGGTCGAACCGATTTCGGGCGCACCGCAGAGCGTCGACGTCGATGTGACGAGCATGGTCCGCTCGTGGATGAACGGCGCGCCGAACTACGGCTTCGTTCTGAGATCGCAGCAAGAGAACCTCAACGCGTTCACCGAGGCCACATGCATCTCGTACTACGATCCGCCGACGCTCACCGTGGAGTATTTCAAGTAGCCGCCCATCGGGGCTCCGGCGGGGCGCTGATGAGACGACTGCTGTGCATCGCGGTGATTTCCATCGCGTCACTCGCCGTCGCTGACCGCGCACCCGCGTCGGCGGCGGTGACGGCGGTGCTCACGGCGACGACGCCGTCGTACACCGGCACATGCCCGACGACCATGGCGTTCACCGGCACGATCTCTGGCGCGCCCGGCACGTCGTTCCAATACGCCTTCAACCGCTTCGTCAACGGTTCGCAGCAAGTGGTGAACATCGGCGCTGCGACCCTGCCCGCTGGCGGCACGCTTACGGTCAACGACTCGATGAGCATCGCGGCGACGACCGGCGCCAACACGTTCGATCAGCTATGGGTTCACAACATCGCAGGTCAAGGCGACGTCTATTCGGCCAAAGCCGCGTTCAAGGTGACGTGCGGTACGCCGTCTCCGCCCACGTCAGTGCCCACGACCCTCCCAGGGGGCTCCAAGTACGTCAACCTCGCGAATCCCGCCGTGGATCCTGACGACGTCGCTGGCAATCCTGCTCGGCCGACGAAGATCGCGACGAGCGGTGACCCGAAAGTGTGCGCCGCCCACATCAGCAATCCGTTCATCGCCGGATTGCTATGCGCTCCGATCGCCGCGGCGAACAAACTGTTCATCGTGTGGGCGTGGCAGCCGCATCCGAAGTGCACCTCGTGTCCGCAGGATGTGGACGGCTTCAAGATCTACCAAACCGATGCCGGAGGCACATCGCTCACATATCTGAGCAAGTCCTCAGCCGGCGTCGGCGCGACGGCCGGCGTCCTCGATCTGCCGGCGGGCGGCTTCGTCGGGAAATGCTATACGGTCACGGCGTACAAGGGGAGCAAAGAGTCGCATCCGGGCTATCGCACCTGCATCGGCGTGGCGCCAACCCTTGGCACCACCACCGTGACGCTCCAGCCAGCCCAAACAAGTTCGTCCGTGAAAGTGCACACGAACGAAGATTACAAACCGAAGAACGCCACCCTCAGGGAGCCCGGCGTGAATGTCGGCTACGATTACGTCACCATCAAGGCTGCCTTCAAGGACCTGTTCGAAGACGATGTACGGCGCGGCGCGGTCATGTTCGATCTCGGCCCGATGGTTGGCCGGCCGTTGCAGAAAGCGACGCTTCATCTGCACGTGACGAGCAGCACGGTCAAGCCGTACGACCAGTACGGCAACGCGAAATCGTGCGCCGCCGAGCTCGGCACCGGCAAGGATGCGTGGTGGAACAACTCTGATTGGATCGAAGCTGATTGGGCGGACGCGCTCTCGCCCGCTGGTCCGAACGTCGACGTCGATGTGACGAGCCAGGTCCGCTCGTGGATGAACGGCGCGCCCAATTATGGGTTTGTGTTCAAAGGGTACAACGAGGACATCAACGCGTACACCGAGGCCGATTGCGAGAGCGGCTATAAGCCGACGCTCACCGTGGAGTACTTCAAGTAGCCGACCAGATCGAGCGGCCAGGCGCCTGGGTGGCGACGATCTCCTCGACCAGCGTCATCCAGCGGATGTTGTAGTAGCGCGGGTGCGCGAGCTCGGCGGGATCGTCGAGCGGTAGACGCTCGAGCATGCGCTCGATCGATTCGAGGACCGACACGCGCGGCGTGAAGCCGATGCTCTTCTGGAGCTTGCGGTTCGCGCAGCGATAATTGCGGTTGATCTTCGGCATCGGCGCGTCTTCGAGGCGCACCGGCCGCTGCAGCATCGAGAGCGAACCGGCGACGAGCATCGCCAACTCGCGGATCTGGAAGTTGTCGTGCACCACGTTGAAGATCTGCCCGCCCACGGCACTCGGATCCGCCTCGAGGCAGCGCAGGTGCGCTTCGGCGACGTCGGTCACATCCACCAGCGGACGCCACATCCAACCGCCGCCATGCAAGAACAGCGCGCCGCGCAGGAGCGCGTCCTTGATGAACGTGTTGACCACCAGGTCGAGGCGCATGCGCGTGCTGTAGCCATAGACCGTGCCTTGCCGCAGCAGCACGGGCGCGAACCCGCCGCCCGCTTCGCGCAGCAGTGCTTCCTCGGCGGCGTGTTTCGAGAGCGAATACGCGCCGCGCGGTGAGACCGCCGTCGTCTCGTCGAACGTGCCGTCGCCGAGGCCGTCGTAGATCGACGCGCTTGAGCCGAAGGTGAAGCGCTTGATGCCGTGCTTCTTGCACAGCACTGCGAGATGTGCGGTGGCGTCGGTGTTCATCTCCCAATTCGCGGCCGTGTTGTATTCGGCGGTCGGATCGTTCGAAAGGCCCGCGAGGTGCGCGACCGCGTCGACGCCGTCGAGCATGGCAGGCGCGATCGCGCGCACGTCGGCCTGCACGACCTCGACGCGATCGGCGAGATGCGCGAGCGGCTCGCGGCCCCAATAGAGCCTGTCGAGCACGCGCACCTGGTGGCCCGCCTCCAGCAGCCGTTCGCACAAGACGACGCCGACGTACCCGCCGCCGCCGGTGACGAGCACCTTCACGTGATCTCCTCGGTCATGGGAATATCTGGAAGGTATACGTTCCGAAGCGCTGACCTTCGAATCCGAAATAGTAGGACCTGCCGAGCTCGATCGCGATCGCAGGCCCGAGACGGAAGCGCACATCGGCGCTCGCCACCCATGGCTCCACGAGCAGCCCGCCGGGCAATTGGGTGGAGGCGGTCTGATGCGTGCCGGTGAGCAGCAGCGCGAACGCACGGCCATGGTTGTAATTGAAGGTCGCGGTTTCGGTGTCCAGGTGCGTGGCGTAGGACGCGTTGACCGTCGGATAGCCGTCGTGGATCGGCGTGTCGAAGACGCTGCCGCTGAGCGAGACGAAACGGTTGACGCGCTGCGTGAGCGTCAAACCGTAGACCTGCGTGGTCTGCAGATGCGGCGTCGTGTCGTGCGAGAAGCGATCGTCCGCCGACGCGTACATCGTCGTCCCGGGACCCAAGGCGAGCGGCTGGGTCGCGACATAGGCCTCGAACGCGACCCGCTGCACCGTCTGCGGCAAGAAGACGTCGGTCGGCAACGGCGGGAAGCCCAGCTCGGGCGGCGTGTGGCCGACGCCGTACTCGCTGCGCAGGTGGAAGATGAGCTGCGAGAGCGGGCCGGTCTTGGCGAAGGCCGTGTCGTAGCCTTGCCACGCGAGCGTGCCGGCATAGCTCTGATGGAATTGGAAGGCGGCGAGCTCGACGAACGAATGGTGGATGCCGTCGCGCAGGTCGTATTGGTTTGTGGTGCCCAGGCCCTCGATGCTGTAGGAGGACAGCGTTTGCTGCGTGTGACGGTTGATCTGCTCTTGGTAGGTCACATTGAATTGTTTGAAGGGCCCGAACACCGGCGAGAGCGATGCGAGCAGATAGCCGCGTTGCCCGTCGACGATGCGCTCGTCGAGGCCGAAACCGAATTTGATGTCCGGGCGGTACAGGAAATGGATGCCCTGCACCGAGTTGCGCGTGCTGCCGAAGTACAGCGGCACGTCCTCGATCGTGCCGAGGTTGCTCACCACGTAGCCGGCGTCCGACGAGTAGGTGAACACGTAGGACGGCACCGGCACGCTCTTAGAACCGGGCACGATCACGCGCGCGTCCGTCAAGCGCACGTCAGCGCCGAGATGCGCCACCGCGCGCGCCGCGGTCGCGAAGGGCGGCTCGCCGCCGATGTCCGGCAGCGAGAGCGGCTCGCTCGCAGGCAGGCCTGGTTTGGGTTCGCCTTCGATCGCGCCGCCTTCGACGACGTGTCGCACCGGCGTCTCGTCGAGCGCCACGAGCAGTCCTCGCCGCGAATCGAGGTCTTTGCCGAAGACATCGCCGTGCGCGGGCGTGCGTGCGCCCGGCGGCGCGACCGCATCGCTCGGCGCGATCGTCACGTCGCCGATCGCCATGTAGCGCTTCGAATGCAGGTCGAGCGTGATGTGATCGGCGCGCACGTGCAGCGCGCCGTCGTCGAGCTGGGCGCGCCCGCTCGCCTCGAGGATGAGATGCGATGCGTAGAACTTGACGGACGCGCCGGTGATGCTCACGGTGGGCCGGTTCGCGTCTGCGCTGACGGGCCACGGAGCGGCGCAATTTATCGCGCCGAGAAGAGCGCTGATGAACGCGACGAGTCTGGACTTAGCCTTTCGCGAGATACGTCTTCACCAGATCGCCGAGCCGCTCGATCCCCGTCACGAGCGCATCCTCCGACGCATTGCTGAAGTTGAGCCGCATCGTGTTGCGCACGTCTGCGTTGACCCAGAACGGCGCGCCGGGCACGAACGCCACCTTCTTGGACGCCGCCAATCCGAGCAGTTCTTGCGTGTCAACGAACTCAGGCATGCGAGCCCACAGGAATAGACCGCCGTCCGGATGCGTCCATGACGCGCCGGGGGGCATGGCGCGCGCGAGCGTCTCGAGCATGAGGTCGCGCCGCCGGGCGTACACCGGCAGCATCTCCTTGATATGGTTCTCGACCTGGCCGGGAACGCGTGCGTACGCGTACACGGCGCGCTGCGTGAAGCTCGAGGTGTGCAGATCCGCCGCTTGTTTCGCCGGCACGACGCGCTCGTACAGCGTCGCGTCGGGCAGCACGAGCCAGGCGACGCGCATGCCGGGCGCGATGATCTTGCTCACCGTGCTCATGTAGATGCAACTGCGCCCCTTGGCGAGCGCCATGACCGAGGGCAGCGCTTCACCCGAGTAGCGCAGCCGGCCATACGGATCATCTTCGAAGATCGGGATGCCGTGGTCCGCGCAGATCTGGATGAGTTGGTGCCGGCGCCGCAGCGCCAGCGTGACGCCGGTGGGGTTGGCGAAGTTCGGCACGAGGTAGAGCAGCTTGGGCTTCACCGGCGCCGCGCGCAGCAGCCGGTCGAGCTCTTCGGTGCGCATGCCTTCGTCGTCGGAGGGCACTTCCAGATAACGCGCCTGATAGGCGTCGAAGGCTTGGATGGCCCCGAGATACGCGGGGTTCTCCATGACGACGAAGTCGCCGGGATCGAGCAGTACTTTGCCGATGAGGTCGAGCCCTTGCTGCGAGCCGCTGATGACGAGCACGTGCTCGGGCGTGCACTCGATGCCGTTGCTCGACGCGAGGTAGTCGCAGATCCAACGGCGCAGCGGCATGTAGCCTTCGGTGACGCTGTATTGCAGAGCGGAGGCGCCGTCGGTCTCGAGCACCTCTTGGCAAGCGCGCGCGAACTCAGCGACGGGGAAGAGCTCCGGTGCGGGCAGGCCGCCCGCGAACGAAATGACGTCCGGGAGATCGGTGACCTTGAGGATCTCGCGGATGGCGCTGGCCTTGAGCCTGCCCATGCGCTCCGCGTACCGAAAGACGTGCGTATCGATGTTGCGGTCCGATGGCGCGGCGAGAGACATGCGCACCTCCGACGCGTGGTTCTGCACGTGCTGTGCCCTTCCCCCGCGCCGCGCGTCACAGCTCACCGGAATTGCTCAGCATATTCTCACGCCGCTGAGAAGGAGCGAACGACCGCACCGCGCATCTTACGCGACAGTGCCAGGAGCATCTCCTATTCCGCACGGGAGGCGATCGATGACACTGGGTTCACGCCGTCCGCTCATCCGGATGGCTCTTACGGCTACCCTCGCCATCGTTGTCGCCGGCATCGTCGCGTGCAACCATTCAAGCATCCCGAACCCCGCAAACGCGACGACATCTGCGATAAGCCCCATCAAGCACGTGATCATCATCATTCAGGAAAACCGCAGTTTCGACAACATGTTCAACGGGTTTCCGGGCGCCGACACCGTCCAGGTCGGACAGACGACGACCGGACCGGTGCCGCTCGGCGCGCAATCGTTCAACGACGGCGGGATCGATATCGGCCATTTTCACACGGCTTTCACCGCCGCCTATGACGACGGTCTGCTCGACAACTTCAACGCCGAGGGAACCTACTCGTTTTCGTGCGGCAGCTACTGCCCTACCCCAGGTCCGACGAACTATCCATATTCATATCTGCCGCAGTCGGAGACGGTGCCGTACTGGACGCTGGCCAAGCAGTTCACGCTTGCTGATCGCATGTTCGCGTCCAACAGCGGTCCAAGCTTCCCCGCGCATCAGTATCTCATCGCGGGTCAGTCAGAGGACGTCGCCGAGGTACCCAATGGCCCCTTTTGGGGATGCGATGACGCACCCGGGTCACTCGCGGCGCAGCTCGACAGCGACGGCGACGAGACGCCCGGGATCTTCCCGTGCTTCGATTATCCGACGCTCGGCGACGAGATGGACGTCGCGGGCGTGACGTGGCGCTACTACGCGCCTAGTCCCTTCTATTTCTTCAACGCCTACGATGCGATCAGCCACATCCGCTACGGCAAGGATTGGACTGCGGACATCATCGGCCCGGAGACCGCGGTGTTGACCGACATCGCCAACGGCAATCTGGCTCAGGTGAGCTGGGTCGTGCCGCAACTCGCGAATTCGGATCACGCCCTGGCGAACAGCACTACCGGGCCGCAATGGGTCGCCACGATCGTTGACGCGGTCGGCGCGAGCCCGTACTGGCAGAACACGGCGATCCTCATCGTATGGGATGACTGGGGCGGCTGGTACGACCACGTGCCGCCGCCGAAGCTCGATGTCATGGGGCTGGGCTTCCGCGTGCCGCTGATCGTCGTGTCGCCGTACGCGCGGCACGGCTACGTCTCGCACGCGCAGCATGAGTTCGGCAGCATCCTGCACTTCACCGAAGCGACCTTCGGATTGCCGACGCTCGGCACCGCAGACGCGCGTGCCGACGATCTGGCGGACTGCTTCGACTTCACCCAGTCGGTGACGTCGCTGCAACCCGTCAAGACGTTCATGAAGCCGGCTGATTTCCTGCGCCAGCCGCGCAGCCTCCAACCGCCGGACCCGTATTAGGCGCTGCGCCGCGCTCCGCACCAGTCGGCGGGGCGCAGGCCCGGTGTCACAGAAGCAGCGAGCGATGACACAGGGTTCACGTTCGGTGATCCGGATGGCGCTCACGGTCACCCTCACGATCCTTGTCGTCGGCATCGTCGCGTGCAACCATTCAAGCATTCCGAATCCTGCGGGCGGGCTTGCGCCGGCAGGCAGCCCGATCAAGCACGTGATCATCATCGTGCAAGAGAATCGCAGCTTCGACAATGTGTTCAACGGTTTCCCCGGAGCCGATACCGTGGCCGTCGGCCAGACGACCACCGGACCGCTACCGCTCGCCGCGGTGTCGTTTGTGAGCGGCGGTTGGGACATCGGCCATTTTCACCGAAGCTTCACCGCGGCCTACGATGGCGGACTGCTCGACAACTTCAACGCCGAGGGGACGTATTCGACCACGTGCGGCACGTACTGCCCGACTCCAGGGCCGCCGAATTTCCCATATTCGTATCTGCCGCAATCGGAGACTGTGCCGTACTGGAGTTTGGCCAAACAGTTCACCCTCGCGGACCGGATGTTCGCTTCCAATAGCGGTCCAAGTTTCCCGGCACACCAGTATCTGATCGCGGGCCAGTCGGACAACGTCGCGGAGGTCCCTAACGGCGCATGGGGTTGTGACGCCCAGCCGGGGACGCTTGCCGCGCAACTCGACGGCAGCGGCAACGAGACGCCGGGGATCTTCCCGTGCTTCGATTATCCCACCCTCGGCGACGAGATGGACGTCGCCGGCGTGACATGGCGCTACTACACGCCATCGCCGCTCTACTTCGTAAGTGCATACCAGGCGATCCGCCACATCCGCTACGGCACCGACTGGACCACGAACATCACCACGCCGGAGACGGCGGTGCTCACCGATATCGCCAGCAACAGATTGCCCCAGGTCAGCTGGGTGGTGCCGCAACTGGCGAATTCGGATCATCCGCTAGGGAACAGCAACACGGGGCCGCAGTGGGTCGCTTCGATCGTGAATGCCGTCGGTGCAAGCCCGTACTGGAAGGACACGGCGATCCTCATCGTATGGGATGACTGGGGGGGCTGGTACGATCACGTGCCGCCGCCGAAGGTGGATGTCATGGGGCTGGGGTTCCGCGTGCCGCTGATCGTCGTCTCGCCGTACGCGCGGCACGGCTACGTCTCCCACACGCAGCACGAATTCGGCAGCATCCTGCGCTTCACCGAAGCGACCTTCGGATTGCCGACGCTCGGCACCGCAGACGCGCGTGCCGACGACCTCGCGGACTGCTTCGATTTCACCCAATCGGTGACGTCGCTGCAGCCCGTCAAGACATTCATGAAGCCGGCCGATTTCCTGCGCCAACCGCGCGACCTCCAACCGCCCGACCCCATCTAAGCAGTTCCAGCGAGCCTGATCTTTCGGCGGGGCGGCGACCCGGCGTCACAGAAGCGAGTCTGCGATCATGGATGATACGCTACACGGCCTCCTTGCCGCATTGCGCGAGGGCAAGCTGAGCGTCGAAGAGGCGGCGGCGCACCTGACGACCGCCGGCAACGCCGACATGCCCGCGGTGCGGCTCGACCATCTGCGCGAAGAGCGCACCGGCTTTCCTGAAGTCATCTACTGCCCGGGCAAGCGCGACGACGAGATCGCGTCGATCGCGGTCAAGCTCTCCACGTCCGCCGGACGCTTCCTCGCGACGCGCGCCACGCCTGAAGCGTTCGCCGCGGTGCGCGCGCAGGTGCCCGAGGCGCGCTACGATGCCGACGCGCGCGCGATCGTCTACGAACGCGAGCCCGCGCCCCGCGTCGGGCTGGCGTGCGTCGTCAGCGCCGGCACATCGGATCGTCACGTCGCCGCGGAAGCCGCGTGCGCGCTCGATATCATGGGCAACGCCTGCGCACGCGTCGACGACGTCGGCGTCGCCGGCCTGCACCGCGTGCTCGGCCACGTCGGTGCGCTGCGCAGCGCGAACGTCATCGTCGCCGTCGCCGGCATGGACGGCGCGTTGCCCGGCGTCATCGCGGGTCTCACCGATCGTCCGATCGTCGCGGTGCCGACGAGCGTCGGCTACGGCGCGTCGTTCGGCGGCCTCGCGGCGCTGCTGACCATGCTCAACGCGTGCGCCGGCGGGGTCACCGTGGTGAACATCGACAACGGTTTCGGCGCGGCGTGCGCGGCGTCGCGCATCAACCATCTCGTCGTCCGGGCGCAGACGCCATGAGAATCGCGCACTTCGAATGTTTCGGCGGCGCCAGCGGCAACATGATCCTCGGCGCGCTGCTCGACGCCGGCTTGAGCCTCGACGCTTTGGAGCGCGAATTGCGCGCGCTGCCCGTGCGCGGCTGGACGATGCGTGCGCGCGAGGAGCACCGGCGCGGTCTGGGCGCCACGTATCTCGACGTCGATGTGCCGGGTGAAGACGTCGATCACGCAGCACGGTCGAATAAATTCGACCGCTACAGAGCATGCGCATGAGGGCATCGCGCACCGCAAACTGCGCGACGTCATCGATATCGTCCGCGCCGCGAGATTCCCAGCCGAGGTCGAGCGACGGGCGATCGCGATCTTCGAGCGGCTCGCCGCGGCAGAAGCCCGCGTGCATCGCGTTCCCGTCGCCGAGATCGCCTTCCACGAGGTCGGACAGGTCGATGCGATCGTCGATGTCGCGGGCGCCGTCATCGGACTGCATCTGCTCGGCGTCGACCGCGCGTACTGTTCGCCGCTGCCGTGCGGCCGCGGCACGATCCACAGCGCGCACGGCGCGTATCCCTCGCCCTCGCCCGCGACCATGGAACTGCTGCGCGGCACGCCGACATACTCCATCGACCTCGAAGCCGAGATGGTCACGCCGACCGGCGCCGCGATCCTCACGTCGCTGGCGGATTTCGGGCAACGCCCCGCGATGACCGCCGATGCGATCGGCTATGGCTGCGGGCGCTCGGACTTCCCCTTTCCCAACGTGCTGCGCGTGAGCATCGGCGAAGCCGCGGCGACATCGCCAGGCCAGGCCGGCGTTGCGCCGGCCCCCGACGTCGTGCAAGTCGAGACCAACATCGACGACATGAATCCCCAGCTCTACGAGCACGTCATGGAGCGGCTCTTCGCGGCGGGCGCGCTCGACGTGTGGATGCTCGGCGCGCAGATGAAGAAAGGCAGACCCGGCACGGTGCTCGCCGCGCTGGCGGCGCCCGAACGCTCGGACGCGGTCGCGGCGGTGATGCTCGCCGAGACGACGACCATCGGCGTCCGCACGTGGCCGGCGCAGCGCGTGGTCTTGCCGCGCGCGGAAGAGAACGTGATGACGTCGCTCGGCCCCGTGCGGGTGAAGATCGTGCAGGCGCCGTCGGGCGCGCGTGCCCGACCGGAATTCGACGACTGCCGCGCGATCGCGCAGCGCACGGGCATGGCGCTCGGCGACGTGATGCGCGCGGTGGACGCCGACGTCGAAGCGTGGATGAAGCAGCGGTCGTGAGCGAGCGGTTGCGCGCAGCCGTCCGTGAGATGCGCAGCGTCGTGGTCGCGTATTCAGGCGGCGTGGACAGCGCGCTCGTCGCCGCGATCGCGCACGCGGAGCTCGGTCGACACGCTCTCGCCGTCACCGCCGACTCGGCGTCCGTCGCCGGCGGTGAGCTCGATGCGGCGCGTGCGCTCGCGGCGCGCATCGGCATCCGCCACGAAGTGATCGCGACGCGCGAGTTCGAGAATCCGGCGTATCGCGCCAACGAGCGCGATCGCTGCTTCCACTGCAAAGACGAGCTGTATGGCCGGCTCGCCGCACTCGCGCGCGAGCGCGGCTTCGACCACGTCGCCGACGGCTGCAACGCCGATGACGGCCGCGCGCCGCTCGACGTCCGGCCCGGACGCGCAGCCGCGCGCGCCTTCGAGCGTGCGCAGCCCGCTCGCCGAGACCGGCATGGGCAAGGCGGACGTACGCGCGCTCGCTCGAACGCTCGACCTAGCGGTGTGGGAGAAGCCCGCGTCGCCATGCCTGTCGTCGCGCGTGCCGTACGGCACCCGCATCGAGCTCGACGATCTGCGTCGCATCGACCTCGCCGAACGCTACTTGCGCGCGAGCGGCTTTGCGACCGTCCGCGTGCGCCACTTCGGCGCGACGGCGCGGCTCGAGGTGCCTCCCAGCGGATATCGCGCGGCTGGAAGGCCGCAAGCCGGAGGTCGAGCGCGTGCTGCGCGGCGTCGGCTATGCGCGCGTCGAGATAGACCCGCGCGGCTATCGGACGGGCAGCCTCAACGAAGGCGTGTCGGGACTGCCGTAGCCTTGGAGCGCTTCGGCCTGCGCCGCATCGGCGGCGACGCCGCCATCATCATCGGCGGTTCGCTCGTCGCGAACGCTTTCAACTATCTCTTCCATTTCCTGATCTCGCGGCGGCTCGGGCCGGAGGACTACGGCACGCTTGCGACGCTGACCGCAGCCGCGACGATCATCGGCGTCTTCGGCAGCACGGTCGGCATCGTCGCGATGCAGGACGCGGCGAAGCTGCTGGCGCTGGGACGTGGGGATCGCATCGCGGCGTTCGTGCGCCATGTCGCACCGGCCGCGTTCGGCGTTGCGCTGACGATCGCCGTCCTGGTCTTCGCCGGCAGCTTTCTCGTGGGACCGTATCTGCACATCGTCCGGCTCGCGATATGGTCGGTGTTCGCGCTGTATCTCGTCGTCGCCATCTTCGCCGGCTTCTTCCGCGGCGCGGCGCAAGGCGCGCATCATTTCGGTCTGTTCGCCGTCTCGAACGTCTCCGACACGGCGGTGAAGCTCGGCTCAGCCCTGCTGATGGTGAGCGCGGGATTCGCGGTCGTCGGCGCTGTCGGCGGTCTTCTCGCAGGAGCGCTCGTCGGACTTGCCGTGGTCGCACTGCCGCTCGCATTCCGGCACGCCGGGCCGCCGGTGGAGGGCGAACACGACCATCTCGAGCTGAGCGGCCGCGCGGTGAGCGTGTTCTGGATCTCCGCGTCGGTGATGGTGCTGCTGTTCGCGGATCAGCTCTTCGCCAAGCATCACCTCTCGGGCACGCAAGCCGGATACTATGCCGCGGCGGGCACGATCGCGCGCGCGATCCCCTTCGCCATCGGCATGATCGCGCTCGTCATGTGGCCGCGGGTCGCGGCGGCGCAGCACGTGAGCCGCGAATCGCTGCGCCATCTGCTCGCGGTCGCGTTCGGCGCGGGCGCCGCCATCGCGCTCGCGGGTCTCGCGTTCACCACGTTCGCGCCGGCGCAGCTGCTCGGCATCACCTACGGCACGGCGTTCGTCGAGGCCGCAGGCCTCCTGCGCATCTACGGCGTCGCCGCGGCGCTGCTGGGCATCGCGGCGCTCGGCATCGGTTACTTGCAGGCGGTCGGCAACTACGGCATCACGCGCGCGCTCAGCGTGGCGGTCGCGATCGAAGCGCTGCTGATGGCGCTCTTCGGCACGAGCGGGCAGCGCCTGCTCGGCATCGCGATCCTCGTCAACGCGGCGCTGCTGCCCGCCATCGCGCTGGAAGTCGCAGCGAGCCTGCGCGCCGCGCCGCAGGCGCCCGACCCCCTCGCCGACGAACTCGCATTGGTCCATGAGCCACGTATTCTATAGGAAGCTCGGCGTCGAGCTGCCGACGATCGTCCGCGCCGAGGGCGTCTATCTCTATGACGATCGCGGCAAGCAGTATCTCGATGCGTCGGCCGGCGCGATGGTCGCCTCGATCGGCCACGGGGTTGCCGAGATCGCCGACGCGATGGCCGCACAGGCCAAAAAAGTAGCCTACGTCAACGGCACGGCGTTCACCAACGAGCCGGTAGAGGCGCTCGCCGATGCGCTCGCCGCCAAGGCGCCTGCAGGCGTCGACAAGGCATATTTCCTCTCGAGCGGTTCCGAGGCGGTCGAAGCGTCGATCAAGCTCGCGCGGCAGTATCATCTCGAGCGCGGCGACGCGCAGCGCAGCGTCATCATCGCGCGCACGCCCGGCTACCACGGCAACACGCTGCTCGCGCTGTCGGCATCGGCGCGGCCGCACTACCGCGCCGTATACGCGCCGTGGCTCGTCGACGTCATGATGATCGATGCGCCGTACCCCTACCGCGCCGAGAGCGCGGACGCGCCCGCGATGACGGGCGAGGCGCTCGAGACCGCCATCCTCGAGGTGGAGCCGGAGAACGTCGCCGCGTTCATCGCCGAGCCGATCGGCGGCTCGTCGACCGGCGCATCCGTGCCGCCGCCGGGCTATTACGCGCGCGTCCGCGAGATCTGCGACCGCTACGGCGTGCTGTTCATCGCCGACGAAGTGCTCACCGGTGTGGGCCGCACCGGCGCGTTCTTCGCGCTCGATCATTTCCGGAGCGCATCGGGCGCCGCGATCGTGCCCGACATCATCACGCTCGGCAAGGGCCTCAACGGCGGCTACGCGCCCTTGTCGGCGCTGCTCGCGAAAGGTTCGATCGTCGAGACGCTCGCGCGCGGCACGTACGGCGGCCTGGTGCATGCGCAGACCTACTCGCACCATCCGCTGGCGAGCGCGACCGCGCTGGCGACGCTGCGCTACATCGAGCGACACGGCTTGGTCGCGCGCGCGGCGACCATCGGCGCGCGGCTCCAGGCCGCGCTGCGCGGGCTGCTCGATGACGGCGGCGCCGACATCGTCGGCGACGTGCGCGGCATCGGCCTGCTCGCCGGCGTGGAATTCGTGGCGGATCGCGCGACGAAGCGGCCGTTCGCACGCGCCGACAGAGTCGCCGAACGCGTGGTGCACGCCGCGCGCGAGCGCGGTCTCGTGGTCTGGCCCAATGTCGGCCACGCCGACGGCATCAACGGCGATCTCGTGCTTATCGCGCCGCCGCTGACCATCAGCGAGGCGCAGATCGATGAGCTCGTCGAAAAGCTTTCCGGCAGCATCGCCGATGTCGCGCGAGCGAATGAATTCGATCGATCCATCTCCAAGGCAAATGTAGGGGCCGAACTTTAGTTCGGCTCGGAACTGAGGTAGTACGATGAGCATCCAAGCACCGAGCAAACAGCCGAAGATCACCTATTCCGCGGTCGGCGGCAACATGGACGAGATCATGGCCGGCTTCGACGCCGCGCTCGAGCGCGTGCGCGCGCAGCTCGGCAGCGTCCACCAGCTCTTCATCAACGGCAAGGATGTGAAAGGCGAAGGCCCGGCGCTCGAATGGCGCTCGCCGATCGACCGCGAGGTCCGCGTCGGCACGTTTCCGAGCGCGAGTCCCGCGCAGATCGATGCGGCGGTGAGCGCCGCCAAAGCGGCGCAGCGCGGTTGGGGCGCGATGCCGTGGCGCGAGCGGCTGGCGATCATGCGGCGCGCCGCCGAGAACATCCGCGGCGCGCGCTACGACATCGCCGCGATCATGAGCATCGAGGTCGGCAAGAGCCGCATGGAGGCGCTCGGCGACGCCGAGGAGTCTGCGGACCTCATCGATTACTACGCCGACCAGATCGAGGCGGCCGACGGCTATGCGCGCCCGCTCGGGCAGCTCTCACCGAACGAGCGCACGCAGGACGTGCTGCGCCCGTACGGCGTCTTCGCGGTGATCGCGCCGTTCAATTTCCCGCTCGCGCTGTCGACCGGCATGTCCGGCGCGGCACTGCTCGCCGGCAACGCGGTCGTGCTCAAGCCGTCGGTGATGGCGTCGCTCACCGGCGTCAAGCTCAAGGAGGCCTATGCGGCGGCGGGCGTGCCGGCGGGCGTCTTCAACCTCATCTTCGGCTCCGGCGAAAACGTCGGTCAGCCGCTCATCCGCCACGCGGGCGTCGACGGCGTCGCCTTCACCGGTTCGCACGAGGTCGGGATGCAGATGCTGCGCGAGATCGGCGCGAGCGGCGCGTTCGCCAAGCCGATCCTCGGCGAGCTCGGCGGCAAGAACGCCGCGCTCGTGACCGCGAGCGCCGATCTCGACGTCGCATCAGACGGCGTGATGCGCTCCGCGTTCGGCCTGCAAGGCCAGAAATGCAGCGCGTGTTCGCGCGTGTACGTGGACGAGCGCGTGGCGGAGCCGTTCCTCGCCATGCTGCTCGAGAAGACGCGCAAGCTCGTCATCGGCGATCCCACAAAGCGCGACGTGTATTTCGGCCCGGTCATCAACGAGGCCGCGGTGCGCAAGTTCGACGACGCAGTTGCTTCGGCGCGCAAAGGCGGCACGGTCCTGGCGGGCGGTGAACGGCTCACGAGCGCGCCGCTCAACGCCGGCAATTACGTCGCGCCGACGATCGTGCAACTGCCGCTCGACCACGAACTGTTCGGGCGCGAATTGTTCTTGCCGTTCCTCGCCGTCGGCGTCGTCACGTCGTTCGACCAGGCGTTGGAGGAGGCCAACCGCTCCAAGCTCGGGCTGACCGGCGGCCTCTTCTCCAAGGACGACGCCGAGATCGATCGTTTCTTCAACGAGTTGGAAGCCGGCGTGCTCTACGTGAACCGGCGCACTGGCGCGACGACGGGCGCGTGGCCGGGCGTGCAGTCGTTCTGCGGCTGGAAAGGTTCGGGGATCACGGGCAAGGGCGGCTGCGGGCCGTACTATGTCGAGCAGTACATGCGGGAACAGTCGCGCACGCGGATGGTGTAGTGGCGGAGCCCGTGGTGCCCGAGCGAAGCTCAAGTCAGGGTATGGTTCTTGCGCTCGGCAGGCTTCGTGATTGGCGCAAGGGGGATGAGCAGTCCATCGTCCGCCACGCGGACGACCCGCTCGTCAGCCGGTACCTTCGCGATCGCTTTCCAAAACCGTACACGTTGTCACACGCCCGCGAGTGGGTCGCCAAGAATCTCATCGCGTCGCCAAGAACGCATTTCGCCATCGAGTGCGATGATGCCGCGGTGGGCGGCATCGGCGTCGAGCTGCTGGACGACGTCACCGCCCGTTCAGCCACGATCGGGTACTGGTTAGGCCAAGAGTACTGGGGTAAAGGCATCATGACCGATGCGGTGCGGGCGATGACCGGCTACGCGTTCGCGAACTTCGATATCACCCATATCATCGCAGAAGTCTTCGAAAAGAACCTGGCGTCGGGTCGTGTCCTCGAGAAAGCGGGCTACGTCCTCGAAGGTCGCCTGCGAAGCCACATCGTGAAGAACGGCACGACGATGGATGCTCTGATCTACGGAGTCGTCAGACCCCATGGGCCATGATAACCGAATAATATTCGGTACCAGGGGCATCGAAGCGAAGAAACGAAGCATGGAATCACGCTACATGCGGGCTTCGTTCTCTGCGACGAGGTCGTTTTCGGTCGAATAGATTCGACCGGTCCAACGGTCGAGTAAACTCGACCGCTCCATAGGCTAGGGTATCATGGCAAAAGAGTATCCGAAGATGGTCGTCGCGCCGCCGGGTCCCAAGGCCCAGGCGATCATCGACAGGGACAAGCGCTTCGCGTCGCCCTCCTATATCAAGGAATATCCGCTCGTGGTGGAGCGCGGAGCGGGCGCGATGATCGAAGACGTAGATGGCAACCGCTATCTCGATTTCATGGCGGGCATCGCCGTCGCGGCGACCGGCCACGCGCATCCTAAAGTGGTCGCGGCGATCGAAGAGACGGCGCACAAGTTCCTGCACATCTGCTCGACCGACTTCTACTACCCGCAGTTCTCCGATCTGTGCGAACGGCTGGCGTCGCTCGTGCCCGGACCCGGACCCAAGCGCACCTTCCTCACGAACTCGGGCGCCGAAGCGGTCGAGGGCGCGATCAAGCTCGCGCGCTCGCACACCAACCGTCAGAACATCATCGCGTTCGAGGGCTCGTTCCACGGACGGACGATGGGATCGATCTCGCTCGGCTCGAGCAAGGTGAAATATCGCCGCCACTTCGGCCCGCTGCTGCCGGGCGTCTACCATCTGCCGTACGCGGACCCGTATCGCTGTCACTACGGCCGCGGCGCCGATGCATGCGTCGCGGACTGCGACTGCTGGGAGCAGGCGGCGCACCGCCTGTTCCGCGAGCGCGTCGGCCCCGACGAGATCGCCGCGGTGATCCTCGAACCGATCCTCGGCGAGGGCGGCTACATCATCCCGCCGCGGCGCTTCCTGCAGTTCTGGCGCGATTTCTGCGATCGCAACGGCGCCGTGCTCATCTATGATGAGGTGCAGACCGGCATCGGCCGCACCGGGCGCATGTTCGCCTCCGAGCTGCTCGACGTCGCTCCTGACGTGACATGCATCGCCAAGGGCCTCGGCTCAGGCATGCCGATCGGCGCGATCGTGGCGCGCGAGGCCGTCATGACTTGGGATCACGGCAGTCATGGCAGCACGTTCGGCGGCAACCCGGTGTGCTGCGCGGCGGCGCTCGCCACGCTCGACCTCGTCGAGGGTGGCCTCGCCAAGAACGCGGTGCGCATGGGCGCCATGCTGCTCGCCGGCTTCCGCAAGATCGCGGCGGCGCACGAGGTCATCGGCGACGTGCGCGGCGTCGGCCTGATGCTCGGCATCGAGTTCGTCGCCGACAAGAAGACGAAGGAGCCGCTGCACCATTTCGTGCACCAGCTCGAGCTCGCCGCGTTCAAGCGCGGCCTGCTGCTCTTGGGCTGCGGGCAAAGCGCAATCCGCATCGCGCCGCCGTTGGTGATCGACGAAGAAGACGTCAACACCGGCCTGCGCATCTTCGACGAGGCGTTGTCGGAGCTGCGCGTTCCGGCTTGAGCGACGCAACGCCCGAACGTGCAGCGCCCGAGCGACGCTCGGGGAACAAGGTCATGAGCATGCACGAGGCGATCCGCCGCTTCGTGCGCGACGGCGACGTGGTCGTCATCGAAGGCTTCACGCACCTCATCTGTTTCGCGGCTGCGCATGAGATCATCCGGCAGCAGCGACGCCATCTCACGCTGGCCCGCCTCACGCCCGACCTGATCTACGACCAGCTCATCGCGGCGGGCTGCGTCGACAAGCTCATCTTCTCATGGGCGGGCAATCCCGGCGTCGGTTCGCTGCACGGCCTTCGCCGCGCGGTCGAGAAGGGCCAGCCGCAGCCGCTGCAGCTCGAGGAGTATTCGCACTTCGGTCTCATGGCGCGGTTCTGCGCCGGCGCCGCCAAGCTGCCGTTCTGGCCGCTGCGCGACTACAAAGGCAGCGATCTGCCCGCGGTCAATCCGCTCATCCGCAGCGTCATCTGCCCGTATACGGCGGAAGAGATCGCGACGGTGCCCGCGCTCAACCCCGACGTCGCGATCGTGCACGCGCAGCGCGCCGATGCGGCGGGCACGACGCAGATCTGGGGTCTCTACGGCGTGCAGAAAGAAGCCGCGTTCGCGGCCAAGCGCGTGATCATCGTGGTCGAAGAGATCGTGCCGGAAGCGGTCATCCGCGCCGACCCGAACCGCACGGTCGTCCCCGGATTCATCGTCGACGCGGTCGTGTGCGAGCCATGGGGCGCGCATCCATCGTACGCCCAGGGCTACTACGATCGCGACAACGACTTCTACGTGCGCTGGGATGAGATCTCGCGAGATCCAAAGTCGATGGACGCGTGGCTGCTCGAGTGGGTCTATGGCGTCGCCAGCCGAGCCGAGTATCTCGACAAACTGGGGACGCCGACGATCGAGCGGCTGACCGCCACGCCGCGCATCTGCGAGGGAGTCAACTATGGCTTCTGAGGCGGCCGCGTACACCGACAAAGAACTGATGGCGGTCCGCGCGGCGCGCGAGCTCAAGGACGGCGACGTCGTGTTCGTCGGCATCGGGCTGCCGAACTTGGCGTGCAACCTGGCACGCGCGACGCATGCGCCCGAGCTGGTGCTCATCTACGAATCCGGCGCGGTCGGCGCGGTGCCAGAGCGCCTGCCCGTCTCGATCGGCGACCCCGCGCTCGTCACCGACTCGCTCGGCATCGCGTCCATGGCCGACGTCTTCCAATACTACCTGCAGGGCGGGCGCATCCAAGTCGGCTTCTTGGGCGGCGCGCAAGTGGACCGTTATGGCAATATCAACTCGACCGTCGTCGGTCCGTACGCCGCACCGAAGGTCCGCTTGCCCGGCAGCGGCGGCGCGTGCGAGATCGCCATCCACGCGCAGCGCGTCATCGTCGTCGCCCCGCTCTCGCCGCGCTCGTTCCCGGCCGAGGTGGATTTCTACACGTCACCCGGTCAAGCAGGCAAGTACGGCAGTCGCGCCAGCCTCGGTCTGCCGGGCGGCGGGCCGGTGCGCATCGTCACCGACGTCGGCATCTTACGCCCGTCGCCGGCCGACGGCGAACTGGAACTTGCGGCCGTCTACCCCGGTATAGACCCGGAGCAGGTCAAGGCGAAGGTCGGCTGGCCGTTGCGCGTCTGCGCGCAGCTCGAGCCGATTTCAGCGCCCACGGCCGAGGAACTCCACCTGCTCCGCGACGTATTGGACCCAGAACATCTCTATATCTGATATCACGGCGCCCCTGTACGCTTCGAAAGGACTCCTTTCCGTGAAGATCTATGATCGCTTGACCGCGGCTGCGCTCGCGTGCGTGCTGCTCGCAAGCGTCGCGCCCGCGACCGCACTGGCGGCGTCGGCGACCGACACCTCCGCCGGCGCCCTGCCGGCCGACACCGGCATCAACTGGAACCTGACGGCGGCGCAAGTCACTTCGACGTGCGACGCGGCCATCGCCACCGCCAAAGACGCCATCAAGAAGATCGAGGCGACACCGCCGGCCCAGACGACGTTCGACACCGGCGTCAAAGCGGTGGAGAACGCGGTCGCGGCGATGAACGACGCGCTCGTCGCGCAGAGCGTGCTCAGCCAGATCGCGCTGAGCAAGGACGTCCGCGATGCGTCCACCGCATGCAACGATAAGGAATCGCAGTTCGGCGTCGGGCTAGGCGCGGATCCGGCGATATATGCGATGGCGCAACGCGGCGTCGCGACGGCGACCAACCCGCAGGACAAGAAGCTCGCCGAGCTCTACGTCGAGTCCGGCCGGCGCGCAGGCGCGGGCCTCAACGACGCCGGCCGCGCCACGGCGCAGAAGCTCTTCAACCAGCTCAACACGCTGCAGCTCGACTACGGCCGCGCCCTCGGCGAAGACAAGAGCTCGATCGCCATCAGCGCGGCAGAAGCCGCCTCGCTGCCCGACCCGTTCGTGAAGACGCTCACGAAAAGCGGCGACGGTTACACCGTGCCGGTGAACGAGAGCACCTACGGACCGTTCATGGAGAACGAGAAGTCGGGCGCGGCGCGCAAGCGCTACCTGGTGACCTATCAGGTACGCGGTGGGCAGGCCAACGTCAAACGTCTCGAAGACGCGGTCGCGCTGCGCGATCAGCTCGCGCACCTGCTCGGCTTCAGCACGTGGGCGGCCTATCAGCTCGATGCGAAGATGGCGAAGACCCCACAGCGCGTCATCACCTTCCTCGACGAGATCGACACGAAGCTACTGCCCAAGGCCAGAGCGGAGCTCGCGGTCCTCGAAGCGCTCAAGAAGCAGTCAGGCGACGCCAGCGCGTGGGGGCCATGGGACTATGCCTACTACGAGAATCTGCTCATCAAGACGAAGTACGCGGTGGACGACCAGGAAGTGCGGCAGTACTTCCCGGTCAACAAAGTCGTCCCGGCGGTGCTCGGGATCTACCAGAAGCTGCTGTCGGTGACGTTCCATCCGCTGCCTGTCGCCGCAGCCTGGGCGCCCGGCGTCCTCGAATACTCGATCAGCGACACCGCGACGGGCAAACCGATCGGCTGGTTCTTCCTCGACCTGTATCCCAGAGACGGCAAGTACGACCACTTCGCCAACTTCGGCCTGCGGCCCGGACGCGTGTTGCCCGATGGCAGCGTGCAGAAGCCGATCTCGTCGATCATCGGCAACTGGCCGGTCGGCGCGCCCGGCCAGCCGGCGCTGCTGAGCCATGGCGAGGTGACGACGTTCTTCCACGAGTTCGGACATCTCATGCACAGCACGCTCTCGACCGCGCCGTATGAGACGTATTACGGCACCGCCGTGCGCACCGATTTTGTGGAAGCGCCGTCACAGATGCTCGAGAATTGGATGTGGCAGCCCTCGATCCTCAAAGAGATATCCAGCAACGTGAAGACCGGCGCGCCGCTGCCCGACGACTTGATCGCGAAGATGATTGCGCTCAAGCACGTCGCCGACGGCGCGGTGTGGACCGGCCAGGTGTTCTACGGCAGCTACGACATGACCATCCACAGCGCCAAGCCGCCGATCGACGCGACCGGCGTCTGGTTCGACCTCAAAAAGAAGCTCACCGCGACGCCGGCGATACCGGGCACGTATCCGGAAGCGGCCTTCGGGCACTTGATGGGGGGTTACGACGCCGGCTACTACGGCTATCTCTGGTCGAAGGTGTTCGCACAGGACATGTTCACCGTCTTCGAGCAGGGCGGCCTCGAGAATCCCGCGGTCGGCGCGCGCTATCGCAAGTACATCCTCGAGCCGGGCGGCAGCATCGAACCTGACCAGCTGCTGCTCAACTTCCTCGGGCGGGAAGTCAACAACGACGCGTTCTACAAGGACATCGGGATCCAACAATAACGCGGCATATAGAGGGCCTGCGTCGCCTCGCAATAGGGGTCGCCCTTCAGTCGACCCATTGGAGACGGCATGAAGACTTTGTCACTTGCTCTGTTGGTCGTCGCTTTGTTCCTCGTCCCCGCGTCCGCCGATCAGGTGACGCCGCAAGCCGCGGTCGAGCGCCTCTTCACCTCGAGCACCATCAACGCGGACTGGTTCGCGCCATCCTTCCTCGCCCAAGTGCCGGCGACGCAGGTGCAGACGATCGTCGCCCAGTTGAAATCGCAGCTCGGGGCGTACAAGGGCGTCCGGACGGACGGCGACAACTTCCTCGTCGATTTCGACAAAGGCTCCGTGCCGACCACCATCACGCTCGACGGCGTCGGCAGGATCGCCGGGCTGCTCTTCAAGGCGCCTGTGACCGCCAATGGAGCGCCGATCAACGAAGACGCCTCAAAGGCGGCGATCGCGCGGCTCTTCACCTCCGCCAAGATCGACCCGAACTGGTTCGAGCCGGCCTTTCTCGCCCAGGTGCCCGCCGCGCAGGTGCAGGCCATCGTCGATAAGACGAAGAGCGACCTTGGGTCGTTCCATGGCGTGCGCGTCCAAGGCTCCGATTTCTTCGCCGACTTCGACAAGGGCTCGGTACCGATCGCCATCACGCTCGATGCCGATGGACGCATCCAAGGGCTGTTCTTCCGGCCGGCGCTCCTGAAACGGGCCGACCTCGGCGCAGTGGTCGATGAGTTGAAGAGCTGCCGGGCAAGGTCAGCGTGCTGGTGGCCGACGGGTCGCCCGAACATGTATCCGTCGACTCCGGTTCGACGGTGCCCGCCGGGACGCAAGAACGCGTGTCCGTCAAGCGGGCACGCCGCTAGCCGTGGGGTCTGCGTTCAAGCTCGCGGTGCTCTCCGCGACCAAGAAACAGGTCGACGCGCAGCGCCATTCGTGGAGCGAGAAGCGTGGTCGTCCTCGCGCGGTACAAGAGCCTGCCTTCGGGGACGTTCCAGAACCTGCCCAATAACAGCAAGGTCACGCTGCTCGCGGCGGCCACCGCGATGATCTCCAAGAGCGACAACACGGCGGCGGACCTCGTATTCTGGCAGATGGGTCGCAGCGCCGTCCAGGCAGAGTCGCCGCGCAATCAGCCGTTCCTCACCACGCGCGAGGCCTTCGTGCTGAAGGATCCCGCGAACGCCGACCTTCTAGCGGCGTGGCGCAGCGACGACAAGCTCGCGCGCCGCAGCGTGCTCGGCAAGGCCGACGCGCGGCCGCTTCCTTCGGTCGCTATCTTCGGCCCCAAGGCGCAGACGCCGGTCGCGCTCGACATCGAGTGGTTCTTCACCACGCGCGAGCTGTGCACGCTCATGAGCGGAGTCGCCTCGTTGCCGCTGACGTCGATCAACCCCGGCGTCGCCGATCCGACGGCGTGGAAGAGCGTCTCGTACAAAGGCGGCTCGGAGCCGGGCGTGATCAATATGACGACGTGGCTCGTGGGCAAAGACGGCAAGACGCACTGCGTGTCGGCGACGTGGAACAACACCGCGGCGCTCGACGAAAGCCGTTTCGAGTTCTTGTACGGACAGCTGCTGGCCAGCCTCTAGACGCATGGAGCGGTCGAATTCATTCGACCGCCGGGTAGACGGGGCGAAGTCGCGGCGTGATAGAATCGTGTGGGCTCATGATGCAGACGAAGAGCCTCAGGAGGCTACCTCAGCCCGACCTTCCGCTGCCCCCCACAGGAATGCGTCGCATGTATGCCGTCGCCTTCGATCTCGACACGGAGTTGCTGCAGCAAAGCTACCCCGGCGACTCTTGGAACAACGCCTATACAGAGATCAGGCGCGCCCTGGAAGAGTCCGGATTCGAATGGCGCCAAGGGTCTGTCTATTTCGGCAATGACACGGTCACCCCGGTGACGTGCGTCCTCGCGATGCAAGAGCTGACGCAGCGGTTTCCTTGGTTCACGACATGCGTGCGCGACATCCGCATGCTGCGGATCGAAGAGAACAACGACCTGATCCCCGCGATACAAGCGGACGAGGTAGAAGAAGGGCCGATCTGAAGATCGGCCCCTACATCTCTAGCTTCCGGGATCCCTATTGAGGGATCGCCGGGCGGGCCTCGATGCCGCCGGCCGGCGCGGCGGCGTGTAGGAAGGCGGCGCGGCCTGCACCGCGCCCTGCGCGGTCCAGCCGACGACCGAGCCCGGCCGGCTCCGCCCGAACGAGACGATGGCGGCGCCGGTCGCGAGCGCGCCGACGACCGAGAACATCATGATCGCGAACCACGCGGGCGTCGGCCCGGTCACGATGAGCAGCACGAACAGCCCGACGACGATCTGCGCGAGCGGCTGCGGATCGGCGACCTTGGCCGCCTCGAGCAGACGCCGGCCGAGGAATCCGGCGATGGCCGCCTTGCCGATCAGGTACGCCAAGAAGTAGGCGATGAGCGCGACCGGGATCAACGGGATGGTCACCACCAGGACCGCGAGCACGATGAGCACCACCGCGAGCAGGATGGGCGCGACGAACCCGAGCGCGACAGCCAGCAAGGGTTGCGCCGCGAGATGCTCCTCGACGTTGCGCACCCGCAGCGGGAACAAGAAGAACGCGAGCAGCGTCAGCAGCAGGTCGGGCACGACGATCGAGGCCCAGACGACGCCGAAATGGTTCTGATGCACGACCGGAGCTTCCGGCGTCGCCTGCGGCATCTCCGGCACCATGGGCGTCTCGGGGATGACCGGCATCGGGGCCATGGACGGCACGGGGTTGACGTGCGTCTTGGGAGGCGTGGCGCTCGATTCGTTGACGATATTGCCGCCGAATGAGACCGTGCTGCCGTGGACCTCGCCCTCCGGATAGATGTGCAGATCGCCGCCGAACACGACCGCGTTGCCCGAGACCTGGCCGTGGATCTTGCAGTCGCCGCCGAACACGACGACGTCGCCGTGGACCGCGACATCGGCCGGCACCTCGACGTCGCTGCCGAACTGCACGATGTCGCCGCGCGTCTTCATCTCGTCGGCACGTGCCGCGACGCCGCCGAACAGCGTGAGCGCGGCGAACGCGAGGACCGCCGCGCCGCGCCAGAGCCGCCAACCCAGCGGTGGTGTCATGGGATGATTCATATCGCGTGAGCTCCTGCTAGCCACCCCGAGAGTTGAGGAAGGAAACGGCGCAGCGCCAACGCGCCGACCAAGAGCACGACCAGCTCGACGCCCAGGGCGCCTGCCGCCAATGCAGGCACGTGAAGGTGAGATGCGACATCGCCGAGCGCGGCGCCAGCCGCGCCGAGTTTGCCGAACTGGACCGCGACGCCGGCGGCCAAGCGCTGCCAATCGAGCACGTGCGTCGCGGTGAGCGCGACGAGCAGCGCCCACGCGGCGGCGAGATAGCCGACGACAAAGCGCAGCTGTAGGCGTGCCGGCTTCGGCGCCGGCAGCATGGCGATCGCCGTCATGACGGCGACGGTCAGATCCGCGCGGGGCGCGATCTGAGGCAGGGCGGCAAGCCGCGCTTCAAGCGCACGAATATCGTCCGCGAGCGTCCGGCATGCGGTGCAGCCCGAGAGATGCTGCTCGAGCGCATGGGCTTCCGAAGGCGACGCTTCGCCGTCGAGATACGCCGCGAGGCGTGCTTCACAGGCAGAGCAATTCACGTCCCGCCTACCTCCTCTGTGCCGATCGCGCCGACGACCGCAGCTCGCCGCTCGCTGCGCAGCGCGCGCGCGAGCGCGGCTTTGCCGCGGTGGATGAGCGTCTTGACGTTGCCGAGGGATACGTCCATCGTGGTCGCGATCTCTTGATACTCCATGTGCCGGTAGTAGCGTAAGGACAGCGCGGTGCGCATCTTCTCCGGCACGCCGCGCAACGCGGCCCGCACGGTCTCCTGGTCCTCTGCCGCGAGGATCATCGCGTCGGGTGACGCCTCGCGTCGTGTGTCGGGGAGCCGTTGCTCCAGTGTCTCATCTTCGTAGAGTTCCTCGTGCGGTGGGCGCCGCCGTTCCTTGCCGAGATGCGTCCGCGCGGCGTTGCGCGCGATTTGGTAGAGCCAGGTCGAGAACTTCGCCAGTTGCGGGTTGAAGGTCCCGAGGTGCGCGTACGCGCGGATGAAGGTGTCCTGTGCCAGATCGTTGGCGTCTTCGCGCCGAGCGCACCGTGCCGTACAGGAAGTTGACGAGCCCCCGCTTGTGCCGCTCGACGAGCGGCGCAAAAGCGTTCGAATCTCCCTGGAGGACAAGCGCGACCAGCGTCTCATCCGGCACCCCAGCGTCGATGGTCGACCCTCCCGATGTGTTGATTCTACCCGCCACCTGGCGGAAAAGTTTCGGGACCGCCCCGGCGAACCCCGCGGCAGGATGAGTGCTGAAAAAGTCGCTTCCGGAGCTGGCGCCGAAGCCGGCGGCCGCCTCGGCCGACCACCTTGGCCACCCTGATGGAACCTGCCGATGCCAATCCGATGGGCAACGTGCATGGCGGCGTCATCATGAAGCTCGTCGATCAAGCGGCGGCGGCCGCGGCGATCCGCCATTCGGGCAGATCTGCGTCACCGTCGCGGTCGACCGGCTCGACTTCTTCGGCCCGGTGCACGTCGGCGACATGGTCGTGCTCAAGGCCTCGGTCAACTACACGCATCGCACCTCGATGGAAGTGGGCGTCCGCATCGAGGCGGAGACGCTGTCCACCGGGGAGGTGCGTCAGCGGGCACCGCGCTGCTCATCTTCGTCGCGCTTGACGAGCGGTGCAACCCTGTCGAGGCGCCGCCCGTCCTCGCGCAGACGGACGAGGAGAAGCTCCGCTACCGCCAGGCCGAGCTGCGCTATCGCCATCGCAAGGAGCTGCGCGAACAAGAACGCGCGCTGCGCCACACGCACACGTAGTGGCGGTCGCGTCGCGCGATCGCGGAACTCCTACGCGGTACGCGCTTCTCGCGGTCGGCA
This sequence comes from Vulcanimicrobiota bacterium, assembly GCA_963805945.1. Lineage (GTDB taxonomy): Bacteria > Vulcanimicrobiota > Vulcanimicrobiia > Eremiobacterales > Eremiobacteraceae > JAFAHD01. The sequence continues at coordinate 11,869 of CAWDVP010000002.1, read as the reverse complement.
TCGCCGGTCTTTCAATGGCCGGCATCTTCTATTCGCTCGCGAGCGCGCCCGTCGTGACCGTCGTCGCGTATCGCATGCTGCTCGCGGCGCTCTTCATGCTGCCGGTCGCGCTGGTCGCGCGTGGCGGCGGCGCGTCGCAGACGCGCGCGGTGTTCTCGCGCGCCGACCTCTGGGCGACCGCGGGCGCGGGCTTGCTGTTCGGCTCGATCTCGTCATCTGGGCGATCAGCCTGCAGTTCACCAGTGTCGCGAGCGCCGCGCTGTTCGTGAGCACGCAGCCGATCTTCGTCGCGCTGCTGGCGTGGGCGTTCCTGCGCGACGTCCGACGCCGCTCATGCTAGCCGGCGTCGCGATCGGGCTCGTCGGCATAGGGATCGTCGGCTGGCATGACCTGCGTTGTCGGGCGGGCGCTGTTCGGCGACGCGCTCGCGATGCTCGCCGCGCTCGCCGAGACCGGCTATCTGCTCTTCGGCAGGCACGTCCGCCAACGCGTCGACGCACCGCGTTATGCGCTCGGCGTATATGCGTCGTGCGCGCTCTTCGTGTGGGCCGCGGTCGGTGTGAGCGGCGCGCGCATCGCGGTATCGCCGCACGATCTGCTGTTGTGCGTGGGACTCGCGCTGGTCGCGACCGTCATCGGCCACACGCTCGTGTCGTACTCGCTCGGCCACATGCCGGCGGCGGTCGTCGCGGTGTCGTTCTTCGCGCAACCGCTCGATGGCGGCGTCTTCGCGCTGTGGCTTCCTGCACCAGCCAATCCTGCTCGCGACCGCGCTCGGCGGCTTCGTCGCGCTGGCCGGCATCGGCGTCGTCGCGTACGGCAACGAACGGCGTGCGGTAGAATAAACACGGCCGCTCCAAGGCCGCGCCCCCACGTCGTGCCGAAAAGGCGGACATGGCACAACGAGCGCTCATCACCGGTATCACCGGTCAGGATGGATCGTATCTGGCCGAATTCTTGCTGGAGCAGGGCTATCAGGTCTTCGGCATCACGCGCCGCTCCAGCACCAATTCCTTCGACCGCATCGCGCACATCATCGACAAGATCACGCTGCTTTCCGGCGACCTGCTCGACGAGCACTCCTTGGTGAGCGCGCTGCGCGACGCCCAGCCCGACGAGATCTATAACCTCGGCGCGCAGAGCTTCGTGCCGACCTCATGGTCCCAGCCCGTGCTCACCGCCGAGTTCACCGCCGTCGGCGTCACGCGTCTGCTCGAGGCGATGCGCAACGTGAAACCGGATGCGCGCTTCTATCAAGCGTCGAGCAGCGAGATGTTCGGCAAAGTGCAACAGACGCCGCAGACCGAGTCGACGCCGTTCTATCCACGCAGTCCTTACGGCGTCGCGAAGGTTTACGGGCATTGGATCAGCGTGAACTATCGCGAGTCCTACGGCTTGTTCACGTCTTCGCGGAATACTCTTTAATCATGAAAGTCGACGCGGCGCGGGCTCGAGTTCGTCACACGCAAGGTCAGCGATGCGGTGGCGCGCATCAAGTTCGGCTTCGCCAAGGAATTGCGGCTCGGCAATCTCGACGCGCGCCGCGACTGGGGCCACGCGCGGACTATGTCCGCGCCATGTGGCTCATGCTGCAACAGAAGGCGCCCGACGACTACGTCATCGCCACCGGCAAGACGCGCACCGTGCAGGAACTCGTCGCCACCGCCTTCAGCCACGCCGGCCTCGATTGGAAGAAGTACGTCGTCATCGATCCGAAATTCATCCGCCCGGCCGAAGTCGACGTGCTCGTCGGCGACGCGTCGAAAGCCAAACGCGTCCTCGGCTGGCAGCCGGAGATCACGTTCGAATCGATGATCGCCGAGATGGTCGACGCGGACCTCGCGCGGCTCGAGAAACTGCGCCCGTAGATGCGCGCGCTCGTCACCGGCGCCGACGGATTCGTCGGCCAGTGGCTCATCCGGGCGCTGCTGCACGCGGGCGACGACGTCACCGGCATGACCCGCGGCGATCATTCCCAGCTGAACACGCTCGACGTCGCATCGGCCACGGCGGTGCGCTGGATCAGCGGCGAGCTGCTCGAGCCCGATAGCCTGCGCGCGGTCGTCGCGGCCGCCAAACCGGACGCCACATACCATCTCGCCGCACAAGCGTCGGTGGCGCAGTCGCTCAAGGATCCGGCGGCGACCGTGGCCACCAACGTGATGGGCACCGCCCACCTTTTGGAAGCATGCCGGGCGGAGGCGGCGGGCTCGATCGTCATCGCGGCCGGTTCAGCAGAGGTCTATGGCGCGGTCGAACCTTCAGAGCTGCCGCTGCGCGAAACCGCACCGCTGCGCCCGAACAATCCGTACGCGGCAAGCAAAGCCGCCGCAGAAGTGCTGGCGCTGCAATACGCGCGCTCGGGCTGGTTGCGGGTGGTCGCCACTCGTTCGTTCAATCATACAGGCCCGGGCCAAAGCAGCGCGTTCGCCGCCGCGGCCTTCGCCATGCAGTTCGCCGACATCGCGCGCGGCAAGCAGGCCCCGGTGTTGCGCCACGGCAACCTGTCGGCTCAGCGCGATTTCCTCGACGTCCGCGACGTGGTCGAGGCGTATCGCCTGCTCGCCGTCAAAGGCACGCCGGGCGTCGCCTATAACGTCTGCAGCGGCCGCGCGGTCAGCATGAGGGAGATCGTCGAGGAGATCGGACGCCTCGTGGGCCGGCCGGTCGAACTGCGGGAAGACCCCGAACGCATGCGACCGGTGGACACCCCGATCGTCGTGGGAGACGCAGCGCTCCTCGCGCGCGACACGGGCTGGCGACAGACCGTTCCGCTCTCGAAAACGCTGCACGACCTCTACGAATACTTTCTTTCTAAAGAAGGCTGATGAAGAAGAATCTCGGGGACCCGCCGGAGCACACCCGCAGCACCCTGCCGGATTGGCGGGCGGGAGTCTTCAAGAATCGCGGCCTGCTGCTGCTGCCGGTCGCGCTTGCGCTGATCGCGTTCGGGCGCCCGAGTCTGCTGTCCGCGGAGCTAGGCATTGGCATCGCGCTCGCGGGCGAGCTGCTGCGCATCTGGGCGGTCGGCTATTCCGGCGTGACGACCCGTGACAAGACGGTGACCGCACCGCAGCTCGTGACCGCGGGTCCGTACGCGCTCGTGCGCAACCCGCTCTACCTCGGCAACGCCATCATCGCGTTGGGGTTCGCGATCGCGTACACGGGCGGAATCCCGAGCTTTCAGTCGTTCTGGCTCATCGTGCTGATCCTCGCATGGGTGATCGCCGTCTATGCGATGATCATTCCTTTAGAAGAAGCGTTCTTGGCGCACACCTATGGGACCAAGTACACGGAGTACACCACCCTCGTCCCGCGCATCATCCCATGGCGCGGAGCGCTCGCCAAAGCCAAGCAACAAGGCACGTGGAACGGCCAGGTCATCTGGAGCGCCGAGATCGTCACGCTCATGTTCTTCGTCCTCATGGCAGTGGTGTGCGTGCTCAAGCTGTCGGTCTTGGCGAAGTATACTCAGGTCTTCTAAAATTCCCGCGGTGCGGGACAAATGATATCGAAGTCCCGAACAGGCGTAGGCTTGTCCTCCAGACAGACCGGGTGCTATTCTCGGAGGGCGGTTTTCGCCTCGACGCGTCGTCGCCCGAGGCCGGGTCTGCGGAGACTTCCGGCGAGCGCAGGTTCCCCGGAAATTCCGGCCTCAGCAAGGGCAGCGAAGAAGTCCAAAGAGAGTGCGCCGCGTCGCGACAACCGCATCGGCCGCCGAAAGGCGGCCTTCTTTTTTTGGAGGGCCGACGTTTCGCTCGGCCCTAATAGAGGCGATCATGGATGTTCTCGTGGTCGGCGCAGGGCAGATGGGGTCGGGCATCGCGCAGGTCTGCGCGGCGGCCGGCAACCGCGTCATGCTCCACGACGTGGACCAGGCCGCCTTCACCCGCGGCCGCGCGGCGATCGAGAAGAACCTCGCCCGCGCGGTGGACAAAGGCAAGACGAGCCGCGCCGACGCAGACGCGCTACTTGGCCGCATCTCCTTTCACGCCGATCTGACGGCGCGCGCGGACGTTGCGATCGCGATCGAAGCCGCCAGCGAGGACGAGGCGCTCAAACTCGCGCTGTTCCGGACGCTTGACGCCGCGACGCCGCCGAACGCCGTGCTCGCGAGCAACACGTCGTCGATCTCCATCACCAAGCTCGGCGCGGCGACCAAGCGCGCGGACAAAGTCATCGGCATGCATTTCATGAACCCCGTGCCGGTGATGCAGCTGGTCGAGATCATCCGCGGCATCGCCACCTCCGACGAGACCTTCGCCCTCGTGCGACAGCTCGCCGAGGCGTTGGGCAAGACGCCCGTCGAGGTCAACGATTTCCCGGGCTTCGTGAGCAACCGCGTGCTCATGCCGATGATCAACGAGGCGATCTACGCGCACATGGAAGGCGTTGGCAGCGTCGAGGCGATCGACACGGTGATGAAGCTGGGTATGAACCATCCGATGGGGCCGCTCGCACTGGCCGATCTCATCGGGCTGGACACCTGCCTCGCGATCATGCAGGTGCTCTACGACGGTTTTTCCGACCCGAAATACCGGCCGTGCCCGCTGCTGAAGAAGATGGTCGCCGCCGGCTACCTGGGCAAGAAGTCCGGCCGCGGCTTCTACCGGTACGCGAATTGAATTTCGAACTGACCAAAGAGCAGAAGGCGGTGCGCGACACCGTCGCGGCGTTCGCCGCACGCGACATAGCGACGCACGCCGGCCAGTGGGACCGCGAGCAGGCCTTCCCGCTCGACGTCTTCGCCAAGCTCGGCGAGATCGGCATCATGGGGATGTCGGTGTCGGAGAAATACGGCGGCGCGGCGCTCGACTCGATCAGCATCGCGCTCGCCATCGAGGAGATCAGCAAGGCCGACGCGGGCGTCGGCGTCGCCGTGTCGGTGCACGCCGGCCTCATCACGCGGATCATCGAGCAGTTCGCCTCGGAAGCGCTGCGCGAGCAGTATCTGCCTAAGATGTGCGAAGGCACCTGGCTGGGCGCCTTTTCGCTGACCGAGGCCGAGGCCGGTTCGGACGCCTCGGGGCTGCGCACCACGGCCCAGCGCCGCGGCGACGCCTACGTGCTCAACGGCACCAAGCAATGGGTCACCAACGGCAGCGTCGCCAAGGTCTACGTCGTCTTCGCGCGCACCGGGGGCCAGGGGCCGAAGGGCATCTCCGCGTTCCTGGTCGACCGCGACACCAAAGGCCTGACGCACGGCCGCAAGACCGAGAAGCTAGGCATCCGATCCTCCGACACGGTGGACCTGATCCTCGACAACGCCGAGGTCCCCGCGGCGCGGCTGCTCGGCGACGAGGGCGGTGGCTACAAGATAGCCCTCGCGAGCCTGGGCTCCGGCCGCCTCGGCATCGCGGCCCAGGCCGTGGGTCTGCTGGCGGCGTGCCTCGACACCTCCGTGCGTTATGCGCTCGATCGTTTTCAGTTCGGACGGCCGATCGGCGCGTTCCAGGCCGTGTCGTTCAAGATCGCCGACATGGCGATGGACCTCGATGCCGCGCGGATGCTGCTGTATCGAGCGGCATGGCTGAAGGACCAGGGCGTGCCGGTGATCGATGCATCGTCCAAAGCGAAGCTCTTCGCCTCGACCGCCGCGCGCAAACACGCGGCCGAGTGCGTGCAGATCCTCGGCGGCTATGGCTTCACCACAGAGTTCCCGGCAGAACGCTACTATCGCGACGCCAAGATCACGGAGATCTACGAGGGAACGTCCGAGGTGCAGCGTATCGTGATCGCACGCGAACTGCTGGGCCGGCTCGATGAGCGGACCTCGACGGACCGCCCGCCGCGCCGGACCCCCGTGTAGGGGATGTAGGGGCCGATCTTTAGATCGGCCCATTAGTAGAGACGGAGAACCGAATTTGAGACTGCTCGAATATCAAGGCAAAGAGCTCTTCGCCGCCGCCGGCATCCCGGTGCCCACCGGCACGATGGCCTCGACCGTGGCGGAAGCGGTCGCCATCATGCGCGCGAATCCGGCGCCGAGCGTCGTCAAGGCGCAAGTGCTCGTCGGCGGACGCGGCAAAGCCGGCGGCATCAAGTTCGCCAACGACGAACGCGACGTCGTCGAGCCGGCCACCGCGATCCTCGGCATGGACATCAAGGGCGAGATCGCCAAGCGCATCTGGATCGAGCAGCGCGTCGACATCGCCAAGGAGCTGTACCTCTCCATCGCGGTCGACCGGCAGAGCAAGCGCCCGATCATCATCGCCTCGGCGATGGGCGGCATGGACATCGAAGAGGTCGCCCACTCGCACCCGGATGCGATCGCCAAGTACCGCATCGACCCGGCGATGGGCTACTGGCCCTTCGTCGGCCGGCGGGTCGCCGAAGCCGCGGGCATCCCCAAAGAGGTCACCGGCCAGTTCGTGACCGTCCTGGGCAAGCTGTACGAGCTCTTCTTCGACATAGGCGCGATGCTCGTCGAGATCAATCCGCTCGCGATCACCAAAGACGGCAGGCTCATCGCGTCCGACGCCAAGGTCGACATCGACGACAACGGCCTCTTCCGCCACAAAGAGCTCGAGGCGTGGAAGACCGATCTGCCGAGCGATCCGCTCGAAGAGCGCGCGCGCAAGGTCGGGCTCGCCTACGTGCACCTCGATGGCGACGTCGGCATCATCGGCAACGGCGCGGGCCTCGTCATGGGCACGCTCGACGCGGTCAAAGCCTCGGGCGGAGAGCCCGCGAATTTCCTCGACGTCGGCGGCGGAGCCAAGGCCGACATCGTGCGCGAGGCGGTCAACATCGTCACCGCCGACCCGAAGGTGAAATCGCTCTTCATCAACATCTTCGGCGGCATCACGCGCGGCGATGAAGTCGCCAAGGGCTTGGTCGAGGCGCTGAGCGGCGGCACGTGGCGCAAGGACAAACTGGTGATCCGGCTGACCGGCACCAACGAGAAGGAAGGCCGCGAGGTGCTGCAGGCAAACGGCATCATCTCGGTCGAGACCATGAACGAAGGCGCGCGTCAAGCGGTCGCCCTCGCACGGGCGATAGCGAAGTAAGCAGTGGCGATCTATCTGCACAAGCAATCGAAGGTCATCGTGCAAGGCATCACCGGGCGCGAAGGCCTCTATCATGCCGGCCGCATGCGCGCGTACGGCACCGATGTCGTCGGCGGCGTGACGCCGGGCAAGGGCGGGCACGTGGTCGAGCGGTTCGCGGTGTTCGACAGCGTGAGCGAAGCGCGCGCCAAGACCGGCGCAGATGCGACGGTCATCTTCGTGCCGCCGCCGTTCGCGGCGGATGCGATCCTCGAAGCGGCGGACGCGGGCATCGAGCTCATCATCTGCATCACCGAAGGCATCCCGGTGCACGACATGCTGCGCGTCATGTCGGTCGTGCCGAAGTCGGCGCGCGTCATCGGACCCAACTGCCCCGGCGTCATCACGCCGGGCGCGGCGCTGGCCGGCATCATGCCGGGCCACGTCTTCAAAGCCGGCAACGTCGGGTTGATCTCGCGCAGCGGCACGCTCACCTACGAGATCGTCGATCAGCATGACGCGCGCCGGCATCGGGCAGAGCACGTGCGTCGGCATAGGCGGCGATCCGATCATCGGCACGGTCTTCACCGACTGCCTCGACGCATTTCAAGAAGGACGACGGCACCGAGGCGGTGGTCGTCGTCGGCGAGATCGGCGGCACGGATGAAGAGGATGCGGCCGCACTCATCAAGCGCAAACGCTTCACCAAGCCCGTCGTCGCGTTCATCGGCGGACGATCCGCGCCCGAGGGCAAGCGGATGGGCCATGCCGGCGCGATCATCAGCGGCAGCGGCGGCACGGCGCAGGCGAAGATCGAGGCATTCCAAGCCGTCGACGTGCCCGTGGCCGACAGCCCCGCCGATATCCCGGCGCTGCTGGCCCGCGCCATGCGCCTTCCAGCCAGCGTTTGACGGCCTTGGCGCAGCTCCGCAGAGCCTGTATTTAGGGGCTTCCCGCCCGCCGGAGACCGAAGGTTAAAGGCGGATGAAGATTGAAAATGTGGGACGAGTTGGTTTGTGCTCTCGCAGTGCAAGCCGGCTTTGCAGTATTCGCTGCGGCCGAAAGACCGTGCGAAGATCGCATCACCCGCTTCTCTTAAGAAGGAACCCAAAAGATATGAAAGGGTTGCTGAGAATCGCCTTCTTGATCCGTCGCGGTGATACTCGTCCAGGGAACATGGGCACTGGCGGGCGTCTCCGGCGGTTTGAATGGCGTTGCTAAGCTGGCAGGGACGGAACAGCCATCGCAGGTGCGAAGGTCACCGCCATCCTCTGCCAGTCAAACTTCTTCAACCGTAACAGACTCATCGGGTCACTTCGGTTTCGTCTCTTTGGTCCCGGACACATATAGAGTGACCGTCTCCAAAGAAGGCGTGATCGAGACGACCGAACAGCCGGGTGTCACCATCTTGGCTGACCAGACCGTCAACCTCGTCGTCCTCGCGAGGCCCGCGATCAAGACGATCGGCACAGTGACCACGCGTGCGTCATCCGATCTCGTCAAGCCAGGCACCACGTCTGACGTCTACTCGGTCAACGAGAAGGCGCAGGCTCGTACGTCAGTGCTCGGCGGCGGCGGCAGCTCGGACCAAGGCTACTCGGCCATCGCCGCGCTTCCGGGCGCGTTCGTTCCGCCGGGTAATGCCGGCTGGTTCCAGAGCGTGTACATCCGCGGCGGCGACTACGACCAGGTCGGCTATGAGTTCGACGGCGTGCCGGTCAACCGGTCGTTCGACAACTACCCGACCACCAATCTGTCGGCGCTCGGCCAACAGGAACTCCAGCTGTACACGGGCGCATCGCCCGCATCGGCTGAATCGTCAGGCCTTGCCGGTTACATCAACCAGGTCATCAAGACCGGCACCTATCCGGGTTTCGGCGCCATCAACCTCGGCATCGGCGGCCCGAACCTGTACAACAAGGCCAACATCGAGTTCGGCGGCGCGACGCCCAACCGTAACTTCTCGTACTACATCGCCGCGGGTCTCGTCGACTACGCGCCGAATTACATCGACACCAGCAACGGCGCGAGCTACACGCAGACCGCAGGCACGCCGTTCGACGTCGGCGTCGATCCAAACGGCGGCGGTGCGGGCGTCGCGGGTTGCGGCGCTGCGACCAGCGACAGCTACGCAGGATGCTACGCGAACCACGCGTACTTCGGGCACTGCCGATCGGTCCGGGCGGCTACCAGATGGGCCCGTTCACGATCGCTACACCCGGCCACCTGACGGACCGCGAGAGCATCTTCAACTTCCACTTCGGCATCCCGCATAAGAATGATGCCGGCAAGGACGACATCCAGTTCCTCTACAACACGTTCTTGCTCTACACGTACTATTACGGCTCGATCAATGACTGGGGCGGCCCGTCGTATTACAACACGGACTATGCGACGTGCGTCAACTGCCCGGGTCAGACGTTCGTGGGCGGCCGGCAGTACACGCCGGGCGTCGGCGGCATTTTCACGTCGGCCGATCCGACGCAGGCCGCCAACGTCGCCAACTACGGCTATCCGAGCGAAGGCGCAGCGGGCCTCGGCGGACCGATCGCGCTGAACCATCAGGACACGGCCGACAACGGCCAGGGCATCTACAAGCTGCAGTGGCAGCGCAACATCGGCACGAGCTCGTACTTCCGCCTCTACGGCTACATCTTCTACTCGTGGTGGTTCTTGCACGGCGCGAACACCTCGCAGGCCACCTACGCGGGATGCTGCCCGGGCGACTACGAGCTGTGGACGCACACGCGCGGCTTGTCCGCCCAGTACGTCAACCAGCTCTCGAACAAGCACTTGCTCAACGTCGAAGGTTCGTACTCGACGGCGAGCACCGTGCGCGACAACAACACGCAGATGGACCAGTGCTTCGGCCCGAACCTCACCGGGTGCGGCGGCTCGCGGCCACGCTTCGCGGTGCTCGTGAGCGCGGCGAACCCGATGAGCGGAATCTGCTACAATGCGAACAACCCGGGTTTCCAGGGCTCGTGCCAGACCGGCCTCCCGAACCCGGCCGGAGCTGGTCCGCGACCGAGCGTCCTGACCTACTCGGGCGTGCAGTCAGGCGGCATACCGGCGCCGAGCGCCACCGCGTGCAACGGTCCGTGCGCATGGCTGATCGCTGAGAACGGCCCGTGGGCGACGTTCAACACCGTCACCCCGCGCTTCTGGGCGATGTCGGCGCAAGACACGTGGAAACCGAACGACAAGCTGAACCTCAACTTCGGCTTGCGCGACGACGTCTACACGTTCTTGTACAGCCCGACGGGCGGCGGGACGCGTGACTTCTGGTTCAAGGCGTGGAACTTGGCGAACTGCGCGAACCCGCTGTTCAACGGCGGCTCGCCGTTCGACATGACCAACGCGGCTTCGGTCGGCTTGGCCAACCAGCCGTCCGGTTCGCCGTGTTCGAACTACGGCCCGGGCTTCGTGTCCGCGACCATCTCCAACGGCACCGCCAACGGCGGCAGCATCACATACAACGAGATCGAGCCCCGCATCGGCGGCACGTATACGTTCGGTCCGGACGACGTCCTGCGGTTCTCCGCCGGCCGTTACTCGCAGGCCGCCAACGCTGCGTTCCAGCAGTACAACTCGCTGCAGCAGAACCTGCCGGGTGCGTTGCTTGGCTCGCTCTTCTACAAGTTCGGGTTCACGACGCCGAACCACATCATCCGGCCGTCGATCTCGAACAACTACGACATCTCGTACGAGCACCGTTTCGCCAACACGCAGACGTCGTTCAAGCTGACGCCGTTCCTGCGCCAGACGACGGACCAGGTGCAGCAGATCTTCATCGACCCGAAGACGGCCTTCGTGTCCGGCCTCAACGCCGGTGCCGAGACCAACACGGGCGTCGAGTTCCTGCTCAACCTCGGTAACTTCAATGCCAACGGCTGGGCCGGACAACTCGCGTACACGTACACGAAGAGCACGATCAAATACTCGACGCTGCCCAACGGCGGCACCGTGCTCGACTCCGACAATCAGGACATCCAGAAATACAACAGCTTCACATCCGCGTGCGCTGGCGTCTTGGGTTCGTCCAACCCGCTCAGCCCATGCGGTATCCTGAGTGGTGTGGGCCAACCCAATCCAAATGGGTTCCCGTGTTTCAACAGCGCGGGCATGGGGCAAGCGGTTTGTACCGCGGCCGATACCTCTAACCCGTACTACAATCAGGCCGCCCAATCGACGATCAACCCGAACCAGTCGTTCGCTCCGTACGACATCGTGCCGGCGGGCGTGCAACTGTCGTCGCAAGGCTACATAACGCCGAACGCCGCGACCGCAGTCGTGCAATGGAAGCACGACAAGTGGAGCTTCATCCCCGCGTTGCAGTTCCACTCAGGTCAGGTGTACGGCTCACCCGAGACGACGAACGGGTTCAACCCGGCGACCTGCGCACCGCTTGCAAGCGGCACGGTCGCAGGCGATCCTCGCTACCCGGCTGGCGGCTCTGGTGCCCCGGCCGACGCGACGACCTGCACGGGCGCGATCGTCATCCCCAACGTCTACACCGGCAAGTTCGACGCGATCGGTGCGTTCACGGAACCGAGCCAGTTCGCCGGTTTCATGACCATCACGTACGATGCGACACCGCGCGTGTCGTACAACGTCGGCCTGACGAACATCTTCAACACCTGCTTCGGCGGGTCGGTTGAACCATGGACGAACGGCGACCACCACACCTGCGCGTACGGCGTTCGCGCCGGCAACGTGCCGCCGGTGGGCAACTTCTACAATCCGGACTCGACGATCCAGGCGTGGACGAAGTATCCGTACCAGCAGTTCTCCTCGACGAACGGCTTGATCGGCTACACCACCCCGTTTGGCGTTTCATTCGGCGTCAACGTCAACCTTAGTCGAGCGAGACGACCACG
>CAWDVP010000001.1:142500-448769 GCA_963805945.1 Vulcanimicrobiota bacterium | reverse complement strand
TTCGACAACTACCCGACCACCAATCTGTCGGCGCTCGGCCAACAGGAACTCCAGCTGTACACGGGCACATCGCCCGCATCGGCTGAATCGTCAGGCCTTGCCGGTTACATCAACCAGGTCATCAAGACCGGTACCTACCCGGGTTTCGGCGCCATCAACCTCGGCATCGGCGGCCCGAACCTGTACAACAAGGCCAACATCGAGTTCGGCGGCGCGACGCCCAACCGTAACTTCTCGTACTACATCGCCGCTGGTCTCGTGGACTACGCGCCGCTGACCATCGACAACAGCAACGGCGCGAGCTACGCGCAGACCGCAGGCACGCCGTTCGACGTCGGCGTCGATCCAAACGGCGGCGGCCCGGGTGTCGCGGGTTGCGGCGCTGCGACCAGCGACAGCTACGCAGGATGCTATGCGAACCACGCGTACTTCGGCGCACTGCCGATCGGTCCGGGCGGCTACCAGATGGGCCCGGTCACGATCGCCACACCCGAACACCTCACGGACCGCGAGAGCATCTTCAACTTCCACTTCGGCATCCCGCATAAGCACGATGCCGGCAAGGACGACATCCAGTTCCTCTACAACACGTTCTTGCTCTACACGTACTATTACGGCTCGATCAATGACTGGGGCGGCCCGTCGTATTACAACACGGACTATGCGACGTGCTTCAACTGCCCAGGTCAGACGTTCGTGGGCGGCCGGCAGTACATGCCGGGCGTCGGCGGGCTGTTCACGTCGGCCGATCCGACGCAGGCAGCCAACGTCGCCAACTACGGCTATCCGAGCGAAGGCGCAGCGGGCCTCGGTGGACCGATAGCGCTGAACCATCAGGACACGGCCGACAACGGCCAGAACATCTACAAGCTGCAGTGGCAGCGCAACATCGGCACGAGCTCGTATTTCCGCCTCTACGGCTACATCTTCTACTCGTGGTGGTTCTTGCACGGTGCGAATACCTCGCAGGCCACCTACGCGGGATGCTGCCCTGGCGACTACGAGCTGTGGACGCACACGCGCGGCTTGTCCGCCCAGTACGTCAACCAGCTCTCGAACAAGCACTTGCTCAACGTCGAAGGTTCGTACTCGACGGCGAGCACGGTGCGCGACAACAACACGCAGATGGACCAGTGCTTCGGTCCGAACCTCACCGGGTGCGGCGGCACGCGCACACGCTTCGGGTTCTTGGTGGACGCAGCGAATCCGACGGACGGCATCTGCCGCGGCGCAGTCGCGGGCCAGGCATACTCGTGCGAACCCAGCAATCCGGCTGGCGTGCGTCCGAGCATCCTGACCTTCAGTCAGGTCCAAGCTAGCGGCATCCCGGCTCCGGGAAATACCTGCGGAGCGTCGGGCACGGCCGCGTGCGCATGGCTGATCGGTGAGAGCGGCCCCTACGCGACGTACAACTCGGTCACCCCGCGCTTCTGGGCCGTTTCGGCGCAAGACACGTGGAAACCGAACGACAAGCTGAACCTCAACTTCGGCTTGCGCGACGACGTCTACACGTTCTTGTACTCCCCGACGGGCGGCGGCACGCGCAACTTCTGGTTCAACGCGTGGAACGCCACGAACTGCGCGAACCCGCTGTTCAACGGCGGCTCGCCGTTCGACATGACCAACGCGACCTCGGTCGGCTTAGCCAACCAGCAGGCGGGTTCGCCATGCTCGAACTACGGCGCAGGCTTCGTGCCCGCGACCATCACCAACGGCACCGCCAACGGCGGCAGCATCACCTACAACGAGATCGAGCCCCGCATCGGCGGCACGTACACGTTCGGCCCCGACGACGTCCTGCGGTTCTCCGCCGGCCGTTACTCGCAGGCCGCCAACGCGGCGTTCCAGCAGTACAACTCGCTGCAGCAGAACCTGCCGAATGCGCTGCTCGGTTCGCTCTTCTACAAGTTCGGGTTCACGACGCCGAACCACATCATCCGGCCGTCGATCTCGAACAACTACGACATCACGATCGAGCACCGCTTCGCCAACTCGCAGACGTCGTTCAGCTTGACGCCGTTCCTGCGCCAGACGACGGACCAGGTGCAACAGATCTTCATCGACCCGAAGACGGCCTTCGTATCCGGCCTCAACGCCGGCCGCGAGACCAACACGGGCCTTGAGTTCCTGCTCAACCTCGGCAACTTCAATGCCAACGGCTGGGCCGGACAAGTGTCGTACACCTACACGAAGAGCACGATCAAGTACCAGACGCTGCCCAACGGCGGCACCGTGCTCGACTCGGACAATCAGGACATCCAGAACTACAACACGTTCACGTCCGCATGCAACGGCGTCGCAGGTTCGACGAACCCGCTCAGCCTGTGCGGTGTGAACGGCGGCGGCGCGCACTCGTTCCCGTGCTTCGACACCGCTGGCGTCGGCCAGACGGTCTGCACGGCGGCCGACAACGCCAACCCGTACTACAACATGCCTGCGCAACCGACGATCAATCCGGGTCAGTCGTTCGCTCCGTACGACATCGTGCCGGCGGGCGTGCAACTCTCAGCGCAAGGCTACGTGACGCCCAACGCCGCGACCGCAGTCGTGCAATGGAAGCACGACAAGTGGAGCTTCATCCCCGCGTTGCAGTTCCACTCAGGTCAGGTGTACGGCTCACCGGAGACCATGAACGGGTTCAACCCGTCGTCCTGCGGCGCACCGCTCGCGAGCGCGGTCGCAGGCGATCCTCGCTACCCGGCAGGCGGCTCTGGTGCCCCGGCCGACGCGACGACCTGCACGACCTCGATCGTCATCCCGAACACGTTCACGGGCAAGTTCGACAGCATCGGTGCGTTCACGCAGCCGAGCCAATTCGCCGGCTTCATGACCATCGCGTACGATGCGACACCTCGCGTGTCGTATAACGTCGGCCTGACGAACATCTTCAACACCTGCTTCGGCGGGTCGGTTGAACCGTGGACGAGCAACGACCACCACATCTGTGCGTACGGCGTCCGCGCCGGCAACGTGCCGCCTGTGGGCAACTTCTACAATCCGGACTCGACGATACAAGCATGGGCGAAGTATCCGTACCAGCAGTTCGCTTCGACGAACGGCTTGATCGGCTTCACCACCCCGTTCGGCGTATCGTTCGGCGTCAACGTCAAGCTCTAAGAGTCGAGCAAGACGACCACGACGAAGAGGCCGCCGGCGCACGCAGGCGGCCTCTTCATTTCACCCCGAGCCGCGTAAAGAGGGCGTTTGCCCGTTTGGGCGAACCTGCCCTCATTCGCGCGGGGTGTGTCCGCCGGCCCGATCGGTGCCGGCGTCTGCGATTCTCACGGCCCCGATCTACGTGCCTCGGGCTTCGCTCGGGCACCACACAATGAGAGGTCTTCCGCTTCATGAAGGTACGTGTGGGTTATGTCGTGCTCGCCATCGGCCTATTCGCCATGGCGCTCGCGGGGGGTTGCACGAACTCGTCGACGACGACCACGCCGACGCCCACGCCGTCCTCCAGCGCCACCTTCGCGCCGGACACGCTGTGGGTGCAAGACGCGACGTCGCGCACCGTGCGCGCCTACAAAGGGGCGTCCGCGCTAAACGGCGGCACTATCGCCAACATCATCTTGACGACCGCCGATGCTGCCAATCCGGACGTCGTGTACGATCCGGTGAGCGACACGCTGTGGTACCCGAACCAGACGGTGCCGACGAATTCCAACAACACCATCGATCTGTGGACGATGGCCACCACGCGCAACGGCATGCCGCCGACCATCACCGTCAACTCGGCCAGCACCATGAATCTCGAGGGCGCCGCGGTCTTCGATGCGGTGCACAACCTGCTCGTGGTGGCCCACAACACGGGTAACACGGTGGACATCTACTCCGGCGCGACCGGCATGACCGGGGCGTCCTTACCCGGCGGCGCAGTGACGCTCAACATGACTGATCCCGCGGCGCCGGGCACGCCGCGCCCGCAAGAGATGCTGTACGATGCCCTCAACGACCGGCTCTTCGTGGCGGACAACGGCCAGGTCGTCGCCAAGTTCGACGGCTTCGGCGCCTGGGCGTTGGCGCATCTGGGCGGCACGACCAGCCTAACCTCGAACACGCAGATCAGCGGGCTGTCGCTGGGCAACATCACCGGCCTCGCCTACAACGCGCCGCTCGATATCCTCTTCGTCACCGAGCAGACGTCGCCGGCGCAGATCAGCGTGGTCAAGACGGCCGGTACCTGGAACGCCGGCGCCACGCACGCGCAGCAGCTCACCAACTTCACCGCTCCCAAGGGCCTGGCGTACGACCAGGTGCGCGATCTGCTGTTCGTCTTCGACGGCGGCGCGCAAGCCGTCTTCGTCTTCCCGAACGCCACCACAGCCAGCGGCAGCCAGCTCGTGTGGCCGAACCGGCGCGTCATCTTCGACACGGCGGACTCGCTGAGCGGTTTCGGGATGACGGTGGATACGACGCGCTAGAAGCCCAAGAGGCGGCCGATCACCATCCGCTGCACTTCGTTGGTGCCCTCGCCGATCTCGTTGATCTTGCAATCGCGCCAGTAGCGCGACACCGGATACTCGTCCATGAAGCCGTAGCCGCCGTGGATCTGCACCGCGCAGTTCGCGCAGCGCCGCGACACCTCGCCTGAGAACAGCTTCGCCATCGCCGCGGCCATGGCGAAATCCCGGCCCTGGTCCTTGAGCCACGCCGCTTTGAGCACCGCGGTGCGCGCCAGCTCGATCTCGACCGCCATATCAACCAATTGGAACTGCACCGCCTGGAATTTCCCGATGGACTGGCCGAACTGGGTCCGTTCCTTGGCGTATTTCGCCGACGCGTCGTAGCACGCTTGCGCGAGGCCGACCGACAGCGCGCCGACGCTGATCCGCCCGCCGTCGAGCACGTCGAGGAACTGATGGAAGCCTCGCCCCGCGCTGTCCGAGCAGGTTCTCCTGCGGCACCTGCGCGCCCGCGAACGACAGCTCGCGCGTGTCCGATGCGCGCCAGCCCATCTTCTTATACGGCTGGGCGCGGGTGAAGCCCGGTGTGTCCTGCGGCACGATGATGTTGCTGATCTCCGGCCGCCCGTCCGTCGCGCCGCCCGTGAGCGCGGTGATCGTCACGCCGCCGGTGATCGGGGTACCCGCATTGGTGATGAAGCACTTGGTGCCGTCGATGACCCACGAGCCGCCGCGCAGCTGCGCGGTCGTCTTGGTCGCTCCCGCGTCGGAGCCTGCCTGCGGTTCGGTGAGACCGAACGCCCCACAGCCGCTCGCCGCGCGCCAGAGGAGGAAGGTACTGCTCCTTTTGCGCTTCGGTGCCGAACATGAGGAACGGCGCCGAACCAAGCGACACGTGCGCCGCCATGGTGATGCCCACCGACGCGTCCGCGCGGCCGATCTCCATCACCGCGAGCGCATACGACACCGTGTCAGCGCCGGCGCCGCCGTATTTCTCAGGGAACGGGAGGCCGAGCAAGCCCAGAGCGGCCATCTTGCGCACGCATTCGAGCGGGAATTCCGCGGCGGTCCAGCGCTGCGCGTGCGGCGCGACTTCGCCGTCGGCGAATTCGCGGCACAGGCGTTGCACATCGAGTTGCTCTGCGGTCAGATCGAAATCCATCGGCGATACGATTCGGACGCGCGAGCCGATTTCCCGGTAGATAGGGCCGAAAACCGCCCCGGCGAACAGCGCGTGGTGATCGTTTTTGAGGACGTGAGCCTCGTCTACCCGAACGGCGTCCATGCGCTGTCCAACATCAACCTCTCGGTGGGTCGCGGCGAGTTCCTCTTCCTGGTCGGCAGCACCGGCCAGGGCAAATCCAGCATCCTCAAGTGCATCTATCGCGAAGTGCAGCCCACCTCGGGGGACGTCACGGTCGACGAGTGGCGCCTCTCGACCCTGCCGCGCGGCCAGGTGCCGTTCTTGCGGCGCAAGGCGGGCGTCGTGTTCCAAGACTTCAAGCTGTTGCGCGGCAAGACGGTGTGGGAGAACGTCGCCTACGCGCTGCAGGTGACCGGTGCGAGCTCGCGCGACGTGATGCGGCGCGTGCCGCGCGCCCTCGAGCTCGTCGGCATCGCGCACAAGTCCAAGATGTTCCCGCACGAGCTGTCCGGCGGCGAACAGCAGCGCACCGCTATCGCGCGGTCGCTGGTGAACAACCCGCTCATCCTGCTGTGCGACGAGCCGACCGGCAATCTCGACCCCGAGACCTCTGCGGAGATCATGGCGCTGCTGGCGCGCATCAACGCGAAGGGCACGACGGTCATCGTCGCGACCCACAACCAGGCCAGCGTCGACCGCATGCGCCGCCGGGTGGTGCGGCTCACCCACGGCAGGATCGCGCACGACGAAGAACGAGGCCGCTACAACGTTGGATTGGGGTAAGACCCGTTTCTTCTGGGCCGAAGTCGCGCAGAACTTCACCCGCAACATGGCGATGGCGCTCACCGCCATCGGCACGGTCGCTATCTCTATCATCGTGTTGGGCGTGTTCCTGTTCATGCGCACGTCGTTCGACCTGGTGATGCGCAGCATCGTCACCAAGGTCGACATCGCCGTGTACCTCAAGGATGACACTTCGCCCGCCGACATCGACACGATGATGCGCACGCTGCGCGCGGATCCGCGCGTGGACGGCGTGCGCTTCGTCAGCAAACAAGAAGCGCTGGCGACGCTGCGCAACCGGCTGCACGGTCAGGTCAACTTGGACCTCATCAACACCAACCCGCTGCCGAACTCGTTCGTCGTGCACACGGCCGATCCGCAAGACGTCGCGGCGGTCGCCGCCGACCTGCAGGCCAAACCCACCGTCGCTTTCGTGAACTACGGCAGCCGCGTCACCGAGAAGCTGCTCAAGATGCGCCAGGTGGTGGGCACGATCGGGCTCGGCGTCATCGTGCTGCTGCTCTTCGCGACCGCGCTCATCATCTACAACACGATCCGGCTCACCGTGTTCGCGCGGCAGCGCGAGATCAACATCATGCAGCTGGTCGGCGCCACCAATTGGACGATCCGCTGGCCGTTCGTCTTCGAAGGCGTGCTCACCGGGCTCATCGGGGCGCTCGTGGGCCTCGCGTTCCTGTGGCCCGCATATCACGCCATCGCGCCGAAGCTGGCGCTCGACCTGCCGTTCTTGCCGCTCAACCTGGCGGCTGTGCCGATCGGCCATCTCGCGCTCGAACTGCTGCTCGTCGGCGGCCTGGTCGGCATGCTCGCCAGCTGGTTCTCGGTGACGCGCTACCTCCAGACCGCGTGACGCGCCGCATTCTGCCGGGCCCTTGGAGCGGTCGAATTTATTCGACCGTCCTTCTGCTCCTCATCTGCGTGACCGCCTCGTCGAACGCGGGCGGCGCTGCGTTCGCCGCAGCGCAGCCGCGCCACTCGCCCACGCCGACGCCGCTTCCGATCAACGTCAAGATCAAGCAGAGCCAAGCGCAGATCGAAGCGACCAAACAGAAGCTGGAAGCGGCGCGCGGCCACTTGCATCAAGCGCGCTACAAGGTGCAGACCATCTCGCAGCAGCTGGACGAGACGAACGGCGCCATCACGCGGGTGACGGGCGAGATCGGCGATCTTTCGGCGGCGATCTCGCTCACCGAGCGGCGTCTTGAGGTGCGTCGCAACCAGCTCGCCGACACCCAAGCCAGCCTCAAGCGCCACACCGATGCGCTCGACAAACGGCTCGTCGACATCTACGAACAGGGTTCGGCCTCGTACCTCACCGTGCTGCTCGACGCGACCTCGTTCGAGGACTTCGTCGAGCGCTTCGACTTCCTGCAGTTCATCGTGCGCTCCGATACCGATCTCATCCATCGGGTCGATGCGGAGCAGCATCGCTACCAAGGTCTCGTCGCCGCGCTTGAGCAGACACAGGCCGACCTCGACGCGCAGCGCGGCGATCGGGAACGCAAACGCGGGCAGCTCGCCGACCTCGCCGACCGCCGGCGCGAGCTGTTGTACGCGGCGACGCTGCAGAAGAACGCCGTCGCGCAGCAGGTCCGACAGCTCGAAGACCTCACCGCAGAAGAAGAAGCGCAGCTGCAGAAACTGATCGTCGAGCGGCAGCGCGAGGAAGCGGAGGCCGAACGACGCGCGCGCATGGCGGCGATCCAAGCGCGGCGCGCAGCGGCGATCGCCGCAGGACGCACGCCCGAGAACGAATCGCTCGGCGCGCCGGGGCAGTTCATCTGGCCGGCGCAAGGGCCCGTCGTCTCCGGTTTCGGCATGCGCTGGCACCCGATCTTGGGCGGCTACCGGATGCACACCGGCATCGACATCGGGGCGCCGTATGGCGCGCCGATCGTGGCGTCGGCGGACGGCGTCGTGTTGTTCGTCGGATGGTATGGCGGTTATGGCAACACGGTCATCTTGGACCACGGCAGCGGCTATTCGACCCTGTACGCCCACTGCTCGGCCATATTGGTCTCCCGGGGCCAGGACGTGGCACGCGGCCAAGCGATCGCCCGCGTCGGCGCCACCGGCTATGCCACTGGCCCGCACCTGCACTTCGAAATACGCGTGAACGGCGTCCCGGTCAACCCCATGAGCAGACTCTAAGGAGTTTCTCTGAAACTTCTGACAGGGAATACCGTCATATATACCATATGAGATTACCTCATCATGTCCGGGTGCCGCTGTCCCGCGAAACCCGCGAAAGGAACCCCTAACCTCGTGTCCTCCAATCGCCTCGTCGTCGCCGTCCTGGCGGCCATCATCGCCGCAGCCGGCCTCACGCTCGCCGTCGAGCGCCTCCCTGCAGCCCACAACCTCGCCGGCCCGCTCGACCAGGCTGTTCTCGCCTTCCACGCCGGCGACACGCGGCGTGATTTCTCAGTGGGCGGGCAGGTCGCGTCGACTGAGGACCGCAGCAAGTATCTCGACATCCTTGATATCTCGCTCGAGCACGTGCACGACCGCTACTACAAAGCGGTCAACGACGAGGATCTGCTCAAGGGCGAGCGCACCGGACTCATCAAGTTCCTCGCGAAGAAGCACACCACCGCGCTGATCCCGATGCCCTCGTCGGACGGCGACGTGACGCATGACGAGACGGTCGCGAACAAGATGCTCACCGATGCGTTGGACAAGTACGGCAACGCGGTCGGCGAAGACGAGCTGACCTTCGCGGCGGTCGAGGGCATGCTCGAATCGCTGGGCGATCCGTACACCGTCTTCCTCAGCCCGCGCGAGATCCGCAGCCTCAACGAGCTCATCAAAGGCGGCGACTTCGGCGGCATCGGCATCTACATCGGCAAGGACCAGAAGACCAAGCAGGTCCTCGTGCTGACGCCCATCGAGGGCACGCCGGCACGCCGCGCAGGCCTCAAGTCCGGCGACACGATCGTGTCGGTCGACGGCCACGCCGCTGTGCCCCTCGATCTCGATTCGGTCATGAACCTGATCCGCGGCAAGGTGGGCACGCCGGTCAAACTCGATATCGCACGGCACGGCGAAGCCGATAAGGTGTACACCGTCGTGCGCGAGCAGATCCACGTGCCGTCCGTGGCCTACCACATGATCGGCAAGGACGTCGGCTACGTGCAGCTCTACGATTTCGGCGACACTTCGGAGCGAGAGATGACGAGTGCGTTGAACGCGCTCTTCAAGCAAGGCGCCAAGGCGATCGTCTTCGACCTGCGCAACAACGGCGGCGGCCTGCTCGATGCGGCCGTGCAGGTCTCCTCGAAGTTCATCGCCGACGGGCCTATCGTCTCGACCATCAACCGCAAGGGCCAGGTCGAGACCGAGGACGCCTATCAGGACGCGGTGCCGCCGCACCCGCTGGTCGTGCTCGTCAACCAGTACACGGCGAGCGCGTCGGAGATCACCGCCGGGGCGATCCAGGATTCACGTGTCGGCGTGCTGCTCGGCGTGAAGACCTATGGTAAAGGCGTGGTCCAGACCATCTACGATCTGCCCGGTTCGAGCGCGGTCAAGATCACGACCGCCCGCTATGTCACCCCGAACGGACGCGATATCAACAAGAAGGGCATCGAGCCGAACATCGTCGTGCCCATGGATCCCAAGATCGTCGGCCTCGACGCCAAAGACACCCAACTCAAAGCGGCGCTCGACTATCTGCGCAAGCAGATGGTGCTGAGCGCCAAGAATTAGCTAGGTAGATCATGCCGTACGTCTCTTCATTCTCACGTCGCGCCGCGGCCGCGGCCGGTGCGCTGCTCGGCGCCTTCCTACTGAGCGGCGGCATGGCCGTAGCGGCCACCTCCGCCGACGATGTCAACCGCACCATGATGGATTACAGCTTCTTGCGTGCCGGCGCGGTGTTCTTCCGCGCGGTGGACGACCAGGTGCTGCTCGACGGCGCGGTCACGGGCATGCGGGCGACGGTCAAGCTCAAAGGCGGCGACCCGGCCAAGGTGCCCTCGCTCAAGGCGGTCGGCAGCAAGAGCGCCGACGTCTCGCTGCTCAACGACGAGCTGCGCACGGTCGATCAGCGCTTCGCCTCGGCCATCAACGAGCGTGACATCACGTACGGCGCGATCTCGGGCATCCTCGCCTCGCTGCACGACCACTGGACCGTGTTCATGACCCCGGAAGAGTATCGCTCGCTGAACCAAACTCTCGACGGCGGCAACTTCTCCGGCGTCGGCATCGTCATCGCCACCGATCCCGACACCAAGTCGCTGCTCGTCGAGCAGGTCATCGACGGCGGACCGGCCGCCAAGGCGGGCGTGGTGCCCGGCGATATCGTGCTCAGCATCGACGGCAAGTCGACCGCCGGACTGTCGACCGGCGACGATAGCAAGCTCATCCGCGGCAAACCCGGCACGACCGTCGAACTCGTCGTCCAGCGCAAGGGCGAGCCAGCGCCGCTCACCATCTCCGTCGTGCGCGAATTCATCCATCAGCCGAGCGTGCTCTCGCGCGTGCTCGACAACAACGTCGGCTACGTCCGCCTGACCGTCTTCGGCCAGACGACCGGCGACGAGCTGGCGCATGCGCTCACCGATTTCGAGAAACAAGGCGTCAAAGGCTACGTGCTCGACCTGCGCAACAACGGCGGCGGCTACCTCAACGCCGCGGTCGACGTGTCGTCGAAATTCGTCGCCGAGGGGCCGATCGTCTCGATCGACGGCCGGCTCGAGCCGTTCACGACGATCAACGCGGAGGAGAACGCGGGCGCGGCGCACCCGTTGGCGGTGCTCGTCAACGGCTACACGGCCAGCGCGTCGGAGATCACCGCGGGCGCGGTGCAGGACAGCGGCGCCGGCGTGCTCATCGGCACGAAGACGTACGGCAAAGGCGAAGTGCAGACGATCTATCCGCTGCCCGATGGCAGCGCCATCAAGATCACGACCGCGCGCTACCTGACGCCCTCCGGTCGCGACATCAACACGGTCGGCATCAAGCCCGACATCGAGGTGCCCGACGTGCGTCCGGTGGACATCGGCAACCTCGCGACGGATCCGCAGCTGCAGCGCGCGATCTCCTTCATCCACGACCAGATCGCGGCCAGCCTAGCGCCTGCCACGCCCGCGACGAGCGACGCCAAGCCCAACCAATAAGCGCTCCCTGGATATGTAGGGGCCGAACTTCAGTTCGGCCCTTCTCATTTGGAGCGGTCGAATTCATTCGACCGCCGAATCGTCCCCAGCGTGGAACACGTCTGGACGCCTACCCGGCAGTACATAGACGAGGCGAACGTCACGCGCTTCATGCAGCGCGTGGGCTGCACCACGCTCGAAGAGCTGTGGGCGTACGCGCGCACCGACATCGCGCGCTTCTATCACGAGATCGTGTCCGAGCTCGACCTGGCGTGGTTCGAACCGTATGCGGCGACGCTCGACCTCTCTCGCGGCGCGCCCTTCGCCACATGGTTCGTCGGCGGGCGCTATAACGCGTCGTTCAACTGCCTTGATCGCTGGGTTCGCGCCGGGCGTGGCGGAGACGAAGCGCTCGTCTGGGAGGGCGAAGACGGCGCCGTGCGCCGCTTCACCTTCGACGAACTGCTCGCGGCGGTGTGCCGGCTCGCCGGCGCGTTGCGGCGGCTCGGCGTCGGTGCGGGCGATACCGTGGGCATCTACATGCCTTTGCTGCCAGAGACCGCGATCGCGCTGCTGGCGATCGGCCGCATCGGCGCGATCGCCGTGCCGGCATTCTCCGGCTACGGCGCGCCGGCGCTCGCGACGCGCCTTTCGGACGCGGGCGCGAAGGTGCTGCTCACCGTCGACGGCGCATCGCGGCGCGGCAAGGCCGTGGACATGAAGACCGTTGCGGATGCGGCGCTGACAAAGGTGCCCAGCGTGAAGTCGGTGCTCGTGTTCGCGCGGACGGGGCAGAAGGTGGCGCGGGTGCCGGGCCGCGACGTCGACTGGGCTGAGGCGGTCGCCGCCGAACCTGCTTTTATCGAGGCGGAGCGCACCGCATCCGATACGCCGTACCTGCTGCTCTACACGTCGGGCTCGACCGGTAAACCTAAGGGCGCGGTGCACGGGCATGCCGGCTTTCCGGTCAAAGTGCAGATCGACCATTACTTGTGCTTCGACGTGAAGCCCGGCGACCGCATGCTGTGGTTCACCGACATGGGCTGGATGATGGGTCCGTTTCTCGTGCTCGGCGCGCTCGGACTCGGCGCGTGTTGCGTGTTGTACGAAGGCACGCCCGATTATCCGAAACCGGACCGCTTGTGGGAAGTGACCGCGCGTCACAAGGTGACGCATCTCGGAATCGCGCCGACTGCGATTCGCTCGCTCATGGTGCACGGCGACGAGCTGCCGCATCGGCACGACCTCTCCAGCCTGCGCATCTTGGGCTCATCAGGCGAAGCGTGGAACCCGGAACCGTATAAGTGGTTCGCCGAGCACGTCGGAGGCGGCCGCGCGCCGATCATCAACTATTCGGGCGGCACCGAGATCAGCGGCGGGATCGTGGGCTGCTATCCGGTGCGGCCGCTGGCCGCGTGCGCATTCCACGGTCCGGTGTTCGGCATGGACGCGGCCATCGTCGATGCCGACGGCCGCCCTCTCGGGGGGCCAGGCGACGTCGGCGAGCTCGTCATCCGCCAACCGTGGCCGGGCATGACGCAGGGTTTCTGGCACGACGACGAGCGGTATCTGCAGACGTATTGGTCTCGCTTCCCGGGCGTGTGGGTGCACGGCGATTGGGCGAGCGTCGACGCCGAAGGCTTCTGGTACATCCGCGGCCGCTCCGACGACACGATCAACGTCGCCGGCAAGCGCGTCGGCCCCGCCGAGTACGAAAGCGCGATCGTGGCGCATCAAGGCGTGCGTGAGGTGGCCGCAGTGTCGGTGCCGGACGAGTTGAAGGGCGAGACCGTCGTCTGCTTGGTCGTGCTGCGTCCGGGCGTCACGGAGAGCGAACCGCTGCGCGCCGAGCTCTTGGCCAAAGTCGTGGACGCGCTCGGCAAGGCGCTCGCGCCGAAGGCGGTGCGCTTCGTGGGCGATCTGCCGCACACGCGCAACGGCAAGATGATGCGGCGAGTGGCGCGCGCACGCTACCTCAAGCTGGAGGATCTGGGCGACTTGTCGGCGCTCGAGAACCCAGCCTCGTTGGAGGCCATCGACCGAGCCGTCTAACGTCGCAAATCGTCCACAGTTTGGAAAATAGCGGCACATACGCGAGACATATAGTCGTCTCGCGTGGAAATCGTATATCACCAGCATGCGCACAAGCGCATGCATCAACGCGATATATCCGACGCCGAGGTCCTCGAGGCCCTGAGGTTTCCAGAGGTGGAACTACCTGCACGAGGAGGGCGCCGCAACAGATACAAGGTCATAGGTTCCCGCAGGATACGCGTCACATTCTGGCACAAATCTCCAGACATCTACTATGTGCGGACGGTGACTGCAACCGAGGTGGCCCAATGACACAAACGCTCAGAGCGATTGAATGGAGCGGCGTCGTCGGCGATCCGATGTACTTCCGATTCTCGGATGCGTCCGTGGCGGCAACTCAAGAGTTCGCGGCCGGTGAAGTCAACATAGACGTTGACAGCGATGGCAAGGTCGTGGGGGCAGAGCTGCTATCAGGAGACGCTGAGGATTTTGCGGTCTTTCTGAGGATTGCGGAAGCCCGCGGCTTAGATCTCAGCGGCGTCCACCTGGCCCCTCAGCTGATGGCGCCCGCCTAGACCCACACGACGGCTCTCGGAACGCTACATCGCGTGAGGAAGGTCGCGGTTAGACTTTGACTGAGACTTTCATCCGCAGGCGTTTCGCCGCTTCGACCATGTGGGTGAGCGCCGGTGTGACCTCCTCCCAGCGCCGCGTCTTCAAGCCGCAATCCGGGTTGACCCAGAGCTGATCGGCCGGGACCACCGCCGCCGCCTTTTCCAACAGCGCGGTCATCTCGTCCGTGCTCGGCACGCGCGGTGAATGGATGTCGTAGACGCCCGGCCCGATCTCGTTGGGGTACCTGAAGTCGCGGAACGCCTCGAGGATCTCCATGTCGGAGCGCGATGATTCGATCGTGATCACGTCGGCGTCCATGCGGGCGATCGAGTCGATGATGTCGTTGAACTCGGAGTAGCACATGTGCGTGTGGATCTGCGTCTCATCGCGGACTCCGGAAGAGGCTACGCGGAACGCTTTCACCGCCCAGTCGAGGTACGCGGCCCATTGCGCGCGCCGCAGCGGCAGACCCTCGCGGATGGCGGGCTCGTCGATCTGGATGATCTTGATGCCGGCACGCTCGAGATCGAGGACCTCATCGCGGATCGCCAGCGCGATCTGCAGCGCAGTGTCAGAACGCGGCTGATCGTCGCGTACGAACGACCACTGCAGGATGGTCACCGGCCCGGTGAGCATGCCCTTCATCGGCTTGTCGGTGAGCGACTGCGCGTACGTGCTCCATTCGACCGTCATCGCGCGGGGCCGCGACACGTCTCCGAAGATGATCGGCGGCTTGACGTAGCGCGAGCCGTAGCTCTGCACCCAGCCGTGCTGCGTGAAGACGAAGCCTTTGAGCTGCTCGCCGAAGTACTCGACCATGTCGTTGCGCTCCGCTTCGCCGTGCACGAGCACGTCGAGTCCGATCTTCTCCTGCGCGCGCACCGCGTGCTCGATCTCCGCGCGGATGCGTCGCTCGTACTCCGGGGCTGCGATGTCGTGTTTCTTGAAAGCGGCGCGCGCCTGGCGGATCGCCGGCGTCTGCGGATAGCTGCCGATCGACGTCGTCGCGAACGGCGGCAGGTTCAGCACGGCGTGCTGTTTGGCGCGCCGGCCTGCGAAGCTGGTCTTGCGCGAGGCATCGCTCTCCGTGAGGGCGGCCTCGCGCTTCTCGACCGCGGGGTCATGGATGCGGGCCGAGGTGCGCCTGCTCTCGCGTGCCGCGCGTGCGCCCGCAAGCGCGGGCTGCGTCGAGGTCTGGTCAGGCCCCAACGCCCGCTTCAGGACGACGACTTCATCGAGCTTCTGGACGGCGAACGCCATCCAGGACTTCAGCTCCGCATCGAGCGCGGTCTCTTGCTGGAGGTCGATCGGGCTGTGCAGGAGGCTGCATGACGGCGCGATCCAGAGACGATCGCCCATGCCGGCGAAGGGCTCGAGCTGCTGCAGCGCGGCGTCGAGGTCCGCTCGCCAGACGTTGCGGCCATCGATGACGCCGACCGACAGCACTTTGTCCTTGGGATATGCCGCTGCGAACGCGGACGCTTGACCCGGCGCGCGTACCAGGTCGAGATGGAGGCCGGCGACCGGCACGCTCATCAGCTCCTTCGCGATGTCGTCCACCGCGCCGAAATAGGTGGTGAGCAGGAGCTTCGGTGCGCCCTCGGCGACGAGGGTCGCGTAGGCGTGGCGGAAGGCGGTCAGCTGCTCGTGCGTCAGGTCGAGCACGAGCGCGGGCTCGTCCATCTGGACCCACTGCACGCCCAGGCGCATGAGCTGCGAGAGCACCTCGCGATACACCGGCAGCATCGCCTCGATGAGCGCGATGGGAGCGGCCGCGTGGGCGTCGCCGCCGCGCCACTTGCCAAGCCGCCAGAACGTGAAAGGCCCGAGCAGCACCGGCTTCGCGGGTACGCCGAGCGCGAGCGCTTCTTTCGTCTCAGCGATGAGCTTGGTGCTCGAGAGCCTGAACGCCGTCTTGGCGGAGAACTCCGGCACGATGTAGTGGTAGTTCGTGTCGAACCACTTCGTCATCTCCATCGCGGGCTGCGACGCGCTGCCGCGCGCCATCGCGAAGTAGGTGTTCAAGTCCACTTCGCCGCCGCGCCAGCCGTAACGAGCGGGCACCGCGCCGAGCATGGCGGCGGTGTCGAGCACGTGGTCGTAGTAGGAGAAGTCGCCGACCGGCACGAGATCGAGCCCGGCGCTGCGCTGCAGCTTCCAGTTGTGCTCGCGCAGCAGCCAGCCGGTCTCGAGCAGCGCGGCAGCGTCGGACTCACCCGACCAGTAGCGCTCGAGCGCGCGCTTGAGCTCGCGCTTGTGGCCGATGCGGGGAAAGCCGAGAGTGTGGGCGAGCGCCATCGAGGAGACTATTTGCCCAATGTCTGCCGTGAGATGACGATGCGCTGGATCTGCTGCGTGCCCTCGTAGATCTGCGTGATCTTCGCGTCGCGCATCATGCGCTCGACCGGGTATTCGGTCATGTAGCCGTACCCGCCGAGCAGCTGCACCGCATCGGTCGTCACCTTCATCGCAACGTCGCCGCACTTGAGCTTGCACAGCGCGCCCCAATACGTGATGTCCGGCGAGCCCTCATCGCATTTGCGCGCTGCTTCGTAGAGTAGCAGTCGCGCCGCCTGCGTCTCGACATCCATGTCGGCGATCATCCACTGCAGGCCCTGCTGCTTCGAGAGCGGCTTGCCGAACGCGACGCGCTCCTTGAGGTAGTTAGCCGCGAAGGCGAGCGCGCCGGACGCGATGCCGAGCGCCTGTGCCGCGACGCCGGGCCGGGACTTGTCGAGCGTCTTCATGGCGATCGGGAAGCCCTGGCCCTCGGCGCCGATGAGGCGGTCTGCGGGGATGCGGCAGTTGTCGAGGATCACCTCATTGGTCGGTGATCCGCGGATGCCCATCTTGTGCTCGACCTTGCCCAGCTTGAAGCCCGGATCGTCGGTGTGGCAGATGAAGGCGGAAGCGCCTTTCGGCCCGAGCTCCTTGTTCGTCATGGCGAAGACGATGCACAGGTCGGCGACCGCCACGTTGGTGATGAAGACCTTGGTGCCGTTGAGCACGTAGTGATCGCCGTCGCGCACCGCGGTCGTGCGCATGTTGGCGGCGTCGGAGCCCGACGTCGCCTCGGTGAGCGCGTACGACGTCATGAGTTCGCCGCTCGCCAGCTTCGGCAGGTATTTCTTCTTCTGGTCGTCGCTGCCGGCGATCATGATCGGCAGCGCGCCGAGCTCCTGCACGGCGACGATGAGCCCCGACGATGCGCAGGCCTTGGAGATCTCCTCGACGACCTTCACGTAGATGAGGAAGCTGCCGAGGCCGCCGTACTCCTCAGGGAACGAGATGCCGAGCAGGTCGTTCTTGGCGAACAGATCGCGCAGATCTTTCGGGTACTCGCTGCGCGCGTCGATCTCCGCGGCGCGTGGCTCGACCTTCTCCTTGACGAGCTTGCGGACCGTATCGAGGATCATCTGCTCGGCTTCGAGCATTTCGGCGTTGCGTTCCGGTGCGAGCATTGGCGACGGCCTCCGTGAAGAACTGGTCGAGTGGCATTCGAGCCGCCGTGCTCGACCTCATCCCCTGGCGGCAGGGCGGCTTCGCGCACAGCGCAAAACGCGCACGGTCATGGACGAATCGCGGGCCCGCAGGCTCAAGAGGGGCCTGGCATGGGGCGTGCCCATCGCGTTGTTCGTAGGCGTGATGGGCCTGTGGCCGCTGCCGTACTACATCTATGGCCCGTGGTCGGCGGACGATCTCGACAAAGTGGTGCACGTGCAAGGGCACACGCCGCCGCCGGGCGTGCTCTACGACACCAGCATTCTCGTGCTGCCCGGCCGGCCGAGCTCGTACATCATCGGCACGTTGCTGCCGGGCTTCTCCATCGTGCCTCGCTCCGACTTGGCGTCGCCGTCGATGAACGACATCGAAGTGCTCGAGTACATGTACGAGTCGCGCGAGGCGAGCAAGCATAGCGCCGAGGTCGTCGCGGCGCGCGCGGCGGGCCTGCATCTCGACGTCGAACGGTCGATCTTCATCGCGCGGCTCAGTCCGCAACGGCCCACGGGCCAGTGTTTTCGCGCGGGGGATCGACTGCTGCGCGTCGACGGCGTGCCGATCGACACCACGAAAACGCTCGTCAGCGCAGCAG
Organism: Vulcanimicrobiota bacterium; assembly: GCA_963805945.1. Lineage (GTDB taxonomy): Bacteria > Vulcanimicrobiota > Vulcanimicrobiia > Eremiobacterales > Eremiobacteraceae > JAFAHD01. The sequence continues at coordinate 430,574 of CAWDVP010000001.1, read as the reverse complement.
AAGCGCATCCCGCGGGCCACCGGTTCGCCGTCGCCGTCGAGCGGCGCGGACGAGCCGTGGCGCTCTACTGCACGACGGTCTCCATCCGCGGCGCCAAACGTTTCGGCGTGAACCTCCAAGAGGTCGACCGCCCGGGGCCGCTGCCGTTCGCCGTCACCTACGATCTGCCGTTCTACCAGAGCGGCGGCTCGACGGGGCTCATGTTCGCGTTGCAGATCTACCGCTCGCTCACTGGCGCGGATCTCACGCACGGCGGTGCGGTCGCCGGCACCGGCGTGATCGATCAGAACGGCGTCGTGTTGCCGATCGTCGGCGCGCGCCAGAAGGTGATCGCGGCGCGCAAAGCCGGGGCGGCCGTGTTCCTGGTTCCCAGACAGAACTACGCGGAGATCGCCGGCTCGCCCGGCATCCGTGTGATCCCGATCGGCAGTTTCGACGAAGCGGTCAACTGGCTCTCGTGGCGCTTGCGAGGCTGTCCGCGCGCTGCGGATGACGTCACGTCGCTCACCGGCATCGCCTTCGCCGACCTGCCGATCGGCGACGTCGAACAGGTGGGCATGCGCTTGCCGCCGGGCGTCCTGCGGCTTGACTACGGACACGCGGCGTGCAATCTCGTCCGCTTTTGGTATTTCTGGAACGACCGCTCCCGACCGCTGCACGTGCATTTCAGCGGACCGGTGCGCGACGTCACGCTGCGCTTCGCTCACGGCGCGACGCAGCTCGAGATCGTCGACACGGGCAAGACGTATCGGGAGACGCTCGCGCGGCCGCCCGACGGGCTCGTCGGCTACTTCATCAGCGGCCGGCCCGGCTTCGCGCTGTGGACGTCGCCGAGGACGTTTGAGCACATCGGGTTCGACGACAGCGGCATCGTGCTCTGGCACGCGCAGCCGCCCGAAGCCACCCCTCCTCGGTGATCTCGACATCCGCTGATCGCAAAGGCCTCCCTCCGCACGCACCAGAACAGCGCGATTCATGTCGATCCTTTACGCGCTGCCATCTTACGTGCTGCTGTTTCTGGCGGCGGCGCTTGCCGCCGGCATCGCATGCGGCGGACAGGTCCTCGTCCACCGCCGCTTCAAGCCGGATGATTTCGTCCATCATAACGAGGTCGCCGGATTCATCATCGCGGTCGTCGGCACGCTCTATGCTGTGCTGCTGGGGTTTGTCACCGTGATCGTGTGGCAGCAATACGACGCCGCGCGCGTACAGGCCGCGCTTGAAGCGGCGAGCGTCGGCAACGCGTGGCATAACGCGGTGGGCCTGCCACAGCCGGAGCGCTCGGTGATCCGCCAAGACATGCTGGACTACGTGCAAGGCATGCTGCGCGATGAGTGGCCGGCCATGCGCGCCGGCGGCTATAGCGCCAACGGCGACCGCATCATCATGCACGCGACGACCGTGGCGGGCCAGATGATTCCGGCCAACCTTGCGCAGGCCAGCGCCCAAGCCGCGACGCTGCACCTGCTGACCGACCTCCACGACAGCAGACAAGAGCGCTACTCGAGCAACGAGTCGTCGATCTCCGGGTTCCAGTGGACCGTGCTGTTCGTCGGTGCGATCGTCGTCATCGGTTTTTGCTATCTCTTCGGCGTCGAGCGCCGGCCGGCGCATCTCATCATGACCGGCGCCGTCGCGATCATGGTGGCGTCGATGTTCGTGCTGATCTTCGAACTCGAAGACCCGTTCCGCAGCGACCTCAGCATTCCGCCGACGCCCTGGACGGCGCTGTTGGCCCACATGCAAGACATGGATTCGCAGCCAGGTCCGATGAAGATGTAGGTTACTCGAGCTGGCGCTGCAGCAGCCGGATCTCTTCGAGCAGACGTAGCACGACGTCGACGCCAGCGAGGTTGAGCCCGAGCAGATCGGTCATGCGCCGGATGGTGGTCAAGCGCGCGATGTCGGCGGTCGTGTAGAAGCGCACCTCGTTCACCAGCTGCGGACGCAGCAACCCGGCGCGCTCGTAGCGCACGAGCGTCTCCGGCATCACGTCGAACTGGGCCACCACCGCGGTGATCGCGTACAGCTCGTCGCCCGTCACATCGGTCTCCATCAGCGCGCCTTCGCCAATTCGGCCAGCTGCACGAAAAGCTCGCGTTCCTTGTCGGTGAGCTTGGTCGGGACGTCGGCGTTCAGCGTCACATAGAGGTCGCCGTGCGCGTCGCCGCGCAGCTTCGGCATGCCCTTGCCCGGCACGCGCAACACGCGGCCGTTCTGCGACGCGGCCGGTATCTTCATGTCGATCTTGCCCGTCATCGTGGGCACCGTCGTCTCTCCGCCGAGCACCAGGCTGTACACGCTCACGGGGTGCTGCTCGTGCAGGTCGTCACCGCGGCGCTCGAAGATCGGGTCCGGCGCGATGTGCACCTCGAGGAAGAGGTCGCCGTTCGCGCCGCCGCCGACACCGGGTCCGCCTTGGCCGGCCAGCCGGATGCGTTGTCCATCGCGCACGCCCTTGGGGATGGAGACGTCGAGCGTCTTGCGCACGGGCACGGTGCCGGTGCCGCGGCATTCATGGCAGAGCTTGCCCTCCACCGTGCCGGTGCCGCCGCAGCGCGGACAGCGGCTCTCGGTCTGGAGCGTCAATTGACGCGTGCCGCCGGCGTATGCGTCGCGCAGCGTGATCTCGATGCCGTACTCCGCATCGTTGCCGCGCATGCCGCGCCGCGAGCGCGATGCGCCCGGAGTCCGGGCCCGGCCGATGTCGGAGAAGAAGGTCTGGAAGAAGTCGGAGAAGCCGCCGTTCTCGTCGCCGAAATCGTGGAACTCGTAGCGCGTGCCGTCGCCGCCCTGGTGGAAGCCTTGCGCGCCGCCGCCGAAGTCCTGCGCCTGCTGCTGCCAGTTGGGGCCGAGCGTATCGTAGCGCTTGCGCTTGCCCGGATCGGAGAGCACTTCGTTGGCCTCGGAGATCTCCTTGAACTTCTCCTCGGATTCTTTCTTGCGGGTCGGATTGACGTCGGGATGCCACTGGCGCGCCAGCTTGCGATAGGCCGCCTTGATCTCTTTGGTCGAGGCGGTCTTCGGAACGCCGAGCGTCTCGTAGTAGTCTTTGAACTGCAGCGGCACTACGCGCTCTTGGCGACGACCACTTGCGCGGGCCGCAGCACCTCGTCGCCTATGTAGTAGCCCTTGGCGGCTTCGGCGATCACCGTGTTGTCCGCCACGCCCGCTCCCGCCGGCTGCGTGGCGACCGCCTCCGCGATGGCCGGATCGAACGGCTTGCCGACCACTTCGATCGGCCGGACGTTCTCCGCCGCGAGCGCCGCGAGCAGCTGCTTGCCCGTCTGGATCGCGCCTTCGATGATCTGCTCCGGCGGCGTGCCGCGTTCGCGGTACTCCTCCGCGCGCGCGAGATTGTCGAGTACCGGCAGGATGCGCTTGAGCAGCTCGCGCCGGCCGCGCTGCGAAAGGTCGGCGATGTCGCGCTCGGCGCGCTTGCGGTAGTTGTCGAAATCAGCGAGCGCCCGCAGGTAGAGGCCGCGTTGCTCCTCGACCTGCGCGCGCGCATGCGCGAGCTGGTCCTGCGCGGACGGCTCCGCCGCAGCAACGCCATTGGCGGACTCGTCCACGCCTGGCAACGGGCCGGTCGCGAGCGAGTCGAACTCGTCGAGCGGATTCGTGTCCGGCACGAGTCGACCTTAGTGTTCCTTGAACTCTGCGTCGATGACGTCGCCTTGCGCCGCGCCGCCGTTCGCGGCACCCGCGCCGGCTGCGCCTTCCGCGCCCGCTCCCGCCGCGCCGTTGCCCGCCGCTGCGCCTTCGCCTCCCGGCGCTGCGCCGGTCTTGGCGTAGACCGCCTGCCCGAGCTTCATCGAGGCCTGCTCGAGCTGCTCGGTCGCGCGCTTGACCTCTTCGGTCGAACCCGTCTTGAGCAGCGAACGGACGTTGTCGAGGCCCTTTTGCACGTCGGCTTTGTCCGCGTCAGAGACCTTGTCGCCGACCTCCTTGAGCATCTTCTCGGTCGCGTAGGCGAGATTGTCAGCGCGGTTGCGCGTCTCGATCTCTTCCTTCTTGCGCTTGTCGTCCTCGGCGTGCGCCGCGGCGTCGCGCACCATGCGGTCGACGTCATCCTTCGAGAGGTTGCTCGACGCGGTGATGGTGATGCGCTGTTCCTTGCCGGTCCCCAGGTCCTTGGCGTTGACGTGCGTGATGCCGTTGGCGTCGATGTCGAAGGTGACCTCGACTTGCGGCACGCCGCGCGGCGCGGGCGGGAGGCCTTCGAGGCGGAACTTGCCCAGCGTCTTGTTGTCGCCGGCCATCTCGCGTTCGCCCTGCAAGACGTGGATGTCCACCGACGTCTGGCCGTCTTCAGCGGTCGTGAACGTCTGCGACTTGCGCGTCGGGATCGTGGTGTTGCGTTCGATGAGCCGCGTCATCACGCCGCCGAGGGTCTCAAGACCCAGCGACAGCGGGGTGACGTCGAGCAGCACGACATCGCGGACCTCGCCCGCGAGCACGCCCGCCTGGATGGCGGCGCCGACGGCGACCACTTCATCCGGGTTGACGCCCTGGTGCGGGTCCTTCTTGGTGAGCGACTTCACCAGTTCGACGATCGCCGGCATGCGCGTGGCGCCGCCGACGAGGATGACCTCGTTGAGCTGATCGGCGCTCAGCTTCGCGTCCGACAGCGCGTTCTCGAACGGTTTCTTCGTGCGATCGGTGAGATCGGCGGTCAGCTGTTCGAACTTCGAGCGCGTCAGCGTGTAGTCGAGATGTTTCGGACCGCTCTGATCGGCGGTGACGAAGGGCAGGTTGATGGTGGTCTGCATGAGCGTCGACAGCTCGACTTTGGCCTTCTCGGCCGCGTCGGTGAGCCGCTGCAGGGCCTGGCGATCGCCGGAGAGATCGATGCCCTGATCCTTCTTGAACTCTGCGACGAGCCAATCGACGATGGCCTTGTCGTAGTCGTCGCCGCCGAGGTGCGTGTCGCCGTTGGTCGACTTGACCTCGAACACGCCGTCGCCGACCTCGAGCACCGACACGTCGAACGTGCCGCCGCCCAGATCCCAGACGAGGATGGTCTCGTTGCCTTTCTTCTCAAGGCCGTAGGCCAACGCCGCCGCGGTGGGCTCGTTGATGATGCGCAGCACTTCGAGGCCCGCGATCTTGCCCGCGTCCTTGGTGGCTTGGCGTTGCGCGTCGTTGAAATAGGCCGGCACGGTGATGACCGCCTGCGTCACCTTCTCGCCGAGATAGGTGCTCGCGTCGGTGGCGAGCTTCTGCAGGATCATGGCGGAGATCTCTTGCGGCGAATACGCCTTGCCGTCGATGTCCACCGAATGGTCCGTGCCCATCCAGCGCTTGATCGAGGAGATGGTGCGATCCGGGTTGGTGATCGCCTGACGTTTGGCGAGCTGGCCGACGAGGCGCTCGCCGTTCTTCGTGAACGCGACCACGGACGGCGTGAGGTAGCTGCCTTCCGCGTTCGGGATCACAGTGGGCTTCGAACCTTCCATGACGGCCACCACCGAGTTGGTGGTGCCGAGGTCGATGCCGACGACTTTAGCCATGAGGGTGACTCCTTTGAAATTCCTTGAGGTATGGAGCGGTCGAATTCATTCGACCGCTAGTTCTGCGGCAGTTGCTCCGGCATGTCCGCGAGCGTGATGTCGAACGGCGTCAGCGCGCCTTTGCGCCAGACGAGGACCGTGACTTTGTCGCCCGTCTTCAGCTTGGCGACGGCGCTCGCGATGTCGGCCGGCTGCGCGACCTTCTCGTGGTTGAGCTCGACGATCACATCGCCCTGGGTCAGACCGACCTTATCGGCGGGACTGCCCTGCACCACCTGCGTGACGACGACGCCGCCCTTGCCGGTATAGCCGAGGTAATTGCCGATGCGATCGCTCATCGGCGTCATCGCGATGCCGATGTACGGGTGGCTGATGGTCTTATGGGTCTCCAGCGTCGCGAGGATCGGCTGTGCCGCGCTGATGGGGATCGCGAAGCCGATGTTCTGCGCGCGCGGATCCACGACCGCGGCGATGCCGACCACTTGGCCCGACACCGTCACGAGCGGACCGCCCGAGTTGCCCGGGTTGATGGGCGCGGTGGTCTGCATCAGGTCGCTGTAGTGGATCGAGGGGATGCCGGCGAAATTGCCGCCGCCCGCGGTGATGTCCGAGTGGTGCAGCGCCGACACGATGCCGAGGCTGACCGAGTTCTGAAACCCTTCCGGCTCGCCGATCGCGATGACGAACTGGCCCTGCTGCAGGGCGTTCGAGTCCCCGAGCTGCAGCGCCGGCGGCAGATTGCTTCCTTGGATGCGCAGGACGGCCAGATCGCTGCGGATGTCAGAGCCGACCTTCTCCGCTTGCACGGGCTTGCCGTTGGACAGCAGCACTTCGATCTTGTCGGCGTTGAAGACGACGTGCGCGTTGGTCGCGACGTATGCGACGTCGCCTTCCTTCTTGAAGATGAAGCCGCTGCCGGAGGCCTTCGCGAAGAAGGGCTCGGATTGATCGCCGCTGCCTTGACCGAACATGTCGTTGAGCGGATTGATCTGCTGGCCGCGGATGGTCGAGCGGATCAGCACCACCGACGGTTCGGTGTGTTTGACGGCTTCGATGATGCGCTGTTCGAGATCATCGGCATGCAGCGGGGCGGCGTATGCGGTCATCGCAGGCGGCGCCACGGACACCACATGGGTGGTCTTGAGGGTCTGCCAGTTGGTCACCAGCACGGCGCCGACGAGGACGCCCATGAGGCCGATGAGCAAGGCGCTGAGATTGGATCGGGTGGAGGGGTTCATGGGATGTTCTGGCGCTCCTAATCCTGATACGCGCACCCTGAGGTGGCACGATGGTAGTGAGGTCGTTCTCGGCGCACGCCAACGACCCGCTTGTGAATTACCTAGAATCGAAAGAAATGTTCCCCGTTCCCAGGGGAGGACTGTCCCATTTTGAGGTCCAAAAGACCCTTAGTTTTGCCTGTTTAGCACTATAGCATCGAGAGTGCTAACCGTCAAGGAGAGAACGCTGAGACCTCCCGAGGGTACCTAGGCGGTATGAAAGTGGTCGTATTCGGAGCGTCCGGCCGGACCGGCCGGCTCGTCGTCGAGCAAGCCCTGGCGAAGAAGCACGCGGTCACCGCCTTCGTCCGCGACGCCGCCTCCCTCGGCCTCGAGCACCCCAAACTGCGCGTCGAAGTGGGCGACGCGCTCGACCCCTTCGACGTCGCACGCGCCATCGCGGGCCAAGAGGCGGTGGTGTCGGCGATCGGCCCGCGTTCGGGCCAACCCCAAAACGTCTGCTCTGAATCGATCCACTTGATCATCGCCGAGATGAAGCGCCAGGGCGCCGCGCGCTTGCTGTGCATCACCGTGCCCGAGGACACGGGCACGGGCTTCCTGTTCGAGCAGATCGTGCGGCCGCTGTTCCTCAAGGACATCTATGCGGACAAAGAGCGGCAAGAGGCCGCCATCTACAAAAGCGGGCTCGACTGGACGATCGTGCGCCCGCCCCTGCTCAAGGAAGGCCCGCAGACCGGCGGCTACCGGTTGGCGTTAGGGACCACACCCACGGGCGGCTGGCAGATATCACGCGCCGACGTGGCGCACTTCATCGTGAACGAGCTCGTGCGCCCGGACTACGTCCACCAATCGGTGTCGATCGCGTATTGACGCGTCGGTATGTAGGGGCCGATCTTCAGATCGGCCCACCACGACGCGAGGGTCGACCTGAAGGTCGACCCCTACATCGTTATCAGGGTGCGCGCCGCCACCGTCTCATCCTGCACGATCAGACCATCGCGCAGCTTGATGATCCGCTTCGCATGGTTGGCGATGTCGTCGTCGTGGGTCACCATGATGACGGTGTGGCCCTCATCGTTGAAGCGTTGGAACAGACCCATGATGCCTTCGGCGGTCACCGAGTCGAGATTGCCGGTCGGTTCGTCGGCGAGCACGACCGCCGGATTGTTGACCAGCGCGCGCGCGATCGCGACGCGCTGCTGCTGGCCGCCGGACAGCTCGTTGGGCCGATGGTAGATGCGGTCTCCCAACCCGACCCGCTCCAACACCGCGGCGGCTTTGACCGCGCGGTCGCGGTCGCCGAGATAGAAGAGCGGCAGCGCCACGTTGGTCACCGCCGACGTGCGCGGCAGCAGGTTGAAGCCCTGGAACACGAAGCCGAGCTTCTTGAGCCGCACGGCGGCGAGCTCCGAATCCGATTGCGCCGCCACATCGACACCGTCAAGTCGATACAGGCCGGTCGTCGGCTTGTCGAGACAGCCGATGAGATTCATGAGCGTCGACTTGCCCGAACCCGATGGTCCCATGATCGCTACGTATTCGCCCGGCAATACGGAATAGGACACGCCGCGCAATGCCGGCACCTTGATATCGCCGATCTCATAGGTCTTGGTGACCTGCTCCATCTCGACGACGGGCTGCGCGCCGGCGCGTGCGGTGTCATTCATAGCGCAGGCAGTCGATGGGATTGAGGTAGGACGCGCGCACCGCCGGATAGGTGCCGAAGACGATGCCGACGCCGGCGGAGAAGGCGATCGCCACCGCGATGATGGGGCCCCACGCGAACGACACGAGATTCGGCGAGATCTGCGAGATCCAGGCGTGGATGACGAATTCCGCGAGCAGCACGCCGCAGGCAAGCCCGATGAGCCCGCCGATGAGGCACAACAGCAGCGCCTCGATGAAGAACTGCAGCAGGATGTCGCTGCGCGTCGCGCCGATCGCCTTGCGGATGCCGATCTCGCGCGTGCGCTCGGTGACCGACACGAGCATGATGTTCATGATGCCGACGCCGCCGACGAGGAGCGAGATGCCCGCGACCACGCCGATGACGGCGGTGAGGACGCCAAACGTCTTGATGATGCCTTGGTTGATCTGCTGGATGTCGCGCTCCTGATACTGCGTGCGCTCGCCATGGATCTTCTTGAGCGCGGCGATCGCCTCGTCGCCGATGCGGGTCACGCTGCCCGGGTCAGGGGCGACGACGTTGAGGCCGCGCACGAACGTGTATCCGAGCTGCGGGATGAGCGTGTAGGGGATCGTCACCGAGATGAGGCCGTTGTTGTTGCCACCGAGCAGACCGCCGGTGAGCGGCGGCGCCTGGACGCCGACGACCTCGTAGTCGCTGCCGTTCGAGCCGCACGACCTGCCCAAGCACTGAGCCGCCGGGTGGCAGCAATTCCTCGCGGGCCTTGGCGGAGAGCACCGTGATCTTGCGATGGGCTGAGACGTCGGACTCGGAGAAGAGGCGACCCTCGGCGAGCGGGGTCGTGTCGACTCCAGTGCCGACGCCCGCCGTCACGACCTGCACGGTCTTGTCCTGGTGGTTGAAGCGCGTCTCCATCGGTATCGCCAGCAGCGGCAGGACGGCCTTGGCATCGGGCACCATGCGGGCGACGCGCACCGCATCGTCATACCGGATCTGCGCGAGCTCAGGGTCGGGCTGCTGCACCTTGGGGAAGATGAACGCCGACGCGAGCGAGTAGGGCGACAGCACGTTGAGCACCGTCTTGGTGGTGGAGTCGCCGACGGCGAGGATGGCGATCACCGAACCGACGCCGATGACGAGCCCGAGCATGGTGAGCAGCGAGCGCAGCCGATTGGTCCAGAGCGCCGCAAGAGCCTGGCTGACGAACTCGACGATCTTATTCATGGCGCAGACATTCGATCGGCGACAGCCCGGCGGCGCGCGCGGCCGGGTAGGTGCCGAAGAAGATGCCTATGAGCACGGAGAAGCTCACCGATGCGAAAAGGATCGAGAACCAGTTGATCGAGGCGGTCGCACCCGCGAACTTGCCGATGAGGAACGTGTTGGTGGCGAGCGCCGCCGCCACGCCGATGATGGTGCCGATCATGCCGCCGATGAGCGTGATGGCGATCGCCTCGGCCAGGAACTGCCACAAGATGTCGGTGCGCGTCGCACCGATGGCTTTGCGTACGCCGATCTCACGCGTGCGCTCGATGACCGACACGAGCATGATGTTCATGACGCCGATGCCGCCGACGACGAGCGCGATGAAGCCGATCGCCGAGATGCCGACGGCGACGTAGGTGATGACGCTGAGGAAAGCGCCGACCTGCTGGGTGAAATCCTGCGCTTCGAAGGCGGCGCGCGATCCGTGCACGCGCTTGAGGATAGCCTGTACCTCGTCGATCACCGGTCCAGCGGGCTCACCCGGCTGTTGGAACACCTGCAGCGCGAGGAGCTGCGACCCGGGCAAGTGGTGGAACGTCGTATACGGGATGTTGATGCTGAAGTCGCTGCCGGAGAGACTGCCCAGGAGGCCGGCGCTGACCGGCGCGTACACGCCGATCACCAGGAAGCGGCGATTCTCGATACGCACGTACTTGCCCACCGCCGGCCCGTCGCCGAACAGCCGCTGCTTCGCGGGCATGAGCAGGTTGGCGACGGAGCGCGCGCCGTCCACATCCTCGGCATTGAAACGGCGCCCTTCCGCCATGGGCAGCTTGTCCACGACGTAGTCCGTATCGGAAGAGAGCTCGTACGCGTCGTTTGAGTGCCCGGAACGGATGGTGACGTAGCTGTCGTAGTAGGGGAAGACGTGCAGGCAGCGCGAGCAGCCGTCGCGCACGGTCGCGACGTCCTGCCACTGCAATTGCACCGTCTTGAGCCGGCGCGCGCCCGAGTCAGGCGCGAAGAAGATGCCTTGATTGCCGAACTGCCCGAGCGACGCGGCGATCGACGATGACGCGCTTTGTCCGAGCGCGAAGATCGAGATCACGGCGGCGGTGCCGATGACGATGCCGATCATGGTGAGGATCGACCGCGTGCGATTCGCCCACAGCGTCTCGAAGGCGGACGAGAAGAACTCCCAGAGCTTCATTGCGCGGCGCTTGACGACGGCGACGGGGCTGGGGTCGCCGCGGGCGTGGCGTTGACCTTCGCGCCGTCCTTGATATCCTTGACGTTGGTGGTGGCGACGACGTCGCCGGCCGTGAGCCCCTTGACGATCGCCACGTCGGTGTCGGTGGCGAGCCCTTTGACGATCGGCGTCTTGGCCGCTTTACCGCCCTTGATGACGAAAACCGAATGTGTGTCGCCGTCATCGACGATCGACGACAGCGGCACGGTGAGCGCGTGGCGCGCCTCACCGGTGATGATGTCCACATCGCACGACATGCCGGCGCGCAGGAACGGGTAGTCCTGGGAGAGCGAGATCGTGGTCTCGACGTTCTTGGCGCTGTTGCCCGACTGATTGACCTGCAGCACCACCGCGGCGATGTTGGCGACCTTGCCGGGCAGCGTGTGTCCGGGGAAGTCCTCGCCGGTGATGAGCGCGCGTTGACCGAGTTTGACGTTGATGATGTCCTGTTCGTCCACTTGCGCCTTCACCACCATCGGCTCCGCGCCCGCGATGGTGAAGAGCACCTCGCCCGGCGTCACCGCGTCGCCGACGGCGAGCGGCGTCGACGTCGTGCCGGTCGGCGCGGTGCCCATCTGCTGGATGACGCCGTCGAAGGGCGCGCGCACCTCGGTGTCGGCGAGGTTCGACTGGTGGAGCGCGAGCGAGGCGCTTGCCGAATCCAGCGACGCCTGCGCGCTCGCCACCGACGAACGGTCGGCCTGGATCTGCGTGTCGAGCTGGCCGCCGGTCTCTTTCAACTGCTGCTTGAGCAGGTCGTACTGCCGCTGCGCGGACCTCACGTTGCTGAGCGCGTCCTCGTAGGTGGCCTTATCCTTGTCGAGCTGCTGGCGCGCGAGCCCATTGATGGCGTACAGCGACTGATCCCCGTCGTACGCCTCCTTCGCGGTCTGCAAGGCCAGCTTCGCCGACGACAGCGTCTGCTCGGCCTGCACGAGCTGCGATTCACCCGACACGCCGATGGAGGCGGCGCCCAACCCGCCGGAGATCTGACCCTCGCGCTTGGCGTTGATGTCGGATTCAAGCCGCGCTTGCGCGGACACAAGGTTGGCCTGCGCCCCGGCGTACGAGGCGCGGTCTGCCGCGACGGAAGACCCGATCTGCCGATCGTCGAGTTTCATGAGCAGATCGCCGCGCCGCACGTGCTGGCCCTCTTTCGCCACGACGCGCACGATGTTGCCCGCGCTCTGCGCGGCGATGGTGGCGGTCGTCGGGCGCGACAGCTCGCCGTTCTCCGGCAGCTTCACGAGCAGGTCGGTGGGCTTCACGGTCACGGTCGCGGTTGCGACCGGGCTCGGTCCATGGTGGCTGAACACCCCGATCAGGATCATCGCGACGACCACGCCGGCGATGATCACGATGCGCCAGGTCATATTGCTCCAGAGCTTCTTCATATCGCTCCCGTCAGCGTTCCGGTCGCCAGCTTCAGCTTGGCGAGCGCGAGCACGTAGTCGACTTGCGCGGTGAGGTGGTCGCGCGCGACCGAGAGATACGACTGTTGTGCGGCCTGCACGTCGGTCACGGTCGCCAGACCCGCCTTGTACTGCACCGCCGAGATGAGCGCGGCTTGCTTGGCGACGCTGACGTTGGCGCTGGCCAGGGCGAGATTGTCGCGCGTGACGAGCAGACGGCGCACCGCTTGGTCCACGTCGACCAGCGCTTGCTGGCGCGCGGTCGTCAGCGCCTGCGTCTGCTCGTCGATGAGCCGGCTTGCCGCGCCGTGCCCCGCGTGCACCGTGCCCCAATCGAGCAGCGGCAGCGTCCATGTCGAGGTGATGGCGATCTCGTAGAAATGCGTGCGGCCCGGCAGGCATTCCGGCGGTGGGAAGCCATGCGCCACGCACTCGTCGTACAGCGCTGCCCTGTTGGTGGGCGAGACCAGATTACCCCATGCCGCTTGCAGGCTCAGGTTGGGACGATTCGGCGCATCGACGAGGTGGTAGGCGATGTACGCCGCCTCGAGCAGCGACTGCGACACGGCCACCTCGGGCCGGTTCGCCAGCGCGAGCGCGTCGAGCGCCTTCTTGTCGAGGCTCGGCAGCGGCGGCTCGGGCGGTTCCGGCGGCAGCGCGAACTGCTGGTCCATCGGCGCGCCGATAAGCTGCGCGAGATTCTCGCGGCCGTCCACCTCATCGGCGTCGGCCGAGGTGAGCTGCTCGAGCGCGGAGGTGTAGGCGACCTGCGCCTTGAGCTGATCGATGCCCGCGATCTTGCCGCCCTGATAGTTGACCTCGGCGATCGCCATGAGCGCCCGGTTGTACGCGACGTCTTCGCGCGCGATCTCGGTGAGCTGTATCAGCTGCACGACTTTGTAGAAGGCGGTCTCGACGTCGAGCGTGGCCTGCTCGCTCGCGAGCCGCAGGTTCTGCTGCGACTCGTCGTAGGATCGTTTGTCCGTGCGGGCTTGGTAGATATTGGTGAGATTGAGGCCGTCGAAGGTGCCCTGAAGGGCGGCGGTGTTCTGCGAGAAGTTCGGCGACACGTTCGCGCCGATCTGCGCGAACGTCCCGGAATTGTTCGGCGTCTGCTTGTTCAACTGGCTCTGCAGGATGCCGCTGGCGATCGGCAGGGTCGCCGCCCGGTCGCGCGCGAGCACCGCGCCGGCTTGCGCCGCATTGGCGCGCGCCTGGAGCACCCTCGCGTTGTGCGCGAGCGCGAAGTCGACCGCTTGCTGCAGGGTCATCGCCGGCGCGGTGTCGGCGAGGGACGGCGCGGAGCACAGCAGCACGAGCGCGGCGATCGAGACCGCCGCGCCGGCGTGAAGATCAGCCGACCGCACCCCCGCCTGGGTCATTTAGCAAAAGCAGCCGTGAGGCCCGCGACGCACAGGCTTTGCACCACGACCGTCGCGATGGCCGCCCCCGTGCTGAGCTTCATGACCCGCTGCAAGGCGATGAACGCGACGACGTAGAGCCAGATATATGCGACGTTGTATCCGTACAGGAACGCGGCCAGTTTGACCGGCTCGTGCACGAACATGGCGAGCGAAGGCAGCGTGAAGAGGTCGATGAAGCTGGTGATGCTGTCGACGCCGCGCATCATCAGAATCGCGTAGTTGATCACGCTGGCGATCGCCGCGATGATATAGACGTTGACCCCGCACACCCACGCCAGCTTGAAGCGCGCGTCCCCGCCGCCGAGCGCGGCGCCGATGAGGTAGACCACCGCGTTGACCAGCCAGAAGAGCCATGGGGCGATGAAGCTGCTCACAAGGCCGATCGCGGGAAAGATCCACTGCGGCACCTTGGCGTAGAACTCGCGCGTTCGGGCTGCCGTCTCCGCCGACATGGTGGCCAGCGATTGATCTATCGCGATGTGCCTGTAGTGCGCGCTCGCCGGCATGCCGATCACGGTGCTGATGAGCGTCAGCGCGATGCCTATGATCGCCGCCCAGCCCCACATCGGCACGCGTGCGAGCGTCGAGAACGCCTCGCTGGGCGAGAAGACCACCTTGAGACTTGTCGCGAGGCCGTTCGCCTGTTCCGACGGCACAGACGCAGCGGGCGAATCGCTCATGACGACTCCTTTCGGCTCGTGAGGTTCTTGGTCAGCGTTTCCTTGTGATGACCAGCGACTGAGAGGGGATATCGACTTCGTCGACGACCCCGGTCTGCGGATCGTAGAAGATGGAGTACGCGACGGGCGACGCAAAACCCAACCCGACGTCGGCCGCGGGCAACCCCGCAGGTTTGGCCTGCGGCGCCGGATCGACGATCATGACGTGGGTCAGGGCTTGGGTCGGGTCGGCGACCGTCAGCGAGGTCGCTCTCGCGATCTGCACGAGCGGCGGTATGGGGATGAAGCTCAGGGCGAATAATTGCTCCTGCACGGCCATGCCTTGCGTGCCGGGGAGCACGCGCACAGGCACGATGAGGCGCTGGCCGTTAGCGGAGAACGCGCCCATGCCGTTCTGCATGACGAACCTGACCTCGGTGATCTTGCCGGACGCGAGGTACGATCCGCTGTAGGATAATGGTTCGAGACTCTCCGCGATGAGCGCGAGATCGGCGGTCGACTGGATGACTCCGTACTGCGTCTTGGTGAGGGTCTGTGCTTCGTGGAGGCTGACGACGTTGCCGGTCCGTTTGATCGTGACGACGCTGCCGCCGATCGAGACGTCGCCCTCTTTGACGTCGTAATTGTACGTGCCGTCCGGAGCGAGCGGGGTACTCGCGGCACGAGCCGGAGATGCCATCGAAGCCGCCGCCAACAGGACGGCGAATGCCCAGGCAGATGCGCTGAAGATCTTCATTATATAGTGCGATCCTCCATTGGGCGTTAAGGTTCACCACGGACGGGTTGGTGTCCGCCATGGAGGTCGCCGAAAAATCGCCTTGACGACCCGCCGCGCATGGGGGATGAAGGGAGCATGCGGTTGCTGTACGCCCTGCTGCTCATCGCGCTCGCCGCTTGGCCGCTGCCCGCGCATGCGAAACGGCACGCGCATGCGGCCGCGATCCGCGTGCCTGTCGGCATGTCGACGGCACAAGAACGCCTTTTGCGCCGCCGCGTCATCCGTCTCGCGCGGATCGCGATGTACGAGCGCAGGCAGGCGATGCTCTCGGAATTCCTCGCTCGCGCGCACACGCTCGACCCGCTGCTGGAAGATGCGAAGGTGCTTGCGCTGCCAGGCGGTATCGAGATCGGTCCCACCATCGTGCTGCGAGACTCGTTTGGCGGTGCGGTCGTGCGCGCGACCATCCGCAACACCGCCGCCGTCCCGGCCGCGCCGTTGGTGACCGTGCGTCTGCATGGCGCGGACGGCAGTGAAACGTCTGCGAGCATCGCGCTCGATCTTGCGCCGGGGGCGTCGCGGCACATCGAGCTCGCCGTGGCCGGCGCGATCCGACCCGTGGCATTGCGCTGGTCACTTTTCCCGTAGGTCTGCCTTCGGGCGCCGCAGCGGGACCGCCATATGTCGTAGCCCCGGCAGGCCTACGGCGTCGCGCGCCTTAATCGTATCAAGGCATGCAACACGAATTTTTTCCGGTAGCCCCTCGCACAGGCGATGAGGGCCTCGCCGAAGCGCCGCGCGCCCCCTATCTGCGCGTCATACCGCTCGGCGGCTGCGGCGAGATCGGCCGCAATATGACCGTCTATGAGACCAATGACGACATCGTCGTCATCGACGCCGGAGTGCAGTTCCCCGAAGAGGAGATGCTCGGCGTCGATCTCGTCATCAACGACATCTCGTACCTCCGTGAGCGCGCGAAGAAAGTGCGCGGACTGCTGCTCACCCACGCCCACGAGGACCACATCGGCGGCGTCGCCTACTTCCTCGCCCAGCTCAACGTGCCAGTGTACGGCACCGACGTCACCCTCGCATTGCTGCGCGGCAAGCTCAAGGAGCACAAGCTGCTCGATCGCGCGGATCTGCACGTGATCGAACCAGGCGAGGAGATCCACCTCGGCTCGTTCAGCGCCGACTTCATCTCGATCACCCACAGCGTCGCGGGCTCGTGCTCGATCGCGCTCACCACGCCGCAGGGCGTCGTCGTCCACACGGGCGACTTCAAGTTCGACCAGACGCCCATCGACGGCCGCCCGTCCGACATCGCGACGCTCGCGCGCTACGGCGAAGAGGGCGTGCTGCTGCTGTGCTCCGATTCGACCAACGCCGAGATCCCCGGGCACACGCCGTCCGAGCGGGTCGTCGGCGAGACGTTCAAGGACATCTTCGCGCATTGCGACGGCCGCATCATCGTGACCATGTTCGCGTCGAACGTGCCGCGCCTCCAGCAGACGGTGGACGCCGCGGCGAAGTACGACCGTAAGATCTGCTTCGTCGGCCGCAGCATGCTCAACGTGTCGGGCATCGCGATCGAGCATGGCTACCTGACGCTCGCGCCGGGCCAACAGATCCGCGAGCACGAGATCGACGACTATCCGCCGCACAAGCTGGTCATCTGCACCACCGGCAGCCAGGGCGAGCCGACCTCCGCGCTCGTGCGCATGGCGTCGCGCGACCACCGCCGCGTGAAGCTCGTCTCCGGCGACACCGTGATCTTGTCGGCGACGCCGATCCCGGGCAACGAGCGCAGCATCGGCCGGACCATCAACAACCTCTACAAGCTCGGCGTCGACGTCATCTACGGCCGCCAGCGCATGGCGCACGTCTCCGGCCACGGCTGCCAAGAAGAGCTGCTCATGATGCTCAATCTCACCAAGCCGAAGTACTTCATGCCGGTGCACGGCGAGTATCGCATGCTCGTGCAGCACGCGCATCTGGCGCAGCAGACCGGCATCGACGGCTCGCACATCTTCGTGCTCGAGAACGGCGATGCGCTGCAGCTCACGTCCAAAGGCGCGGAGAAGGTCGGGCGGACCAACGGCGGTCCGGTGTACGTGGACGGACTCGGCGTGGGCGACGTCGGCGAAGTGGTGCTGCGCGATCGCAAGCATCTCTCGGCCGACGGCATGCTCGTCGTGACGGTGACGGTGGACAGCTCCGACGGCAAAGTGCTCGCCGGTCCCGACATCACGACGCGCGGCTTCACCTTCGGCTCGAGCGGCGAGGGCGACGGCGTCATCGAAGACGTGCGCCATGCCGCGGCCGACATCATGGAAAGCGGCGCCAAGCAGGGCATCACGGAGTGGACGGCCATCCGCGAGCATGTGCACAAGGGGCTGCAGAAGTTCGTCTACGATCGCACGAAGCGCAGGCCGATGATCGTGCCGGTCGTCATGGAAGTGTAAGCTCTCCTTGCAAGAGGCGGTGCTGACGGCCGACGAAACGCTGCTGGACGCGTCGCTCGAAGCTCCGCACACCACCGTGGCCGCCGATGCGTGGCGCACGTTCCGCAAGAGTCCGTCCGCGCTCATCGGCCTCACCCTCATCATCGCGCTCGCGCTGTGCGCGATCTTCGCGCCGTGGCTGTCGGGGCATCGCGATCCGCTCGCGCAGAACCTCGCGGCCACCACGCTGCCGCCGTCGCTCGCGCATCTCGCCGGCACCGACAAGCTCGGGCGCGACATCTTCACCCGGCTCCTCTACGGCTCACGGCTGTCGGTCGAGATCGGCTTCATCAGCGTCGGCATCGGCCTGGCCATCGGCGCCGCCATCGGTCTGGCCGCCGGCTACTTCGGCAAGCAGGTGGACTCGGTGCTCATGGGCGCGATGGACGTCATGCTCGCCTTCCCGAGCATCCTGCTCGCCATCGCGATCTCAGCGGTGCTCGACCAGCGCGTCAGCGACGTCGTCAAGATCTTCCTGGCGGTCGGCATCGTCGGCATTCCGGTGTACGCGCGCATCGCGCGCTCGTCGGTGCTCTCGGTCAAGGAGATGGAATACGTGGAGGCGGGGCGCGCGGTGGGCAACAGCACGCCGATGCTGCTGCTGCGCTACGTGCTGCCCAACATCTTGGCGCCGCTCGTGGTGCAGGCGACGCTCGGCGTCGGCACCGCGGAACTCGACTCGGCCGGCCTGTCCTACCTCGGTCTGGGCATCCAACCGCCGACGGCGGAGTGGGGCTCGATGCTCAACGACGCGCGCGATTATTGGCTGAGCGCGCCATGGGCGCTGCTCTTCCCCGGACTGGCGATCTCGCTCACGGTGCTCGGATTCAATCTCATGGGTGACGGACTGCGCGACGCGCTCGACCCGAGGTCCCGGTAGCGGGGGAACGCCCGCGCGCGCCATCGAACGCACGTACGGTGGCTAAGACCACCGTTATGAAGCGCACGAAAGCGGCGCGTTCGCGCCGGGTGGACCCGCTCCCGGGCCTGACCCTCAATTTCGAGATCCTTGGCGTCGCGCTCTTCGTGATCGCGGCGCTTCTGGCGATCTCGCTCATCGCCGCCCACGACGCCGGCTTCTTCGGCATCGCCGCCAACGCGACGCTGCGCGCCTGGTTCGGCGCGGCGGCATGGCTGGCAGTCGTCGCCTTGATCGCGATCGCCGCGATCATCTTCCTCGAACTGCACGTCCCCTCGACCATGGCCGCGTTCGCGGGTTGCGCGCTCGGCGCATTCCTCGCGCTCGCGGGCCTCTTCGGGATGGCAGGCGCGGGTGGCGCGGCGGGCAACGGCATCGCACATGGCTTCAGCGCGCTCTTCGGCACCGCCGGCGCTAACGTCGTGCTCGTCTTCGCAGTCGTCGCATTCGTGGTGACGCCCACCGGCATCTCGCTCAAGCGCATGTTCGGCGCCGCAAGCGTGAAGCTCGCCGGCGCCGCGACGAGCCTCACGTCCACCGCGAGCGAAGCGTGGCGCCGCTCGCACGCGCACGAAGAAGAAGATCAGGCCCGTCCGGTGCGACTGCCGCCCCAGGCTGTCGCCGCGGAGCCGGTCATGGCAGAGGCAGTCGTGGCGGAGCCGATAGCGGAGCCGGTCGTCGCCGAGGTCGTGGTCGCAGAACCGGTCGTCGCGTCAGAGTCGCTCGTCGTCATCGAACCGCAACCGGTTCAGCCCGACGAGCCCCGAACTGCGCTCGGACACTACAGCGGAGACGAGGGCAACGCGCGCCCCCGCGCCCCGAAGCCAAAAGTGCGCGATTCAAGCACAGGCTATCGCCTGCCGGACTTCGCGCTATTTAATCCGGCGGAGAAGCGCGTCATAAACGAGGCGAGCGCCGCAGCGCTGCTCGAGGAGACGCTCGCGTCGTTCGGCGTGGCGGGCAAGGTGACGCACATCGAACGCGGACCCAGCGTCACGCGCTACGAGATCACGCCGGGCAGAGGCGTCAAGGTGAGCGCGATCAAGACGCTATCCGACAACATCCAGCTCGCGCTCGCCGCGCAGAGCGTGCGCATCGAAGCGCCGATCCCGGGCAAGGCCGCCGTCGGCATCGAAGTGCCCAACAGCAACGTCTCGCTGGTCGCGATCCGCGAGATCCTCGACTATGTGCCGAAGATCGAGGGCACGCTCTCGTTCGGCCTGGGCAAGGACATCACGGGACGGCCTATCGTCGCCGACCTCACGCGCATGCCGCATCTGCTCGTCGCCGGCGCGACCGGAGCGGGCAAGAGCGTCTGTCTCAACGTCATCCTCGCCTCGCTCCTCGCCACCTGCACGCCCGACCAGGTGCAGATGCTGCTCGTCGATCCCAAGCGGGTCGAGCTGGCGGCGTATAACGGCATCCCGCACCTCATCAGCGACTGCATCACCGACCCGAAGATCGCGGCCGGCGCGCTCTACGAGCTCACCAAAGAGATGGATTCCCGCTACGAGCGTTTCGCGCGCGCGGGCGTGCGCAAGATCGAAGAGTACAACCAGCAGCATCCCGACGAGCGGCTACCGTACATCGTCGTCGCGATCGACGAGCTGGCAGACCTCATGCTCGTCGCGCCGACGCGCGTCGAGACGAGCATCTGCCGCATCGCGCAGCTGGCCCGCGCCACGGGCATCCATCTCGTCATCGCCACCCAGCGGCCTTCGGTCGACGTCATCACCGGGCTCATCAAGGCGAACATCCCGTCGCGGATCGCCTTCGCGGTGTCGTCGCAGGTCGATTCGCGCACCATCCTCGACATGGCCGGCGCGGAGCGGCTGCTCGGCAGAGGCGACATGCTCTTCCTGCCCATCGACGCGCCGAAACCGATGCGCGTGCAGGGCGCGCTCGTGACCGGCGACGAGATCGAGCGTTTGTGCGAGTTCTGGCGCGAGCAGAGCGACCCGGAGAACCGCCTCGCCATCGACCCGTCCGAGATGGAAGACGACAGCGACGGACCGTCCGACGAACTCGCGTACGATGCGGCGCAGATCATCGTCGAACGGCAGATGGCGTCTGTCGCGCTGCTCCAGGCCGAGTTGAAGATCGGCCATCCCCGCGCGGTGCGGCTCATGAAGATACTCGAGCAGTTCCGCGTCGTCGGACCCGCCGAAGGCACGAAGCCGCGCAAGATCCTCGTCGGCGATGCCGACATGGAGCATGTTGCGACTATACTCGCACCGCGGCGCGGCACGCAGACGCTCCTGTAGCCGCGCGTCTGATAGCGCGCGGAGCGGCGCGCGACGACAACAGGCCGCCGCTCGCACCCCGCCGAAAACGGCGGCTCGATGGCCAGCCGCTTCCAATTCGAATCGATCGCGGAAAAAGTGCGCGCCGGTGAACCGCTGGACCGCGCCGACGGCGTGTACCTCTACGGCGGAGCGCCGTTCCACGCGTTGGGCAAGCTGGCGCACGAGGTGCGCACCCGCAAGAACGGCGACCGCGCCTACTACGTCTTCAAGCGCTATCTGAACACCACCAACGTCTGCTACGCGGACTGCAAGTTCTGCTCGTTCGCCGCGTGGGAGAAAGACCCGCGTTCGTATCGCTGGACCGCCGAGCAGATCCTCGACAAGGCGTGCGCCGAGCCGGTGGAATACGACGAACTGCATATCGTCGGCGGTCATGATCCCAAACAGACCAGCCTGGAGTTCTGGCTGCCCGTCATCGAGCAGATGCACCTGCGGATCCCGCACGTGCAGCTCGCGCTCTTCACCGCAGCCGAGATCGACTACATGTGCAAGCGCGCTCGCTGTTCGTACGAAGAAGGCCTCACGCGCCTGCGCGACGCGGGCGTCACCTCGCTCAACGGCGGCGGCGCGGAGATCCTGGTCAAGCGCGTGCGCGACCTCGTCTGTCCGCGCAAAGCGACCGCCGAGGAATGGCTCGAGGTGCACCGTGTCGCGCACCGCATCGGCATGAAGACCAATTGCACCATGCTCTACGGCCACGTCGAGACCGTCGCCGAGCGCGTGGAGCACCTCGCGCTGCTGCGCGAGCTGCAGGCGGAGACCGGCGGCTTCAAGTGCTTCGTGCCGCTCGCGTTCCATCCTGAGGAGAACGAGCTCTCCGAGTACGGCTGGACCGGCAGCATCGACGATCTGCGGACCATCGCCGTGTCGCGGCTCATGCTCGACAACATCGACCACATCAAGGCGTATTGGATCTCATACGGCATCAAGATGGCCCAACTCGGGTTGAACTTCGGCGCCGATGACATCGACGGTCCGGTCAACAACGAGCAGCGCATCTATCGCGACGCGGGCAGCACGACGGACCAGAACACGGGGCTCTCCGATCTCAAGCGCGCGATCGAAGAGGCCGGCTTCGTGCCGACGCGCCGCAACCTCGTCTACGACGTCCTCGAGGCCGTCTGACATGGACGAGCGGGTGACGCGCTGCGGGCGCATCAGCTACACCAACGACCTGCCGGTCTATGCGGCATTCGATCTGGGGGTCATGCCGTTTCCGGGGGAGTTGCATCCGGGCGTACCCACCGACCTCAACCGCGCGCTGCTCGACGGCGGACTCGATATCAGTCCGATATCGTCTCTCGTCTTCGCGCGACATGGCAAGGAGCTCATCCACCTGCCGGACCTGTGCATCGCTTCGCGGCAAGAGGTGCACAGCATCGTCTGCGTCTCGGCGGTCACCCCGCGCGGGTTGGAAAAAGACAAGATCGCGGTGACGAAGGAGTCGGCGACCGGGCGCGCGCTCTTCGACGTGATATGCCGTGAGAAGTACGGCTTCGCGCCGCAGTTCCATGAATCAGATCGGCCGATGGATGGGTATCGTGACGGCGGGGCATGCCTGCTCATCGGCGACGCGGCGCTCGACGCATCCTTCGAGGCCCCGCCGGCGCACGTGCACGACGTCGGCCTTCTCTGGCACGAGTTCACAGGTTTGGGCATGATCTACGCGCTGTGGGCGGCGCGCAAGGATTTCGGCCACGCAGAAGGCGGGAGCACTGCCATCCATGCGGTGCGCTCAGCGCTGGGCTCCGCGCTGCAATACGGGGAGAGCCATATCGAGCGCGTCATCGAGCTCGCCCAGCAGCAGCATCCGCGCCCGGTCGGCTTCTACGAATACTACTACAAGTCGCTGAGCTTCCATGTCGACATCGACCTCTGGAAGGGGTTCAACAAATTCCTCGAGTACGCCGGCCGGCACCAGCTCGTGCCGGATATCCAGCTCGGCCTGGTGACGTTTACGCAATGAGCCAAGTGGCGCCGATCCAAGAGCTCCTCGAGCATGCCGCAGGCGGCGGCCGGCTGTCGCTCGACGAAGGCGTCGCGCTCTATCGCGACGCGTCGCTTCACGACCTCGGCGCGGCCGCGCATGCGCGCCGCACCGCGCTCTATCCGGGGAACGAAGTCTCATACGTCATCGACACGACGATCAACTACACCAACATCTGCAACGTCCACTGCACCTTCTGCGCGTTCTTCCGGCCCGAGGGGCACGCCGAGGGCTACACCATGTCGCACGAGCAGGTGCTCGAGCGCGTGCGCTGGGCGGTCGAGCAAGGCGCGACGCAGATCATGGTGCAGGGCGGCGTCAATCCCGATCTCCCCATCGCCTATTACGTGGACCTCTTCCGCGAGATCTCCCGGCGCTTCCCCGAAGCCGACATCCACTCGCTCTCGACGAGCGAGATCTGCGGCATCGCCAAACAGGAGCAGATGTCGATCGAAGACGTGCTCACGACGCTGCGCGCAGCGGGTCTGAAGTCGCTGCCCGGCGCCGGCGCAGAAATCCTCGTGGACCGCGTGCGCAAGCGCATCTCGGCGCGCAAGATCGACGACGACCGTTGGATCGAGGTCATGCGCGTCGCGCAGCGGCTCGGCATGCCGACGACCGCGACGATGATGTTCGGCTCGGTGGAGACCGACGAGGAGCGCATCGTCCACCTCGACGTCATCCGGCGTCTCCAAGACGAGACGCACGGCTTCAGCGCCTTCATCCCGTGGTATTACGTGCCGTTCAAGACACCGCTCAAGGGCAAAGAGGCCACCGGCCTCGAGTATCTGCGCGTGCTGGCGATCAGCCGGCTCTACCTCGACAACGTGCCGCATCTCCAGTCGTCATGGCTGACGCCGGGCCTCAAGCTTGGGCAGCTCGGCCTGATGTTCGGCTGCGACGACATGGGCGGCACGATCCTCGAGGAGAAGGTGGTGACGCTCGCCGGCAGCACCAACAGCGCCAATCGCGCCGACCTCGAGCGCGCGATCCGCCAAGCCGGCTACGTGCCCGTCGTGCGCGATACGTATTTCCGCAAGCGCGATTACGCGCTGGCGAGCGCCTGAAAAGACCCGAGCGAGAGCTTAGAGCCCGACCGCGGCGACCCGCAAGAACTCGATGAGCGAACCGAGCGGCGGCGGCAGCGGCAGTCCGCCGAGGATGGCTGCGAAGAACGCGTCCTGCGTGGCGCGCGGCGCGAAGCGGCCGAGGCGCCGCACGAACGCGCGGAAGTTGATCTCGGTCGAATAGCCCGCTTCTTCGCCGAGCGCGTGACGGAAGTTGAACGAATCGGCGGCGAGATACCAGACCTCGCCGACGCCTGTGGCGCGCAGCGCCAGCACGAAGTGGAACTCTTCACTGGTGGAGACGCGCTCGTCGCCGACCGCGGTGGTGGTGCCGCTCGCGCCGGGCGCCGGCGGAATGGCGCCGCGGACCTTCTTGGGCGTCCGGATGATCTTCTCGTGGCGGATGCGCGCGCCGTGCAGGGTGATGATCTGCTCCGCGGGCACATCGCGATCGGCGCCGCCATCGGAGAACGAGACCCGCACGCTGTGCGCGTTGTCATCGAAGCGCAGGCCGGACAGCCGCGCATTGGGCGGCAGGACGACGGCGAACTCTTCGGTCTCGGGGACGTTCGTCTCATCGCTCATAGCGACCACGGCTCCGAGGTGAAATTGTCGATGCGCTGACCGGGATACACGCCTGACTCCTTCGCTTGGGTGAGGGCTTGGAGAAACGAGAAGCCGGTCGCGTCGGCGAGATTGATGCTCACGATGCTGTACGGCGCCTCCGGGTCATTGGCATTGGCGGCGGCGAGTTCGAACATCACATGGTCGGTGTCGTCGTACGCGTCCTTCGTCCGTGTGACCGTGTCGCCGGCGATCACGTCGTACGAATCGTGATGACCCTTGATATGCTTACCGCTCGCCTTGAGCGCGCTCGTCAGCTGGTCCTCCGCCATGCCGATGTGCGAGCCGTACGGACCGACGAAGCTTGGATCGCCGGCGATGGTGACGGTGATGACGGTGCCGTTGCGCGTCGCGACTTGGCCGAACGGGTAGGAGAGTATCTGCGCGGCCATACCGGGCAGGGCGAACGGCAGGGTGCTCGATGGTTTGCCGACGGCGGCTTCGAGCTGGCGCTGATCGATGCCGGGGACGACCGCCGGCCTATAGGTCGAGGGCGGCGCCTTCGCGCTGCATGCGGCGCAGGCGAGCACGAGCACGAGCGCTATGCTAGCGGTCCGCACCCACCTCACAGGCCTCGAAATCGAACGCATAGACGTCGAGCCCGGCGGCTTGAGGAAGCAGTTCCAGCTCATGCTGACCGAAATGTTTGTTCATGACGACCTCATATTCCCTCGGTGCGTCCACCTCGAGGTACGAGCGCCCGGCCGTATCGTAGCGGACGTCACTACCGGCATCCCGCGCGGGCAGCGGCGCGCCGTCCTGGTACACGAGAACCCGCAGCCGCGCGCCTGCGGTCGCGAGCACGGCCACCGCCTGGATCGCCTGGTAATGCACGGCGAGGCGCGGGTTCGGCGTGCCTGCCGCGCTCACCAGCGCCTGCCCGTCGGTGGACCATGTCCCTCGCAGATATGCGCGGCCGTCGCTGTGCGGCTGCGTGTCGACGTAGGCGACGATCTGCCCGCTGCGGCCGTAGCCCTGCGGATTCCCGAGCGTGCCGGCGCCGTGGCCCGGTCCGACGTACATCTCCGGCGTGTGGCGATAGCACACCGCGCCGGGTTTGGCATAGCTGTCGCGCGGCAGATATCCCATCACCGCGGGGAATCGCGCCGCTGGATCGATCTGGTGCAGCGCGTCTTGGATATGCCCCTCCATCTCGGGATAATCGCCCTCGCCCACGTGGTCGGCGACGAGCCGCCCGCGGGCGTCGAAGAGCATCTGGCGCGGCCACACCTCATTGCCGTAGCGGTCCCATATCGCGCGCTCGTCGTCGATCACCACCGGCCACTCGATGCCGAGTCGCCGCACCGCCGCCTCGACGTTGCGCGGCTCGGCCGAAAAGGAGAAATCCGGCGTGTGCACGCCGACGATCGTGAAACCGTGCGTGGCGTAGCGATCGAACCAGACTTTCTGATACGGCAGCGTCGCCAGGCAGTTGACGCAGGTGTACTCCCAAAAGTCGACGAGCACGACTTTGCCGGCGAGCCCGGCAGGCGAGAGCGGCTTCGAATTGATCCAGCCTTGACCGCCGTCGAACGACGCGAGCTGCGACAGGACGGGCGCGGCGAGCGCCACGGCGATGATGCGGATATCCATACGCTGGTTACTACGAGGCGGCGAACGCTTCGGTTGCTTCGGCCGGCTCGATGATGCCTGACGCGAGCACCTCGGCATCGCTTTCATCGTACAGCACGAGCAGCTGGCCGGGCGAGACGACGCTCGCCGGCGCGGCGAGGCGGATCGTCATGCGGTCGCCCTCGAGCTGCGCGGTCGCGGCGATCGGCGCGCTGCGATAGCGGCACACCGCGAGACCCGCGGCGCGGCCGCCGGCGAACGCGCGCGGGCGGATCACGTTCGGCGCGCTGCAGGTGATGACGTGCCGCGCAAGCGCCTCGCGTCTGCCGATCACGACCGCGTTCGAACGCCGCTCGGTGCGCACCACATACCAGGGGCCGTCGCCGAGCGCTGCATTGCTGATGCCTTTGCGCTGACCCACGGTGTAGCCGAGCAAGCCGTCATGTCGGCCCACTTCGACGCCGTCCGACGTCACGATCGGTCCGGCTCGCGCCGCATCCGGGAAGCGCGCGAGGATGAAGCCGCGGTAGTCGCCGTCGACGAAGCAGAGATCCATCGAGTCCGGCTTGTCGGCGACGCCGAGACCCAGCTCGCGCGCGAGCGCGCGTGTCTGCTCCTTCGTATGATCGCCGAGCGGGGCGACGATCGCGTCGAGCTGCTCGGGCGCGAGACCCGCCAACATGTACGACTGATCCTTGCCCCGATCGACGGCGCGCAGCAGCCGCGGTCCGTCGGCGTCGTGGCGGATGCGCACGTAGTGGCCGGTGATCATCGTGCGCGCGCCGAGCGCGCGCGAGAAGTCGAGCAGCGCGCCGAACTTCACCAGGTTGTTGCAAGCGACGCACGGATTTGGCGTGCGTCCAGCGAGATATTCGCCGCAGAAATAATCGACCACGGCGCGCTCGAAGGCCGCCTCGAAATTGACCACGTAGTGCGCGATCCCGGCCAAGCCGGCGGCGCGGCGCGCGTCCTCGTAGGCGGTCGGGCCGCAGCACTGCCGGACCTTTTCGGAGAGTTCTCCCTGACCCGGGCTCCATAGCCGCATTGTGACGCCGACCGCTTTCCGGCCGGCCGCCACGGCGAGGGCGGTCGCGACCGCGCTGTCCACCCCGCCGCTCATGGCGGCCAGCGCCAGCCCGTCGTGCAGCGGCGGCAGGGCGCGCTCGAGCATAGGGGAGCCGTGTGCCGGCACCCTGGCGGAGGTTAAGGGATCATTGTGCGTTATCAGGGTTTTCGTCATCTGCGTCACAGAGGGAGTGCCCTCGACCCTCACCAATTCTCTAGAGCAGCACCGTCCCCATCCATTTGAAGAGGCCAGAAACCGTTCGCCGCGCGGCGCGCGGCGTCTGCATCTCTCTCTCCAAAAATGTTCGGCGCGGTCGTAAGGGTGACATGACCGGTCTTGGTGAGCAGATCGCCGCCGCGCGCGAGAAGCGCGGCATCACGGCCCAAGAAGCGGCCGAGCGACTGCATATCCGTTCACAGTACATCGCCGCGATCGAGGCGGAGGACTGGGCGAAGCTCGGCGCGCCGGCGTACGCGCGTGGCTTCGTGCGCAACTACGCGCGCATGCTGGGGATCGATCAGCACGTCGTCGCGGAGCAGCTCAACGCCGCGGTGCCGATGCAGCCGCCGGCGACGGACACGATCGAGACGCAAACCGTCGTAGACGACGGTCGAATGAATTCGACCGCTCCATCTACGCCAGATACGAATTCATTCGACCGCAGCGGTCACGTCGGTCGAGTGAACTCGACCGCTGCGACCACGCGGGCGTGGTATCCGTGGCTGCTCGGGCTCATGAGCACGCTTGCCGCCGCGCTCGTCATCGCGGTGCTCTACTACACGTTCGGACCGGCGCCGCGACAGCAGTCGCAGGCAGCGCCGGCCGTCACCCAGCCCGATACGAGCATCGCGTCGCCCGCGCCGCAAGATGCGGCGGTGTTCAACGCCGCCAGCGCCGGCGCGACCGACGCGGGCGCGCGCCCCGGCGTCAACCTGCAGCTGCAGCTGACGCAGGACAGCTGGCTCTCCGTGACGGTGGATGGCAAGCGCGTGGTGTACGAGACCTTGCCCGCGGGCACGGTGCGGGCGTTCCACGGCGTGCGCGAGATCTCGCTGCGCGCCGGCAATGCAGGCGGGGTGAACGCGACCATCGACGGCCGGTCGCTCGGCACGCTCGGCCAGCACGGCCAAGTCGAAGAGCGCGTCTTCGCCGCCAAGACCTCGTCGCAGCTGACGACCGGGCCGCGTGAGTAGCGAGTTCTCATTCGACGTCGTCTCTCGAGTCGACAAACAGAACTTCGCCGACGCCGTGGATCAAGCGCAGCGCGAGATCGCCACGCGTTTCGATTTCCGTAATTCCAAGTCGAGCATCGACCTCGGCGACATGCAGATCACGATCATCGCCGACGACGAGCTCAAGCGCAAGAACATCGTGGACATACTCCAGGGCAAGTTCGTGAAACGCGGCGTCTCGCTCAAGGCGCTCAAGTTCGGCACGCCCGAGGCGGCATCCCAAGGCACGCTGCGCCAAGTCGTCACGTGCGAGCAAGGCATCGCCAAGGAGCGCGCCAAGCAGCTCACTGAGGCGATCAAAGACTCGAAGCTGAAGGTCACGACGAGGATCCAAGACGAGCAGCTGCGCGTGACGAGCAAGTCAAAAGACGACCTGCAGAAGGTGATCGACCTCATCAAAGGGCTGCCGCTCGATTTCGCCGTCCAATTCGTGAACTACCGTTGACGCGCGCGCGCCGCGCGTTCCTCGCGAGCCTGGGCTGCGCCAAGAACCTCATCGACGGCGAGGTGATGCTCGGCCGTTTCGCGGGCGAGGGCTGGGAGATCACCGGCGAGGCCGGCGACGCGGATGCGGTCATCGTCAACACATGTGCGTTCATCAACCCCGCCAAAGCTGAATCTACCGACGCGATCCTCGAGTACGCCGCGGCCAAACGGCCCGGACAGCGTCTCATCGTCGCCGGCTGTCTGGCGCAGCGCTACGGCGCGGAGCTGCGCGAGCTGATCCCCGAGATCGACGCGGTGGTGGGCACCGGCGCGTTCCCTAAGATCCCAGAGATCATGCGTGAAGTGGACGCCGGCATGCGCCCCTTGCATCTCGAGGACCGCGACGAGTACGTGGAGCGGCTCGGTTTTCTGCCCCGGGTGGTCACGACGCCGCGCGCCACCGCCTATCTCAAGATCTCCGAGGGCTGCAACCACACCTGCGCCTTCTGCATCATCCCGACGCTGCGCGGCCTCGGCAAGAGCCGCACGATCCCGTCGCTCGTCGAAGAGGCGCGCGCGCTGGCGGCCGGCGGCGTCAAAGAGCTCATCCTCGTGGCGCAGGATTCATCGGATTACGGGCGCGACATCGGGCTGCGCCACGGCCTCGCGCGGCTGATCGAAGCGCTCGACGCGGTGCACGGCATCGAGTGGGTGCGCATCTTGTACCTCTATCCGACGTCGGTCACGCCGGAGATCGTCGCGGCGATCCGAGCGTCGCGCACCGTGATCCCGTACGTCGACATGCCGCTGCAGCACGCGCATCCGGACATCCTCAAGGCGATGCACCGTCCGCCGGCGCCCGAACGCTACCTCGAGCTGTTCGCCGGCCTGCGCGCGGCCTTGCCGGATGCGACCATCCGCAGCACCTTCATCCTGGGTTTTCCCGGTGAAACGGATGAACATTTTCACTATCTCCTCACATTTCTCGAGCGCGCACGCCTCGATCGAGTCGGGTTTTTCGCCTACTCGCGCGAAGAGGGAACGCCTGCATACGACGCGCCGGCGCAGGTGGCCGAAAGCGTCAAGCGCCGCCGCCTCGCACAGGCTCGCGACGCGCAACGGCGCATCTCGCTCGACGTCGACTCGCAGCGCGTCGGGGAACGTTTGGAGGTCCTCATCGAGGGCAAGAGGTTGTTGACGCCCGCATCGCCGCTCCGCACGCTCCTCGGCGAACGGCTCGTCTCGGTGGGACGGTCCGCGCGCGAAGCGCCGGGGGTCGATGGCTCGGTCTTCGTCAGCGGAGAGCATCCGGTCGGAGAGTTCGTGAGCGCACAGATGGTCGGCCACACGGATTTCGATCGCGCCGCTCGACCACTGCTCGTCGCCGTCGCCGCGACCTAAGTCGCCCGGCGCAGCGCGCACGCCCTATGCCGGCACCCCGGCTGCACCTACAATAGAAGAGTTGTCCAGGACGGCGCTGCCGCCGCCCGCCAAGACCGGAGGCACGTTGCCCGACCAACTCGAGACTCCGCCGCCGATCCCGAACACGGATGTGCCCGTCGCGCCCCCACGGCCGCGCAGGGTCTTCCTGCTCACCGCGTTGCTCGCGCTGGTCATCGTCGCGGGCGTATCGCTCGGCGTCTACATCCATCACAAGCACGGCCTCATGAACGCGCTCGCGCCGTTCGATCTCGCGTCGCCGGATCTCACCGAGATCTTCGGCAAACAGAAACTGCGCGTGCTGGTCTTGGGTCTGGATGAGAACTGGACCGAGAAAGACGAGGCGTACACCTCGACCAGCCGTTCGGACACCATGCTGGCGGTGAACATCGACTTGGCGTCGCACGACGTGAGCATCGTCTCCGTGCCGCGCGATCTGTGGGTGCACATCCCCAAGAGCGGCTACGGCAAGGTCAACGAGGCGGTCGCCGACGGCGGCCCATTGCGCTCCGCCAAGACGCTCGTCGATAACCTCAACTTTCCGCCATTCGACAACTATATCGTTCTTAGGATCGACGCCACGAAGAATCTCGTCGACGCGATCGGCGGCGTCAACACGAACGTCGAGAAGGACATGGACTACGACGACAGCTGGGGACATCTGCACATCCATCTTAAGAAAGGCCCGCAGCATCTCAACGGCGAGCAGGCGGTCGGCTACATCCGCTTCCGCCACGACCCCGAAGGCGATTTCGGCCGGATGCGGCGCCAGCGCCAGGTGATCGGCGATCTGGTGAAACGCATGAAAGATCCAGCGATCTTCGGGAAACTACCGTCGCTCATCGGCTTGGTGCAGGACAACGTCCGCACCGACCTCTCCTACGACAAGCTGTTCTACCTCGCGCTCGCGCTGCGCGGCGAGACGCCGGCGATGGTGCACACCGTGGGCCTGCCGGTGCTCGAGGGGTTCACCAACGGCGAGTCCGTGCTCTACTACGACGCCGCGGCGGGCAAGCCGATCGTGCAGAAGTACCTCGTCGCCGGTTTCGGCGGCGAATTCGACCCCTCGACCGTGCACGTCGTCGTGCACAACGGCTCGGGCCAACCCGGCGCCGCCTCGGCGCTGGCGGATTACCTGCGCCAAAAAGGTTTTGACGTCGTCTCGACGGGCAACGCGGCGACCTTCAACAACCCGAAGACCACCGTCACCGGCTCTGATAAGACTATCGTCGGTGAGGTCGCCAAGCGCCTGCCCATAAAGGACCCGGAGGTCACGACCGGCGATGTCGTCGGCGGCGACATCGACATCGTCATCGGTCGGGATTACCGCGCGCAGTAGCGTGTCAGCCCGCCGCGTCGCGATCTTCGCCGTCATCGTCTTTCTCGTGCTCGCGGCGAGCCTCGGCCTGCGCCGCTGGGTCGGCCACGCACGCGCGGAACTCGTGCCGGTGATCGTGCCCCAGGCCGCGACCAGTGACGATATCTTCCATCCCTCGCCGCGCGCGCTCGTGCAGCGCATGGCGCTCGACGTGCGCGACGCCTTCGCGCCGCCCCGGCACCCGCGCTATGCCGTCCTGACCTTCGATGACGGCCCGTACCCGGTGGCGACACCGGCGCTGCTCGCGGCGCTGCAACGCCTGGGTGTGCCCGCCGACTTCTTCCTGATCGGCCGCGATGCCACCGAACAGCCTGCGATCGCCGCGCGCATGGCGGCCGGCGGCAACGAGATCGGCGATCACACGCTGAGCCATCCGCAGATGAAGACGCTGCTCTTCCCGGCGCAGCTCGCGGAGATCGCGGACGGCGCGACCGCCATCAAGCGCCGCACGGGCCAGGTGCCGGCGTATTTCCGCCCGCCGCACGGCAACTTCGACGGCGCCACGCTTGACGCCGTGCGATCGAACCGCCAGACGATGGCGCTGTGGGATGTCGATCCGGGAGATTGGAAGCGCCTGTCGCCCGATTTCATCATCGCCAATGTGACGAAGACCGCCAAGTCGCCCGCGGTGATCCTATTGCACAACGGCTCCGACGCCACCGTCGCCGCGCTGCCGTCGATCGTCGACGCCTACCGCCGCGCCGGCTTCGAGTTCGTGACGCTCTCACAACTGCAGCAGCGGCTGACCTTGGACGAGATCAACGACCCGATTCCGGTCGACGTCGTCGCTCCGGTAGTGCCCGAGCGAAGCTCGGGTCGATCATGAAACGCCAGATCATCAAGACCCGCTCGCAGCGCCCGTACATCATCACCCGGGTCGTGCTCGTCATCGTCGGCATCGCGGTGGTGGCTTTCGCCGCCTATGAAATCGCGCTGCGGGCAGGACTTCATTTTCACTAGATGGAATCGGCAGAACTCCCGCATCTCTATCTCAAAGCGTCATCCACATGAAGATATATATAAAGGGCCGGAACCTCGAGGTGACGGACGCGCTGCGCCGCCACGTCGAGGAGCAGCTCGAGCGGCTCGAGCGCCACAACGCGCGTATCATCGACGCGCACGTGACCTTGCGCGCGGAACGCGAGCTGCGCATCGTGGACGTCGTCATGAACCTGCCGCAGCACGTGCTCAAGGCGGAAGAGCGCTCCAGGAGCGTCGATGAGGCCGTCGACCTCGTGCGCGATCGGCTCGAGCACCAGATAGAGAAACTGAAGACGCGCCTGCTCGACAAGCGCCACAAGCTCGGCTCGAACGAAGACCGCGGGCCTGCCGAACCCATAGCATAGGACGTACGACTTCATTGGCTTTCCTGACCAACATAAAATCATGGGTTGACGGCAACGACCGCGAGGTCGCGCGCCTGCGCCGCAATGTCGGCCGCATCAACGCGCTCGAGCCGGAGTTGGAACGTCTCTCGGACGAGCAGCTCGCGGCGAAGACGGTCGAGTTCCGCAGTCGCTTGGAACAGGGCGCGCCGCTCGACGACCTGCTGCCCGAGGCCTTCGCCGTCGCGCGCGAGGCGGGCAAGCGCACGTTGAGCATGCGCCACTTCGACGTCCAGTTGATCGGCGGCATGGTGCTGCACGAAGGCAAGGTCGCCGAGATGCGCACGGGTGAAGGCAAGACCCTCGTCGCCACCCTCGCCGTCTACCTCAACGCGCTCCAAGGCAAAGGCGTCCACCTCGTCACCGTCAACGACTATCTCGCCAAGCGCGACGCGGAGTGGATGAGCCCGCTCTATCGCTCACTCGGGCTGTCGGTCGGCGTCATCCAACACTTCATGCCGCCGGTCGAACGGCGCGTCGCGTACGGGAGCGACGTCACCTACGTCACCAATAACGAAGCGGGTTTCGACTACCTGCGCGACAACATGGCGCCGCACATCGATTACTGCGTGCAGCGCGAGCTGTGGTATGCGATCGTCGACGAAGTCGACTCGATCCTTATCGACGAAGCGCGCACCCCGCTCATCATCAGCGGCACGCCCGAAGCGGTGCTCGGCCCGGGCTACAAGGATCCGTCGCACTTGTACGAACGCTTCGCGCGCCAGATCATGCCGCAGCTCGTGCGCGACGAGGACTACACCGTCGACGAGAAGATGCACGCCGTGCCGACCACCGAGAAGGGCGTCGCCAAAGTCGAGCGCCTGCTCGGCGAGCAGAACCTCTACGATCCGGTCAATCTCGAGCTGGCGCACCAACTGCAGGCCGCGCTCAAGGCGAAAGAGCTGTTCCGCAAGGACGAGCAATACGTCGTCAAAGATGGCGAGATCATCATCGTCGACGAGTTCACCGGACGGCTCATGCACGGCCGGCGCTATTCGGACGGCATCCATCAGGCGATCGAGGCGAAGGAAGGCATCAAGGTCAAGAGCGAGGACCAGACGCTCGCGACGATCACCTTCCAGAACTATTTCCGCCTCTACAAGAAGCTGGCCGGCATGACCGGCACGGCGAAGACCGAAGAGCGCGAGTTCCGCGAGATATACGGCCTCGACGTGCTCGCCATCCCGACGAACGTGGCGGTGCGCCGCAAAGATCACGACGACGTGGTCTACAACCACGAAGAGGGCAAGTATCGCGCGGTCATCAACGAGATCGTGGAACTGCACGACGCGGGCCGGCCCGTGCTCGTCGGCACCCGCTCCATCGAGAAATCCGAGCGCCTGTCGGCGATGCTCGGCAAGCGCGGCATCGAGCATAACGTGCTCAACGCCAAGTATCACGAGAAGGAAGCCGAGATCATCAAGGACGCCGGGCTGCGCGGCAAGGTGACCATCGCGACGAACATGGCGGGCCGCGGCGTCGACATCAAACTCGGCGAGGGCGTGCCCGAGCTCGGCGGCCTCCACATCATCGGCACGGAGCGCCACGAGTCGCGGCGCATCGACAACCAGCTGCGCGGCCGCTCCGGCCGGCAAGGCGACATGGGATCCTCGCGCTTCTACGCCGCGCTCGACGACGAGCTGATGCGCATCTTCGGCGGTGAGCGCATCCGCGGGATCATGGAACGCTTCAAGATCGACGACGACACGCCGATCGAGGCGGGCATCCTCACCGCGAGCATCGAGCGCGCGCAGAAGAAGGTCGAGGCGCACCACTACGAGACGCGCAAACACGTGCTCGAATACGACGACGTGATGAACAAGCAGCGCACCGTCATCTATGCGGAACGGCGCCGCGTGCTCGAGGGCCACAACCTGCGGCCATCGCTCACCGAGATGTTCGGATCCAAGGCCTCGCAGATCGTCGAGAACAACTGCCCCGACAACGTGCATCCGGCAGAATGGGACCGCGAGGCGGTGGTCAAGGAGTTCGACGACGTCGTGCGCGGCTTCGCTAAACGCGTGAACGCGACTGACCTCGAAGCGCTCTCCAAAGAGGAGATGGTCCAGCGCCTGACCGCGGTCGCCGACGCGATGTACACGGAGAAAGAAGAGCGATTCGTCCTGCGTTACAAGGAGCGCATGGACGAGGCAGGGCTGCACGACGGCTTGCGCATGCTCGAGCGCGGCACCATGCTGCAGATCATCGACCGCCTATGGATCGACCATCTCTACACGATGGATAGCCTCAAGACCGGCATCGGCCTGCGCGGTTGGGGCCAGAAGGATCCGCGCGTGGAGTACGAACGCGAAGCGTTTGAGCTGTTCGAGGATCTCAAGGCGAGCATCGCCGACGAGTTCCTGGCGGCCATGTCACAGGGCGAAGACTTCCATCTCGTCGAGCAGCAGGCGCCGCCGCCGCCGCCGCAAGCGCTCACCGAATCGCATCCGGATGGTGCCCCGTTCGAGACGGCGCCCAACGGCCAGGCGCAGCGGCAGACCGTGCCGCTTGACCCACGCGCGCAGCGGCGCTTCGACCAGCTTCACACCAATCGCGACGACGCCGGCGGACCTGCGCCGGTGCGCAAAGCCGAAGCCAAGGTCGGGCGAAACGACCCGTGTCCGTGCGGCTCGGGCAAGAAATACAAGAAGTGTCACGGCGCTGACGCGGCCTAAAAAAGAGTTGTGCCCGGCTGTCTTGGGACACTTAGGCCGCGTCAGCGAAAAAAAGAAGTGCAATGGCGCGCCGTCACTTCATCGCGTTCAAGCGCCTCGCGCTTCCCATATCCTAGGAAGCCGCGATGTCTGGGCGAAGTATAGCTCGCATCAGGCTGGGCTGGAGTATCAGCCCGTCACCGTCGTCGCATGAAATTGGCGCCTGCTCCGAAAGGTCACCGTGTCTGAGACGATAGCAGCCCGCAAGCAGCTCCCGACCGGCACCGTCACGTTCCTGTTCACCGACATCGAAGGCTCGACGCAACGATGGGAGCGCCATCGCGAGCAGATGAAATCCGCCGTTCGCCGCAACGATGAGATCCTTCAGGCGGCGATCGAAGCCCACGACGGACACGTCTTCAAGACGATCGGCGACGCGTTTTGCGCGGCGTTTCACAATGTCGCTGACGCGATCGCCGCGTCGCTCGACGCACAGAAACGGCTCGCCGCCGAGGATTGGTCGGGCGTCGACGACCTCAAGGTGCGGATGGCGATCCACACCGGGCATACTGACGAGCGCGACGGCGACTATTTCGGACCGGCGGTCAATCGCGTCGCGCGGCTGCTCGCGATCGGCCACGGCGGCCAGGTGCTCGTTTCGGGCGCGAGCGCGGATCTTCGCAAGGCGAGCTGCCGCCGCAGGCCGCGCTGCGCGATCTCGGCGAGCACCGTCTCAAAGATCTGACGCATCCCGAGCAGGTCTACCAGCTCGTAGCGCCCGGACTCGCGTCGGATTTCCCGCCGCTGCGCTCGCTCGAAGCGCTGCCGAACAACTTGCCGCTTCAGATCACGAGCTTCGTCGGCCGCGACGTCGAAATCCTCACCGTGCTCGGAGACTGCTCGCCAAGCACCGGCTCGTCACGCTCGTCGGTGCGGGCGGCGTCGGCAAGACGCGCCTCGCGCTGCAGGTGGGCGCCGATCTGCTCGACCGCTACGCGGACGGCGTCTGGCTCGTCGAGCTCGCGCCGCTGTCCGACGACGATCTCATCCCGAACGCGATCGCGTCGATCTTCCACATCAGCGAGGGGGCGAACAGGACGATGACCGAGGCGATCGTCCACGCCCTCAAGTCGCGGCGCGCGCTCATCATCTTCGACAACTGCGAGCACGTCGTCGAGCCGGCCGCCAGGCTCATCGACGCGATCCTTGCGCAACTGCCCGAACGTCCGCATCATCGCGACGACGCGCCAGGGCCTCGGCATCGATGGGGAGTCCGTCCACCGGGTCCCCTCGCTCGCGGTGCCCGAAACAACCGGCCGACGTGAGTGCCGAGGAGGCGATGCGGCACGGCGCCGTCGCGCTCTTCGTCGAACGGGCGATCGCGGCGACCGAGTCGTTCCGCCTCACCGACGAGAACGCGCCGATCGTCGCGCGCCTGTGCAACCGGCTCGACGGCATCGCGCTCGCGATCGAGCTCGCCGCGCCGCGTCTCAAGGCGCTGAGCCTCGAGCAGCTCGAGTCGCGCTCGACGAGCGCTTCCGCATCCTCACCGGCGGCAGCCGGACGGCGCTGCCGCGGCAGCAGACGATGCGCGCGCTCGTCGACTGGAGCTACGACCTGCTGACCGACGACGAGAAGACGCTCTTCCGCCGCGTCGCGGTCTTCGCCG
This sequence comes from Vulcanimicrobiota bacterium, assembly GCA_963805945.1. Taxonomy (GTDB): domain Bacteria; phylum Vulcanimicrobiota; class Vulcanimicrobiia; order Eremiobacterales; family Eremiobacteraceae; genus JAFAHD01. The sequence goes on along the minus strand of CAWDVP010000001.1, from coordinate 393,260 downwards.
GCGGCTGGACGCTCGACGCCGCATCGGCGGTCTGCTCGGATGAGACGATCGAGGAATGGGCGGTCTTGGACCTCCTCCAGTCGCTCGTCGACAAGTCGATGGTCGTCGCGGAGCTCTCCGGCTCGGAACAGCGCTACCGCCTGCTCGAATCGACGCGTCAGTACGCGCACGAGCTGCTCGAGAAGAGCGGCGAGCTCGAGCCGATGCAGATCCGGCATGCGAAATAGTTCCTCGACTTCGCAAAACGCGCCGCAACGTTCCGAGAGACAGTGCCGACGAGGGCATACCTCGCGCTCATCGACCCGGAGCTCGACAACATCCGCGCCGCGCTCGACTGGGCGCTGGCCGAGAAGCACGATGTCGAGCTCGGCGCGGCGCTCACCTCGAACATGTACGACTACTGGTCGTGGGAGGGGTATGACGCGGAAGGGCGGGCACGCGTCGATGCCGCGCTGGCGCTCGGGGGCGAGATCTCCTCGAAGCAGACGATCGCACGGCTTTGGACGGGGCTCTACAGGGTCCAAAGCCTCGCCGTGGTGTCGTGGCCGAAAGCGCGAGAATACGCGGAACGCGCGTTGCTGCTCTACCGAGAGCTTGATGATATCGCGGGCATTCAAAGCTCTCTTGTCCAAATAGGTGAGGCGTGCTTGCGTCAGTTCCGACACGAAGAGGCGCAGCGGTACTTGGACGAGGCGCTCGTGCTCGCGGAAAAGATGGGCTACCAGAACCGGATCGCCGGCGTCAAATCGGCGATGGCGCGGAATCTGCATTTCGGGGGCAGGGTCGCGGATGCGCGCAGCCTCTATGCGGAAGCGCTCGCCATCGCGCGCGCCGTAGGCAACGATCGCGTACGTTCGACAGTCGTAGGCAACCTTGCGGAGATCGAGTTCTCGATGGGCGACGCAGCACGGGCGGTCGAGCTCGCGCTTGAGAATCTCGAAATCACCACGGCGCGCTCATATATCAGCTACAACAACCTCGCCGCGTACCTCCTCGCGCTCGGTCGCTTCGAGGAGGGCCGACGCCGTGCAAGGGAGGGGTTGAGGATTGCGCGTGACGCGCAGGCCCCTTCGCACGTCGCGATAAGCATCATGAATCTCGCCCGCGTCGGAGCGGAGCAAGGCGACCCTCAGCTCGCCGCGCGCCTGCTTGGCTACACCGAGGAGACGTTCGGGCGCAACAACTTCAGTATCGAGAGCACGGAACAAGTGTCGCTCGACGCGCTCGAAAAGGCGATCCGGTCCGCGATCGGCGACGACGAATTCGCACGGCTTCGAGCGGTCGGCGCCCGGATGAACGAAGACGTGGCGGTCGAAGAAGCGCTTCGGATCTGACCGGCGCGCCGGATCTTGCCGTGTCCCACAAGGCCCCGGCTGTTATGGGACACGCGTGAAGCTACTTGCAATTTGCGCGATCAATGAAACGTCCGGTCACCGACTCAAACGTCCGGTGCTCTGTTTCAGTGAGACCGCGGCTAGGCTAGCCGGAGATCACAACCGCCGCATTTCGACGCTATGGTAGGAGCACCAAGTCGGCCGCTTCCTCGGCGTCATTGAGTAGCGTCTTACGCGACATGCCAATCTGTGCACGCATCGTCAGACCGCGGGCAAGGTCGAGGACCTGGTTCGCGCGTGCGGCGACCGGAAAGTCGGATGGGATTTCGCCCGCGCTGATCCCGGATTGGAAACGACGTTCTACTAGGTCCACGGCGGCAGCGGCATTGTTCCGTAGGAACTGCCGCACCTCAACGTCGTTCACAAGCGGCGCGACGCACATGAGAAGACACCCCGAGGCGCTTCCTTTCTCGGTCGCGCTCGCGACGGCGTACCTCAGAAAGCTTGCGACCGAGTCGCGCAGAGCCTGCGGCGAGAGAAGTGCCTTCGCGGCGAGAGCGCCCTTCCTCTCGGCGTACGCGTGGAGGACACGCAAGAATATCCTTCGCTTGGACCCAAAAACTGAATACAGGCTCGGTCGCCCGACTCCCATCCCTGCGACGAGATCGTCGATGGTCACTCCGTCGTAGCCTTTCAACCAGAACACTTGGATCGCTTTTTCCAGCGCGGCGCTCTCGTTGAAGCTACGCGGTCGTCCACGCGGCCTGGCGGCATTTTGAATCATTTAGTTCGAAACTCCTTGACCTTGACCATCTAATCCATTATTATACTGAAAGGTTCGAAATTGGCAAGTCGACCTGGCCTCGCGGGGCCTCACGACTCGACCTTCCCCCTTCACTACGGAGGCGCGCCCATGGAACATTCGATCGCTCTCGTCACCGGCACTACCTCGGGGCTTGGTCATGCGGCAGCCCGCATGCTTGCCGCAGAGGGCTACCGCGAGGTCATCGTCACCGGGCGCAGCTGGGCCCGGGTACAGGAAACGTCAGCTGAGCTCGCAGCTGAGACCAAGACGCAGGTCTTTACGCCGCTAGAGCTGGATCTGGACTCGCCGTCCAGCGTTCAGTCCGCGCTCGCCGAACTCGTCAAGCGAGGTCGGCCGGTCGATTTCCTGCTGCTCAATGCAGGGATGGTCGGAGGTAAGAAGCGCGTGCTCACTGAGGCGGGCGTCGAGGCGGCTCAGGCCCCGCTGATCGGCCATCATCAACTGACTGTCGGCTTGCTCCGCGCCAACCTGCTGAGCCCCAACGCGCGGATTGTTATCACCAGCTCGGAAGCTGCCCGAGGGGACGTACCAATGTTCAGCTACACCGACGTGGCAGCCTTCGCGGCCACGCATCACCAGGGTGACCGAAGCGCCGCGGTAGAAGCCCTGGTGCGCAGCGGGCCGAACGTGAAGTACGAGCCCAACCGGGCGTATGCCGACGCGAAGCTCGTCGTCGCTTGGTGGGCCGCTGCACTGGCACGCCGGCTACCCTCAGGCATGGCCGTGTACGCCGTCTCGCCCGGCAGCGCGCCCGACACCAAGGCGACGCGAAACGCTGGCCCGGCCTTGAAGTGGCTGATGATTCCGTTAATGAAGCTTATCCCCGGCATGTCTCATACTCCGGAGACCGCAGCCCGTCGCTACCTCCAGGCATCGGAGTTCGGAACCGACGTCTCAGGGCAATTCTTCGCCTCGGCGCCGAAGAAGCTCACCGGCCCAATTGAGGCGATGCGCCACCCGCACTTTCACGATCGCGCCAACCAGGAAGCCGCGTGGCAGGCCGTCGTCAAGGTCTCCGGCGTCGACTTTTCTTACCCTGCACCCTTGAGCGCGGTGTCCGAAAGCGTCCCAGTTGCACCTGTGACCTTGCGATGATCTAACTAACGTGGAACGTCCGGTTACCGACGATGGTTTGAAGTGTGAGCTGTTGCAGCGCCGGCAGCCGCTGACCCGCATAACCGCACTGTGGAGCCTTATGGTTGCGACCGGCGGAACCGGACGTTTCCACCGGTTCTCTACCGTATTGTAGCGATTCGGTTGCAGGTCACCATAACACCATGGTAAATCACAGTGTCTTGCCGTATCGGACCGTGGGCACCGCGCCGGTACCCCAAAACAGCCGGACATAACTCTTTTTTGCGCTGACGCGGCCTAAAAAGAGTTGTGCAAGGGACACGCGATCGGTTTCTTGCCGATCTGGAGCGACCATCTGGGGGATATCGGCTATGATGCTGCCAGAGAGATGAAGGTCGGACTTTCGCGGCTCTTCTGGGTTATGTGCGCTCTGTTTTTCACGAGCAGTCTTCGCGCGAACGCCCAAGAGTGCCCGAGGTGTGTTCCTCGAGCGCCGGCGCACCTTCAGATTCTGAATACCTTCAACCTATCCGACGACGACATGCATGGTCCGAGTTTTGCTATGGACGTTCACGATGGAACGACTGTTTGGCTTGCATCAGACCCACAAGATGGTCGGGGCAACGTCATGCAGATCGGCAGAAACCTCAAACTGGTCTTTGTTGAACGCGACGTCGACGTAAGCGGTAACATCATTTCTGCGGATAGCTTTGCCGCTGCGCTACCGCGCTACAACACAGTCACGGTTTGGAAGAGAGTGAACTACGACCTCTATACATATAACGTCCCGTCACATGACAGCAGGGGTACTCTGGATAACTTTGATGGACTTAGCGTCGACTCTCAGGGAACACTCTGGCTCCGACGTCAGTCACGTGGCGTTCCCACATCCCTATTTGCGCTTCGCAGCACCGACCAGCAATTTGTGCCCGTAAGGTTACCGGAGTCGGCGTACCCCAGCGTCGATTGCGGGGTTGCGGTCGCACATACGGCGCACGCGTCTTATCGGATCGACCCAACGACGTTCGAGCTAGCAAAGCTTTCGAGGCCAGCGTGTGACTGGGAAGGTGATTCTTTCGGTATTATTCACATTCAGGTCGATGGCACGAGCAAGCGCTTGCAATTGATCGACTTCAGTTCGTGGGGCGCACACATGCCACTCGACTTGCTGTTCACGGTGGGACCCGACCACAGCGCATGGGTCTGGGCTCGGGGCCTCTGCCGAGTCGATCCGAGCGAACGGGTCTCGTGCGCGCCGGTCCAGCTGGGAACCCGTCACAGCGGAACGATTCTTTTTGCTAGAGACGGAACGATCTGGTTCCTAACGAGCTTTCAGACACTCGTTCACGCAAGGTTCCTGCCTGGTCAAGGATAGACTTCGCATAGGCCACTTCGCTCAGCCAGGCCGATAACGACAATGGCGTCGAAAAGGTTCGACCATCCGGGGCATTATAGGCTACGTGCTTACGTTGGCGAGCCCCGAGGAGGTTCAAGTGTTAAAGCGACTTGCGCTCATCCTTGCCCTCGCGTTGGGGTTGCCGCTTTCGACCCTTGCGCCGGCCGGTGCAGCAAGCTTCCCGTTTACCTGCAAGATCGGCGCAATGAATGCCGCGATGTGGACCGCGCCAAACTCGGCTACGGTCACTTTCTCGAGGAGCAAGGGACCTGCTTCGTCAGGTCTGCAGCCCGGCGAGTGCGCCTATTCAAATCGTGCGGTCAAGACGTCCGAGCCGAACCAGTTCTGCCCTTTTTCAGCCACAATTCTCCAAATGGGTTTCCACTTCACGGCCGCAAATAGGGTCCCAAGCGTCTTCGGCGGCCCCGGAAGCGTGCTTCTTGCAGCAGCAGTATCCGGACCGACCAAGCTTATGAACTTCACGGTCCACAACGGGGGCGAAGGTCCAGATGGCCCTTGCTTTGTCATCGACCACTTCGGCGAAGGGTCGCGGTCAGGGCACTGAGGATTTTTTCTCCGCCGGAGAGCGCTTTGAATCGGTGACCGGACGTTCGTATTTGCAAGGACGCAGGTGCAAGGCTATCTTGGAACGCGCGGGCGCCAACTATGCAATTGATGGGTGGCGAGCCGAAACGTCCGGTAAGGAAATTGGCAACGTGCGGTCCGCAGTGCTATAAAAGAACGGCTCGACCACGGCGAGCGAACGCACGCGCGTGTCGACGTGGTCGAAGCCGAAGAACTGGGTACGCTAATCCGCGCAGCAGCAGATCCAGCCGGAGTGCTCGATCGGCGGATACACGATATGGTACCAGTTGTCTTCCGCCTGCTTATAGCCGACCCCAGCGCGCTTGATGAGCAGAACCCTGTTCACTTTGTGCCACGCTGACCGGGTCCATCGTCATGGAGCGCTATCAGGTCAAGGCGTTGGGTCCATGTGGTTTGCACATCCTCCGTCATCCCTGCACGAGCGCGTGTTCGAATGCCCAACGTTGAGAACAGCAGCGCCCAAGGACATACTTGGGGCGCCGATGAGCAGTCACTGAATTTCTCGCACCGGTGCATGAAGCGCCGCTAGCGTGGTGACCAGCAGCATCAGCGCGGCGGCGCCGGCGAACATGCCTTCGACGCTCCATGCGACGGCGACGCCGGCGATCGCCAGCGAGATGGGCTGCAGACCCACCGCCGCGAGCATGATGACGCTCATGGTCCGACCCAGCATGGTGCGGTCGACGCGCTGCTGGAACCAGGCCACGATATGCACGTTGAGAAATCCGGACGCCGCACCCATGACGAACAGCACCATGCTCAGCGTCCACGCTTGCGTCACGACGCCGAGCAGCGCCATGCCGAGCGCTATCGAGACGCTGATCGTCAGCATCAGCAGGCCGCGTTTGCGCGGCTTGTAGATCCCCGCTACGGCGGCACCGACAAGACCGCCGGCAGCGACCGAGGCGACGAAGATGCTGAACGCGATCGGTGAGCCGAAATGCTGCTTGGCGATCCATGCCAATCCGATCGACACCGGACCGGAGACGCAGAAGTTCAGCGCCGCAGCGACGAACAGCAGCGAGCGCATGGCGACATCGTCGTTGATGTAGCGTAATCCCTCCACGATCGCTTCCAGGATGCCGGCGCGCGTCTTGGCCGTGGGCGCTGCCGGCGGATCCGGGAGCCGCCACAGCGCGGCGATGACGAAGAGAAAACTGAACGCGTCGATGAAGAACGCTTGCGGGATTCCCCACAGCTTGACGATCAGCCCGGCCGGCGCCGGCCCGACGATCGTCGTCAGTTGCTGCGTGCTCTGGGTGATGGAGTTGGCAGCCGGCAGCTGCTGCGCGTCGACGATGGAGGGCACGAGCGTCTGAGAGGCGGGCGCAGCAAAAGCGTCCGCACTGCCGAAGGCGAGCGCGAGGAGGTAGATCTGCCAGAGCGCCACCGCGTGAAGGGCGACGAGCGCGCCTATCGCCGCGACGCATATGGCGCGGACTGAGGTCGTCGCGATGAGGATTCGTCGCGCGGAGAAGCGATCGCTGAGCACACCGCCCACGAGCATGAGCACGACCATCGGGATCGCGCCGGTCATCATAATGGTACCGAGCGCGACGCCCGAGTTCGTCAACTGCAGGATGAGCCATGGCAGCGCCACCAGGTAGCATTGGTCCCCGAGGGCGGAAATCGCCCGGCCTGCCCACAACAGGCGGAAATAACGGTTGCGCAGTGGGGAACCCGCTCCGGGCGGGGCGGAAGGAACTGCTGGTGTCATAGGCAAATGTAAATGTAAACCCACATTCACATTGTGTCAAGACCCCGTTTCGATAGACGGGGCGGACGCGAGAACGGAGCATGGCCAAAAAACCCCTGGCGCCCCAGCAAGCGCGAAGCCGCGAGTCCCTCGAGCGGCTGATGAAAGCCGCGCGGGAGATCCTCAACGAGAAAGGCCTGGACGCGGCGACCGTCCCCAAAGTCGCAGCCCGTGCCGGCCTATCGCCTGGTTCGGTGTATCGCCGTTTCCCGGACAAGGACGCCCTCATGCGCGCGGTCGTCCTGCAGACCCTCGAGTCGCTCGACGCGTCGACGGCGTCGGTGCTGACATCGGACCTGGCCGAGCGTCTGTCGCTTCAGGCATTCGCCGAGACTTTGGTCCGGCAGAGCCTGGCCGCGCAACGGCGGAACGCCAAAATGCTGCGCGCGATGCATCAGTTCATCTTGTCGCATCCCAGTGCCGCGTTCAAGAAAAAGGCCGCCGAGCTCAACGCTCGCTCGGTCCAACGCGTTGCAGACTTCCTCTTGTTGAAGCGTGATGAGATGAGCCACCCGGATCTCCGCAAAGCGGCGCCGTTCGCCCTCATGCTCGTGGGATTCGCGCTGCAAGAGATCATCGTGTTCGATGCGCTGCCCGGCACGCCTGATCCGCGCTTGCCCAAGACCGATGATGAATTGGTCGAGGAGCTCGTTCGGGCGTTCCTGCGGTATCTCGGCGCGGATTACAAGCCGAAAGGCAAGTCCTGACGGGGCCGAAGGGGCCTCCGGCGGCAATGAAAGAACCCGGTCCACCGAGGAACTTCTGAATCAGAGGAGGCGTGCTATGGAAGGCTATATTTCCTCCCGCCGTTACGGCACAGTGTGCGCAATAATGATCTTGGGTCTGCTGTTTTCCGCCGCCGCAGAGCCTGCCGGTGATGCTCAATTTGAGCAGGCGTCGGTCGACGCCCCCGCAGATAGCAACTGCATGCTTCACCCCGAAGGGAACCAGGACCCGAACCAGTCTATCCACGTCTATGCGGATGAGGATGGCGTGATCCGCTTCCTCGCGGTGCGTCCGACGCTGCTGAACAGCGTCGAGCGGCTGACGCTCGATTGCACCGATGCCAGTCAACAGGCCAAGACCTATTCCGTCGATCTTCGCTCGGAGCTGACTTTCGAACCGCGCCCGTTTGACCCATCGCGCACGACTCTGGCGGTTCGGCCCGCTCTTGCCGGCGATCCGCGTCGTTTCACGCAGGAAGAACTGGTAAGCGCAGGCTACGGCCTACGCCCCGATCCGTCAAAGGATCCGGACGCGTACCAACAGTGGCTGGCCGCGGCGAGCGTGCCGGTGTACAAGCTCCATAGCGACCAAACTTTGGTGTGGTTCCCGATTTCGCGCCAGCGTTACCTCACCCAACCCGTGGATCCCCCCGAGAGCGTCACAAAGACCCCGTCGGTTGGATGGACTGGGGCCATCCTTTACGGTTCCTTCCAAAAGAAGGCGACGTCCGCTGAGACGATCAGTTACGGGTCGAGTTCGGCAACCCTCGTCATCCCGAAGTTGACGCCTGGGCCTATTGCCACGGCGACGATATGGAACGGGCTCGACAATGTTTTCCAAGCCATCGTCGATGTCAATACGACAGCGACAATCGGCTACTTTGGGATTCACCACCAAACTTTCGACAAGCACAGCGGGCACACCGACACCGCTGGAACACGATTCACTCCGCAGACCGGCGACCACATCTCCATGGAGGAGTGGTATTGCAACGCCAAGGGAGGCTTGGATCTGAACGGCGGCTACGAGTGCACGAACATGGTGGACATCACCCAACACGCACAATGGGAATGCGACAAGGCCGGAAGCTCAGACTGCCCATCCTATAAGCTCAATGCCGGGGACCTGGGCAACGGCAAGCTCGGCTGGCAGACGGAATTCATCATCGAAGATGACTCCAAGCATGCAGGCGAGTGGCCCATTTTCTCGCCGGTGACGATGCATGGGTCGGCCGACGTGATCGTGGGCGACGGTACCAAGGGAACCGGCAGATTCGTGAGTATGAACTACGGGAGTCTTAGCGACCCGAAGATCAAGCTATTGACCGACAACAATCACAGTAACCGGCATCTCCGCATCACCCTGCCAACCGGGGCTGTCAAATGGGCTCAGACAACATGTGGACCAAAAGACACGTGGAATGCCAACAAAGGAAGCTGCGTCAAGAAATAGCCGAGCTGTGAGACTGGCTAGGGAGCGGGAAACCAAGTCGACGATTCTGCGACATGCTCGCATCTGAGAAACGACGGGTGTGTTGCTTCGGCGGAATAAGTGGCTTATGAAAGATCACGCGACATCTGGCGGGATGTGGCGTCAGTTGCCGAGCGCAAAACGTTCTTCGCCGAAATCGACAAAGTAGAAGTCTAAGAAGCTCCCGCCTATTGGGCGCGGCCGCTAAGACCGCTGCCGATGCTAAGACCGCTGCTGGCGTTATTGAGGCCGTTACCGAAGCTGGTGCTGTTGAAATTGCCGCTGGCGTTGAGGCCGCTACCGAAGCTGGTGCTGTTGAAATTGCCGCTGGCGTTGAGGCCGCTGCCGAAGCTGGTGTTGTTGAAATTGCCGCTGGCGTTGAGGCCGCTACCGAAGCTGGTGCTGTTGAAATTGCCGCTGGCGTTGAGGCCGCTACCGAAGCTGGTGCTGTTGAAATTGCCGCTGGCGTTGAGGCCATTGCCGAAGCTGGTGTTGTTGAAACTGCCGTAACCGCCGCCGTTGAACCCCCCCGCAAGGCCTGAGTCGCCGTAGAAGCCGTAGCCGAAAGTCGGCGCAGCAGACGAGCCTTGACGCGCGTAGCTGCCGCCGCTGCCGTTCCCGGCGTAACTGCTCGCGGTCCCGGCATACAGCTCTGGGGCCCTGCGGATGCGATACGCGTGCACGTAGAGCGCATGCTGGATGAGCGACGTATCTGCGACGACCTTCTCGCTGTGCGCATCGGATCCGCATTCAAGGCTCGGTGCGCGACCCGCACTGGCGGCGTTCGGCGCATTGACCCAGATCGAGGTGCCCGCGAGGTCGGGCTGCGTCGATGCGCAGACGCGGACCGGGAGCCGGGCGGGTCCCGCCGCGGCGAGATCGGTGAACAGCATTTGCGTGAGCGCCGGCTGCAATTGACCAAAGCCCCGGCCAGCGCCGTCCGCTGCCCAGGCCCGACCGTTGTGGTCCACCAGGATGAGAAAACCGGTGTAATCGCCGTTTCCGGGGTTATAGATGATGGCGGCGCCCTTGGGCACCTGTATTTGGGGCGACGTGGCCGCGCCCATGAGGGTCAGCGGCAGCACCGCCAACGCGATAATAGCGAAAAATGTCGAAATCCGTCTCACCGAGCTCACCTCCGGCCATATGATGATAAGTCATCCAAACGGCCAGCGCAAGGCCAAAGGCCCTCAGGACGTATGGTTCCAAGGCCGCGATGTGGAAATATCGCTACGTGAACGATCAATTGCGCATCGACCTCGAACGCATCACTGACCGCCTGAAGACCCTCCAGGTGCGGCTTTGACTATGCCCGCAAGCAGGCCCAGGTAGCCGAGCTCGAGACCCAATCGCACGCCGGCGAGTTCTGGAGCGATGCGCAGGCGGCGCAAAAACACATGAAGCAGCTCTCCGATCTCAAGGGCGAGATCGAGCCGCTGCATCGGCTTGAGAGCGCAGCGCACGAGTTGCAAGAATACGCAGCGCTCGACGACGAGGATCCGGGTCTCGAAGCGGAGATCGCCGGCGCGCTCGACAAGCTGCGCGCCGATCTCGACGCGGCAGAGACCACCGCGATCCTCGACGGCGAATTCGACCATCACAGCGCGATCCTCACGATCCATGCAGGCGCCGGAGGCACCGAGGCCTGCGATTGGGCTGAGATGCTGCTGCGCATGTACCTGCGCTGGGCGGAGCGGCGCGGCTATCGCGCGGAGATCGTCGACAGCCTCGAAGGCGAGGAGGCGGGCATCAAGAGCGCGACCATCGTCGTCGAGGGGCGCGACGCCTATGGCTATCTCGAGAGCGAGCGCGGCGTGCACCGGCTCGTGCGCATCTCACCGTACGACGCCGCCAAACGCCGCCATACGTCCTTCGCCTCGGTCGACGTGACGCCGGACATCGAAGAAGGCGACGAGGCGGTCGAGATCAAGCCCGACGAGATCGTCATCGAGACGTACAAGAGCGGCGGCGCGGGCGGCCAGTACGTGAACAAGACCGAAAGCGCCATCCGTATCACCCACAAGCAGTCGGGCATCATCGTCGCGGTGCAGAACGAACGCTCGCAGCTCGCCAACCGCAATCGCGCGATGAAGATGCTGGTGGCGAAGCTCGCGCAGCGGAGACGTGAGGAGCAAGCGGCGAAGCTCGCCCAGCTCACCGGGTTCAAGAGCGCGATCGAATGGGGCTCTCAGATCAGATCGTACACGCTGCAGCCGTACACGATGGTGAACGATCACCGCACCGAGGTGAAGATCTCAGACTCGCAGCGCGTGCTCGATGGCGACCTCGACCAGTTCATGCTGGCGTATCTGCAGGCGCGGCGGACGGCGAAGAACGCGGGCCCGTAACGGCGAGAAAGCTCGCAAGAGCCCGACCAGACCCGCGATGACCGGCAGGCCCGCCCAGATGTGTATCTTATAGTAGACCGGGTATCCGCGCATCGCGTACGTGACGTAGTGGGCCGCGAAGTAGAGGCACGGCACGGCGAACGCCACCCAGCGGAACTGCGCGATGCGCTGCGCCGACGGCCGCAGCCACCAGATGAGCGCATCGCTCAGCAGACCGGCGAACGCGATGCCGAGCAGCTGCTCCGAGCCGCCCTGCTGCGTCTCCATGAGCAGCGAATTGCCGAGCAGCAACGCGGTGATCGCGCCGAACGGCAAACGCGCGCCCCATTGGCGCACCAGCAGCACGACGACGCCGGACAGCAGCGCCGCATCGAGCAATTGCGCCGTCACCGAGCGGTCGAGCCGAAGCTCCGCCAGGTCGCCGTGCGGCATCGGCCCCACGCCCCAGGTGGCCATCGCGGGCGCGAACTGCGTGATGAAGGTCAGACCCGAGTAGAGCAAGGTGAGCGAGAGCACCGCGGGCCACAGCGCGGCGCCCGCGGCGTTCGCGCCGCGCGCGACGGCCGCGCGAAACGGCCCGAGCATGATGAGCGCCATGCCGGTGGCAAGGCCGAGATGGGTGGGGCTGAGCAGCGCCTCGGTGTCGTGCTCGATGCCGAAGCGTATATGCCAGAGCATGTCGCCGACGCCTGCGAGCGCGAAGAGCGCGACGCCGATCGCCGACCATTCGTAGCCCTGCGGGATCGCGGCGACCAACGGTCGAATAGATTCGACCGCTCCGGGCGCGGCGCGAAGCCCGGCGACGACATACCACGCGAAGATGAACGCCAGCAGCGCGAAACTGGTGCAGAAGATCGCGTGCCAGGGCGTGAAGAAGGTCTCGATAGTCGGGCAGGTGGTTGTGCGCCCAGCCGTCGATGTAGAGCCCGCCGACCATGAAGCCGCTCAAGACGGTCATGATCCAGTCGAAGCCCAGACCGCCGTGGGCGCGCTGGTCGTCCGGTGTCGTCGCCATGCGCGAGAGGTTCGCGCAAAAGGCGCCCCGAATACTGCTTTTGTATCAACCCGCGGATGCCGCACACAGAGACGATACGCGGCACACGACGGGAGAAGGGGGTGGTCGCCGTCAGTACAGACAGTCCTAGATTCAACCAAGACCTGACCGTCGGCGAAGCATTCGCTCTCCACCCTGGTGCGAGAGCGGTGTTCGCCAATTTTCACCTCGGCGGATGCGCCCACTGCGCGATCTCGGAGTTCGAGACCATCGAGCAGGTGAGCGAAGGCTACGGCATCCCGCTAGCCATGATCCTGGATGCGCTCAACGCGCTTCCAGCCATGGAGCCGGAGGCGGTTCCGGCGGCGCCGTAGCTAAAGAAACGGGACCATTCCGACGAGCGTCTGCAAGACGCTCGTTTTTTTTGCAGAACAACGCCTGAATGCCCAGAAGTGTGCGTCATCATCGTGAGCTACAACGCGGCCGACGAGCTGGAAGGCTGTTTGCGCTCGCTCGCGGCGCTGCCCGAGATCGCGGGCGATCCCCAGTTCGCGCAGATCGTCGTCTCGGACAACGGCTCGGCCGACGACAGCGTCGCGCGCGCCCGCGCGGTGTTCCCCGCGGCGACGATCCTCGAGAACGGCGAGAACTACGGCTTCGCCAAGGCCTGCAACATCGGCGCGCGCGCGGCCCATGCGCCGCTGCTATTCTTCTTCAACCCCGATGCGCGCGCCATGCCGGGCCTGCTCCGCAATGCGGTGGACTACTTCGCCGCGCATCCCGACGTCGCCATGGCCGGCGTCAAACTGCTCGATGAAGAAGGCAAGCTGACGCCGTCGTGCGGCGAGTTCGACACCTGGTGGCAGGCGTTCTTGCGCAGCTCCGCCTGGGGCGAATGGCCGATGTTCCGCGCGCAGTCGAACGGCTACGCGCTGCGCGATTTCGACTACGCGAGCGAGCGCGACGTCGACCTCGTGGTCGGCGCGGCGATGTTCATCCGCGCAGGCGTCTTCGCGGAGCTCGGCGGCTTCGACGAGCGTTTCTTCCTGTATCACGAGGAGATCGACTTCGCGCACCGGCTCCGACGAGCGCGGCGCGCGCGTCGTCTTCTTGCCGCAGTGCGTCGCGATGCACAAGTCGGAGCAAGGCGGCAGCCAGAAGCGCTGGGGCAAGCTCGGCGTGCTGAACTGGCGGCAGCGCAGCCGGCGGCTCTACTGGATCAAACATCACGGACGTCTATGGCACTATACGCTGTCGGCCGCGCTCGTCGGGCGCTATGTCGTCTACGCCGCGCTGCTCGCGGGCGTCGTCGTCGCGCTGCGGGCGGCGTTTCTCAGCTGGGTGGCGCGGGGCTGATGGATTCGGATCGTCGCATCGCGCTCGATGCGCTGCACGCGACGGTCGACGCGTGCCGGCGCTGCGCGATCGGCTCGACGCGGACCAAGGTGGTGTGCGGTGTCGGCGACCCGCACGCGCGACTGGTGATCGTCGGCGAAGGCCCGGGCGAGAGCGAAGACGCGCGCGGCGAGCCGTTCGTCGGACGAGCCGGCGAACTGCTCACCAAGATGCTCGCGGCGATCGATTTGCGGCGCGAGGACGTCTTCATCACCAACACCATCAAATGCCGCGCGAGCGTGGAGCTCGGCGGCCGCATCGCGAACCGCGCGCCGATGCAGGAAGAGATGGCGAACTGCCGGGAGTATCTCGACCGTGAGCTCGAGATCGTGCGGCCCGCGATCATCCTCGCGCTCGGCGCGCCGGCCGCCAAATCGTTCCTCGGGCCTGCCTTCTCGATCACGCGCCAGCGGGGGATGTGGCATCGTGGCCCCAATGGCGCCGACCTCACCGTGACCTTCCATCCTGCGTACATCTTGCGGCAGACCGGCGGCAACATGACGGCGGTGAAGAAGCTGGTGTGGGCCGACCTCCAGGCGGTGCGGCGCAAGCTCGACGAGCTCGCCTCGCCGCCGCCCCCACAGGAGATGGAGCGGTCGAATTCATTCGACCGCCGTGAAGATCCAGAACCGCCAACGCTGTTCGGCGGAATAGAAGAGTGATGAAAGACGCAAACGGTCGAATGAATTCGACCGCTCCAACACCGCAGGAGCTGTGGTGGGAGGGTCGCGCGAAGGCTGCCGGCATCGACAGCGCCGAGGCGCTTGCGACCGCCTACGAGCTGCAGCGCTACCGGCTGGCGCAGATCTATCGCGCCGCGACCAAAGAGCTCGCGCCGTCGTTCGAGGCGATGAGCGTGCTGCCGGCTGCGTTGCGCGGCCGGCTGGCGGAAACCGTCAAGCTCTCCACGCTTTCGCTCGTCCACGAGGCGACATCAGGCGATGGTCAGACGACCAAACTGCTCTTCGCTCTCGCCGACGGCAAAGAGGTCGAAGCGGTCCTCATGCGCCACCGCGGCGGACGCACGACCGCCTGCATCTCATCGCAAGCCGGCTGTGCGCTCAAGTGCGACTTCTGCGCCACCGGTCAGGGCGGTTTCTTTCGCAACCTGCGGGCGCTCGAGATCTTCGACCAGGCGGTCGACGTCGCCCGAAGGGCGCGCGCCGAAGGGCGTGACCTCACGAACATCGTGTTCATGGGCATGGGCGAGCCGTTCCTCAACTACGATCAGGTGATGGACGCGGTGACGCTGCTCAACGACGCCGCGGGCTTCAACCTCGGCGCGCGCCACATGACCATCTCCACCGCCGGCGTCGTGCCGGGCATCGAGCGTTTCACCGGCCAGGGCATCCAGGTGAACCTGGCGATCTCGCTGCACGCGGCCGACGACGTGCTGCGCACTAAGCTCATGCCCATCAACAAGAAGTGGCCGATCGAGACGCTCATGCATGCCACCAACGAGTACGTCGCGAAGACGCATCGCAAGGTGTTCTATGAATACATCATGCTCAACGGCATCAACGACTCGCCGGACGACGCGCGCCAGCTCGCCGATCTGCTCGGTGGTCCGCTGCACCACGTCAACCTGATCCCGTACAACGCGACGGACGCGCCGTACGGCAGTTCGCCGGTCGCGGCGATGCGCCGCTTCCAGACGATCCTGCGCGAGCGGGGCGTGCCGAGCACGATCCGTCACACGATGGGCGCCGATATCGCGGCGGCCTGCGGCCAACTGCGGGTCGACAAAGCCCGCGCATCATAGCGCATGTAAGGGCCGATCTTTAGATCGGCCTTCGGAGGTCTAAGCGTTTGCTCGAGGTCCAACACGTCTCGAAATCGTTCGGCACTTTGAAAGCGGTCGATGACCTCTCGTTCACCGCACAGCCCGGCGCGGTGTTCGGATTGCTCGGCCCCAACGGCGCCGGCAAGACGACGACCATCCGCATGGCGCTCGACATCCTGCAGCCGGACAGCGGGCAGGTGCGCTGGCGCGGCACGGTCGTCAACGCGGACATCCGCCACACGTTCGGCTATCTCCCGGAAGAGCGCGGCCTGTATCCGCAGATGAAGATCGCCGATCAACTCCTGTATTTCGCGCAGCTGCACGGGATGCCCCAGGCGGATGCCAAAGCGCGCATCGCCGAGCTGGCCGAATCGTTCAAGCTCAGCGACAACCTCGGCAAGAAGCCGGCCGAGCTCTCGAAGGGCAATCAGCAAAAGGTGCAGTTCATCGCCGCGGTCGTCCACCGCCCGCCGGTGCTCGTGCTCGACGAGCCGTTCTCGGGCTTCGACCCGATCAACGTCGAGATCCTCAAGGGCGCCATCCGCGATCTGGAGCGCAGCGGTACGGCGGTGGTGCTGTCCAGCCATCGCATGGAGCAGGTGGAGGAGCTCACCCGCGACATCTGCATCATCGATCGGGCGCACGCGGTGGTGAGCGGCAACCTCGCGCAGATAAAAGCGCAGTGGCCGGATCGCTTCATCCGCATGAGCGCGATCGCAGACCTCGGGTTTGTGAGCCGCTTTCCCAACACGAGCGTGCGGCCGTCGGACGAGGGCTTCGTCAACATCAAGGCGCCGCCCGAGGTCGCGCCCGCCGAGCTGCTGCGGGCCGCCATCGCCGCCGGCCCGGTTGATCATTTCGAGATCGTCGAGCCGAGCCTCAACGACATCTACCTGCATTACGTCCAGGCCGAGGAGAGCGCGGCGTGAGCATCGACCGGCATCATCATCAAGCGCGAGTACGTCGAGCGCATCAAGAGCCGCAGCTTCCTCATCGGCACGCTATTGGTGGTCGCCGGCATGTTCGTGCTCGCGTTCATGCCGCTGCTCGCCAATGTCTTGGCGGCGCCTCGAGGATCATCGTCCTCGCGCCGGATCAAGATGGTGGCGCGCGCGATCAGCGGCGCCATCGGCACGTCGTATGACGTGACGATCTCCAAGACGCCGTCCAACGGCGCAGCGCTCCCTGACGAACATCGCGGATCAGGTCAAGGCGAAGAAGTATGATGGCGCGCTCGTCGCGTACCGCACGCACGACGGTCTCGCGTTCACGTTCTATCCGCGCCAGGCGAACCTGCTCGAGAAGACCGGCGCGCTGCGCTCGCGGCTGATCCCCGTCGTGGTCAACGCGGATCTTTCCGGCGATGCGGCCGCGTCAGCCAAGCGCGCGATCGACTTCAAGTTCTCGACCGTGGCGCTCAACGAGCGGTATAAGACCGAAGGCGAGGAGACGCTCGCGGGCGTGCTCGTGCTCGTGCTCATCGTGTTGCTCTACGTCGCCACGCTCATGTATGGCATCCAGGTCGCTCAGGGCGTCGTCGAAGAGAAGTCCAATCGCGTGATGGAAGTGATGATCGGCGCCGTGCGGCCGGCCCAACTGCTGGCGGGCAAGATCTTCGGTATCGGCGCGCTCGCGCTCACGCAGATGGTCATCTTCGCGCTTGCCGCGGCGGGCGCGGCGATCGTCCTCGTCCTCGTCATCGCAAGCACGCTGTCGCACGCAGACGCGGTCAATCTTGGCGAAGCAAGCGGCGGCAGCGCAGTCCAGCATGCCCGGAGGATCCGCCGTTCCGGCGGCCGGCATCCAGGCGGCGATGACGAGCGCCATCCCGCTTTCGACGTTCGCATATCTGCTGGTATTCTTCATGTGGGATTCTTCTCGTATGCGGCGCTGTTCGCCGGCATCGGCGCCATGTGCAGCAGGTCGGAAGACGTGCAGCAGGTCAGCACCGTCGGCACGGTCCCCGTCATCATCTCCTATTTCGCCGCGATCTTCGCGCTCAACGATCCCGACAAGCCGATCGTCGTGGCGGCGTCGATGATCCCGCTGCTCAGCCCGATGGTGATGTTCACGAGGGTCGCGACGTCGAACGTCCCAGCGTGGCAGATCGGTCTCGCGATCGCGCTGTCGCTCGTCGCCATCTGGGCGCTCACGCTCATGGCCGGGAAGCTGTATCGCGTCGGCGTGCTCATGTACGGCAAACCGCCGAAGCCGAGCGACATCCTGCAGGCGCTGCGAGCACCATCGTAATCCGCGCTTCCGGCTCGCGCTTCGCCGTCGTCGTCGCGGCGCTCGGCGCAGCGGCGTTGATCGCCGCGTTCGCCGCCGGCGCACGCGCCGACAGCGCCTCGCCGTCGCCGAGCCCGGGCGGGTTCGATCGCGTCGAGGTCATCTCGCTCATGGCCGCGGTCATCGAAGAGCTCAAACAGTATCAGGGCTCGATCGTCCTCCAGGTCAAGACGCCGCAGATGATGCCGCCGTACGACCCGCTCGTCTACTACGCGGGCAGGGGCGTCGACCGTCGCCAGCCCTTCCGGCCGGTCGTGTGGACGATCGCCGACCAGAAGGCCAAGGGCTACGAGCACGCGCTGATCCGCGCGTACATCATGGGCGTCATGGAGACCGGCGAAGCCGGACCGAAATTCCAGAAGGCGTACGAGATCGCCGCGGGCGAGGACGAAGCGCTGCCGAGCGGCGCGCCGGACCTGTTCCTCAATCGACACGCGCTCGTCGAGCCGTACGCGCAAGAGCTGATCAGCGCGCGGCACGCGGCCCCGGCCGCGTCGCCTTCGCCGACCGCGACGAGCGGAAATCACGCGTGAGCGTGCGAACCAGCCGACGATGAGTCCCTCGCGGCCGAAGCCGACTATGGAAGACATCACGGCGCTCTGCAAGCGCCGCGGTTTTATCTTCCAGTCGAGCGAGATCTACGGCGGGCTCAACGGCGTATGGGACTACGGTCCCGCCGGCGTCGAGCTGAAACGCAACGTGCGCGAGGCCTGGTGGCGCGAGATGGTCGCGCTGCGCGACGACGTCGTCGGCATCGAGTCGTCGATCATCATGCACCCGGATGTCTGGCGCGCGTCGGGCCACGTCGACAACTTCACCGACATGATGGTCGACTGCAAGACGTGCAAGAAGCGCTTTCGCGCGGACCATCTCAAGGGCGATCAGTGTCCCGTCCTGCGGCAACAAGACGCTCACCGAACCGCGCGCGTTCAATCTCATGTTCAAGACCTACGTCGGCGCGATGGAAGAGGACTCGTCGGAGGCGTACCTGCGCCCGGAGACCGCGCAAGGCATGTTCGTCGACTTCAAACTGGTGTATCAGGCCGCGCGTAAGAAGCCGCCCTTCGGCATCGCGCAGATCGGCAAGGCGTTCCGCAACGAGATCACGCCCGGCAACTTCATCTTCCGCTCGCGCGAGTTCGAGCTCATGGAGCTGGAGTATTTCATCCCCGGCGACGACGACGAGGAGAGCATGCGCTGGTACCACTACTGGGTGGAGCAGCGCCACGCGTGGTGGCTGTCGTTCGGCGTGCAAGCCGAACGCCTGCGCAAACACGAATACGCAGGCGCGGACCTGGCGCACTACAGCAAGGCGACCACCGATCTCGAGTACGACTACCCGTTCGGCTGGGGCGAGCTCGAGGGCATCGCCCACCGCGGCTGCTTCGACCTCACGCAGCATGTGAACGCGAGCGGTAAAGACCTGTCGTTCTTCGACGAAGAGTCCAAAGCGAAGTACCTGCCGTCGGTGATCGAGCCCGCCCTGGGCGTCGATCGCGCGATGCTCGTCTTCCTCATCGACGCCTACGAGCGCGAAGACGATCGCACCGTGCTGCATCTGCATCCGCGGCTCGCGCCGTACAAGGTCGCCGTCTTCCCGCTGGTGCGCAACAAGCCCGACATCGTCGAGCTGGCGACGCGCATCGAACGCGAGCTGCGGCCGCAACTGCGCACCACGTTCGACGACTCCGGCAACGTCGGCAAGCGCTACTACCGCCAGGACGAGATCGGCACGCCGTACTGTGTCACGGTGGATTACGACAGCCTCGAGAAGCACGACGTCACGGTGCGCGACCGCGACACCAAAGAGCAGGTGCGCGTGGCGATCGATCAGCTCGCCGCCTACTTCGCAGACCGCTTGCGCTGAGTTCCTCGGCGGGACTTCTTATGTCCCGCGTCAAAGAACAGCCAATAGGCCTTATTTTTGCCTTCTATAGACGTTAGCAGGGAGCAGCGCCACTTTGAAAGCCGCCAAGATCAAGAAGAGCCTCAAGCCCGCCAAGAAGGCGTCCGTGAAGCCCGCCAAGGGCAAAGCCGCGCTCAAGGCCGCCGCCAAGCCCAACGGCAAGGTCAAGGGGAAGGGCAAGGCCGACGGGCTGTCCGGGCTCGTGCTGGCGGAGATCGGGCCGGGCGATCCGGTCCGCCGGGTCCCGCTGCCGGCGGCGCGCAAGGCGACCTCCCGCAAGCCGGAGCCGCCCACCAAGCTGCACCTCGGCAAGATGACCTACTCGTTCGAAGAGGGCAGCGCGGACATGCGCGACCTGCTCGGCGGCAAGGGCGCCGGCCTGAGCGAGATGACGCGCATCGATCTGCCCGTGCCGCCGGGCTTCACCGTCACCACCGAAGTGTGCCGCCGCTATTTCGAACTCGGCCGGCAGTTCCCCAACGGCCTCGAAGAAGAGATCCATCGCCGCGTCGCCGAGCTGGAGCGCAAGACCGGCAAGGAGTTCGGCGGCGAGGTCAACCCGCTGCTCGTCTCGGTGCGCTCCGGTTCGCGCGTCTCGATGCCGGGCATGATGGACACGGTCCTCAACCTCGGCCTCAACAACCGCACCTGCAACGCGCTCGTCGTGCTCACCAAGAACGACAAGTTCGCGTGGGACGCCTACCGGCGCTTCGTGCAGATGTTCGCGACCGTCGTGCTGGGCATGAAGAAAGAGCCGTTCGAGGAAGTGCTCAAGCGCTACACCGCCAAGGCGCGCGTCGCGACCGAATCCGAGCTCACCGCGCTCGCCTTCCGCAACATGACGAGCGAATACAAAGCGCTCGTGCGGCACTACACCAAGAAAGATTTCCCTGAAGACGTCTTCATCCAGCTGCGCATGGCGGTCGATGCGGTCTTCAACTCGTGGAACAGCAAGCGCGCGGTCGAGTACCGCAAGCACTCGCATTATCCGGACTGGTGGGGCACCGCGGTCAACGTCGTCACGATGGTGTTCGGCAACATGGGCACCGACTCGGGCACCGGCGTCGCCTTCACCCGCGACCCGTCCACCGGACAGAAGAAGCTCTACGGCGAGTTCCTGCAGAACGCGCAGGGCGAAGACGTCGTCTCCGGCTCGCGCACGCCGGTGAAGATCTCCGAGCTCGAGAAGCAGCAGCCGAAGATCTACCGTCAGTTCGCCGATGTCGCGGACAAGCTCGAGAAGCACTACCACGACATGCAGGACATCGAGTTCACCATCGAGCGCGGCAAGCTGTACATCCTGCAGACCCGTTCCGGCAAGCGCAGCGCGGCGGCAGCCGTGCAGATCGCGGCCGACATGGTCAAAGAGCGGCACATCACGCGCGAAGAGGCGCTCATGCGCATCGAGCCCGCCGCCATCGGCGCGCTGCTGCACGCGCAGATCGATGAGAAGCACAAGGCGCCCGTGCTCGTCAAAGGCCTCAACGCCTCGCCGGGCGCCGCGGCGGGCATCGTCGTGTTCGATCCCGACGACGCGGTCGAACTGCGCCGCCAGGGCAAGCACACCATCTTGGTGCGGCCGATGACGACGCCGGATGACGTGCACGGCATGATCGCATCCGAAGGCATCCTCACCTCGCAGGGCGGCGCGACCTCGCATGCCGCCGTCGTGGCGCGCGGTTTCGGCAAGCCGGCGGTGGTGGGCGCGGAGGCGATGCTCATCGACCTGCGCGCGCGCCAGTTCAGCGTCAAGAACGAGACCGTCAAAGAGGGCGACGCCATCACCATCGACGGCACGACCGGCTTCGTGTATCGCGGCCTGCTGCCGATGGCGGCGGCGAAGCTGACGCCGCAGTTCGACCATATCCTGAAGTGGGCGGACGAGTATCGCCGCCTCGGCGTGTATGCCAACGCCGACACACCCGAGGACGCGAAGAAGGCGCGCGACTTCGGCGCCGAGGGTATCGGGCTGTGCCGCACCGAGCACATGTTCATGCAGACCGAGCGCCTGCCGGTGGTGCAAGAGATGATCATGGCGGAGACGCCTGATTCGCGGCGCAAGTGCCTCGAACAGCTGCTGCCGATGCAGCGCGAGGACTTCCTCGGCATCCTGCGCGCGATGAAGGGCCTGCCGGTGACGATCCGGCTGCTCGACCCGCCGCTGCACGAGTTCTTGCCCAACCTCGAAGACCTGCTCGTCGAAGTGACCGAGATGCGCCTCAACGCCAAGACCGATGCCACCGAACTCTCGAACAAAGAGCGGCTGCTGCGGCGCGTGCGCCAACTGCACGAGAGCAACCCGATGCTTGGACTGCGCGTCTGCCGGCTCGGCATCGTGTTCCCCGAGATCTACCAGATGCAGGTCACCGCGATCATGGAAGCGGCGACCGAACTCAAGAAAGAGCGCGTCGACGTGCGGCCGCTCATCATGATCCCGGGCGTCGGCACGGTGACCGAGATGAAGGCGCTGCGCGATCTCGTGGCCGCCGAAGCCGAGCGCGTCATCAAGGCGGCGGGTTCGCGCGTCAGCTACCAGGTCGGCACGATGATCGAGATCCCGCGCGCGTGCATGCTGGCGCATCGCATCGCCGAGCACGCCGAGTTCTTCTCGTTCGGCACCAACGATCTCACCCAGCTCGTCTTCGGCTATTCGCGCGACGACGCCGAAGCCTCGTTCATCCCGGTCTACTTGGAGAAGAAGATCCTGCGCGAGGATCCGTTCCAGATCATCGACCAGGACGGCGTCGGCGAATTCATGCGCATGGCCAAGGAGCGCGGCAAGCTCACGCGGCCCGACATGAAGATCGGCATCTGCGGCGAGCACGGCGGCGATCCGACGTCGGTGGACTTCTGCCACAAGCTCGGGCTCGATTACGTGTCGTGTTCGCCGTTCCGCGTGCCGGTCGCGCGTGTGGCGGCGGCGCAGTCGGTGCTCAGGGAGCGCGCGGCGGAGGCGTCAGGCTCGAAGAAGGTCGACCAGGATTGATGGAGCGGTCGAATTTATTCGACCGCACACCTCGTCGCCGCGCCCCGTCGGCGTGATTGAGAACGCATGAGCACAACCCAGTCGATCCGTGAAGAGCTCGAGGCGCGCGAGGCCTCGATGCTCTCGCCGCACGCCATGCTGGCGCGCAATTCGCGCGGCCGGCGCGTGCTCGGAGCCCGAGGACGCGCTGCGCACCTGTTTCCAGCGCGACCGCGACCGCATCATCCACTCCAAAGCGTTCCGGCGGCTCATGCACAAGACGCAGGTGTTCCTCTCGCCGCTCGGCGACCACTACCGCACGCGCATGACGCACACGCTCGAGGTCTGCAGATCTCGCGCACGATCGCCCGCGGCCTCAGCCTCAACGAGGACCTCGCCGAGGCGATCGCGCTCGGCCACGACCTCGGCCACTCGCCGTTCGGCCACGCCGGCGAGTCGGCGCTCACGGAAGTCTGGTCGGAATTCGAGCGAGGGCGCGCAGTTCGTGCACTCGCAGCAGAGCCTGCGCGTCGTGGAACTGCTCGAACGGCGCGGCGATAAGGTGGGCTTGAACCTCACCTATGAGGTGCTCGACGGCATCGCCAAGCACAGCAAGAACAAGGGCGCGCTCGCCGGCTACGCGGACATCCCGTCCACGCTCGAAGGCCAGATCGTGCGCTACGCGGATCGCCTTGCGTACATCAACCACGACATCGACGACGCCATCCGCGCGGGCATCATCAGCGAGCGCGAGCTGCCGGCCAAGGCGATCTCGGTGCTCGGGGCGCGCGGCCCGATCCGCATCGAGACCGTCGTGCAGGACATGGTGTACCAATGCCGCGGCACGGCGGAGATCAAGCTCTCGGAACCGGTGCTCGAGGCCGTCGAGGCGATCAAGGAGTTCATGTTCGCCCGTGTCTACTTCAACGAGGCGGCGAAACGCGAAGAGCCGAAGGCGCAGAACATCGTGAAGCGCCTCTTCCGTCATTACATGGAGCATCTGGACGAGCTGCCGGAGATGTTCGGCCAGGAACCGCTCGCTGCGGACACGCCGGGGCGCCGCGTGTGCGACTACGTCGCGGGCTTCACCGACCGCTTCGCGATCAAGCAGTTCGTGGCGCTGTTCCCGGGCTCGGAGAGCCTTGCGCCAAGGGAATGGGACCTGTAAAGGCCCGCCCTTCGGGCGCGCCAAACTAGCGGACATGCCTTTCGATTCCGGCGCGGTCGCGGAAGTCCAAGCAAAAGTGGACTTGCTCGCCTACGTCAGCCAGTACGTCACCCTCAAGAAGCA
This sequence comes from Vulcanimicrobiota bacterium, assembly GCA_963805945.1. Taxonomy (GTDB): domain Bacteria; phylum Vulcanimicrobiota; class Vulcanimicrobiia; order Eremiobacterales; family Eremiobacteraceae; genus JAFAHD01. The sequence goes on along the minus strand of CAWDVP010000001.1, from coordinate 369,101 downwards.
AGGCCGCGAGTACCGCGGGCTCTGCCCCTTCCACTCGGAGAAGACACCCTCGTTCTACCTCAACGCGGACAAGCAGGTCTGGCACTGCCATGGCTGTGCCGCCGGTGGCGATCTCATCAAATTCGTCGAGAAATACGAGAACGTCGATTTCCCGACCGCGCTGCGCATGCTCGCCGCGCGCGCGGGCGTCACGCTGGCCGAATCGCCCGGCGCGCAGCGCCGGCGCAGCGAGCGCGAGGCGATCTACGAGGCCAACGCGGTCGCCCAACGCTTCTTCGCCGACGCGCTGCGCCGCGACAAGCGCGCGCTCGAGTACCTGCACAAGCGCGGCATCACCGACGAGACCGCCGCCGCTTTCGGCCTCGGCTACGCGCCCGATGGCTGGGAGGGTCTGAGCAAGGCGCTCGAACGCGCCGGCGTCGACATGCAGCTTGCGGAGCGCGCCGGGCTGATCAGCCACAAGACCGGCTATTACGATTTCTTTCGCAATCGGCTCATGCTGCCTATCTACAACCTCACCGGCGAGGTGATGGCCTTCGGCGGCCGCGCGCTCGGCGACGAGACGCCGAAGTATCTCAACACGCCGAGCACGTCGGTGTACGAGAAGCGCCAGCACGTGTACGGACTGCATCTCGCACGCCGCGCCGCCGCCGCCGACGACACGCTCATCGTCGTCGAGGGCTACCTCGACGCGATCGCGCTGCATCAGGCGGGCTTCAAGAACGCCGTCGCGAGTCTCGGCACCGCGTTCACCCCTGAGCAGGCGCGCGAGCTGCGCCGAGTCGCCAGCCGGCTGTATTTGTGTTTCGACGGCGATGCGGCCGGCCAAGCGGCGACCGCGCGCAGCATCGACATGCTCGTCGAAGAAGGCTTGGCGGTGAACATCGTCGTGCTGCCGGCGGGCAAGGATCCCGACGAGATCGTGCTCGAGGGCGGTCCGGCGGCGTTCGCCTCGCTGCTGGTCGAGGGCGCGCGCTGGGTGGATTTCAAGATCGACCAAGCCTGCAAGCGCATCGCGTCGAACTTCGCGAGCAAGAGCGACGTCGCGCGCGAGGCGATGGGCGTCATCGCGCAGGTGCGCGATCCCATCGAGCGCGATCAATACATCAAGGCGATGGCGCGCCGGCTCGACGTGAGCGAAGCCGCGCTGCGCCAGGCGCGCATCGGGCCGCCGCACGCGCAAACGCAGCGTCCCGCCGCCGATGGAGCAGCGATCCGCCGCGCGCCGCCGACCGCGTCGGCGCCGATGAACGTCGAGCGCGAACTGCTGCAGCTCGTGCTGTCGCGACCGGAGCTGCTGGCCGTCGCGCTCGAGCACGTGGCGCCTGAGGACTTCGAAGAGCCGGTGGAGCGCGGCGTCTACGAACGGCTCGCCGCGCACGTCGACGACCTGGCGCAAGGAGTGAACCCGCTCACGCTTTTCGCCGACGACCCGTCGGTGGTCGAGCTGACGCGGCTGTCGCTGGCCTCGCCGCCGCTCACGTCGGAAGACGAGGAGCACCGCCTCACGCGCATCGCCGAACGCTTCGCGCGCAAGCGTCTCGAGCGGAGGCTTTCGTCGCTCGACGAAGAATTGAAAGTGCTCTTCTCATCAGGCCAGGAAGTCCCGGCTCCGCTGCGCGAGGAGTACAACGCGCTGCGCGTTTCGCTGTCTGGCAGCGTCGACGATCATCACAGAACAGAGGAGTGACCCCACCGTGAGCCCCGGCAAGAAGCCGAAGACGAAAACCGTCGCATCACCACCCGCGAACGCCGAAGCATCCGCCAACGGCCAGCCCGCCGGCGTGCTCGTGCCGCGCGAAGCGGCGGTGAAGACGCTCATCGAAAAGGGCAAGAAGCAGGGCTTCCTCACCTATGACGAGATCGCGGCGATCTCCGCCGCCTACGACGAGGACGATCCGGAGAAGGGCAACGAGCTCGTCGAAGAGATCATGGGCCAGAGCATCGAGATCACCGAGATGCCCGATCTCACCGTGGCCGACGACGACGACGATGACGACGAGCAGAGCGAAGCCGCCGTCGTCAAGAAGGTCGTCGTCGAGCCCGAGCCCGTCGAGATCCCGGTGCCGCCCGGCATCGCGCTCGACGATCCCGTACGGATGTATCTCAAGGAGATCGGCCGCGTGCCGCTGCTTGGGATGGCGCAAGAGCAAGACCTCGCCAAGAAGATCGAACACGCCGAAGAGGAGCGCGAGCGCGCGCGGCTCAACGGCGCGCCCGGCGATCAAGAGATCCTCGACATCGGCGACGGCGCCAAACGCGACCTCACCGAGGCCAACCTGCGGCTCGTGGTGAGCATCGCGAAGAAGTACGTCGGCCGCGGCATGCTCTTCCTCGACCTCATCCAGGAAGGCAATCTCGGCCTGATCCGCGCGGTCGAGAAGTTCGACTACAAGAAGGGCTACAAGTTCTCCACCTATGCGACGTGGTGGATCCGCCAGGCCATCACGCGCGCGCTCGCCGACCAGGCACGCACCATCCGCATCCCGGTGCACATGGTCGAGACCATCAACCGTCTCGTCAAGATCTCCCGCCAGTTGCTGCAAGAGCTCGGCCGCGATCCTTCGGTGGAAGAGATCGCCGAAGAGATGGGCCTCACGCCCGACAAGGTGCGCGAGGTCATGAAGATCGCGCAAGAGCCGATCTCGCTCGAGACGCCGATCGGCGAAGAAGAGGACAGCCATCTCTCCGACTTCATCGAGGATCCCGACGCGGTGGCGCCGGCGGAAGCGGCATCGGTGACGATGCTCAAAGAGAAGATGGGCGACGTGCTGCAGAACCTCACCGAGCGCGAACGCAAGGTGCTCGTGCTGCGCTTCGGGCTCGAAGACGGCCACCAGCGCACGCTCGAAGAAGTGGGCCAGGAGTTCGGCGTCACCCGCGAGCGCATCCGCCAGATCGAGGCGAAGGCGCTGCGCAAGCTGCGCCACCCGAGCCGCGGCAAAGCGCTCAAAGACTATTGGCATAACGAATGAGATTTGAACGCTCCCTCGCGGTCGGCGCCGCCGCGCTCGTGCTGCTCGCTCTGACCGCCGCCACTCCCACGCCTGCACCATCGCCGACCGGCACAGGATCACCGCAGCCGATCGCCACCAAAGGGATCGGGCCGCCGACGCCGAGCCTGCCCGATACATCGCCGTTCGGCCAGATCGGCAAGCTCGAACGCAATCGTGCAACGGCACCGACCGCCTTCGAACCGTTTCTGGCGTCGAGCGATCCGGCCGTGGTCGCGCGCGCGGCGATCGCCATCGGGCGGCTGCGCAAGACGCAAGGCGTCGCGTTGCTGACGCCGCTGCTCACGTCGGGCACGCAGCCCGAGAACGTCAAAGCTGCGGCGGCATTCGGCCTCGGCGTGATCGCGTCGGCGGAGGGAGTGCCCACGCTACGCATGGCCGCGATGCACGGCTCGCCGCTCGTCGCCGGCACTGCGGCAGATTCGCTCGGCCGCATCGGTGGCGCCGAAGCGGTGGGCACGCTCATCGATCTGCTCAACAGTCCGAACGCATTCGTGCGCGGCAAGGCCGCCATCGGATTGGGCGAGTCGACGTTCGCCAGCAAGCCGGCGCTCACGCAGCCGCTCAAGGACCAGGCGGGCAAGACGCTCGACAGCGCGTTCGTCACCGAACGCGACCAAGAGACGCGCTGGCGAATGGCGTGGGCCATCTATCGCGCGTATTACGACACCAATCCTGGGCTGCTGCGCACCATGCTCACCGATCAAGAAGAGCTGGTCCGTCTGTACGCGGTCAAAGCCGTCGGCAGGCTCAAGGACAAGACGTTCGTCATCCCCGTCCGGCTCTTGGTGGGCGACCCCTCGTGGCGCGTGCGCGTCGAAGTGCGCAACACGCTCGACATCTTGAAGGACACCGGCACCATCGTCGACCTGCGCCCGCCGGCGGTGCCAGCGGAAGACCGCGTCGAGCCGAAGGCGCTGCCGACGTCTGCACCGTCCGGGGACCATCCGCAGGTGGCGATCGTCACGAACAAGGGCGTCATCGTGGTCGAGCTGTTCCCGGATGCCGCGCCGTACACCGTCGACGCGTTCGTGCACATGGTCGACACCGGTTTCTACAACAACACCACGTTCAACCGCGTCATCCTCGACTTCGTCCTCCAAGGCGGCGACCCGGATGCGGACAAGCCCAACGGCAACGGCGGCCCGGGCTTCAACGTGCCCGATGAGGTGAACCCGATCGAGCAGCTCACGGGCGTGATCGCGTTCGGGCTCGACTACAGCGACACGACCAACCGGCCGATCTACGACTCCGCCGGCAGCCAGTACTACATGACGGAGTCCCCGCAGCTGCACCTCGACGAGAACTTCAGCACCTTCGGGCGGATCGTCAAGGGGCTTGCCGTGGCATACAACATGGCCAAGCACGATCCGTCAGACCACAAGACGCCAGCCGACGTCGTGAGCAAGATGTACCGCTGCGAGCCCGTCACCCCGCAGACCGCCGACGTCGAGCAGAAGCTGCGCACCGTCGAAATCGGCTACAACCCCCGCTAGACCACGAACCTCGATGGAGCGGTCGAATTTATTCGACCGGCTCGCCCCGCTTTGTGCACCACGCACAACGGCGCCGCGCGCAAAGCCGCGGAAGCCTTCCTTATGAGAGTGCCTGTTTCGCGTGCGCTGCTCTGTGCGGCAGCGCTCTCGCTCTGCACCGGGCAGCCGTCTGCGGCCGCGTCGCAGACGCTCACCGTGTTCGCCGCAGCCTCGCTGCACAACGCCTTCACCGACATCGCCGCCAAGTTCGAGGCGGCGCATCCCGGCGTCAGCGTGCGGCTCAACTTCGACGGCAGCCAGATCCTCGAGACGCAGATCGCCAACGGCGCGCCAGCCGACGTCTTCGCGAGCGCCGACCAGCGTTCCATGAGCAAGGCCACGGATGCGGGACTCGTCAACGCGCCGGTCGCCTTCGCGCGCAACAGCCTCGTCGCGATCCTGCAGTTCGACCTCGAAATCCGCTCGCTGCGCGATCTCACGCACGACAACCTCAAGCTCGCGATCTGCGCCGAAGAAGTGCCATGTGGGCGCTACACACGCGTCGCCTTGCAGAAGATGAGCGCCGACCCGCACTTCTGGCCCGACTACGGCAAGCAGGTGCAGCGCAACGTCGTCACCCTGGAGCAGAACGTCGAGGGCGTCGTCCAAAAGGTGCTGCTGGGCGAAGCCGACGCGGGCTTCGCGTACGCCTCCGACGTCGTGCAAGCGAGCGGCATCCGCATGCGCAGCTTCCCGATCCCCGACGAGGACCAAGAGGTGGCCGCCTATCCGATCGCCGTCGTGAAGAGAAGCGGCAACGCCGCGCTCGCGCAGGCGTTCGTGGACTACGTGCTCTCAAGCGACGGACAGGCGTCGCTCACCGCCCGTGGCTTCCGCGGCCGTCCCTAACCGCTCGTCGGCGCAGCTGCGCGACGCGACGCTATCGATCAGCGCCGCGGTGCTTGCGGCGCTCTTCCTAGGATTGGTAGCCGTCGCCTTGGTGGCGCTGGTCGTCCACGCGCCGGCTGCCGGCATCCTCGCCGCGCTCAACCGCGAGGTCGTGCGTCAGGCGCTGCTCGTATCGCTCGAGACGACCGCACTGAGCGCGCTCATCATCGTCGTCACCGGCACGCCGGTGGCGCTGCTGCTCGCGCGGGATTTCCGCGGCCGTACGCTGCTCGAGGCGTTCGTGAGCCTGCCTGTGGTGCTGCCGCCTGTCGTGGCGGGGCTCGCGCTATTGCTCGCGTTCGGGCGCATGGGCTTGCTCGGGCACGCGCTGCGCGCGTTCGGCATCGAGCTGCCGTTCACGCTCGCCGCGGTCGTCATGGCGCAGACGCTGGTCGCCGCGCCGCTCTACATCATCGCCGCCAAAGGCGCGTTCGAGCAGACCGATCCGGAGATGCTCGACGCCGCCGCGACGCTGCGCTCGTCGTGGAGCTACACCGCGCTGCGCGTCGTCATCCCGCCCGTCCTGCCGGCGCTCGGCGCGGCGCTCGCGCTTGCCTGGGCGCGCGCGCTCGGCGAGTTCGGCGCGACGATCACCTTCGCCGGGAATCTGCCCGGCGTGACGCAGACGATGCCGATCGCGGTGTACATAGAGGGCCAGTCCGACCTCGATGCCGCCATCGCCATCTCGCTCATCCTGCTCGCGGTGTCGTTCGGGGTGCTCGCCGCATCGCGTTACCTGCAAGCACGGATCTCCTCGCGATGAGCCTCAACGCAGAATTCGCAGCGGCGACCAAGGGTTTCGCGCTGCAGTGCCGCCTCGATGCCGCGCCGGGTGAGACCATCGCGGTCGTCGGCGAGAGCGGGGCCGGCAAGACGACTGCGCTGCGCTGTATCGCCGGGCTGATGCGTCCGCTCACCGGGCGCATCGCGGCAAGCGACACGCCGTGGTACGACAGCGCGCGCCGCATCGACGTGCCGCCGCATCGGCGCGAACTCGGCTATGTCTTCGCACGCGGCGCGCTCTTCGGCCACATGAGCGCGCTTGAAAACGTCGCGTTCGGTCTGCGCGCAGCGGGCGCGAACACAGGAGAAGCGAGGGAGCGTGCGCTCTTCGCGCTCGCGCTGGTCGAAGCCGCGCATCTCAGGGACCAGCGAGCATTATCGCTCTCGGGCGGCGAGACGCAGCGCGTCGCCATCGCGCGCGCCATCGCGCTGCGACCACCCATACTGCTGCTCGACGAACCGCTGAGCGCGCTCGACATGCGCCTGCGTCCTCAAGTGCGCGAAGCGCTGCGCCGTGCGATCGAGGCGATCGGCGCGGCGACCGTGCTCGTGACCCACGAGCCGGCGGAGGCGATGCTCTTCGCGAAGCGTTTCGTCGTGCTCGAGCAAGGGCGCGTAGTGCAGGCCGGCGATCTGCAAGCCTTGCGCGACCGACCCGCGAGCCCGTACGTCGCGTCGTTCTCCGGCACGAACCTCTATCGCGGCGAAGCACGTCTGCTCGGCGACGGCTCGAGCGCCGTGCTCACGCATGGCGTCGAGCTGATGGTGCAAGGCGACTACCGCGGGCCGGTGGACGTCGTGGTGGACCCAGACGCGGTTACGCTTTCCACGACAGCCGCGGTGACGTCCGCGCGCAACCACTTCAGCGGGGTCGTCGAGAGCATCGCGCCGGATCGAGGCGCGTTCCGCGTCTCCCTCGCATCGCGTCCGCCGATCAGCGCGCGCGTGACCGCGCATTCGTTGGCGGCGCTGGGGATACAACCGGGCGCACAGCTCCACGCCTCGTTCAAGGCGGTCGAAGCACGCATCTTCTAAATCTCGTGTTCACAAACCGGCAACCGGCGACGGCTACCATGGCGCACCTATGGTGCCACGCACAAGCGTCGCAACGCCCGGTGAGGGCGAACGGCGGTTCCTCTCAGAAAGCGGCTATCGTCTCGCTGAATCGCTGAGCCTCGGCGAGCGCTCTGCTCTTGGGATTTCCGATCGTGGTGCTTCATTTAGAAGCAGTCTGGAGAAACGCACGTCGGCGGCAAGGGACACGTACCATGCGTCGTCGCCCGCCGATTCTTGGCCACGACTTCCACAACCGACCGCCGTGCAGGTCCAAGCCGCGCGCAAGCGATCGGGCAATCGACACATCGGCTCAAGCGAGGCGCTCGCCCGATTAGATACGCGATTCGCCAAGGAGAGCCATAGCCGGGCAGCAGCCGTACGCGCTGCGAGCAATCGGACGCCACCGCTTCGTTTCGAGGCGAGGTCAGGCGATACCATCCTCTGTGGAGTGATCTGGCTAGGCAAGACAACGGTAGCGCTTCGACCGCGCGGCGTCCCAGAATGATAGACATCAGTTCGCAAGTGACCGCGACGATCGAAGACCTTCGTCGGGCCATGGTCACGGGCGCGACCGGCGACGCAGCGGAAAGATCGGCAAATACCCTCGTCGACGCAGGCTCGCGGACCGGGGCAAGTCGCTTCGTGCCGAGCGCGGGGCCCCTCTCGGTCGCAGTGGACGGACCTGGGCTCTTCGTGTTCGAGGACCACGGTCATCGTCTGTTCAGCAGGCTCGGCGATTTCCGCATCGACGATCAAGGCCGACTTCTCGATGGAGCTGGGCGACAGGCGGTCGGTTTCCGCCCCACCAGAAGCGGCGACGCCCAGGCCGCTGCGCCGATCGCCGTGGATGCGGCGGACATCGCGGCGCATCGCTTCGATTCGTATCGATTCGACGAGAACGGAGTGTTGAGCGGCGTGATCCACCGCGTCGATGGGAGAAGCAAACGCCGACGCGAGGAAGCGGTGCCGCTTGCGCGACTCGCCCTCGCCGTATTTCCGGTGCCTGAGCGGCTTGCCCGCGTCGACGAGACGAGCCTCGTGGCAACGCGAGCGGCCGGCATTCCATTGCTGATGCGACCGGGCGAAAAGGGGACGGGGCTGTTGCGCGCGCACTCCCTCGCCGCAGGCGCGGTTGACATCCAAGCGGACCTCAACACCCTATGGGTGCTGCGCCGCAAGGGCGAGCTCGCGACGGCGCTGGCAGGCGCATCGGACGCATGCACTCGTACCGCGCTCGGCCTCGTGCGATGAATGCGGCTTGGTCGCAGCAGCGGGCCACACGTCGTTTGCGCAGGGCAACGTGGCGAGGGCCGCGCGAGCTCGCGCCCGAGCCTGACGATGACGGGCCGCACTTTCTGGAAGAAATCGCGCGAGGTATCGGCATTCGCGCAGAAAGCGTGTTCCGTGGAGGCGCGCAATCGGCATACGGCCCGCCGGCTCGCGGCGATTACTCGGCAGTTCCCTCGAATCGCGTCTGGCACAGCGAGTCCGGCAACCGGTCGTTCTGGTGTGCGCTTTCCGCTGACGCGCAACGCGGATTGCTTGAGTTCGTTTTGGCAGGGCCGGGAGCGGCGACACCGACCGCCATGGAGCGCACCATCGTGGCCGAGTGCATCGACCGATTGCTCTCCTCATCGCCCGTGAACCGCTGGGTCGATGCTTCCTTAGAGGCGCCGCCGGCCGGGATGTGGCGATGCAACATCGACCTCACCGCCGGGGGGCGAGGAGTGGCGTTATTGCAACTGTTCACCCGCGCCGCAGCGATCATCCCAAGAGTGCCGAGCGGCCAGCCACCGCTCGACGATGTACCCCTGCTGCTCTCGGCGCGCCTTTTCGCGGTGCGCAGCTCGCTGACAGCGCTGTCGGCTTGGTCGATCGGAACCGCGCTCGCACTGCCCGCCGGCGAGCTCGCTGCAGAACTCGTGATGGAGCGAGGGCCAGTCATGTACGGCGTCGTCGGTAGTGCGAACGGATCGCGCGCCATCCGCCTCACTGGCAGCGCGATGCTACGCTCGCGATGAGCGGCGGGATACTCACGCTCGCCGCCCTCGGCGATGTCGAGGTGTCGGTCTCAGTCGCGCTGAGGCGCCGCGCGCTGCCGGGTCGGTGACGTGCTCGCCTTCGCGGAAGGGACCATCGTGCCGCTCGACGTCCGCGCCGACTCGCCGGTGGACCTCCTCGTCAACGGCGTCGCGGTCGCCACCGGCGACATCGTCGAACTCGACGACGGAACCTTGGCCGTGGAGATCAACCAGATAAGGGCGCGCGTGTCGGCATCGGAGGACGGCAGTGAGTGAGCTATCGCATGTGTTGCACGGATCGGCGCGAGGCGGATCGCCGCTTGACCTGCTCGTGGTGCTCTTCGGCCTGAGCCTCATCCCGTTGTTGGCAGTGTCCGCGACGTCGTTCACGCGCATCGTCGTCGTGCTCGGTCTGCTGCGCGCAGCGCTCGGCGCGCAGTCGCTCCCGCCGAACGCGGTGCTGATCGCGCTCGCGATCCTGCTGAGCGGGATCGTGATGGCTCCGACGCTCGCGCATGTGCGGGCTGAGGCGGTCGCACCGTATCTTGCACACCGGATCTCCGAAGGTCAGGCATTCGACCGCGGTTCCGAAGCCCTCAGGCACTTCATGCTGCGTCAAACGCGCGCGTCGGATGTCGCCGCATTCGCTCGCTTGAGCAGAACGACCGGGCACAAGTGACCCACCACTGGCGGTCGTGGCCCCCGCATTCATGGTCGGCGAACTGCGGGCGGCATTTGCGATGGGCTTCGCGCTCATGCTGCCGTTCGCTGTGATCGATATCGTCGTGGCGACGGTGATGATGTCGCTCGGGATGTTCATGGTCTCGCCCGCATCGATCTCGCTGCCCTGCAAACTCCTGGTCTTCGTCGCGGCCGACGGCTGGACGACCGTGTGCCAGGCGCTGGTGTCGTCGTTCCGGTAGCCTGAGATGTTGCACGCAGCGACACATCTCATGGCCGGTGCCATGCATGTCGCGCTGCTGCTCGCGCTGCCAATCGTCGCGGCCGTCGCGGTGACCGGGATCGTCGTCGGCGTGATCCAGACGATCTTCCAGGTGCAGGATCAGAACGTTTCATTTCTTCCAAAACTGGTCGTCGTCGCGGCATTGGTCGCCATCGCGGGCGTTCCGGCACTCGCACTGCTCGAAGCGCTCTTCGCCACCGCAGCCAAGGAATCGCTACATCTGCTCGGTCGGGGCGTTCTGTAGTGCCCGAGCGCCGCTCGGGTTTCACCAAATGGTAGACGCTTTCACCGGTGCGCCCTATGCGGTGGCGCTTGCAGGTTCCGCGGCGCTCGCCGCGACCGTGCCGCTCGCGGGCTCGAGAGCGGTGCCGTCCTTCGTCCGCGCCGGGCTCGCGCTTTCGGTCACGCCGCTCGCGGCGGCTCACGTCACGGTGATTGCGTCGCCTCTTGAAGCGATATGGCAGGTCGTGGTCGCGGCGGCCTTCGGTGCGAGCGCGGGACTGAGCGCTTCAATCGTCGCCGGCAGCGTATCGTCCGCAGGTGCGCTGATCGATGGTGCTCTTGCGGCTCCGCCCGCCGGATTCGATCGGGTTTTCGGTCGCAGCGCGGGGCCATTCGCAACCCTGCTGCCGCTGGCGTTCGCGCTCGTCTTCTCCGGCACCGGTGCGATGACGTTTGCGGTCGCTGGATTCCTGGCCGCGCTCAGCGCAGCGTCCGTTCATGTCGCAAGCGCCGGCGTCACGCATCTTGGAGGAACGCTCTTCGCCTGCGCACTGGGACTGTCACTCCCGCTGCTCGCAGCACAGATGCTTGCCGTGCTCATCGCGGGCGTCGTCGCACGCATGGCGCCGCGGATCAATGGCATGCTGCTCGCGCAGCCGCTCGGCTCGGTGCTCGGCCTGATCGCGGTTGTCGTAGGCATTCCTGCCACGCTCGTCGCGTTGGTCCGTATCGCGGCAGCCGCCGCTCGAGCCGCGCACGCTGCGTGAGCGGCGCGCAGGAGCGCACCGAGCAACCGACCCCACGCCGCCTCGACCGCGTCAAGGCCGAAGGGCGCTGGCCCCAGAGCGCTACCTTCGCAAGCTGGCTCGCGCTTGGTCTCGCCGTCGTACCCGCCACTGTCGCGCGCGCCTCGGCCCCGAGTTGGATCGCGATGTGGCGCGCTGCCGCCACCTGGGCGGCCCGCGACCCACATGGCATCACGATCGGAGCTGTGACCATGCGTTGGCTCGAATGGGCGAACGGCTGGTGGATCGTCGGGAGCGCTGCCCTGGTGGCATGCATCGCCGCGCTCGGGGCATCCGCCGCCGGAGGAGCGCTCGGCTTCGCAGCGATGGCGCTGCGACCGCGTTTTGATCGCCTTTCGTGGACAGCGGGCGCGCGTCAGCTCGCGAGCGTCGACGGCGCGGCACACGCGGCGATGGCGCTTCTCGCCGTCATCATGGTGCTTTCGTGCGCACTGCCCGCGGCACAAGCGATCATCGTGCTAGCGGTGGCCGGTCCGGCTCCGCCATCGAAGCGGCGGCAATCGGCGACGCGATGCACGGCTTCTGGTGGCGCATCGCGCTTGCGCTTGCCGTGCTCGCCGCTTGCGACGCATTGCGCGTTCGCCGGCGTGGGATGTTCGCTTCGCGAATGACGCCACGCGAGGTGCGCGAAGAGCGCACCGAGGCTGAGGGTCGCCCAGAAATAAAGGCGCACCGGCGGCGCCAGGGCGCGCAAAGAGTGCGCAACGTCCAAGTTTTCGGCGATCGCCAACGCGACGGCGGTGGTGGTCAATCCGACACACGTGGCGATCGCGCTGCGCTATGCGCCGCCGGACATCGATGTACCGACGGTCGTCTCGCGCGGTGCGGATCTTACCGCCGGGCTCGTACGCGCGATCGCGGCAGCGCACGACGTGCCGATCGTCGAGTCGCCGGACCTCGCGCGCACGCTGTATGCGCGTTCGGCGCTCGGCGAGCCTATTCCAGAGGACTGTTATGCCGCGGTCGCGGCGATATTCGCCTTCCTGCTGCAAACGCGCGGCATGCTGCGCGGATCGGATTAGGGGCCGTGCCGCGACCGACGAGTGGCGCCGCTCTTGCCACCGCAGTGCTCGCGATCGTCGCGATGTTAGTCGTACCGCTGCCCCCATGGCTGCTCGACATACTCCTCGCGCTTGACATCATGGGTGCGGCGGCCGTCCTTGTGGTCGCGCTTTCGGTCGCCGAACCGCTGGACTTCGGCGCATTCCCGGCGCTGCTGTTGGTCGCCACGCTGTTCCGCCTTGCGCTCGACGTCTCGGCGACGCGCCTCATCCTGACGCAGGGCGGGGAGGCGGGCGGCGTGGGCGCGGTCATCCCGGCGTTCGGCGACTTCGTCACTCGCGGCAACGTCGTCGTCGGGCTGCTCATGTTCGTCATCCTCATCGTCGTGCAGCTGGTCGTCGTCACCAACGGGGCACAGCGTGTGGCTGAAGTAGCAGCACGCTTCACTTTGGACGCGATGCCTGGCAAACAAATGGCGATCGACGCCGACCTGCACGCGGGGATGATCGATGCCGCGGAGGCGAAAGCGAAACGCGCCGCAGTCCAAGGACACGCCGATTTCTATGGCGCCATGGACGGCGCGGGGAAGTTCGTCCGCGGTGACGCTATCGCAGCGCTCATCATCGTCGCCATCAATATCGTCGCCGGCATCGGCATCGGTGTGGTCGCGCGCCATATGGATGCAGCTGGAGCCGCGCAGACCTTCACCGTGCTGTCGATCGGCAATGCGCTGGCGACCACTATGCCCGCGTTCATGCTGTCGACGGCGATGGGTGTCATGGTCACGCGCTCCTCCTCAGGTGAGAGTTTCGGAGCGGACCTCACCAAGCAGATCATCGCGCACCCGGCTGCGCTGCGCACCGTCGGTGCGGCGATGGTCGCACTCGCGCTCGTGCCCGGGCTGCCGCACGTGGCATTCGGGGTGCTGGGAGTGCTCGGGCTTGTGGGGAGTGGTGCTGCAGAGCGAACGAATGCCCAACGGCGAGATGCCGCGGACGCTCGCGAACGGCAGCGCAAACGTGCCGACTCCGCCAAACCCGAAGGCGCTGTTGCGCTCCTCGGCGTCGAGCAGCTCGGCATCGACGTCGGGGAGGCGCTGCTGCCGCTGCTCGACGAGCCCGCTGGAAGCGTGTTGCTGCAGCGCATAGGGGCGCTTCGTCAAGCGCTCGCGCTCGAGTTAGGCGTCGTGTTGCCGGGCGTCCACATCCGCGATGACCTCCGTCTTCCCAGCAGAGCCTTTGCGATCCGGGTCCGCGATCGTGTTGTCGCGCGCGACCACCTCCACCCGGACCGAGCGCTCGCGATCGGCGCGCCCGCGGCGTTATCGCGCCTGCGTGGCGACGCGACGTCAGACCCGGTCACCGGTCTGTCGGCGAAATGGCTCGCCGACAGCGGTTCAGCGGACGGACGAGGTGTGGCAGACAGAACTTCGACTCGGCCCGATGATTCGGCCATCGTGGTCGACCCTATCGCCGTGCTCACCAGCATGCTCGGCGTCGTCGCGCGCGAGCACGCCGCGGCGTTGCTCGGTCGGCAGGAGGTGCAATGGCTGCTCGACCACGTACGCCGCACCAATCCAGCGGTGATCAAAGGCGTCGTGCCTGAACTCGTGGGACTCGGCCTCATCCAACGCGTGCTGCAGCATTTGGTGCGAGAACGGGTCTCGATCCGGGATCTCGTCGCGGTGTTGGAGACGATCGCAGACGAAGCCGAGCATACAAAGGATGCCGCAGCCATCGGCGAAGCGGCACGCCGGCGGCTGGCGCCTGCGATCTGCGCCGGGCTGGCATCACCGTCCGGGGTGATCGTGGCCGCTGCGCTATCGACGGAAACGGAAGAACGCCTCGCCTCAGCGCTCGCCATCAGCGAACGGGGTGTCGCGCTCGCGCTCGAGCCCGACGTTGCGCGAGCATTCGCGGGGCGCCTCGCGGAGACGACGCGCGATGTGCCTGGCGCGGTCATCATATGTGCGCCGAGCCTGCGTCTCCCGCTTGCGAGATTTGTCGAACTGTGCGGGGTGCGAGCGACGGTGCTCAGTCTCGCCGAGATCGCGCCCGGGTTCGCGGTCGAGGTGCGGTCCACAATCTCATCGCCGTAGTTCGCCAGGGTTGAGTGGGCGTCTGGCGAACCGTCTCAGGCCGCGATCTGCCGTTGAAAGGTCTCCCCTCTTTTAATGCTCTGGTTTCGCTGGAAGAACCCGATCAAGCTTGCCATTATCCTGCTCGTGTGCGTGGGCTGCTATTTCGCGTTCACGCCGGTGCAGCAGAAGATCAAGCTCGGCCTCGACCTGCAGGGCGGTCTGCGCGCGCTCGTCGAGCTCGAGCCCACCGATACCGTGCCGAAGATCACGCCGGACATCGTCAACCAAGAACTGCTCGTCTTGCAGACGCGGCTCGGCGGTCTCGGCGTCAGCGAACTCACCTTCGAGAAGGTCGGCAGCAACCGCATCAATATCGAGATGCCCGGCCTGAGAGATCCGGAGCAGGCGATCACGCTCATCCGCCAGGCGGCGGTGCTCGAGATGCGCCCGCTCACCCCCGAGCAGAACGCGCGCGCCTACGCCTCGCTGACGAGCACCACCGACAAGGCATACGCGGAGAGCGGCGCATACAAGGATTCGAAACTGCCGATCATCACCGGCGCGGATATGTCGAGCGCTACCGCTGGCGCAGGCCAGGTCGGCGGACACGTCGTCGACTTCACCTTGAACTCGGCCGGCGCCAAGAAGTTCTACGACTGGACCAGCAAGAACGTCGGCAAGCCGCTGCCGATCTTCCTCGACAAGCATTTCGTCTCCGGTCCGACCATCCAGTCCGCAATCAGCGCAAACGGCCAGATCACCGGCAACTTCACTGAGCAAGAAGCCGTCACGCTTGCCAACGAGCTCAGCGCCGGCGCGCTCAAAGTGCCGACGAAGATCATCGAGACTGAGAACGTGGGACCGACCCTCGGGCAGATCGACCTCGAGAAATCGCTCGTCGCCGGGCTCGTCGGCCTCGGCATCGTGTTGCTGTTCATGCTCGCCGTCTACCGGCTGCCCGGCTTCCTCGCGGACATCGCGCTCGTCGTGTACTGCTTCATGATGCTCGCCTACATCGCTGCGTTCGGCGTCGTGCTGACGCTGCCGGGTATCGCAGGCTTCGTGCTCTCTATCGGTATGGCCGTCGACGCCAACGTGCTCATCTTCGAACGCATAAAAGAAGAGCTGTGGGCCGGCCGCACGACGCGCGCCGCGGTGAGCGTCGGCTTCAAGCGCGCGTTCTGGACGGTGTTCGACTCCCACGTGACCACCATCGTCGGCGCGCTCGTATTGTACTGGCTAGGCACCGGCACCGTGAAGGGCTTCGCCTTCACGCTGCTGTGGGGCACCATCTTCTCGCTGTTCACCGCCGTGTACATAACGCGCGCCTTCGTCGACGTGGTTGTGGATAACGACGTCGCCACCGCGCCTGCGGCGTACGGGGCATAGGGCGAGAGATGTTCTTCCGCAATCTCAACTGGGACATCATCGGCCAGCGCCGCATCTGGTTCGGGCTGTCGCTCGCGGTCATCCTCGCCGGCATCGTCGCGCTCTTCATCCACCACGGTCTGCCGCTCGGGCTGTCTTTCACCGGCGGCACGGCCATCGACGTGAAGTTCTCGCAATCGGTGAGCGAGACGCAGATCCAGGCCGCACTGCGTAACGTGGAGGTTCCCGACAAACCGGGCATCACCGCGCAGCAGCAGGCGAGCAACGCCGAGCTGCGCGCGGCGATCGAGCCGCTGCGTCGCGGCGAGGCCAACATCCAGCTCGCCAGCAAGCCTGAGGATAAATCGCCGAACGAACGGGCGATCATCGCGTCGCAGTCGTCGATCAGCGATCCTGGCCCCGTGTTCGACGCGCTCGATCGCGCCGGCTTGAAGGTCGATCGCGGACAGAGCGCGATAACCTCGGTCGGGCCGTCGCTGAGCAAGGAGTACCTCAACCGCTCGCTCGCCGCGCTCGTCATCGCGCTGTTGCTGCAGCTGCTCTACATCGCGTTCCGCTTCGGCAACCAGCTGCGTTACGGCATCGTGGCCGACATCGCGCTCATCCACGACGTGCTCGTCATGGTCGGCATCTATGCCATCGCGAACCGAAAGGCGGACGACGCATTCCTTGCGGCGCTGTTGACGGTCATCGGCTACTCGGTCATGGACTCGATCGTCATCTTCGACCGGATCCGCGAGAACACGCGGCTCATGCCCGACGTGCCGTACGACAAGATGGTGAACACGTCGCTGCTGCAGACGATGACGCGTTCGGTCAACACGCTTGTCACCGTGGTCATCGTGCTCGTCGCGCTGCTGCTGTTCGGCGGCGACACGCTCAAGAATTTCGCGTTCGCCCTGCTCGTCGGCGTGATCAGCGGCGCGTATTCGTCGATCTTCATCGCGAGCCCGCTGCTCGTCATCTGGAAGAACTACGACATCCGCAAACGCGCCTCAGCGCACGCCGCCGCGGTCGCGACCGAAGCCGCGGTGGCCTCAGGCGACGGCTCAGCTCAGAACGCTGCGGCACGACGGATCGCGCCGAAACAGAAACGCCCTGCGCCGCCGCCGCCGCACTACCGCCGCAAACGGCTCTCGACGGACACCTTTGAGCCGGCCGCCGCCGGCAGCGTGTTGACGGAGACAGAGGATGGAGTCGCCGCAGGCGACGCCCCCGCCGACCCGAGCATCGACGACAAGAGCTGAGGTGATCGCAGCGGCAGGCGACGTGCGCCTGCGCGCGCTGCGTCTGCCGCTCCTCACCAACGCCGTGCTCGTGATCGCGAAGCTCGCGGTGTGGAGCGTGTCGGGATCGGTCTCGGTGCTATCCGAGGCGGTGCATTCGGCATCCGACCTCTTCATGACGGTCGTGCAGTTCTTCTCGGTGCGCGCGGCCGCGCGGCCGGCGGACCACGACCACGCCTACGGCCATGGCAAATACGAGAACATCAGCGCGGCGCTGCAAGCGGTCTTCATCCTCGGCATCGCTGCGCTCATCGTGCTCGAGGCGATCTCACGTCTGCGCAGCGGCGCGCAGGTCCAGCATCTCGACCTCGGCATCGCCGTGATGCTTGCGTCGGGAGTCATCAATCTTTTCGTATCGGCGCGGCTCGCCGCGGTGGCGCAAATCGAGCGTTCCCCGGCGATCGCCGCCCAGGCGACCGAACTGCGTGCGGATGTGTGGACGGCGGGCGGCGTCGCGCTGACGCTCATCGCGATCAAGATCACGCATCTCACGATCCTCGACCCGATCGTCTCGCTCGTCATCGCCGGCGTGATCGCGCACTCGGCCTACGACCTGACGGCGCGCGCGTTCGTCGAATTGACGGACCAGCGCCTGCCGCCTGAGGATGAAGAGCTCATCCGCGAGATCATCGAGCGTCACAAAGACATCTTCGCCAGCTATCACAAGCTGCGCACGCGCCGTTCGGGCGGCGGCGAGTTCGTCGATTTCCATCTCCAGATGCCTGGCGGCCTGCCGCTGAAGCAGGCGCACGACCTGTCGGACACGATCGTGCTCGATATAAAACGGGTTATGCCGCGCGCGCACGTGCTCATCCACCTCGAGCCCGAGAAGTAGGCGCACGCCGCGACGATGGTGACCAACATGGTGGCCGACCTCACAGGCGGCGCCGCCCTAGCCGATGATGAAAGCGGGATATTGGCACGAGCCGGCGTCAGCCTCGTCCAGCGAAAGGGCATCACGGCCGAAGAGCGCGAGTGGCTGCACCGGCATTTCAGCCGGATGTGGGAGAAGGAGGCGTCTGCGGGTTGGAACTGGTTCGCCAAAGATGCTTCGGGCAACACCGTGGGCTTCGCGAGCTACGAGCAGCGACGCTACCGATTCTGGTGGCTGCGGCGCTGGCTCGAACAGCCCGACGTCGGCATCTTCGGCCCGATGGGGGTGGAAGAGAGCATGCGCGGCAAGCGCATCGGCTGCGTACTCGCTCGGCGCGCGCTCGCCTCGATCCACGAACTGGGATATGCGAGAGCGGTGATCCCGCGCGTTGGCCCGATCGAGTTCTACGAGCGCTGTTGCGAGGCGCGCGTCGCCGAACGGATCAAGTTCCTCGGGTTGTTCTAGGAACGGCAGATCGATGATCGGTGCAGAGATTTGCCGGCGCGCTCGCTATCCATATCTGGGCGTCGCTACAGCGATCGTCGCAATCGGTCTGGTGGCCTGTAGCACCCATCGCGCCCCAGTCGGCGATCCCTACACAACTTTCGGCCACCCCCAATGGGTCAAGATCGTAGGCTACACAGGGAATGCCATGGAGCCGTTCATCTCGCCCGACGGGCGCTACCTGTTCTTCAACTCGTCCAATGAGGCTCCGACGACGGAACTGCACTACGCCGAGCGGGTCGACGACGTGACATTCAAGCACATGGGGACGATCGGTGGGCTCAACGCTCCGGGCAGCGTTGCCGCGGTGGCATCGATGGATCGAAATGGCGAGTTCTATTTCGTCTCGACTCGGAGCTACTCGGAAACGCTGTCGACGCTTTCCGTAGGGCACTTCTCGAACGGAAGTGTTTCGGACGTACGACTTGTGGAGGGTGTCTCAAAGCATCGGCCCGGCGCCGTCAATTTTGATGGCGCGATCAGTCCCGATGGCACGACGCTGTACTTCGTCGACGGTGTCTACAACGGCGGCCCGATCCCGCGTTCGGCCGAGATCGCGATCGCGTGGCGCGTACAAGGCGACGTGTTCAGACGCCTGCCGAACAGCGCCGCACTCATGCAGAACGTCAATGCGCTGACGCTCGTGTATGCGCCCTGCATCTCCAAAAGCGGGCTCGAGCTATTCTTCACCAGCTTGCGAGGTCTCCAGCCGCGGATCTATCGCGCTAGTCGCGCGAACATAGACGAGCCGTTCGGAGTCCCGCAGCCGGTCAGCGCGGCGGCCGGCGATGTTGTCGAGGCACCCGCGTTGTCGCCCGACGAGCGCTCGCTCTACTATCATGTCCGCGTGGCGGGCGCGTTTGTGATCTACCGTGTGACGAGGCCCTAGGACTGAACGCTTACCGCAATGGGGTCATCGCTTCGCGGCCGCGACCGCGTTGATGATCTGCCCCACCGTGAGGATCATACGTCGCGAGCCGTCTCCGAGCGATGCAAAGTCAAAACCAGCATAGAGACGTGCCGCGCGTTCATCAAGCGGATCGGCGACCACGGCGACGCATCCCCATCCCTCCGCAAGGCTCACACATCTTGTGAGGGCGTGTGCCACAAGCGTCTTGCCGATGCCTTGGCCGTGATATACGAGGCTGACGCCCAATTGGGCCAAGAGGGCGCCCGGCACGGCGCGTAGAGAGCCGATGCGGCTGCGCTTGCGATACACGTCGGGAAGTTCTTCCCCACGGAACTCGTGGGGGACCAGGGTGTAGAAACCGACGACACGCGTCGGATCTCCACCAGGATCGACGGCGACCATGGTGTTGGCGATTCTGCGCCGTTGTCGCTGGCCCGCGGATCGCTTCAGGAACTCATCGACGCTCGGTTGGCCGCATGAGAAAGCCGCCCGGTCGTGTTGTGAGCCGAGCGGCTCAAGGCGAAGCCGCAACTAGTCGACGACCCGATGTCGCCGGTCACGCATGTTTTCGATGAATCGTCTCGACGGCGCCGGCGGGTTTCGCAGCAGCGCGATGAAGCGCTCGCGCGCGGCGCCGGTGAGCACCGTGACGTCTTCCCGCTCAGCGATTTCCTTAGCGCGCTGCAGCGCGGTCCCCAACACGAAGCTCGTCATATCCGAACCCGTCCGCGCCGCAGCCTCTTCAAGCAAGTTCTTATCGCTGGGCCGAATGCGAAAAGTTACGCTATTCGTCCTTGACTGACTGTGCTGGTGTGCCATGGTGCTCTTCCGTCGTCTCGCCATAATGTATGTACAAACATTGTACATACACTCTGAACTCTCCTGTCAATTATCGAAATAGATCAGGCGACCATCACCGCACGGGCATCCGCAGCGCTATACGCCCCCAATGCACGGGCGAGCTCGGGGCCGTGCACCGCACGGAAGAAATCGTTGCGTGTTTCGGTGACACCGCCGGCCACCCAAGGATCGTACTGACCCGGATTCAGTGGCAGATGCGCGGTAGGCCCCGCCGCGTCCGCGTACGACGCATGCAAAGGCTCGCACCAATCGGATTCGGCATGAGCCAGCACAAGAGCACCGACCGCGCTCCGTGCCTTCGAAGCCGCATCCCGCACCGATCCCGGTAGACGTCCGTCGGACGCGATCTTCGCGTAGACGGCCTCAACTGGGCGATCCGCGTGATACACCATGTCGGCGCTATGATCGAAGCGCGCCATACCGGGCGTCGAGCGGATATCGGAACGAACGTCTCGCAACAGCTCGGCGCCATTGTCGGCGCCGCGAAGCCCGACCACCGAGTCGTTGAATCTTGTCACCGCCGTCCGCATCGTCGCGACCTTGCCCGGGTCGAGGTCGAAGACATCGAAGGCTGCGGCGGGATGATATGAGTCGCCGCTTGGCCCGTAGCGAGCGCGCATCGTCGCGTCGACCACCTGCGCCGGCCAATCGCCCCCTTGAGTGAGCGCGTGCGCGATATTGGCAGACGGAGCACCGGGGGCGATCATCGTCTCGGGGGACGCCGCAAGGTAGCGTACGCCGCTGCGTGACAGCGCATCGGCGAAGCCGAGCGTCGCCATAAGGCATTGATTGGCGACGACCCCGGAGATCGAACCATCTGCACCGGGATGTTTCTGGAGGAACTGCTTGCGGCCGTCCGCGATCGCTCCGGCGATATCTTCCATCGGCATGCATGCGCCGCCGTTGGAATCGCTTTCCAGCCCGCCGCCGTCGCCGGCGCCGTGATCGACCAGATCGAGCCACACGTCTGCGCCTCTGAAGCTCGGATCGGAGGCGCGCTCTTCCAGGGTGCGCGTGACGAAGGCCGCAAGCGTGCCACGGCTGCTCATATCCCTCGCCGATTCGATGCGCACGACGTGCTGCTTGCCGCCCTCGATCACCGACCACTCCGTACGAACGTCTCCTTTGCGGAAGGGGGCATGCGGCACACCCGTCGTGTCCTCAGCGACCACTTTGAGCGCGCGGTCCTGGCGAGTCTCATGCACGAAATCGGTAACGTTGCGCTCTTGGACCGCGTCGAGGTTGTTGTCGCCGTCGCGATACACGCCGAACACCACGCGATTGAGAGTCGGCGACACGCCGGTGGTAGCGGTGACATCCATACCAAGCGACCTCCGTGAAGATAGCGTTGCGGAGGTCTTCATCCCGCGTGCGAAGAGTGCGGTCTAGTCCTGGAGGGAAAATGCGAAGAGCCCGCACTTGCGGGCTCTCTGGTTACCAACGGGGGCCGTCACCCGAATCATCATACAACTCGCCGTAAGAATTGGCAAGGGAGTTGTCGCCGCGTTGGGGCCACTCGCGCGGCGACACCGTCCCAGGCCGGGCGTCAAGCCATGATCACGTTGTCCGGTTCTAGGGGCCGCACGCACGCGGCCCGAAGCGCCGCCGGCATGCCTGCCTTCCTCGGCTTCGACCATATCGACGCGCGCGTCAGCAGTGTTGCCGTGGTAGAGCCTTTCTATGACCAATTGATGCCGCTGCTTGGGCTGGCGCGAAAGCACCACGCCTTCGTCGACGCGCAGGGCGAATGGAGGGACGTGAAGGCGGACGGATCCTACAACGCGGTCGAGTACTACGAGGCGAAACAGCCGGATCGCCCGACCTTCTTCATCGGCTTCATCGAGGATGCGGCGATGCAGCCCTCGCTCACGCGGATCGCGTTTCGGGTCGCCGCGCCCCTCGCGGTCGAACAGTGGACCGCGCAACTCGCGGAGATAGGCGCACGCAATATCCAGCCCTCCGAGTCGATGGAAGAATATCCCGCGATCTTCTTCGAGGACCCGGCTGGCACCAAGCTCGAGCTATGCGCCCGCCGCCATGGCGCTTGAATGACGGGCCCGCCTACGCGGAGAACGCCTGGGCCATGAACGCAACCGACATCAAGGCAAAGATCCGGTCGATTCCGGATTTTCCGATCCCCGGCATCCTCTTCCGCGACATCACGCCAGTGCTGCAAGACGCGAAAAGCCTCGCGGCGGTGATCGACCTCATGGCGCAGCCGTATCAGAAAGAACGCATCGACGTCGTCATCGGCATCGAGGCGCGCGGCTACATCCTCGGCGCGCCGCTCGCCTACAAACTCGGCGCAGGCTTCGTGCCCGTTCGCAAACCGGGCAAGCTGCCGTACGATAAGATCAGCGTCGATTACGCGCTCGAGTACGGCACCAACACGCTTGAGATGCACAAGGACGCAGTTGAGGGCGGGCAGCGAGTGCTCGTCGTCGACGACCTGCTCGCCACCGGCGGCACCGCAGCCGCGGTGCGCGAACTGGTCGAAAAGCTCGGCGGCACGATCGTGAGCTTCGCGTTCCTCGTCGAACTCGACGCGCTGCACGGGCGAGCCAAACTCCCCGGCGTCGACGTCAAAGCGTTCATCGCGTACTAGAAGAAGAAACGCGCGACATGAACCCCGCGCTGCGCACCGATCGCCTCATCATCCGGCTCGCTCGACCCGGCGACGCCGAGGCGATCGCCGCGTACTACACCGCCGACGCGACGCACATGCGCCAATATTCGCCGCCCTCGCTCGAGATGCTCGACGAAGCCTATTGGCGGCTGCAGATCGACCGCATCAAGCAGGAGTACGACGCGGGGCTGTCCGTGCGGACCTTTCTCTTCGAGCACGACGACCGCACCATCGTCGGCGCGGCCAATCTGTCGGCGATCATACGCGGCGTCTTCCAGGCGTGCTTCCTCGGCTACACCATCTCCGAGAGCCACGAGGGCCGCGGCCTGATGTACGAGGCGCTCCAAGCGCTCATCGGCTACGCCTTCGACGAGCTCAACCTGCACCGCATCATGGCCAACTACCAGCCCTCCAACCGGCGCAGCGCCGCCCTGCTCGAGCGGCTCGGCTTCAAGATCGAGGGCACCGCCAAAGGCTACCTGTTCATCAACGGCGCCTGGCAGGACCACGTCATGACGGCCAAGACCAACGACGCCTGGCGGGAGCCATGACGGTCGAGTCGGTCGAATAAATTCGACCGCTCCATCCCGGCCCGGGCCAAGCGGCGTCTCGCCCGCTTGCGTCCCGGGCATTGGTCCCTGTAGAATATAGATATCCACATGGCGACAACGATCACCGAGCTTACAAAGCGGGTCAAGAAGTACTACCCGAGCCTCGACGAGGCGTGGCTGGCGGGCGTCTATGCCTTTGCCGACCAGGCCCACGGCGGCCAACGCCGCGCCAGTGGCGACAGCTTCATCTCGCATCCGCTCGCCGTCGCCTCCATCCTCGCCGATCTCGAGATGGACCCGAACTGCATCGCGGCCAGCCTGCTCCACGACGTCGTCGAGGACACCACCGTGCCGCTCGAAGAGATCGAGCGCCGCTTCGGCGCCGAGATCGCGACGCTGGTGGACGCGCTCACCAAGCTCACCAAGATCCCCTACCAGACCAAAGAAGACGTCAAGGTCGAGAACCTGCGCAAGATGTTCTTGGCGATGGCCAAAGACATCCGCGTCATCATCATCAAGCTCGCCGATCGCCTCCACAACTTGCGCACGCTCGACAGCCTCACCCCGGCCAAGCAGAAGATGATCGCCGAGGAGACGCTTGAGATCTACGCGCCGCTCGCGCATCGCCTTGGCATCTACCGCATCAAGTGGGATCTCGAAGACCTGTCCCTGCGCTACCTCAACCCGACCGCATTCCAAGAGATCGCCGATCTCGTCGCCACCCGGCGCGGCGATCGCGAAGACGCGGTCGAGAACGTCATCGCCGACGTGCGCTCGCGCTTCGCGGCCGCCGGCATCAAAGCCGACATCTCCGGCCGGCCCAAGCACTTCTATTCGATCTTCCAAAAGCTCGAGGACGGCCGCGACTTCTCCGAGATCTACGACCTCACCGCGATCCGCATCATCGTGGAGAACGTGAAGGACTGCTACGGCGCGGTCGGCATCGTGCACAGCATCTGGACGCCGCTGCCGGGCCGCTTCAAAGACTACATCGCGATGCCCAAGACCAACGGCTACCAGTCCATTCACACCACCGTCATCGGTCCCGGCGGCGACCCGATCGAGATCCAGATCCGCACCTGGGAGATGCACCGCACGAGCGAGTACGGCATCGCCGCGCACTGGCGTTATAAAGAAGGCGGCGCGCAGGACGACTTCGACGAGAAGCTGGCGTGGCTGCGCTCGCTGCTCGAATGGCAAGAAGACACGCACGACAGCGCCGAGTTCATCGAACGCCTCAAGGTCGATCTGTTCGCCAACCAGGTCTTCGTCTTCACGCCTAAGGGCGACGTCATGGGCCTGCCCGCCGGCGCCACGCCGCTCGACTTCGCCTACCACGTCCACACCGGCGTCGGCCACCACTGCGTCGGCGCGAAGGTCAACGGCCGGATCGTGCCGCTCACCTACGACCTGCAGACCGGCGACATCTGCGAGGCGCTCGTCAACAAGAGCAGCCCCGGCCCATCGCTCGACTGGCTGTCGATCTGCCGCACCTCGAGCGCCAAGCATAAGATCAAGCAGTGGTTCCGCAAGAACAAGCGCGAGGAGAACATCGTCGCGGGGCGCGACATCCTCACCGCGGAGCTCGTCCGCCAGCAGCTGCAAGGGGTTGCGACACCGCAGTTCCTGGAGGCGTGCGCCGCCAAGCTCAACTACGCCGGCCTCGACGACATGTACGCCGCGGTGGGCTTCGGCGATGCGTCGCTGGGCTCGATCGTCGCGCGTGCGCGCGAAGAGGCCAAGAAGCGCAACGTCGTGCCGCTGCCGCTCGAGCGCCAAGCGGTCGGCGTGCGCAAGACCAGCGCGCCGCGCCAGTTCGAGCATCAAGGTCCGCGGCATGGGCGGCGTCATGGTGCGCTTCGCCAAGTGCTGCCGGCCGGTGCCGGGCGACGCGATCCTCGGCTTCATCACGCAAGGCAAAGGCGTCTCAGTCCATCGGGTGGAGTGTCCGAACGCCGGCCAGCTCGGCGCGCAGCCCGATCGCCTCATCGACGTCGCCTGGGACGTGTCGCCGGCCGATGCGCACATCGTCGACGTCGAGATCGAAGCGGTGGACCGCGCCGGCCTGCTGCAGGACGTCATGTCGATCCTCTCCGAGCACAAGACCAACGCGACCTCGGTCACCGCGCGCACGAAGCGCGACGGCAGCGCGAGCATCTCATGCAGCCTCGAGATCCGCGATCTCGACCATCTGAGCAAGCTGCTCGCCAAGCTCAACCGCGTGCGCGACGTGAGAACCGCGTACCGCGTGACCAAGCGCGAAGCCCAAGCCGGCGACCGCTAGGCGGCCGCGCACATGCGGGCCGTCGTCCAACGTGTCAGCCACGCATCGGTCGAGGTCGACGGCGGCGTGGTCGGCGAGATCGGCGTCGGGTTTCTCGCGCTCGTCGGCGTGGCGCGCGACGACGGCGAGGACGACGCGACCTTCATGGCGGGCAAGATCGCCGGCCTGCGCATCTTCAACGACGATGCGGGCGATATGAATCGCAGTCTCGCCGACGTCGGCGGCGCGGTGCTGGCGGTGTCGCAGTTCACCTTGCACGGCGACGCGCGCAAGGGACGCCGGCCTTCCTTTATAGATGCGGCGCCCGGCGAGACCGCGAAGCCGCTCTTCGAGCGCGTGGTGACGCTGCTGCGGCGCGAGGGGCTCACCGTCGCCACCGGCGTGTTCGGCGCGACGATGCGCGTGCAGCTGGTCAACGAAGGTCCGGTGACCATCCTGCTCGACTCAAGGAAGATGTTTTGAGGGCGCCGCGCTTGACGCTCGACCTTGCCGCGGTCCGGCATAACGTCGGCGCGTGGATCGGCTTTCTCGCGGATCGGGTGCTGTGGCCGGTGGTGAAGTCCAACGCGTACGGCATGGGTCTCGAGCGCGTCGCCCACGCCTGCGTCGAGGCCGGCGCCGAACGGTTGTGCGTCGTGGACATGAGCGAGGCGCGCGCGCTGCGCGAGGCCGGCATCAAGGTGCCGATCGTGCACATCTGGGCGACCCCGCTCAAAGAGATGGAAGACGCGGTGACGCTCGGCGTGATCACCACCATCGAAGACCCGCGCGGGGCGAAGGAGCTCTCGAAGATCGCGCAGCGGCTCGGAAAACAGGCGATTGCGCACGTCGCCATTGAAACCGGCACCGGCTGGAGCGGCATCAACGCGCATCGCGGCCCGGCCTTCGCCGCCGCGGTGCGGACGCTGCCCGGCATCACCTGGGAAGGCGCATGGACGCACATCGCTGGGCGCGAGCAGATGCCCTCACAGGTGGACCAGTTCAACACCGCGCTCGACGCGATGCGCCGCGTCGGCTTGCCGCTGCCGCTCGAGCACATCGCCGCGACCGCTCCCGCGCTGTGGGGCGTCGGCGGCAATGCGGCGCGCATCGGCGTCGGACTCTACGGCGCGACGCCCGGCGGTTCGTCGCCCGGCCTCTCGCTCAAGACCGCGCTCACGCTGCGCGCGAGCGTGCTGTACACGAAACAGTTCGAGCAGGCCACCTCGCTGGGCTACGGCGGATTGAGCCTGGCCAAGCCGGGCGAGGCGATCGCGACGCTGCGCATCGGCTATGCGGACGGCCTGCCGCGGGCTCTTTCGGGTGGCGGACTGGTGCGGATCCAGGGCGAGCGATGCCCGATCGTCGGGGCGATCGGCATGAACTTCACCATGGTCAAAGTGCCTTACGGGGTCACCGTGCAGCCGGGCGATGAGGCGCTGGTGGTGGGGGACGAAGACGGCGTTCGCGTCGACGAGGTGGCCAACCGCGCGGGCACGATTCCGCACCAGTTGATAACGTCGCTCTCCGCCTTGTCAGCGCTCCAAACCGTGTGATATACTGCCAGGGCTTGCCGGGGTAGTCCGCTACCCAGCATCTTTCCTTCCTGCTCGCCCGGATCGCGCCTTGCGCGGTCGTCTGGACAAGCCTACGCCCATGGGGAGGCAGCGCACGGACTGTGTCGCTCTATGAGATCACGTATATCCTTCGTCCTGGGCTCGAGGACCCACAGGTCGTCGAGCTGTCGACGCATTTCTCCGACGTCGTGAAGACGAACGGAGCCGCCGACATCGCCATCGAGCCCATGGGCAAGAGACGGCTGGCCTACGAAATCAAGAAGCAGCGTGAAGGGCACTACATCTGCATGAAGTTCGACGGCTCGTCGGATTGCGCGAAAGAAGCGATCCGCCAGCTGCGTCTGCACGATGACGTGCTGCGCGCCCTCCTCATCCGCGACTAAAATCGGAGGTATCTCTCGTGGCCGGTTCCTATAACCACATCGTCCTCGTCGGGCGGCTCGTCGCCGACCCGGAGCTCCGTCAGACGCAAGCCGGCATTCCGGTGACGTCGTTCCGCATCGCCGTCGATCGGCCAAAGGGCCGCGACGCGGTCGAGAAGACGACCGATTTCTTCGGCGTGAGCGTGTGGCGCCAACGCGCCGAGCGCGCCGCGGAGTTCTTGCAGAAAGGCCGTCTCGTGCTCATCGCCGGGCGCCTGCAGATCCGCGAGTACATGGACAAAGACAACAACAAACGTACCGCGGTCGAGGTCCAGGCGGACGACTTCCAGATGCTCGACTCGCGCCCGGGTGGCGCGGGCGGCGCAGAACGCGCGCCGGCGGCAGCGCCAGGCGAACTGCCCGAATACAAGTACGACGCCGCGTCGGAAGAAGAAGTCCCCTTCTAAGAAAGGACCACGGACACCGCGATGCCCCCAAGACTAAAACGGCCTAAGAAGAAGAAGAAAGACGGCGCCGATCGCAAGCTCAAGCGTAAGGTCTGTTCGTTCTGCGTCGACAAAGTGACCGAGATCGATTACAAAGACGTGCCCAAACTGCGCAAGTACGTCTCCGAGCGCGGCAAGATCGTGCCGCGCCGCATCTCGGGCACCTGCGCCAAGCACCAGCGCGCGCTCACGTCCGCGGTCAAGCGGGCGCGGGTCATCGCCTTGCTGACCTTCGCGAACGAGTAGCCGTGAAGATCATCCTCACGCAGGACGTCAAGGGCCTGGGCAAAGCGGGCGAGATCCACAACGTCGCGGACGGCCACGGGCGCAACTTCCTGTTGCCGCGCGGCTTCGCGGTCGAAGCCACCAAGGGCAACCTCGCACAGGCGGAGAGCCAGCGCAAGAAGCAGGACAAGCGCGTCGCATTCGCCCTCGCGGAGGCGCAAGCGCTGGCCGCCACATTGGAGAGCCGTCCGGTCATCGTCCCCGCCAAGGCGGGCGAGAGCGGCAAGCTCTTCGGCGCGATCACCAATGCACAGGTCGCCGAGGCTGTGCAATCGGGCCTGGGCATCGAGATCGACCGTCATAAGATCGAGCTCGAAGAGCCGATCAAGGCGGCGGGCGATCACGTCGTGGTCGCCAAGCTCGTCCCCGGCGTGAGCGCGAAGATCACGGTGCGCGTCGTCGCGGAATAACCACACGAAGTCTATGTAGGGCCGACCTTCAGGTCGGCCCTATATATTGTGGCGTGCCATCGCCGCTGACACTATTCGCATAATCCCCAGTTTCCGTCCACAGCATTCCACAGAATAATTCTCCGCAGCGCTTGCCAGGCATAGCCGCCGCGTGATGTAATGGAACATCATGGCATTGCTCTCCCCGATCGACCGCATCCCGCCGCAGAACCTCGACGCCGAGCAGGCCGTGCTCGGCGCGTTGATGGTCGACCGCGAGATCATCCCGGTGGTGAGCGAGATCGTCCGGCGCGAGGATTTCTACGCGCCGCACCACGCCACGCTGTACGACGTCGTCGTCGCGCTCTACGAGCGCGGCGAGCCGGTGGACAAGGTGTCGGTCGCGGAAGAGCTGCGACGCCGGCGCCTGCTCGACGAGGTCGGCGGACTCGATTTCCTCACCCAGCTGCTCAACGCGGTGCCCACCACCGCCTCGGCCGAGTACTACGCGAAGGTCGTCGCCGAAAAGGCGGTGCTGCGTTCGCTCATCACCGCGGGCGGTCGCATCTCGGTGATGGGCTTCGAGCCCACCGAGAACGTCGAAGAGACGCTCGACCAGTGCGAGCAGATGATCTTCCAGATCGGGCACCGCCATTCGGGCGGTTTCACGCTCGTCAAGGACCTGCTTAAGCCCGCCTTCGAGCAGATCAACAAGCTCTACCACCAGCAGGGCCAGATCACCGGCATCCCATCGGGCTTCAAGTCGTTCGACCAGTACACCGCCGGCTTCCAGCCCGGCGAGCTCATCATCATCGCGGCTCGGCCTTCCATGGGCAAGACGTCGTTCGCGCTCAACGTCGGCGTGCACGCGGCCAAGCAGGCGGGCAAAGCGGTGGCGCTGTTCTCGCTCGAGATGAGCAGCAATCAGCTCGTGCAACGGCTGCTCAGCTCCGAAGCGCAGATCGACGCGCAACGCCTGCGCACCGGCAGCATCAAAGACGACGATTGGGGCAAGATTTCCGCCGCGATGGGCGAGCTAGCGGACCTGTCGATCCACATCGACGACTCCGCAGCGCTCAGGGTGAGCGAGGTCCGCTCGCGCGCCCGTCGCCTTCACGCCAAACAAGGGCTCGACCTCATCATCGTGGACTACCTGCAGCTGCTCCAGTCGAACAACCCCAAGGCGACCAATCGCGTCGAGATCATCGACGATATCTGCCGCGGCCTCAAGACGCTGGCCAAGGAGCTCAAGGTGCCGGTCATCGCGCTGGCCCAGCTCAACCGCTCGCCCGAGATGCGCAACGACAAGCGGCCCGTGCTCTCAGACCTGCGCGAATCGGGCGGCATCGAGCAAGAGGCGGACGTGGTGGCGTTCATCTACCGCGATGACGTCTACAACCCGCCGACGCCGGAGAACGAGAACATCGCCGAGCTCATCATCGCCAAGCAGCGCAACGGGCCGATCGGCATCGTGAACCTGCGCTTCGACAAGAAATTCACGTCCTTCTCGGACCTCGATCTGGTCCACCAGGAGTATTAATTCCGACGGCCTATGGAGCGGTCGAGTTTACTCGACCGTCTAGGGCGCGACCGGGAACGTCGCACTGTCGCAGCCGGTGCAGCGCAGCACGATCTCATTGACGCCGCGCCGCAGATCGAACGCCGCCACCGCGGCCGCCCTGCCCGCATAGGTCACGTCCGCATGCTGTGCTGTCCAGCGCACAAAGGCCGGGTCACTCCATAGCGCCACCCCAAAGCGCGTCGCGACCGGCGAGTCGAAACGCAGCGTCAGCGCGCCGCCGTGAAAGTTTGCAAACACGAGTTGCGGCATCTCTGATATCTGCAGGCGCGGCAATGTGAGCCGCGTCGCGCTCGTGCGCGCCCGAGCGTAGAGGAACACGCGCACCGGCGTGGTGCGCCCGGCGATGAAACTCATTCCAGCCGACGCATCATGATAATCGATCGTCGCGGGCAGCGGGCCGCGCGGCGACCACGGTGCCCACGCCTCGGGCATCGCGATGCTCGCGATGTACGGGAAGGCGATCGCGCGCGGGCTCCGAGGAAAACGCGCCGCGTCGCGCGCCGCGGCTGCGAGCGTCACCGACCGCATACCGTCGATTCGCGCCTGATTGTACAGCGCGTTGAGGATCGCGGCCGAGGTCCCAAGCGTTGACCCAGGCGGCGGATGCTGCATCTGATCCGCCTCTTGCTGCACGACCATGACCAGCGGCGTGATTTGGCCCGCCGCCGCATAGGCATCCACCAACGCGCGCACGTACGCCGCGCCGTCGCTCGCGCCGAATCCCGCGACCTGCAGATCGTCGGGATCGGTCGAGTAGAACTCCTCATGATCGCTGATGGCTGCGCGCGTGAGGTCGCGCGCGGTCCACTCAAGGCCGACGAGCGTGCACTCGCCTGTTGGGGATGGCCGCTTGAACGACGCCGCGTCGGCGCAGTAGGCGCCCCACGGCGTGCCCTCGTCGTAGTCGCTATCCAATCCGTGCGAGTTCCACGCGATGCCCCAGAAGGCGCGGTAGCCTTCGGCCATGTCTGTATGGATATCGCGGGCGTAGCCGGATCCCTCGATCGCGACCGAGGGGACGAACCAGTTGAACTTCGAGTGCGCGAGCGGGGCGAATTCCGTTCGCGTCGGCGTATCCGGCGTATAGGGGTTGTGATTGGTCGGCCGCGTCTGCAGGTCATCGCCGAAATCGCGATGGAAGCGCTCGTAGAGCCCAGCGGCGGTGTCGAACGTGAGCGGCTGGCCGGTCATCCAGGTCACCGGTATGCGGTACTGGTGCGCGATGGAGGCCAGCCGATCCATGCCGTCCGGGGAGACGAGCTCATACAGGGAGACGACGGTGAACAGCGCGTGCGTCGGGCCGTCGGGCTTGGCCCAGCGAGGGATCTCCGGGAAACGCTCACCGACGAGGCGCACGCCCGAAGGGCAGTCCTCATGCAGCGCCGCGATCGGCGGGAAGCGGCCGGGGCCGACGCGGTACCAAACAAAGCCGTCGTACGAGACGCGGCATGCAAGGTCGGCCCCGCTCGTGCTCGACACGATGCGATCGCTGGGCGCTAAGAACTGCGGCCGCTGTTGCACCGTCAACGGCCAGGCGACGACGCCGAGCACGAACAGCGAAGCGAGCAGCACTGGAAGAAGAGGGACGTTCATGCTGTGCCGATGGTTTTGCTCGAGAGCCGTGAGGGCCTGTGCGCAGCCGATCCGCTCGGCAAGGAATGAACGCGCGGCTCCGCAAGAGGCATCCCAGTGACGAGGATACCGGCAACGCGACGCGTTCGATCCACCGCCCTCTGCGCGGTGGCGCTATTGTGCGTGCCGACAGCTGTCTGGGCGGACGCGACATCGACCCCGCTGACCGGTCCTTCGCCGGTCCCTACGTTCGACGGCATCGCTTGCGGACACGCGATCGCAGATTTTCGCACTGCTTTCAGGGCCTGGAACGACGCGTTCAACGCCTATGTGACGACGACGGAACGGACGACCCTCGCGCAGCCGCCCGTGGCGCCGCCCGGGCCGGCATGGCGAGCCGTCGCCGCCGACGCCAACACGGAGGTCAAGGCGATCACCGCTGTCATCAACACCAAAGAGCCGGGCCTTGCAGGCGCGCAGTCCGAGGTCGCGGCCTCGTATGCGGTGCAGACCTCGGCCGCGGTGGATGACGTCGTGCGCTACGTGCATGGGCTCGACCTATACTCGCTGGCGCTGTCGAAGAGCCGGCGGGCGTACCTTGCCGCACTTGCAGCCGGCAGGGTACCGCCCGCGCTCGATCCGGCGGCCGCCGCAAGCGTCCAGGCCGCGAAGGACGCGCTCGAGCGCAGCGAGGATACGCTGCGAAAACTGCCGCCGTGCGACTCGTAGCGAGCGGTAAGAAAGACCCTCGCCCGCGTCAAAGTCACGAGAGCGCCGGCGACTCTTCGACCAGGCGTGATCGCGCGTAAGCAAGCATAGGATCATGCATGTCTACAGACAGTCAGTCAAACCGAGCCTCAATACGCATGTTTGTCGTCGTCGCGCTGTCGCTGCTGGTCCTTGTGGCGGGCGGGTTGGACCTCCGGCGTATTTGGACCCCCATCGGCGTCTTCGGTTACTCGACCGACGGCGACGATGTGGTGAATTACGTCGAGGGCGGATCCGCCGCCGAAAAGGCCGGGATGCAGGTCGGCGATATCATCGACCTGCAAACGACGCCGGCGCGATTCAGGTATTACGCCGCACAAGGTGGCACGCTGACGTCCGGCGAGAGCATCACGTTCGGGTTGAAGCATGGCGGCGCCCCACGGCCCGTCACGCTCACCTCGACGCCGCAGGTCACTGAACGTTACTACACCGCCTACCGCATCGCGGTGCTTGCCGTCGCCATGCTCTACATCATCCTCGGCGCCGCGCTCGTGTTGCTCCGACCAGGCCTGATGACCTGGGGATTCTTCCTCTATTGCTTGGCCAATGCTCCGTTCACGTTCTACAGCATAGAGCTCCTATTTCCGTTCCCCTGGACGTATATGGAGTATCCTCTCCAATTTGCGCTTTCTGCCGCCGGAATCGTCGGCTTGCTCGTCTTCGCCCTATGTTTCCTCAATGAGCCAGTCGAGGGATGGAGGTCGTCGGCGCTACGAGCTATGCCGTGGCTTTTCGCGGCGCTGGTCATCTTCGGACTGTGCTGGGAGTATCAGTGGGGCTGGATCGGCGGCCCACCGGGCGAGCTGTTCACCCGCATCTACGTCGTCATACCCGCGCTGTGGTCGCTCATGGTGATGTACCTGTTCGTGAACACCTATATGCGCGCACGCGGAGAGGATAGACAGCGCATTCGCTGGATCGTCGTCGGGTTCGGGATCAACCTGGTCATACAGTACGTGGCGCTCTTCCTTGGCGTGTATTGGCCCAGCGAGCCGATCTGGCTCGCACACGTGCTGGCGCTCGCCACCATCATCGTGCCGCTCAGCGTCGCCTATGCGGTGATCAAGCATCGCGTCATCGATGTGAGCTTCGTCGTGAGCCGCACGCTCGTGTTCGGCGTGCTGACCACGCTGCTCGTCGCCGTGTTCTCCGTCATCGACTGGTTCTTCAGCGACTATCTGCGGCTGGCCCGACTGGGGACGATCGCGGAGGTGGGCGCGGTCGTCGCCTTCGGCCTGTGGTTCAACGGTCTGCACAGGCGCGTGGATTCGTTGATCGACGCGACGTTCTTCCGCCAACGTCACCGGGCGGAGGTCCAACTCGCACGCAATGCGGCGGCACTGCCGTTCGCGACGTCAGCGCAGCATGTGGCCCAAGCATTGGTCAAGGAGCCAGTGCGGGCGCTCCGCCTCGCCTCCGCCGCTCTCTTCCGGCGCGGTAAGGACGGCGCATACGTCCGTGAAGCGGCGGAGGGTTGGAACGCAAGCGATATCTCTCGCTTGGACGACGATGACGGGCACCTATTGATGCTGCTGCAAGCAGAGGAAGGGCCTGTGTCGCTGTACGATCATCCGTGGCGCGCCCAGGGTGTGCCCTCGGGGCCGTCGCATCCGGTGCTGGCCTTGCCCATCATCGTGCGTCGAGAACTTGCCGCTGTCGTGTTCTACGGTTCCCATATCCACGGCGAGGGCCTGGATCCGGACGAGATCAAGACCATCGCCGCGCTTGCGCCCGGCGCTTCAGCAGCCTACGATCACCTCGACGCCGAGGCCATGAAGCGCGAAGTGGAGTCGATCAGGCGGGAGATGGAGTCGCTGCAGTCGCAGCTCGCGGCGGCGCAGATCCAGCCCGCGTGAAGGGTTCGCAGGCGTGTCGCATGGCGGGAAAGAAAAGCATTGCCCCCGGCTTGCACCATTCCGCCGACGTAGCTCAGTTGGTAGAGCAGCGGTTTCGTAAACCGCAGGTCGTCAGTTCGAGCCTGACCGTCGGCTACTTGAACAGGTTCTCGGCAGCCTTAGGAAGCTTCGCGTTGAGACGAGCCTGGTTAGCGGGATAGGTTATCGGGTTCGTGTCGAGCCATTCGCGCGATATCGCGGCGATGTACTCGAAGTTCTCGAAGATCGAATCCGTGCCGCTGGCGGCGCGTCCGATGGCCGTAAACCCTTCGAGCTGCGACCAGCTTCCCGCGACGATCCAGGAATAGATGTCCAGGAAGAGGCGACGGTCTATGATGCCGTTCTTGACCAACGCACCGAGGTTCTCGTACGTGTTCGCGATGAGGTTTGCCGCCTGACGCAGCTGGACGTAGTCCTTTCGAAGCGCGACTGATTCCCTGTTCCGAGAATACGTCACCAGGAAGATGCAGAAGGACTCGTCCTCGATCATCCTCGCGAGGTCTTGGCGCACCAGCACCTCCGCGTCGCGGAACTCCTGCGTATCGAATTCGCTCTGCAGCGCGAGCAACGCCGTGATCTGATTGCCCATCCGCATGTGCCGCAGCTGGCCCAATGCGGCGATGGCGGTGGCGGCGATGACCAAGGCGGTGAACATGGACGCGAGCACATTGGCAAGTTCGAGCGACATTAAGTCCTCCTACGCTCGCGTGTGTTCGACCGCAAGGGCAAAGTTACTGCGCCGAGGGTCCGCGCGTGGAGGCACCAAAGAGCGCGCGGTGCTTATAATCCGCAAGGCGAGGCCGGAGGAAGCGGTCGACCTCACTGCCCTCGCCATGCGCTCGAAGGCTCATTGGGAGTACGATGCCACCTTCATGGAGCGAGTGCGCGACGCGCTGACGCAGACACCCGAGAAGCTGGCGGGCCCACTCGCTTTCGTCGCCGAGGACGAAGACGGCGTCGCGGGCTTCTACGCGTTTTGCAATATCGACGGCCGGCTGTTCTTAGACGATATGTGGGTGGATCCGACGCGCATCGGCCGCGGGGTCGGAAAAGCGTTGTGGCGACACGCGGTCGAAACGGCCGGCAGTGCGGGCCACGCGGCGTTCCTCATCGAAAGCGACCCCAATGCCGAAGGCTTCTATCTAAAGATGGGCGCCGTTCGCGCGGGCACGATCAAGTCGTCGTCACAGCGCGTGCTACCGCTGCTGCGGTATGATATCGACGGTCGAATGAATTCGACCGCTCCATAGGAGTGGACGTGAAGGGATTCTCGCGCCTCGGCGCTGTGGTCGCGCTCGTGTCCGCCATGGCCCTTACCGCCTGCGGAGGCGGCAGCCATTCCGCGCTGCCCGGCATGCCCACGCCTCCTCCCACCGCCACCCCCCAGCCCGTCAATCCGCTCGCCGCGCACGTGCTCGTGGTGGCGAACTCCAACATCGCTTCGAGCACCCAGTTGGCGGCGACCTACATGACCGGCCGCAAGATCCCGGCCGCCAACCTGCTGTCGTTGCCGCTCACCAACAATATCAGCAGCTACGGCATCACCCAGTCGAACCTGCAGACGCAGATCTTCACGCCGGTCGCGAACGCGATCAAGACGCTGGGGACTGCCGGCACGCGCATCGATTTCGTCGTCATGATCTACGGCATGCCGTACATCGTGCAAGACGCCGGCAAGACCTTCGACGGCTATAGCGTCGACGGCATCGTTAGCCAAGCGACGGGCGCTTTCCCGAGCAGCGGCGCGCTCTTCAATCCTTATTACGGCACGACGACGGCGTTCTCGTCGGCGACATACCACATGGTGCTGGTGACGCGCTTGGACGGCCGATCGGTGAGCGACGTCCAGAGCCTCATCCAGCTCGGGCTCTCGGGCGACGGCACGCACCCGCACGGCGAATTCTTCTTCGATAAGGATCCGGACCGGACCGGACCGTACGACACCTTCAACCAAGCGATGATCCTCGCGCAAAGCCAGCTCGCCGCCGCCGGCTACGACGCCCAGATCGATCTGACGACGACGTTCGTCGCGCCCGCTGCCGCGCTCTCCGGCTATGTCAGTTGGGGCAGCAACGATTACCATTATTCGGCGGCGGCGTATCACGCGCTGCATTTCGTGCCGGGGGGAATCGCCGAGACCGCGGTGAGCACTTCGGCGAGCAACATCCGCACGCCGGGCGGCGGCCAGAGCCAGATCGCCGACCTCATCCATCAGGGAGTCACCGGCGTCCACGGCGACGTCACCGAGCCCTACCTCAATGCGATCCCGGATCCGCCCAGCGTGTTCAAATCGTATACGAGCGGCCGGACGCTGGCCGAAGCCTTTTATGCCGGCCTAAGCGAGATCGTGTGGAAAGAGATCGTCATCGGCGACCCCATGTGCACGCCGTACTAGGGCCGATCTAAAGATCGGCCCCTACATAAATGCGTGTGACGGGGCTCATAGTACAAGCGTGCGGCCCTGCCGGACGCATGTCGTTTCGCGCGACCCTCGAAAAGACGATAGTTCTGATAAGGAGGTGAGCGCAGATCTCGACGGATTCACTGGCGGCCGAACGGTCGATGCTGCTCGCGACGCTCGAAGCGACCGCGGACGGCATCCTTGTCGTCGACCGCGAGGGCAAGATCGTCCGTTTCAACAAGCGCTTCGCCTCGATGTGGCGGGTGTCGGAACACGTCCTCGCGTCGCGTGACGACGAGCGCGCCATCGCGCACGTCCTGCGCCAGCTCAAAGATCCCGACGCCTTCCTCGACAAGGTCCGCGAGCTCTACGCGGATCCGAAGGCCGAGAGCTTCGACGTGCTCGAATTCCACGACGGACGCACCTTCGAACGCTATTCGATCCCGCAGCTCGTCGACGGTGAACCCGTCGGCCGCGTGTGGAGCTTCCGCGACGTCACCGAGCGCGTCGCCACGGAAGAAGCTCTGCAGCAGAGCCGCGCGACGTTGGCCCAGGCGCAGCAGCTCGCGCACCTCGGCAGTTGGTCGATGGAACTACCGGGCGGGGCGCTGTTCTGGTCGGACGAGATCTACAGCATCTTCGGGCTCACCCAAGGCGTCGACGCGCCGCAGCTGTTCGCGCGTTTCGACCATCCGGACGACACGGCCGCCATCACCCGCGCGTTCGAAGAATCCAAGCGTCTGCGCGAGCCGTTCGCGCTGGACCACCGCATCGTCCGTCGCGACGGCACCGTGCGCTGGGTGCAGGAGCGCGGCGAGTTCTATTTCGATCTGGCCGGCAAGCCGGTGCGCAGCGTCGGCACCATGCTCGACATCACCGAGCGCAAAGAAGCCGAAGCGCAGCTCGCGCGCCAAGCGCACTACGACTCGCTCACCGAACTGCCCAATCGCATGCTCATGACCGACCGGCTCAACCAGGCGATCGCGTTCTCTGACCGGCACAAGCGTCCGGTCGCGGTGCTCTTCCTCGATCTCGACCGCTTCAAGAACGTCAACGACACGCTCGGCCATTCGACCGGCGACGCGCTGCTCAAAGCCGTCGCAGGCCGTCTGCGTCGCAGCGTGCGCGCGGTCGACTGCGTCGCGCGCCTCGGCGGCGACGAGTTCATCATCATCCTCACCGACCTGCCCACCGGCCAGACAGCGATGAAAGTAGCGCAGAAGATCGTCAACGAGACGAGCCGCTCGTACGTCGTCGCCGGCCACGAGATGTACACCACCGCGAGCATCGGCATCGGCATGTACCCGACCGACGGCCACGACGTCGAGACGCTCGTGCGCAATGCCGACACGGCGATGTACAAGGCCAAGGAGCGCGGCGGCAACAACTTCCAGTTCTTCGCCCCGGAGATGCACGCCGTCGCCGTCAAGCGGCTCTCGTTGGAGAACGAGCTGCGCAACGCGCTGCGGCGCGAGGAGTTCCTGCTGCACTATCAGCCGATCGCGGCGATGCGCACCGGCGAGATAGTCGCGGCCGAAGCGCTGCTCCGCTGGCGGCATCCGTCGCTCGGACTGCGCCTGCCTGACGAGTTCACTGCGGTCGCCGAGGACGCCGGCCTCATCGTGCCGATCGGCGGCTGGGCGGTGCGCGCCGCGTGCGAGCAGATGAAGAACTGGCAGCGCCAAGGCCGCGCGCCCAAGCGCATCACGGTGAACATCTCGCCGCGCCAGTTCGCCGAGCCGCACTTCTTGAAGATGATCACGGGCGCGCTGCGCGCCGCACACCTCGATCCTGGCGCGCTCGAGATCGAGCTTACCGAAACCGGCATCATGGCCGACGTCGACCGCAGCATCCGCGTGATGCGGCAGCTCGTCGCCATGGGCGTGCGCACGTCGATCGATGATTTCGGCACCGGTTACAGCTCGCTCGGCTCGCTCAAGCGCCTGCCCGTGACCTCGCTGAAGATCGACCGCCAGTTCATCCGCGGCATCGAAGAGGACAGTTTCGACGCGTCGGTCGTCGGCGCCATGATCGCCGTGGCGCACAACCGGCAGCTCCAGGTGGTCGCCGAAGGCGTCGAGTCGCGCGCGCAGTACGACGCGCTGCGCCGGCTCGGCTGCGACGAGATGCAGGGCCACCTCTTGAGCGCGCCGCTCCCCGCCGCTGAACTCGAGCGCCTGCTCGAGCGCAAGCCGGCCGCCGAAACGGACGCCGTCTAGAC
The DNA here is from genome assembly GCA_963805945.1 of Vulcanimicrobiota bacterium. GTDB lineage: Bacteria > Vulcanimicrobiota > Vulcanimicrobiia > Eremiobacterales > Eremiobacteraceae > JAFAHD01. The sequence goes on along the minus strand of CAWDVP010000001.1, from coordinate 329,908 downwards.
CGACGCGCTAAAATCCCAGGAAAACCATGCGGTGCATGGAAGTCCGAAGGCTCCCGGGCTCGCTCATCTGTGGGAGATCTACGGCCTATGTCCCAGGACCGCTCATTCGGCTTTTCCACCCGCGCGTTGCACGCCGGCACGCAGCCCGACCCTGCGACGGGCGCCCGTGCGACGCCCATCTACATGAGTTCCGGCTTCGTGTTCGACTCGGCCGAGCACGCCGCCGAGCTGTTCTCGTTGCGCAGTTACGGCACCATCTACAGCCGCATCTCCAACCCCACGGTCGCCGCCTTCGAGGAGAAGATCGCGAGCCTCGAGGGCGGTTTGGGCGCGGTGGCGACGGCCTCAGGCCAGGCCGCGCAGCTGCTCGCCATCCTCACGCTGGCGCAGGCAGGCGACCATCTCGTGGCGTCGTCGAACATCTACGGCGGCACGGTGACGCAATTCGCGGTGACGCTCAAGCGCATGGGTATCGAGGTCACCTTCGTGCCCAATTCCGACGCCGAGGCCATCCGCGCGGCCATCAAACCGAACACCAAAGCGGTCTATGCGGAGACGATCGGCAACCCCGCAGGCAACATCGCGGACATCGAGGCGCTCGCCGCGGTCGCACATGCCGCCGGCGTGCCGCTCATCATCGACAACACGTTCGCCTCGCCGTACCTGTGCAGGCCGTTGGAGCACGGTGCGGACATCGTCGTGCACTCCGCGACCAAATTCCTCAGCGGCAACGGCACGATCATCGGGGGAGTGATGGTCGAGTCGGGGCGGTTTCGCTGGGGCCCGAAGCACCCGCTCATCGGCGCGCCGAGCCCCGCCTACCACGGCATGAGCTTCGCCGAGACGTTCGGCGAGTTCGCATTCCTCTGCCGCGCCAGGCTTGAGGTCGGGCGCGACATCGGCGGCTGCATGTCGCCGTTCAACGCCTGGCTGCTAATCCTCGGCCTCGAGACGCTTGCCGTCCGCATGCGTGCGCACGTCGAGAACGCACAACGGATCGCCGCGTTCTTAGAGCGGCACGATGCGGTGGCGTGGGTGAAGTACGCGGGTCTGCCGGCGAGCCCGTACCACGCGCTGGCCGCACGCTATCTGCCCAAGGGCGCGGGCTCGATCTTCACCTTCGGCGTGCGCGGCGGCCGCGAGGCTGGCATCGCGTTCATCGACTCGCTGCAGCTGTGGAGCCACCTCGCCAATGTCGGCGACGCCAAGAGCCTGGTGATCCATCCCGCGTCGACGACGCATCAGCAGTTGAGCGATGCCGAGCTCGTCGCCGCCGGCATCACGCCGGACACGGTACGGCTCTCGGTCGGGCTCGAAGACGCCGACGATCTCATCTGGGATCTCGAGCAGGGGCTCGCAGCCGCGGTCAAAGGCGCGCTCGCAGGGGCGCACGCATGATCCTCACCACTGCGGAAGAGCGCCGCGAGCTCTTAGCCGCAAGCCATACCGTCGCGATGGTCGGCGCGAGCGCCAACCCGCTGCGGCCGAGCTATTTCGTGTTCCGCTATCTGCGCACGCACGGCTTCGACGTGCGCCCGGTCAACCCGGACTATAAGGAGGTGGACGGCGTCCGCTGCTTCGCGAGCTTGGCGGACTACGCGCGCGAACTCGGCCCGCCCGATATCGTCGACGTGTTCCGCAAGGCCGACGAAACGCCGCAGGTCGCGCGCGACGCGGTCGCCGCGGGCGCGAAGGCGATCTGGTTCCAATACGGCGTCATCAACGACGAAGCGATCCGCATTGCCGACGATGCCGGGCTTGCGCGTCGTGGTGGACCGCTGCATGAAAGTCGAACACGCCCGCTTCGACGGCGGGCTCACGGTCGCCGGCATGAACTCCGGGATCATCAGCTCGAAGCGCCGGCCGCTACGTCCCTAGGCACCTCAATCACAACGGAGTGACGACAAGCATGTTGCATCGCGTGATGATCTGTATCGCTGCCGCGGCGCTGGGCGCCGCGCTGTTCTCCGGCTGCACGAAAATCAGCACGTCCACCGGCCCAGGCGGCGCGGGCGAGGGGCACACCATCCCCGGCGTCTTGCGCATAGGCAACAACTCCGAGCCTGATACGATGAACCCGGTCGTCGGCAACCTGCAGACCGAAGTGGATCTCTCTATGTTCTGGGGCGGCTACTTGCTCAACTGGACCGATGAGAACAAGTTCATCGGCGAGCTCGCGATGGGCGAACCGACGCTCGAGAACGGCGGCATCAGCAAAGATGGCCTCGCGGTCACCTATCATCTGCGCAAGGGCGTCCATTGGCAAGACGGTCCGCTGTTCACCGCAGACGACGTCATCTACACCTGGCACCAGGTGATGAACCCGAAGAACAACGTCGGCAGTCAGGTGGGCTACAACATCATCGCGGGGATCGACAAGAAGGACGACTACACCATCGTCGTCCATCTCAAGGAACGTTTTGCGCCGTTCGTGGCTTCGTTCTTCACCATGTCGGGCAACCCATATCCGGTCCTGCCCAAGCACCTCCTGTCGCAGTATTCCGACATCAATCACGTGGACTTCAACAACAAGCCGGTCGGCACCGGCCCCTTCATCGTGCAGAGCTGGGAGAAGGGCAGCGTCATCACCATGGTCGCCAACCCCAACTACTGGCGCGGTCCTCCGAAGCTCAAGAGAGTCGAATACCACATCATCCCCAACGAGAACACGCTGCTGACGCAGCTGCAGACGCACGAGTTGGACTTCACCTACAACGCGTCGGCGTCGCAGTACGAGGAGCTCAAGAACATCCCGGGCACGAAGGTGTATCTCACGCCGTTCACCCAGTACGGCCAGCTCGGGCTCAATCTGAGCGTGCCGGTGCTGCGCGACAAAGCGGTGCGCCAAGCGCTCACCTACGCCACCGACCGCGATGAGCTCATCACGAAGGTCTCGCACGGCGTGAACATCCCGGCGGATACGGATCAGCCGCCGTTCCTATGGGCGTACAACAAGCACGTCAAGAAGTACCCGTACGACGTCGCGATGGCCGGCAAGCTGCTCGACTCGGCCGGCTGGAAGATGGGTTCCGACGGCTATCGGCACAACGCGCAGGGCGACAAGCTCAGCGTCCAGCTCACCGGGGCGACCGGCCGGCAAGACTCGATCCAGACCGAAGCCGTCGTGCAGGCGCAGTGGCGCAAGGTCGGCGTCGAGGTCACCATCAAGAACTACCTCAGCCCGCAGCTCTTCGCCAGTTTCGGCGCCGGCGGCATTCTGCAGACCGGCAAGTTCGAGATCGGCAACTACTCCTGGAACAACGGCGTCGATCCGGACAACTCGACGCTATGGATGTGCGACCAGATCCCGAGCGCCACCAACAGCGGTCAGAACACGTACCATCTCTGCGACCCGCTGATCGACGCGGCCGAAAACGTCGCGCTCACGCACTACGATCTGGCCACGCGCAAGAAGGCCTACGACACGATCTCGGACCGGCTGGCGGACGATCAACCGGCGATCATCCTGTGGTTCTTCCGGCGCATCGACATCGGCTCGGTCGACTTCAAGAACTACAAACCCGCGCACGCGGTGACGCAGTTCTGGAACACGTGGGAATACTCGATTTGAAGCGGGTCGCGCTCGCGGTCGTGGTGTGCGTCGCGCTCGCGGCGTGCACCAAGGTCCAAACCGCGACGCAGCCGCCCCAGCGCCACGACGCGCATCCGGGCGTGGTACGCATCGTCGGCGCCGGCACCATCGACTCGCTCGTGCCCGAGCTGGCGTCGAGCGCCGCCTCGAGCGACGCGGCGATGTTCTGGGGCGCCTGGCTCTTCCGCGTAGGCCCGAAGGGCGAACTCGTGCCCGAGCTCGCCACCGTGATACCGACGCGCGACAACGGCGGCATCAGCGCCGATGGTCGGACGATCACCTACCATCTGCGCACGGGCGTGCAGTGGCATGACGGCGTCCCCTTCGGCGCGGACGATGTCATCTTCAGCTGGCACGCCATCATGAACCCGGCGAACAACGTCGTCACCCGCACGGGCTACGACCAGATCGAGTCCATGAGCGCGCCGGACCAGGCGACCGTCGTCGTCCGGCTCAAACAGCCGTACGCGCCGTCGGTGGCGACCTTCTTCGCGCCGAGCCTCGCACCCATGGTCGTGTTGCCGGCGCACATCCTCAAAGGTATGCAGAGCATCAATCATGCCGCATACAACATCAAACCGATCGGCACGGGGCCGTTCATCGTGACCAAGTACGAGCAGTCGGTCGGCATCACCATGGTGGCGAACCCGCATTACTGGCGCGGCGCCCCCAAGCTGCGCGAGGTCGATTACCTCGTCGTGCCCGATTCGAACACGCGCGCCATCATGATGCGCACCGGTGAGGCCGACCTCTACGGCTCGCCGCAGATCAATCAGCTGCCGGCGCTCGCGAACATCCCCGGCACCCACTTGCTGCACACGCGCTTCAACGAGTTCTACTATCTCACGTTCAACGTCACCCATCCGCCGCTCGACGATCTTCGGGTCCGGCGCGCGCTGGCAGCCGGCATCGACAAGGCCTATCTCATCCACAACATCATGCACGACGGCGCCGATCCGGCGGTGAGCGACCAGCCGGTGTTCTTCTACACATACGATCCCTCAGTGCCGGCGCCGCACTACGACCCCAAGGCCGCCTCAGCAGCGCTCGATGCTCTCGGCTGGAAGCTCGCAGATGACGGCTATCGCGCCAAGGACGGCAAGCGGCTCGAACTCGTCTACGTCTTCGACCGCGAGGCCAACGACGGCGAGCGCGTCGGCGCGATCGTGCAGCAGCAGCTGCGCGCGATCGGCGTCGTCGTCATCCTCAAAGGCGTCGCGCACAGCATCTACTACGCCGACAAGACCGCCGGCGGCGTGCTCGGGAGCGGCAAGTTCGACCTCGCCTATGAGGGCTGGATCGGCGGGCTCGACCCGGATGACATCGCGCTGTGGGCGTGCGATCAGCGCGGCGACTACAACAACTCGTTCATCTGCGACTCGCGCATCGACGCGGAGGAGCGCATCGCCCTCACCCACTACGACGTGCCGACCCGGCGCGCCGCATATCGGCGTATCCAGATGCTATTGGCCGAAGATTCGCCGGTGGAGTTCCTGTGGTGGAAGCGGCGCAACGATCTCGTCGCCGATAGCCTCAAAGGCTACCAGCCGTCGCCGGTCGCGACGACGTTTTGGAACCCGTGGGAATGGAGCAACTGAACATCGACCTGCGCAGTGACACCGTCACCGCGCCGTCTGCCGCGATGCGCGCTGCGATGGCGGCGGCCGATGTCGGCGACGACGTGTACGGCGAAGACCCGACCGTCGCGCAGCTCGAGCGCGAGACCGCCGCGGCGCTAGGCAAAGAGGCGGCGGTGTTCGTGCCCAGCGGCACGATGGGCAACCTCATCAGCGTGCTGGCGCACAGCCAGCGCGGCGACGACGTCGTCGTCGGCGACGAAGCCCACATCTTCTATTTCGAAGGGCCCGGCGTCACGACGCTCGGCGGCGTGCAATTGCGGACGGTGCCGAATCGCAAGGGAGCGATCGACCCGGACGAGCTCGAGCACGCGCTGCGGCCGGAGCGCGCATGCCGGACGCGTGGCGCTGGTCTGTCTGGAGAACACCCACAATCGCGGCGGCGGCCGGGCGATCCCGCTCGCCCACACCGAAGCACTCGCCGCGGTCGCGCGGCGTCACGGCGCTGCCGTCCACCTCGACGGCGCCCGGCTGTTCAACGCCGCCGTCGCGCTCGGCGTGCCGGCCGCAGCGCTCGCGGCGGCGGCCGACTCGGTGAACGTGTGCTTCTCGAAAGGGCTCGGCGCGCCGGTCGGATCTGCGGCGGCTGGCAGCCGCGCTTTCGTCGAGCGAGCCCGCGCGGTCCGCAAGATGGCCGGCGGCGGCATGCGCCAGGCCGGCGTCATCGCCGCCGCCGCGCTCATCGCGTTGCGCGAAGGCCCGAAGCGACTGCACGAGGACCACGCCAAAGCCAAGGCATTCGCCAGAGCGCTGCACGAAAGCGGCGAGTTCGAGGTCGACCCCGAAGACGTCCACACAAACATCGTCGTATTCGCATCGCGCGGGGCTTCGCGCGTCGATGACGCCGCGCTGGTCGCCGCGTGGCGCGACGCAGGCGTCTACGCCCACGCGATCGGCGGCGGCCGTTTCCGAGCAGTCGCGCATCTCGACGTCTCCGCCGAGCAGGTCGCACGTGCGGCGGACATCATCATCACCACCACACGGCAGCGAAAGGGGAACGCACGTGTTTAGACTCCGACTCATCGCAGGACTCCTCATCGCGGGCGCGCTGTGCTTGCCGCGAGCCGGTGCCGCCGATGATATGACGCCCGGCGCGTCGCCGGCGGCGCCCACCGAAACGCCGGTGCCTGCCGCGGGGGACGCGGCGCTCGCGGTGCTGTCCGAGCGCTACTATCAGGGCCTGTGGAAGTTCAGTCCGACCACCGCCACGCAGGTGGGCGTGCACACCTACGACACCAAGCTCGATCCGGTCACGCCGGGCGCGATCCAGCTCGAGGTGAACCGAGAGCACGCGACGCTCGCGGAGCTGCAGAAGATCGACCCCGCCAAGCTCTCGCTCGACGGCCGCACCGACCAGGCGCTGCTCGAAGCGTCGATCGGCAACAACCTCTTCACGCTCGAAGAGCGGCCCGACTGGCAGCTGCCGCCCGGCCTACTACACCGACATCGTGTCGGGCGGCGTCTACACGATCATGACGCGCGATTTCGCGCCGCTGCCGCAGCGTCTCCAATTGGTGATCGCGCGCGAGAAGCTCATCCCCGGCGTGCTCGCCCAAGGGATGAAGAACATCCGTCCATCAGCCGTGGCGCCGATCGTCGCGTCGGCCAACAGCCCTGGACGCCGACGGTGCGGTGGATTTCTTCTCGCATGACGTGCCGCTGGCGTTCGCCGGCGTCACCGACACATCGCTCAAGACAGCAATTCGCGGCGAGCAACGCAGCTGCGATCGCCGCGGTCTCGCGCTACGCCGCGTTCATCCATCATAGCGTCGTGCCGGCGGCGCATGGCGCGTACGCCATCGGACCGGCCGCGTATGCGGAACTGGAGCGGTACCAGAACGCGACGGACATCCCCATCGCGCAGCTGTTGTCCGTGGGCGAGGCGAATCTCGCCAAGGACAAGGCGGGCATCATCGCGAGCGCGCGCGCGATCGATCCCAACAAGACCGTCCAACAGGTCGTGGCCTCGATCCAGGAGGATCATCCCAGAAGCGATCAGCTGCTCGCGGTCGCGCAGACCGACCTCAACACGCTCGTCGCCTTCATCAAAGAGAAGAGCATCATCGACCTGCCGCCCGCGCCCATCGCCACGGTGGTGAAGACGCCGGAATTCCAGGCGCAGACGTCCTTCGCGTCAATGAACGCGCCGGGGCCGCTGGAGACCAAGGCGACCGAGGCGTATTACAACGTCACGATCGTCGATCCGAACTGGACGCCGGAGCAGGCCAACCAGCACCTGCGGTTCTTCAACCGGCCGGGTCTGGTGATCGTCGGGTCGCACGAAGCATACCCCGGGCACTACACCAACTATCTGTTCAACAAGACGCATGACCTGAGCCTTATCCGCAAGATCGAATGGAACAACGCGTTCGGCGAAGGCTGGGCGCACTACGACGAGCAGATGATGGTGGATGAGGGTTTGGGCAACGGCGACCCGCGCTATCGCGTCCTGCAGCTCATGCTCGCGCTGCAGCGCGACTGCCGCTACATCGTCGGCATCAAGGAGCACACGCAAGGCATGAGCGTCGCGAGCGCAACGACGTTCTTCATGGACAACGCGTTCATGGGCAAGGAGCCGGCATATCGCGAAGCCGTGCGCGGCACGCAAGATCCGCTCTACGGCTACTACACGCTCGGCAAGCTGATGCTGCTCAAGCTGCGCGCGGACTATCAGACGAAGATGGGAGCGGCGTACAGCTTGCGCGCGTTCCACGACGCGGTGCTCTCGCACGGCGATCCGCCGATCTACTACCTGCGCAAGTTCATGCTCGGCCCGGACGACACAGGTTCGCTCTTGTGACGGCTGCGGGTTCCTCATAGCGGGCCACACTCATCGGAACGCCCGGCTGCATCGTATCTATAGTGAGCGGCATTCCGTTCGCCCTGCGGGAGCCGCTCACGCATGTGCCGGATTGGCACGCATGACCCGCCTGCTGATCGCGTTCGCCCTCTGCTGTGCGCTCGTCCCGATGGGCGCGCGCGCAGCGACGCAACAGAGCCAAACCGTCACGCTCGACGTCGTGGGCGACGTCATGTTCGGCTGGGGCATCGACTCGTTCATGACGACCTACGGCTCGGATGCGCCGTTCGATCGCATCCGGCCGATCCTGGCTCGCGCGGACGCGGTCGTCGGCAATCTGGAATGCCCGCTGTCCTATCGCGGCGTCGCGACGAAAGCAAAGCCGCCGAAACAGCTCAAAGACCGCAAGGAGTTCTTGCTGCGCGGCTCGCCGGTGGCCGCGAGCGGTCTCGCGGGCGCAGGTTTTGCGGCGATGACGCTCGCCAACAACCACAGCATGGATTATGGCTTCGATGGCGCTCTTCGACACGATCGAAGCGCTGCGCGAAGCGGGTGTCGGCGAGACCGGTGCCGGCGGTGACATAGAAGAAGCGCAACGGCCGGCATATTTCGATCGGCGCGGCGTGCGGTTCGCGCTGCTCGGCGTCTCGGAGGTCATACCGCGTGGCTACCTCGCGACGCAGGACGCGGCGGGCATCGCGCCGGGTCGCGATCCTGTCACCGGCTTGATCACGGCGAGCTACCTACGCGCGCTGGAACACGAAGTGCGCGATGCGCGCCACCACGCCGACGTCGTCATCGTCTACGAGCATTGGGGCAAGGAGCTGGTCGGCCCGCCGACGCCGGATCACATAAGGCTCGCTCGCGCGCTGGTGGATGCAGGCGCCACCGTGGTCCTCGGCGCCCATCCGCACGTCCTGGGCCCGGTCGAGACATACCACCACGGGATCATCGCCTATAGCCTGGGTAACTTCGTCTTCGACACGCGGCCGGGCGTGGCCACGCAAAGCGCACTGCTGGAGATCCGGCTGCGGAACGGGGCGGTGGAGTCATGGCAGGCCGAGCCGCTGCAGATCACACATGGCGTCCCCGCGCCGGCCGACCGCGAAGTCGCCGCCGAGGTGAAACATAGCCTCGCCGCCTATGGCCCCGCCCCCGCCCGCTGACGATAATATAACCATATGCAGCCGCCGCTCGTCGTCGTCGACCACCTGACCAAGCGGTTCGGCGATACGGCAGCCGTCTACGACATCTCGTTCGCCGTCAGTCCCGGCGAGATCTTCGGCTTCCTCGGCCCCAACGGCGCCGGCAAGACCACGACGTTGAAGATGCTCACTGGGCTGCTCCAGCCCAGCTCCGGACGCGCGACGCTCGGCGGCTATGACATCACCACGCATCCGCTCGAGGCGAAACGCCTCGTCGGCTACGTGCCGGACGAGCCCGCGCTGTACCCCAAGCTCACGGCGGTCGAGTTCCTCAATTTCATCGGCGATGTCTACGAGATGACGGCGGAACGGAAGCGGCGACGCATCGGCGAACTGCTCGCGCTCTTCGAGTTGACGCCTGACGCGGGCGGTCTGCTCGAGAGCTTCTCGCATGGCATGCGCCAGAAGGTCGCGTTGTGCGCGGCGCTGCTCCACGAGCCGAAGGTGTATCTGTTCGACGAGCCGACCGTCGGGCTCGACCCGAAGAGCGCACGCCTGCTCAAAGATATCGTGCGGGCGGTGACGCAGGCGGGCTGCGCCGTGATGATGTCGACGCATATCATGGAGATCGCAGAGAGCCTGTGCGATCGCGTCGCGATCATCGATCGCGGCCGGATCGCGGCGATGGGCACCGTGCCGGAATTGCGCGTGCTGCGCGGCCGTCAATCGCTCGAGGAGATCTTCTTGAACCTCACCGGCGGGGTGGAGGATCGCCGGATCGCGGATATCTTCCGCGAGGCCGAACCGGCATGAACCGCGGTCCGGTGGCGGAGACGCTCATGCTCACCTCGCGTCTCATCCGCTTCCGCATCTTGGCATCGCAGCGCGACTGGACGAGCCGCAAGCTGTACATCGCCGCGGGCGCGGCGTCGGCGGTCCTCGTGTTCATGATATTCATCGGCTCGTACGTCGGCGTGCGGGCGCTGGTCGCCGCCAACGCCACCGCGCTGCTGCTCAGCGTCGCGAGCTGGGCTTTCCTGGTGTACCTGTTCACCGACCTCTTCATCGCGTTCGGGCAAGCGCTCAACGACATGTACCTGTCCTCCGACATGCCGATCCTGCTCGCCATGCCGGTGCGCTCGTCGAGCCTCATCGTGGCGAAATTCATCCTCGGGGTCGCGCAGAACGAGGTCTACGTCGCCGTCTTCTTGCTGCCGTTCGTCATCGGCTATCTCGCCGGTGTCGCTGCGCCGTGGTGGGCCTATCCCATCTCCATCGTCGGCTTGTCGCTCTTCCCGGCGGTGCTGTACGCGGGTCTGGCGAGCGTCACCATCGTGACCCTGCGCGTGATCCCGCCGCGCGCCGCGAAAGAGATGTTATGGGTGATCGGCGCCGCCGTGCCGACCACGTTCTGGCTGCTGAGCTTCGCGCGCCTCGCGCACATCGAGGGAGACATCACCTCGCTGCAGCTCCCGGTGACGCCGCTGTGGCTGCCGAGCAGCTGGATGGGCCATCTGCTCGCGTATGCCGGCAACGGCGACCTCGGGCGCGCCATGGCCTGGCTCGCGGGCAGCGCGTTCATCACGCTCGTCGCCTGCCCGATCGCGCTCGCGTTCGTGTCGTTCGGGTTCGCGGAGGGATGGAGCAGGTCGGTCTCGGTGAAGCGCGCTACGGCGATCTCATCGGGGGCGCCGCCGAGATTGCGGCCGATCGCCGCCATCGTGTGGAAGGACATCAGCGTCGTCATCCGCTCGCCGCAGCTATGGTTCAACCACATCGCCTCGCTCGGTTTCATCGGCTATCTGCTCGTCGGCCATCAGGCGCAGACGCCGCTGCTGCCGCTGACCGTGCAGCTGGCCATGATGCAGATCGGCTTCGTCGCCGTGCTCGACGGGCTCAATCCGGGGATGACCGCGCTCTCGCTCGAGCACAAGAGCATCTGGCTGCTCGAGGCCGCGCCGCTGTCGCCACGCCACATCTTCACCGCGAAGATCCTCTCGTCGTACCTGCAGACGGCGGCGATCTCCGTGGTCGCCGCGGTGCTGCTCGGCATCGGCTACGGTTTCGGGTTCCCGCACATCATGGCGCTCGTGGCGTTCGCTCTGCTCGTGGCGGCCGCGACCGTGTGCTTCGGCGTCGCCTTCGACACGCGCTTCCCGTCGTTCGATTGGGAGAACCCCAACGCCATCAATCGCGGCGTGCGCATGATCATGCCCTTCCTCAACGCGCTGTTCGTCCTCGCGCTGTGCGGCGCGCTGCTAGGCCTCAGCCGGATGGGCTATCGCGACGTGTGGGATGGCGAGGCGGGCCTCTTGCTCGGCCTGGCCGGCACGTGTGCGATCGTCGCATTGGTGGTCTGGCGAACGTCGCGCCAAGCAGTACGCAACATCGCCGCCCTCGAAATCTAGATCGTCTGTAGGGGCCGACCTTTAGGTCGGCCCACGGGGAGCCGCCATGATAGACGTCGATCGGCCGACATTCCAGAAACTCTGGTCGCGCGACCAATGGAGCGCCCTCGCGGTCAACCGCTCGCTGCTGTCGCCGCTGATGTTCGTCGAGCGCAGCGCGCACGTGTATCATGACAAGGTGGGCGTCGTCGACGGCGAGCGCCGCATCGCGTACGGGGAGTTCGCCGCCCGCGTCTACCGCTTGGCGAGTGCCCTACGCTCGGCCGGCATCGAGAAGGGCGATCGCGTCGCGCTGCTCGCGTATAATTCGGATGAGGCGCTCGAGGCGCACTTCGGCGTACCCCAGATCGGCGGCGTCCTCGTCGCCATCAACATCCGGCTCAGCGCGGACGAGATCGGCTACATCCTTCAGCATTGCGGTGCGAAGGCGATCATCGCGCATCCGGACTTCGCGCCGCTCATCGCGCCCGGCCGCGCTGAGTCCAAGCTCGAGACGCTCGTCTGGGTGGGCGATGAGCCCGGCGACGCAGCGCTGCGCGGATCCACCTACGAGCGCTTCATCGCGGGCGGCAGCCCGGAGCCGTTCAATCTCGGCATCGACGACGAAGAGGCGCCGATCTCGATCAACTACACGAGCGGCACGACCGGCAGGCCCAAGGGCGTCGTGTACACGCATCGCGGCGCGTACCTCAACGCGCTGGGCGAGGTGTACCATTCAGGCCTGACGGGCGAGAGCGTCTACCTGTGGACGCTGCCGATGTTCCATTGCAACGGCTGGTGCTACACGTGGGGCGTCACCGCCGCCGGCGCGCGCCACATCGCGCTGCCGAAAGTCGAACCGAAAGCGATCTTCGAGCTGATCGAGCGCGAGCAGGTGACCCATCTGTGCGGCGCGCCGACCGTGCTCGTCATGCTCGCCTCCGAGACGCCGACGAAGGACTACAGATTCCCGCGGCCGCTGCGCATCGTCACCGCCGGCGCGCCGCCGCCGCCGACGGTGATCGAGCGGATCGAGTCGATGGGCGCGGTGCTCACGCATGCCTACGGTCTCACCGAGACCTACGGGCCGCACACGGTGAGCGAGTGGAAGCCTGAGTGGAACGGCAAGCCGGCCGAGGAGCGCTCGCGCCTCAAAGCACGGCAAGGCGTCGGCTTCATCCACGCGCCCGAACTGCGGGTGGTGGACGACCACATGGGCGACGTGCCGGCCGACGCGTCGACCATGGGCGAGGTGGTCATGCGCGGCAACAACGTCATGCAGGGCTATTTCAACGACAAGACGGCGACCGACAAAGCGTTTCGCGGCGGCTGGTTCCATTCCGGCGATCTCGGCGTCATGCACCCGGACGGCTACATCGAACTGCGCGACCGGTCGAAAGACATCATCATCAGCGGCGGCGAGAACATCTCGACCATCGAGGTCGAGCGCGCCATCTACGCGCACCCGGCGGTGCTCGAAGCCGCGGTGGTCGGCGTGCCCGATGAGAAATGGGGCGAAGTGCCGAAAGCGTTCGTGACGCTCAAGCCGGGCGAGAGCGCGACGGCGGAGGACATCATCGCCTTCTGCCGCGAGAAGATCGCGCGCTTCAAAGCGCCGAAGACAGTGGAATTCGGCCCGCTGCCGAAGACCTCGACCGGCAAGGTGCAGAAGTTCAAGCTGCGCGACAAGGAATGGGCCGGACGCGAGAAACGGATCAATTGATGGCGACGACACTGCTGACCCCACCAACCGCGGACGTGCTCGTCGAGATCGACGGCCCGCTCGCCTATATAACGTTGAACCGGCCGGCGAAGCGCAATGCGCTCTCCGAAGACGTGATGCTGCGGCTCATCAAAGCGCTGCGCGATGTGGGGAAGAAGAGCGAGATCCAAGTCGTCGTGCTCAAGGCGAACGGCTCGGTGTTCTCATCCGGCCACGACCTCACCGAACTGCTGCACCGCACGGTCATCGAGTACAAGCGCATCTTCGAGCTATGCGTCGAGCTCATGGAGACGATCCAGGAAATAGGCCAGCCCGTGATCGCGCAGGTGCAGGGGCCGGCGACCGCGGCCGGGTGTCAGCTGGTCGCGACGTGCGATCTCGCGGTGGCGGCGCAGACGGCATGGTTCGCCACGCCCGGGGTCAAGATCGGCTTGTTCTGTTCGACGCCGATGGTGCCGCTCACGCGGGCGATCGGCCGCAAGAAGGCGATGGAGATGCTGCTCACCGGCGAGCCGATCTCAGCTAAGGAAGCGCTCGAGGTGGGGCTCATCAACAAGGTCGTGTTGAGCTCAGGGCTCGAGGATGCGGTGAAGCAACTCGCGGGCCAGATCATCGAATCGAGTCCGAACGTGATCGCGCTCGGCAAGGAAGCGTTCTACCGGCAGATGGACATGCCGCAGCGCAAGGCATACGCCTACACCAAGGAAGTGATGACGTACAACGCGCTTACGGCCGACGCGCACGAAGGCATCACCGCGTTCCTCAAGAAGCGCAAGCCGCGCTGGCCCCGCCGCTAAACCCGTAACGCCACCCGATGTAGGGGCCGACCTTTAGGTCGGCCCTCATCTTACGCCGCAATCGAGCGATGCGCCGCGACCGCGTCGTGCACGGTGCGATACACGGGGAACACGCGGTTCAAGGCGGTGAGGGTCAGCACGCGCTGCATGGGCCGCGTCGAACTGACCAGGCGGATCTCGCCGCCGACCTCACGCACGATGCGCAGCGCCGTCACGAGCGCCCGGATGACGCACGAACCCGACGAGCCGAGCTGGTCGAGGTCGATGACGTGCAGCTTGCGGCCCGCCTTGACGTGATGGCGGAACTCCGCCTTCAGCAGCGCCAGGCTCTGATCGTCGAAAGGCTCCGCGAGGGTCGTGATGCTGATCGATGGATGCCGTACCATGGGGAAAGCCCCCCTTTCACGGCTCCATCGTACGTTTTCAGGGGGTGCGCTCGAATCGGTGTTATTCCGGGTATTAGGGGCGCGCGACCACGTAGAATACGGATATTACGGACAGCCGCCCCGCCGCCGTCCCGCAGGCCTGCGGTCTACCTGCGCCGGCCCATGATGCTGAGGTAGTACAGGATCTGCGCCACCGACTGGGTGATCGCAGCGCAATAGGTGAGCGCCGCGGCGCTCAGGACGGCCTGTGCCCTGGCATCTCCTGGGCGCTCAGGACCCCGTTCGACTGCAGCATGGTGAGCGCACGGCTGCTCGCGTTGAGCTCGACCGGCAAGGTCACGATCGCGAAGATGGCCGTCGCCCCGAAGAGGATGATGCCGGCCCACGCCAGGTTCATGATCGACAGCCACAGACCCGCGATGAACAACAGCGGACCGACCCACGAGCCGAGTTTGACCATGGGGACAAGCGCGCTGCGCAGCCGCATCGGCGCGTAGCCTTCGACGTCCTGGATCGCGTGCCCGAATTCGTGCGCGACGACGGCGACCGACGCGACAGAGTTCTGCACCGAGCTCTGCGAGAGGCACATCGTCTTGGTGCGCGGGTCGTAATAGTCGGTGAGCACACCAGGGACCTGTTGGACGCCGAACTCGTGGCCGGTGCGCTGCATGAGCAGGGCAGCGGTCTGCTGGCCGTTGATGCCGCTGCTCGTCGGCACTTTCGCGTACTTGTTGAAGGCGCTGCTGACACGCCACTGCGCCCAAAAGCCGAATAGCATCGGCGGCAGCGCGTACCAGAGATAGTTCGGATCGAAGAACATGACGCGGGGGTTCGCGCCGCTCACGCGCGGCGCCTGGCAGGAAAACCCGCCGCCATGACGCCTAGATGGCGAGATGACGCTGCCGATCATCGCGCTCGCATTCGCCTTCAGCACCGGCGGTGCGACGCCATGTCCCAGCACGCCGCATCGTGTCGATGCAGCGACGCACGTGTACGGTTCCGATCCGGAGTTCGAAGCGCTCGATCTCTATCTGCCGCACGGCGTCAAGGGCGGCCCGCTCGCCATCTACATACATGGCGGCGCGTGGGTGAGCCGCGACAAGAGCGAGTATGTCTCGCTCGGCCAAGCGTTCGCGCGCTGCGGCATCGCGGCGGCGGTCCTCAACTATCCGCTTGCGCCGCAGACCGACGCCGAACACCAGGCTGCCGACGTCGCGCGCGCGTTCCGCTGGCTCGTGAACCACGCATCCGCCGCCGGCTATGACCCCAAGCGCATCGTCCTCGTCGGCCACTCGGCGGGCGCGCAGCTCGCGCTCTACGCGCTCGTCAGCGGTGCGATCCCACGTGGTGCGGTGCGCGGCGTGGTGGCGCTCGGCAGCGTCGGCATCAATCCGTCGACGGATGTGGCCGATCTCGACCCGAGCTACCAGAGCATCTACGACCCTGCGTTCGGAGCCGACCGCAGCGGGTGGCGGCGCTTCGACATCCAGCCGCGCCTGCGTGGCGACGAGCCGCCGGCGCTCGTCATCCACGGCCGCGACGATCGTATGGCGCCGGAGGCGATCTCGGCGCAGCTCTACGAGCAACTGAAAACGGCGGGGGATCGGGTCGAGTACCTACAGCCGGCCGGCCGGGACCATTGGAACATGCTCGATCACATGAGCGAGGCGAACGACCCCACGATGCAGTCGGTCGAGACTTTCATCCTCAAAGCGTAGCTTCTCAGCGCCCTCTTGGGAAGGCCTCATCCGCGCTTAATTCGGCCGTGCGCGGGCGGTAGTACAACAAAGGGGACATGCTCATGATGGTGGTGCAGCTGCAGACCTCGTGGGAGCGCTGGAAAGGCCTGCTCACCATCGGCTACTTCGTCGCGCTCATGCTGGCAGGATCGCTGCTCACGCCGATGGCCACGCATCCCCAGGCCGCCGCGGCGCCCGGCGACATCCACAAGATCAAGCACGTCGTCATCATCATGCAAGAGAACCGCAGTTACGACGAATACTTCGGCACCTATCCTGGCGGCGATGGCTTGCCGCGCAACGCGAACGGCGGCTTCGCAGCGTGCGTCCCCAATCCGTCACAAGGCGGCTGCGTGCAGCCATATCATGACGCCGCCGATCGCAACAGCGGCGGGCCGCACGGCGAAAGCAGCGCGCGCGCGGACATCGATGGCGGGAAGATGGACGGCTTCGTCGGCGAGCAGCAGCGCGGCGGCAAGGGACATTGCGCGGGGCCGTTCGATCCGCGCTGCGGCGGCCGACAACCCGATGTGATGGGCTATCATGACGCGCGCGACATCCCCAACTATTGGCGCTACGCGCAAGGCTACACGCTGCAGGACCACATGTTCGAGCCCAATGCGTCATGGAGTCTGCCGGCGCATCTGTTCATGGTGTCGGGCTGGTCGGCGCGCTGCGCATCAGCCGATCCCATGAGCTGCGTCAACGAACTGCAGAATCCACAGCGGGGTTTGCCGGCCGGCGCTTCCGTGTACGCGTGGACGGACCTCACGTATCTGCTGCACGAGAATCACATCAGCTGGGCGTACTATCTCGCCGAAGGCACGCAGCCCGATTGCGCGGACGATGCGATGTTCTGCGCGCCCGCGCCGCAGAGCCGCAAGGTGCCGCAGATATGGAATCCGCTGCCGTGGTTCGTGACCGTGCGCCAAGACGGCGAACTCGGCAACATCAAGACCACCGCGGACCTCTTCAAGGACGCCCGGAACGGCACGCTGCCCGCCGTCTCATGGGTGGTCCCGAGCGGGCCGGTGAGCGATCATCCTCCGGCGCTCGTGAGCGCGAGCCAGACGTATGTCACGAACATCGTCAACGCGCTCATGAAGAGCCCTGACTGGAGCAGCACCGCGATCTTCCTGACATGGGATGATTGGGGCGGCTTCTACGATCACGTGGCGCCGCCGACGGTGGATCAGAACGGCTATGGGCTCCGGGTGCCCGGACTGTTGATCAGCCCGTATGCGAGACGAGGCTACATCGACCATCAGACGTTGAGCTTCGATGCGTACCTCAAGTTCATCGAGGACGATTTCCTCAATGCGGCACGCATCGATCCGCGGACCGACGGGCGCCCCGATCCGCGCCCGGACGTGCGCGAGAACGCACCGCAATTGGGCAACCTCATCGCCGAGTTCGATTTCACTCAGGTGCCGCGGCCGCCGCTGCTGCTCTCGCCGAAACCGACGCCGGGCCCGAGCTCGCAGTAGTAGTGCCCGAGCGAAGCTCGGGGGAATGATAAAGGCCCGGTGTGAACACCGGGCCTCGATCGCGTTTGTCGGCTAGGCCTTAGTACGCTGAGCGCTGCTTTTGGAAGCAGTCGCGGCAATACACCGGTTTGTCACCGCGCGGTTGGAACGGGACTTCAGCAACACCGCCGCAGCTCGAGCATGTCGCTTTGAACATCTCGCGCTGGCCGCCGCCGCCGCCGCCGCCGTAACCGCCACGGCTACCGCCGCCGCCACCGCCACCGGTGCGGCTGGCCTTGCGGGCCTGCCGGCAATCCGGGCAACGGCTGGGCTTGTTTTGGAAGCCCTTCTGGTCGTAGAACTCCTGTTCGCCTGCGGTGAATGTGAATTGATTCCCGCAATCAACGCAGGTGATGAGTTGATCTGTATACACTGGGTTTGAAACTCCTCTTGGTGCACTGTCAGACTCTGACAATGCACGCGTCAGTAGTAGAACGTTTCGGTGTACGGTTGCTGACGATCGCGAAGAGGAGTATGCTTCCTATTTTCGACGCCCGGGCGAGCTGCCCCCCGAATGACCAAAACCTCATCTATCTTAGCAAAGGCGGCCCTGCTAATCAAGGCCCTAGAGCCGCAAGGTCGTCCCAAATGGGCCGAAGAACGAAACGCGCCTCATAGACGACTAGGCGAAAACACGCCGAAAGGATGGCTTCCATGCCCCGAGTTGTTCATTTCGAAGTGCATGCGGATGACCCGGAACGGGCTGCCAAATTCTACTCCACGGCCTTCGGCTGGAAGATCGACAAATGGGGCGGTCCCGTCGAGTATTGGATGGTGGACACAGGCGAAGGGCTGGGCATCAACGGCGGCCTGCTGAAACGTTCGCATCCGTCCGAGGCGACCATCAACACGCTCGGCGTCGAAGACCTCGACGCGTCGATCAAGAGCGTCACCGCCGCCGGCGGAAAACTCACCTCGCCGAAACATCCGATACCCGGCGTCGGCTGGCTCGCTTATTGCGAAGACACCGAAGGAAACGAGTTCGGCATGATGCAGCCGGACGACGACGCGAAATAAGTACCATGCTGTTGGGGAGGGCTCGCGACATGTCAAAGTTCCGCAGGTTCTTGTTGATCGCTGCAGCCGTCGCGGCGACTGCGTTGGTGGTTCAGCCAGCACAAGCGACCGGTCTTCCGCCCGATCTCTGCTCGCTCTTGCCGGCGGCCGATGTGACCAAGACCTTAGGGCAGGCATATGACGCCCCGCAGGAGAGCGTCGCCCCTCGGCCGTTTGCGAACACCAACACGGGGACGGATTGCAATTATGAGTCCAAGGGCGCTGCCGCCGGCAAGCTGTGGTTTCGAGTGTACGTCGATCCGTCGCCGTCCGCTGCGACGGACCTATTCGCCAGACTTCAGGCTTTCTATAGCCCGCCGACCGCGGTCCCCAATCTCGGAGACGAGGCATATTTTGATCCGGAACATGCGCTGCACGTGCGGAAAGGCAAAGTGCGTTTCTACATAAATCTTAGCTCGGCGACAGAAAAGCAACTAGAGAGTCTTGCCAAGCAGGTCATCGGAAGACTCTAAGGGACGAGCCAGCGCCAGTCGCCATTCATGATCCCTTCCCTCCGCGGACCGAGAGAAAGGCGCAGCCCGCGCCCGCGACAGCCAGCAGCGCGCCGAGCACCATCGCGATGCGGAAGCCGGCAAGATAGGAGACGTCGATCGCGTCCACCAGCTCGGCGTGCTGCGCCGGCGACATACTGGCGGGTGGCTGCGCCGCAGCGAGCTTGCTGCGTTCGGGCGCCATCTCGGCGATCAGCTGAGGTGATGCGTTCATCGCCGCGAGTCCGCGATCGAGATGCGCGTTGAAGACGCCCAGCACGATGAGGCTGAACACCGCGATCGCGAAGAGCCCCGCGGCGCGCGACACCGCGTTGTTGATCGCCGACGCGATGCCGACGTGCTCGGCGTCCACGGATTCGAGGACGGTGGTCGTCAGCGGTGCGACGGTCACCGCCATGCCCAACCCGAGCACGACGATGGCGGGGAAGAACGTCGACCAGTAGCTGCCGCCGATCCCAGGCATCGCGAGGAGCGCGATGCCGAGTCCCGCGAGGGCCGGTCCGACGACGAGCGGCAGCCTCGGACCGACGCGCGCGACCAGTCCGCCGGCCCACGGCGACAGCACGACGATCAACGCGATGAACGGCAGCATCGCAAGCCCGGCTGCGGTCGGGGTGTAGTGCTGCATCTGGATGAGGTTGAAGGGCAAGAAGAACAGCACGCCGCTGAGCGCGCCGTAGAGGAGCAGCGTCAGCAGGTTGACGCCGCTGAAGGTCCGGCTGCGGAAGAGCTGCGGCGGCAGCATCGGTTTCGCCTCCCGGCGCTCGAGCCAGACGAACACCACCAGCGTGGCGACGCCGAGCAGCGATGCGCCGATCACGAGCGGATCGGAGAGGCCGACAGCGCTCGCGCTGATGAGCCCGTAGGTGAGTGCGCCGAGCCCTAGCGTCGCGAGCAGCGCGCCGGTGTAATCGAGACGATGCGTCCGTTCGCCGTCGCTGCTCTCCGAGATTCCGAACCACGCGACGACGAGCACGACGAGCGCCAACGGCACGTTGATGAAGAAGATCCAGCGCCACGATGCGTGCTGCACGATCCAGCCGCCGAGGGCAGGGCCGATCGCGGCCATGACGGCCGTCATCCCCGACCAGGTGCCTATCGCGCGGCCGCGTTGCTCGCGGTCGAACGTGGCGCTGATGAGCGCGAGACTGCCGGGCGTGAGCAAGGCGCTGCCGATGCCTTGCACGCCGCGCGCGAGGATGAGGTGATGCACGTCCGGCGCGAGACCGCACCACACGGAGGAAAGGCCGAACACGACCGTGCCGATGATGAATATGCGTTTGCGTCCGTAAAAATCGCCGAGCGAACCGCCGACGAGCATGAGCGATGCGAGGAACAGCGTATAGGCGTTGACGATCCATTGGACGTCGGTCGCCGTCGCATGCAGATCCAGCTGGATCACCGGCAGCGCGATGTTCACGACGGTGCCGTCGATGAACACCATGCTCGACGCGACGATGGTGGCGATGAGCACCAGCCGGCCCGTCACGCGCGGGCACGGCGTCTTCGCTGCCGGAGTACCGGCGATCACGCCGGCGTCGGAATGAATGCGAGCGGCCACGGCTAGCGCGCTGTCACAGCGTGGCTCGCGCCTGGTCGTAGACCCGCTGCAGATAGACGCGCAAGCCGACGACGATGCCGACCGCAAGCACGAGCAGCAGCAAGCTGATGAGGCCCGCCGTCGTGTGGACGATCGGCGCACCAGGGCTGGCCGTCGCGGCGGTCGCGGCGGCTATGCCGCCGGTGGCATAACGCACTGCGATCCGGAGCACAAGCACGGCGATGAAGATGAGCGAACCAAGGGGCGATATCTTCACGAACATCGCGTGGGCCGCATGGTCGACGCGGACGGTCGTATGGGTGCCCTGGTACAGGCCGATCGCGACGCCCACCGCAAGCGCGAGCGCCATGAAGGCGATGTCAAGCGGGCTCGTATACCGCTCGATCACGATGAACGCGAGCGTGAAGGCCGCGAAGATCCCCGGCACGACCCACATGCTGCCCGGTTGAAAGCGCTGCTCTCGCGTCGACCGCCAGATGCGCAGCCCCACCACCACGACGATGACGGCTGCTAGGATGATGGGCGTGAGCTGTTGCGGCGTGAGGTGCGTCATGATATCGCCTCTCCTACCAGCGTTTCGTGTTTGAACTGCGCGCGATAGAGCTCGGCATACGGCCCCCCGCGAGCGAGCAGGTCGCGGTGCGTGCCGGACTCGACGATACGGCCGCCGACCACGACGTGGATGACGTCAGCACGCATCACGGTCGACAGCCGGTGCGCGATGACCAAGCTGGTGCGGCCTCGCATGAGCGGCTCGAGCGCCTCTTGGATGAGCGTCTCCGAGGTCGAATCGAGCGCGCTGGTCGCCTCGTCCAGGATCAGGACGCGCGGGTCTTTGAGCAGCACGCGCGCGATCGCGACGCGTTGACGCTCGCCGCCGGAGAGCTTCAGCCCGCGCTCGCCGACGATGGTCGCGAAACCGTCGGGCAGGCCCGCGATGAAGTCGTAGATGTTGGCAGCCTTGCACGCGGCGACGAGCTCGGCCTCGGTCGCGCCGGGATTGCCGTAGTGCAGATTCTCGGAGATGGTCGTGTGGAAGAGATAGGTCTCCTGCGCGACGCTGCCGATGCTCCCGCGCAGCGACTCCAACGTGAGGTCGCGCAGATCGTGGCCGTCGAGCGTGACGCGGCCCTCCTGCGGGTCGTAGAAGCGGGGCACCAGCTGCATGATCGTCGTCTTGCCGGCGCCGCTCGGCCCCACGAACGCGACGAGCTGGCCGGGCTGTGCGCGGAACGAGACGCCGTCGAGCGCCCAGCGGTCCTCGCCGTAGCGGAAGCGCACGTTCTCGAACGCGATCTCGCCGCGCACCGGCGACAGCGACAGCGCATCCGGACGCTGCGGCGCTTCGGGCGTCATGTCGAGATAGGTGAAGATGCGCTCGAAGACGGCGAGCGCGCTCACGATCTGGACCTGCACCGCGATGAGCGCGGCGGCCGGGCCGTAGAGCCGCGCGAGATAGGCGACGAAGGCCACGATCGTGCCGATCTGCAAGCCGGAGCGGATCGCCATCCAACCACCGCCCAGCCAGATGAGCGCCGGACCGACGATGACGAGCGCCCCGACCACCCCGATGAACCAGCGGCCGACCAGCGCGAGACGGATCTCCATGTCCATGAGCTCGGTGCCCGCAAGGTGGAAGCGATCGGCTTCCTGGCGCTCGCGCGCGAACGACTTCACCAAGGTGATGCCCGACAGCGACAGCGTCTCTTGGATGAGGCTTTCGATCTTGTCGCGCTGCTCGCGCGTCTTCTTGCGCACCGCATACATCGTGCGGCCCACCGGCCCGAGCGGGATCACCATGAGCGGCACGACGACGAGCGAGAGCAGCGCGAGTCGCCAATCCAGCAAGAAGATGGCGACGAGCGTCGTCACGATCATGAGCACGTTGGTGACGATGGTGACCATCGTGCCGGTGACGACGTTGTCGATCGCGTCGACGTCGCTCGCGACGCGGTTCATGATCTCGCCGGTCTTGGTCGAGGCGAAGAAGGCGAGCGACATGCGGTGCAAGTGCTGCACGAGCGCGTCGCGCATGTCGCGCATGATACCCTCGCCGACGGCGGCGTTGAGATATCCTTGCCACACGCCGATGGCGGCGGCCGCGAGCGCGACGCTTACCATGCCGCCGACGTTGAGCCAGAGGCTGTGCAGGTCGTGCTGGGCGATCGAGACGTCGATGATCCACTTGGTGAAGAGCGGCGGGAACTGGCCAAGCGTGGTGGTGGCGAGGATGCACGCGAAGACCAGCGTCTCTTTGCGCCAGTAGGGGGCGAAGTAGCGCAGGATGCGCCGCCACTCCACCTTCGTGGGGCGCTTGAGGCCATCGCCGCCGGCGCCCGCGCCGTACATGAGATACATCGGACCTGACCCGTGGAACATCCCGATTCATTCCCCGCCAAGTAGGGTCGGCCCCACCAGCCGCGCAATCCATAGCCCATCCTTAAGAGGAGGAGCCCCGATGCCAGCACGTACGCCGCCGACCGCCGATGAGGTGAGCTCGCTCTCCGACGAGGCGAGGAAACTCGCAGCCCGCATCACCACCAAGTATGGCGACATCGTCTTCAAGTTCTACCCGAACGATGCGCCGACGACCGTGGCCGCTTTCATCAAGCTCGGGCGCGACGGATTCTACGACGGCCTGACGTTCCATCGGGTCGAACCTGGATTCGTCGTGCAGGGCGGCTGCCCGGAGGGAACGGGTCGCGGCGGCCCGGGATACAATCTGCGCGAAGAGTTCAACGCGAACAAGCACGTGCAGGGCACGGTCGCGATGGCGCGGGCGGAATCGCCGAATTCAGCCGGCTCGCAGTTCTATATCTGCCTCGAAGCGGCGCCGTTCTTGGACAACAAGTACACGGTCTTCGGCCAGGTGACCGAAGGCATGGACAAGGTGCAGAAGATCAAGGTGGGCGACACGATCGAACGGGTGCGCTTCGAAGCGCTCAAGGATTGATGTAGGGGCCGATCTTGGGTGCAGGGGCCGATCTTTAGATCGGCCCTTTCGTTCGCGCCCTAGCGCTGCTCGAATTGCGCGAGCACCCGCCTGATGCTCAGACGCAGCAAGTTGGAAGTGCTGTAGCCGCCCGCCTCTTGGAGCGCGGCTCGCACTTCGGGATCGTCGGCGACGGGCGCGAGCGCCTCAACCGCGGCGAGCTGGACGTGCAGAGAGCCATCACCCAGCAGCGCGGTCGTCAGCCCCTTGCGGACCTGCACGTCGCGGGCCTTGTCCGCCAGCAATGAGATGATTATGACCTTGATGTGCGACGATTCCGAGGTGCGCAGCGCCTCGACGAGGCCCGCTTGCGAATCCGGATGAACGGCGTCATGTGCGAGCACATGGATCGCCTGCAGCTGGACGAGTGGCGACGAGTCATGGAGCAGCGCGCCGACGATCGCCGCGCGAGCCTCTGCTTGCTCGACGTGTTGGCTGAGCGCGCGCAGGGCATCCAGCCGCGAGATCGCGCTCTGCGCTGCTTTGAGTGAGCAGGTGAGCGCCGCGATCTCGGTGTGCGTCGTGGTTGGCGTCGTGGCCGTCGGAGCGAGGTCGTTGTCGCTCGCCATTGAGGCGACGGACTCGTCGGACATTACGGACTCGGCAGACGGCGCGGACGCGGCGTGTGCATCGACATGGACGTCGACCTGCGCGATCTCGGCGACTCGCTCGTCAGCCTGCGTTGCCTGTGCGCTGCGCTCTGCCCTAGCGATGGCGGCGGTGAAGTTGCGCGCTCCCACGGCGTTGGAACGCGCAACAGCGTGCACGCGGCGCACTTCGACGTCAACCCGGCCGATGATGGCCATGGGAAGCGTCGAGGCCGTGACGGCGGCGTGAGCCGCCGGGCGCTGCGAGGTGACGAGAATACGTGCGATGAGATCGGTCGGGCGCGTCGCGATTCGGGCGGCGTGCGGCCGCGAGCCTGAGTAGTCCGGCGCGATGCCCACCAAGGGGCGCGCGTGCAATGCCGTCACAAGCCCGGCGGCGATGGCACAGCACGCGGCCAATGCCGCAAGACCAGACGCGAGCGGTAGTGCGCGCCGCTTGTCGAGCAGACGCTCGATGCGGATGGCGATCTGGCGGCGCGTCGAGACCGCGCCGAGCGCCGGCAGCGATTGCCGCGCGAGCGCCGTCTCCTCCACCAACCGGGTGAGGCAGGCGGCATAGGTGAGCGGTTTCCGCGTCGTCGCGATGACGCGGTCGTCGCAGGCGATCTCGCGCTCGAGCGTGAGCTGACGACCGATGAAATAGACCGCCGGGTTGAAGAAGAGCAGCGCCTCGGCGATCTTCTGGAAGACGTTGGTGTAGTCGTCCCAGCGCTGCAGGTGCGCGAGCTCGTGGAGTCCGACCTGATCGAGCTCGTCGTCAGAGAGCTGCTCCAACAGCCGTTCGGGCAGCACGATGACCGGGTCGAACAAGCCGATGGCCACCGGCATCGGCACCTTGTCGGACAGGCACAGGCGGCACTCGCGGCGCCCGCCGGACTCCTCGAGCCAGCGGCGCACGCGGTGTTGATACAGGGTCGGGATCGGCCGCGTGCTCGCCTTGAGCTGCTGCAGCCGGACGTAGCTGATGATGAGCCGCAGCAGCAACGCGGTCGCGACGATATACCACAGCGCGAACATGAGCTGTGCGAGCCGCTGCGGCACGAGCACCGGCGGCTCTGCGCCGGTGGCCGCTGCGCTTGCCGCGGGTCCTGCGAACGGGTGGAGCGCCACGACCGGCAGCGCGAGCACGGCGACGAGCGCCGCGCACCAGAGGCCGTAGCGCAATGACGCGCTGCCGCGCGGCACGCTGCGCAGCAGCAGCCAGGCGAGCACGGCGAGAGCGACGCCTTCCCACAGCGAGTTGAGGATCGCGCCGACGCTCACGCGCGCGAAGAGCTCGCCGAGCTGCACGAGCAGGTGCATCATACGTCCTCCGTGGCGCGCTCGATCAAGGCTTTGAGCCGCGCGAGCTCGGCTTCGTCGAGGTCTTCCCCCTCGAGCAGGCTCAACGCCAAGAGCCCGGGCGAGTTGTCGAAGAAGCGGCGCACCAACTGCTGCGTGGCGCTGCGCCGCGCCTCGTCGCGATCGATCAGCGGGCGATAGACGAAGGCGCGCCCGGACTCGGAGTGCGCGACGTAGCCTTTTTGCTCGAGGATTCTAAGGGTTGTGAGCACGGTGCTGTAGGCGAGCGCCGTGTCACCGGTGAGACCTGCGAGGACCTCGCCCACGGTCGCGCTCTGCCGATCCCACAGGACCGACATGAGACGCAACTCCGCCTCGGTGAGGATCGGCGACTTCTTGCGAGCCAACGCGCGGCACCCCACTAGGATATTAAGGAATTAGTAGTTGGGGATACTCTACTATAGCCGAGACGGCCTTGTCAACTAAGGAATTAATAAGGGCCGACCTAAAGGTCGACCCCTACATTGACCGTGCCGGCGTCAGAGCGCTTGGCGCGCCAAATCGCTGCGAAGCCCACCGAGATGGCCGGCGTCGTTGTGGCGCGCCAGTCGCGGCACGCCCTCTTCCCATCGGATCTCGGTGATCGCCGCATTCTCGGTCTTCATCGCGAAGAAACGTTCGATCGGCTGGTGCGACGCCCAGAGCGACGCCAGACGCACGATCACATCGTGCGTGCACACGACGAGCGGTGAGGCATACGCCTGCGCCTCGCCGAGGAAGGACTCGAAGCGGGTGCGGACCTGCAGCAGCGACTCGCCGTCGGGAAATTCCACCGTCGCCGGCGACGTGTGCCACTGCTCCACCATGATCGGCCAGCGGCGAGCGACTTCGCCCTCGAGCAATCCTTCCCACGCCCCGTGCGAGATCTCCATCAAACGGTCGTCGATATCGATCGGCAGCCCGCACGCGGCGCCGATCGCTTCGGCGGTGCGCCGGGCGCGTTGCAGCGGGCTGGACACGATGGCGCGCGGATGCTCGGTCGACGCCATGACAGCGGCTACGGCCTCCGCCTGGCGCATACCGAGCGGCGAGAGCGGCACGTCGCGCCTGCCCTGGAAACGGCCCTCGACGTTCCACGTCGATTCGCCGTGGCGCACGAAGTACAGCGTCACAGCTCGATGCCCCGGACATCACGCATGCCCGCGATGCGCCGCAGTTCGGCGAGCACGGATTCGGGCGGCGCCCGATCGACCGCGAGCAGCATGAGCGCCTCTCCGTCCTCGCGGCGGGCGACGTTCATCGTCGAGATATTCATCGCAGCGTCGCCGAGTATCGTGCCCGCCTTGCCCACGATGCCGGGGACGTCGGGATGGCGCGTCACGATGGAGTGGCCCTGCGGCGCGCAATCGACCTCGAAACCGTCGATCTCGACCATGCGCAGCTGCGCGCCGTGCACCACCGTGCCCGCAAGCGCCGTCTTGCCGCCGCGCACGAGCAGCGCGCGCGCGAAACCCCGCTCGCACGGCGCGCTCAAGATCTCGAGCGCGATGCCCATCTCGGCAGCGACCTGCTCGGCGTTGACCGACGAGACGCGCCGGTCGGTCACGTTTCCGAGCAGCCCGTGGAGGAACGCGGCGGCGAACGGGCGAGGATTGTGCGCGGCCAACTCGCCCTCGAGCACCAACGAGAACGCGGGCAGCGCCGGCTCGTGCGAGAGCTGCGGGTACGCGCGACCAAGGGCATGCGCAAGCTCCACGAACGGTCGCGCCTCCAGCGATGCGGCGACCGGCGCATTGACGGCCGCCGACGGCGGTTGGCCGCAGAGCACGGCGACGACGTCGCGGCACAGGTCGGCGGCGATGCGTGCTTGCGCCTCGTGGGTCGAGCCCGCGAGGTGCGGCGTCGCGAAGACGTGTGGGTGTTGCAGCAGCCGCCACACAGGATGCCCGGGCGGCGGCGGTTCGTCACGGACGACATCGAGCGCCGCACCGGCGATCGTGCCTGCGTCGAGGGCGGCGAGCAGCGCTTCCTCGACGACCAAGCCGCCGCGCGCACAGTTGACGAGCCGCGCGGCGGGTTTCATCAGCGCAAGCTGATCGGCGCCAATGAGACCCTGCGTCTGCGGCGTGAGCGGCGCGTGCAGCGTCACGAAATCAGCGCGCTTCAACAATTCGTCCAAGGGCACGAGCCGTGCGCCGAGAGACTCGGCCCGCGCCTCGCTGACGAAGGCGTCGTGCGCCAGCACGTTCATGGCGAACGCGCGCGCACGCGCGGCGACGGCCGCGCCGATGCGACCGAGCCCGACGATACCGAGGGTCTTACCCGCGAGTTCGGTTCCGATGAGTCCTTTGGCGCTCCATTGCCCGGCGAGCACGCGCGCGTGACCGGCGCTCACGTTGCGGCAGAGCGCCAGCAAGACGGCCATGGTGTGCTCTGCCGTCGCCAGCGTGCTCGCATCCGGCGTGTTGAGCACCACGATGCCGGCGCGCGTGGCGGCCACGACATCGATCGCGTCCACTCCGACGCCCGCTCGGCCGACGACGCGCAGCGATGGGGCGCCGTCGAGCATGTCGGCGTCCACGGTCGTCTTGCTGCGCACGATCAGCGCGTGCGCATCGTGCAGCAGCGCCTTCAGGGCGCTCCTCGACTGGTCGAATGCTTCGCGCACCTCGACGCCGCCCTCGCGCAGGACGGCGATGCCTTCTACGGCGAGCGGTTCTGCCACGAGCACGAGCGGTCGCATACCGGTCGCTTTGGCGGTGCTCGCCGGGGCGACCTCGTCCTGCGGGTCTCTCGAGTAGACAAGTGGCTGCATGTCGCGCTGCACGCTTCGACATTCGTCGAAAGCATTTCGTCGCGCGCCGCGCTATACTGTGGTCCCAAGGAGGTCGCGCCGATGCACGCAATCAGCGCCGGCGACACCGCTTGGGTGCTCGCTTCCGCCGCGTTGGTCATGCTCATGACCCCCGCGGTCGGCTTTTTCTACGGCGGCCTCGTCCGGCGCAAGAACGCGCTCGCGACGCTCATGCACAGCTTCTTCATCCTATGCCTTATCAGCATCCAATGGGCGCTATGGGGCTACACGCTGGCGTTCGGCCCCGACGCCAATTTCCTCGGTTCGTTCCACGGGATCATCGGGGGGCTGCAATGGCTCGGGCTGCAAGGCGTCGGGCAAACCCCCTCGTCGTACGCGCCGACGATCCCGCACCTCGCGTTTTGCGTGTTCCAGATGATGTTCGCCGTGATCACGCCGGCGCTGATCTCGGGCGGTTTCGCGGAGCGCAAGCACTTCAAGGCGTTCGTGCTCTTCACGCTGCTGTGGGCGACGTTCGTCTACGATCCCATCGCGCATTGGGTCTGGGGCCAGGGCGGGTGGCTCAACAAGCTGGGCACCCTGGATTTCGCCGGAGGCACGGTCGTGCACATCACGTCGGGCGTCTCGGCGCTTGTGGCGGCGTTCGTGTTGGGCCGGCGCATCGGCGTCGCGCCTGACCGCAACACCGAGCCCCATAACATGACGCTCGTCGTCCTGGGCGGCGTGCTGGTCTGGTTCGGATGGTTCGGCTTCAACGCGGGTTCAGCGCTTTCGGCAGGCGGATTGGCGGCGAGCGCGTTCGTCTCCACCAACCTCGCGGCCGCGATGGCGGCGCTCACCTGGATGACGATCCATTGGTGGCGCAAGGGCACGCCGAGCGTGCTCGGCGCGACCGCCGGAGCGGTCGCGGGGCTCGTCGCCATCACGCCCGCGTGCGGCTACGTGACGTCGCTCGGCGCGATCCTCATCGGTTTCGGCGCCGGCATCGTCTGCTATTTGGCGATCCAATGGCGCGAGCGCATGCACAGCGTCGACGACTCCCTCGATGTGTGGGCGGTTCACGGCGTGGGCGGGACCTGGGGCGCGATCGCCACCGGCCTATTCGCCACAGTGGCGGTGAACGCGGCCGGAGCGAACGGTCTTTTCGCGGGGAATCCCCACCAGTTGGCGGTGCAGGCGCTCGCGGTGGCGGTGTCGTGGGTCTACTCGGGCGGGATGACGTTCCTCATCCTCAAGGCCGTCGAACGCATCGTGCCGCTGCGCGTGTCGCAAGGCGAGGAAGAGCGTGGCCTCGACGTCTCGCAGCATGCCGAGGTCGCCTACCAGCTCTAGGCCACGCGGAGCCGGCCCTCTGTAGAAGCGCGTCCGGCGATCGTGCGACACGTGCACATAGCCGGCGGCGGGCAACGCCGCTATGATGGGGCCATGGAATTGATCGCCTCATTCGCCGCATTCGCCTTGCTCGTCGCAGGCTGGCTGGCGTCGGGCAGGCGGCTCCCCGCAGCCGAAGCCGAATAGAAGAAGCGCGCCACCTGGCGCGCTTCTCGTCTAGATCCCCGAGCTTCGCTCGGGTACTACAACCCGTTTGGGCACTACATCTCCATCTTGGCGTTGGGGCTTGGCGTCACGCTGGGGTTGTGCTCGGCGAACACCCCGAGCGGATTCGGCACGAGCCATATCTGCAGATCCCACAGCGCCGGGAACGGGAAGACAAAAGCGACGTCGGCGGCGCTCTTGGCCTTGCCGATCTTCACCACGTCGGCAGCCGTCGGGTCGCTGATCGTCACGCCGAATTTCGCCGCGGTCTTGGAACCCCATCCGCCATACGTCACGCCCGTCGGCGTTTTCACGCCGAAGTGGGCGTGCGCCTCGAAATCGATCCAGCGGCTCGGGGAGATGCCCCACAGCGACGGCCGTGCGTCGGTCTTGGGGGTGGAGAAGTCGGCGCCGATGAGCCGGCCGTTCACATCGTACCAGAGCTGGCTCGGATGTTGCGCGTCGCTCTTCCAATCGGACGTGTTGACCCAGCTGATGGCGCCGGTGTCATCCTCGTCCGTATAGCGGAAGTAGCCCGCTGCGGCAGCGGCGGCGGTGGTCGCGAAGCGATGCTGCAGATCCGTCGTGACTTTCGTGACGAACTGCGTCTCGGCGGCGGTCATCGCCGGCGCGGGCGTCGGCGGCGGCGCGGGCGTCTTGTCGGCGGCACGCGCGAGCGAAGGGGCGAGCAGACAAGCGGCCACAGCCGCGATGAGGGCGGAATGTGATGTACGCATGAGGCGAAGCGTTCCACCGACGCGCGGAGGCCCCTGCCGCGACGCAGCGGAACCTTCGGCCCGATGCAGCCGTGTGGATCCTGCGTCGGCCAGTGCTGCAAGCGCTACGCCGTCAACCTCAACGGTCACGATGTGCGGCGCATCGCGTCGGCGCTGCGCCTCGCACCGGAGAAGTTCGTCGTGATCGGGCAAGAGGCAGCGCCCACCCCGGCCGGCTTCCGGCTCGGCGCCGACACGGCGACGTTCGCATTGGTGCTCGCCCGGCGCGAGGCTTCGGACGGCACCCGGTGCACGTTTCTCGCCGATATCGGCGGCATCAGCCTGTGTGACATCTATCCGCACAGGCCGGCCGAATGTCGCGTCTTTCCCGCGATGCTGGTGCACGGCTCGGTGACGTTTCGCGAAGAGGTCGTCTGTCCGAAGGGATCGTGGAACGGCGCCGCGCTCGATCTCTCCATGTGGAGGAAGCTGCTGCTGCGCAGCCACATGGAGTGGGCGCTGTACGCCACCGTCGTGCGACACTGGAACGACGTCGCCGTCGCGACGCCGCGCGGCGAGATGCGCGCCCCTCGAGAGTTCTTCCAATTCTTGTCCGCTCGTTATGCCACGCTCGAGGAGCTAGAACGCGGCCTCTCGTCCCAAGACATGGATGACGTGATCGGGTGCTGGGGACAACGGTCGCAACCCGGCGCGGGCGAAGCCGCATGGGAGCGATTTGCCGGCAGGGTCGACGAGGCGTTTTCGGCTATCTAGCCCGTATGGCATGTCGCGCGCCGGTTTGTCGTGCTCGAGCCCGTAATGCCCGAGCGACCCTGGGTCTTCTCGTCGTCTCCATTCTGATGTGCCTCTCTGCCTGCGGGCGCAACGCGAGCGGCTATAGCGGCACGCTGCAGGCCGAGTCGGCGGATGTCGGCAGCACCGTCGGCGGCCGTGTCGTCGCAGTGCTCGTGAGCGACGGCGCGCGCGTGCACAAGGACCAAGTGCTGGTCCGCTTCGATGACAAAGATCAACGCGCCGCGCTCGGTCAGGCGCAGGGCGCGCTCATGCAGGCGCAGTCGACGCTCGATGATCTGCGGCGCGGACCTCGGCCGGCTGACACGGCTAAAGCGCAAGCCCAGGCCGCGCAGGCGCAACACGTCTACCAGCAGGCTCAGATAACCGCGCCGCACCAGATCGATGCTTCGAAACAGCAAGTGCAGCAAGCGAAAGCCGCAGCCGCCGAAGCGTCGAACAACGCGACGCGCGCCAAAGAGCTCTTCGCGAAGGGCTACACGTCGGCGCAGGCGGTCGACCAGGCGGTGTCCGCCGACCGGCAAGCGCAAGCGGCGCTTGCGGTGGCGCAGGCGCAGTTGGATGCCGCCCAGTCGGGCTCGGTGCCGCAGGGCGTGGACGCCGCACGCCAAGCATACGAAGCGGCCGCCGCAAACGCGGCGCTCATCGCCGCCGGCACGCGGCCCGACCAGATCGCGCAAGCGCAAGCGGCGGTGACGACGGCGCGCGCGGGCGTCGCCGCGGCGAACGCGCGACTCGTCGAGATGACCGTCCGCGCGCCGCAGGACGGCACGATCCAGAACTTAAATCTGCGCCCGGGCGATCTCGTGACGGCCGGCGCCGCGGTGGCGACGGTGAACGAGTTCATCGATCCGTTCGTGCGCATCTACGTGCCGCAGTCCGCGCTCGGGGGGCTCAACGTCGGGAAGGCCGTGAACGTCAGATCCGATGCGCTGCCGGGCCGCACGTTCACCGGCGCGGTCGAGTCCATCGACGACAGCGCGCAGTTCACGCCGCGCGACGTGCAGACCCCGGAGGACCGCGGCGACCTCGTCTTCGGCGTCAAGATACGGGTGCACGACCCCGATCGCGTGCTGCGCGGGGGGACCACGGTCAGCGTCGCGTGGTGAGCGAAGCGCCGGCCATCGTCCTGCGCGGCCTGACCAAACGCTACGGGGAGCAGACCGTGGTGCGCGATCTCAGCTTCGAGGTCGCGCGCGGATCGATCTTCGGTTTTCTCGGGCCTAACGGAAGCGGCAAGTCGACGACGATCAAGATGTTGTGCGGGCTGGTCCGGCCCAGCGCAGGCAGCGGCAGCGTCGACGGCTGCGACGTCGAGCGCGAGAGCGACGGCGTCCGCGCTGCGATCGGCTATATGTCGCAGCAGTTCTCGCTGTACGGCGACTTGACGGTGCGTGAGAACCTCGAGTTCTACGGCCGGGCGTACGGATTGGATGCGGCGCGGCGCGCGAGCAGGGCGCGCGACGTCATCGCGCTCACCGGCATCGGCGAATATGCGGACCGTCTCGCGCGCGAGCTGTCGGGCGGCTGGAAGCAGCGCTTGGCGCTGGCGACCGCACTGCTGCACGAGCCGCAAGTCCTCTTCTTGGACGAACCGACCGCCGGCATCGATCCGGTGGCGCGCCGCGACCTGTGGGACCTGCTCTTCCAGCTCGCAGAACAGGGCGTGACGCTGTTCGTGACGACCCACTATATGGATGAAGCGGAGCGCTGTTCGCGCGTCGGCTACATCTTCAACGGCGATCTGATCGCGCTCGGCACGCTCGATGAGCTGCGGCGCCTGCCCGGCGTCCAGCAGCCGGGCACGGTGCGCTACGCGGTGCACACCGAGAACGTGATGCCGGGATTCTCGGCGGCGAAGGCGCTGCCGTACGTGAAGGACGTCACGATCTTCGGCCGCGACCTGCACCTGGTCACCGGAGCGGAGGTGAGCCCGCAACGGCTCGAGGCGGATCTCGCGGGCAGCGGCTGCGGCATCGCGGGCATCGAGCGCATCGAGCCGTCGCTTGAAGATGTGTTCGTCGCGCTCACCCGGGAACGCGACGCGGCATGAGACGCGCCTTCGACCTGCGCGGCTTCACCGCGGTGCTCTACAAAGAGTGGCTCCACGTGACGCGCGATCGCACCACCTTGATCCTCGCCATCGCCCTGCCGGTGTTCCAGCTGCTGCTCTTCGGCTATGCGATCAACACCCGCGTCGAACACATACGCACTGCCTACTTCGACGAGGACCGTGGTCCGATGGCGATCCGCGCGCTCGACGCGCTACGCGCGTCGCAGCAGTTCGACTTGGTGCGCGTGGCGCATTCGCGCCAGGAGCTCAAGGATCTGATCGTCGCCGGCAAGGTGCACGTGGCGATCGACATCCCGCCGAACTTCTCCGCAGACGTGCTCGGCGGCAAGAGCGCGCAACTGCAGGTCCTCATCGATGGCTCGGATTCGTCGATCGCGCAGCAGGCCTTCGGCGCCGCCGGCCTCATCGGCCAATCGCTGTCCGCGCAACTAGGCCCGCACGGGCAGGTGAGCGCGGCGCTCATCGACGTCCGGCCGCGCATGCTCTTCAACCCCAGCCTGCGCAGCGCCAACTTCCTCGTGCCTGGGCTCATCGGCGTCATCATGCAGGTCATCACGATCTTCCTCATGGCGCTCTCGATCGTCGGCGAGCGCGAGCGCGGCACGCTCGATCAGCTGCTCGTGACGCCGATCGGCTCCACCGGGCTCATGCTGGGCAAGATCGTGCCCTACGCGTGCATCGGCTTCGTGGACTTCATCGCCGTGCTGCTGGCGATGGTGTTCATCTTCCAGGTGCCGATCGCGGGCAGCATCCCGCTGCTGCTGTGCCTGGGCGGGTGTTTCCTCATGGCTGCGTTGGGGCTGGGCCTGCTGGTGTCGTCGATCGCGCAGACGCAGCTGCAGGCGATGTTGATGACCTTCGCGCTGACCATGCCGTCCATATTGCTGTCAGGATTCTTCTTCGAGCGCGAGCTCATGCCCACGGTGATGCAATGGGTGGGCTTGGCCATCCCGCTGACCTATTTCTTGGAGATATTGCGCGGCATCGTGCTGCGCGGTGCGGGTCTCGACGCGCTGTGGCCGCAGGTCGCGGCGATGGTAGGGCTGGGCGCCGCGCTCATCGTCGTGGCGAGCATGCGTTTCGCGCGCACGACGTCGTAGCCGTTTCTCGCTACGCGGAAAACAGCACGACCGGATCGGAGCTACTGGTATTGGTGGGGCGGCGGCGTGAAAGTCCGCACGCCGAACTGGCTCGCGGCGAGGCACTCGTTCACGAACGTGTCGAGCTTGAACCGCTCGTCGTCGGTCATGCCGACGAAGCGCACGCCGTAGCGAGCATGAAAGCCCTGGCTGCCAGGGCGCGCATACACGACTTGCGCGTGTAGATCGTAACGCTGGTCCAGGCCGAAATACATCGACAGGGCCAAGTGCTCGCCGACGCGCATGCGTTGATGCGTCCGCAAGGATGCGCCGTTCGAAGACACGTCTTGGAGGATCGCCGGCTGCTCGGAACCGCCCGTCGGCATGAAGCGCACCGGTTCGCTCATGGCGAGCCGCGTGGCAAGGCGCGGCTTGCGTGTGGGGCCAGCCTGTTTCTTGTTCTTGAACAGAAATCCGAAAATGGACATACCCGGTGCGTTGCCTAACCGCGCCGGTGATCGCAGCTCCCCCACCGTATCGAGCAACCGGCCACTCGCGGCCCGGTTGTGGGGTCCGCCGGCGAGTGCTAGGCTTCTCCCTTACGTCGTGTGACCGGGGTCACGCAGCCGTTGTGACAGCCATCATATAAGAATTCCGATCGGCGGGACAAGACGGCTTAACGTTTCGGAGCGACAACCAGTTTTGATGCCGCGGCAAGCATGCGCCGGTATTGCAGGTAGAGCGGGATGAACCGCATCGTGGTCAGCGACCACCAGCTATGCAACATCTGGTCGAGATACGGCTCCTCCAGAGGCGATCGACCCGTATGCGTGGGCAACGCTTTCATCGCGAAGACTCCTAACGAACTCCCTGTCATAGGACCGCGGCCGCGCCGCGTCCGTTACGGCGTCGTCCGCGGGAGTGATCGCTCCTCACAGCGCCGGCGCGCCGACCCGTAGGAATAGGCACGGGAACCAAGCAAGCGCCCGAGGCGGAAAGTTGAGGGGCGTGCCAGCGGATGCCGGTTCCTTCCGTCCGAGACCTCATTCCAAGGGCTTCCTTTGTGGAGGCCGTGTCTATGGCTATCCGCTCGCATCGCCTCATCGTCATCCAGGCGCCGGCGGGTTACGGCAAGACGTCGGCGGGCGCGCTGACCGTCGACGCCGTCGGTCTGCCCGCGGTGTGGTACACCGCGCAGCCCTGGCATGCCGGCGGCTTCATCGAGCCGCTCGTCGAGGAGGTGAGCACCGTCCGCGAGGATTTCGGACGCTTCACGCTTGCGCTTGCAGCGCACGGCCGCCCACCTTCAGATGATGCCGACGCGCTCCGGCGTTGGGTCACGCGCATCGGTGCGGCCTTCGCGCAAGAGCTCGGTCACATCCCGGAACGCCTCGTCCTCGTGATCGAGGACTACCAGGTGCTCGAAGGCGATCTGGCGCTTTCCGATTTCATCACGGGCGCGATGCGCCAGCTCCCCGAGACCGTGACGCTGCTGCTCATCGGCCGCAGCTCTCCCTCGCTCCCGCTGGCGGAGTGGACATCGCAAGGCCGTGCGGTGATGTTCGGCGTCGACGATCTGAAGTTCAGCGATTCGGAGACGGCGCTCTTGGCGCGCAAGCATGGTGCGGATCTGGACGAGCGTATGGCGGCCGAGCTATGCGCTCGCTGTGAAGGCTGGCCCGCCGGCATCTCGCTGCTGGTCGGCGCTCAAGCGGACGCGACCACTGCGCATGCGACACCCGACGCGCCGCTGGTCACCCAGCTCATCACCGCGCACGTCGCGACACTGCCCGACGAGCTCACCGGGTTCTTGGAGCGCACCGCGACGCTCGACGTGCTCGAGGCCTCGGTCCTTGAGCAGCACGGCGGGTTTCCGGCGGCGCGCCGCATGCTGCGGGAGCTGGAACGGCGCGGCGAGATGCTTGCGGTGTTGCGGTCGGGCGAGACGTATCGGCAGCATTCGCTCATGCGCGAAGCGCTGCTCGATCGGATCCGGGAGCGAGACGGCGACGACGGCGTCGCGCGTCTCCATGTCTGGGCCGGCGACATGCTCGAAGCGGCGGGCCTGCATGCGCCGGCGTTGTTCCATTTCGAGAGGTCGCGAGACGAGAAACGGCTCGCACTATTCCTCACCATCCACGCCGACACGCTGTTCGCCGACGGCCATGGAGAACAGGCCGGGCGCGCGGTCAGGGAGCTCGGCAAACGCGGCGCTGATGTCCCCGTCCTCGTCGGCCGAGTCCAGGGCATGCTGATGCGCCAGCGCGGCATGCCTGGCGCACGCGAGCTGTTCCTCACCGCTCTGGAGATCGCGAAACAGCTGCGCGACGAGGAGTCCATCTTCGCGTTGCGCGTGCAGCTGCTCTGGGGCGCTTTGGACAGCGTCGACCCTGAGGTCGTCGGCGAGATCGGCGGGTTCGTCAGAGAAGCGGACGCGCTGGGCACACAGCAGCGGGCCACCGCACTGATCCTGCTGGGATGGACCAAGACGATCGAAGGCGACTACGTGACCGCAGTTGAGAAAGCCGCGACGGCCGCCGAACTGGGAGCGGCGTCGCCCGTGCTGCGCTTCCGTGCCGCGCTCCTGTATGCGTATGCGGCGACCTGCCTCGGCGACTTCGCGCGGGCAGATATGAGGATGAGCGAGCTGCTGCGCGATCTCGAGCCATCAGAGCATGTGGTCCTGCTGTGCTGCGCGCTGTTCTGGTACGCCCGCCTGTCGCTGCTCTGGGGTGACATCAACGCTGCGGCCGACTACGCGCGTCAGGGAACCGTGCTCGGGCGCGACCTGAACTTGCAGACCGAAATGGCCAACGTCTACTACGTGCTTGTGGAGATCCACGCGGGGGCGGGAGAGCGTGAGAAATGCGCGCATGCCGCCGAGACCCTGCGCGAGCATGCCGCCGTCGCATGGTATGCCCCGGATCGCAGGCGCATGGCTGCGCACTCACAGCGGATGCTCGCGCGCTGCGCATTCGTGGGTGGAGCGGCCGCGCAAGCGCTGCAGATCGTGCGCGCCGCGCTTGCGTCGACCTCGCCGCCGCCACCCGAACGCGCGGCGATGAAGGCGGACGCCGCGCTGTATGCGACGCTCCTAGAAAGCTCCGACGCGTCCACGGCGCGCGCGGAGGCGATCGCCGACGTCACGGGCGTCGAGCCCATAGACGCGGTCGACGCGGCATTGCTCGCGTCGGCTGGCGCGATGCTCGAGCTGGCGCTCGCGGTCGGTCCGGACGAGCCGGTCGCGGCGCTCCATGAGTTGCCGGCCGCGAAACGATTCCACCGCTTCATCGCCGCCCGCCGGGATGTCGCCGAACTGCACGATTTGAGCAGCGCGATCCGAGGGCTCAACACGGGTGCGGGCAGCGCTCTTGCCGATGCTGCCGGAGCAGCGGCGGCAGGCTACGAGAAGCTAGAGCATGGCGGCGCCCGATTCGAGGCGGCCGCGATCGCGGAGTTGTTGCGCCCGATCGGGCAGCGGCGCGCCGACGTGCAGATCGCGTTGCGGTCGACGCAGCTCGGCTGGCTGCACGGCCCGAAGGCAAAGCGCACGCGCCGTGTCCCGCGCGGGGAGGCACTCACGAAGCGTGAGCTAGAGGTGCTTTCGCTCGTCGCGCTCGGACTCTCGAACAAGGAGGTGGCGCAGCGGCTCGACGTGAGCACAAGGACGGTGGAGACGCACGTCGAGCGCGTGCTCGCGAAGCTCGGTGCGGCATCGCGGA
Organism: Vulcanimicrobiota bacterium; assembly: GCA_963805945.1. GTDB lineage: Bacteria > Vulcanimicrobiota > Vulcanimicrobiia > Eremiobacterales > Eremiobacteraceae > JAFAHD01. The sequence continues at coordinate 291,411 of CAWDVP010000001.1, read as the reverse complement.
CGAGGGCGGTGGCCGAGGCGCGCCGCCGAGGGCTGCTGCCGCCCGACTCATTGAACAAACCAGATGACGAAGAATCGGAGGATGACGACACCGTATGAGCGCGACGGGCATCACGTTGCGCGCCCCGCTGCCCGCCGATCGAGCGCGCTGGGAAGAGCTCTGGCACGGCTATCTGAGGTTCTATCGCGCGAGGCTCGATGCGGAAGTGACCGAGGCGACGTGGCGTCGCCTGCTGGACGTGCATGAACAGCCCCACGGATTGCTCGCCGTGAGCGAGGGCCGCATCGTCGGGTTCGTCCACTATCTCTTCCACCGCGCGTCGTGGTCGATCGGCGAGTACTGCTACCTCGAGGACCTCTTCGTCGCTGAGGACGCGCGCGGGCTTGGCGCCGGCCGCGCGCTGATCGAGGCGGTCTACAAAGCGGCCGACGCGGCGGGCGCGAGCAGCGTGTATTGGTTGACGCAGGAATATAACGCCGACGCGCGTGCGCTCTATGACACGCTCGCAAAGCGGACGTCGTTCATCAAGTACGTCCGCGAATAGCGTCTATGGAGCGGTCGAATTCGATTCGACCGTTAGTCCGGCTTCGCCACGAAGAAGAGCTGGCGAACGGGTAGACTGAATCCTTGTAGCGACTCGTGCGTGAGCATCCCGCTCTCCGTCACTGTGCACTCGCCTTTGGAGTCGCGGACGCGTACGGTCTTGGCCCTTGGGTCGACGAGGAAGATGACGCCCGCGCCCGCGGCGAGGTACACTCGGATCTTTTCCTCGACGTCGACGCTCCGATCGCCGGCTGAAAGAACCTCGACGACCACGTCGGGCGCGACTTCCGGTTCGTCTGTGACCTGCTGTATCTCGTACGGGAGCGTTGCATATGACAGGAACGCGACATCCGGCACCAGCGGACGGCGTTCCTCGCCGGGCGGTTGGATTCGAAATCTCCATTCGGTGGCCACGATCCCGAGACGCCGAGCCTCTGCCCACGCGTCTAGCGCAGCGTAGAAGCGCCCCTGCGCGACTCCATGCTGGCGCTTGGGGCTCATCTTTTGCAGAACCCGGCCGTTGACCCATTCGAGCGCCGGTTTCGCCTCCGGCAGCGTGATCTCTCGTGGCATGATGCGTGCACGCGGATTATATCACGTGCAGGCCGGGGCTGGTCAAGGTCGGCAACAGAAAAGGGCCGATCCGAAGATCGGCCCCCGGTCGAATAAATTCGACCGCTCCATAGATCGAAGTCGGGCTAGACTTTGAGTTCGACCTTCTCGAGCGCGCGCGTCGTCGACACGACGTGATGGTTGAGGCGCAGCTCTTCCGGGCTGAAGCCGAATGCGAGGCCGAGCAGCTGCGGCAGATGAAAGATCGGCGTGTCGATCGTCTTCTTGACCACCTTGGCCGCGTCGGGCTGCTGCGCATCGAGATTGAGATGGCACAGCGGACACGGCGTCACGAGCAGATCGGCGCCTTTCTCCTTGGCCTCGAGGATGTGATTCGCGCCCATCGCCAGCGATTTGTCCTTGTTCATCGTCGTCATCGGGAAGCCGCAGCATTTCGACTTGCCGTGATACTCCACCGGGGTGCCGCCGACGATCTCGATGATCTGCTCGAGGTAGGTGGCGCGCTCTGGCCGCTCCTTGATGCCGAGATACTCTTGCGGACGCAGGATGTAGCAGCCGTAAAACGGCGCGATCTTCAGCCCGGTCAGCTTGCGCTTCACCAGCGAGCGGATCTTGTCGAGTCCGATATCCTCGACGAGGATCCACATCAGATGCTTGACCTTCGTGGTGCCGTGGTACTCGAAGCCGCTGTCGGCGAGCACCGTGTTCGCCGCTTGGAGCCGGTCCGGATCCTTCTTCAGATGATAGTTGTGGTTGGAGAGGACGCCCTGGCAGGTCGAGCAGATCGTCATGAGGTCGGCGCCCAGTTTCTCTGCCATCGCCAGCGTGAGGCCGTTGAGCGAATCGGCGAGCGGCGGATTCTGCTCGCTGAGCACGCCAGCGCCGGTGCACGGCGCTTCGGTAAGCTCGTGCAGCTCGATGCCGAGCGCTTGCGCCACCTTCTGGGTGGACACGTAGAGCTCGGGGCAGGCGCCCTTGGAGACGCAGCCGGGGAAGAACGCGACTTTCATTTGTTCCTTCCGCCTATCTTCTTGAAGATGTTCTTGATGCGGTCCACGTGCGGGATCGCGTGATGGATGATCGGCGGCAGCTTGCCGGCGCGCAGCAGACCGAGCGCCGTCGGCAGCGCCGCGAGCTGCGCCGGGATATTGAAGAGCCCCACCGACTTCGGCATGAGCGTCAGCTCGTTAAGACGACCGCTGTCGCGCACCGACTCGGCGAAGGCGTCGGCATGCCGCGTGCCGGCGTTGTGGGTGAAGCCGGCGTCGACCGCCATCTTGCGCAGCTTGAGGATCTGATCGAGCGGCGCGACTCCCTTCGGACATTGCTGCACGCATTCGTAGCAGTGGGTGCAGTCCCACACGCCGTTGGGCTCGCTGTATCCGCCCAGGCGCGCCTTCGTCTCCGCATCGCGGGGGTCGTCCGTGTAGCGATAGGCCTTGGCGAGCGCCGCGGGTCCGGTGAAGTCCGGGTTGACCGCAAACGATTCGCAATCCATGAGGCACGCGCCGCACGAGATGCAGCCGATCTCTTGGATGAGGTTCTCCATCGATTCGTTGGTGACGCGGTATTCCTCGCCGGCCGGCACCGGCAGCTTGTTCTCGAGCCACGGCTTGACCGACAGGTTCTTCTTCCAGAACGGCGACATGTCGCAGACCAGGTCTTTGATCACCGGCATTGACGGCGGCGCCTCGACCGTGATCGAGCCGTCGACGACGTGGTCCTGCAGCTTGCTCGTGCACGCCAGGCGCGCATGGCCGTTGACCCACATCGCGCACGAGCCGCAGATCGCGCTCCGGCAGGCGCAGCGCACGCCCAGGCTCTCATCTTGATACTCGCGGATGCCGATGAGCGCGTCGAGCACCATCGCATGCTGCGGCAGGTCGATCTTGAACGTCTGGTATGTCTTGCGCGGCGCCTTCTGATATGGCGCGCGCCACTCCGGGCCCAGCTCGCCCTTCGGCTGCGGGGCTCCCGGCTGACTGTACCTTCCGACGACGACGGTCCATTCCATTAGTACTTACGCTCCTGCGGCGGCCACTTCGTGATGGTCACCGGTTGGTAGCTGATGGCCGGGTCTTGGCCTTCGCGCTTTGTGATCACGACGTGTTTGAGCCATTCGGCATCGTTGCGGTCGGGATAGTCCGTGCGCGACTGCGCGCCGCGGCTCTCCTTGCGTTCGAGCGCGCCGATGATGGTCGCCTGCGCGCAGTCGAGCATGAAGCCGAGTTCGAGCGCGAAGGTGAGCGCTTGGTTGAAGATGCGTCCCTTGTCGCGCACCGCCACCGTCTCGTAGCGTTTGGCGATGTCGCGCACGCCTGCGAGCGCCGCGCGCAAGCCGGCGTCGTCGCGATAGACGCCGACCTTCTCGTCCATGAGCATGCCGAGCTCGAGGCGCAGCTTGGCGTGCGTCTCGGCGGTCGTCGGCCGATCCAAGAAAGCTTGGACGCGTTTTTGCTCTGAAGCGAGGAACGCCTCAGCGGCCGCATCCGACGGCACGTTGCCGACGGTCTTCACATATGCCGCCGAATTCTCGCCTGCATGCCGGCCGAACACGAGCGTGTCGAGCAGTGAGTTCGCTCCCAGGCGGTTGCCGCCGTGGACGCTCACGCACGCGCATTCGCCGGCTGCATAGAGTCCGGGGACCGGTGTGGCTGCGCCCGCGTCGGTCTTGACGCCGCCCATGATGTAATGCATGCCGGGTCGCACGGGCACCGGCTGCGTCAGCATGTCGATGCTGAGGAAATCGAGCGCCATCTCGTGGATCTGCGGCAGCTTCTTGAGGACGACATCCGGACCGAGATGCCGCAGGTCGAGCAGCACGCAGCCGTCGATGCCGCGGCCCGCAGCGATCTCCTGCCACTCCGCGCGCGAGACGACGTCGCGCGACGCGAGCTCCTTCATCTTCGGCGCGTACTTCTCCATGAAGCGCTCGCCCAGCGAGTTGAGCAGGTAGGCGCCCTCGCCGCGCGCCGCCTCGGTCATGAGGAAGCCCGAACCTTTGAGCGTGGTGGGATGGTATTGCACCATCTCCATGTCCATGAGCGGCGCGCCGGCGCGATAGGCGAGCGCGATGCCGTCGCCGGTGCAGATGAGCGCGTTCGTGCTCGGCTCGTAGACGCGGCCCATGCCACCGCTCGCGTCCACCACGGCTTTGCCGCGCAACAGGTGCAGATCGCCGCTCATCATGTCGAGCGCGACCATGCCGCGGCAGGCGCCGTCGACCATGTAGAGCGAGGTCGCGAACCACTCCTCGTAGACCTTGACGCCGGCTTTGAGCAGCTGATCGTACAGCGTGTAGAGGAGCGCCTGCCCTGTGATGTCGCCGACGAAATACGTGCGGGCTTTGGAGGCGCCGCCGAAGGCGCGCGTGCCGAGCTTGCCGTCGGGGCCGCGGTAGAAGGTGACGCCCATGTGCTCGAGCTCGATGATGTCGCCCGGCGCTTCGCTGCACATGACCTCGACCGCGTCCTGGTCGGCGAGGTAATCGGAGCCCTTGATGGTGTCGAGCGCGTGGATCTCCCACGAATCGCCCTCGCCGATGGCGGCATTGATGCCGCCCTGCGCGGCGCCAGAATGGCTGCGGACCGGATGGACTTTGCTGATGATGGCGACGTTCGCGCCGTTGCGTGCCGCCTCGAGCGCCGCGCGCATTCCGGCGAGGCCCGCGCCGAGAACCAAGATGTCGTGGTCGACGATCACGGTCAACTCCTTACGCTCTTCCGGCTATCGGCGTCGAGCCTTCAGTAGCGGTCTTGGGACGCCCTTTTAAGCCCCTTCACCGGCGGGCGACTTTAGTCGATGAACCTTATACGCGCGTGGCGCGACACATGGCCGGAGTGGCGCGACCGGTCTGCCCGCCCCGGCCGCGCCGCTCAATACGGTCGAGTGAATTCGACCGCAACAAGGGACTACGCGGGCGCGAGAAAGCGACATGACGCCGCAGAGCAGCACACCAGACGGCGATCTTCCCGACCTGCAGCTCATCGCGCGGGGCGATCGCGCTGCGTTCGAACGCCTCTTCCGCGCATACGAACATCGGCTGTACCGCTATCTGCTCGGGCTCGTGCGAACACCGCAGACCGCGGAAGAGCTGCAAGGCGACGTCATGCTCGAGGTGTGGAAGAGCGCGGCTCGCTTCCGCGGCCAATCGAAGGTGTCGACCTGGATCTTCGGCATCGCGCATCACAAGGCGATGGACTCGCTGCGGCGTCACGCGCCGCAGGCGATCGAGCTGGCCACGCTCGCGGACGCGCCCGATCCGCAGCGAGGGCCAGAGGAGGTCGCGCTCGCGGGCAGCCTCATGCGCGGCGTGCGCGACGCGCTCGACGCGCTGTCGCCCGAGCACCGCTCCGTGCTCGAGCTGACGTTCATCAACGGATATTCACAGGCGGAGATCGCCGGCATCGTCGGCTGTCCGCTCAACACGGTCAAGACGCGGGTCTTCTACGCGAAACAGCAACTGCGCCGTATACTTGATGACCGGGGCGTTCGGAGAGAGATGTGATGCAACACGAACGGATCGTCGAACTGCTGCCCTGGTACGTCAACGGCACGCTGCCGCCGCAGGACCGCGCCGCCGTCGAGTCCGAGCTGGCGACGTGCCCGCTGTGCGCGGCCGAGCTCGAGCAGCTACGGCAACTGCATGCGGCGCTGCACGAGATCGAAAAAGACGCGCCCGGTCCTTCCGACTATCTGCTCGGCCGCACGCTTGCGCGCGCCAGCGCCGAGCCCCAGACGCCCGCCACGGTCTCGCTGACGGCGTGGTGGCGGAGGCTGCCCGCGCTCGGCAAGGTCTTTTCGCTCGCGGCGGCGGCGATCGCGCTGCTGATCATCGTCGCTCGTCCTTGGTCGGGGCCGCCGGAGAGCGTGGTGGCGGTCGAGCCCCAGCCGCTCCTTCACAGCATGAGTCAACCTGTCAATCAGCCCGTGGCCGGCGAGCGGGCGAAGACGCTCGACGCGGTCACCACGCGCTCGGCGAGCAATCTGCCGCAAGGGGCCATGGGCGGTGCGCCGGCGGCTGCTCCGGCGGCTCCCCCGGCTGAGATGGGCGCCGTGCAGAGCTTGTACAAGAGCATTCCGCCCGGCGGCATCACGCGGCCGCAGCTCATCCGCACCGGCAACATCTACCTTATCGTGCCCGACGTCGAAGCGGCGCTGCGCCAGCTGGCGGGCGTCGCGCAGCTACAGTTCGGCGACATCGTGTCGCTCGACGACCAGACGCCCTATCAGCCCGGCATCCGGCACTCGGCGCAAGTGCAGATCAGCGTACCGTCCGATCGTTTCGACCAGACGATGAGCGCGCTCGCCGCGCTCGGCACGGTGCAAGCCCGTTCCATCAGCGCCGAGAACGTCTCCGATCAGATCGTCGACGCGCAGGCGCGCTTGCGCAACCTGCGTCGCACCGAAGGCGACATGCTGCGCATCATGGACCGCGCGGGCAAGATCCCCGATGTGCTCGAGGTGACGCAGCAGATCGCACAGGTCCGCGAGCAGATCGAGCAGCTCGACGCGCAGCTCCAGTCGATGCAGCATCGCGTGGCGTATTCGACCATCTCCATCGGCATCCAAGACGAAAAGCCGGCCGCGACCGTCGAACCGAGCGCCGGCGTGCAGATCGCCGATGCCTGGAAAGCCGCGCTGATCAGCGTCAAGAAGGTCTCCGTGAAGCTCGTCTCGCGGCTGCTCACCATCATCGCGTTCGCGCCGTTCTGGCTGCCGCTGGTGCTGATCGCCGTCTTCGTGTGGCGCCGCTACGTGCGACCCTTGCTGTAGGGTCCGAGCTCTGTGGCGCCCGAGCGAAGCTCGGGTCGAAGGCGGGGCGGCTCGGCTCAAGAAGAGGAGCGCGTGTTCGCGCTCCTCGCAGCTCTCAGCATCGTAACAGCGGCTCCTATCCACACCCCGCCGCACGATCCGCTCATCGCTGCGGCCGGCGACATCGCGTGCGACAGCAGGCCGCATCTCGGTTCGAACATCGAGTCGATGTTCGGCGGCTGTCAAGCAGCACAAACGTACAAACTGATCGCCGCTGCGCATCCTGACGCAGTCCTCACGCTCGGCGACGAGCAATATGAAGATGGTGCGCTCGAAGCGTTCGAGCACTCGTATCAGGCCTCGTGGGGCCAGGTCAAAGCCATCACGCACCCGACGCCGGGCAATCACGAATACTATTCATCAACGCGCGCGGAAGGCTACTTCGCGTACTTCGGGGCCAGCGCCGGCGCGCCGGCGAAAGGCTACTACAGCTTCGACCTCGGACGCTGGCACATCATCGCGCTCAACGGCAATTGCGACTTCATCGGCGGTTGCGGGCTGGGCTCGCCGCAGGAACGCTGGCTGCGCGCGGACTTGGCGCAGCATCACGCGGCGTGCACGCTGGCGTATTGGCATCAGCCGCGCTTCTCCTCAGGCACGCACAACAGCGATCCGCGCTATGCGCCGTTCTGGAACGATCTCTACGCGGCGGATGCGGATGTCGTGCTGGCCGGTCACGACCACGACTACGAGCGCTTTGCGCCGCAGACGCCTGCGGGCGCCGCGGACACGGCGCGCGGCATCACCGAGTTCGTGGTCGGCACGGGAGGGCGCAGTCACTCGATCTTTCTAAAGATAGGACAGAACAGCGAGTCGCGGGCCGCCGGCACGTTCGGCGTGTTGTTCTTGACATTGCACCCGCACTCGTTTGCGTGGCGCTTCGCGCCGATCGCCGGGTACGCGTTCACCGATAGCGGCAATCAACAGTGTCGCGCCGCTCAGTGACTTTCCTATTCGATATTTAGGGTCATAATAGTCCGTACTTACATTATGGCCCATTTAAGACTATAATCCCGTCATGATCACAAGCATTGGACTCCTCATCGCGCGCCTGCTGCTCGGCACCATCTTCTTCGCGCACGGCGCGCAGAAATTGTTCGGCTGGTTCGGCGGCTATGGCCTCAAAGGCACCGGCGGCTTCTTCGAAGGCCTCGGCATGAAGCCGGGAGTGCTCTTCGCGTTCGTCGCCGGCTTCGGTGAGCTCGCAGGCGGATTGCTCACGGCGCTCGGCTGGCTCAATCCGGTCGGCCCGGCGCTCATCATCGCGGTGATGATCGTCGCTATCGCCACCGTGCATTTCGGCAAGGGATTTTGGGCGAGCAACGGCGGCTACGAGTACAATCTCGCGAATATCGCCGCCGCGCTCGCGATCGCCTTTGGCGGCGTCGGCGCCTATGCGCTCGATGCGCAAGCGCCGCTCGGGCTCTTGAGCGATCCGAACGCAGCATGGATCATAATCGTGGCCGCTGTCGCAGGCGCGTTGCTCTCGCTCGTCGCGCGCCGCGCACCGGCAGCCGCCGCGAACTAGCCCACCCAACGCGCAGAATTCTGCGCGCAGGGCGCGACGAAGGGCGTGCGGAACCGCCGCAGCCCAGATGAAGCGCGCGCAAACCCGACGCGGATCGCTCACAGTCGTCGGGACCGGGATACAGATCGGGCGGGATCTGACGCCGGGCGCTCGCGTCGCGATCACGCGTGCCGACAAGGTCCTGCACTTGGTCACCGACTTCATCACCGCCGCGATGATCAAGCGGCTGAACCCGACCGCCGAACCCCTCAATCATCACTACAAACCAGGTCGGATCCGGGCGCGGATCTACGAGGCCATCGTGAAAGATGTCCTTTCGTACGTGCGCCGCGGTGAGAACGTCTGCATGGTGACATACGGCCATCCAGGGGTCTTCGTCGACGCGACGGCGGAGGCGATCGTGCGCGTGAGAGAGTCCGGCCGCGCCGCCGCGATGCTGCCCGGCGTATCGAGCGAGGATTGCCTGTTCGCAGACCTGGGTGTCGACCCGGCGAGGAGCGGTTGCCTCACCTTCGAGGCGACATCGTTCTTGATCAGCAGACCGAAGTTCGAATCGACGATTCCGCTCGTGCTGTTCCAGATCGGGGTCGTCGGCGACCTCACGCATAAGCAGACCTACGGCGGCAGCGGACTGGCGATCCTCGCGCGAGAGCTGATCCGACGGTACGGTCCGAAACACGTCGTCACGATCTACGACGCCGCGCCCACGCCCCTCGCCGCGCCGTCGATCCAACGCGTAGCACTGCGGGATCTCGCACGGGCATCGGTCGGCGTCACGTCCACGCTCTACGCGCCACCCAAGCGGCCCGGAACCACCGACGCGCGCATGCTGCGACGGCTGGGGCTCCAGCGCTTGTCACCCGTGCAGCCGCGTTCCACGAAGGGACGTCGGAAGGCGAAGGTTCCCCCTCGGGGCTGAAAGAAGGCCGCCGCCTGACGCACCGGTCAGAATGCCTTCGTGCTTTCTAAAGGAGCGTAGCATCATGGCGCGCAGAACGTCAGGCACCTACTACCGATTCACCGCGCTTGCGTTGCTCCTCACCTTTGATGAGGACGCGCGCAACGATTTTTACGGCGACGCCGACACCGCCGGTTGGGCCGACGCGTACGGTCTGACGATGAAGCAAGTCGGCCTCTTCAAAGAGAGCCCTCCGAAGGATAGGGCGCACGACGTCAACCAAGAGATAGACGCCGAGCATCAGGGTAAAGCCATGCAGGGCGGCCATGTCCAGCACGGTCTGCGGACGAACCCCGAGAATCCTTACATCGGCGGCCACGTCCAACATGTCTGGCCGGACGCGCCTGGCGATCCCGGAGTACCTCGCCCCCGCTTGCCCTTCCCCTGGCCGCCAGGCGGTGGCCACGTCCAGTCGGGCTATCCGGCAGCGCTGAAGAAGGAGCCGAAGGCCAAAGGGAAAGCGGCTGCCGCGAAGTCCAAACGCAAGCGCTAGGTCGGGGCGCCAACGTTAGATAACTGACCAGCGTGTCTTCCCTCCGGTCGTCAGGCTGAGAGCCAGCTGATGCCGACTCCACCTCCGCACGGGCGGGGTCTCGTCAATCGCTGGCCGCAACTCGCCGCGCTGCGGGATCGCATCGTCGCGGCAGAGCGGGGCGAGGGCTCGCTCTGCATCGTGGCAGGCGACGGCGGCGCGGGCAAGAGCCGGCTCGTCGCCGAGTTCTGCGCGAGCCTCGAGGGGCGCGGCGCCCGCTGCGCGGTCGGCGGCTGTCTCGAATACGTCCAATCTCCCTTCGCGCCGTTCCTCGCCGTCATCGAGACGCTCGATGTCATCGAACCATCGGCTTTGCGCGGCGCGACCGCGCTGCGCAAAGCGATCGCACCGCTGCTGCCGGCGCTCGCAGAGGCGGGCGTGACTGCAGCGGAGCCCGCGCGTGATAAACTGCTCCAGTTCAACGCCTTAGCCGACGCGCTGGTGCGCTTCGCTGCGGCGACGCCGACGGTCGTGGTCATCGAGGATCTCCAATGGGCGGATAGCGCGACCTTGGAGCTGCTGCTGCATCTCGCGCCGCGCATCGTGGCGTCGCGACTCGTCATCGTCGTCACTTTCCGCTCTGATGAACTGCCCCGCGGACACCAGCTGCGGTCCGTGTTGGCCAAGCTCGGCCGATATCCGCAGGTGCAGCGCCTCGATCTCGGGCCGTTGACCGACGCCGATATGCGCGAGCTGGTGGAACGGGCGTTGGAGGATAGGGCGCCCTTGCCGGCCGTCACGGTCGGCGCGATCTGCGAACGGGCCGAAGGCAATCCGCTGTTCGCCGAAGAGCTGCTCAAGAACGTCGAAGCGGGCGACCGCGCGAATAGCCGGCAGCTGCCGGGCTCGGTGGCCCAAGCGGTCAGCGAACGCGTCGCGGGCATGGACGATCTCGATCGGACGCTGCTCGCGCAGGCCGCGGCGATCGGGCGCCGCTTCAGCGCCGAATTCCTGGCCGCGATCTCCGGTCGCGAGATCGAGCGCGTCATCGAGATGCTCAAGCGCGCCATCGGTCTGCAGTTGCTCGTCGAGGAGGCCGGCACCGATATCCGTTACGCCTTCCGGCACGAGCTCATCCGCGAAGCGCTCTACGCCGAGCTGCTGGTCGCCGAGACGCGCGGCCTGCATCGGCGCATCGGGGACGCGCTCGAGGCCTCTGCCGACGTCGAGGCGCATATCGCCGAGCTGGCATACCATTACTGGCAGTCGCACGACGCCGAGAAGGCCGCTCGCTACAACGAGAGCGCCGGCGATCTCGCGTTTGAATTCTTCGCCTACCGGGATGCGGTGACGTGCTACGGCCGCGCCCTCGATACGGGCGCGCTCGCAGGCCCACAGCGCGCCGCGCTCAACCGCAAGTTCGCCGATGTGCTGCATCAAGCCGGTTTCGGAGAACGAGCGGTTCGAGCGCTGGAAGAAGCGTTCGCGTACTACCGGTCGGCAGACGCCACTGAGGATGCAGCGCGGACGGCGCTCCGTCTCGCCCGTCAGCGCCTCACGCTGGGAGACACAGAGGGGCACCTGCGCGACTGTCGTCTGGCGCTCGAGCTGGTCGGATCGAATCCGGCAAGTCCCGCTTTCTTCTTCACGCATGTCGAGCTGCTGGGTCTTCACACGTCGTATCGCTGGGACCCCGACAAGGCCCGCGAGCACGAACGCGAGGCGGAGCGCGCTGCGGCAGCGCGGCGGCCGGCCGAGCTCGTGAGCTTCTGGGAGAACCGTGCGTCGCTCGCGATCGGGCTCGGCCGGCCGCGCGAAGCGCTCGAATTCACCACGAAGGCGGTCGAGGCGGCCGCGCTCGAGCGCGACGTCCGCGCGGCGGTGCGCTGCTGGGGGAACTACGCCGGCATCATGGCGCTCATCGGTGAGCGCGAGGCGGCGCGAGGCGGTTTTGAACGGGCGTTGGAGATCGCGCGAGCGACAAAACTCGGCGGTCTCACGGTCAACTGGACGCTCGTCTACGCCGCGTACGCCGCGCTCCTCGAAGGGGAGTTGGCGCGGGCGAAGGCGCTCGTCGACGAAGCGCTCGCCGCGGGCATCGAAATGCCGAGTTTTCGCATCCACCTCGCGGGCGTCGCGATCCCATTGGGGCTCGCCCTCAACGACGACGAGCTGGTGCGTCGCACCGCCAAGAAAGACCTCATCGATTTCGGTCTCACCTCCACCGACTCGACGCTCATCGGCGCGCTCGCCGCGTTTGTCGAGCGGCACGCGGCGCAGAACAAACACGACGAAGCCGCTGCCCTGCTGCACCGCGCGCTCGACGCGCTCGAGCATATCACGTCGCATCCCGGTCCGAGCGACGCCGAGCGCCTGCTGACGATGGTGGCGCAGCACGGCGATCTCGCGGACGCGCCGCGTGCGCGAGCGCTGCTGCAGCGCACCGCAGACCTCTCCGCAGTGGCCACGCTGCCGGCATATCTCGCGCTGTTCGACGCCTTCGAACGTCACCGGTCCAAGGACCGTGAAGCGGCCGCCGCAGCGGCGCGCGACGCGGCGGCGCGGTTCAAGGCGATCGGCTGGCCCTTGCTCGAAGCGCAGGCGCTCGAACTCGCGGGCGAGATGCCCGAGGCGTTCGAGATCTACAGACGGACCGGCGCGGCACGCGATGCGCGCCGCCTCGAGGCGCTGCTCAACCCCGTCAACCGGCGTGGGCGGACCAAGAGCGAGCTCACCGCCCGCGAGCGCGAGATCTGCGACCTGCTCGTGCAGGGCAAGACCAACAAAGCGATCGCCGAGGCGCTCGTCATCAGCGAACGCACCGTCGAGACCCACGTCTCCTCCGTGCTCACGAAGATGGAAGCCGGCTCGCGTGCGGAGCTTATCGCGAAGCTGAAGTCCTGAGCGAGGGCCGATCTAAAGATCGGCCCCTACATCACTTGTAGATGTCGTCGCGCGTCGGGGGCACGAGCGCGCGCCCGTCGCCCGTCCGCTTCGCGAGCAGCATCTGCACGATGCCCATGCGGCCGACCGCGAAGGTGCGCGCGGAGCCCGACATGTAGAAACGCCACACGTTGTAGGTCTCGTCCCCGACGAGCGCGCGCGCCTGGGCCTCATGCGCCTCGAGTCCCGCCACCCACATGCGCAGCGTGAGCGCGTAGTGCTCGCGCAGATTCTCGACGTCGCGCACCTCAAAACCCTCGTCCTGCGAGGCGCGACACATGCTCCACAAGCGCGGTATGTCGCCGTCCGGAAAGACGTAGTGCTCGATGAAGCGCGAGTTGGGCGGGAAGAAGCGCTCCGCCAAACCGCGCGCCGCCGCATGCTGCTTCACGATCCCGTGGTTGAGGAAGACACCGCCGGGCACGAGCGCGTCGTAGACGCAACGGAAGTAGTCGGTCAGGCGCTCTTCGCCGACATGCTCGACCATGCCGATGCTCGCCGCCTTATCAAAAGGACCGAGCGTGCCGAGCTCGCGATAGTCGAGCAGCACGACACGGCTGAGCGCATCAAGCCCTTCGGCTGCGCCGCGCGCTTGCGCGTACTCCGCCTGCTTGCGGCTCAAGGTGATGCCGACGGTGCGAGCCCCGTATTCGCGCGCGGCGAAACGGACCAAGCCGCCCCAGCCGCAGCCGACGTCGAGCAGCCGCTCGCCGGCGCGCAGCCGCAGCTTGCGGCAGATGAGGTCGTACTTCTGCGCCTGCGCTTGATCAAGCGTGTCGGTCGCATGGCGGAAGTACGCGCACGAGTACGTCATCTCGTGTCCGAGCCAGAGGGCGAAGAACTCATTGGAGACGTCGTAATGGTACGAGATCGCCAGACGGTCGCGCTCGATCGAATGCACGCGTCCATGCAGACGGGCCGGCCCTCTTCCTTGAGCCGTCTGCGCGCTGCGGGCGCGCGGCAGGCGGGTGATCAGCGCGCCGATCGCCAGCCATTCCTTCGGCGTGCGCAGTCCGACGATCGCGTCCATGGCGGCGAACGCGCCTTCCGCGTCGCCGCGCACCTTGATGTCGCCGTGCACGACCGCCTCGCCCGCGGCGAGATCTGACGCGCGCGCGGTGAGCGAACGCAGTACGCCGGGATGCGCGAGGACGAAGGTGGTTTTCGGCGCGGCGGTTGACGCGAACAACGGGGTGCCGTCGGCGAGGATCACGGAGACGGGAAGGTCGATACCCGCGAAAAGTCTTTGGACGACATCACGTGCGGCCGAAACGCTCGCCGGTTCTGGAGCGGGCTCGCTCGGGCGGCTGGTCTCGATCGTGCGTGTCGACATGCGCTTTCCCGCGCCTCCTTGAGACTATCCTTGCGGCTGCGACCGCGCCGATCCCGTGGCGCGGGCGGCGAGACGTTCGAGCATGGCGGGTGACGGCAGTTTGACGTCGCGCACCAAGTGGAGCGCCTTGAGCACTTTGATCTGGATCCAAGTCGGATCGAACTCGAACCAGCGCAGCCCATGGCGCGCTGAGAACGGGAAGGCATGGTGGTTGTTGTGCCAGCCTTCGCCCCAGGTGAGCAGCGCGACCCACCAGCAGTTGGTGGAGAGGTCTGTCGTCTTGTAGGTGCGATAGCCGTACTTGTGCGCCGCGCTGTTCACGAACCACGTGATGTGGTAGACGAAGACCAAGCGCGCGAAGATGCCCCACACGACCCAGGACGCGCCGCCGAACGCGAAGAGCACGAGACCGAGTGCGACCTGCAACCACAGCTGATAGCGCTGCAAGAACCGGTAGTACGGTTGGGAGTACAGGTCCATCGCGTAGCGCTGTTGTTCTTCCACGCTCGGGCGCGCATCATTGGGCTTGTAGAGCCAGTCGATGTGCGTCCAGATGAGACCGCGATGCGCGTCGTGCGGGTCGCCCTCGTCGTCGGCGTGCGCATGATGGAGGCGATGCGTCGCCACCCATTCGATGGGGCCGCCCTGCAGCGAGAGCGTGCCGCACAACGCGGCGAAATATTCGAGCGGCTTTGGCATTTCTATGCTGCGATGCGTCAGCATGCGGTGGTAGCATAGCGCGATCCCGACGGCGCCCGTCATCCACCACAGCCCCAGCGCGACGGCAACGCCGCCCCACGAGAAGAAGTACGGGAAGAACGCCGCGAACGCGATCAAGTGGATGATGAGCAGGCCGATGCTGACCGGCCAACTGAAGGTCTTGAATTGCATATCGCTTGCACGCTTGGCGAAATAGGGAGCATTCACCCGCGCCGGCGGGGTACCCGCATCCAAAACCACCGGGACAACGTATATCCACACAGAGAAAGTACGCTTGACGAGGGACATCATGACTCGACGCACTTGGATCACAGGGACACTCGCCGCGATCGCCGCCGCCGTAGGCGTGGCTAATTCGCGCCGCGCCGCACGCTCGGCGCAGACATACGAAGTGAGCTACAGCACCGAAGAGTGGAAGAAGCGGCTCACGCCGGAGCAGTTCTACGTGCTGCGCGAGCAGGGGACCGAGACGGCGTTCACCAGTCCGCTCGATCTCGAGACGCGGCCGGGGATATACTCGTGCGCCGGCTGCGAACTCCAGCTGTTCTCGTCGAAGACCAAGTACGACAGCGGGACCGGCTGGCCGAGTTTCTGGGCGCCGTTGCCGAACGCTATCGGCACGACGCGCGACACGTCGTTCTTAGAGGTGCGCACCGAGGTGCATTGCCGTCGCTGCGGCGGACATCTCGGCCACGTGTTCGACGACGGGCCGAAGCCGACCGGACTGCGCTACTGCATGAACGGGGTGGCGCTGGTCTTCAAGCCCGCCCAATAAATCGACCTATGTAGGGGTCGAGCTTTAGCTCGACCCAAATCCATCACGCATGTCGCCTCGCATTAGTCTTGTCGTCGTCGCGGTCGCGCTCGCGTTCGTCGCTTTCCCGCACGCACTTGAGGACTTCCGCTACGGTGATCTAGACCGTTTCGGAATATCGCTGGCCGCGAGCGAGTGGCTCCTCGCCGGTGCGTACGTGCTGCAACTGATCGGCATCGCGCTCGTGCTTCGCGGGAACGACCGGGCCGCGATCGTGCTCGCATTCACCGGCGCGTTGTGGTGCATCGGCGCGATCGTCGTGCATGGCCACGACATGCTCTTCGCCGGGCCGGACTACCGGCACGGCTTCATCTCGAAACTGCTTGAAGGTCTCATCATCGGGCTGGGCGGCCTCAGCGCCGCCCTGGGATGGCGGCTGTGGCGCTCTGCGGCGACTCGTTGCTATCCACTCCCCCATCATCTATAATACTGTCTGGCCCGAGAACGGGCGTTCTGCTAGCTGAACGGAGCGCCGACACACCCCATGACCGTCGCCCCCGCGAAAGTCCTCGTGACGCTCACCATCAACGGCGAGCCGATCGAGTGCGCGTTTCATCCCAACAAAACGCTGCTCGAAGTGCTGCGTGAGGATCTCGGTTTGACCGGCACCAAGCACGGTTGCGAGATGGGCCATTGCGGCGCGTGCTGCGTGCTGGTCGATGACGTGCCCGTGCTGTCGTGCCTCGCGCTCGCCATCGAAGCCGAAGGGCATGAGATCCGCACCGTCGAGGGTCTGGCGCGCGATGGCACATTGCATCCGATCCAAGCCGCGTTCGCCGAGTGCGGCGCCGCGCAATGCGGCTACTGCACGCCAGGCTTTCTTATGACAGGCGCCGCGCTCGTCGAGCAGAAGGGCGATCTCACCGAGCAGCAGATCCGCGAGGCGATCGCCGGTAATCTGTGCCGCTGCACGGGCTATTCGAAGATCGTCGAAGCCATCGCGCTCGCCTCTGCGCGAATGGGTGATATGGAGCGGCCGAATTCATTCGACCGTACGCACGGCCGATGAAGGAGAGCGATCTCCCCAAGGTCACCACCGCGACCAATCCGGACGGCGACGCGAGCCCGCCGATGCCGGCGCACGACGCCCTCACGATCGTCGCACGCGCACCGCAGACGCCGCCCGGCAAACCCGAAGGTTTTCACGTCATCGGCAAGGCCATGCCGAAGCTCGACAGCTACACGCGCGTCACCGGCCAAGACCAGTTCACCGACGACATCTTCTTACCGAACATGCTCTACGGCAAGATGCTGCGCAGCACCATGCCGCATGCGAAGCTTCTACGAGTCGACGTGAGCCGCGCCTTGCAGCTTCCCGGCGTCGTCGCGATCGCGACCGGCGAGGACATGCCGGTCCGCTACGGCATCCTCCCGTCGAGCGCGGACGAGACGGTCATGGCCGTCGACAAGGTGCGCTACGTCGGCGATCCCATCGCGTGTGTCGTGGCGGACGATGAGTTCACGGCCGAGGAGGCGCTCGAGCTGATCGAGGTCGAGTACGAGCCCCTGCCGACGATCATGACGATCGAACAAGGCCTGCGCGACGACCTGCCGCAGATCCACGAAAACCCGCGGCGCACGAACAACATCCATAAGGAAGTCCACCTCGAGTTCGGCGAGGTCGAGGCGGGCTTCGCCGCCGCCGACCGGATCTTCGAAGACGAGTATTTCTTCGACGGCACGACGCATGCGCCGATCGAGCAGCACGCGGTGGTCGCGCGCTTCGGCGGCGACGGCAAGCTGACACTGTGGTGCTCAACCCAGACGCCGCACTATCTGCATCGCATCTCGTGCGCCGTGCTCGGCCTGCCCGGCAGCCACGTGCGCGTGATAGCGCCGCCGGTCGGCGGCGGCTTCGGCGGCAAGACCGAGCCGTTCGCCCACGAGCTCGCGGCGGCGTTCCTCGCACGCAAGACTGGCCGTCCGGTGAAGATCGCGCTCACCCGCCAAGAGGTGTTCTACGCCCACCGCGGCCGCCATCCGGTGAAGTTCAAGCTCAAGACCGGCGTCAAGAACGACGGCACGATCACCGCCATCCACCTGCAATCGTTCCTCGACGGCGGCGGATATGGCTCGTACGGCGTGGCGACGACCTACTACACCGGCGCGCTGACCACCGTCACCTACAAGGTGCCCGCGTACAAGTTCGACGGCATCCGCGTGTTCACCAACAAGCCGCCGTGCGGTCCGAAGCGCGGGCACGGCACGACGCAGCCGCGCTTCGCGCTCGAGAGCCAGCTCGACAAGATCGCCGACGCGCTCGGCCTCGACGCGGCCGAGTATCGCAAGCGCATCGCGGTCGATCCGAACACGACGACGATCAACGGCTTGCGCGTCACCTCGTGCGGCATCCGCGAGTGCCTCGACGCCGCGGCGGAGCGCACCGGATACAAGCGCAAGAAGGGGAAGCTGCCGCGCGGCAAGGGCATCGGCATCGCGGCGAGCGCATATCTGTGCGGCGCGGGCCTGCCCATCTATTGGAACGATATGCCGCAATCGGCCGCGATCGTGAAGGTGGATCGCGGCGGCGGCGTCACCATCCTCACCGGCACGAGCGAGTGCGGCCAAGGTTCGACGCACATGCTCGCCGCGATCGTGGCGGAGACGCTGGGCGTCGACGTGACAGACGTGTGCGTCTGTTACGGCGACACGGATCTCACGCCGGTCGATTTGGGCTCGTACTCGAGCCGCGTCACGTTCATGGCGGGCAACGCGGCGCGTGAAGCCGCCGGCAAGGCGCGCGCGATGATCGCGCACACCGCCGCGGAGAAACTGGGCATCGCGGTCGAGCGCGTCGGCTTCGCCAAACGCAGGGTGTTCGACGTCGATACTCCTGCCAACGAGCTCACCTTCATCGAAGCGGCGCAGCTCGCCGAGGGCCGCTTCGGCACGATTGCGTGCGCGGGCTCGTACACCGCGCCGAAACTCGCCGCGGAATACAAGGGCTCAGGCGTGGGACCCTCGCCGGCATACTCATACAGCGTGGCGGTGGCAGAAGTCGACGTCGACCTCGAGACCGGCGAGATCAAAGTCGAGAAGATCACGCTGGCGCACGACGTCGGGCGCTGCGTGAACGCGGATTCGGTGGAAGGGCAGATCGAGGGCGGCGTCTACATGGGGCTGGGCGAAGCGCTCATGGAGGAGTGGCCGTTCCGCGCGGGCGAGCACAAGAATCCCAACCTGCTCGACTACAAGACGCCGACGAGTCTAGACACGCCGCCGATCGAGACGATCATCGTCGAGACCGACGACCGTGAGGGACCGTTCGGCGCGAAGGAAGCGGGCCAAGGCCCGCTCAATCCCGTCATCCCCGCGCTCGCCAACGCGGTGGCGGACGCGATCAAAGCGCGCGTCCACTCGACGCCGATCACCGCGGAGAAGGTCTTGAAAGCGCTGGACGCGGGCAGCGGCGCGCCGCTGCGGTTGAAGAAGCTCAAAGAGCCGGCACGGGCATGAAACAGTTGCCGGGTTTTCCGCCGAACGCTCGACCCGGCGGTGACCCGAAACGGATTCAGGGGATGTTCACGTCGCTTCTCGTGCTTGTGTACGCAAACCAGGTACTTTGGATCGCGATGGGCGTCTTCTTGATCGTTGTGCTCATCATCGTCACTCTCCATGGAGGCAGTTCGCATTGATCCCCGTCAAACACATCAATCACGCCGTCCTGCTCGTGCGCGACCTCGACCGCTCCGTCGCCTTCTATCATGACGTTTTCGGCTTCGACGAAGTGGCGCGTGCCGGCGGCCAGATGGCGTTCATGCGCGCGCACGGCTCGGCGAACCACCACGACCTCGGCTTCCTCGCGCTCGGCGACAAAGCGGTGCGTCCGGCGCGCAACGCGGTCGGTCTGTTCCACATAGCGTGGGAAGTGCCGACGATCGAGGATCTCGCCCAGGCGCGTGAAGCGCTCGTCGCCGCCGGCGTGCTCGCTGGCGAGAGCGACCACGGCGCCACGAAATCGCTGTATGGCGCCGACCCCGACGGTCACGAGTTCGAGATCATGTGGATGGTGCCGCGCGACCAATGGGGCCAATATGAGAAGGAAGCGCCGACGAAACGGCTCGATCTCGCGGCCGAGCTGCGCCGCTACGGTGCCGCCGCAAAGTCCTCGAACTGACGCGAACGCCTTAGGATAAGGAAGACCGACGCCGCTGAGATGAGCGGCGCCGGCCTGTGTCGTGTCATCCGTGTCGTCGATCGCGGGTCACTCGAACATCACGTCGACGAAGTACGCGGCCGCGAGCGAGGTGCACTTGCGGACCTCGGGCTCGTAGGACGAGAGCCGGACCGCGGAGAGCGCTGCCTCGTCGAGCAGCTCATTGCCCGAGGAGTCGGCGATAGCCGCCGCGACCAAGGTGCCGCGTGAGTCGAGGTTGAGTCGGATCCTCGAAGTGGCCGCGTCGACGTTCTGCGACGCCGGAACTTCCGGCCACTGCACGGGATACGCGTCGCTGATGCGCGCCGGCGAGTCCGGGGTCGCGCAGCCTGTCACGATGATGGTGTCGAGCATGTAGACCGGCCCGGCCGGGAGGAGTTCGCTGAAGCTGACGCGGGGCGCCGCGCCGGCGGGGATGGCGGACGCAAGGCCGATCGCGACCGCCAGGGCGGCGGCTGCCAATGCGGGATTGCGGTTCGAGCGTGCGGTCATGATTGAACCTCCTTGAACCTTGAGCGCCATATCGATTCGCATCGATCGGAGAGGGCGAGGCGCCGGGGTTGCCGAGCGGCGCCTGCCTCTGGTCCAAGGATAGAGCATGAGGCCCGATGTGGGCCTCGGGGTCAATACGGAACATGCCGCGAGCCCGGTACCGAGACTTGGGCCGCCGCGGTGCGCATGAAGACGAGGAAGCGGGACGGGGCCTTAGGCGACGAGATTCTTGAGGATTGTGCCGCCTTTGACGACGAGCATGACGCGCGAGGGGTCGTCGAACAGCGCCGGGTCCGACAACGGATCGCCGCGCACCGCGATGACGTCGGCGAGCTTGCCCTTTTCCACCGAACCGAGCCGGTGGTCTTGGCGGAAGATCTTGGCATTGGAGAGCGTGGCGCTGACGATCGCCTCCATCGGGCTCAGGATCTTGGCCTTGATGACGAGCTCAAGCCCGCGCCGGTTCTGCTCCGAACCGAGCAGGTCGGAGCCGGAGCCGGTGAGGACGCCCGCGGCGCGAGCGATGCGCACGGCGTCGCTCATCATCTGTTCGCAGCGCGCGACACGCGGCACGACGGACTCGGGCAGTTTCCACTCGCGCCACGAATCGACCATGAGGCGGCAGACGGCGAAGGTCGGATCGAGCGCCGCGCCGGCGCGTTTCATGGCGGCTGCGGTCTTCTCGTCGAGCATCGTGCCGTGCTCGAAGCATTCGAGGCCCGCTTCCAAGCCGTTCATGATCGCCTGGCAGTTGTGCGCGTGCCCGGCGACGTACGTGTCGCGCGCGCGTGCTTCGAACACTGCAGCGCGCAGCTCCTCGACGGTGAGCTGCGTGTCCTCGAGTCGATCGGTGGTCGAAACGACGCCGCCGCTGATGAACGCCTTGAGCTGCGTGGCGCCGCGCCGGAAATTGAGCCGCGCTTGACGGCGCACCTCATCCGCGCCGTCGCAGATGGCGATCATCTGCACGAGACCGGGGAATTCGAGCGAGTGGTCTTGGAAGCAGTAGGGTCCGGTGATGTGGCCGTGGCCGCCGGTCTGCACGATCGCCGCCGCGGACGGGAAGATGCGCGGACCGCGCACCTGGCCGCTTGCGACGGTGTGCGCGAGCCCGCCGTCGACGCCGCACATATCGCGGACCGTGGTGAAGCCCGCGTCGATGCACAGCTCGCAATTGCGGAACGTGCGCGCAGCGATCTCGGCGGACGACATCGCGCCCGGGTCCGCGGTGAAATCGGTGACCAGTCCGAGATGGGCGTGCGCGTCCATGAGTCCGGGCAAGAGCGTCAGTCCCGCGAGGTCGATGACCTCGCCCTTGGACCGAGCCGTGCCGCCTTTGCCGACCGATGCGATCGTGTCGCCGTCGATCGCCACCGTCGCCTGCGCTACCGGGTCTGCGCCGGTGCCGTCAATGAGTGTCGCGCCTTCGAGTATAAGTGTCATCACATGTCCTCTCGCCGCCCTGTACGCTTTTCGGCTGTGGCATGCCTCGTGGTGTTCATCTTAATGTCGGCGTATGGCTGCGCGTCGCAGCCGACCGCCGGCGTGCCCGACACGCTCGTGTTCGGGCGCAACAAGGATGCGGTCACCTTGGACCCGGCCGTCTCATCCGACGGCATCTCGCTCACCGCGACGCACGTCATCTACGAAGGGCTCACCCGTTACAAGCCGGGCAGCTTCGACGTCGAGCCATCGCTCGCCACATCCTGGTCGTCGAGCGCTGACGGGCGCATGTGGACCTTCCACCTGCGGCGCGGCGTGCGCTTCCAGGACGGCACGCCGTTCGACGCCAACGCGGTCAAGTTCAACTTCGATCGCTGGCGCGATCCGCACAACCCCTATCACGCGTGGGGATTCTTCACCTATTACGGCGGCCAGTTCGGCGGATTTCCCGGCCGCATCGCCGCGGTCAAAGCGACAGATCCGCTCACGGTCGAGATCGACCTGCGCGATCCGGTGGCGCCGCTGCTCGCCAATCTCGCCATGCCGGCGTTCGGCATCGCATCGCCCACCGCGCTGCAAAAAGAGCGCGAGCGTTTCGCGCAGCAGCCTGTCGGCACGGGTCCGTACGCGTTCGTCGAGTGGGTGCGCGACGACCACATCACGCTGCGTCGTTTTGAGGGGTATTGGGGACGAAAGGCCTACATCCGTACGGTCGTGCTGCGCGACATCCCCGATGCGGCGACCACCCTGCTGCTGCTCGGGCGCGGCGATCTCGACGGCTGGGAATACCCGACCCCGGGCGCGCTTGCGCAGGTCGCCGCAGATCCGCGTCTGCGCATCTACCACCAGCCGCCGAACAGCCTCAGCTTCATCGCGCTCAACAATCTCAAGCATCCCTTCGACGACGCACGCGTGCGGCTCGCGATCAACGAAGCGATCGACCGCGCGTCGATCGTCGCGCATTTCTACGATCCGACCGCCAAGATCGCGCGCGAGTTCTTGCCCGAGGTGGTGTGGCCGCGCGGCGGCGAGGTGGCGCATCCGTACGATCCGGCAGCGGCACGGCGGCTGCTCGCGCAAGCCGGCTATCCGCATGGCTTTTCAACCACGCTCTGGTACATGACCGCGCCGCGGCCGTATCTGCCGGAGCCGCAGCGTGTCGCCGAGGCGGTGCAAGCGGAACTGCGCGCCGTCGGCATCGACGCGCGGCTCCAAGGCTTCGAGTGGGGTGTCTACCTGCAGAAGGTCGAGAACGCCGAGCACGACATGTGCCTCTCGGGCTGGACGGGCGACAACGGCGATCCGGACAATTTCCTCTACGTGCCGCTGAGCAAGGACAATGCGAATCCGCCAGGCGCGTACAACCTGGCGTTTTGGCGCGACGATGCGTTCAGCGCGGACGTCGCCGCTGCGCAGCGCATCGTCGGACGCACACAGCGCAGCGCGCTGTACCTGCGGGCGCTTGCGGTCGTCCGAGAGCAAGCGCCGATCGTCACTATCGCCCACACCAGCAACCCGATCGTCTTCCGCGCGGACATCCGGGGTTTCGTGGCCTCGCCCGACAGCATGGTCTCGTTCCAGGACCTGTCATTCGCCGGCAGGTAGGGCGCATGGCGTCCGCCCGATAAGAGTCCACCATGCTGCGCCTGCCGTCGTTCCGTTACGTCCCCGCGCACACCGCCGATGAAGCGGTCGCGCTGCTCGCCGAGCATGGGCTCGACGCGCTGCCGGTGTCCGGCGGCACCGATCTCTACGCGAACATGAAGCAGCGCTTGTTCACGCCGAAGGTGCTCGTCGGTCTGCGGCCCATCCGCAATCTCGGTTTCATCCGCTACAACGACGTGAGCGGGCTGACCGTCGGCGCGCTCGCGACGCTCACCTCGATCGCCGAAAGCGATGCGGTGCAGCGCCACTATCCCGCGCTCGCGCAGGCCGCAGCGCTCATCTCGACGCCGCAGCTGCGCAACATGGGGACGCTGGGCGGCAATCTATGCGTCGATACACGCTGCAACTATTACAACCAGAACCTCGATTGGCGCAAAGCGCTCGGCTATTGCATGAAGAAGGACGGCGATATCTGCCGCGTCGCGACGAGCAGTCCGAAATGCCTCGCGGTGAACTCGTCGGACATGGCGCCGGTGCTGCAGGCGTTCGGTGCTAGCGTGCATCTTGCAGGGCCGTCAGGCGAGCGCGAAGTGCCGATCGCATCGTTCTACCTCAACGACGGCATGTACGCATGGGAGAAGCAGCCGGGCGAGATCGTCACGCGCATCTCGGTGCCGCCGCCCGCGCCGCACACGCGCAGCGCCTATCGCAAGCTGCGGTTGCGCAACTCGTTCGATTTCCCGATCCTCGGCGTCGCGGTCGTCGTGCGGCTCGATGACGCCGGCATCTGCACGGCCGCGAAGCTCGTGCTCAACGCGGTCGCACCGAAACCGTTGGAGGTGCCGCTCGCGGTGCAGGCCCTCGTCGGCAGTACGCTCGACGACGGCGCACTTGAAGCCGCCGCGGACGCGGCGTTCGCCGTCGGGCGGCCGCTCGACAACACCAGCGCGACCATCCCGTATCGCAAGCGGATGCTGCGCGTGTTCGCGCGCCGCGCCCTCGGCGACCTGACCGTGCAAGGGCCGACCTAAGGGTCGACCCCTACATGGTCGGGCGCGCCAGCCGTGTCGTGCGCGTCAGCGCGGGGCGCGCGTGAAGATGTACGTGATGTCGAAGAAGAACGCTCGACGGTCGTGCCCCACCGGACATTCCCCGGTCACCTTGGCGTAGTTGTGGCGGTTCTCCGAGAAGATGACCTGATCGGCGATGCGATATTGCGAGTTGCCGTCGGCGCACGGGATGTTCTCGACGAACTTATAGATGTAGGTGAAGCCCTCGGTCTGATCGGGCGCGCGCACGACGATCGCCGTCTGCACCGAGCTGCCGTCGGCCGCCGGTGTCGCGTTCGGATTGGGCGTCGGCGTCGGCGTCGGCGCAGCGGTCGGCGCGGCGGTGGGCTTCGGCGTCGGCGAACCATGCCCTGAAGGCGGCGGCGCGATGCGCGGCTCGGGCGACGGCGCCGGCGTCACTGCGATGCCGGGTATCGGCGTCGGCGACGGCGTGGCGACGGGGGCTTCCGTCGGCGCTCCGGCCGGCGTGGCGCCTTTCGGCGTCGCACCCGTGGGCGTCGGAGCCGGCGTCCCTTTGATGACGATATGGTGACGCGGCGGCGGCGCGGGTGTGCCCGTCAGCGTGATGCCGTGCCGCGGCGGCACCAACGTAGCGGGGTTGATCAGCTTCGGCGCGACGAGCGTGATCGCATAGATCATGCCGCTGTGCATGCTGTAGACCCAGCGGTTGTCGTTCGAGCCTCCGTACGTCGTCGTCGATTCATCGCCGCCTTCGTCGTCGGCGCGGGTCGGTTCGCCACGCACCGTGAGCAGGCGGTTGAGACTGTCGCCGAGATCGACACCGAACGGATCGCCGATCGGCAGGCCGAGCTGCTTCGGCGCCGCGGCCTCCACGCGGATCTGCGTCACCTGGCGGTCGGAGGTCTCGATGACGAGTGAACCTTCGCCGCCGTGGATCTGATAGCCGACGAGCGCCGAACCTTGGATGATCTTGCGGCTGAAATCCGGCTTGCCGAGCCGCGTGCGGACGGCGTCGATGTCTTCGCCGAGCGTGACGCCCTGCCACTGCACCGGTTTGATAGTCGGTCCGGGAACGGGCGTAGCAGTGGCCGCGGCGCCGGCCGGGGCGGCCGGAGTAGGCGATGCCGCCGCGAGCGCGACGACCAAAACCGCGAGGAGATTCATAGGCGACGCACTCTCCGTCTGACGTGCCGGTGTTCTACGGCGACTCGGCGACTTAGGCGGCGGGGCAGCGCCGACCTGTCAGCGGCGGCGGGAAGCGGACAAGCGCAACAAGAGGTCGTCGTCAGTGAGCGATGCGCCCGCATCGCCGATCTTCGGGCGCAGCGCGCTCGCGATGCGCGCGGCAGAATCCGCGGCGACGCCGGGCGGCAGGCTCGTGCGCCGCTCGACGTAGCGATCGACCAGCATCCACTCCTCCGGCGTGAGCGCCTCGGCGGAGACGAGCGGCGGCAACTGAGGCGCCGCATCGCCCGTGAGCCACGTGTCAGGATGCGACACTTCAAACGCCCGGTCGCGGACGACGATCGTGCCGGCCGCGTAGTCGCCGATGCGCTTGTTCTGCGGTGAGAGCAACGCGCAGACGGCCGCGGGGACGTAGATCAGGGCGGCCTCGAGGATGCGGATCAGGTTGCGCAGCACCGAACTGCCGAGATCGATGGGATAGCCGCCGTCGCGCACGACGCGGATGCCCAAGAGCCGCTTGCCCGGCGTCTGCCCGTTCCACAGCGCCTCGAAAACGATGAAGTAGCCGTCGAAGATCAAGAACATCACGAGGATGACGATCGCGATGACGAGCGAGGTGACCTGGGCGTTGGGGACGTGCGCCGTCTTCGCGACGTCGCCGCTGCGCTCGGCGGCAAGGCTGAACGCGAAGCCGATCGCGACCGCGATGAGGACTTGGATGACGATGTCGATCGCGACCGCCAAAAAGCGGCTGCCGAGGCCCGCCAGCTCATACGAGAAGGCGATGCTCTCAGGCGTGCGCACCGAGACGGTTCGTTCCACGCGGAGGCGCTTTCGGCGGCCCCCAAGAAATCGCCCGCATGCGTCAGAGCGTTTTCGTGGAACGGCGCCGCGCGGGCTGGCAGCGGCTCGAAGCGCTGCTCGACACGGCCGAGAAGCGCGGGCTGCGCGCGCTGCCACCGGAGGCCATCGAGGAGCTCGGCCGGCTCTACCGCTGGGTGACGTCCGATCTCGCGTTCGCCGAAGGGCGCAGGTACGACGCGAGCTTGCGCGCCTACCTCCATCGGCTGACCGCGCGCTCGCACGCGTACGTCTACGCCGGCAACGTGGAGGGCGGTTGGAATCGCGTCACGCGTTTTCTCGCCCGGGATTTCCCCGCAGAAGTGCGCCGGTCGCGCTGGTACATCCTCACGGCTGTCGCTCTCGCAGCCGTTCCGGCGGTCATCTCGTATCTGCAGATCACCGCCAATCCGACCAACGCCTTCGTCATCCTGCCGGAGCAGTGGATCCGGCCGATCCACGAGCGGCTCCACGATTCCAACTTCGGGTTCGACCGCGATTTCGCGTCCACGATGTCGGCGGCCATCATGACGAACAACATCAGGGTCGCCGCCATGGCGTTCGCCGGAGGCATCGCGCCCATGCCGCTGCTCGGGCTCGAGAACGGCATCGCGATGACCTTGCTGCTGCTCGTGCCCGGCGTGCCCACGGCCTATATGATCTTCACCAACGGCCTCATGGTCGGCGGGCTCGGCGCGATGTATCAGAACGCAGGCTTCGGCTACGACTTCTGGGCGACGATCGCGCCCCACGGCGTCATCGAGTTGACCGCCATCCAGATCGCGGGCGGCGCCGGCTTCTTGATGTCGGCGGCGCTGTTCAACCCAGGGCGGCTGCGCCGCATCGATGCGTTGGTGCGGAATTCGAAACGAGCGCTTGTGCTCTTCGGCGGCGTGGTCGTCATGCTCATGTGCGCCGCGCTCATCGAAGGGTTCATCTCGCCGCAGCGTTTCTCTCCCGAGATACGGCTGATGTTCGGCGCCGTGACCGCGCTCGCGCTGATCTACTACTTCGGGTTTCAAGGAGAGAACGGTCGAATAAATTCGACCGCTCCATAGACCTAGATCAGATCAGGTTGCGGGCCTTCACGTCGACGTAGGCGTTGATGAGCGACACCGTGAGATCCGCGGCGGGCACGTCGATGACGCCGATGCCGCGCTGTCGCAGCAGCGCCGCCGCCTTGCGCCGCTCGGCGCCCAGCGTCGCTGCGACCGAGGCGCGGTAGGCGTCGTTCGCGGTGTGCGGCACGTCGCCCAACGCGTCTTCGATCGCCTCGTCGTTCATCAGCACGCAGATGACGAGGTGGCGGGGCGAGAGCACCGCGACGTTGGACAGCACGTTCGCCGACGCGACCGGGTCGAACATATCGGTGAAGAAGATGACCAGGCTGCGCTTGGGCTGGCGCCGCCGCAGGTACGTGAACGCGCCCGCGTAGTCCGATTCTTCGAAGCGCGGCTGCAGATCGTAGATGCGCCGCACGAGTCCCGCCACGTGGCGCGAGCCCGAACGCGGCGCGATGTGTTCTCGGATGTCGCCCGCGAACGCCATGAGGCCCACCTTGTCGTCGGCGAGCGAGGCGATGGAAGCGACCGACAGCGCGGCGGTGATCGCGTAGTCGAACTTGCGCTGCCCGCCGATGCGCGGCGTCATCAGGCGCCCGGCGTCGAGCGCAAGCATCACGGTCTGGCTGCGTTCGATGTCGTATTGCGCGACCATCAGCTTGCTGCGCCGGGCGGTCGCCTTCCAATCGATCGAGCGGAACTCGTCGTCGGGCTGCCACTCGCGCAGGCTGTCGAACTCGCCGCCGCCGCCGCGCAGGCGCAGCTTGCGGAAGCCCGCTTCGACGAGCCGGCCGCGGCGCGCCAGCATGCCGTAGCGCTCGACCGCGGAAAGATCGGGGAAGACCTGCGCGACCTGTGCTGCGTCGTAGCGCCAGCGCCGCTGCACCAACCCGAGCGGATTCTCTGCGCTGAGGTAGAGCGACCCGAGCGCCGCCGGGCCTCGCTCGAGCGGCGTCACCGGAAGTTCGACCTTGACGCGCCGCCCCGCTCCGACGACGCCGGTCAGGGCCATTTCGGGCATCTGCAGATGGTCCACCGGCGTGTCGACGAGGCTGTAGTGGAGGGGAAGTGAAGAACGGTTCTCGATCGCGTAGCGCAGCGCGCCGGGCGAACGCAGCGCGAGATGTTCGAGCGGTTCGCGTTCGACGCGGACGTCGGCACGGCGCGGACCCGCGCTGACGTCGAAGAGCACGAAGCCGGCCAGCACGACGGCGGCGAGAGCGCCGAATAAGACGAGGGGAGGCCACGCCGCGCCGAGCGCGATGACGAACGCGATCGCGACCATCCACCCCGCGAAACGCAGGGTGATCCACGGGAAGGCGGCGTCGAACCGCTTCACTCGCCGGCGGCCGGTTGCGCGGGTCCTTCCGGCGCAGCGCCAGGCGCGGCGGACGGCGACGCATCTTTGGGCACGGTCACCGAGTCCAACGTCCGCTTCACCACATCGGAAGCGCTCAGCCCTTCGATCTCCGCTTCGGGCCGGACGAGGAGCCGATGCGCGAGCACGAAGTGCGCGGTGGCTTTGACATCATCGGGCGTGGCGAAGTCGCGCCCGTCCATCGCTGCGGCGGCTTGCGCCGCGACGAGCAGCTGGATGCCGGCGCGCGGGCTCGCTCCGAGGCTCACGTCGGCGGCCTGGCGTGTCGCGGTGACGACGTCGAGGATGTATTTGCGCAGTCCCGGCGCCACGTGCACCGCACGCACATCCTGTCGCGCCGCCTCGATCTCGCCCTCGGTGACCAGCGCCGTGATGCCTTCGCGCTCGAGAAAGCGCGCGTCGAAGCCGGCGGCGACGCGCTCGAGCAGAATTGTTTCTTCGCTCTCGGCAGGGTAATCCGTGGCGCACTTGACCATGAAGCGGTCGAGCTGCGCCTCGGGCAACGGATAGGTGCCCTCGTATTCCACCGGGTTCTGCGTGGCGCACACCATGAACAGCGTCGGCAGCGGGAAAGAGACGCCGTCGATCGTCACCTGGCGCTCCTCCATCGCCTCGAGCATCGCCGACTGCGTCTTGGGCGGCGTCCGGTTGATCTCGTCGGCGAGCAGCAGGTTCGTGAAGATCGGTCCCTTGCGGGTGAAGAACTCGCCGCTCTTGGGATTGAACACCGTCGTGCCGACGACGTCGGAGGGCATCAGGTCCGGCGTGAACTGGATGCGCCGGAAGTCCGCGCCGAGCAGGAGCGCGAGCACGCGCACGATGAGCGTCTTCGCGGTGCCGGGCACGCCTTCGATCAGCGCATGGCCGGCCGCGAGCAGCGCGAGCTGCAGCGCGAAGATCGCGTCGTCCTGGCCGACGACGATCTTATGCAGACCGGCGGAGAGGCGCTGGGCGACGACCGAAGCCGATGCGGCCATAACGCGTGTATTCCTTTCGTAAGAGCGCGCATATCTGCGCCGCACGTATGAGGTCGGCGTCGCTCGGATGAGCGAGCGCGCGTATGCGGTCGAGCTCGCGCAACTGCTCCACGCGGGCCTCGCCGTCCTGGCCGAAGCTCAGCCGTGTCACCAGTTCGGCGACGGTCGCACGCTCCGTCAGCCCGAGCGCGGTCGCGACATCGCGCAGCGTGACGGCGGCAAGGTCGCCGATCGCCTTGCGCGCCGCCTTGCCCCGCGCGAGCAACTGCGCCATCGACGACAGATACTCCGCCGATGTGCGCTCGGCATCTTCTGGTAGACGTGCGGTCGGGCCGAAGCGCAACGCGGTGCCGACGAGCAGCAGCAGGGCGGCCACGAGGACGATGATCACCGCCGCGCGCACCGGCATGGGGAGGATGGTCCACCAGGAACCGCCCGCCGCGTAGCCGTGCACCCATTCGAAGAAGGCGACGGAGCCGCGCGGCCCGCCGGTTGCGAGGTTGAGCGCGAGCTGGGCGTTGCCGGCCGCGGCGATGTGCTTGTTGTCGAAGAGATTCTGATCCGTGACGACGATGATGCGGCCCTTGCCCAACGGATAGTCCGCCACCACGGCGCCGGAACCGTCGCCGATGAGGGGCTCCAGGCGCGCGTTGGCCCCGTACGCCACGCGCCGCTGCCCGGGGCCCGATACCGACGTCACGTCTTGAGTGACCGGTGCACGAGCCAGCGGCACAGCGTCGTCGCGCTGCTGGCCGGAATCGATCAGGGACGTCTGCACGAGCGGCTCATCCGACGAGCCGTCGCTGACCCATACAAGGCGGCCGCCCGCTTGGACCCATCGCTTCAAGTTCTCGATGTCGATCGCCTGAAGCGAGCCGGTCACGTCGCCGGTGGCCTGGCCGCGCAGGACCGTCTCCATGGTGTTGGCGGATGCGATGAGCGTGCCGATCGAATCGTCGAGGAAGGCGGGGCGCCGCTCGAAGCGGGTGACGTGGATGCCCTCGCGCTGGAGGAGCTCGTACCATGCGCGATAGCCGCCCGTGTGCGCGTCATACGAGGAGAACGTGTCGTAGCGCGGCGCTTGCGCCGCCTGGCGCCGTGCGTTCGCATACGTGATCAGCAGCAGCGACGCGACCGCCAAGCTCAAGATGATCGTCTCAGCCCAAGGGAACGGCTGCTTCACCGCGCGCCGCTTCCCACGCGTGGGCCGAGCAACGGCTCGAAGCGCTGGTACGCCGCATCGGCATCGCGCCAATCGCGTTCATCCGTGGGCGCTTCCGCGTACGCGGCGAGGGTGAAGGCGTGCGCGAGCTCGTCGAAGGGTGCCGCCGCGCCCGATCGCGCGCGCCACACCGCGCGCCGATACTCGCCCGCGGTACGCGACGGATCGAACGCGATGAGCCCCTTCGCGTCGAGCTGGAGCAGGCTTGCCCGGAATGCGAATGCGACGGCTGTGGCGTAGCGGCGTCGCGCAGCCGCGTCGCGTGCTTGCGCGTACAGTTCGTCCGGGTCGGGGCGACCCTCAAGCAGTTCGCCGGCGTCGACCGCTGCTCTGTCCCGTCGCGCGCTCGCGAAGTACCGCGCGAGCCGGTATGCGACGGTGGCGACGAGCGCGAGGAACGCCGCGACGAGCAGTACGACGATGATCTGGCCCAGGATCGGCGCGCCCGCCGCCGCGTTGGCGATCGCGCTGAACAGCTTGTCGACCTCGCCCGCCAGCCATTCGACGAAGCGCTGCCACAGCGACTTGTGGATCTGCGCCTGCTTCGTCGATTCCTGTTGGTGATAGGCGGCCTGCGCGAGCACGGAGGCGATGGTCTGGTCGACCGCGTGCGCCGGCGCCGGCGCGGCGCCGGCCCCCTGATCCGCGAGCGCGGTGCGGCGCAGCGTCTTCGACATCTCGCGCAAGCGGCGGATGCGCTCGCGCCAGCTCTTCGCATGCCGCACGTCGGCGAGTTGCGCCTGCAACCAATCGTCGAGCGACGGTGAGAAGCGCGGCGGCCCCGGCAGCGGCGCCGGCGGCAGATGGAGGTCCGGCACGGATACGCCCTGCCGTTGGACCTTTTCGGCAGCCTCGAGGGTCGCGGCCGACGCGAGCAGGCTCGCACGGTACGCGGCGTCGTCAGCGCGGGCGGCGGGCGCGGACGCGAGCGCGAGCACGAGCGCGAGCATAAGACCGCCGAAAGCGGCCGCGATGGCGCGGGTCACGGCGAGGCCGGCGGCGATGCTGGGGATGTGGCGGCGAGCTGAGCGGCGAGCAGCTGCAAGTCGAAGCCTTCACGGCGGATGCGCACGTCGTAATAATACAGCGCGACCGTCACGAAGGCGAAGCCGATGAAGAACACGTTGGTGAGCTGGAAGACGGCGAGGAAGAGAAAGATGGACTTGGTGAGCCAAAACGCGAGGCCGCCGATCAGATAGGCGACGAGCACGAAGCCGATCCCGAGCGCGCCGATGGCGAACGCGAGCAGCAGCGACCGCCAGAACTGACCACCGCCGAAGACGCGTGTGATGCCGAGGCCGAACGACTTCACCGGATCGGCCTGTTCGAGCACGCATGCGATGAACGAGGACGCGAACGCCATGTAGCTCATGATGATGAGGCCGGTGAACGCGATGCTGAACGCGATGCCGAAGATCGCGCCGAGGACGATGCCCAAGACCTTGAGGACCGCGCCGATCCCGACCGACACCGCGACGACCACGACGATGAGGAAGCCGGCGGCGAACGCGACCGCGACGACCGCGATGAACCACAATATGGAGAGGATGAGCACGTAGCCCCAGCGCTTGCGCGCGTCCGCATAGCATTCGCTGAAGCGCACCGGCAGGCCGAGGTACGCGCGCGACACGCCGGACACGACCGCCGCGTTGGCGAGCGGGATCCCGAAGAAGGCGATCGCGTAGTATAGGCCGGCCCAAGCGAAATACGACGGCGTGATGGCGTTCTGGATGATGCTTGGATCGGGCGGCGTCGAAGGATGCTTGAAGGCGTCGGACACGAGATCGACATAGGCTTGGAGCAGGCCGTGCGCCATGAAGTAGTACACGAACGAAAGCGGGACGATGACGACGAGCAAGAGCGACGCGAAGGTGAGGACGTGGCGGAAATAGATGGTGAAGGCGCGATCGAATATCTCGCCGATGCTCAATGGGCGCAGGCGGGCGGCGGCCTCCGAGGCTTCAAGCGTCGGCGCGCCGGGCGGTGGCGAAGACATGGGTTCGACGGTTCTTTGGTGCGCCGGGGACGCCCTGTGGCGTGATGCGAGGCGATGCGCCGCCTTTGTGCGAACCAGCGAAGGCCGTGGCACGAAGCATGTCCGCCAAGCGCGACGTCGGGACCTTGACGCCGTTCGACACAGGCACGACGCCTGCTGTCGTGGTGACGCGCGGCGGTGTCGTCGAAAGCGAGCATTTCGTCCGAAAGGCCCTGGCGCGCGCCGATGGGACGCTGCTCGACGCGGCCGGCGACATCGACGGCCCGGCGTTCATGCGCTCATCCGCCAAACCGCTCATCTGCGCTGCGGTCGTCGCCTCGGGCGCAGCGGAGCGCTTCGGATTCACCGATGAAGAACTGGCGGTCGCGGCAGGGTCGCATAGCGGCGAGCCGTATCACATCGCCGCCGTGCGCAGCATGCTCGCGAAGATCGGCCTGACTGAAAGCGCGCTCGAGTGCGGTCCGCATCCGCCGTTGCACGAACCGAGCGCCGCGGCGCTCGCCGCCGCCGGCGAAAAGCCGGGGCGCATCCATAACAACTGCTCGGGCAAGCACGCCTCTATCCTCGCGCTGGCGGTGCATCGCGGCTATGCGCCGCACGGCTATCGTTCGCCGGACCATCGGGCCCAGCGCGAGATCCTTTCAGCGTGCGCGGCACTGCTCGACGTCGATGAGCCCGATATGGCGATCGGCGTCGATGGCTGCGGCATCCCGGTCATCGGCGTGCCGATGCGCAACGCGGCCGTGTGTTTCGCGAAATTCTCCGATCCGGAGCGCTTCGGCCCGGCGTGGCGCGCGCCCGTCACGCGCGTCGTCCGCGCGATGACGAGCTTTCCGCAGTACGTGGCTGGCACGGGCAGATTCGACACCGACCTCATGCTGGCGGCGGACGGCACGCTGCTGAGCAAGGGCGGCGCCGAAGGGTATCACGCGACGTCGGCGCTGCGCGCCGGTATGGGGCTCGCGGTCAAAGTGGCCGACGGCAACTATCGGGCGGTCGGGCCGTTCGTCGTCGAAACCCTTGCGCGGCATGCGCTGCTCGACGCCGGCCAGCTCGACGCGCTCGCACGTCATCGACGGCCGAAGATCAAGAACTATGCGGGCACGGTCGTGGGAGAGATCGTCGCGCTCTAGCCGTCCGCGTATACAAGCTCGCCTCCCACGAACACGTGCGAGATGCGGTTGTGCCGATCCCACACCGCGAGGTCGGCGCGCAGCCCCTCGCGCAGCATGCCCATCTCCGCATCGAGACCCAGCGCGCGCGCCGGCGCCCAGGTCGCGCAGGCGACCGCCTCTGCGAGCGTGATGCCTGTCGCCGCCATGAGGTTGCGGACCGCGGCATCCGGACGGAGATCGCTGCCGGCGATCACGCCGTCGAGATCGCGCACGACGCCGCCCTCGTGCGTCAGCCCGGCGCCGACGGGCATCATATCGGTGGACAGCACGAGGTTAAGCCCCTTGAGACGATACAGCAGCGCGACGTGCTCGGGCAAGACGTGGACGCCGTCGGCGATGACCTCGCACAGCGCGGCGCTATCCAGCAGATATGCCACTAAGATGGAAGAAGCCCGATGATGCAGGCCCGGCATCGCGTTGAACGAGTGCGTGAGGATGCGGTAGCCATGCTCGATCGCCGCGACGCCCGCGGCGAAGTCGGCGGCGGTATGCCCGGCGGACAGCACCACGCCATGTCGCCGTAGCTCGGCTGCGGCGCGGGTACCGTCGTCGACCTCTGGCGCCATCGTGACGCGGCAACGGCCGCTCGTCCAGCACTCGAGCAACGCTTCGATGCGCCCGGGAGTAGGCGTGAGCAAGTGCTCGGCCGGATGGAAGCGGCGATACATCGGGTTGAGGAACGGTCCTTCGAAATGGACGCCGAGCGCGCGCGCTCCTTCGGACGGCAACTCGATCTGGCGGAACAGCTCGCGCGCCGAACGCAGCATCTGATCCCACGGTCCGGTGATCACGGTGGGAAGATACGAGGTGAGTCCGTAACGCGGCCCGCCGGTCGCCAACGCATGCATCGCTTCGAGCGGCTCGCGGTTGAACCAGTGACGATCGGCGCCGTTCACGTGCAGGTCGATGAGCCCCGGCGTGATGGTGCTGCCGAAGGGCAGCTCGAAGTCGAGATGGTGTGGGCCGTCGTCGAGACGTGAGATCGTGCCGCCCTCGATGCGGATACAGCCTTGATGCGCCGTGCCGTCGCCGATCGCGAGCAGCGCGTGGCCGATCGTGCGTCCACCCATAGCCGTCCTAGTTCACGCAGCCGAGGCTAGGGCGCCTGCCGCAAGGCCTCGTCGCGCAGGAAGAGCGCTGCGCACAGCGCCAGCGCGGCACCCGCGACGACGAACATCGGCCGCACGCCGATGCCGGTCACGGCGAAGCCGGTGACCGCGCTCGCGAACGGGACCGAGACCACGTTGAGGATCATCGAAGCGCTGATGACCCGCGCGAGCAGCTCCGGCGGCGGCGTGCGCTGGCGCATCTCCGACATCCATATGAAGAACGCCGCGTCAGCTGCGCCGAAGGCCACGAGCAGGGCGCAGGCGAGGAGGATGGTCGGCGCGAGGCCGATCGCGATGGCGAGCACGCCGATGAGCACGTTCACGCCGATAAACGAAAGGCCGCGCGGACGGTGCCAGTGTCCGGCGCCGAGCCAGATACCGGCGAGCAGCGCCCCGACGGCCAACGCCGTGAGCATGATGCCCTGTCCGCCGGCAGCGCGGCCGAAGACGTCCCTGCTCAGGAACGCCAGCCCGACGATGCAGATGCCGAAGAAGAAATTGGCGATGACGGTGAGCGCGGTGACGCCGCGCAGCACCGGGTTGGTGAGGATGAAGCGTGCGCCGAGCAGCTCGTCGTTCACCGAGAGCGGGCGCGCCTCAGGCGGGATGCCTTCATCGAGCGCGCCGGCCGGAATCGCCGCGGCGACCAGCACGAAGAGCACGAAGCAGGCAGCGCCCGTTGCCAGCGACCAGCTCGCGCCGAAGCGCGCGGTGACAAGACCGGCGAGCGCAGGCCCGGCGATGGCCGCCACCTGGTACAGCGTGGAGTCGACGGCGAACACCGAGGTGAGCAGTTCTTCCGGCACGAGCGTCGGCAAATATGCGCGCGTGCCGACGACGGTGATCGCGCTGGCGAAACCCGCGACCAGTGAAAGGCCGACCAACAGCGGCAGGGTGAGCGTGTGGGCGATGCCGGCCCACGCCAAGCCCCCGATGCAGATGGCGCGCGCGGCGTTGTCGAGCAGCATGAGCGGCTTGCGCGGGTAGCGGTCGAGCAGCGACGCGGCGCCGATGCCGGCGATGATGAGCGCGGTGGTGTACGCCGCGAGCACCACGCCGGCCGCCGCGGCGCTGTGCGTGATCTCGAGCGTGGCCCACAGCAGGCCGATGGCGACGAACTGGTCGCCGATGCGCGAGAACACGAGCGCGGCCACCAGCAGCGCGACCGCGCGATTGGAGAACAGCGCACGGTAGCGGTCGGCGCCGAGCACTGACGGCTACGACCGGATGATGGCGAGCAGCTCGTCGCGCTTGGCGGCCAGCGTCACTGCGTCGTCGGCTTCCACGTTGAGCCGCAGCAGCGGCTCGGTGTTCGAGGGCCGCACGTTGGCCCACCACGTGTCGTACTGGATGGTGACGCCGTCGAGATGATCGATTCGCGCGTCGGCGTAGCGGCGTTCGAGCTCCGCCATCGTGGCCGCGCTGTCGCGCACCCGGCTGTTGATCTCGCCGCTGCGCACGCGCGTGTCGAGCGGCCGCAGCAATGCGCTCAGCGGCGCGTCTTGCCGCGAGACCAACTGCAGCACGAGCAGCAGCGCGATGAGGCCCGAGTCGGCGAAGTAGTTGTCGCGGAAGTAGAAATGCCCCGAGTGCTCGCCGCCGAACACCGCATCGCGCTCGCGCATGATCGCCTTGATGTGCGAGTGGCCGACGCGCGTGCGTACGGGCACGCCGCCGTTGGCGGCGATGATCTCCGGCACGCTGCGCGAGCAGATCAGATTGTAGAGGATCGTCGCGCCGGGGTGGCTGAGGAGCAGTTCTTTTGCGACGAGCGAGGTGACCATATCGCCGCCGATGAGCGCGCCGTGCTCGTCGGTGATGAAGACGCGGTCGGCGTCGCCGTCAAACGCCGCGCCGAGGTCGGCGTTGTTGGCACGCACCGCGGCCTGGAGGTCGGCCATGTTCTCAGGTTCGATCGGGCTGGCCGGATGGTTCGGAAACGAGCCGTCGAGGTCGAAGTAGAGCGGGATGAGCTCCACCGGCAGGCGCTTGAAGACCGCCGGCACGATGTGACCCGCCATGCCGTTGCCTGCGTCGACGGCGATCTTCAGCGGCCGGATCGCCGCGACATCGATGAAGGACAGGCAGTGCTCCACGAACGCCGGCAACGGGTCGAGCGCCGTGATCGAGCCTGCGCGCGCGGCGGGCGCGAACGCGCCTGCCATGGCGAGGTCGCGGATGGCGAAGATGCCGCTCTCGCCGGAGAGCGCGATCGCGTTCTCGCGGCACAGCTTCAGCCCATTGTACTCCTTGGGATTGTGCGACGCCGTGATCATCGCGCCTGCCGGATAGCCGAAGTGGCCGATGGCGAAGTAGAACTCGTCAGTGGAGGTGAGTCCGAGGTCGACCACATCGGCCCCCTGTTCCGTGGCGCCTTTCGCGAAGGCTCGGAACAGCGTTTCAGACGACACGCGCATGTCGCGCCCGACGCCGATGGTCGCGGGCTGCAGGTAGCGCACGTAGGCACGGCCGATGCGCTCCGCCGTCGCTTCGTCGAACTCAGCCGGGTAGATGCCGCGGATGTCGTAGCTCTTGAAGATATCCGGGTTCAATGCGCGCCGTTCATGACCGCATAGCGGTGGAGCCACACGATGGCGAAGATCGCCACCGCGAGCAGCAGGAGGAGACGCCACAGCTTCGCTGGTTCTTTCACGCGCAGGGGTTTGAACGCGGCGGCCGAGGTGCCCTGCGGCGCGCCGGCGCTTTATGGGGACTTGGCGGCCTTCTTGAAATCGCCGTCTGGTTCGAGCACGATGCGCGAGTTGGCGTAGTCGAAGTACAAGTTGAAATAATGGAAGAACGGCCAGCCGACCAGGCCGTCCGTGTCCTGGAACTGGAACTGCGAGTCCGGGTCGACGACTAAGACCAGAAACTTGTTGAAAGCGACGCCGAAGACGAAGCGCTTGAGCTGGACCGGATACACCTTTGCTGCGCCGCCGACCACGCCGATATACGTGTCGCCGAACACATGTTGAATGGTGGTGCCGAAACCTTGATCGACGAGCTCGGCGCGATGCAGCGCCGCAAAACGAGGGAAGATGATGACGTCCGAGGCGCCGGTGTCGAGGATGAAGTGATCGCTGCTGACGCCGCCCACCGACACGCTGATATCAGGCACGCGGTCGTCGAGATTGATCGGGACCGCGATGCCGTTCTCCGGCACGCTCATCGTGCCAGGAGCGAACGCGGTCAGCTCGCCTTTGTCCCAGTCCACCTTAAGACCCACGCTCGCGATGAAATCGAAACCGAGCAGCCCGACGACTTTCTCGGTGTCGGCTGGACGGTCTTGGAAGCTCACGCTGTAGGCCACGACGTTCTTCATCGTGAGATCGCCGATCTTCATCTCGGGCACGACCACGCGCGACGCATCCGCGTGTCCTTGGACTTCCTGGCCGCTTGCGCCGTAGCGCTTGAGCCCTAAGCTGTCGGCGACGTCCTTGTCGATGAGGATGCCGCTCGCGCCGGAGTCGAGGATGAAATCGAGCCCGCGGCCGTTGATATTCACGCGGACCGAGATGCTGCGGCGCAGCGCGCTGCGCGAGATGGTGTAGTCCCTATCCATCAGTCGGGGCGCTGAGCCGGGAAGCGGGAGGCTCGCGGGCAGACGGACGCTGGTCACGCCGGGCGGGAACTCCACCAAGCCCTGGCGCGTCGCCGGGATGTTGAGCTCCGAACCCGGCACCGGCACGTTGAGCTTCAGCGACGTGAGCGTGCTCAGCGAATCATAGCTGGAATCGCCGTTCGTGCGCTTGATCGTCGTCGCGACGATCGCCCCGCTGAACGCCTTGAAGTCGCCGTAGGTGGCCGTCGAACGGACACCCTCGAAGATATCCTCTCTGCGGACCAGCAAGCCGCTCGACTTGTCGAAGAACAGCCAGGCCGGAGGATAACCTGACGGCCGCACCTCGACGACGTAGGCGGCCACCGGCGCCGTCACTTCCCCCAGCAGCTTGACCGCATCGCCCGGCGTGCCGGCGCGCGCGGCCCGCAGCGATGCGTCGAAGGCTTCCCCTTGATGATGGACGCCGCCGCC
Organism: Vulcanimicrobiota bacterium; assembly: GCA_963805945.1. Classification (GTDB taxonomy): domain Bacteria; phylum Vulcanimicrobiota; class Vulcanimicrobiia; order Eremiobacterales; family Eremiobacteraceae; genus JAFAHD01. The sequence goes on along the minus strand of CAWDVP010000001.1, from coordinate 252,010 downwards.
GATGACCGTGATGCCGTTCTCGGTGTGGTCCCAACTGACGCCGCCGATCCGGCCGCTCTGCGTCGACAGCGGGCCGCCGTTCTCCACCCGCTTGAAATCTTCGCCGGACCAGACGATGCGCTCGGTCGATTCGTTGCCGTTGGTCTCGATCGACCATTCCTCGATGCGCGTTGCGAACGAAGTGAGCGACTTTCCCCTCGCGCGCACGTTCGCCGCCAGCACGTCCGCGAGCGCGGATGTCGTGGTCGCGATACCGGCAGGCGGATCGGTGTTGGTGTCGAGGTCGGCGAATGCGGCTGCGGGCATCGTCCAAAGGAACGCTGCCGCGAGCACGACCATGAATCGCTTCATATAGACGCCCTCTGCGCCGCTGGTTCGCGACCCGCGTGCCGCCGGCCCTTTACGGCCTTAGTGCCGCCCCATGAGCAGCAGGCCGAGCACGCCGACGACGATCTCGACCGCGATGAGGACGATGACGATCACCTCGAGGAACTCGCTGCGCGCGGCCTGCGCCTGGTCGATGAGATAGCGGTACACGTCGCCGACGCTGTCGAGCTTGCTCTCGATCTCCCTCTGCCACACGTCGATGCCGAGCCGTGCCGCAAGCGCGCGGTAGACCCGTGCGTAGTAGGCGTCGCCGATGATCTTCAACGCGTTGCTGGCGCGATCGGACAGCTCCCGGATGTCGACGAGCAGATAGCCGAGCTGGTCGGCGCGCTGTTCGGCCTCGCGCCGGTGCAGCGGACGGATGCGCAAGCGCCGCGTCTGGTCGAGCCCGTAGATCGTGTCGATCTGGGCGTCGAGCTGCGCGTCGTAGGTGCGGAACTCGACCAGCTGCGAGTTGGCGAATTCGAAGAGGTCGAGCAGCACCAACGCGTTCTCCTGCGTGTCGAGAACGAACGCGCAGTCCCATTGCACGACCACCAGATCTTCGGGGAAATAGCTGAAGCGCTGGCGCAGCACCTCGGTCTGCTCGTCCGGCGAAAGGTCGCGCGTCTCCGCCATCATGAGGCCGACGAGCGCGGCTTTGCGCTCCGTGAGCAGCGTCGCGGCGTCGAGCGGCTGCGTCAGCGCCTCGATCGCGCAGGTGAAATAGTCCTCGACCAGCGTGTCGTGGGGCTCGCCGAGCGCGCCGCCGCAGTCGGCCAGGATCTCCGCGAGCAGGCGGCGCGCCTCATTGGCGAGCTGATCGCCGCGGCGCAGCCCGTTCGCCAGCCCGGCGAACCCCGACCACTCGCCCGAGTACGGGAACGCGAAGCGGACAGAGATGACGCCGTAATCGTAGATCTTGGCGCGCACCGTCGCTGGATGGCCGTCGACCGTGACGGGAGCGAGATTCGCGGCCAACGGCGGCACGGCGAATTGGATGTGCTCCGGCGAGGGCGTGATGCGCATGCGCAGCGGCGCGGGCGCGACGCTCTCACCCGCGATGCTGCCGAGCCGCTTCAGGTCGATCGTGTCGGCGACGTCGAAGAGAAAAGAGGCGTAGAAAGAGCCTGCGGTGATGGCGGGTCCGGGCAGCGGCATAGGTCTAGGGTTGCGGATTGCGGCGCCGGTCTCATGCCGCGCTAGAGCGTCAGCAGGTACGTGCGGTCGCACAAGTTCGTGGGGTCGGGTGTCCGCGCTTCCAACCGGTGGATTCATACAGTCGAAGCGCTGCTTCGAACTGGGCGCGGGTCTCCAAGTCGAGCGTGCGCAAGCCTCTGCGCCGCGCCTCCTGCACGGCACGCTCGAGCAGCGTCCGGCCGATGCTCTTGCCGCGGAGCGACTGGTCGACGAACAGCTTCGAGATGTGGCCGGTTCCGTCGCCGCGATCGCGCAGCGCGATCGACCCCACGACGCGCCCGTCGCATTCCGCCACGAATTCCGCCGCCGCATCGTCCGGGCTGCCGAACTCCATCGCATCGGCATCGAGCCCTTCGGGTTCCGGTTCGATGCCGAACGCCCGCAGGGTGGTGAAGACGAGCGCGACCACCGCATCGCGATCGTCAGGCCGCGCGCCCCGGAACGTGACGGGTCCGTCGAGACCCGAGTTGCGATCGGGCACTACGGTCGAATGAATTCGGCCGCTATAACGATCACAGGTCGTAGTAGAGGTAGTACTCGTACGGCGTCGGGCGGATGCGGACTTCTTGCAGCTCCTTCACCCGCTTGTAGTCGATCCACGTCTCGATGAGGCTCTCGGAGAAGACGCCGCCTGCGGTCAAGAAGTCGTGATCGCGCTCGAGCGCGCTCAGCGTGGCGTCCAGACTGCCGGGCACCGACTTGATGCGGCGCGCCTCGCTCGCGGGAAGCTCGTAGATGTTCTTGTCGAGCGGCCCGAAGCCGGCCTTGGTGGGGTCGATCTTGCGCTTGATGCCGTCGAGACCGGCCATGAGCAGCGCCGAGAACGCGAGATACGGATTGGCGGTCGGATCCGGCGGTCGGAATTCGATGCGCTTGGACTTCGCGAAGCGCGGGCCTTTGAAGAAGATGGGGATGCGCACCGCCGCGGAACGGTTGCCCTTGGAGAACGCCACGTTGACCGGCGCCTCGTAGTGCGGCACGAGCCGCTTGTACGAGTTCGTGGTCGGCGCGCACAACGCGAGCAGCGCGTCGATGTGCGTGAGCAGGCCGCCGATGTAGTACAACGCGGTCTTGGAAACCTCGGCGTAGCCCTTCTCGTCGTAGAACAGGTTCTTGCCGGCTTTCCAGATGCTCTGGTGCACATGCATGCCCGAACCGTTGTCGCCGAAGAGCGGTTTCGGCATGAAGGTCACCGTCTTGCCGTGGCGGCGGGCCACGTTGCGCGTCACGTACTTGTAGATCATGACGTTATCGGCTTGCTGCAGCAGCGTGTTGTAGCGGATGTCGATCTCGGTCTGGCCGGCGGTCGCGACCTCGTGGTGATGCATCTCGACGGGCACGCCCCATTCCTTGAGCGTGAGCACCATCTCCGAGCGGATGTCCATGAGCTTGTCGGACGGCTGGACGGGGAAGTAGCCTTCCTTGGGGCGCAGCGAGTAGCCCAGGTTCGGCTCGTCGTTGGCGCCCGAGTTCCAATGCGCTTCTTCGGAATCGATGGCGTAGCCGCTCATGTAGGGGAGATTGTCGTAGCTCACGTGGTCGAAGATGTAGAACTCGAGCTCGGGGCCGAAGTACGCGGTGTCGCCGATGCCGCTCTTCTTCAGATACGCCTGCGCGCGCTTGGCGATGTTGCGCGGATCGCGGTCGTAGAGCGCCTGCTCGCGCGGGTCGAAGACGTCGCAGACGAACGAGACGGTCGGGATGGCGCAGAACGTGTCCAGCCGCGCGCTCTCGGGATCCGGGAGCAGCACCATGTCGCTCTCCTGGATCTCCTGGAAACCGCGGATGCTCGAACCGTCGAAGCCGATGCCGTGCTCGAACGTGGCATCGTCGAGCTGATCAGCCGGCACCGAGGTGTGCTGCCACATCCCAGGCAGATCGATGAACTTGAAATCGATGATCTTGGCGCCGTGCTTCTTGGCGAAGTCGAGCGCGCTCTTGGCCGATGCGCGTGGCGGCACGTTTCCCCTCCTTGAAAAAGAAAAACCGGAATCGATTGATCCCGGGAGATGAGCTTCGCATCGGCGGCCGGCGCGCTTTTCGACTTTGGTTGAAGGCGGACGCGGTTATGTTGGCCCAGCGTCGGGCTGTGCATAAGTGCGAGCGCTGTGGATAAGCGCTTTAGCGCACGACGATCGCCATCGGGTTCTGGCCGGCCAGAGCCGGCAGACCGTACTCGTTCTGCGGCGCGAAGCCGAGCGTCCCGTCGCTTTTCACGGCGAACAACGTCACGCCGGGCGCCTGTTCGTCGAGCGCGGCGAGCAGCGTGCCGGCGGAATTGATCGCGACCATCGCGGTCTTGGTGGCTTGCGTCGGAAACGGGGCACCGGCGAGGCGCGTGAGCGCGAAGCCGTTGACCGCATAGCCGTCCACTGCTTGCGCACCGGGGTTGGCCACATACAGAAACTTGCCATTCGGGGTGGCCGCGAGGCTCGACGGCGAGATTGCCGTGCCGAAAGGCGTGGGCGATTGCAGTTGGCCGGTGCCGGGGATGAGGAACGCGGTGATCTGGTTCTCCGCGAAGTTGGTGGCGAAGAGGGCGGTCGACGTCAGCGCGATGCCCTGACACGGATGGCTACCCGCGAGGTTGTACGGCGAGCCGGCAAGCGCGACGAGCACGCCGGTCCCGGGAGTGACCGAATAGCCGGAGACTCCCCCGGCGCCCGCACCGTTGGTGACGTACAGATACTTGCTGTCCGCCGAGAACGCGCAGGCCTGTGGCGAGTTGAGTCCGCCGGTCGCGACATTAGAGGCCTGCGTCAGCGCGCCGTTCGCGCCGATAGTGAACGACTCGACGCTCGAGTTTCCGGTGTTCGCGACGGCGGCGAACTGGCTGAGCGGGTCCACACATACGCCGTTCGGGCCCACGCCGCCAGCCGGGGCCGGCGCTAGGGGCGCGTTCAACGTCCCATCTGCGTTGACGGGGAACGCTGAAATCGACGCAGCGTTGTCATTCACCACATAGAGCACGGTGCCGCCTTTGGCGAGCGCTATGCCGAAAGGCGCGCCGGCCGCTCCGTTCTCCGTGTTAGTGGAGAATGGCGAGCCGGGCAAGGGCGAGGGCTGCAACCCCGACGCGATCGGCGCGGACGAGAGCGCCGGCACCTTATTGGGCGAGGTCCCGCCGTTGACGTAATAGATGCCCGCGGGGATGGGCGGCGTCGGCGTGGGACCTGGGCCGCCGCCGCCGGTGCCCGAGGTGGTGCAGCCCGTCGCGGCAGCGCAGATACAAAGAAGAAGAATCGCGTCGCGCATCGTTTTCATAGGCTGGCCGGGTTCTCACAAACCGGCGGCGCGCCCTCCGATGTAGGGGTCGACCCTCAGGTCGACCCTCATGTCCTGGCGAGCCGACCTAAAGATCGGCCCCTACATTTGTCGGCCTCTAGAGCTGGCAGCCGCGGCAGTAGTAGGTCGCCTCGCCGCCGGGATGCACCACCGAGATACGGTGGCCGCAGCGCGGGCACGCCGACTGCTTGCGGCTGTGGATCTGCATGAAGCGGCGATCCTGTTTGTGGAGCGGATGCTTGCCCGCTTCATATTGACGGGCGGTCACTGCGACCGCCTCGCGCAGCGTCGACCGCATCGCGTCGTACAGCGTGCGGCGCTCAGGGTCGGAAAGCGTGCTCGCGCGGCGAAGCGGCCGCAAGCGGGCGGCGAAGAGGATCTCGTCGGCGTACGCATTGCCGACGCCCGACACGAAGACCTGATTGCGCAGCGCGTTCTTCAACTCGCCGCGATGCTTGCGCAGCCGCGCCGCGAACGCGTCGTAGGTGAGCGCCGGATCGAGCGCGTCGGGGCCCAGTCCGGCGAACGCCGGCACGTCCTCATCGGGATCCGCGGTCAGGTAGATGCGCGCCATGAGCGTCGAATCGAGAAAGCGGATGTCGAGCGCGCGATCGAGGCGCAGGGTGAAGCAGGTCGCCGGAAGCGACGGAGCGGCGCGGCTGCACAGCGCGAAGCGGCCGCCCAACATCGGATTGATGACAAGGCGCTTGTCGAACCCCTCGAAGGAGAAGATGAGGAACTTGCCGCGCCGCTGCACCTGCGTCAGCGTCTTGCCGGCGAGCTCCGCGGCGAAGGAGAGCGGCGGGTAGCGGATGATGAACGCGCGCTTCGGATCGAGCACGACCTCGAGGATCGTATGTCCGGCGGCCCGGTCGGCGAGCGTCGCACGCAGCAGCTCGAGTTCCGGCAGCTCAGGCACGCGGACGCACTCCGCCTATGGTGCCGGCGCCATCTGCAGCGTCACCGGGGCGATTTGGTTCTCCATCACTTGGACCGGCGTGAGGTCGCTCTGCAGGCCCGGGGCGAAAGCCTGCACGACCTGCGAGCCGATGGGCACGCCGGTGACAGAACATGCGCCGTTGGCGAGCGTGTCGCAGGTCTGAGTCGAGTTGACCTTGACGAGAGCACCGACCACCGGCTGGCCGCTGCTCGCCAACACGCAGGTCGCGGCGATGGTGCCGTATTTCTGCACGCCGATGGCGTTCGGATTCGGGCATCCGGTGAGGAAAAGCGCCGCGGCGCACGCGGTGACGGCGGCCAAAGAACGCATGAGGGTTCTCCACAAAGGGCGAAGTGACGAACCCACATTTTCGCACGGCGGGGAAGGAGCCCTCGTGACCAGATCGCAGCTTCCGCCGATCATCGCGGTGCTCGTCATCGCGTGCATCGGCGGCCCGGGCGTCGCAGCGGCCGCGGGAACGCCTTCACCGGCACCGGCGCCTATCGCGTCGGCATCGGCCAGCGCATCGGCGTCACCGCTCGCGTCTGCGCCAGCGCCTGCCACGTCGACCCACCCTGTGTCCAGCTACCCGGCGGGCGTGCCCGCGGGCCCGCGCTCGTCCGGCGCTTCGGAACTGCTCAACGAGGCGCGCTACGACGCTGACCGCGGCCTCAACCAAGCCGCCGCCGAACTGCTGCGCAAGGCCGCGCTGCAAGAGCCGCGTAACATCGAGATCCAGCGGCTGCTCGGCGACGTGGAATACCGGCTCGAGAACTACAAAGCCGCTGAAGCTGCGTATCAGGCGGTCCTGGCGGTCGATCCGAATAATCGCGAGGTGTACAACCGCCTGGGCGGCGTGTATGCGGCGCAGGACCACGTCGACGAGGCCATCGCGGCGTTTCGCAAGAGCCTGCCTTCAAAGGAGGGCTTCGCGAATCTCGTCGCCGCGTACGCCGATGAGGGCAAGCTCGGCGAGCTCGAGGGTGAGATCGAGCTGGAAGAGACGCGCTATCCGTTCGATCCCTCGAACCACTACAATCTGGCGGTCGTCTACAAAGCAGAGCAGAAGTACGACGCGGCGATCGCGCAGCTCGGCTATGCGCTGGACCGGAACGAACGTTTCATCGACGCGCACAACCTGCTCGGCACGATCTACGGCGAGATGGGGCGCTACGACGACGCCATCACGCAATACAAGTTCGCGCTCGGCATCGATTCGCGCTACTCGTTCGCCTGGCTCAACTGGGGCGTCGAACTGATCAACGAAGGTCAATACAAGGCGGCGATCGAGAAGATCCAACAGGCGATCACGCTCGATCCCGGTTTCGCGCTTGGATACGAGAACCTCGGCGTCGACTACGACCACCTCGGCGATTTCACCGGCGCGGTCGAGCAGTACCAGCGCGCGATCACGCTCGATCCACACGAGCGCAACGTGTTCCTCAATCTCGGCTTCCTCTACTACAGCCACGGCCAGTACAACCTCGCCGAGGCCGCCTTCATCAAGGGCATCGCGCTGCAGCCGCACAACGCGCGCCTGCATCTCGGCTTGGGCTATGTGTACGAAGCGCAGAAGAAATATGCGCTGGCGGAGGAGCAGGTCAAAGCCGCGCTGGCGCAAGACCCCAAAGACTCGCTGGCCGTCGCCAAACTCGCGGAGATCGAGTCAGAGCGTACGCACTAGCGCTTCGCGGCGATCGCGTCGACCTCGATGAGCGCGCCGAGCGGCAGCGCCGCGACGGCGACCGTCGACCGCGCCGGCCGGTGCGCGCCGACGAATCGCTCGAAGAGCGCGTTCACGGTCGCGAAGCGCGATAGATCCGTGACGTAGATCGTCACCTTGGTGATATCGGACACTTCCAGACCGGCGGCGCGCAGGATCGCGGCCACGTGCGCGAAGGTGGCCTCGGCTTGCCGCTCGAGGCCGTCGTGGAGTTTGCCCGTCGCCGGGTCGATGCCGACCTGGCCGGCGGTGAACACGAAATCGCGCGCCATGACGGCTTGCGAATACGCGGCCACGGGGGTGGGAGCGGCATCGGTCGAAATGAGCTTCATGGCGCAGACCATTATCTATACCAAGCCCGGCTGCCCCTACTGCGCGGCCGCGATGGCGGACATGCGCGAACGCGGTGTCCCGTTTCTTCAGATCGACGCGGAGGGCGACCTCGCGGCTCGGGAACAGATGCGGGCCCTCTCGGGCGGTCTCAAAGTGCCGGTGATCGTGGCGCCGGACGGCTCGGTGTCCGTCGGCTTCAACGGCGGCTGAACGATCCACTGACCGGCGTGTCCGGTCCGCTCCCCCGCCGCGGCTGCCGATAACAAAAGAGATGGCGGCCCGCACAGCCGGCGCCGCACCCAACGCCATGATAGACGACATCTTAGGCACGACTCTCGAAGAGCAGCGCCGCATCGAAGCGGGCATTCTTCGCGTGCGCCTCATCACGGTCTTCATGACCGCGGCGATCGCCTACTGGTTGCCGGCCTCGAGCCCGGCGTGGGTCAGGCCCGCGGCGATCGTGTTCTGGCTGGTCGCGAGCCTCGCGGCCGCGTGGTTCAACAACCGCGCGCAGAGCTTCACGGCGATCCGCCAGATGGCGCGGCTCGTCCTCGTCGCGGACTTCATCGCCCTCTCGGCCGTCGTGGTGGCCTACGAGCCGGTATTCCCGGGAACGTGGGTCGGCCTCATCATCTTCACCGCGATCGCGGCTGCGCGTGAGCGTTATCCGGGAGCGCTCGCCGCGGGTTTTGGCGCTACCGCCGTCATCGTCTTGTCGCATTGGCTGCGTCCTACGCCATCATCGACGTCGGTCAGCCTGTTCTTCCAGGCGGCGGTGCTGTGGCTCAATGTCCTCAACATCGGACTGCTCGTCCGTGAGATCGACGAGCGCAATGCGGCGCTCTCGCTTCGCAGCGCAGCGCTCTCGAACGCGGCGCGCAGCGAACAGATCATGCTCGCCGAGACGAAGGCGCAAGCCGCGACCCTGCGCAAGGTCGTCGAGCTCAGCGTCACGCTCATGCGTGAACGCGAGCTGGCGATGCTGCTCGACCGCATCCTGGACGCCACGATCAAAGCATTCGGCTTCCGGGCCGGCTCGATTCTGGTGGCGGACAGGGATCGCGAGGTCTATCGCGCCAGCGCGGTGCGCGGCTACGCGCCCGATGTGGAGGCGGCCCTGCGCGACGGCGAGTTCGCGTTCGCCCAGGTCGACCTGAAGCTCGACAAACGCTTCGAGGTCCGCCCGAGCGTGTATTACGCGCCCGTCGAAGAGCAGACGTGGTATACGGATCCGGCGCTGACCTTCGATCGCAGCCGTCTCGGCGAGGCGCGCAACTCGCCCGACGATTGGAACGAAGCGGATACGCTGCTCTTCCGCCTGCACTCGTCATCGGGCGACGTCATCGGGCTGCTCGAGCCGGATGCGCCTGCCGACGACAAGGTGCCGTCCAAAGCCACGCTGGACAACGTCGCGCTCTTCGCCCACCTGGCGGCGGCGGCGATCGAGAACGTGCATCTCTTCACCACCGAACAGCGTCGCGCTGAAGAACTGACCGAGACCAATCGCGAGATGCAGCGCCTCTACCGCGACGCCGAGACCGCCGCCGAAGGGCGGCGCAAACAGGCGGCCAGGCTGGCGAGCATCCTCGACCTCACCGCGTCCATCTTCAAGGAGCGGGACCTCGACCGCGTCCTCAAGCGCATCCTCGAGGTCGCCGTCAGCCAGTTCAACTTCACCGCGGGCACCATCGTCGTGCGCGACCCCACGCGCAACGTGTTCGTGCGACGCGCGGCGATCGGTTTCGCGGCGGCGGTCGTCGGGCAAGAGGTGCCCGACGCCGAGCTGCAGGCGTCGATGACCGAACGCGCGCGCGTGCGCGACACCTATTACTACGCGCCGATGGAACTGCACATCGAGGGCGGCGTCGTGCGCAACCCGCAGCTCGCCACGCTGCCGCGCGGCGCGCAGGGTGAATGGCACGAGGACGACCTGCTGCTCTTCCCGTTCTTCGATTCGAACGGCGTGCTCATGGGCGTGCTGTCGCCCGACGAGCCGCGCGACCACCTCGTGCCGAGCGAGGAGACGGTGCGCACGATCGAGGTCTTCGCGCAGCTCGCGAGCGTCGCGATCGAGGGCGCCCGCCTGCGCGAAGCCGCGGGCAGCGTCGTCGGTTAACTTCGCAGAATCTTCATACGCCGTCCGTCGGACGGCTGGTATCATGGCATCCAAATGAGCCAGGACCGCGACGACCAACCGCTGCCGGGCACCGCGCGCTTTCTCACGGGCTTGGGCGTCTTCATCGTCGTCGGCTGGCTTCTGATGTACGCGCTCATGGCGAGCAGGTGGTAGCGTGCACGTCCATCGGCTCGAGAAGCTGTGGCTCGGTTTTGGTGTCGTGGCGCTCGTCATCTTCTTGGCGATCATCGGCAGCGCGGCGCTCATGGACGGCATCATCCCACCGAGCTACGAGAAGACCATCGACCCCACCAAGGTGGCGCAGACCGCGCCGTTCGACGCGCCGGGCCTGCATCAGACCGGCCCGAACGAGTATGAGGCCTATGTCGTGGCCCGCGTGTTCTCGTTCACGCCGCCGCGCATCACCGTGCCCGTCGGCGCGAAGGTGACGTTCTACAGCACGAGTCCCGATGTCGTACATGGCTTCTTCATCACCGACACCGACGTGAACATGCTCGTGGTGCCCGGCTGGGTCAGCAAGGCGACCCATGTCTTCCGCACGCCCGGTCAGCATCTGCTGCTGTGCAACGAGTATTGCGGCGCCGGTCATCATTTCATGTACGGCGCGATCGAGGTGAAATAGCGATGGCGGCGTCGGCGCAGGTCCAGCGCGAGAACCGTCTCATCCTCGGCTACGTGTACACGGCCACCGGCGCGATCGTCGTCGGCGCGATCTTCGGCCTGCTGCAAGCGTTCTCTCGCGCGCGCTGGTTCGCCGCACCGCACTGGTTCGACTACTATCGCATGCTCACCGCGCACGGCGTGCTCATGGCGATCGTGTTCACCACGTTCTTCATCTGCGGGCTGTCGCTGTTCGGCGTGTATCGCACCATACCGCGCGAGCGCTCGCTCGCGCTTTCCTGGTCGGGCTTCGCGCTGATGCTCGCGGGCACGCTCACCGCCACCGTCGCCATCCTCAGCGGCAGCGCGTCGGTGCTCTACACGTTCTACGCGCCGCTCAAGGCGCATCCGTCGTTCTACATCGGCGCGACCGTGCTCGTCGTCGCGACCTGGTTCGTGCTCTACGAGATCCTCGAGAACGTCGTGTACTTCCGGCGGACGCGCCCCGGCGAGGCGCTGCCGCTCATGGTGCACGGCGCCACCTGCACGTTCGTCATGTGGTTCATCGCCACGATCGGCGTGGCGATCGAGATGCTGTTCTTCCTCATCCCGTGGTCGCTCGGCTGGACGCCGACCGTCGACGTGATGATGACGCGCATGCTGTTCTGGTACTTCGGCCATCCGCTCGTCTACTTCTGGATCATGGGCGCGTATCTGATCTGGTACAACATCGTGCCGACGCTATACGGCGGCAAGGTGTTCAGCGACGCGCTCACGCGTCTGGCGTTTCTGCTGCTGTTGATCCTCTCGACGCCGGTCGGTCTGCATCACCAGTTCATGGAGCCGGGCATCTCGGCGGCATGGAAATGGGTCCACACCATGACGACCTACGGCGTCGTCATCCCGTCGATCATGACCGCGTTCGCGATCTTCGCCTCGTTCGAGATGGCCGCGCGGCGCAAGGGCCGCCCCGGCTTCATCGGCGCCGTCGCCACGCTGCCGTGGAGCAACCCGGCGTTCGCGGGGCCTGCGCTCGGCATGATCCTGTTCATCTTCGGCGGTTTCGGCGGCGTGGTGAACGCCTCGTACAGCATGGACACGCTGGTGCACAACACCATGTGGATCGTCGGGCACTTCCATGTGACCGTGGGCGGCCCGGTGGCGCTGTCGTTCGTCGGCATCGCCTATTGGCTGGTGCCGGCGCTCACCGGGCGCAAGTTGTGGGCGCCGAAACTGGCGCTGGCACAGACCTATGCCTGGTTCATCGGGATGCTCGTGATGTCCACCGCCATGCATTGGGCCGGCCTGCTCGGCTCGCCGCGGCGCACCGACGACGTGACGTATTTCGGTTCGGCCGCGGCGAGCCTGTGGATGCCCGAGATGATCGCGGCGGCGATCGGCGGCGCGATCCTCTTCATCAGCATCCTCATGTTCGCGACCGTGGCGATCGGCACGCGCCTGCACGATGAGCCCGCGGACGAGGCCGTGACGTTCGCGCAGCCCGAGGACGAGGCCATGCCCACGCCGGCCGCGTTCGACAAGATCGGCATGTGGGCGCTCGCGGCGGTCGTGCTGGCCTTCCTCGCCTACGTCGGGCCGATGTACGACCTGGTGCACGTGCATCCGTACGGCGCGCCCGGCATGCGCACGTGGTGACCGGCCGATAGAGCGGTCGCTTCCTGGGCCGATGCGTCTAACTCAGCGGGACGATTCTCGCAGGCGCCGCCAGCACCCGTGCGTCCCTAGTCGCACCCTTCACACACCTTCCAAACGGCTTCACGTCCTGCGCGACCCGCTCTGGTAGACTGATGTCAGAAGGAGAGATAACCATGACATTTTCACTCGCACATCGGCTTGCCGGCCTTGCTGGCGGCGCGGTTCTCATGCTGGCACTGCCGGCCTTCGCCCATCCCACGGTCGACGTCGTGGCCTCGAACTGGAAGTTCACCCCGGCGACCGTCGAGATGCACGTCGGAGAGACCACCACGCTGCATCTCACCTCATCGGGCGGCGTGCACGGCATCTCGTCCACGGAACTCGGCATCCCCGACACGACGATCGCGCCGGGCAAGTTCGTCGACGTCATGGTGACGCCGAAGACGGCCGGGACCTATAAGATCCATTGCAGCCAACCGTGCGGCCCTGGACATGGGGACATGGTGCTGACGGTCGAGGTCAAGCCGTGAACGCGCCCGCCCGAGGCACCATCCGGGCTACCATCCTGATCGTCGGGGGCGTGCTCGCGGTCGCGTTCGTGATCGAGAGCCTGCGCCCGACCCAGGCCATGCCGGTCTTCGCCCAAGCGTACGGCATCAATTGCGAGGTCTGCCACTCCTCCGTGCCGGCGCTCAACGCGTACGGACGATACGTGCAGCGCAGCGACTACTCGTCGCTGGACGCGAGCACCATCCATAAGGCCTTCCCGCTGTGGGGCGCCGAAGCGATCTTCTACGACACGCAGGACGCCGCCGAGCCGTACGTTATGCAGACCGGCAATCTGTCGCTGCACGGCGCGGGCTACATAGGCAACGACATCACCTGGCATCTGCACCAATGGATCCAGCAGAACGATCAGCCGGGCGGCACCGACACGCTGTGGTTGACCTACAACAACCTGCTCCACCGTGACGGGCACTTGACTGTCGGTAAGCTGGAACTGCCGGCTCCCTCTCCGTTCAGCCAGTGGTTCGAGCTGTCCGGATTCGTACCGCCGTCGATGACCGTCGGCGAGCACACGTACGGCCTGTCGTCCAATCGCTGGGGCGCGAAGATGCAATACATCCGTCCGGGCTACGTCGCCGAAGCCGCCTATGTGACCACCGGCGACAATCTGAACACCGCCTTCGACTGGGAGTCCGACCGGACGTTCCAGTACCGCCTCGCATACGCACGCGCGGATAAGCCGATCGAGGCAGGCGTGTACGGAGCGACGGGCTCGTATCCGCTCTCGGACGGCTCCTTTGACAATTACAGCGCGGTCGGACCATATATCGAGATCGACCCGCAGCACGGCCTCCCCGGATTGTTCGCGCTCGTGCAGAACAACAACGACTCGAACGCCGGTCCCGCGTTCGGCCCGGCGCACAGCTACGGCTACTCGATCGACCTCACCGAACCGCTCTACAAGAACGTGGTCATGCTCGGCGTTCGCAAAGAGATGACCAACGACGGGTTGGGCACGATCACCCAATACGGCAACGTCGATCTCGGCATCGTCGTCTCGCGCCACGTCTCGTCGCGTGCGGCCACCGCGTGGACGCTCAACGGCGAGGTGGGGATGCAAAGCGGCACGATGCCGGCGTGGCGGATGAACCTGCAATTCGACACGACCTTCGGAGCGCTGCACTAGGAGGAGCACCCGTGAGCGCGCACTCGGATAGCGATGCCGGAGACCCCGGCATCGCTATGGCTGTCTGCCCGTGAAGAAGCCGAAGAAGCGGACGCGCTCGACCATGCGGCACGGCAAGCCGGACAATGCGAGGCTGTCCATCGCGCGCATCGAGGAATACGAGCGCGTCGACGCGCGCAAACGACGGGCCGAGCTCGATCCAAAGACCAAGCGGCGGAGACGCTGACGCAGGCGCGCACGCTTTGAGAAAAGCGAGATGAGCCATGAACACACTCGATCGCAGCCATGCCGGCGCCCGGACACACCCGCGGGCGCATGGGTTTGGCGATCGCACCGATGCCGGGCGCGTGCTCGCCGGCCTGCTCTCTAGCTTCGCAGATCGTCCTGACGTCGTCGTCCTGGCGTTGCCCCGCGGCGGCGTGCCCGTCGCCTTTGAGATCGCGTCGGCGCTCCGCGTGCCGCTCGACATCCTCGTCGTCAAGAAGATCGGCGTGCCGGGCTATGAAGAGCTGGCGCTTGGCGCCGCCGCAAGCGGCGGGCTGGTGTTGATCGACGAGGAACTGGCCCGCCACCTCGATCTGCCGAAGCAGACGATCGCGGAGATCGTGGAGCAAGCGCGTCACGAAGTGGAACGCCGTGAGGCTGCATACCGCAACCATCGCCCGCCACCGGTCGTACAAGGCCGCACCGTGATCCTCGTGGACGACGGGCTGGCGACCGGTTCGAGCATGCAAGCCGCCGTGCAGGCGCTGCGGCGCGAGCGGCCCGCGGCGATCGTCGTCGCGGTCCCTGTGGCCGCGCCGGAGGCGGCCGCCGAACTCGCTGAAATGGTCGACGAGGTCGTGTGCGCGCAGACCCCCGATCCGTTCTTCGCCGTCGGCGCGTGGTACGAAGATTTCTCCCAGACCCAAGACGACGAGGTCCGCAGGCTGCTCGAGCACGCGGCGCAGCGAGGCGCTGGGTCGTGAAAAGTCGCAACCCTCACGCCATCTTCATAGCATCGCTCTGATGACGCGAGTACGCTTGCTGTAGGTCGCCGGGCAAAACCGGAACCGCTCTGAACAAGGAGGGACATCATGGCGACCACCATCAACGGCGAGAGAGCCACCAAAGAACTGCAGACGGTCGAACTATATGACCCATTCGCGGAATTCACACGCATGAGCGAAGGCCTCAAACCGCTTCTTGGCTGGCTGCCCGCCGCGCAAACGGCGTTCCGGACGCCGGCCTTCACCTTCGATCTTGACGTGTACGAGAAAGAGGGCATGTATGTCGTCGAGTGCGCGCTGCCTGGGATGAAGAAGGAGAACATCGAGATCCAGGCCAGCGGCAAGGCGCTCACCATCACCGCGCGCAGCGAAGAGATGAAGAAAGAGGATCGTCCTCAGTACTTCTATCGCGAACGCCAGCGCGGCGAGTTCCTCCGCTCGCTCACATTCCCGGAGCCCATCGACCCGAAGAAGGTCGAAGCGGAGTACGAGCACGGGATCCTCAAGGTCAAGATACCGGCGCCGAAAGCAGCCCAAGCCGAACGGATCGGCATCAAGGGCTAGTCGGCCCGTACAAGTCACCGCCCATGGAGGCGGCAGCGCGGCTCTCCCCCGACCGGGGAGGCCGCGCTATTTTCTTGGAGCTAGTCCCTGCGAAACGAGCACCGCCGCCCCGCGCACGCGCCCGGCGCGCAGGTCGGCGAGAGCCTCATCCGCCCGCGCGCGCGGATAGTTCATGATGTGCGTGCGGACCGGCACGGCAGGCGCGAGCGCGAGGAACTCCTCGGCATCGCGGCGCGTGAGATTGGCGACCGAGCGGATCGAGCGCTCGCCCCACAGCAAATCGTAGTCGAATGATGGGATCGGGCTCATGTGGATGCCGCCGCACACGACGGTGCCGCCGCGTTCGAGGGCTGCGAGCGCCGCCGGCACCAGCTCGCCCGCAGGCGCGAAGATGATGGCGGCGTCGAGCGGCTCGGGCGGCGTCTGCGTCGAGTCACCTGCCCAGACCGCGCCGAGGTCGAGCGCGAAGCGCTGGGCCGTGTCGTCGCCCGGCCGCACGAATGCGAACACCCGGCGGCCCTGGTGGCGCGCCACCTGCGCGATGATGTGCGCCGCCGCGCCGAAGCCGTAGATGCCGAGGCGCGCCGCGTCGCCCGCCGCGCGCAGGCAGCGATAGCCGATAAGCCCCGCGCACATGAGCGGAGCCGCTTCGGCGTCCGAGTAGATCGAGGAGATGGAAAAGCAATAGCGCTCGTCGGCCACGGTGTATTCGGCGTAGCCGCCGTCGATGTCGTAGCCGGTGAAGCGCGCGCGCGCACACAAGTTCTCGCGCCCCGAGCGGCAGAAGACGCAGTGCCCGCACGTCCAGCCGAGCCACGGGATGCCGACGCGATCGCCGGCCGCGAAACGGGAGACGTCAGCGCCAAGCGCTGCGACGCGCCCGACGATCTCGTGTCCGAGCACGAGCGGCAGCTTCGGCTTGGCCAGCTCGCCGTCGAGGATGTGGAGATCCGTCCGGCACACGCCGCACGCGTCCACCTGCACGAGCACCTGATGGGCTTCCGGTGTGGGGACAGGCACGTCGGCGGCACGCAACGCGCGACCAGCAGTTTCCAACAGCATCGCCTGCATGACGGCACCTTCGGTCGAGGCGAGAGCGGTCCCGCACGCCCGCCGGACTTCACCGGAAGTTCATATGCCCGGCAGACCGGTGCGGTGGAATAGAGGCATGGCACATCTCCATGAAGGCCTGCTCGTGCGCTGGCCCGCGGCCCAAGTGCCGTCGTACTTGGAATGGTATATGGACCAGCTCGCCGTTCCCAACGCAACGCCGGGGACGCTGGAGTTGAAGCTGCCGGGAGACGTGCTCGGCGTGCCGGGCGGCGTGAGCATCGGCCGGGAGGTGGTCGCCACGTATGCGCCGGCCGGCGACGAGCTCGATCGCCAGCAGCAGCAATTGTCGCTGCACTGGTCACCGAAGCACGGCGGCGCCTTTCCGACATTCAAGGGTTCGCTCACGCTGCACGCCGAGCCGGGCGGCCGATGCTTCCTCTCGCTGACTGGCGACTACGAGCCGCCGTTCGGTCCAGCGGGGCAGGTGTTCGATATGGCGTTGGGCCACCGCATCGCACAGGAGACCGCGCGCGAACTGCTTCGCCGCATCAAAGACGTCATGGAAGAGAGCGCCCGCTCGTGATCTCTCGCCGAAGATCGAGGGTTGCGTGAAACAGATTCTCATCGCCTACGCCACACGCGAGGGCCAGGCGAAGCGGGTGGCCGAACACGTCGCCGCCACCGTCCGGACGCACGCGGTGCCCGAGGAAGTGGTCGATGTCGCGAGCATGCACGGCGATATCGATCTGAGCGCCTATAGCGCCGTCATCCTCGTCGCGTCGATCCATACCGGGCACCACGAGCCCGAGATGATCGCTTTCGTGCGCAAGCACAAGGCGATGCTCGAACACATGCGGACGGCGCTCCTTTCGATCAGCCTCTCGGAGGCCGGCGCCGAGAAGGCGTCCGCCAGCCCCGAAGCGCGGGCGAAGGCGGCGCATGAGGTACAAGGCATGCTCGACGCCTTCTTCGAGGAGACGCACTGGCGCCCGGCCCGCGTCATGCCGATCGCCGGCGCGCTGCTCTATAGCCATTACAACGTGCTGTTGCGTCTCGTGATGAAAGACATCGCGAGGCGGGAGGGCGGTGACACCGACACGTCGCGTGACTACGAGTATACCGATTGGCCGGCGCTCGATCGGTTCATCGAGGAGCTCGTCGCCGAGCTCGGCGCTCGATCGGAAGGCGCCATCCACGAGGTGTGAAGAAGCGGGCCTGGAATTCACGGCCTCTTCCTGAGCCGGCGGTATCATCGAAGCGGAAGGCAGGCAGTCCGTGTTCGAACGCATCCTCGTCGCCGTCGACGGATCGCACTGCGCGCACGCGGCGACGGACCTCGCGATAGCGCTGGCCAAGGGGCACAGCTCGCTCATCTTCTGCTACGCGCTCGACCTGTCGGTTTTGGACGCGCCGATCGTGGCCCACGGCGGCGGCCGAAATCCGATGTTCGACCAACTGCGTGCCGAAGGCCAGGCGATCCTCGCCGAGGCGGGTGCCCGCGCGAAGAGCGCGGGCGTGCAACACGAGCTTGTGCTGCAAGAGGAAGAGCCGGTGCGCGCCATCCTTGACGCCGCCGCCGCCCGCGGCTGCGCTCTCATCGTCATCGGCAGTCACGGCCGCCACGGTCTCGCACGCCTGTTCCTCGGCAGCATCGCGGAAGGCGTGCTGCGCGCGTCGCCCATCCCGGTCCTGGCAGTACGCTCGAACAAATCTTGATGTAGGGGCCGATCTTTAGATCGGCCCGGTCGGGACGTCGGGCGTCACCCGATACACCGCGCGGACGAAATCCTTCGCGTCACCCGGCTCGAGCGTGAAGCCGAGCGTCGAGCAGATGCGCTGCATGCCGAGATTCTCATTCAAGATGTAGCCGACGACGGCGCCGATGCGTTCGGTGCGGGCGATGGCCAATAGGCGTCGCATGAGTTCCATGCCGAGGCCGCGGCGCTGGTACGCGTCCGTCACGACGAGCGCGAACTCCGCTTCATCCGCATCGTGCGCACGGATGAGCCGCGCGACCGCGACGATCGTGGAGCCCGCGATCGCCACGAGTGCGATCTGCCGCGCGTAGTCGATGAAGCACACGCGCGAGAGGTTCTCGTGGACGATGCGCTGATCGAGCGAGACGATGCCCGCGTACCGATGGTAGACGCTCTCCTTCGACAGCGCGCCGTGGAACTCGCGCATCATGGGCTCGTCATCGGGACGGATCGGCCGGATGTGGAGGCGCGCGCCGTCGCGCAACACGCACTCACCAGCATACTGCGCCGGATAGGCGCGGATGGCCGGGCGCGGCAGGTCCTCGTCGCGCGATTCCGCTGGATGGAGGATCGCGCGGGCATCCAGCGCGAGCACGCCATCGCTCCCGGCGAGCAGCGGGTTCATCTCGATCTCGCGGATGCGCGGCTGTTCCATGACCAATGTGCCGAAGCGGACGAGCGTGGTTTCGAGCGCCGCGAGGTCGGCCGGCGGCTCGCCACGGATGCCTTTGAGGGCGCGGTATATCTTCGTCCGCTCCATGAGCTGCCGCGCGAGCGTCGTCGTCAAGGGCGGCAGCTCGACCGCGCTGTCGGCGAGCACCTCAGCGAGCGTCCCGCCCGTGCCGAACAAGAGCGTCGGTCCGAACTGCGCGTCGACGGCGCTGCCGAGGATCAGCTCGATCCCACGCCGACGGATCATCGGCTCGACGCTCACGCCCGCGAAGTTTCCCGGCCCCGTCGCCGCCAGCACCGACGCTTCGATCTGGCGATACGCGCTCTCGACCCCGCTCGCATCCGCGACGTCCAAGCACACGCCGCCGACCTCGCTCTTGTGCGTGATCGTCTCGGAGTTGAGCTTCACGACCACGGGATAGCCCATCCGCTTCGCGGCGAGGATGGCGTCCGCGATGTTCGAGGCGCTCGCCGTCGGCACCGTCGGGATGCCATATGCGGCGAGCATGCGTTTCGCTTCGGCTTCGGTGAGCACCGTACGCCCGCGTGACTGCGCGCCGGCGATGACTTCGGCCGCGACCGCGCGCCGCGAGGCCTCGTCAAGTTCCGTGGTAGGCGCGGGAGTCTCGAACAGCGCGCGCAGATTCGCCTCGCTGCGCCACATGTCGTTGAAGACGCGGGCCGCGGTGTCCGGATAGGTGAACACCGGCACGCCGGCGTCGCGCAGCACGGCGGCGCCTGCGCTCACCCCTGGTCCGCCGATCCAGGCCGCGAGCACGGGCTTTCGATCCAAGCGCCCGTGCTTGGGCCACCCGTGCGGCGACGTCGGCTGCATCGGCGACGCCTTGCGGTGCGAGCGCGACGAGCAGCCCGTCCACGCCCTCGTCCGCCGCCACGATCTCAAGCGTGCGCTCGTAGCGCGCGGGATCGGCGTCGCCCAACATATCGATCGGGTCGCCCTTGCTCCAGCTCGGGGGCAAGAAGACGTCGAGCGCTGCCATGCTGGCGGCCGACAGCGTCGCCGTCTCGCCGCCGCCCCGGATGAGCGCGTCCGCGGCGATCACGCCGGCGCCGCCGGCATTGGTCACGATGGCGAGTCGTCTGCCTCGAGGCCGGGGCTGCTTCGAAAGCACGTCTGCCATCTGGAAGAGGTCTTCGAGCGCGTCGACGCGCAGCACGCCACAGCGTCGCAGCGCCGCATCGATGACGTCGTCGCTGCCCGCAAGCGCGCCGGTGTGCGAGGCGGCGGCATGCGCGGCGACCGCCGTCCGGCCGGCCTTCATGACCACGATCGGCTTGGACTGCGCCACCTCGCGCGCCGCCGACAAGAACGTGCGGGCATTGCCGACCGACTCCATGTACAACACGATGCTCTTGCACGCCGGGTCGTCACCGAGATAGTAGATGAGATCGGCCCAGCCGATGTCGAGCATCGAGCCGACCGACACGAACGCGCTGAAGCCGACGCGCTCGCCCAGGCTCCAATCCAACACTGCGGTGCACAGCGCGCCGCTCTGGCTCACGAATCCCACAGACCCGGGCAGAGCCGATTCGCCGGCGAAACTCGCGTTCAAACCGCTGCCCGGCGACATCAGCCCGAGACAATTGGGGCCGAGGATGCGCAGGCCCGTGCTGGCGGCGCTGAGCGCGATGCGCCGCTCCAGCTCGACGCCCGCAGCGCCCGTCTCACGGAACCCCGCCGACAGGATGATGGCGGCGTTGACGCCGGCGGCGGCGCACTGCGCGACGATGCCGGGGACGGACGCCGCAGGCGTCGCGATGATCGCGAGGTCGACTGGGCGAGGCACTGCGCCGATGTCCGCGAACGCCGCATGCCCGAGCACCGACGCGTGCGCCGGCGTCACCGGAAACGCGGCGCCGCCGAACGACCCGTCGGTGAGATTCGAGAAGACGATGCGGCCGACGCTGTGCGGCCGCTCGCTCGCCCCGATGACCGCGACGCTCCGCGGTGAGAACAACGCGTCGAGCCGGTGCGGCCAGGCGCGCTCGCCGCCGGCGCTCATCGGCCCGCCTCGGCGATGACCCGCCGGTAGAAGAAGGTCTTGGCCGTCTCGACGAGCGTGAAGTAGACCGTGACGATCGCGGCCATGATCGTTCCGAAGAGCAATTGCGGCAGCGGCGCGAAGCCGAAGAGGCCCGCGAGCGGCGAGAACGGCAGCGATATGCCGATCGCGACCGCCGCGAGCGTCGTGATCGTCAGCGCCGCGCTCGGCCGGCTGCGGAAGAAGGGCACGCGCCGCGTGCGGATGGCGAAGATGACGAGCGTCTGCGTGACGAGACTTTCGACGAAGAAGCCGGTCTGGAACATCGTCTCTCCCGCATGGAAGATGAAGATCAGGGCGCCGAAGATCGCGAAATCGAAGAGCGAGCTGATCGGTCCGAACACGGCCATGAACCTGCGGATCATGCCGATGTCCCAATGCGCCGGCCGGCGCAGCATCTCCGGGTCGACGTTGTCGGTCGGTATGGTCATCTCGCTCGCATCGTAGAGCAGGTTGTTGAGCAGTATCTGCGACGGCAGCATCGGCAAGAAGGGGATGATGAGCGACGCGCCGGCGGTGCTCACCATGTTGCCGAAGTTGGACGAGGTGCCCATGAGCACGTACTTGATCGTGTTGGCGAAGATGCGGCGACCCTCGACGACGCCGTCGGCGAGCGTGCCGAGATCCTTGCGGAGCAGCACGATGTCCGCCGCATCTTTGGCCACGTCGACCGCCGAATCGACCGAGATGCCGACGTCCGCGTCGTGCAGCGCGATGGCGTCGTTGACGCCGTCGCCGAGGAATCCGACGTCCGTCCCCGTCGCCCGCTGCGCGCGGATGATCCGCGACTTCTGTTCGGGCGAGACGCGCGCGAGGATCGACACGCCGGGCAACTCACGCCGCAGCTGCGCATCCGCCATCGCTTCGATCTCGACGCCGGTGAGGCAGCGCGCCTCGCCCAGGCCGAGATCCGCCCACACCTTCTGCGCCACGCGCTCGTTGTCACCGGTCAGCAGCTTGACCTCCACGCCCAGCGCGCGCAAGCGGTCGAGCGATTCGCGTGCGTCGGCTTTCGGCGCGTCTTCGAAGACCAGCAGGCCCGCCGGCGTGAGGTCATGTTCGTCCGCCGCGCTCACCGACGTCGCCGCGCCCGCATCGCGAGTCGCCACGGCGACGACGCGCGAACCGGCCGCGAACTGCGCGTCAAGCGATGCGCGCAGCGATGCGGGCACCTGCGCACAGCAGGCGAAGACCGCCTCGGGGGCGCCCTTGGTGACGATGGTGCGATGTCCGAGCGCATCCTCGTACGAGCACCGACATGCGGCGCCGCGTGTAGTCGAATGGCGCCGCACCGAGGCGTGTGCTGCCCGTCAGTCCGGCGGGCGGCGGCGCTTCCCACAGCGCGCGATCGAGCGGCGTGCCGCCGATGGCGCCCCCATCTTGTGGCGAAGCCGCGTTGCACAACAGCCCCAGCGAGAGGATCTCGTCCGAGGGCGAGCCATGTTCGTCGATCGCGCCCCTGAAGGTGATGCGTCCCTCCGTCAGCGTCCCCGTCTTGTCCGTGAAAAGCACCTCGATGTTGCCGAAATCCTCGATACTGACGAGGCGCTTGACGATCACCGACTTGCGGGCCATCATGCTCGCGCCGCGCGCGAGCCCGATCGTGACGATGGCAGGCAACAGCTGGGGCGTGAGCCCGACCGCGATGGCAAGGGCGAACAGCAGCGACTCGAAGAGCGGGCGGTGCAGCAGCCAGAGGTTGAGGATGAAGATGATGATGCAAAGCACGAGCGTGATCTGCACCAGCATCGTCGAGAACTTGCGCAGCCCCTGTTGGAAGACCGTCTCCGGGAGGCGGGTGCTCAACCGCTGGGCGATAGCGCCGAACTCGCTGCGCGTCCCCGTGCGGACGACCACGGCGCGGCCGCTGCCGCCGCGCACGACGGTGCCCATGAACGCGCACGACGTCAGCTCGAGCGGGCCGGCCGCCGTCGACATCGGCAGCGCCGATTTCTCCACGGGCTGCGACTCGCCGGTGAGCGCGCTCTCGTCGCACTCGAGGCCGGCGACGTCGAGCAGGCGGGCGTCGGCGGGCACGATGTCACCGACATCCAAGAGGATGACGTCGCCGGGCACCAGCGTCGCGACGTCAAGCCCTTGTACGCGACCGTCGCGCAGGGCGACGGCCGAATGCGTGACCTGTGCTTGGAGCGCTTCGATCGCGCGCGCCGAGCGATACTCGTTGATAAAACCGAGCCCGATGCTCAGTCCGACGATGGCCAAGATGATGAGCGCGTCGGTCTTCTCGCCGAGGAGGACGGCTGCGATCGCGGTGGCAGCGAGCAACAGCAGTAGCGGGTTGTTCAGCTGACGGGTGAGGACGGCGCCTGCGTGCGCGTGGTACCGGTGCAGCGAATTGGGACCGGCGACGACCAGCCGTCGCGCCGCCTCCGCCGACGAGAGCCCCTGCGGCGAACCGTCCAACGCGGTGAAGACGTCAGCGGTCGACATGCGAGCCGACGCGCCCAACTCTACCGCGCGCCAACCGTCGCCGGCGGCGTCGCCCGGGCTCGTGCGAGCCACTGGTCTAGCGCCTCTCGAAGCGGCCGGATTTCTCCGTGAGGCGGATGCGATAGACGACGGCCGTGAGGCCTTCGGCCATCGCGCGATGCTGATGCGCGAGGTCCTTCACGGGATGGCTCGTCTCGCTCGTCGCCGTCAACGGCAGCAGCTTGCCGAGCAGCTGCGCCATCGCATGGTCCGCCTCAGCGCCGCCCAGCTCCTCATATCGGCCCCACGCGATCACGCTGCGCCAGTTCGCCAGATCGTCCATCTGGTCCACCTCGAAGCACACGTTCGGATTCTCGCGCATCATCTGCAGCTTCAAGCCGTTCGCGCTGTGACCGATGATCGCGCCGTCTTCATAGGCGTAGGTGATCGGCACGACATAGGTGCGCCCGCCGGCGTGGCAGCCGATGCGCCCGACGATCCCGCGCGAGAGCAGCTCGTCGATCTCGTCGGCGTCGAGATGTCCTAGCATCGGCGTCAGTCCTTGTGCGCCTTGGTGACGAGCACCGGCGTGGTGCCGTTTCGCAGCACGCCCTCGGCGATGCTGCCGAGCATGAGGCGCGCCACGCCGCCCCGGCCATGGCTGCCCATGACGATGAGGTCTGCGTCGCCGCTCTTGGCCCGATCGAGAATGGTCTGGAGGCAATCGCCTTCTGCGAGCTCAGACGTGGCGGCGACGCCAGCCGCCTTGGCGAGCGTCCAGCGCGTCCTTGAGCATCGCGCCGCCCCCCGCGCGCAGCGCCTCGATCGCCGGCATCGGGTCGGCGTAGCCTTGCCCGGGGACGACGGAGGCGATGATCTTGTCCGTCTCCACGACGTTGATGAAAGCGATCGACGCGCCGTGCTCCGCCGCGAGCCGCACGGCGAGCGCGCACGCGGCGTCTGAGGCTTCCGACCCGTCGATGGGCACGAGGATGGTGTGGAAGAGTCCCATGATCTACAGCTCCTTGCTTCCGCGAGAACCGTCGGTAGTGCCCGAGCGGAGCTCGGGTTGGCGTTCGAACGCCTGCGCGCATTCGCGAACCATCGCCCAGGTCTCGCGAGCGTGCACCACGAGGATGCGCACGCGCGAATCGGGCATCGCGATATCCGCGTCCTTCGCGCCGACGCCGCGATTGCGCTCTTCGTCGAGACGCATGCCGAGGAATTCGAGGCCGCAGCATGCGGCGAGCCGGACCTCCGCCGCGTTCTCGCCGATGCCGCCGGTGAACGTCAGCACGTCGATGCCGCCGAGGCTCGCCGTCATCGCGCCGATCGCCGCGCGCAGGCGATGGGTGAAGACGTCGAACGCCAGCGTCGCCTGCGGGTGGCCGCCGGTCGCAGCGGCGATGATCTCGCGCATGTCACCCGACAGCCCGGAGATCCCGCGCAGGCCGGACTGCTCGTTGAGCACGCGCGCCAGCTCGGCGGGCGTATAGCGGCCGCGCTCGAGCAGATAGAGGATGATGCCCGGGTCGACGCTGCCCGAGCGTTGACCCATGACGAGGCCTTCGAGCGGCGTCCAGCCCATGGTCGTGTCGACGCTGCAGCCCGCGGCCGTCGCGGCAAGCGAACAGCCGTTGCCGAGATGGCACGTCACGATTTTGAGCCCGCGCAAGGGCGCGCCGATCAGACGAGCGCTGCGCTGCGCGGCATCCTTATGGCTGATCCCGTGGAAGCCCAGCCTGCGGATGCCCCACACCTTCTGCCACGCCATCGGCACCGCATACGTCGACGCCGCGTCGGGCATGTCGGCGTGATATGCGGAGTCGCTGACGACGAACTGTTCGGCCCTGGGCAGCGCCCGGCTCAGCGCATCGATGCCGGCGAGCGCCAGCTCGTTGTGCTCCGGCGCGAGCGGTGCCGCCGCCGCGATGGTGCGCCGCACCTCCATCGTGACGCGGGCGGGCGAAGACCGCAGGTCACCGGCGTGCACGATGCGATG
Organism: Vulcanimicrobiota bacterium; assembly: GCA_963805945.1. Taxonomy (GTDB): domain Bacteria; phylum Vulcanimicrobiota; class Vulcanimicrobiia; order Eremiobacterales; family Eremiobacteraceae; genus JAFAHD01. The sequence continues at coordinate 226,547 of CAWDVP010000001.1, read as the reverse complement.
GACCGCGGCGTCGACGTCGCCCGGCGCCGGGAACGCGGGCACCGCCGCCGCAGCCATCTCGTGCAGCAGCCGGCCGGGCGCATCGAGAGGGCGTTCCAGCATGAGCGCGCTTTCGCTCACCCGGCCATCCTGCCAGGACGAACGGACGGACGCGTTGCCGGGCAGGTGCTTCCACGAGATCTCGCCGGACCAGCGCGGCGCAGGCGGATCGAGCGGCAGCGGCGACCCGACGTCGTACAGCGCGGCTTTGTAGCTGCTCGACCCCGCATCGCACGAGAGGTATGAGGTCGCGCCGCGCGGCGAGCCGCTACGACGGCGTGCCCGCATCAGCCCACATCCACTGGGTTATCTCCGGCATGTCGACGCCGTGCTCGACCACGTACGTGCGATGCGCCGCCAACCTGTCGTTGAAGAGATCCGTCGCGGCCGCGACCGCAGTGCTCTTCGAACCGGCGCGGCGCAGCGCTTCGAGCGCGAGATGATAGCGGCTCACCTGGTTGCGCACCACCATATCGAAAGGCGTCGTCGTCGAGCCCTCCTCGATATAGCCGCGGACGTGGAAGCGCGTCGGGTCGGGCCGGCGGTGCACCAATTCGTGGATGACACGCGGGTAGCCATGGAACGCGAATACGACCGGCAGATGTTCGCCGAAGCATCGCGCGAAGGTCTGCGCGTCGAGGCCGTGCGGATGCTCGTCGGGCTCGGCGAGCGCGAAAAGATCGACGACGTTGACGACGCGCACGCGCAACTCCGGCGCATGCCTGCGCAGCAGCCACGCGGCGGCGAGCGTTTCCAGCGTCGGCACGTCACCCGCGGCGGCGAGCACGACCTCGGCGGCGCCGTCGCCCTCGTCGCCCGCCCAATCCCAGATCGACGCGCCGCGCGCGCAGTGCTGCTCCGCCTCCTGCATCGAAAGCCATTGCGGCGCGTCGTTCTTGGAAACGATGACCAGATTGATGTGGTCGCGGCTGCGCAGGCAATGCTCGAACACGGACACGAGGCAATTCGCGTCCGGCGGCAGATAGGCGCGGACGATGGAGCTTTTCTTGCTGATCAGCGCGTCGATGAACCCCGGCCCCTGGTGCGAATAGCCGTTGTGGTCCTGCCGCCACGCGTGCGAGGTGAGCAGGATGTTCAAGGACGGGACCGGCTGCCGCCACGTGACTTCGCGGGCGGTCTTGAGCCACTTCGCGTGCTGCGACACCATCGAGTCGACGATGGTGGCGAACGCCTCATAGCAGGCGAAGACGCCGTGCCGTCCGGAGAGCACGTAGCCCTCCAGCCAGCCTTCGCAGGTCGTCTCGCTCAAGATCTCCATCACGCGTCCATCACGCGACAAGAACTCATCGCTCTCGACGAGCGGCCACATGAACGCGCGGTCAGTCGCCTCAAAGACCGTTTCGAGCTTGTTCGACATGGTCTCGTCTGGGCACATCAACCGGAAGCAACGCTGCTCGACGTTGAGCCGGAACGTGTCGCGCAAGAAGCCCCCGAGGACTTCCGTCGCGGAGACAGCGGTGGCACCGCGCGTGCCGACGTCGACCGCATATGCGTGGGTCGAGGGTAGGCGCAACGGCCGGGCGTCGCCGTTCGCGTGTGGACTCATACCCATGCGCAACGCGTCCGGCGGGATGACCGCGAGCACGTCCGAACGCGGCGCTCCCTGGATCATCGAACAGTTCGTCCGGGCGGTAGCTGCGCAGCCACGCTTCGAGCGCGGCAAATTGCTCGGGATCGCCGCGCGGATCGGGCAGCGGCAATTGATGCGAGTGGAAGGTGCCCTCGATGGGCCGGCCGTGGAGCTCGCGCGGGCCTGTCCATCCCTTCGGGGTGCGCAGAACGATGAGCGGCCATGCCGGCGGCGCGATCGCCCGGCCTTCGCGCGCCTCGGCCTGGATGTGCCGGATACGGGCATACGCCCAGTTCATCGCGCTCCATAGCTGTCGATGCGCATCGCCATGGTCGTCGTCGGTGATGATGTGGCGGACGTCGTAGCCGCAGCCGACGAAATACTGATGCAGTTCCAGCGCGCTCATGCGCGCGAAGAGCGCAGGACCCGACAGCTTGTAGCCGTTGAGATGCAGGATCGGCAGCACGGCGCCCGAGCTGGCCGGATTGAGGAACTTGTTCGATTGCCACGCGGCGGCGAGCGGCCCGGTCTCGGCTTCGCCGTCGCCGACGATGCACGCGACGATGAGATCCGGGTTGTCGAGCGCCGCGCCGAAGGCGTGGGCGATGCTGTAGCCGAGCTCGCCGCCTTCATGCAGTGCGCCCGGCGAGAACGCGCTGAGATGGCTCGGCAGGCCGCCGGGCCATGAGAAGAGCCGCGCGAGCCGCTCAACGCCCGCGCGGTTGCGGGAGAACTCCGGATAGCGGTGTCCGAGACTGCCTTCGAGGAAGAGGTCGGCGTAGATCGCCGGTGCCCCGTGACCGGGACCGACCACCAGCAGTATCCGCGCTCCGGTGTCCGCGATGAGGCGGTCGAGGTGCGCGTAGATCAGGTTCAGCCCGGGCTGCGTGCCCCAGTGGCCGAGCAGCCGCTCTTTGACGTGCGCTGCTCGCAGCGGCTGCTCGAGCAGCACGTTGTCTTTGAGGTAGAGCTGGATCGCGCCGAGATAGTTGGCCGCGCGCCAATAGCGCTCCAAATGCTCGAGGCGCGCTCCGGACGCACGGTCCAGGAGGATCGTCATGCATCCAGGGTACCGCACGTCTCTTACGGCCAGGCGAACTCGATGTGAAGCGGCTCTTCACATCCGCGTCCATCGACCGGGACAGGTCGTGTCTTAGGGGCTAGGCGAGCAGATGTCGCAGCCCTCGACCGCGCAGGACTTGTGGTCCTCGGGCAGCCAGCCGGGTAGTCGCAGCGTGAATGTCGCTCCCTTGGGCGTCTTGGGGCCGAGCGTTATGGAACCGCCGTGCTCCTCGACGAGCCGCTTGACGACGGAGAGCCCCACCCCGGTGCCGGCGCTCTGGTCAGTGCTCGCACCGCGATAGCCCGATTCAAAGATGTGCCCGGCGTCGACGTCGTCGACGCCCGGGCCAGAATCGCTGATCCGCACCTCGAGCTGGTCGGCCCGCCGGCTGCAATCCACGGCCACCGAACCACCCGCCGGCGTGTAGCGCACCGCGTTGAGCATCAGGTTCTTCACGATCTGCGAGACGCGGACGGGATCGCCGAGAAAGCGCTGGCAGGCTCCGTTCGGATGCGGGCAGCGGAACACCGAGAGCGACACGCGCTTCTCGACCGCCACGGCCTCGACAGCGGTGTATTCGCTCTGCAGCAGCGCGCAGACGTCGATCTCCTGCATGCGCGAGGTCGTCGGCGCGTCCAGCTGCATCACGCGCAGGTCTTTGATCAGCTCTTCCAGCTCGCGCAGGGTTTGGAGCACGGCCTCCAAACGCTCGGCGTTCGGCGAGAGCTTGCCGTCGAGGAAGGCCTCGAGATTGGCGCGCGCCACCGCGAGCTGGTTGCGCATCTCGTGCACCAGTTCGCCGACCCGCGGCGCGTCGCGATGCATCATGCTTGCTTCGCCATCTTATACCCGACGCCGAAGACGGTCACGATGTACTGCGGGTTCGCCGGATCCACCTCGATCTTGTGCCGGAGATTGGCGACGTGGCGGTCCAGCGTGCGATCGTAGATCTCGAGGTCGTCGCCGCGGATCTTGTCCAGCAGCTGCGTCCGCGAAAATGTCCGGCCCGGTGTCGCCGCCAGCAGCTCCAAGATGCGGAACTCGGTGGGCGTCAGCGCCACGGCGCGCCCGCCGATGCGGACCTCGTGCTCCTCCGGGTCGATCTCGATGTCGTGCGCGCGGATCGCCGCGGCGTGCTCGTCGTGGCCGTGCGCAGCCGCCCGAGCGGTCGACCGCCGCAGCACCGCTTTGATGCGGGCGACCACCTCGCGCGGGCTGAACGGCTTGGTGATGTAATCGTCGGCGCCGAGCTCGAGACCGACGATCTTGTCGACCTCATCGCCGCGCGACGTGAGCATGATGATCGGCACGCCGGAAAGCGCGCGGATCTCGCGGAACGCCTCGAAGCCGGACATGCCCGGCAGCTTGAGATCGAGCAGGATGAGATCGGGCTGCTCCTGCGCGGCGAGCTTCACCGCGCTGGGGCCGTCGTACGCCTTATGCACGAAGAAGCCCTCATCGCTCAGGTAGCGATCGAGCACTTCGACGATCTGCGGCTCGTCGTCGACGAGCAGTATGCTTCTGTCGCTGCGTTCCATCTTCATTATTGATTATGACGAGAGGTAGGCATCGATCTCCCAGGGATGCACTTGGGTGCGATACGCTTCCCATTCGGCCAGCTTGGCCTCCCGGAAGCGGTGGTAGGTATGGTCGCCCAACGTCGCGCGGATCACCGCGTCCGCGTCGAGCGCGCTGACGGCTTCCTGAAGCGAGGCGGGCAGCTGCTCCACGCCGAGCGCGGCGCGCTCGTCGTCGCTCAGCTGCGCAAGACTCACTTCGACAGGGTCGCCCGGAACCAGTTTTCGGCGAATGCCGTCCAGGCCGGCCTTGACGATGCACGCAATCGCTAGGTACGGATTGCACGAGGGATCGGGCGAGCGCAGCTCGATGCGGATCCCGCCCGGGTCGGCAGGCACACGCACAAGCGAGCTCTTCGCGCGCTGCGACCATTGGACGTAGGACGGCGCGTCGTAGCCGGGCACGAGGCGCTTGTAGGAATTGACGGTCGGATTGGTGATCGCCGTCAGTCCTCGCGCATGGGCGAGCAAGCCGCCGACGCATGCCAGGCCGGTCTCGCTCAGGCGCAGCGGGTCGCCCTCGTCGTAGAATGCGTTGACTCCGTCGCGCGTGAGGTATTGGGCGACGTGCAGCCCGCTGCCGTCTTGCTTGAGCAATGGCTTCGGCATGAAGGTGGCGTGCAGGCCATGCCGCGCCGCCACCGTCTTCACCACGACGCGCGCCGTCGCGATCGCATCCGCCAGCGAAAGCGCGTCCGTGTAAGCGAGATCGACCTCGTGCTGGCCGTGCGAGACCTCGTGATGCGTGGCGTCGACGCGGATACCCATCTCCTCGAGCGCCAAGCTCACGTCGCGTCGCGCGACGTCGCCGCGGTCGATCGGCCCGAGGTCGAAATACGAGCCGCGATCGCTCGTGACGGTGGTCGGCAGGCCCGCGGCGTCCGGCTCGAAGAGGAAGAACTCCAATTCCGCGCTGGCGTGGACCTCGAAGCCGAGTTCGGCCGCCTCGTCCACCACCCGGCGCAACGCGCTGCGGGTGCAGCCCTCGAACGGCGTGCCGTCGAGGTTGCGCACGTCGCACATGAGGCGCGCCTCGAGCGGCGCACCGGGCGGTCCCGGCAAGACCGCGAACGTCCCCGGATCCGGCGCAAGGCACATGTCCGACTCTTCGTTGCGGACGAAACCCTCGATGCACGAGCCGTCGAACTCGACCTTGCCTTCGAGCGCGGTCTCGAGCTCGCGCACCGGGATGGCGACGTTCTTGGTGACGCCGTGGATGTCGGCGAACTGCAGCCGCACGAACTTGATGCCGAGCTCTTTGGCGCGGCGCACGACTTCCTTCTTGCTCATGCGCCGTCGCGCTCCATCTGCCAGATCGCGAGCGCGGCGCGCAGCGACAGCTGATCCTTGGGAAGATGCAGATCGACCTTGAGGATCTGCGAGATCTGGTTGAGCCGGTAGAAGATGGTGTGGCGATGGACGGAGAGCCGCTCCGCGGCCTCCTTGACGTTCTCCCCGAGGTCGAAGTATAGCCGCAGCGTGGTGAGCAGATCGGTCTTGTGCTTGCGGTCGTAGATCTGCAGCGGCGCGATCTGCGCCTCGGCGAAGCGCATGAACGCATCGCGATCGCCGCCCGCGTGGAGCAACGCGTAGACGCCGAGCTCGGAATACAGCGTCACCGAGCCGCGTCCGTACAGACGCCGGCCCAGTCCGAGCGCGTGCCGCCCCTCCTCGACAGATGCGGCGCATTCGAGGATGTCGGCGTGGTAGCCGCCGATGCCGCAGGTGAGCGCACGCGCCGCCGACTGAGCGGGGACGTCGCGCAGCGCGTTGTTCGCCGCCTGGCGGGCGCGAGCCACATCCGCATGATGGCGCATGGGGAACAGCGCCACGATCTGCCCTGACGCGGGCGGCAGCGGGCACACGCCGTCCGCAGGTCCGATCGCCTGCGCGATCGCATCCTGCGCGGCCGCCGGCGGCGAACCTTCGACCTCGAACACCGCGCCGAGATACGCGGGCGGGAGCGCCGATGCCCGCGGCGGCGGCCTCATCTTTGAGCGACGTCGCGTCGGCGAACTCCCCGCGCAGATAGCGTTCCCAGAACGAGCGACGCGACTGCGCCTTGCCCCCGCCGCGCCGCGTGGCCTCGATGCCCGCCGCGCTCGCGACGATGCGCAGAGCCGCGGAGAGCGCCGCCGTGGGCTTGCTGCGCAGGAACATCGTGACGTAGCCCGCGATCTCGTCGTCGCCGCTGCTGCCGGGCATCGGCGCGCATACCGCTTCGAGATGCGCGTCGAGGCTCGCGCGCGCGACGCGCCCGTTGCCGTTCTTCGGCGCTTATACCACTGCGCGAAGGACGGCGGTATCTTGAGCGCGCCGCTGCCGCGCCCCGTCGCGAGCGCGAGATGGCGCCACCGGTCGTCCTCGATGAGCACCGTCGCGCGAGCGCTGTCCGCCAGCAGCTGCGCGAGCGCCTTGAGGCCGCCGCTGCCGGCGACGATGCGTGCCGCGCTCTCGGAGAGGTCGGCGAGTTCGTCCGGCGTCATCTACGTCACCGATCGGCGTGGTGCGCGGGTCTGTTCCGTGATTTGCCGACGCGCGGCATCATCTTGCGCACGCGCTCCGGAAGCAGGTGGTCGATCACGTCGTCCACGGTGACGATGCCGCGCATGATGCCGCCGGCGTCGACGACAGGCACCGCGACGAAGTCATAACGCGCGATGGTGGAGGCGACCTCTTCGCGCGAGGCGTCCACCGGCACGGTCACGACGTCCGTCGTCATGACGTCGGTGATCGGCGCGCTCGGCGGCGTCGCGAGCAGGTCGCGCAGCGAGAGCACTCCTAAGATGTGCTCGTGCTCGTTGAGCACGTACACGTAGTAGACGAGTTCCGCGTCTCCCGCGGCCTTGCGGATGTGCTCGAAGGTCTCGGCGACGGTGAGGCCGAGCGGCACGGACAGATATTCGGTGGTCATGATGCCGCCGGCCGAATCCTCGTCGTGCGAGAGCAGCTCGCGCACCTCTTCGGCCTCTTTCGGCTCCATCAAGCGAGAGGATCTGGCGCTGCACCTCCGGCTCGACCTCGGCGAGCAGATCGGCCGCGTCGTCGGTGCTCATGTTCTCGATGATGTCGGCGGCGCGGTCCGGCCGCAGATCTTCGAGGATCGACAGCTGGGTGTCGACGTCGAGCTGCTCGAGCGCCTCAGCGGCGGTCTCTTCGTCGAGCGAGCTCACCAGCGATGCTTGGTCGCCGGCGTTGAGATCCTCGATGATCGCAGCGAGGTCGGCCGGATGGATCCGTTCGATGCGGTCGTGCGGCAGGCGCAGCCGCACCGCATCCTGCGCGCCGACGTGATGCAGCGGCGCGACCGCATCCCACGAGATGAGCGACTGGCGTAAGCCGGGTTTGGTGGGCTGCTCGAGCCAACGCTTGCCGAGCCCATGCAGGCCGAGCCTGCGCAGCAGTCCTGCGAGGCCGATATCCACCGCGATGAGCCGCAACCGATCGCCGGTGGGCGCCATGCGCAAGTCGTTGACGCGCACGACTTTCTTGCCGTCGACGTCCACGATCTGCTTGTCGAGCAGTTCGCGGTTGAGCAGCAGCTCGTCGTCGGCGGCGCGCTCGTATTTGGCGTCGTGCGGGGCCCGATTGAGGATGATCGCCCGGTCGTCCAGCGAGCGGATCGCGTCGAACGGCGCGTAGCGCACGATGCCGTCGCGGCATTTGACGTAGAGGCCCGTGACCGGCGGGAAGCTCTCGCGGCCGTCGACGACCATGTCGGCGAGCTTGCCGATGGGCATGGCAGAATCGTCGGTCCATAGCTCGACCGGCCGGCCGATCAGGTCGCTGATGAACTCCTCTTGCAGCTCCACGTGGTCGAATTTACTCGACCGCCGGGCTTAGGCCTCTCTGATGGACCGCTCGAGCACGGCGACGGCCTGATCGATCTGCGCGCGATCGACGACGAGCGCCGGGGTGAAGCGGATGGCGGAGAAACCGCACGGCAAGACCATGAGCCCATGTCGGAAGCAGTTCCCCACGACGCGGTCGCGGAACGCGGGGTCCGGTTCTCGGGTCGTGCGGTCGACGACGAAGTCGATCGCCAGCATCAGCCCTTTGCCGCGGACGTCGCCGATCGCCGCGTGGCGTTCGTGCAGCTCGCGCAGGCGGGCGATGAAATACTCGCCCTGTTCCGCCGCGCGCTCGACGAGGTGCTCGGCGTCGAAGACGTCGAGCGTCGCCTTAGCGGCCGCGAGCGCGACGCCGTTCCCGCCGAAGGTGTTCGAGTGGGCGCCCTGCGCGCCGAAGTCGAGATCCGCGTCGAGCACCTGCGCGGCGACGGCGACGCCCGAGCCGAGCGCTTTGCCGAGCGAGGTGCAGTTCGCGGTGACGCCGTGATGCTCGATCGCGAGCATCTTGCCGGTCTTGCCCATGCCCGCCTGCACTTCGTCGTCGACATAGGGGATGCCGTAGCGCTGCGCGATGTCGCGGATGATCTGCACGAACTCCGGCGGCGGCACGATGTAGCCGCCTTCGCCTTGGATCGGCTCGACGAAGATGGCGGACACCTCGTCCGGCGGGATGAGCTGCTTGAAGTAGAGCTCTTCGAGGATGCGCGCGCACCAGATGTCGCAATTGGGGTATGACATCTTGTACGGACAGCGATAGCAGGTCGCATACGGCAGGTGATGGACGTCGGGCATGTTCGAGGTGAAGCGCGCGCGCTGCACGATCTTGCTCGCGGTGAGCGAGTTCGCGCCCATCGTGCGGCCGTGGAAGGCACCGATGAATCCGATGATCCGCTTGCGCGTCGGATTGTTCCAGCGCGTCGCCTTGATGGCGGCCTCATTCGCCTCGCTGCCGCTGTTGCACATGAACACCTTGCGCGCGCCGATGCCGGGCACCAACGCGGCGAGACGCGTGACCACCTCTGCCTGGAGCGGCGAATAGAAATCAGGGCTGTTGATGAACAGCCAGCGTTCCGCTTGTTCCGCGATCGCCTTCACCACCGCGGGATGGGAATGGCCTGTCGCCGTGACCATGCCGCTGGTGAAGTCGAGGAAGACGTTGCCGTCCACGTCCTCGAGCATGAGGCCCTTTGGCGTGCTTGACGGCGATCGGCGCGGTCTTCGTGCCGGTCGTGTCGAGCGCCGTCTCCACGCGCACGACCTCGGCGCCCTTAGGCCCTGGCAGTTGATACGTCGGGATCTCGGAACCTGTTTTCAGCACAGCAGAAGTGCGTTCGACGGTGTGCATGATGAATCTTGCCCGCGCTCGAATGCGAAGCCGATGGCGTGGACCGAAGAACTGTCGGTCGCCGAACGCGCCGCGTGCGCGGCGGGCGAGCTCGTCCGGATGAGATTCGGCCACCGTGTAGACGTGCGTTCGAAAGGGCTGCGCGGCGATCTCGTCACCGATGCCGACACCGCGAGCGAGGCGCTCATCAGAGGCGTCCTCGCCAAGCGCTTTCCCGACGACGTGGTGCTCGGCGAAGAAGGCGGCGTGCAGGGCGCGGGTTCGTCGCGGCGCTGGATCGTCGACCCGCTCGACGGCACGACGAACTTCTCGCACGGCTATCCGTTCTTCTGCGTCTCCGTCGCGCTCGAAGTCGAAGGCGCGCTCGTCGTCGGCGCGATCTTCGATCCGGTCCGCGACGAGCTTTTCGTCGCGGAGCGCGGCGGCGGTGCGCGCTGCAACGGCACGCGCATGCACGTCTCGCAGCGCAGCGCGCTGCGAGACGCGCTGCTCACGACGGGCTTCCCGCCGATCGACGCCGACGCGCCGCCGGATCTCGCCGCGCTGCGCGAGCTGATGCGCTTCGGCCAGGCGGTGCGGCGCGACGGTTCTGCGGCGCTCGACCTGTGTTACGTCGCAGCCGGAAGGACAGACGGTTTTTGGGAGTCACGTCTGCATGCGTGGGATGTCGCCGCCGGCGCGCTCATCGTGGAAGAGGCCGGCGGCCGCACAAGCGACTTCTCCGGCCGGCAGCTCGCACTGGACGGCGGCGAGATCATCGCGAGTAACGGCGCGATCCACGACGAGATGGTGTCGCTCCTCAGACCTATGTCATGAATAGCTGCGCGACCTGGCGCGAAGCCCTCGACCTCGCTGATACGGAGAACATCGCGCTCGTCGGTGGCGGCGGCAAGACGACGACGCTATGGTCGCTCGGCCGCGAGCTCTCGATGTCGGCCCCCACCATCGTGACGACGACGACGAAAGCCGGTGCGCCGCCCGCCGGCATCCCATTGGTGGAGTGGGAGCGCCCGCTGCCCGATCGGTCACTGCACGAATTCGTCGCCGCGGCGTTCGCGCGCGGCGCGTTGATCGCGGTCGGCTCCGGCGTACGCGAGGGCAGATTACGCGCGGTGACGCCGGAGATCGTGGACGAGTTGTACTTCCGCTGCGGTGCGCGCTATGTCGTGTACGAAGCCGACGGGGCGCGCATGAAGCCGTTCAAAGCGCCGTCCGAGAAAGAACCCGTGCTCGCATCCACCACGAGCCTGCTCGTAGTGGTCGTCGGCGCGGACGCGCTCGGGCTTGCCGTAGGAGAAGCGACCTTGCACCGGCCCGAGCGCATCGTCGAGGTGTCCGGAGCGCGGCCTGGCGAGCCGCTGGCGCCCGCGCACGTGGCGGCGATCATCCGCGAATACGAATCGCGCTGCGCTGACGTGGATGAGAGCGCGCGCTTCGCGGTCGTCATCAACAAAGCTGATGCGGGACCCGACGCTTCTGCCGTCGCGGCGCTCGCAGCCGCGCTCGCGCCTGTCGAGTTGTCGGCGCTGGTGGCGTCGTCGCAGACCGGCGGCCTGCGGCTGTGGCGGCTACGCTGACGCCGCGCGTCGTCGCGGTGGTCCTCGCCGCCGGCGCGGGCCGCAGGTTCGGCGGCGGGAAGCTCGCCGCACCGCTGCGCGGCAGGCCACTGCTGCAGCATGCGCTCGATGCCGCGTGCGGCGCGCGCGCGCTCGCGTGCGTCCTCGTCGTCGGCGCAGACAGCGCGCGGGTGGTCGCAGCGGTCGATACACGGCGTTGCAGCGTGGTGGTCAATCGCGCGTGGGAGCGCGGCATCTCGTCGTCGATCGCGACAGGATTGCGGGCGCAGCACGGCGCCGACGCCTGCATCTTCGTCCTCGGCGATCAGCCTTTCGTCACGGCGGGCGATCTTAACCGGCTCATCGCAGCGTGGGAAGACCGGCCTGACGCGATCGTGGCATTGCGCAGCGGCGACACGTGGGGTGCGCCGATGCTGTTCCCGCGCCGGGACTTCGCGCGGTTACGTGCGCTCGCAGGCGACACCGGAGCGAAGCGCTATGCTCAAGGAAATCGTGGCCGATTGCTTTTCGTCGACGCGTTTGACCGCGCTGCATTTCATGATGTGGACACGCGCGCCGCGCTCAAGCGGCTCGACGAAGGCTGAACACAACTAATACCACAGTCGGGTCGACTCTACGCGTCCGAGCGGCAAGGCCGTAGAGCGGAGGGTGCCGTAGTCTGTCACCACATCACAAAGGCGCCGGCCATCCTCTGGCCACGTGAGGAAGACATACACGATGGTTTCTTATCGCATTTTCGTCAAGCTGGTCTCTTCCGCGCTCGCCGTCGCGCTGCTCGTGAGCTGCGCCGTTCTGCCCGCGCTTGCATGCACCGGCATCAGCCTCACGGCGCAGGATGGTTCCGTCATCCACGCGCGGACGATGGAATTCGCCATCGACATCCACTCCGAGGTGATGATGGTGCCGCGCGGCATCGCTAGGACAGGGCTCACGCCCGACGGCAAGCCCGGCCTCACGTGGAAGACGCGTTACGCGAGCGTCGGGCTGAACGGCGTCGGCGAACCGTACCTCTTCGACGGGTTGAACGAAAAAGGTCTGTCAGTGGGGACGTTCTATTTCCCCACCGCCGCGGGATATATGCCCTATGCCGCCGCCGATGCGAGCAAGACCATGGCTCCCTGGCAATTGGGTTCATGGCTCATGGAGAACTTCGCCAGCGTCGACGAGGTGAAGGCGAACCTCGGGAAAGTCGTCGTCCCCGCCGTCGTGTATGGCGGATGGGGTTTCGCTCCGGAGGTCCACTACATCGCGAGCGATGCCTCTGGCAAGTACATCGTGATCGAGTATACAGGCGGGGCGCTCCATGTCTATGATGACCCGCTGGGCGTCGTCACCAACTCACCGTCGTTCGACTGGCACATGAACAATCTGCGTAACTACTTGAACTTCTCGATGGAAAATGCGCCGCCGGTGAAGCTGGGGTCGGTCGAGCTCAAACCGTTCGGCCAAGGCTCCGGGATGCTCGGCATGCCCGGGGACTTCACGCCGCCTTCCCGTTTCGTCCGCGCCGTGGCGTTCACCCAATCGGTCTTCCCATCGGCGACCGGCAACGACGCCGTGCTGGAGGCCTTTCACATCCTGAACCAATTCGATATCCCTAAGGGAGCGGCTCGCGAACACGAAAAGGATGAGCACGGCAACACGCTCGCCGATTACACCATCTGGACGAGCGCCGCCGACCTCAAAGCGAAGCGCTTCTACTTCCGCACCTACGAGAATAGCGAGATCCGGATGATCGATCTCACGAAGATGAACCTCGACGCGAAAGAGATCTACAAGGCGTCGATGGCGGGCGACGAGGTGATACGATCGATCACACCGTGAGCGGCTGAAGGAACCACGGTGGAGGGAGGCCGCGCGCCGGCTTGCGCGGCTTCAGCCGTCTGAACGAAGCTCGAACTCGACGAATTCCCCTGTCGCGTTCTCCTTGAACTCCTCGACGTCGCGCACGCCGGCTCCAGCGGGGCCATGCGCGCACCACGAGCGCAGGATCGCCAGCCCATCGGCCGCGCCCTCTGCGCAGATCTCGACGCCGCCGTCGTGCAGGTTGCGCACCCAGCCGGTGAGCCCCAGGTCGCGCGCGCGCTCGACCGCGGTGGTCCGGTAGAAGACGCCCTGGACCCTGCCGCGGACGATCAGATGGATGCGCGGCATCAGGAGGGAGTGGGATTCGAACCCACGAGACCTTTCGGTCTAACAGCTTTCAAGGCTGCCGCAATCAACCGCTCTGCCATCCCTCCGTGTGAGGAAGCGGTTTTGACGCGGTCAGGCGAGGTTCCGCCCACTTACGTCGCGCTCTCGCGCTTCTTGGCAGCCGCGAAGTCGAGGCACACCGAATTGATGCAGTAGCGCTGGCCGCTGGGTCCCGGACCGTCGTCGAAAACATGACCCAAGTGCGAACCGCAGCGCTTGCAGCGCACCTCGGTGCGGCGCATGCCATGGCTCGTATCCTCTATGAGCGTCACATGCTCCGTGTTCGCCGGTTCGGTGAAGCTCGGCCAACCGCTGCCCGAATCGAATTTCGCATCCGATGAGAAAAGCTCGTTGCCGCATGCGGCGCACGTGTACGCGCCGTGCTCCTTGTTGTGGAGCAATGCGCCGGTGAAGGGCGCTTCGGTGCCGGCCCGACGCAGCACGGCGTACTGCTCGGGCGTCAGCGTCTGCCGCCACTGCTCGTCGGTCTTCTTCATCTCATCCATCATATTCTCCAATCAAACATTCATCTAATGCCAGGACGGCGCGATGTATAAATAGGTCACATGGGCATGAGCGCGCGCGGGTTCACCTTGCTTGAATTGCTGATCGTGATCGCGGTCATAGCGATACTCGCCGCTATCCTCGTGCCGAACATGCTGCATGCGCGCGCCCAGGCCCAGACCGCGTCATGCGAAGGCAACATGAAGCAGATCGCCACGGCTCTGGAGATGTACGCCACCGATCACTCCGGGCAATATCCCGCAGCTAGCGGGCCGGTCAACGCCGCCCTGTTCGGCGGCGCCGGCAACCCCTACATGACGTCGACGCCCGCCGACCCAGCCGGCGGCACCTATTTCTACGTCACCCCCGGCAACGGCGTGTGCCAAGCCAGCGACGCGTACAAGATCCGTGACGGTGACAATCACGATGTGACCACGCTCGGCAATCTGCCCGCCTTCAACGGCGTGACGACCGGCATCCGCTACTGCCAAAGCTCGGGGCTCTGGGCCGCGCTCATCGGGCAGTAGCTCCTCTAGTGCGTGCCCGGCACGCCGATGATGCCGCCCGTCGCGGCATACACCACGTACTTGCAGTCGACGCACGACGCTCCGCCCACGCCTTGCGGGATGCGGGTGAGCGTCGTCGGATCCATCGAGCCGTCATCCCATATCTCATACGCGCCATGCGCCGGCGTGGATGCCGGATGTTGGTAGGCGTATGCGGCGCCGTCGCCGCCCGGCACGGTCGGCAATGCCTTGAGGTATTTCGGCACGACCTGCGTGAGGTTGTCGGGATATCTGCCGCCATGGTCGACGGCATAGCCCTCCAGCGCGGTCGCGATCATCTTCTCGTTCCCCTGATCCCTGGCGGTGAACGCCTCCGCGCGCGCGTGCAAGAAGTTCGGGATCAGGATCGCGGCGAGAATGCCGAGGAACGGCACGGAGACCAAGAGCAGCGCGCCGCCGATGAGCACGCCGAGCAGCCAGCGCGGCATCCCCGAGCGCTCCGCAGGCGCGGCGGTCTGGACCAGACGGCCGCACTTCGGGCAGTAGTTGGCCCCCTCGGGCAGCGGCCCGCCGCAGGTGGTGCACTGCATCGTCACTTCGCCCCTCCGGTGCATGGCCGCGCGGCGAAGCCGGTGTCCGTCTGTATCTTCCAGGCGCCATCCGGCTGGCGCGCCCATATCGTCAAATAACGCCCCGTATAGTCGGCCGCGGGTTTGTTCTTAGGCTTGATGGTGAAGAGGTACGTGCCTTCTTCATACGCGGTATCGCCGTCGACCGCAAGGTCGGTCGTCGTGATCGTCCCCCGCAGGAACGTGCTGCTCGCGAGCGACGCAGCGGCGGCCGCTTCGATCGCCGCTCTGCCGCGCGTCACCGAGCCGTCGGTGCCGATGCTCGCGGCGTTGTCGGCGTACAGCGCCGCGAACGCCTTCGCGTCGCCGCGTTGCTGCGTCGCGATGTAGGCGGTGTTGCCGGCGTCGATGGCCTTGCGCGCGTCCGCGATGTGCTGCTGCACCAGATTCGGGCTCGCCGGCGCCGCGACCGTGAGGAGCAGCGCGAATAGCACGGAGATCATGGGCATCCTCCACACGCCGTGACGTGATGAGCGCGAAACAGCCGCGCAAGGAACGTACGCGCTCGCCTTCCCGCTCGATCCTGAAGAACCTGGCGCAGCGCTCCGGCGCGTCGCACAAGAAACGTTCGAGCGCCGCGCGCGAGGCATCGGGCATCTTCGAGGCCGCGGTCCAGTCCGCGAAATCGTACGAGCCGCGCTCGAGCTCTTCGACATGTCCGACGCGCAACCCGGCCGCCTCGAGCCAGCTGCGCCACTCGGCGACGGTGTACGCGCGGACGTGGCTGGGATCGCGCCATTTCTCGAAGCGGTTGAAGAAGGCGTCGAGGTCGGGATCGTCGGGCGCCATCTGGTCGTCGAGCAGGAAGCGCCCACCCGGCTTGAGCACGCGTGCGACCTCGCGGACGAACGCGTCCGGGTCGGCGAAATGATGCGGCGCGATGCGACACGTGACCAGATCGAAGCTCGCGGCCTCGAAAGGCAACGCCTCTGCCGGCGCCTGGACGAAGGTGATGTTGGCGGCGCCGCGCTGCGCGGCGAGCGTCTGCGCGAGCTCGAGCATGCGCGGTGTGAGATCGCAGGCCACGACCTCCGCGACGTGCGGTGCGAACGCGAGTGCGGTGTGCCCCGCGCCGGTGGCGACGTCGAGCACCCGCTCGCTCCCGCGGGGCGCCGCGAGTTCGACGAGCCGAGCCAGGTCGTCGCCGGCGGCATGACGCGGGCTCTGCTACATAGTGCTCTGCCACCGCGCCGAACTGCTCGCGCGCGGCGGCATGGATCGTCTCTCTATCCACAGCGCTCTGACTTTTGTCTCATCGCCTGCGCCGACCTCCGGCGCCGGGAAGCGCGAAAGAACAGAGGTTCGTTCGCGCTCGAGGGCCAAGCCTTGCGCGCAAGCACGCTATCGTGGAGCATGAAGTGGCGCGCTCTCGTGCGCGCCCACGACGCTGACGCTCGGAGGTACACACACGTGTCGCAAGACGCAAACGCGAAGGTTGACGGGGACGGACCCGAAGAGATCGGCCGGAGCCGGTTCTTGGCGCAGGCGACGATCGTCATGGGCGGCGCGGTCGGCTTGGGTCTGGTGATCCCGATCGGCGCGGGGCTGTGGCCGAAGCCCGAACTGATCAACGCCAACAAGGGCTGCGTCACCCTCTGCCGAAAGATGAATTCGCGGCGCTCCAGACCAGTCTCGACAAGCCCGTCAAGATCAACTTCGTGAAGAAGGGCGTCGCCGACGGCTACCTGGTGAGCGACAACGACTACTACGTCTGGGGCATCCATATGACTGCCGAAGAAGAGAAGAACTTCAAGCAGCAGCGCCCCGATCTCTTCGATGTGAAGGGCGGCGGCAGCGTGCCGTTCGAGGTCGTCACCATGGGCTTCGTGATGTTCAGCTCGCTCTGCCCGCATCTGAACTGCAAGTACGCTTGGGATGACGGCCTCAAGGCGTTTCTGTGCCCGTGCCACGGCTCGCAGTTCAACAAGGTCGGCGCGCACATGAGGAACGCGCAGGGCCAGCTCATCGGCCCATCACCGCGCGGGCTGGACCCGGTGCCGTTCCGCGAACAAGCGGGGATCGCCGAGGTCGAGTGGGTGAAATATGCGGCGAACGCGCCGTCACGCATGATCGTCTCGTATTCGTGAGGAGCGACCGCATATGATCAGCTGGATAGAATCACGCACCGGCGTCGTCTCGGCGCTCAAAGAGTTCTTGACGGAAGACGTCCCAGGAGGAGCCGCGTACTGGTATGTCTTCGGCAGCGCGACGCTCATCACGCTCACCATCCAGATCATCACCGGCATGTTCTTGACATTCTATTATGCGCCGTCGTCGCTCACCGCGTGGGAATCGACGAAGTTCATCTACCAGCACGTCTACCTTCGGCCAGTTCATGATCAGCCTGCACTATTGGGGCGCCTCGGCGATGATCATCCTGGTGACGGTGCACCTGCTCCAGGTGCTGCGTCTTCGGCGCGTACAAGCGGCCGCGCGAGGTCCAGTGGGTGGTCGGCGTCATCCTGTTCATCTTCACCCTCGTCATGGGCTTCACCGGCTACCTGCTGCCGTGGGATCTCAACGCGTACTTCGCCACCGCAGGTGGGCATCAATATCGCGGCGAGCGTGCCCATCATGGGGCCCGCAGATCGCGTACTTCCTCAACGATGGCGCCACGCTGGGCACGCTCACGGTCGGCCGCTTCTTCGGCATCCACGTCTGGCTGACGCCGCCGTTCCTGATCGGCCTCGTCGGCTTGCATCTATTCATCTTCCGGCACAACGGCGCGGCCGGACCGCCGCAAGACGAGAAGCCGAAGACGGTCGGGCGCTTCTATCCCGACCAGATCTTCATGGACACGCTCGTCTCGTTCATCGTATTCCTGGTCATCGTCGGATTGTCGTGGTTCATGCCTGCGCCGCTGCTCGACAAAGCAGACCCGAACAACGCGACGTTCACGCCCGCGCCCGCGTGGTATTTCTACGAGTTGTACGGACTGCTGCGGGTCGCTCCGATCGTCGCCGGGCTGCTGCGCATCCCGCTTGATATCCTCAATCTGGTCGCGACGGTCGTGCTGCCGGGCGCCTTCGTGACCGCGCTGATCCTGCTGCCATGGATCGACCGCAACCCGAGCCGCGCGATCAACAAGCGCCCGTTCATGATGGGCGTCACCGCGGTGTCGATCATCGTGATCGTCTGGCTGAGCGCGTACACCGCCGGCAAGATCGGCGAAGAGGTCAAGGCCAATCCGATCGGTCAGACCCCGGTGCTCGGCTACGGCGCGGCGCCGGAGACGCCGGCACCTGCGGCCACCGTCGGCGCCACGACGACCTCAGCAGGTCCCGACGGGGCGAAGATCTACGCGGCGAATTGCGCGAGCTGCCATAATGCCGCTGGCACGGGGCTGCCCGGCACGTTTCCGCCGCTCGCCGGCAATCCGTACGTCACCGGAGATCCGAGCAAGCTCATCGGCACGCTCGACAACGGCATGCACGGTGCGGTCAGTGTCAACGGAAAGACGTACAATAGCGTGATGCCGGCGTGGAAGGGCACGCTCAAACCGGACGAGATCGCCGCCGTGCTCACGTACATCCGCTCGTCGTGGGGCAACAACGCGCCGGCGGTGACCGAAGCGCAGGTGAAAGCCGTCAAATAAGGTCGCATCGACGAACGATGTAGATGTAGGGGCCGATCTTCAGATCGGCCCTTGCTATCCGCCGATGTGCGACATCTCCACCTTCGGAGCGTGCGAGGTCTGCTTCGTGCGCAGTCTCCGAGTAGCGGTCGTCGCGCGCCGCCACACGCCTGAGAGATGACGCCGCGATCTCGTCGTCGCTCTTGCCGCCGCGCAGCAGCGCTCGCAGATCGTGGCCGGCCGACGCGAACAGACACGTGTACAGCATGCCTTCGGAGGAGAGCCGCGCGCGCGTGCAGTCGCCGCAGAACGGCTGCGTGACCGATGCGATGACGCCGAACTCGCCGCCGCCGTCCCTGTAACGACAGCGCTCGGCGACTTCGCCGCGGTAGTGCGCTTCCAGCGGCTCGACGCCGAACTCCTCGATCGAGGCGACGCACGATCTCGGCCGCCGGGCACCACGTCGTCGAGGCGCCAGCCGTTGGTGGCGCCGACGTCCATGAACTCGATGAAGCGCAACATGTGGCCGCGGCCTTCGGAAATGGCGCGCCATGGCGACGATCTGCCGGCTCGTTGACACCGCGCTTGACCACCATGTTGATCTTGATCGGACCGAAGCCCGCGGCTGCGGCGGCCTCGATGCCTTCGAGCACCCGCGCGACCGGCAAGTCGACGTCGTTCATCGCGCGGAAGACCGCGTCGTCGAGCGAATCGAGGCTCACCGTGACGCGCGTCAGGCCGGCCGCCTTCAGCGACGCCGCGGCCTTGGCTAGCAAGCGCGAGCCGTTGGTGGTCAGCGTCGAGATCGACGCCAGGCATGCCAGCGGCGCAGCATCGCGACGAGGGTGCTCGAGGTCGCGTCGCGAGCAGCGGCTCGCCGCCGGTGAGGCGAATCTTCTCCACGCCGATGACCGACGGACGATGCCGGCAAGCCGCGCGATCTCCTCGAACGTCAGCAGCTCGGCGTGCGGCAAGAAACGGAAGTCGCGTGCCGAAGACGCCCTTCGGGCATGCAGTAGGTGCAGCGGAAGTTGCAGCGGTCGGTGACCGAGATGCGCAGGTCGCGCAGCGGTCGAGCGAGCGTGTCGGCAGGCGGGTTCGGCGTATGGGCGTCCATGGGTCGCGCAGTCTTCGGGAAGCGGGACCGCATTTCCGGCGCGACGAACCTTATCGGCTCACGGGAGTTCCTGTCGCGCAGCTGTAGTGCCCGAGCGAAGCTCGGGAACCCACCATCGCACCGACAGGACCTGAGAGGGCGGCACTGCCGCCGACCGTTCGAACCTGCTCCGGGTCATGCCGGCGAAGGGAGTATCACACATGGGCGTCACCCTCGAGCCCACGGCAAGCGCCACAAGCCACAAGTTCTACGTCGACGGGCCGCACGGCATCCGCGTGCCGATGCGCCAGATCCATCTGACCGATGGACCAGCTTCCGCGTCTACGACACGAGCGGGCTGCACACCGACCCCGGTGCGGCGGTGGACGTGCGCTTGGGTCTGCCAGCGCTGCGAGCGGCGTGGATCGCGGGCCGCGGCGACACCGAAGCGCTCGACGGGCCGACCTCGGCATCCGCCGCGACGGGAAGCCGCCGCGTCGCTCGACGCGATCCGGTTCCGGCACTCGTCGGCCGCTGCGCGCCAGGTCCGGCGCGAACGTCACCCAGATGCACTACGCGCGGCGCGGCGAGATCACGCCGGAGATGGAGTTCATCGCGCTGCGCGAGGGGCTGCGACCCGGAGTTCGTGCGCGACGAGGTCGCGCGCGGGCGCGCCATCATCCCCGCCAACATCAACCATCCCGAGATCGAGCCGATGATCATCGGCCGCAACTTCCTGGTGAAGATCAACGCCAACATCGGCAACTCGGCGGTCACCTCCTCCATCGAGGAGGAGGTCGAGAAGATGCCCTGGGCCACGCGCTGGGGCGCCGACACGGTGATGGACCTGTCGACCGGCAAGAACATCCACGAGACCCGCGAGTGGATCCTCCGCAACTCGCCGGTGCCGATCGGCACGGTGCCGATCTACCAGGCGCTGGAGAAGGTCGACGGCAAGGCCGAGGAGCTGACCTGGGAGATCTACCGCGACACGCTGATCGAGCAGGCCGAGCAGGGCGTCGACTACTTCACCATCCACGCCGGCGTGCTGCTGCGCTACGTGCCGCTGACCGCCACAGCGCATGACCGGCATCGTCTCGCGCGGCGGCTCGATCATGGCCAAGTGGTGCCTGGCGCACCACCAGGAGAACTTCCTCTACACGCACTTCGACGAGATCTGCGAGATCATGCAGGCCTACGACGTCTCCTTCTCGCTCGGCGACGGCCTGCGCCCGGGCTGCATCGCCGACGCCAACGACGAGGCGCAGTTCGCCGAGCTGCGAGACGCTGGGCGAGCTGACGCAGATCGCCTGGGAGCACGACGTGCAGGTGATGATCGAGGGCCCGGGCCACGTCCCCATGCACCAGATCAAGGAGAACATGGACCGCCAGCTCGAGGTCTGCCACGAGGCGCCGTTCTACACGCTCGGCCCGCTGATCACCGACATCGCGCCCGGCTACGACCACATCACCAGCGCCATCGGCGCGGCCATGATCGGCTGGTACGGCACCGCGATGCTCTGCTACGTCACGCCCAAGGAGCACCTGGGCCTGCCCAACCGCGAAGACGTCAAGGACGGCGTGATCGCCTACAAGATCGCCGCGCACGCGGCCGACCTGGCCAAGGGCCACCCGCGGCGCACGAGCTGGGACGACGCGCTGTCCAAGGCGCGCTTCGAGTTCCGCTGGGAGGACCAGTTCAACCTGGCGCTCGACCCGGAGACCGCGCGCGAGTTCCACGACGAGACGCTGCCGGCGCGAGGCGGCGAAGGTGGCGCACTTCTGCTCGATGTGCGGCCCGCAGTTCTGCTCGATGAAGATCACGCAGGACGTGCGCGAGTACGCCGCATCGCTCGAGATCGAGGCGGGCATGCGCGCGAAGGCCGAAGAATTCAAGGCGGCCGGCGGCGAGATCTACGTCCCCGACGCAGGGCGGCGCGCCTGATGCGCAAGGAACGTCTTGTCAATCCCAACGACGCTCACAACGAGCGCCTGACCGCGACCGAGCGCTTCTGCAAGTACGTGGCGGATTCGACCGGGGCGCCGATCGCGCTTGCCATCGTCATCGTCGCGCAGTTCGTGTGGATCGTCGTCGGCCAGGTCACCGGGCGCGATCCCTTCCCGTTCATCTTCTTGCTGACGATCTCCAACGTCATCCAGCTGACGCTGCTGTTCGTCATCTCCGTCGCGCAGCGGCAATCGAGCCAGCACGCCGAGATGCGCGCCGAACTCGACCATGAGTGGATCGGCTATCTGCTCGAGCATCAAGAGCTCCAAGAAGAGCTGCTGCTCCGACTCGCAGCCAAAGCTGGCGCCGACACCGCCGATCTCCAGGGGCGTCTGAACGCGCTGAAGTAGCGGTTCTCGGGCATTGAACCTTCAAGCCGCCCCACACGACACAGGGGCGGTTGAGGAGGGCATCATGTCCCAGCATCGGACCCTGTCGATTCTTCCCTCGGCGATCGGGGCGCTGTGCGCGCTTCTCATGTCCGCCGTTCCCGAACACGCGGTCCTGGCGGAGCCGGGAGAGCGCACCAGCACGCTTGCCGATCAACAAGCCGTATCGCTGACCATCTATAACGATAATCTCGCGCTTGTCCGCGACGAGCGCCGCATCTTGCTGCCCAAAGGCGTCGAGCGGCTCGCGCTGCGCGACGTGAGCGCGAACATGGATCCGACGACCGCGCTGTTCCACAGCATCACCTCGCCCGGCGCGATCTCGGTGATCGAGCAGAACTTCGATTTCGACCTGCTGAGCCCGGAGAAGCTGCTCGAGAAGAACGTCGGCCGCGACGTGACCGTCGTGCACACCAACTACAAGACGGGTGTCGAGACGCGCGAGCAGGCGAAGATCCTCAGCGTCACCGGCGGCGTGGTGCTGCAGTACGCCAACCGCATCGAGACGAGCGTCGACGGACGCATCATCTACAGCTCGATCCCGCCCAACCTGCGGGATCGCCCGACGCTGGTGACCGACCTCGACAATTCGTTCGAGGGGCCGCAGACGGTCGAACTCGACTATCTCACCGGCGGCCTTTCCTGGCGCGCCGACTATGTGGGCTCGCTCAACGCGACGGACGACCGGCTCGACCTCAACGGTTTGGTGACGCTGTCCAACACGAGCGGCGCGTCGTACGACAACGCCCACCTGCAGTTGGTGGCCGGCAACGTGAATCGCGTGCCGGCGGGCGAGGGTGGACAAAACGAGGTCCGCAGCATGGCGGCGCTCGCCAAGACGGCGGATCAGTTCCGCACCGAGAACCTCTTCGAATATCACCTCTACACGCTCGACCGGCCGACATCGATCGCCGACAACCAGACGAAACAGGTGGCGCTGCTCTCCGCCTCGCGCATTCCGGTCACGAAATCGCTCGAGCTGCGCGGCCAGGAGTATTACTACACCGAGCGGGCGGGCGATCTCGGCCAGAAGCTCAAGCCGGGCGTCTACATCGAGTTCACCAACGAGGGCGGCGGGCTGGGCATCGCGCTGCCCAAGGGCATCGTGCGGATCTACAAGCGCGACTCGCAGGGCAACGCGCAGTTCGTCGGTGAGGACAGCATCGACCACACCCCGCGGCGGGAGAAGGTGCGGCTCTTCCTGGGCGAGTCGTTCGACGTGACGGCGACGAAGAAGCAGACCGACTGGCACACGCTCGGCTCGAGCAACGGCGTCAGCACCTACGAGGCTTCGTTCGAGATCGAGATGCGCAACGCCAAGGATGCGCCGGTGCTGCTCAAGGTCGTCGAGCCGATGCCCGGCGACTGGACGATCGAGAGCGAGACGGAGCCGCACGTCAAGACGTCGAGCGGCACCGCGACGTGGACGATCAAGATCCCCGCGAACGGCAAGACGACGCTCGCCTACACGGTGCGGATACGGGTGTGATGGAGCGGTCGAATTCATTCGACCGTCCGAAATCTACGGCAGCGCCTCGTACGCCGGCAAGGTGAGGAACTCCACGAAGTCCGGATCGAGCGCGACGCGGTCGAAGATGCGCCGGGCTTCGGCGAAGCGGCTGTGCGCGAACGCCTCGGCGCCGAGCGCCTCGCGCTGCGCGGCGATCTCCTGATCTTCGATCGCCGCGACGGTGGCGCGGTCGAGCGCCCTGCCGTCTGACAGCGTCGACCCATGCCGCAGCCACTGCCAGACCTGCGAGCGCGCGATCTCGGCGGTCGCGACGTCTTCCATCAGGTTGTTGATGCCCGCGGCGCCGACGCCGCGCAGCCACGACTCGAGGTAGCGGATCCCCACGCTGACGTCGCCGCGGACGCCCGCCTCGCTCAGCGACCCGCCCGGCACGCGCACATCGAGCAGTTCGCGCGCGCTCACCGAAACCTCGGGGCGCTGGCGTTCGAGCTGGTTGGGGCGCTCGCCGAGCACCCGGTCGAACTCCGCGCGCGCCACCGGCACCAGGTCCGGGTGCGCGACCCAAGTGCCGTCGAAGCCGTCGCCGGACTCGCGCCGCTTGTCCTCGCGCACCTTCGCCAGCGCCGCGTCGTTGACCGCGGCGTCGCGGCGGCTCGGGATGAACGCGGCCATGCCGCCGATCGCGTGCACGCCGCGCCGATGGCACGTCTTCACCAGCAGTTCCGTGTAGGCGCGCATGAACGGCACCGTCATGGTCACCTGGCCGCGATCGGGCAGCACGAAATCGGCGCGGTTACGGAACTTCTTGATGATGCTGAAGAGATAGTCCCAGCGGCCGGCGTTGAGCCCGGCGGAATGATCGCGCAGCTCGAACAGGATCTCGTCCATCTCGAACGCGCCGAGGATCGTCTCGATGAGCACCGTCGCCCGGATCGAACCGCGCGGCACGCCGAGCGCGTCCTGGGCGAAGTTGAACACGTCGTTCCACAGGCGCGCCTCGAGATGGCTCTCGAGCTTGGGCAGATAGAAGTACGGGCCGCTGCCCTGCTCCAGCAGCCGCCGCGCGTTGTGGTAGAAGTAGAGGCCGAAATCGAAGAGCGAGCCCGAGACGGGCGCGCCGTCGAGCAGCGACGTGCTTCTCCGTCAGATGCCAGCCGCGCGGGCGCACCATGAGCATCGCCGGCCGTTCGATGAGCCGGTACTCTTCCCAGGGGTTTCGAGCGAGATCGTTCGCTCGATCGCGTCGATGAGATTGACCTGTCCCTCGACCAGGTTCTCCCATGTCGGCGAGTTCGCGTCCTCGAAATCCGCCATGAACACGTTCGCGCCCGAGTTGAGCGCGTTGATCATCATCTTGCGGTCGATCGGCCCCGTGATCTCGACGCGGCGGTTGTGGAGATCGAGCGGCGCCGCCGGGCCAGACCATTCGTCAGCGCGCACGCGCGCGGTGGCGGCGAGGAAGTCCGGGATCTCTCCGGCGTCGATAGCGCGTTGCCGGTCCGCGCGCGCCACCAGAAGCCGCTGCCGCACCGGCTCGAACTCTCGCGCGAGTCCTGCGACGAACGCAAGCGCGCCCGGTGACACGATCTCTTCCTGACGAGGAAGCGCCGGCGCGCTTAGCGAGACTCCGGCGAGCGAATCTTTGGTGTCCATGAGCGCAGATGTTACGCGGTTCTTGTGTGGGCTCCGCCTGCGAACCAGGGGTTCCGCTCGCGCGAGGATCTAGGAACAGACGTTCGCAGTAGCGGTAGGAGAAGGAGGAGAGCAATGCTCACCTCTGGATCCGAAGCCTATTTGAGGATGGGAAGACGAAGGGTCGGCCCCGTCAAAGCGGCATTTGTGGTCGGGTCCCACAACAGGTACACTTTGCCGTAGCTCTCGAGCATGCCCTCGATCACCCTCTGGCCTCTTCCTGGCTCATGCCCGGGAGCGTGGGCGAGACTTTCGGGATCTCGGTGCGATGGTAACGCTCGATAGCGCCTGCCGTGGCGGGAAGGTCTTCCACATCGCCGTAGGTACGACGACCTCGTACCGACGACTAGCCGCGCGTCGGCAGCGTCGGTGCCATAGATCCGACATTCCCTGATGTCGTCTGCTGCAGGCCGGGACCAGCGATGCAGGCGATAGCGTTCGGATCGCTGTCGGAAATGCTGCTTCGCGTCGATATGCAGCGTGAAGCCCGTGGCTGGGTTTACCGCAGCCGGAATGCTCGCTGCTTTCGAGTATGTCGTGTTGAAGCGACGCAGCGACGATCGTGATCGCCGCCAAGAGCGCGCATTCTCCAGAATGATCTCACAGGCAATTCTCCATGCCGAGAAGCGCAGGCGACAAGGGCTGCGCGGGTGACGCCGCGTTGTGCGCTGTGCGGGCTCGATTGGACGGCGAGGGCGGGCGGTCCCGCGTCAGCCGATGCGCGCCATCCCGTCGAGGTACGGCTGCAAGACTTGCGGGACGCGCACCGTGCCGTCTTCGTTCCGACAGCTCTCGAGGATCGTGAGCAGGGTCCGTCTGACCGCGAGCGCTGACCGTTGAGCGTGTGCATGAACTCCGCTGCGCCTTTGGCGCGGGGGATAACGTATGCCACCACGGCGCGATTGGAAGTCGCTGCAATCGCTGCACGATGAGATCTCGCGATACGCGGATTGACCGGGCAGCCATACCTCCAGATCAAAGCCTTCCGCGAGGCGAAACCTGTGTCCGCCGAGCACGCTTCATAAGCCGATAGGGCAGCTCGAGCGCGGCGAGCAGGCTCTCGGCCTGGCGCACGATCTGCCGTGCAGCGCGCTCGCCTCTTCCGGCCGGCACAGCGCGCCAGCTCGACTTTCTCGAACTGATGCTGGCGGATGAGGCCGCGCGCGTCCTTGCCCGCTGCCCCCGCCTCTTGGCGGAAGCACGCGGTGTACGCGGTGTAGCGCTTCGGCAGGTCGGCGGCCTCCATGATCTCACCCCGATGTAGGTTGACGAGCTGCACCTCCGAGGTGGGCGAGAGGAACAGCGAGCCGTCGTCGAGCGAGAACATGGCGTCGGAGAACTTGCTCAAGCGGCCGGTCGCCTCGACGGTCTCCCGGTTCACGAGCAACGGCGGCGCGATCTCCGCGAATCCGCCGTCAGGTTGCGTTCGAGGAAGAAGTTGACGAGCGCGCGGTTCAATCGCGCACCGGCCCCGGAGAGGACGGTGAAGCGGCTGCGCGCCAGCCGCACGCCGGCTCGAAGTCCAAGATGCCGAGCCGCTCGCCGATCTCCCAATGCGGCGTGGGTTCGAACGAGAACGTCGGGGGCGGGCCGCTCGAACGCAGCTCGACGTTGCCCGAGGCATCGAGCCCGTCGGGGACGTCGTCCGCCAAGAGGTTGGGGATCTGGAGCAGCAGCTCGTTGATGCGGTGCTCGAGCGAGGCAGCCGACTCTTCGGCGGAGGCGATGCTCTGCCCGAGCGCACTCGATTGTTCGCGTAGCCGGGCGAG
Source organism: Vulcanimicrobiota bacterium (assembly GCA_963805945.1). Taxonomy (GTDB): domain Bacteria; phylum Vulcanimicrobiota; class Vulcanimicrobiia; order Eremiobacterales; family Eremiobacteraceae; genus JAFAHD01. Next base: position 199,673 of record CAWDVP010000001.1, on the reverse strand, counting down.
CACATCCGGCGACTGCCCTTCGCGGTGGCGAACTCCGCCGATACCCGGTTCCGCTCAGCCTTCGCGGCGTCGGCTGCGGTGACGGCCGTGCGCCAGTCGGCGTCGAGCGCGAGCAGGTCGTCCACCACGGAGACGGGCAGCTGCCTGCGCGCGAGCGAGCGCCGCACCCGATCGGGCTCCTCGCGGATGAGCCGCCGGTCGAGCATCTAGTCCGTGGGGAAGCGCGGCGGCGGCGGCGGCCCGCCCAGGGAGCGCTTCAGCTCTTCGGGATGTGACGAATACTCCATGGCCGGTCGCGCGTGATCGTGCCGGCGACGACGAGCTCGGTGAGATGCTTCTCGAGCGACTGCATGCCTTCTTTCGCGCTCGTCTGCATCGTCGACATGATCTGCGAGGGCTTGTTCTCGCGGATGAGGTTGCGCACGGCGGGCGTGCCGAGCAGGATCTCCATGGCGGAGACCCGTCCGTGCCGCTCGCTCGCGGGATGAGGCACTGGGCGAGCACCGCCTTGAACATGCCGCCGAGCTGGATCCGGACCTGCTCCTGCTGGTCGACCGGGAAGACGTCGATGATGCGGTTGACCGTCTCGGTCGCACCTGTCGATGTGCAGCGTCGCGAAAACGAGGTGGCCCGTCTCGGCCGCGGTCAGCGCGACTCGATCGTTTCGTGGTCGCGCATCTCGCCGACGAGGATCACGTCCGGGTCCTGGCGCAGCGCCTGCTTCAGCGCCGCCGCGAACGGTGGTGTCGTGGCCGACCTCGCGCTGCGACGATCGACCGACTGGTGCGGGTGGATGAACTCGATCGGGTCCTCGATGGTGATGATGTGGTAGCGGCGTCAGGCCGGTTGATGTAGTCGAGCATCGCCGCAAGCGTCGTCGCTTGCCGCAGCCCGTGGGCCGGTGACCAGCACGAGGCCGCGCGGATTCTGCGAGGAGCTCCGGGAACGTCCTTGGAAGAGATCCATTCATCGAAGCTGGGCGGGGTCAAGGGGAACGGCCCGGAAGTCACGGCTCAGGCGCCGGCGTTCGTAGCAGACGTCGACGCGGAAGCGCGATACGTCGTCGATGTTATGCGAGGTCGAGGCCGATGTCCTTGACCACGGTCTCTTCGACTCGTCCGTCGCTGAGCATCTGGCGGATGAAGCGGTTCGATGTCCTCTTTGGGCGAGGATGTTGTCGTTGAGCTTGCCGAGGTCGCCGTCACGCGCATCGTTGGACGGTAACTTGTCGACCAGGCGCAGGTCAGACGCGCCCGCGAGCATGCCCGCGCGAGCATGTCGTCGAAGAAACGCGGAGCCATCCGTCTTCGACGATCCGCCCTGGTCGCCGACGCGGAGCGGGTGACCTGTTAGGGCGCAGCAAACGACAAAGTTCTCGACTGGCATCGAGTTGCCCGCGCCCCGTCGTGGAGACTGGAGGCTGGAAGTCATGCAGAAGGTCGACGACATCCGGCGCTGTGGTCTGGCTTGGACGAAGTGGTTCTGCGCCGTCCTCGCTCACCGAATCCGGCATGTCGCTGTCGAGCGAAGATCCGGCGGCGGGCTGCTCTCCCGCCGCGGGGCCTGTACGCCGCGGATGCCGTGCGGGCGGAAGAAGAGGATGTGCTGGCCTATCACCTGCTCGAGCGCTGGATGGCTTCGCCGTCATCGTCGAAGACATGCAGGCCGCTCGGCGCCGCGTCGATCCGGTTGATCGATCGCTCGGCGAGGTCCGCATGGGTGCGACGGCGGCGCGCGGCCTGTGCCGCGGCGAGGCGACGCGCGCGCCGATCCGCGGGGCGCCGCCCGAGGGCGCGCAGCCGGCGTCATCAGGCGGGCTTAACCGCATCTGAGTCGGACGGGTCCGATCGAGATCCGTGAGACGACGGCCGCGCAGGGACATGTGACCCAGCGTGGCGCCGACGTCGCCCGCGCGGAACTGCTCGCCGCGCGCGGCGATGCGCTCGACCGCAGGCGCGGTCGGCATGCTCGTGGGAGCGGCCGTGATGGAGATCCCGTCTCCGGCGAACTGTCTATCGTTCGGCCTGTGTGAAGCGGCGACGAGATCGCCGCGCCGGGGCAGTCGCCGCGCGCCGGCGAAAAAACACGCCATCAATGGGATCGCGCCGGAGGTGTGCGCCTCTGCGCGCCCTGGGTTCGGCGGCGCCCAGGGCGTCCCCCTCGTCGCCGTACCGCCGCGAAGATCTCGCCGCTGTGCTGCGGCGAGCGCTCGACGAAATGCGACGGCAGTCGTCATCTCGGGCCGGATCGAGCGTCGGGCGAACTCGATCGTACACGCCGCGGGTCGTCGCCGCCGCAGGCGCTCCAGGTGTGATCTCATGGAGCGGCGGCGCGGCAGAGGCGGCCGACGACGTCGGCATCGAGGATGAGAAGTCGCTCGATCCGGTTTCGCCGGGAACCCGGCGTCGGCGTGGTCATGCTCGAGACGCTGGGCAAGCCGGTCCTGCTGCGCTTGTTCGACAAAACGGACGACACGCCGCGCGTGCAAGCGCGGCTGCGCGAGCCCATCGACGGAGCGCGCGAGATCGAGCGCATCGTGCCGGTACGGCTGGCGGCAGGCGCCGGCACGCTGGAAGCGACGCCGCTGACGGGCACGTCCGCGCAGATGCACATCCTCGGTTTTGCGGACGCGCTCGTGCGCGTCCCCGCCGGCACCGGCCGGCTCGAGGCAGGGACCAGGATAGAGGCGCTCCCGCTCACGCGCAGCAACGGATTGTGGTGAATCGAATGGAACGACGGAACACACGGGTCATCGCTCGGCTGGCGTCTCGCGATCGCGTTCGCAGGCGCGCTCGCCGTCGCACTGTGCAAGCGCCTGCAGCAAGGCAGACCAAGATCAGACGCAGCCAGGCCATTTCAGCGCTCGGCGAGCGACGTATGGCTGTGCGCGCAGGTCCGCGCCAAAGCCACCGAGCTCGACCCCGCCACCGTGTCGCTCATCAAGGTGTCGTGCACGAAGGGCTTCGTGAGCATGGCCGGACAGGTGCGCAGCACTGCAAGAGCGCGAGCAGCTCGAGGAAGCGGTGCGCAAGATCGACGGGGTGAAGGGCACGGCCTTCATCATCGCGGTCAATCCGAAGGCGCCGACGGGCAACGAGATCGCCGACGACGTCGCGCTTGAGGCGAAGGTGCGCCGTCGCGTTGGCCGGACAGACCGGGGTGAACGCGTTCAAACTGCACGTGAGCGCGCATCGCGGGGTCGTGACGCTCACCGGCAGCGTTCCTTCCGCTTCGCTGCGGACCGTCGCGCGCGACACCGCGCGCGGGGTGCACGGGGTCAAAGGCGTCGTCGATGACCTGAGCGTCGAACGCTAGCGATCGCGCATCGATGGAAGACGCAGCGCTGACCTACGGCATCGTCTCTGACATCCATTCGAATCTCGAAGCGCTCGAGGCGGTGCTCGCCGCGATCGACGAGATCCGCGTCGATGCGCTGCTCTGCCTGGGCGACATCGTGGGCTACGGCCCGAGCCCCAACGAGGTGTGCGACCTGCTGCGCGCGCGGAGCGTCATCTCGATCGCCGGGAACCACGACGAGGCCGCGGCGGTCGGCGTCGGAGACGAGCGCTTCAATCCCCAGGCGAAGGCGGCGCTGCAGTGGACACGCGAGCAGCTGACGGAGGCCAACCGCGAGTACCTCCGGGGGCTGCCGAGGGAACGCCGATTCGAGGGCTTCACGATCGTCCACGGGGCGCCCGTCGCGCACTTCGACTATATAATGAACGTGGACGACGCGCACAGGGCGTTCGAGCGGGCGGAAAGCCCCCTCACCTTCGTCGGGCATAGCCACGTGGCGGAAGTCTACTACCAGGACGCGGCGGGCAGGACTTTTCAGCAGCGACTCCTGCATGGCGGGCGAATCGACATCGTCCCCGAATTCCGTTATATCGTCAACGTCGGCAGCGTGGGCCAACCACGCGACCGGAATCCCGCACGCGTCGTTCGGCGTCTACGACGCCGCAGCGCGCGTGGTGGAGATACGCCGGGTCGGCTATGATGTGGATGCCGTTCAGGCGAGATTCGCGAAGGCAAGCCTACCGCCGATCTTGAGCGAACGGCGCTGTGGCCGACTCCGGCTTGCGTAAGAGAGGAAGAAGATGAACAACGTCCGCCTCGCCCTCGTCGTCGCCGCCGTCGCGTGCGCGCTGTGCATGCCCGCCGCGGTGCGCGCCGCTTCAGGCGGCGCAAGGCTCCGCAGTACGACGATCGCGCGTTCCTCTCGCGCGTCGGCGATGGTCTCATCGCGTTCTACTCGCGCGACTTCGTCAAGGCGAAGTGCGATTTCGAGGCCGCGCTCGCGATCGCGCCCAGCGACTCGTTCTCGCTGTCGTTCCTCAACGCGTCCCTGCGCAACATCGGCACGGACGAGCTGACCGCGCTCGCCAACACTGAAGAAGAGGCCGTCGCCAAGAATCCGCGCGATGCGCTCGCGCAGACGCGCCTCGCGTACACCTACCTGTTCATGGCGCAGTTCCAGACCGCGCGCGGCCCGGACGCGCGGGACTCGTTCAACGCGGCCCTGCAGATCGATCCGAACCTCGCCGCCGCGCATGTAGGCCTGGGCATCTACCGGCTTGGCGAGAACTCGACCAGCCGGGCGAAGGCGGAGTTCCTGGCGGCGCTGCAGATCTCGCCCAAAGACGTGCTCGCGCGGGAGTATCTCGCCAGCATCTATCAGGTGGACCTCAAGGATCCGAACCGCGCGCTCGCCTACCTCATCGACGTCCCCAATCTGATGCCCAGCTATCCCTGACGCGTTCTACCATCTCGGGTCGATCATGGACGACCTCGGCCAGTACGACGCCTCGATCAAGTACCTCAAGACGGCGATCGAACTCGACAAGGGCCACGTGGGCGAGGCCGGCCAGTACGGCCTGCCGCTGCTCGGCCAGGTGTATCTGAAGATCCACAACCTCACCGAGGCGAAGCTCGCCTTCTCCGAGGCGATCGTGTACGGCGAAGCGCCGGAGTTCTCGCAATCGGAGCTCGACAAGATCAAGCGCGGCGACATCAAGTGAGCGGCGCGCGCGACGCCGCGCTCGCCGCGGCCGCCGACTCGCGCCTGGCGGACGATCGGCGCTGCTTCGCCTGCGGCCCGGACAACGAGGACGGGCTGCGCCTCACCTTCGAGTATGGCCCGAACAGCGCGCGCTGCGTCGTGTCGGTGGCACAGCAGTTCAGCGGCTGGCGCGACATGCTGCACGGCGGCGTCGTCGCGACGCTGCTCGATGAGGTGATGGCGCACGCGGCGATCGCCGCGGGCGTGCGCGCGGTCACCGCGAAGCTCGAGATCCGTTTTCGCAAGCCGACGCCGGTCGGCGTGCCGCTGCTGCTCGAGGGCGCCATTGATAAGCGGCGCGGCAAGGTGCTCGACGCGAGCGCCGCCCTGAAGGACGACGCGGGCACGGTCTACGCCGAGGGCCGCTCGCGCTTCATCGCAGTCTAGGAGCGCGCGGGCGTGGCGGCGGAAGGCGATGGCACCAAGCAGATCGCCGGCAATCGCCGGGCGTTCTACGACTATGCGATCGAAGACAGGTTCGAAGCGGGCGTCGTGCTGACGGGGACCGAGGTCAAGAGCCTGCGCGCGAACGGCTGCTCGCTCACCGACGGCTATGCACGGCTCAAAGGTGGCGAAGCCTGGCTCGTCAACGTGCACATCCCCCCATATGGCCAGGGCACGTTCTTCTCGCAGCACGAGCCGCGGCGCGATCGCAAGCTGCTGCTGCATGCGCGCGAGCTGAAGCGGCTGACCGGCACGCTGCAGGAGAAGGGATACGCGCTGCTGCCGTTGCGCATGTACTTCAAACGCGGACGCGTGAAGGTCGAACTTGGCATCGGACGCGGGAAGAGACAATATGACAAGCGCGAGTCGATCAAACGGAAAGAGGCGCAGCGCGAAGCGCAGCGCTTCGCGCGCCGCACCTCCTAAAGGCGCGCGGGGAGAGCGCCCGCGGCACGTCGTCGTGGCCGTCTCAGGCGGCGCGGACAGCGCCGCCGCGCTGCTGCTCGCCCGCGAAGCCATGCCCGACGCGATCCTGCACGCGGTCTACGTCGACCATGGCTTGCGGCCGCGGGCCGGCATCGAGCGCGACATCGCGGCCGTGCGCGCACAAGCCCGGCACGCGGGCGCCGAGCGTCATCGCGCGCAAGGTACGGGTGCCGCGCCGCGGGGTCTCCCTCGAGGCGGCCGCCCGCGCCGAGCGCTACCGCGCGCTCGTGCGCGTCGCCCGCGAGGTCGGCGCGCCGGTCATCATCACCGGGCATCACCGCGACGACGTCGTCGAGACGATGCTGCTCGCCCTGGTGCGCGGCAGCGGCCTCGACGGGCTGGCCGCCATGCGCGCCCAGCGGCAGCTCGCTCCGGGGATCGCGCTGCTGCGCCCGCTGCTGCAATACGGCAAAGCGCAGTTGCGCGAATTCGTGCGCGCTTCCGGGGTCGCCGTGGCCGGCGATGAGACCAACGCGGATCTGCGCTTGCGGCGCAACGCCGGTGCGCGCGCTCGTGCGCGAGCTCGAGCGTGCGGTGCCCGGCGCTAGCCGCTCGATCGCCCGCTCGGCGACGCTGCTCGCGGATGAGAAAGCCCTGCTCGAGTCGCTTGCCGCCGCCGCCCACCAGCGCGCCACTGACGCACAACCCGACCAATTGTCGACGCGCGAGTTGCGCGAGTTGCCGCCGGCGCTGCTGCGCCGCACGATCCGCCACGCGGTGAAGCGGCAGCTCGGCAGCCTGCGCGATTTCCATCTCGCCCACTGCGACGCCGTGGTGCGCGCCATCCACGAGGGCCGCGGCGGAACGTTTCACGCAGGCCAGGGCAGGATCGAGCTCTCGGCAGGCAAGCTCTCGGTGATCGGCCCGGACGCGGCTGTGGTGCCCGAGGATGTAGTGCCCGAGCGAAGCTCGGGTTCGAATGCGCGCCGGCTCTGAGATCACGGTGCCGGCCGGGCGCGCGGCGGCTTCCGACGCGCGCGGGCGGGTCACGTTGCGGCGCGTCTCGGTCAAGGCGGCGCATGACGATGCGCTGCTGCTGGATGCGGCAGCCCTGCCGCCGGGCACGAACTTGACGCTGCGCGCGCCGCGCGCAGGCGATAAGTGCATCCCAAGCGGACGGCGCACGCCGGTGCCGCTGGCGCGCTTTCTCGCGAAGTCGGGCGTCCCGAGACATCGCCGGGCGGACGCGATTGTGGTATCCCGAGATGAGGATATCGTCGCAGTGGTGGGAATCCGTGTGATGGAGCCGTACGTCGCTCGCGGCACGAGCGCTCTCGAGCTGCGCGTTCAACAAGGATGAGGATCTGATGTCGAGCCATCACGTGGCCATGTGCCGGTCCGCCTGCATCGCAGCGCTCGCGCTGCTGCCCGCCGTCGCCGTGGCCGCCGGGCTGTCGTCGTCGTCGCGCGTCGGCCCCACCGGGGTCGGGCCGGTCGCCTTCGGCGCGACGCCGGCGCAGGCCGCCGCGCACGGCGTGCGTTTCGTCGCGACCGCTCCGGTGGCCGGCAGCAGTTGTTTCTATCTCCATCCGCCCGAGCCGAGCGGTCTGCGATTCATGGTGGAGAACGGGACGATACGTCGCGCGGAGATCTTCAATCCCGCGCTCCGTACCACCGAAGGTCTTGCGGTCGGCGATGCGGTCGCGAAGATAGTCTCGACGTACGGTACGCGCGCGCAGATCGCGCCCGACAAATACGATCCAAGCACGCAGACCGCGACGATCGCTCCGAAAGGCGGCGCCGACGCGAAGTACCGCATCATCTTCAAGCTCAAAGGCGGCGTGGTGCAAGCCATCATCGCGGGCGCGCTGCCGCAGGTCGAATACGTCGAGGGCTGCTCCTGACCGAAAAGGGCCGCTCAAAGTGCGTCGTTTGTGGCCCTGGGCACTCCTGACGCCCGTGTCCCTATGTAGGGTACCCTTTCCTCCGCACAGAAGGCGCTCAAATCCCACATCATGGTAAACTTCCGGGCCCGACAGTACGTAATATATAAGGTAGGCGCTCTTCAAGGGCCGGACTGAGAAAGAAATCAAGCGTTGGCAAAGTTCGTTCGATACCTGCTCGTGTGCGCGGTGGCCGCAGTGCTGGTGGCGCTTGGCATCGCGTGGTACAAGCAAAGCTCGCAGGCGCAGAAGACCATGTCGTACAGCGAGTTCGTGACCCAGGTGACCAAGGCGCCCGAGTCGATCCATGACGTCGTCCTGGGCACGGACCACGCACAGGCCCATCTCGCGGGCGACACCACCGAGAACGTCGCGATCCCTAACACCGAGATGAGCAAAGAGCTCGGCGATCTGCTGATCTTAAAGGGCATCAACGTCAAGGGAGACCCGGCGAGCGGCAACACGATGCAGACCTGGGCATACCTCTTCAACATCGTGCCCATCGTCGTCATCATCGTGCTCATCATGATCTTCATGCGCCAGGCGCAGTCCGGCGGCAACCAGGCGATGTCCTTCGGGAGAGCCGCGCGCGAAGCTGCTATCGGAGAACCGCCCGAAGGTGACGTTCGACGACGTCGCCGGCGTCGACGAGGCCAAGGAGGAGCTCGAGGAGATCGTCGAGTTCCTCAAGAACCCGAAGAAGTTCCAGGCGCTCGGCGCGCAGATCCCGAAGGGCGTGCTGCTGGTCGGCCCTCCGGGCACCGGCAAGACGCTGCTCGCGCGCGCCATCGCCGGCGAGGCGGGCGTGCCGTTCTTCTCGATCTCCGGCTCGGACTTCGTCGAGATGTTCGTCGGCGTCGGCGCGTCGCGCGTCCGCGACCTGTTCGAGCAGGCCAAGAAGTCGGCGCCGTGCATCGTCTTCATCGACGAGATCGACGCGGTCGGGCGCCAGCGCGGCGCCGGCCTCGGCGGCGGCCACGACGAGCGCGAGCAGACGCTCAACCAGCTGCTCGTCGAGATGGACGGCTTCGACCCCAACACCGGCGTCATCCTGATCGCGGCGACCAACCGCCCCGACGTCCTCGATCCGGCGCTGCTGCGCCCGGGCCGCTTCGACCGCCAGGTCGTCGTCGACCGCCCGACGTCGAAGGGCCGCGAGCAGATCCTGAAGTGCACGCGCAGCAGCAAGCCGCTCGCGCAGGACGTCGACGCTCGAGATGCTCGCGCGCGCGCACGCCCGGATTCACGGGCGCCGACCTCGCGAACCTGGTCAACGAGGCCGCGCTGCTCGCCGCGCGGCGCAACAAGATGCAGTCATCGAGATGGCCGACTCGAGGAGGCCATCGACCGGGTCGTCGCGGGCCCGGAGCGCAAGAGCCGCCTGATCTCGCAGACGCGAGAAGGAGATCACCGCGTACCACGAGGCGGGCCACGCGCTCGTCGGCGAGCTGCTGCCGCACGCCGACCCGATCCACAAGGTGACGATCATGCCGCGCGGCATGGCGCTCGGGTATCACCATGGCCGCTGCCCGCAGAGGACAGTTACACGCTGACGCAAGAGCGAGATCCTGGACGAATCGCGGCGCTGCTGGGCGGCCGCGTGGCCGAGGAGCTCACGTTCGGCGAGATCACCACCGGCGCGGCGAACGACTTCGAGCACGCGACCGAGCTGGCGCGGCGGATGGTCACGCGAATACGGCATGTCCGACAAGCTCGGGCCGATGACGCTCGGCGCGAAGCACGCACCAGGTTTCTTGGGCCGCGACTTGGCGAAGAGCGCAACTACTCGGACGAAATCGCGTACGAGATCGACGAGGAGGTTCGGCGGATCATCGACGAGTGCTACGCGGCGTCCTACAACCTACTCGAGATGAACATCGACAAGCTGCATCGGCTGGCGGAGGCGCTGCTGGAGCATGAGACCGTCGAGGGAGACGACGTGGATCGCCTGCTCTCCGATGCGCCGCAGCCGAGCGCCGCGCGTAAGCCCGAGATCGTCGTGCCGGAGCAGGCCGCCGCCGCGGCCGCGCCGCCGAAGGAAGACAAGCCGCGCGTCGCCGGTCCGCTGACGTTCCCACCGCCCGAACCCGCATAGACGTAGATGTAGGGGCCGACCTTCAGGTCGGGCCCTTTTGAGACCCTCAAGGCCGGCAAAACGGTCGAATCGATTCGACCGCTACAAAAGGTCGGCCCGCCACATGAACGGGAAGGCTCCCAGACGATGACCATCCGCCGCGGCGCAGCCGCGCTCGCCCTTGTCGCCGCGATGTCGTGCGCCGCTTTAGGTGCGCGCGCAGCCGCGCCAGCCGGAGCCGCGTTGGCTCCCGGCGCATACTGTGTTGCCGGACGGACTGAGCCTGCTGGTCCGCCGCGCCACCTTGTCGCCCAGTGCCGCGCTCGAGTTGTGGATCGCGTGCCCGTCTGACGGCTACGCCGCCTCAAAGCCCGGCCTTGCGCGGCTCACGGCGCTGAGCATCGTCGCGGCGAGGGTCAACGGCGTTTCGTTGCGCGACGCGGTGCGCGCGGCCGGCGGCCAGCTCACCGTCTCCGTCTTCCCGAGCTCCACCGAGATCACGGTGCTCGCGCCGGCGAGCGCGCAGGATCAATTGATGGCCGCCCTGCTCGACCGGACGCTGCATCCAGCGGTCGATCAAGGAGGTCTGATCGAGGCAAAGGCGCGGATGGCGAAGCAGCAGGCGATCGCATCCGCGACCGCCGATGTCGTGTTGCGCGACGCGCTCTTCAAACAGCTCTTCACCGGCGGCCCGTTCCGCGCGTCCACCTACGGAGGCCCCGAGGACCTTCGAGCGTTCACGCTCGCCGATGCGCCAGGAGTTCGCCGCACAAGCATACGTGCCGGAGCGTTAGATGGTAGTGGCGGTGGGCGGCGGCATCGACGAAGCGACGCTTGCCAAGCTTGTCGCGGATGCCAGCGCCCACTTCGGGCGCCGCAGCCTCGATGCCGGCGTCTCCTCGAGCGCCGGCGGGCGGCGCCAGCGTGAACGCCGGCTTCGCCGATGTCGGAGGCGTGGCGCTGGGGTGGATCGGTCCGCCGATCAGCGACGAGAGCGCGGCGACCGCGATGGACTTCTTGTCGGATTACCTCACCCGTCCGGACTCCGGCGTGATCGCACGAGCGGTCAACGACGCGGATCCGAACGCGGACTTCAGCGGGCAGTTCGTCAGCGGCTCCGCGATAGCGGCGTGTTCTACATGACGATCACCGGCGAAGGGCTCAAGGCGGACGACATGAATCGCGCCATGCGCAGAAGCCCTCGAGCACGTCCTCGCGGGGCCGCTACCGGCCAAGGAGTTCGCGCTCGCGCTCGAGGCCTTCCGCACGCGCACGCTGCGCGACGCCCAGACCCCGATGCAGCTCGCCGACAACTACGGCTGGTATTTCGCGCAGGGCGCGCCGGCCTACGCGCCGTCCGTCACGGACATGGCGTTGAACGGGGATTACTTCCAACGGGTCGCAGCGCTGACGCCCGACGCGGTGTTCGCCGCGGCGAAGACCTATCTCGGCGCGGATCCGGTGAGCGCGTCCGTGGCACCGCACCCCTCGACGCCGGCGACCACGAGCATGACCGCAGGCCGCTCGAGCGCGGCGCGGAGAGGACGATGATGGCCGGCAGGATCACCTTTGGCCGCTGCGCGGCGCTGGTCGCGGCGGTCGCGTGCGCGAGCGCGCTCATGGGCGCAGCGCCGGAGCATCAGGATCAATACTTCCCCTCTGCGACGGTGACAACGCTGCCGAACGGCGTGGTGGTGCTCGCGCAGGTGTCGAATGACGCGCCGATCGCCAGCGCTCAGGTGTTCGTCCCGAGCGGCCTGGCGCAACAGACCGCCGACAAAGCCGGCATCGCCGCGGTCACGGCAGCGACCGTGCTGCGCACGCCGGTCTCGGGCGGCGCAAGCCTTGCCGATCCCGTCACTGCGGAGGGCGGCGACGTCGTGTACACCGTCGATCCCGACGCGACGCGCTTCCAGATCGAATGCCGCGCACGGACCGCTGCCGGCTTGTTTCGCTCGCTCGCCCAGGCGCTCGCCGCGCCCGACGCGGACGCAGGTCGCCGCGGCGCGCGATGAGGTGTCTCGGGCCGCGCGCGACGCGGAGAAGAACCCCGTGCTCGCCGCGTACGCGATGGTCCGGCAGGTGCGCTATCAAGGCAACGGCTTCGCGTACCCGCAAGGCGGCCGAGCGCTCACGCTCGCTCATCTGACCGCGCGGAGAACGTGCAGAGCTTCGCCGCGTCGTATCAGCACGGCAAAGGCACCGTCATCGCGCTCACCGGCGCGTTGTCGCCCGAGGCGTTCGACGCCGCCAGAGACGCGTTTTCCGGCATGCCCGCCCCGTCCGCGCCCGCCGCGCCGGTTCCGACCGTCGACAAGCGCCAACACGAGATCGTGGCGCACCGCGACATCGCGGCGCCGTGGCTCGCTATCGGCTACGGCGCGCCCTCGCAGTACTCGAATGATTTCCCGGCGATGCTCGTCATCCAGGCGCTCCTGGGCCGAGGCGGCGATGTCCACGCGCTGTCGTTCGGTTCGGGCGGCTTCCCGGATGCGGGCAACTACGTCGGCGCGTTCTATCAATACGAGGCGAGTCCGGGTTCGTTCGTCATCTTCCTCAACGGCGGAACGGGCGGCGTCGACGCGGCCCTGCGCCAGGTCGAGATGGGCATCGCGCGACTGCGCTCCGAGCCGTTGCCCGCCGAACTCGTCGCGCGGGCGAAACAGCTCGCGCTCGGCGATTACTATCTCTCCGTGACGTCGCTGTCGGATGCGGCATGGCTGCTCGGGCGCTCGGCCGGCTCGCCGGACGGCGTCGCGTTCGAAAACGGGTTGGCGTCGCGCATACGGCGCGGTCAGCGCAGCGGACGTCGAGCGTGTGGCCAAGCAGTACCTGACCGACGAGACGGTGGCGGTCGTGCTGCCCACTTCGGCGGGCCGCTAACCCCCGCGAGCGGCGTGCTCGTCGCGTTCGTCCACGACTATCTGACCCAGCTCGGCGGCGCCGAGCGCGTGCTCCGCGAGATGCACGCGCTGTATCCGAGCGCGCCGATCTACACCTCGCTCTACGATCGCCGCGCGATGGGCTCCGGGTTCGATGATCTCGATATCCGGACGAGCTGGACGCCGCCTCTCCCAGGTGCCCCGCGGCGCTTCCGCGCCCTGCTGCCGCTCTACCCAAACGCCTTCGAAGCGCTCGACCTGCGCAGGTTGGATCTTCATCATCTCTTCGACGACGTCCTTCGCCAAGGGCGTCCGCGCCCCGTCGGGCGCGCTCCACGTCTCGTACATGAACACGCCGACGCGCTTTCTCTGGTATCCGGAGGAGTACGCGTTTTAGATGGTGCCCGCGCTCGCGCGGCCGGCCCTGCGTGCCGCGCTGCCCGGCCTTCGGCGCTGGGATCACGCGGCGGCGCAGCCCGGTCATCGGATCATCGCGAATTCGCACAACGTCGCCGAGCGCATCCGCGCGTGCTATGGCCGCGACAGCGACGTCATCCCATGTCCGGTGGACATCGGCGGCTTCAGCCCATCCGATGAGGTGGAGGACTACTATCTCGTGGTGGCGCGGCTGCTCCCCTACAAACGCGTCGCGCTGGCGATCGAGGCATGCAACGCGCTCGCCGCGCCGCTCGTGATCGTCGGCACGGGACCGGATGAAGCGCGCCTGCGTGGCATCGCTGGGCCGACGATCCGGTTTTCGCGGGCCAGGTCGACGACGCGCGGCGGCGCACGCTCTTCGCGCGCGCGCGCGCGGTCATCGTGCCGGGAGTCGAAGATTTCGGCCTCGTCGCGCTGGAAGGGGCCGCGTCCGGCCGGCCAGTCGTCGCGTTCGGCGCCGGAGGGTCGCTCGAAACGGTCGTTGAAGGCCAGACCGGCTCGATTTTCCGGGAACCAGCGGCGTCCGCCCTCGCCAGCGGCGCTGCGCTCGTTTTCCCCGGAGACGTTCGTGCGGTCGCGTCTGGTCGAACACGCCGCGCAGTTCTCGCCGGCGCTGTTCCGGCAGCGGTTGCAAGCGCACATCGAGCGCTATCTCTCTGAGTGGCATGGAGCGGTCGACTTTAGTCGACCGTCGACGGGGTGAAGCGGATTTCCTCGACTCGATCTGTCGCGGCTCAAGCCGACCGAACTGTCCACGCGTCCTTCCAAGGTGAACCTCGACATGCTGGCGCACCCGCCGCATGCCGGCGAGTCGTTCGACGCATTCTGGCGCGGCCTGCCCGACGTGTTGGCGGCGGCCGAACTGCGCGAACTCGTCTCGTCCCTGGCGAAGGCGCATCGCGCCGGCAAGGTGATCGCCGCCGGCATCGGCGGGCACGTGATCAAGACGGGCCTGTCGCCGCTGCTCATCGATCTCATGAAGACCGGCGTGCTGTCGGCGGTCGCGTGCAACGGCTCGGTGTGCGTGCATGACGTGGAGCTCGCGTTGGCCGGCAAGACCTCGGAGGACGTCGACGTCGCGCTGCGCGACGGCACCTTCGGCATGGCGGCGCAGACCGCCGACTTCATCCTCGAGGCGATCGCCGGCGCCGGGCCGACCGTCGGCCTCGGGCGCGCGCTCGGCGATGCGCTGCTGGCGGCCAAAGCGCCGCACGCGGACATCTCGCTGCTGGCGCAAGGCGCCGCCCTCGACCTGCCTGTGACGGTGCATGTCGCGATCGGCACGGACATCATCCACATGCATCCGCGCGCCGACGGCGCGGCGCTCGGCGCCGCATCGCTCTATGATTTCCGCACGTTCGCGGGCGTGATCGCCGCGGTCTGCGATGGCGGCGCGTACCTGAACCTCGGATCGGCTGTGATCATGCCCGAGGTCTTCCTCAAGGCGCTCTCGCTGGCGCGCAACCTGGGGCACGAGGGCGATTTCATCACCGCCGATTTCGACTTCATACGGCACTACCGGCCGCGGACGAACGTCGTGACGAGGCCGCATGCAGACGGCGGGCGCGGCTACATGTTCACCGGCCACCACGAGATCATGATCCCGCTGCTGTGCGCGGCGCTGAAGGCGGCGCTCGCGGGGCTCGGCAGCGCGCCGTTCACCCTTGCGATGATCGCGATCTGCGTCGTCGTGTACGGCGTAGCTGGCTGATGCAGGGGACGCTGACGCGTGCCGGAGCTCTCTACCCGCCGCTCGTCCAAGATGGCCAATGGTGGCGACTCATCACGTCCGGCTTTCTGCACGACATAGCGCGCCCGCAACATCTTTTGTTCAATATGATCGCGCTGTTGCAGGCGGGCGCGTTCGTCGAGTTCTGCTACGGCACACCGCGCTATGCGGTCATCTATCTCGTGTCGCTGCTGGGCGGCAGTGTCGCCGCCTATTACACGACGCACGCTGGGACAGAACGTCTACACGCTCGGCGCTTCGGGAGCGATCATGGGCGTGTTCGGCGCGATGGCGGTCCTGGCGTTCAAACTGCCCAACTGCGCCGCGCGCTGCTGCAGTCCGCGATCCTCCCGATCCTGCTGACGCTCGGCGTCGGCGCGTTCAACCCGGGCATATCGAACGCCGCGCACATCGGCGGCGTGCTCACCGGCGCGTTCGTCGCGCTCGTGCTCAGCCCGGTGCGCGGCAGAGAGCTCGCGCCGGTCGACCAAGACGCCTAGTCTGTAGCGCCCGACCGAAGCTCGGGACTCCCGCGCTAGCTCTCGGCGAGCCGCTCGAAGATCTCTAACGTCCTATCGGCGCAGCGATCCCCAGCGACAGAATGGCCGCCGCACAGGGCGCGGCCGGCCGACGCGCAAACGCGTCGCGAGCGCAGCGTCGGTGAGCACCGACTCGATCGCCCGAGCGAGCGCACCGGCATCGCCTGAGGGGAAATAGATCGCGGCATCGCCGCCGACCTCAGGAATGCTCGCCGCATCCGAGGCGACGACCGGCACGCCGAAGGACATCGCCTCGAGCACCGGCAGCCCAAACCCCTCATAACTCGATGGCAGCACGAACGCCGACGCAGACGAGTAGAGCGCGATGAGACGGCGGTCGTCCACCACCCCTTCGAAGACGACGCGCGTGCCGGGCAACGGGGCGCCGGCGTCGCCGGGCTGGCCTCTGCCCACGATCACCAGCGTATACATCTCGCCCAGCGGCGCCGGGCGACAGGCTCATCGCGCGCAGCAGCGTTCCCAGATCTTTGCGCGTGTCCGCCTCGCCGACGAACAGCAGATACGGCTCCTGCACCGGCGCGCTCGACCCCAGGCTGCCGTCCAGACGAGGCACGCCGAGCGGCACGACTTCGATCTTCGGCCGGATCGAAACCGAGATGGCGTTCGATCTCGCCTTTGGCGAATTGCGAATCGGCGATGATGAGATCGGCGTGCGCCGCGGTTGTGAGGAACGGCGTCTGCTCGTTGCGCCCGTATCTTCTCGTTCGCGTTGGGCCCGACGAACGGCCAGCAGTCGTGGACCGTGGCGACCTTGCGCCCAGGCGCGATCCAGGTCATCCCGTTCCACGGATACCACGTAAGGTCAAGGCCCAGGCGTCTGGCCTGCGTGCGCCGCGCGACTGCGATGTCCGCGGGCAGACCGGCCCGATAGCGACGCGCGGCGAGCGCCGGCAGAAGGTCGGGGACGAGCAGCGTGAGCGCGACGCGGTCCGTCCTCGCGAGGTGAATTCGTTGAGGATGCTGCGGACGTAGCGCCCCATGCCGCGCCTGTCGCGCGGCAGATTTGCGGCGTCGACGCCGAGTCGAAGCGCCCGGCTCACGTGCGCTTGGCCGGACCCGGCCGACTTCAGGTGCACGACGGTCACGTCCTTGAGGCGCCTGGCCGCTTCGAGCACCGTGTCGCGATGCGTGAACAACAACACCTGCTGATGGCCGGCGATGGCGGCGAGGCGTTCGACGGCACGGGCCAGCCGCTGATCGTCCGAATGCGCGAGCGCATCGTCCAGGATGAGCGGCACCCGCTCATCGCGCGCGCTGAGCCTTGCGATCAACGCCTGCAAAGACAGCGAGAGCTGTTCCTGGGTACCGGTGGAGAGCGCGTTCATCTCGACGATCGCGCCGCTCTCGGGCGCCCGCACACGCAGCGCGAAATCCTTTGGGTCGACGGACACCTCCGTGTACCGCCCCTTCGTGATGTCGGCAAGCGCTTGCGCGGCCTGCTCGTTGAGGTGCGGCGCGAAGTTCTTGTGCACGTCGTCGGTAATCCGGTCGATGACGCCGCGTGCGAGCGACGCCGCGTCGCGCGCGCGCACGAGTCGCGCCTCCTCGGCCTCGCAGTAGGCGAGCCGCTCCTCGAGCTTCGCCGCGCCGCCATGATAGCGGCCTTCGAAGTTCGTCAGCTCTCCGTTGAGACGGTCGATCTCTCGTTCTTTGCCGTGCAGCTCCGAGCGCAGGCGAGCGAGGTCCGTCTCCAATGCATCGGGGTCGCCGACCTCGCCCGGCGGCCTGGTCGGCGGAGCCGATCTCGTCGGCGAGCGCCGCCGCCTCGGCACGCAGCTCCTCGATCGACGCGCCGCCGAGCGCGCCCGCGAGCGCAGCCCGCGCGTCGCCGAGCATCGACTCCGCCTCCACCACGCCGCCCTCGATCTCGCGCCGCGACGCGCGGAATGCGGCGATGCGCGCATCAAGGTCGCCGCCCGCGGTCTCCAGCCGCATCCAGCAGCGCCGCGAGTGCGGCTTCGTCGCGCTCGGCTTTCTGGCGCGCGTTGACGAGTTGCTCGTCCGACCGGTCGAAATCGTTGAAACGCGCCTCCAGAATAGCGCGCTGCTCGAGCGCCTGCGAGTTGAATTCCCGCCGGGCCGCCGTCAGCGCATCCGTGAACCGGGCGATGTCCGCTTGTACGCGTATCGCGCGACGCGCGGCTTTGATGTCCGGCCGCACCCGAGCTCCGCGCACTGGCCTGCGAGTGTCGCGGTCGCGCTGTCGGCGACCGCGCGCGCGTCGCTCGCCTCGCTCTTCGCGGGCGCGATCGGCAGCGAGCCGGCCTCGCCGCGTGAAGACGAATTGGGCGAGCAGCAGGAGCCCGGCGAACAGCGCGAGGCCCGCGCCTATCAGCAGCAGCGGCCAGTGGCTCACGAGCCAGGCGATGAGCGCGATGAGCGCGATGGCGAGCGCGGACAGCGACGCAAGCGCCCCCTGCTGTGGGCGCTGCCGGGCGATCGCGGCGCGCGTCTCTTTGTTGCGCGCCCCCGCCTCTTGTTGATCGGCGAGCTCGCCGAGCGCCTCTGAGCCTGTCGAGCGCTTCTGCGGAGATGGTCGCACCGCCGGCCTCGGGCCGCAGGCGCCCAATCGCATCGGTGTTGCGCTTGACGCCTGCTTCTGATTCCTTGAGCGTTGCATCGCAGTCGGAGAGCTGGCGCAGCAGTTCGTTGCGCTGGTCTTCCTTCGTCCGGGAATTCGACGCGGCATCGCTCTCGGCGGATCTCGATCCGTTCCATGCGTCGATCGCCGCATCGAGCGCGGTCGCGCGGGCGAGCACCGCCGGGGAGGCGCCGGCCTCATCGCGCCTCGCCTGCGCCTGCTCGAGCGCCGCGGCGGCGCTCGCAGCGGTCTCGACGCGCGCGCGCAGCGACGCAAGCCGCGCGCCCTGCAATCGCGATTCCAGGCTGGCGGCGCGCTCGCTCAACCGCTCGCGCTCGTCGATCAGCCGCGCGCGCCGCCCCAGGTCCTCGCGCAGCCGCTCGAAGTCGTGACGGAACTCGTCGAGCGCGGCGCGAGCATCCGCGGCGGCCGTGCGCGCGATGATGATGGGCTTCGTCGGCGCTCGCTCGCTGCCGAGCTCGCGCACGAAATCGTCGAGCCGGGCGATGGCTTCGGCCGAGCCGGAGTCGCCCGCGGATCCGACGAGCGCAGCGATCCGCTCCTTGAGCGCCTCAGGCGTCGTGCCGTCGCCTTGCTCGGCGAAGTCACCCGCGCGCATGAGCGCGGCCGCTTCGAACGCCTCGAGCGAGAGCGCGAAGAAGTGCGAACCGGGAGAGACTTTGCGCGTCCCCGTGAGCTCCCGGACCGGACGCATGACCGGGCGCTCGAAGGTGGTCGTCTTGACGTCGTTCGTGCTGAAGTCGCGGTGCGTCTCGAACACGCGTCCATCGTCGAGCCTGTACACGAGCGTCGCCGCGAAGGTGGCCGGGTTCTTCCACGGGCGGCGCTTGTCTAACGCGGCCGAATACTGAGCTCCAGGGTAGCCGAAGAGCAGGCGCACGATGCAATCCGCCAGCGTCGTCTTGCCGGATTCCTGCGGTCCGTAGAACACCGTGAGCCCCTCGCCGAAGGAGAAGCGTTGGTTGACGAGACGGCCGTAGCCCTCGATGTGCGCCTCGACGAGGATCACGGCGCGAGCCTCTTGCCGGCGAATGCCTGCAGACCGTAGCGCAGCGCCCGCTCGAGGTCCGGACGCTCGGGCTCGGGCGCCGTCTTCCACGAGCCGCTGCAGCTCGCGCACGAATTCGGCGCGGACCGTGTAGCCTTCGTGTGCCACTGCCTCCGCGTCGATCGCCGTGAACGCCTCCTCGATACGCGCGCCGGGAAAGTCGCCGGCCAGCTCCCGCGCGAGCGCCGCCGCGTCGACATCGAGCGTCGGGAGCGCATTGCCGACGAGACGAACGCGGCAGAAGACGGTTTCGCCGTCGCCTTTGGCCAGCGCGTGCAGGCGTGCTGGCCACGCCGTCGGCAAGCGCCGCGCGGTCGCCGAACTCCGACAGGTCGACGTCGGCGTCTGCATAGCGCGTGCGGTTGACGTCGATGAACTCGAGTCCGACCCGTCCGTCTTCCAGCGTGACGAGCGATGCGGTATGGCGGCCGCCTTGACCCGGATGATGCGGCTTCGAGCGAACCCGGATACGCGTAGCGCTTGCCTTGCAGGCGTGCCAGTGGAAATGGCCGAGCATGGCGTGCGCGACGCCGCTCGCGGCGATCTCGGCACCGGTGAACGGTGCGATCGCCTCCTTGCCCGGCGGCATGTGCTCCCGATCCGAGCCATGGCCGAGCAGCAGATGCGTGCCCTTGCCCTCCGCCTTGAAGCCGCGCAGCAGCGGCTCGCGGTCGAGCTCGAATTCGTGCGCGCATGCCCCACAGCGTGAGCCCGTCCGCGAGCGCGACCGGCGTGAAACGTCCGGGTGTCGAAGATCGTGACGTTGCCGGGCACCGTCATCAGACGGTAGAGCGACGCGCTGTCGATCGGGTCGTGATTGCCGGGGCTGATGAAGACGCGCATCGGCGCGAGGGCGCCGAGCACGCGCGCGAGGTAGGCCGCGCGATCGGGCGTGGAGCGGCGGCTCTCGTATAGATCGCCGGCCATGCACAGGGCGTCCGCCTTGTGCTGCGCTGCCAGTCCCAGCGCGCGCTCGAACGCCGCCTCGAGGTGCGCGCGGCGCGCTTCGCCTGCGCCTGCGTCGGAACCCGCAAAGGCCATATCGAGGTGGACGTCGGCGACGTGCAAGATGCGGTAGGGCAACGGCGGCCTTGGATGTCCTTTCACGCAGGGTTAGCACCGGAAATCGGGCCAAACCCGGCTCGGTGCCCGCTCATCCTCCACGTTTGCGCCGCGCTGCTCCTCCTCGTGCTGGCGAGCGACGCGTTCACCAACGCGGTGGAATGGATCGGCGCGTTATACGGTCTGACGCGCAGCGCGGTCGGCGCGATCGTCAGCGCGATCGGCTCTTCGTTGCCGGAGACCGCGGTCGTCTTCATCGCGCTCGTGGTGCTGCGCGATCCCGCCAGCGTGGCGGTCGGCACCGGCGCGGTGATCGGCGCGCCGTTCATGCTGGCGACGCTGGCGTTCTGCCTGATGGGCGCGAGCGCGATCGCTCTCGGCAAGACGCACGACCTGATCGTCGCGCCGGCGCGGCCGGTGGTCTTCGGACTGACGCTGTTCGCTTGCACGTTTGCGCTCGTCATCGGAGCCTCCTTCGCTCCGACGCTGCCGGTGCGCATCGCGACCGCGGTCGCCATCATCGGCGCGTATGTCACCTATCTCATCTATCACATGCGCATCCGCGCCCTTGAGGGCGATGAGACGCCGCCGCGGCTGCGGTTCTCGCCGCGTGCGGCGCGCCCGGCGCCGGTCCTCGTCGTGCTGCAGCTGGTGGTCGCGGCGGCGGTGACCGCCGCCGTCGCGCATTGGTTCGTCGGTTCGATCGGCGCGCTCGCGGCGTCGCTCGGTGTGTCGGCGCTCGTCGTCTCGTTGCTGCTCAGCCCCATCGCGACCGAGCTGCCGGAGATGATCAACATCATCGCATGGACGCGTCGCGATCTCGATGACCTTGCGCTGGGCAACGTCATCGGCGCGATGATGTTCCAGACGTCGGTCGCCTGCTCGATCGCGCTGCTGGCCTCGCCCTGGCATCTGGACGGCCCTGCCTACCGCGCCGCCGCGGCGACCATGGCAGCGGTGCTCTTCGTGCTCCTCTGGACGCTGGTGCGCAAGAGGGTCGAGCCGTGGCCGCTGGGGCTGTGCGGGCTGTTGTACGTCGCGTACGTCTGGAGCGCGCTCGCGGCGCGCTAGTGCCCGGCGAACTGGGGGAAGGCGAACGCGATGATGAGCGAGATCCCGTTGATCGTGCCGTGCGTGGCGATGTTCGCCCACAGGTTGCGCGTGTGGTAGTACACATACGCGAGTCCGACGCCGAGGACCGCGAGCGGCACGATGCTCCACCATTCGAAGTGGCTGGCGGCGAACACGCAGCCGCTGATGACCGCGCGCCCAGGGCAGCGGCATGCGCTGCACGAGCGCGGTGAAGAGCACGCCGCGGAACAGCAGCTCTTCGGCGATGGGCGCGAGCACCGAGACCGCGACGATATCGAGCGTGAACGAGAGCGCGCCGCGATGATGTTCGAGGATCGCGACGATGGCTTGCGGATGCGGGCCGAAGAGAGCCTCTTGGATCGACTCAACGAGCAGCGACGACCAGCAGCAGGCCGGCACCAGCGGCGATGCCGATGGCGATGGTGCGCGCCCGTCGTCGGCTGGCCGAAACCGAGATTCTGCGGATTCGCGCCGATGATGCTGCGGCACAGCGTCAGCGCCAGCACGACGACCGAGCCGCTGCTGCAGAGCTGCAGCACAAAGAGGTTCGTGGGGCTGAACAACCGCGCGAGACCTGCCGGCGACTTGAGGAACTCGGCGAGGCCGTCGATGGCAGCAGGGCTGCCGCTGCGCATGATGTCGACTGCGTCGAACTGGGTCACGATAATGGCTGACGCTCGACGATGAGCTGCGCGACGAACAACGCGCCCATGAGGAGGGCGACGAACCCCAGCCGCGCGCCAGCCTGGCCACAAGCGCGCTGAACGCCGGCTGGTACGATTCGACCGCTGACATTGGAGCGGGCCGACCCACAGGTCGGCCCGGCGCGTTCACAACGTCCATCCGGCCCCGACTACCGCACCGGCGCGCGAAAGCCCTGTGCGTGGAGCGCGCTGGCGAGGCGCACGTAGTCCGGCAGCGAGAGCCGCTCGCCGCGGATGTTCGGCGCCAAGCCGGCGGCGAGCGCGGCGGTCTCGATGTGATGCCGCTCATCCTTGGGGGACCTGCGCGGCGACGCTGTTGACGAGCGTCTTGCGGCGTTGCGCGAACGCCGCGCGGATCAGCCACAACAGCAGCGCCTCATCGTTTCACGGATGGAGCGGTGGACGATCCATTCCGACCGCGCGCGACCGGCCGCAACCGGACGACCGATGAAGCGATCGCCGGCGCCGGGTAGAAGCCTGACGCGCCGACATCGAAGGATGGGCGCATCGCAGTGGTAGGAGACGAAGAGCGTCAAGCTGCTGTAGTCGGAGGTGGCGAGTTCAGCGGCGGCCATCCGTCGCGCATACTCGCGCTGCACCATGATCACCGCCTCGTCCCATGCGTCGGCGCAGGCGACGATCCTCTCGATGAGCGGTGTCGTGATCGAATCGGGGAGGTTGCCGCAGATCGCGCGCGGCCGCGGCCGCGCCTCGAGCAATGCGCGCAGATCGAGCTCGAGCGCGTCGCCGGAGATGATGTTCACCGTGGGCGCCGAGCTTCGGCTCGGGCGCTACAGGCGAAAAACGCGTCCGCAGCACCTCGACCAGCCCGCGATCGATCTCGATGACGTCGACGCTGCGCGCGCTGTGCATCAATGCCGCGGTGAGCGCACCTGTGCCGCCGCCGATCTCGAGCACCGCGCTGCCCGGCTGCGATCTCGCCGGCGATGCGCCGCGCGAAGCGCTGGTCGACGAGGAAATTGTTGGCCGAAGCGTTTGCGCGGCCGCAGCCCGCGTTCCGCGAGCGTGCGCTTGGGGGAGGCGTAGTCGTCCATATCACCGCGCTGTCGCAGAAAGACAAAAGGGCGAGCCGGAGCTCGCCCCTCTAGGTACTGCCGAGGTGCGGGTTATTCCGCCAAGACATACACCTTGACCGGACGGCGTCCGAAGATCAGCGCATCACGCACCGATTCCATGCACAGGTCGATGCGGTTGCCGACGATGGCACCGCCGGTGTCGGCGGCGATCGCCAAGCCGTACCCCGGCACGAAGACGTGCGTGCCGAGCCGGATGACGCGCGGGTCGACGGCGACGACGCCGTAGCCCGCCTGCATGCCGGTCGCGGTCCTGCCCGTGGGCGCGGCGGTCGCGGTCCACGGCGTATAGGCTGTCGCCTCCATCTCATAGATGCCGACCAGTTTGCGATAGGAGGTGGTCGCAGCCAACTGGTCCCAGGTGAGCGGTGCGCCCTGCACGACGGAGCCCTGCGTGCCCTTGCGGAGCACACGTGTGTGCGCCACTCGGCTGCTGACGACCACGTCGTCCCACAGCACGACCCGTTCGGTGACTTCCTTCAGCTCGGGCGAGCCGGCCCGGACGACCTTGCGCTGGCCGGGTTTGAGGCCCGGGGTAAGGCAGGGATGCAGGGCGGCAGCGTCACAAGCTGAGCGCCGCGTGCGGAATTGCGACACCACGCGGACCTGCGGCTGCACGATGTCGCTCGCGCTGCGCGGATCATTCGAACCTCGCGGTGTTGTAGCGCTGGTCTGCGGAGGCGATGACCGTCGGATCGCCGGCCGAACGTGCGACATCGAGCGGCTGGTCGGTAAGGGTCATGGAAACGGAGTAGCTGGAGAGCAGGGTATGCGCACGATCGAGCTGTCGATGTGCGTGGTTCGCGACCGCGGCTGCGGAGCTCGCCGTCGCGCATACGATGATGATCGCGGCGAAGGCTGCGGTGCGAAGTTCGGGTCGGCGCGACGATGAAGACTCCCCAATCAGGTTGGCGACCGGCGGCGGCCGTTTCTAGAGATGCGGATGAAGCCTTCAGCAGCTTCTGTGTTGTGAGCTGAAGGCGCATTTCGCTTTCGCGAAGCAGGGCGCGTGCGATGCCCAGAACAACGACGTGATTATATCACGGCAAAATCCGATGGAACAAGGGATTCCCGCTACGCGGACCCTTTGTACCGCTGAAGGATTCACAGTTCGGCCGAAGGAACGCGCAACGCATCGTGGTTCCGAAGAACGAGAAGATGGTCCCGCTATGAAGATCGGCGTTTTCACCGAGGTCTATCGCCCGATCATCAACGGCGTGGTCGCATCCGTCGAATCGCTCACCGAAGAATTGCGCGCGCGCGGTCACGAGGCGTACACGTTCGCGCCGCGCATCCCGAACGGCGTCGAAGCGATCGGTAGCGTCTTCTTCATGCCGTCGCTGCCGCTGCCGGCGCGCACCGAGTATCGATCTCACCGTGCCGCTCGTCGCGCGTCGCAACAAAGCGCGCTTCTTGAGCCAGTGCGGCGTCATCCATTCGCATTCGCTATTCGTCACCGGCTGGATGGCGCAGTATTACGCGCGCTATCGCTTTCGCGTGCCGCTCGTCTTCACGTATCACACGATGCTCGAACGCTACACCCACTACTCGCCGCTCGGGCAACGGCTGACCACGCAGTTGACCCGGGAGCTCACCCGGGGCTATGCGAACGCCGCCGACGCCGTGATCGCTCCGACCCAGGCTGTGGCTGCCCAATTGCGGGACGTGGGGGTGGTGGCGCCGTCTGCGTGGTGCCTACCGGGCTCGAGTTGGACAGTTTCCGCAAGGCGGGAAAGGCCCGACGGGGCGGTCATCCGAGCCCGCTACGGCATCCCCGAGGGTGCGCCCGTGCTGCTGCTCGTCTCGCGCCTCGCCCAGGAGAAGAGCGTGCCCCTCGCTTTCGAGGCGCTCAAACTGGTCTTGCGCGACCGGCCCGATGCACGGCTGCTGCTGATCGGCACGGGCCACCTCGACGACGCGTTGCGGCACCAGGTAAGGGACGAGGGCCTCGGCGATGCGGTCATCTTCACCGGCGCGCTGCCGCATGAGGACTTGCCGGGCTTCTACGCCGCTGCTGACCTTTTCGTCTTCCCCTCGACCTCCGAGACGCAGGGCCTGGTCCTCGCGGAAGCGTTCGCGGCCGGCCTCCCGGTGGTGGCTGCCGCCAGCCCTCAGACGCGCGACGTGTTCGGCCCCAATCTGGCGGGTGAGCTGGTCGACGACGCGCCAGGGATGGCGCTGGCCGTCGATGCGCTGCTGGGGAACAAGGGCCGCTATCTGACCGCCTCCGCCCATGGCAGGGCCGCGGCTGCTGCCTTCGACATCAAGGCGACGGCCGGTCGAGTGCTTGCGGTGTATGACGCGGTGATGGCCAACAGGGCCGGGACCGCCACCATGACGGACTTCGAGGATCTCTTCGACCTAGTCGGCTGACCCGGCCCTTGCCTATCGAACACTTGTTCGATATAATATAGCCATGGTTTCCATCCCCACCCTCATCGAAGGCGCCGAGCAGGTCAGGCGCCGCTCCCCAGCCGGCGCTCGAGGCGAGTGTCAGGCGCAGATCGCCGTGATCCGATGCGGAGCGGGTCGCGGCATCGTCGCCGTTCGCTGCTCGATCGCGCCGGCTCGGCGGGTGAGCACTTCATCCCGTTCGCGGTCCGCGAGCAGCCCTCGCAGCAGGGTCGGGATTACGTCTACGCGGGCGTCACCGCAGGGCTCGACCGGCTGCTGTCGCTCGGCATCCGGCGCGCGCTCATCTCGGTGGACGATGCGCAGCTCGTCTCCGAACTCGAGCATCGCAGCGAACCCCATCGCGAGCTGTCGCTGCCATACATCTTGCTCGGCTGCAAGCTCAATGAGTTCTCGAGCGCGCGGGTCGTGCTCGCCAATCCGGCGCGGCTCGCCGCGCTGCGCGAAAGCGGAAA
This sequence comes from Vulcanimicrobiota bacterium, assembly GCA_963805945.1. Classification (GTDB taxonomy): domain Bacteria; phylum Vulcanimicrobiota; class Vulcanimicrobiia; order Eremiobacterales; family Eremiobacteraceae; genus JAFAHD01. The sequence continues at coordinate 173,649 of CAWDVP010000001.1, read as the reverse complement.
GCCTCGCGACGCCCTTCAGCTGCTCCCGCCCGGCTAACTCGAAATGGAGCGGTAATTGACCCGAGCGAAGCTCGAGGAAAAAGAAGAGCGGCATCGCTGCCGCTCTTTCTTTGTCGTGCGGCGTTCGGTCACTAGCCGATTATGTCTGGTTGCAGGTACTGGGCGCCGACGGACATGTCTGCGTTGCCGTTCGCTCCCACGATGACCGGCGACTGGACGCCGACCGCTGGGGAGTTGACCACGCCGGCTTCGACCCACGGGAAGTCCGCGGCGATGACGAAGCACGTGTACGCACCGATGGTGAGCGTGTTCGGCGGTAGCACCGCAGAGGTGGCCGGGGAAACCACTTCGGCTTTGAGCGACGACGCTGTTCGGCGCGGCGCCGGACAAGACGACGACGACCTGTTCGGTGGCGCCGGCCGGATATGCGCCGAAGTTGAACGTGCCGCCGCCTGTACCCGCGTTGGACGTGTAGGCGGCGTTCGGCCGGCGTGGTGAGGAACGTGGGCGACGCGTTGAGCGTGGCCTGCGCGGTGAAGATCTGCTGTTGGCTGTTCACCGAGAACCGAGTCAGACCAGCTTATAGACCGTGCCGCCGGCCAGCGACGCGCCGGTCGCAGGGCCGGGCAAGTCGCCGTTGTTGCCGCAGCCGAAGACATCCATAAGGAAACCGCTGCCCGATCCGGGGGCTGCCCATGCGGGCGCCGCCGCCGGAACGCTGTTCAACTGGAAGTTCTGACCGTAGGCGAAGATGCCGAGGCCGTAGTGGATGGACCGACGTTGTTCGATCCGGTACCGGGGGTCAGCGTCGCGTTGCCGGGGTGGATGAACGCCGAGGTGCCGTTCTGGTTGCGGAAGGTCTCGATCACATCGACATACGGCCCAGGGCCGCCGCAGGTCCCTGTTGCGCCATCAAGGTGCCGGGGATATCGTTGATCGTGCCCACCGACATCTGCAGTACCGGCTTCGTCGTGAAGGTGGTGTTGACGGAAGTGTTCGTGGTGCAACCGGTCACGGCCGCGAGGCAAAACAGCCCGACCATCGTCGCCTTAAGCTTGTGCATTTCAGAAAGATCCTTTCTCATCGATGAATTCGCAAGGCCGGCAAGGTCAGCGACGGCGCACCGCCGCTGACCCGAACGCTTACGTTCTTTAGAAGTACGAGCTTACGAAGAACGTAAACAGGCGCGCCGGCCCAGTTGCCTCACTCTCGTAGGGCTGGGGTGAGCGCGGGAATTGGAGCGGCTGATACGAGGGGTTGACCACGTTCGAGCCTGACGGGATGTAGCCGTTGCCGCATGCGTTGTAGTTGACGCAGCCGGCGACGCCGTTGTAGCCGCCCAGTCCGTTGTTGATGTAGCGGGAGGTCCGTCCGACCACCGTCGGGCTGAAGTCACCGAGCAGGTTCGACGCGCGGACGCCCACCTGGAAGTGGTTCGGCCCGTTGCCGATGTCATGCGCGATCGAGAGGTTCACGTACAGGTGTGACGGCGAAAGCAGCGTCCCGGGGTCTGAGCCTTCGTTCGTGCCGCGCGAGCCCGTGATGTTGGGATGCAGAATCGTGCCCGGGTTTGTCGGGTCTGTGAAGTAGTATGCGCTTTGCCGGGGGTTCAGGCCGAGCGAGATCGCCGCGAGGTCGGAGTTCGGCACTTCGACCGGGACCTGGCTCGTCGGCACGCCCGTGCAACCCGCCACGTCTGCGCAGTTCGCGAATACGAAGGTCATCGTGCCCACGCCGTAGCGGTAGCCCGACTCGTACGGGAACTCGCTCGTGATCCACAGGCCCCTGCGGTCGTGGTACGTGATGCCTGCCGTGGCGGTCACCGGCGCGAGGTAGCTGACGTGGTACATATGGCCGAGCGCAAGCGCGGCGTTGTTGGGCGCCGGGAAGAAGTCGGAGTTGTAGTTGGCAAACGTGTTGTCATACGTTCCGTTGAGATAGCCGCTGAAGCCGAACACCGCGCTCTTGGCTACGGCGAACTCGACGCCGGTGCTCTCGTTGACACCTTGGCTGGAGCTGACCGCCGGGCCGAGGATCGGCGTGCCGTCCGTGAGCGTGCCGATCTGGGACTGGCTGGTGATCGTGTAGTTGGTGCCCTTGCGATAGTAGGGCGTGATGCGGGTGGTCAAACCGCCCGTGAAGTCGTGCGACCAGCCGAAATCGGCGCTGAACGCCTTTTCCGGCTTCACCGGCGTGTACTGCGCGAAGTCGTTCGTGTTGAGATCGAGCAGCTGCTGCTGGCCGAGGTTGGTCACGCTGTTGCAGCCTGCGAACGAGTTCGGAGGGGTCTTTGCCCTGGACGCAGGTCGGGCTGTAGCCCGGCAGCGGCGTGAAGCAGCCCGACGCGATCGTGCAGGCGTACGCCGCCGGCGAGATGCTGAACAGGTTCTCGATAGCGACGAGCGGCGCGAACTGGATAAACGTGCCTGCCGAAGCACGGAACACGTTGCGCGCATCCGCGTTGGGCGTGTACGTGACCGCGATCCGTGGGCTGAACTGCGACGGCTGGGTGATGTCCGTGCCGATCGCCGCACCCGGGACTTCGACCACGTTGCCCGATCCGTCGACGACGTACGTCGTCGAGAGCGCGGCCGCGTTCGAGGGCAGGTGCAGCGCCTCGACGTCGTAGCGCACGCCCAGCTTGACGGTGAGCTTGTCGTTGGGCATCCACTGGTCTTGTGCGTAGATGTTGCTGCGGTTCACCGGATCTTGCATGTATTGCCGTGGATCCGCAAACGTGTTCACCGGGCAGCTCGGACTGCCGACCGGGAAGCAGTTGTAGCCGCCGATGTAGTTGGCAGTCGCAATCCCGACGAGGGTAGCCCTGTTCCAGCGGCTCGATGAGCGGCGATATCGCTGCCGGTCCCGCGCGGTACGTGCCGCTTGTGAAGACGGTGTCGGCACCGACCGTGATGAGGTGCTGGTTGCTCAGCTGGTTCTGATAGTCGACGCCGATGCCTTGGTTGTTGACGGACAGGTTCTCGACGAAGTCGCCGAACGCGCCGCCGCCCCACGGCAGGTTGAAGTTGTCGTGAAGACTGGTGCGGTAGATCCGCGCGTCCAAGAAGCTGGACGAGTTGAATTGGCGCTTGTAGGCGATCTTCTCGATGAAGTGGACGTTGTTCTCGCTGTCGGGGTAGTTGATGGCCTGATTGAGGCCTACTTGGCCTGGATACGGAAGCGAATGCGCCGCTGCCGATGAGCCGACGGTGGCCTGGACCTGAAGGTTGGCGCTGCCGTACGGGAGGCACGTCTGGTTGCCGAAGGTGCCGACCGTGTTGCAATAGACCGACTGCATGCCGCCGTATTGCAGCATGTTGTAATCGAAGTTGAACAGGTTGGCTCCGGTCTCACCCAGGTACTGAAGCTCGTTGCGGTTATCCGAACCCCAGCGGTAGAAGAGGTTGAGCACGTTCTCGTTGCCGCTGGTGCTTCCGACCGCCCCAACCTCCTGAGGTAGGAACGTCTTCTGGTCGCCGTACACGCGGTTCGCGCGTAGGCCGTTGTACGAATAGAAGTAGCTGAAGCGGTTGTCCGGCGTGCCGTTGCCGTACTCGATGGCGAAACGGTGATCGAAGTTCGGGGCGTTAGAGTTGAGCGTGAACTGGCCGGCGCCGGGATAGGAGCCGCGTTTGATCACCTCGTTGACCACGCCCGAATTGGTGTTGCCGTTGGTGACGTCGTAGCCGCCGGTGGACAGCACGATGCTCGATTCGCCGGTCAGCGACAGGCTGTTGATGAACTGGCCCGTGTAGGGCTCGGTCGCATCGATGCCTTCGAGCTGGTAGCCCTCGTCGTTCTCCGCGCCGCCGCGGATGATCGGGTAGCCGCCGTTGTCGGTGGTGATGCCGGGCAACGAGTTGAGCACGGCGGTCTCCGAGATGTTCTGCGGCGTGCCGGTGATGTTCTGGATCTGCGTCGGCGTCACCGTATACTTGTTGGCCGTCTCGTTCGTCTGGATGAGCGACGTCGCGCCGCGCACGGTGACCTTGCCCAAAGTCGTCAAGCCGGTCTGCATCACGACGTTGAGCACGGTGGTCTGGTCTTGTTGGATCGTGATGCCCTGATGCGGCTGCGTGACGTAACCCGTCAGCGCGAACGTCACCACGTAAGTGTCGGGCGGCAGGCCGGTGATGGCGTAGTATCCGCCCGCGTTGCTGATCGCCTTGAACGAGCCCGACGGAGCGACCGCCGAGATGTTGACGTTGGCGAGCGGCAATCTGTTGAGCGCTTCGTTGGTGATGGTGCTGGTCGACGCGGTCGTCTGTACGCGGCCGACGAGATTACCGACGTTGCTGGCCAGCGTCCCAGTTGCCTGACCAACGATCGCGGCGATGACCACTGCGGCCGTGAATAGCGCCCGTGTGAGCGACTTGGGCATACGATTTCCCCTCCTGCACCCAGGACCCAACGGGTGCGCCCCCGGGTGCGCGGCGCGTGATTTCCGGTTGTTCCCCAAACACCAAAAGAAACGAGGATGTGGGCTTTCGCCCATCCATTACGAGGAGTCCCGGCGCGGTGAAGTTTCTGTCAGCGGATGGGCTTTCCTGCGCAGGGACAGCGTGGGAAACGGGTCACGGCGCCGCGTCGAAAGCGACGCCGCCGGAGGGGGCCGCCGGAGTCCCAGAGGTGGGCAAAGGCTTGAATTTGGGACACGGGACCGCCCCGCATGAGAACACCACGGTGATGGGATCGCCGCTAGCGTTAGTGTATGAATATGCTCCATTCTCGACCAGCGGCGAGATGGCGGAAAGTTCGAACCAATCTAAGCCTGCGCTCCCAGGCCCGAAGAACTGGACCTCACCGGATAGCGACATGTGGATTCCGGAGGAGCCAGTATCGCCCGGATCGCCAGGATCTCCCGAATGCCAAGGTCCGCGCGGAGGGGTGACCTTCACCCCGCGGATGATGAACGGCATGGTGATAGGCCCACCGGGTGCCGGAGGGGGCTTGCTCGGAGCGAGGATCGCAAGCGACGTCGGCGCTGCTCGCGACGCCAGATGCACGACGACGGGCGCGGGCGTGATCCCCGCGGCGCTCTTCGCCTGCACCGTGAGCGAGACGATGTCGTTGCCGCCCGCGACCCCGGCCGCGCCATACAAGATCGACACGTCGCTGACGCTTGCCGCGTCCACGACGTCGTCCATCGACCCGGCCGGTGCACGCGAGGGCGCGAAGCCGGCGATGCCGCTCGCCAGCTGATCGGCGTGGACGATCGTCGCCGCACCCGCGGCAGGCGTGTATTCATAGCGCGTCACGATGCTGCTTGCGGCGTCGAGTCGATACGCGACGTAAGAATCGCCGCCGGCGGAAAGGCGGCGGAAGAAATCCACTTCATGCGCGGCCGCGCCCGCGTTCGCATCGCCGAGCACATCGTTCGCGGGGATGAAGACGGCGGTCGAGCTGCGCGCTTCCTCCGCCATGCGGATCGCGAGTTCCGACACCGTGCGCGCACTGCTCGCGCGTCCGCCGGAGAGCGCCGCGACGCGCAAGGTGTGCACCGCAGCGTCGGTCGCGATGAAGATGAGCAGCGTCAACACGCTCATCGCGATGATGGATTCGATGAGCGACATACCGCGACACGGAACACGGCTATGGTCGGTCGAATAAATTCGACCGCTCAGACGGTCGAGTAAACTCGACCGCTCCATTCTCAAAGGAAACATGCAGGCTAATCATCACGCGCCGGTCGGTCGCAGTCAAGTCCCGAACGTCCGTGCCGTCGAACATGCGGATGACCCGTTCGCCGGCTCGACCATCGAGGTCGCACGCCGGCTCGTCGGCGCGACGCTCCATCGAGTCGTGCCGCCCGGCGAGCCCGATGCCGGCACTATGCTGGCGGCCGCATCGTGGAGACCGAGGCGTATCTGCCATACGTGGATCCCGCCTGCCACGGCTATCGCGGGCCGACACAGCGCAACTCGAGCATCTTCGGGCGGCGGGGTACGGCGTATGTCTACCTTATATATGGGGTGCACTGCTGCCTGAACGTCGTCACCGAACCGGCGGGCATAGGAGGGGCCGTGCTCGTGCGGGCGGTGGAGCCGATCCAGGGCATCGCCGCGATGCGCGCGCGCAGAGGGGTTCGACTCAGAGATGAAGCCCTCGCCTCGGGGCCGGGCAACCTGTGCCGCGCATTTGCTATCGATCTGAGAGACGATGGAGCAGAACTGCGAACAGGCGCGCTGCGCATAACTTTCGACAGAGCGCCGACCGATGCTATCGCGGTCGCCGGGCGTGTGGGGCTCTCGTCAGCGACCGCCTGGCCGCTTCGCTTTTATGATCCCTTAAGCACCAGCGTCTCACGGCGGCCGAGAGCACAATAACGCCGCAAACCGTTGACGCGCCATGCGAGCTGTGCTATAGTTTGAGCGCACGAGCTTCCCCGCTCTATGTCGGTGCAAGTTCGGCTGTTCCTCTTCAAAAAACCCCCTCTAGGAAACGTCCACGTCGCACACGGCGTTAGTGTATTTTATCACGACATCATCCTCTCGAAATCGAACCTCGTTCGCGCTCGGCGCCATTGCGGCGTCGTGATGCTTCCTTATGACTATGCACATCTCACATTCAGGCGGTAGGTAAAGCGTGCAAGAAGACGACTCCCAGCCCAACAATTCCGACGAGATAGACGTCACCCCCGTGTCGCGGCCGTTCCGGCAGCGCTCTCGCGCCATCCCCGGCGCGATGGAGATCGAGATCGACATCGATCGCCCCGAGAGGCCCGAGCGCGTCGACCGAGTGGATCGCGTCGACCGCGCAGACCGGCCCGAGCGCGGCAACCGCGCCGATAGAGTCGAGCAGGCGAATCGCGGCGAGCGGCAAGAGCAGCAGCGCCTCGACCGGCCGGATCGGCCAGAGCGTCCGGAGCGCGGCGGTCGGTACGACCGGGATCGCGGCAGAGGCCGCAACAACGACCGCCAGCAGCCGCGCGTCTTCCCCGTCCGCCAATATCAAGAACGCGTCGAACCGCAGCCCAAGACCTTCCAGACCAAAGACGGCGAAGAGCTGAACTTCCTCTCCGTCAAGGAGCTCGAGGACAAGACGCGCACGGAGCTCGTCGAGCTCGCGCGCAAACTCGACGTCGAAAATCTCCAGCGCATCAAGAAACAGGATCTCGTGTTCCCGATCCTCGAGGCCCAGGCCAAAGCGGCCGGTCTGCATTTCGCGATCGGCGTGCTCGACATCTTGCCCGAAGGCTACGGCTTCTTGCGCCGCGAGAACATGCGCTCCGGCCCGCACGACGTGTACGTCTCGCAGACGCAGGTGCGGCGCTTCGAGCTGCGCACCGGCGACCTCATCGCCGGGCAGATCCGCGACCCCAAGGACAACGAGAAATATCACGGCATCCTCAAAGTCGAGGCGGTCAACGGCATGGACCCCGAAGCGATCCGCGGCCGTCCGCACTTCGACAAATTGGTGCCGATCTATCCGGAGCAGCGGCTCAAGATGGAGACGTCGTCGCTCGAGATGTGCGGACGCGTGCTCGATCTGCTCTGCCCGATCGGCAAAGGCCAGCGCGGCTTGATCGTGTCGCCGCCCAAGGCCGGCAAGACGACGCTGCTCAAGAAGATCGCCAATGCGATCGCGTCCAATCACCCCGATGTCGATCTCTTCGCGCTGCTCGTCGACGAGCGGCCCGAGGAGGTCACCGACATGCGCCGCTCGATCGAAGGCGAAGTGGTCTCGTCGACGTTCGACGAGCACCCGGACAACCACACGGCGGTCTCCGAGCTCACGCTCGAGCGCTGCCGCCGGCTCGTCGAACTCGGCCATGACGTCGTCATCCTGCTCGACTCCATCACCCGGCTCGCGCGCGCCTGGAACCAGGTCATGCCCGCGACCGGCCGCACGCTCTCGGGCGGCCTCGACACGAGCGCGCTCCACAAACCGAAGCGCTTCTTCGGCGCGGCGCGTAACATCGAAGGCGGCGGCAGCCTCACCATCATCGCGACCGCGCTCATCGAGACCGGTTCGAAGATGGACGACGTGATCTTCGAGGAGTTCAAAGGCACCGGCAACATGGAGATCAACCTCGTTCGCAAGCTGGCGGACAGTCGCATCTTCCCGGCGGTCGACATCAAGCGCTCGGGCACGCGGCACGAGGAGCTGCTGCTCTCCGAAGTCGAGCTGCGCAAGATCGTCATGCTGCGCCGCGCCACCGCGGTGCTCGGCACGCAGGAGATGACCGAACTCATCCTCGAGCGCTTCCGGCGCACCGATAGCAATGAAGACTTCCTCAAGTCGGTGACCAAAGAAGCGATGTCGATGGCCTCGGACGGAGACCGCTAGCTGAAGATACGGATCAACAAGTATCTCGCGGATGCGGGAATCGCTTCCAGACGCGCCGCGGACGAGCTCATCGCCCGCGGCGCTGTTTCTATCGGCGGACGCCGCGCGGTCGCAGGCGATCGCGTCGAGGCCGCGGCTGACGACGTCCGCGTCGACGGCAAGCCGGTGCGGCCGCGCGCGGGCGAGCATGTGACGATCGCGCTCAACAAACCGCTCGGCATGGTCACCACGATGCATGACGAACGGGGAAGACCGTGCGTGGGCGACCTCCTGAACGCCGAGCTGCGCTCGGCCACCACAAAGGTGCCACGTTTGTTCCCGATTGGACGCCTCGACGCCCAGACGACCGGGCTGCTGCTGTGCACCTCCGACGGCGAGCTGAGCCGCAAGCTGTCTCATCCTTCATTTGAAGTGCCGCGACGCTATAGGGTCACGGTCAAGGGCGTGCCGAGCGCGGCGGCGATGCACTCGCTCGGCGCCGGAAACATCCAAAAGCGCGCGGGCGATGTCGTGCGCTTCGAGATGACGCTGACCGCCGGCAAGAATCGCGAGATCCGCAGACGATGCGCGCACCACGGCTTGCGCGTCATCAGTCTCGAGCGCGTCTCGTATGGCCCTATCGGTTTGAAAGGGATGGCGTCCGGACGGCACCGCGTGTTGACGGCGGCCGAAACTCAAGCGCTGCATCGCGCCGTCAAAGAGGGACCCACTTAGGCCCACAGAATGAAGGCGGCTCATGGCAGTCCGAGGCATCCGCGGCGCCATCACGGCAGGCGCCAATTCGTCTGCTGCGATCATCTCGGCGTCGGAACGCCTGCTGATCGCGATGGTCGAGGCCAATCGCGTGGAGGCGTCGGATATCGCGGCGGTGTTCTTCACCACCACCGATGACCTGAACGCCGAGTTTCCGGCCGCTGCCGCGCGCGCCTTGGGGTGGAGCAAAGTACCGCTGCTCTGCGGCCACGAGATGGCGGTGCCCGACCGATTGCGCGCCTGCATCCGCGTGCTCATGCTGGTCAACTCGAGTGCGACACAAGCGGCGATCAAACACATCTATCTGGAGGGCGCGACCGCCCTGCGGCCGGATCTAGCGGGTGAGGACGACCCGCAGACCGCCGGAACGACGTTTTAAGGGAATCGCATGATCGTCATCATCAAGCGCAGCGCGACCGACGCACAAGCCCAGGAAGTGGTCGAGAAGATCACCGCGATGGGCTATGGCGTCAACGTCTCGAAAGGCGTTGAACGTCTCATCATCGGCGTGCTCGGCGTGCGCGACGACAAGGAGCTGCTCGCGGCACAGCTGGCGGGCATCCCATGGGTCGACCGCGTGGTGCCTATCAGCAAAGCGTACAAACTCGTCAGCCGCGAGGGTGCGCAAGGCGACACGATCATCAGGCTGTCGAACGGCGCCGAGATCGGCGGCAATGCCCTCCACGTCATGGCGGGTCCGTGCACGGTCGAGGGGCGCGACATGCTCTTGCGCACCGCCCGTGCCGTCAAGGAGGCGGGCGCGACGCTGTTGCGCGGCGGCGCGTACAAGCCGAGCACCTCGCCGTACTCGTTCCAAGGCATGGGTAAAGAAGGACTGGAGATCCTCGCCGCAGCGCGCGACGAGACGGGCTTGCCGGTCATCACCGAGGTCCTCGATCCACGCGACGTGCCGCTCGTGGAGACGTATGCCGACATCCTGCAAGTCGGCGCGCGCAACATGCAGAACTTCACGCTGCTCAAAGAGGTCGCCAAGGCGCGCAAGCCGGTGATGCTCAAGCGCGGTCTCTCGGCGACGATCGAAGAGTGGCTGCTCGCCGCGGAATACATCTTCGCCGGCGGCAACCACGGCGTCATCCTGTGCGAGCGCGGGATCCGCACCTTTGAGACCGCGACGCGCAACACGCTCGATCTCAACGCCGTGCCGCTGCTCAAACAGCTCACGCATCTGCCGGTCATCGTCGATCCGAGCCACGGCACCGGCCGCTGGGAGCTCGTGGCGCCGATGGCGCGTGCGGGCGTCGCCGCCGGCGCGGATGGATTGATGATCGAAGTGCATCCCAACCCGGCAGAGGCGCTCAAGGACGGTTTCGAGTCGTTGACCTTCGACAAGTTCGCGGCCATGATGGACGGGGTGCGCGCGGTCGCGCGCGCGGTCGGCCGGCCGGTCGCTTCAGAGGTCGCCGCCACCGTTTGACTGCGCGGGCGCGGTCGACGATCGCGATCGTCGGCACCGGCCTCATCGGCGCGTCGATCGGGTTGGCGCTGAAGCGCCGGCGACGCCCGAGCCTCAACATCCTCGGCTGGGATCCCGTCCGCGCGCATGCCGCAGCGGCTCGCCGGCGTGGCGCGATCGACACCGTGTGCCCCACCTTTGATCGCGCGGTGCGCACCGCGGACGTGATCGTGCTCGCGGCGCCGCTGCCGGCGCTCGAGAGGCTGGTGGTCAAAGCGATCGCGCATGCGAAACCGGGTGCGCTCGTCATCGATGTCGGCGGCCTGAAGAAGCGGATCGTCGCCGCCGCTCAACGCGCGCTACGCGCTCGTCCGCGCGCCGCGCGGTTCGTAGCCGGGCATCCCATGGCCGGCAGCGAACGCGCCGGCCCCTCGGCCGCCTCAGCGGAGCTCTTCGAAGGGAGACCCTTCGCGCTGTACGCCCCGGCGCAAGCCGGACGCGCACGGGCATGGCGGGCGGCGGAAGCCTTCGTACGAACGCTCGGCAGCCGTGCGGTGCGCATCGCGCCCGAAGTCCATGACCGGGTGGTCGCCGCGACGAGCGCTCTGCCGCAACTCGCGGCGCTGGCGATCGCGCTCGCCGCCGAGCACGCCGCCGGTCGGCAGACCAGCTGGCTAGCCGGCCCGGGCTTCCAGGGCGCAACGAGGCTCGCCGAATCTCCGTTCACGCTGTGGGATGCCGCGCTCTTCGAGAACCGAGACGACGTGAGCCGGGCGCTGCGAGCGCTCGAGCGCGAGATCGCGAGCATCGCCGCCGCGCTGATGCGCGGCAAAAGGCGAGAAATGTCGCGGATATTCCGCTCGGCGGCAGCCGCCAGACGGCGGATTTGCGGGACCCAGGGCAGAAGCGGCCAAGCCCGCACCACATAGCGTATCGCGGCGCGCCGTCTTTACAGATCTTCGATGAAGGAGACCCATGCGTAACGTGCATCGCAGCCTCGCAGCCGTCATGATCGCGGCCGCCACCATGATCGCCGGCGCCGTAGCCGTCAATGCCGACCCGGCTGGATTCGTGCCGCCCCGGTTCATCAATCAGGTCAAGCCTCAGTATCCGGACGCTGCGCGGACAGCCGGCGAGGTGGGCGAGGTCAAGGTCAAAGTGCTCGTGCAGAAGACCGGCGAAGCGACCAGCTTCAGCATCTTCAAATCGTCGGGCCACAAGGATCTCGACGACGCCGTGCTCGATGCCGTGAAGAAATCGACCTACCGGCCTGCGTACAGCAACGGCAGCCCGACGCTCGCCTTCTTCGACATCACCTATAGGTTCACGCTGCAGGGGCTGGCCGAGGGCGAGAGCAGCCAGAGCGATCTCGAGGCGAAGCTTTCCGCCAATCCCAGCGATGCGGGCACGCGTAAGACGCTGGCCACTGTGCTCATCAACAAGGGACAATACGCTCAGGCCGAAGACGTGCTGGTCAAGGGCACGCAGCTCGACCCGAACAACGCCAAGTTCTGGTCGTTGCTCGGCTTCGCGTACTACTCCGACGGCATCCAGAACAAGAGCGACGACAAGTTCAAGTCGGGGGCGCTTGCCTACGACAAAGCGTTCGCGATCGACCCCAAGCCTGATTCCACGACGCTTACCGGTGCTGCGCTGGCCTACGGGCGCTACGCGTTCGCGCTCCTCCAGGTGCAAAAAGCTGCCGACGCGCTGCCGTATGCGCAAAAGGCGGTCAAGCTCGACCCCAAACAGGTGCAGTACCAGATCGAGTTGGGCGAGGCGCTCCAGGGGACCGGCGACAACACCGGCGCGATCGCCGCGTTCAAGACCGCGCAGCAGCTCGACGACAAGAAGTCGGCGAACGTGACCGCCCGCATCTACGCGGATATGGGCGTCTCGCTGCTGAGCACGAATCAAGAGGCTGAGGGCATCGCGGCCATCAATCAAGCGGAGAAGATAGCGCCGAACAGCCCGGTCGGCTACCAAGCGCTCGCGAGCTACTACATCCGCAACGACAAGCTCGATGCGGCGCTCGTGCCGCTCCAGCAGCTCGCGCAGGTGTCCCCGACCGATGCGGCGGTGCAGGTGGACATCGGCGATATCTACGTGCAGAAGAAGGACTTCCCCAAGGCCAAAGCCGCCTATGACAGGGCCCTCGCGCTCGATCCGCACAACGCCAACGCGCTGTTCGGCGCGGCCCAGATCGCCGCCGCGCAGAACGATCTGCCCGGCACGAGCGCTGCGCTCGCGCAAGCGATCGCGGCGTCGCCCAAGAACGCGGCCCCCTACAACGCCACCATCGCGGTCATCTTGCTCTCCCTGCCCGGCGGCAAGGGAGCGGATCCGATCAACGACATCATCAAGTACTCGACGGCGGCCACCACCGCCGACCCGAATTACCCGAACGGCTGGTTCGACCTCGGCGTCGCATACGCGCGGCAAGGGAAGAAGGACGACGCGAACACCGCGCTCCGCAAGGCGTTCGATCTCTTCAAGGCCCAGAACAACCCGGCCGGCATGTCCTCGGTGAATTCCAACTATAAGGCGCTCAACAACTCCGACATTCCGGGCTACAAACCTTAAGCCGAGCTTCGCTCGGGCACTACATCCGCGAACGACCGGTGTAGGGGCCGACCTTCAGGTCGGCCCACCCGCTACAGACGTTCGATAGGAAGGAAGCGGGACGCCGTATAATCGAACGCGGTGACGACGGTCGGGCCACCGCCCGCCTTCTGCATTTTTAGGCGTGTCGTGCACGTCAACGCAATGCTTTCAGCGGCAAAATCGTCGGCTATAAGGGGATAGCGTCCATGAATCCATTTCAAGCCTTTCTCGACTTCATCAACGTAGGCGGAGCCACGATGTGGATTCTGCTCGGCATGTCGATCGTCTCGATCGGCATCGTGTTCGAACGGTTGTTCTTCTTCTCGCGGCAGCACACCGACCCGAACGCGCTGCTCAAGGAGATCGGCGACCGGGTCGCGCGCGACGATATGGCCGGCGCGATCGCCGTCTGCGATCGCAAGCCGGGCATGTTGCCGAAGATATTGCAGTTCGGACTATACCGGCATGAGAAGAGCCGCGCCGACATCAGCGACGCGCTGTCGATCGGCTTGCTCGAGCAGTTGAACTCGCTCGAGGCGAATCTGTCGATCATCGGCACGGTCGCGGTCATCGCGCCGTTCGTCGGCCTGTTCGGCACGGTGCTCGGCATCATCCGCGCCTTCCAAGACATCGCGCTCAAGGGCAATTCGACGCCCGCGGTCGTCGCGGCCGGCGTCTCGCTCGCGCTCTTCACGACCGCCGCCGGCCTCATCGTCGCGGTCGTCGCGGTGGTGTTCTTCAACTACTTCAAGGCGCGCATCAAGGCGTACAACCAAGAGATGATCGTCGCGGCCAACAAGCTGGCGGAGATGCTGCACTTCCACAACACCGGCGCGCCCATCCCCACCGAGCTGTACACCCCGCGCTCGGCGACAGGCAAGCAACCGCCGCCCGCGCCGCGGCCGTCGGGCTCGCCCGGATCGTAAGAGGGACATAGGCGGAAGCGGTGGGACGGCGCGCGCAAGCGCCGCCCATCGCCTCGTCGCCGATGAACCTCGGACCAAGCGTAAGCGACTAAGAGGCATATGCGACCATGGGCATGACATCAACCGCGCAAGACGCAGAGGTGATGGCGGAGATCAACATCACGCCGTTCTGCGACGTGCTCCTCGTGCTGCTCATCATCTTCATGATCCTGGCCGCGCTCGCCGCGCCGCCCGGCTTCCAAAAAGAATTGCCGAAGAAGAGCGACGCTCCCACGAAGATCAACCAGAGCCAGCTGAAGCATCAGATCGAGATCGAAGTGTCGGCGACGAACCACATCTTCGTCGACGGCCGTCCGACCACAGAAGCGTCGTCTGTACGACGACATGTCGACTGCGGTCAAGTACCACAAAGAGCACGCCGCGCAGGGCTATCTCACGCATATCTCGCTCATCGCCGACGCGGCCGCGAACTACAACACCATCATCAAGATCCTCGACGCGGCACGTCAAGCCGGCGACGATGACGTCGGCTTCGTCACGCAGTAGCGTCTTTTGGAGAAGTATTCGCCATGTCGATGGTAGGCTCGAACCCAGAAGAAGATGTGATGTCCACCATCAACATCACGCCGTTCTGCGACGTGCTGCTGGTGCTGCTCATCATCTTCATGATCCTCACCTCGCTGCTGAAACCGCCGCCCGTCCCCGAGGCGCTGAACAAGCTCAAGGTGACGAACTCGCCGATCACCGTGATCATCCATCGCAACATCTTGACCAACAAGGATGAGATCCAGGTCGGCGCCGAGATCGTGCCCGAGGACAAGATCTACGATCGTTTCAAGGAGTACTTCGACCAGTTCAACCAGACGCAGACCGACATCATCATCAAGGCCGCGCCGACGTCGAAATACGGGACCGTGTTGCGCGTGATGGACGCCGCCAAGACCGCGGGCTTCAACAAATTCGGCTTGGCGAACAAGATACAGGGCGCTGCGGACAACGCGGTGCAGAATTGATGGCCACGCGCGCGGGCAGAAAGGAACTGGTCTAGGTGGCGACGACCCCCAGGGCGCCTCAAGTCGGCCGCACCACGCCGGCGCTTTTCACCAAGCGCGAGCGTTATGCGCTCATCTATCTTTCGATCGGCTTCATCGTCTTGTCGGCAGTGGGCCATTTCGTCATGGGCAGCGTCGGTGAGAAGCTCATCCCCAAGTTCAAAGAAGAGGCCACGCCGCCGCCGCAAAGGGTCGTCGTCCAGACGCTCATCAAGCCGCCGCCGACGCCCAAACCGACGCCCCCGCCCACGCCGACGCCCCCGCCCACGCCGACGCCGCCGCCGCTGAAGAACACGCCGCCGCCGCCTCGGCTCAAGCTCAACGTCATGCACTCGCATAGCACGGGCGGTACGGGTCCGGCTGAGGTCGCCTACACACCGCCGCCGCACGGCAGCGAGAACGGCGTGCCGCAGGGCGTCCCCACGACCGAACCGGTCGCGACGCCGCGCGGCCCGACCGAGATCACCGATGCGTCGATCACGCACAAAGTCGAGCCGGAATACCCCGAGATAGCGAAAGACCAGGGCATCCAGGGGACGGCCATCGTCGAGGTCACGATCTCGACGAGCGGCGCGGTGGTGTCAGCGAGGATCTACCAATCCTCGGGCAACGCCTTGTTGGACGGCGCAGCGATCAAGGCTGCGCGAGAGACAGGCTACCGGCCGCCGTCGGTGCAGACGCCGTATCTGATCGAGTACGTCTTCAAGCTCGAATAGCGCTCGACGGCGTATGGAGCGGTCGAATTTATTCGACCGCCCGAGGCCTGCCGTCCGGAGCTAAGGCGTGAGCCTCTTCCAAGCGATCGCGCTCGGCCTGATCCAGGGCATCGCCGAGTTGTTCCCCATCAGCAGCGCGGCGCACACGCTGCTCATCTCCGCGCTGTTCGGATGGACGCCGCCCAGCCTGCCGTTCGTCGTCATGCTGCATTTCGGCACGTTCCTGGCGGTGCTCGTGTATTTCGCGCGCGATTACTGGGCGCTTGTGGCGGGTTTCTTCACGGGCTTCGCCGATCGCTGGGCAAAGGGCAGCGAGCGGCTCGCGCTGCTCGTCATCCTCGGCACGCTGCCGCTGGCCGTGTTCGGCTACCTGCTCGAGAAACGATTGGATCCGCTCTTCGCCATACCGATGGTCGCGGCGGTCGGGCTGCTCGTCACCGGCCTCGTGCTCTTCCTCATCGAGCGCCTGCCTGCCAAGGCCGGCGAAGCGGAGCAGCTCTCGTGGGCCGGCGCGTTCTACATCGGCCTCAGCCAGATCGCGGGGCTTGATCCCGGGAGGCTCTCGCTCGGGCTTCTCGATCTCGGCGGGCATGCTCGCCGGCCTGTCGCGCGAGCAAGCGGCGCGCTTCTCGTTCTTGCTGGCAGGTCCCGCGATCGCGGGAGCCAGCGCCTTCGAGCTGCGGCGCATCGTGCATCCCCACGCGACCGAGGCAACTGCCAGCGGGCTCCACGGCATCGCGTCGCTCTCGGCGGCGCCCGAGCCGACCGCGCTCATCGTCGCCGGATTCCTGGCGGCCCTCATCTCGGGCATGTTCGCGATCCGCTTCTTCATGCGCTACGTCGACCAGCACCGGCTGACGCCGTTCGCCGTCTACTGCTGGGCGTTCGGCCTGTTCATGATCGTGTTCTTGGCGCTGCGGGGGCACGCCGGCACCTGTAGTCCAGCGCTCGGTCCTGGCCACCCGGCCGATTGCGCTCCGCCCTCGACACGTATATAATAGGCAGCAGGCGGGAGCAAGGAGGCCGTTGTGGCTCCATCCCCCCGCTTGTCTATAACCCAAGCCGAGTCGTCCAAGCGCGAACGCAAAGCGATCGTGCTGTTGACCGTTGCGTTCGTGGTGCTGTCGGCGCTGATGCACTTCGTCTTGGGTTCGTTCTACCATCCGCTACCCACGCCGCCGGATGCCGTGCCGCAACCGCACGAGACGCTCATCATGGGGAGTCTGGACACGCCCCCGCCGCCGACACCGCCGCCGGTCGCGCACACCGAGACGCCTAAACCTTCAGCCGCCTCGTCCGCCGCGCCCAGCCGGCGCCGCCCGGTCTCGCCGCCGCAGTTGCCGCCTGGGCCGACCGCCGGTCCCGGGATCGATGTGCCGCCGAGCGCGCCGCCTGGAAACACGGGAACCCCAACGCCAGACGAGTCGCCGAGCGCGGCGCCGGCGTTCGGTGCATGCCGCATCCTCCGCAAGGTCGAGCCTGATTATCCCGACTCAGAGAAGCAGGCCGGCATCTCCGGCACCGTCGTCGTGGTCATCTCCATCGCGCCGGACGGCCAAGTGCTTTCGGCGCGCGTCGGCGCCTCATCGGGCAATGCCGCGCTCGATCGCGCGGCGGTCGACGCCGCGCAACGCAGCACGTATGCATGTCCGCACGAAGCGGGCCGGCCCGAGGCTGAGCTCTATCAGGTGGTCTACCAATTCAGGCTGGACTCGTGAGGAGGCGGCTATGACGACGCACGCGCGCGTCTACGACGACACGATGGCAGAGATCAACATCACGCCGTTCGCTGACGTACTGCTGGTCCTGCTCATCATCTTCATGATCCTGGCGGCGCTCGTCGCGCCTCCGGGGTTTCAGAAGCAGTGGTCGCCTGCACCGCCGCCCGTCAGAGGCGGTCCGCCGCCGCTGCACCAGATCGACGTCGCGATCTCCCGGGCCGGGCGGATCACGATCGACGGCGTGCCGTGCAGCGGTGCTAAGCTCTATGCGGCGATGGCGGCGGCGGTGAAGGCGCACGACCACCGTAAGGGATTCACCAAGCACATCGCGCTGCTCGCCGACCGGTCGGCCGCCTACGATCGCGTCATCAAGGTGCTCGACGCGGCCCGCCAGGCCGGCGATGATGATGTTGGGTTCGTGACGTACTGACCGGCCCGTTGGTGTCACGACTCCGGCAACGCGGAGAATCGCGGGCGATCCGAGAAGACCGCCCGCGATGACCGCGCGGACCGACTCACGACGCAAGACTCCACGTTTGACGCACGTCGCGCCGAACGGCTCGGTGCGCATGGTCGACGTCGGGGCGAAGCCGATCACCCAGCGGCGGGCTCGCGCCGAAGCGCTGATGAGCATGTCGCCGGCCGCGTTTGCCGCGCTCCGGCGCGGGGCGGTGGCGAAAGGCGACGTGCTCACGACGGCGCAGCTCGCCGGCATCGGCGCCGCCAAGCGGACCGCCGAGCTCATCCCGCTGTGCCACGCTCTCGCGCTTTCACACGTGGCGGTCGTGCTGACGCTGCGCGCGCCCGGCACCGTGCGCATCGAGTGCGAAGCCGCCTGCGCCGGCACGACCGGCGTCGAGATGGAAGCGATGACGGGGGCCGCGGTCGCCGCGCTCACCGTGTATGACATGTGCAAGGCTCTCGACAAGGGCATCACGATCGAGAGCGTTCGTCTTCTTGAGAAGAGCGGCGGCAAGAGCGGTGCCTTCAAGAGGTCGCGCGCGTGAGCCACGCTGACGGATCGGCGGGCAAACAGTGGCGCATCGCGCTGGTCGTGCTGTCTGACAAAGCCTCGTCGGGCCAGCGCAAGGATGATTGCACCGCGATCATGCGCGCGGGGCTGCCTGCGGGCTGCAAGGTCGTGCTCGAGACCGTTCTGCCGGACGATCGCGCCTCCATCGAAGCCCTGCTGCGCGACATCTGCGACGGCGGCAATGCCGATTGCGTCCTCACGAGCGGCGGCACGGGACTTGGCCCGCGCGATGTCACGCCCCAAGCGACTATAGCCGTGGCGGATTACGAAGTGCCGGGCCTCGCAGAGGCGATGCGCGCGGCGAGCCTCGCGACCGTCCCCACCGCTATGCTATCGCGCGCGGTCGCGGCGGTTCGGCGGCGCACGCTGATCGTCAATCTTCCGGGAAGTCCGAAGGGCGCAGCCGAGACGCTCGCGGTGATCTCAGGTGTCCTGCCGCACGCGATGGGGTTGCTCTCGGGTGCGATCGGCGAGCATCCGGCGCAGGTGAGCTGATGGATTTCGCACTCGCCGAGCGCATCTTGCAGGCGTCACAGCATGAAGGCGTGTCGCGCCGCCATCCGGGCAGGCTCGACCGCATGCGCGCGCTGCTCACCCTGCTCGGCGAACCGCAGCGCGCGTTTCCGAGCGTCCACGTCGGCGGCACCGCCGGCAAGGGATCGACGGCCTCGATGTGCGCGGCGATCCTCACCGCGTCCGGCTTCAAGGTCGGACTCCACACCAAGCCGCACATGCGGTCCGTCACCGAGCGCGCGCGCATCAACGGCATCGCCATCAGCGAGGACCGCTTCGGCGAGCTCATGGGGAGCATGTTGCCGGCGATCGAGGAGATGGAGGCGGGCGAGTGGGGACGCCCGTCGTACTTCGAGCTGCTCGTCGCCTTGACGTTCCGGTACTTCGCCGAGGAGCATGTGGATCTCGCCGTCGTCGAGGTCGGCATCGGCGGCACGCTGGACGGCACCAACGTGCTCGAGCCGCTCGTCAGCGTTTTGACAAACGTCGGCTTCGACCACACCGAAGTGCTCGGCGACACCATCGAGGCGATCGCGACCGATAAGGCCGGTATCATCAAGCAGGCGACGCCGGTGGTCACCGCGGCGCACGGCGAGGCGCTGCGCATCATCGAGGCGGCCGCGCGCGCCAAGAGCGCGCCGCTCGTGGTCGTACAACAGGCGGCGGAGATCGTGTCCGAAGCCGCCGTGTCGTCATACTCGCAGACCTTTTCCGTCGTGACGTCGCGCCGGCGCTACGACGTGACCATACCGCTGCTCGGCGAATTCCAGATCCTCAACGCGGCGACGGCGCTCATCGCGTGCGAGCAGATCGAGCAGCGTTTCCCGTTCAGCGCGCAGAGCGCCGCCGCCGGGCTGGCGGGATTGTCGCTGCCGGGGCGCATGGAATTCCATCCATCGCGGCCCTCACTGCTCTTCGACGTCGCCCACAACGCGGAGAAAGCCGCGGCGCTCGCGGCCGCGCTGCTGCGGCACTTCCCCGATCGCCGTTTCGTCTTCGTCGTCGCCATCTCGGAGAGCAAAGATGCCGCGGCCATGCTCGACGCCTGGGCGGCGCTGCCGGCGCAGTGGATCTTCACCACCTTCGACGTCTCGCATCGCGCGGCGATGCCGCAGATGAACCTGGCGAACATCGCCCAGTCGCGGGGCCTGACCGCGCGCGCGGTCGGCGATCCCGTCGAAGCGCTGTCGGTGGCACGCCGCGTCGCCGGTGCCGGCGATCTCGTGGTGGTCACCGGTTCGACGTTCCTGGTCGCGGCGCTGCGCGATTGGTTCCTCGAGAACGTCGGCGCACACGGGCATGCACAAGTCTAAGAAGGTCGGAGCGGTCGAATTCATTCGACCGACACTGACGTTGCGCGGCCGTGATTTCGTGTGGGGCGCGCGCACCTATCTCATGGGGATCATCAACGCGACACCCGACTCGTTCTCGGGCGACGGCATCGGTGCGGATCCCGACGCCGCGGTGCGGCGCGCGCTCGAGTTCGCCGAGGCCGGCTGCGACATCATCGACATCGGCGGCGAGTCCACCCGGCCCGGGCACGAACCCGTCACAGAAGAAGAAGAAGCGGCGCGTGCGCTGCCCGTCGTGGCCGCGGTGCGGGCCGCGCTGCCGGACGTGCCGATCTCGATCGATACGTTCAAACCGGCGATCGCGACCAAGGCCCTGGCGATCGGCGCCGACATGGTCAACTGCGTGTGGGGCGCCATGCCGGGCGTCGCTGACGCAGCGGCGGAGGTCGGAACTCCGCTGGTCATCATGCACAACCGCGCCGCTCCCGACTACCGAGGCGATGTGGTGGACGAAGTCATCGAATCATTGCGCCGCTCCGCGGATGACGCGATCGAGGCCGGCGTCGCGCGCGAGCACATCATCGTCGATCCGGGCATCGGGTTCGGCAAGACCGCCGAGCACAATATCGAGATCCTGCACCGGCTGCATGAGTTCCGGCAACGGCTCGAGTTCCCGCTGCTCGTCGGTACGTCGCGCAAATCGTTCATCGGGAAGATCACCGGCCTGCCGCTGGAGCGTCGCGCGTTCGGCACGGCCGCTTCGGTCGCGCTCGCGATCGCCGGCGGCGCGGACATCGTGCGCGTGCACGACGTCGTCGACATGGCGGCGGTCGTCCAAGTCGCCGACGCGATCTGCCGGGAAGAGCCCTGATGCCGGATGCGATCCGCGTGAGCGGGATGCGGTTCTGGGGCAAGCACGGTGCGCTTCCCGACGAGCGGGAGAAAGCGCAGCCGATCGACGTCGACCTCGAACTCACCGTCGATCTCGCTAAGGCCGCGCACTCGGACCACCTCGGCGACACCGTGGACTATGCCGCGATATATAAGAAGGTCGAGGCGACCGTAGCACAGCGCTCTTTCGCGCTGCTTGAAGCGCTCGCGGAAGCGATCGCGAGCGACGTCCTCAGCGACCGCCGGATCGCGCGGGTGACGGTGCGGGTGCGCAAGCCGCGACTGCTCGAGGGCGCCACGCCGGAGATCGAGTTGACGCGAGACAACCGTTTGGGGCGTCGCGCCGCCGAGGCCGAAGGCACGCTCTTGTGAGCGTCGGTTCGCCGCGTTTTGAGGAGCGCGGCAAGGCCGCTGTCCCACCTTTGGCGAATCCACACCCGATGTCCGAAAAACCCGAGACGAACGGCACTTCAGCCGCGGCGCTTTCACGCTTCGTCGCTGAGCGCGTCACCCCGCTGGCGAAGGCGTTCGCCGCGACGCCGCTCATGGAGTTGCGACTTGAGAACCTCCGAAGGCTCGATCCGTCTGGTGAAGGCGGCCGACGCGGGGGAACAGCACGCGCCCGCCGGCACGAGCGCCTCCAAGCCGGCTCGCAGCGGCCACAAGCCGGTGCTCATGACGAGCGACGAGAGCGGCCGACCGTACGACACGATCAGCGCGGACGTCGTCGGGATTTTCAGCGCGGCGCCCGACTTGCCGATCCCCGGATCGGCGATCGCGGACGATCGCGTGCTCGGATACGTCGAAGCGCTCAAGCTCAAGCACCCGGTGCGCACCGGCGGGCCATGCGTGCTCGTCTCGCAGGTGGCAGAAAATGGCCAGGCGGTCGATTTCGGCGAAGCGCTGTTCGTCGTCGATCGCGCCTCACAGCCTGCGACGCCGGCGCCGCAGATGACTGCGCCCGCGCTCGTCGAAGCGCTCGAGCCGCCGCGCCTCTAGCCCTTCGCGCATTCGCACACATGACCGCACATCGGAGCCTAGGTGTTCGATAAGGTCCTCATCGCTAACCGCGGCGAAATCGCCGTACGCGTGATCCGCGCCTGCCGCGAGCTCGGCGTGCGCACCGTCGCGATATTCTCCGAAGCGGATCGCGACGCGCTCCACGTGCGGCTCGCGGACGAGGCGTTCTGCGTCGGACCGCCGCAAGCGGCGCGTTCCTACCTCAACATCCCGAACATCGTGTCGGCGGCGGAGATCACCGGCGTCGACGCCATCCATCCCGGCTACGGCTTCCTGTCGGAGAACGCAGGCTTCGCGGAGATATGCGCATCGCACGGCTTCAAGTTCATCGGGCCGCCGGCGGCCGCGATCGCGCTCATGGGCGACAAGGCGTCAGCCAAACGCCGCATGCAGGAAGCGGGCGTGCCCGTGGTGCCCGGGTCGGGCATCATCGAATCGGATGAACAAGCGCGGCGCTTCTGCGCCGACGCCGGCTACCCGGTGCTCATCAAAGCGACCGCGGGCGGCGGCGGCAAGGGCATGCGGATCGTCGGCCGCGAGACGGACCTGCTCGCGGGTCTTGCCGCGGCGCGCGGCGAGGCGCAGGCGGCCTTCGCCGACGGCCGCGTGTACATTGAGAAGCTGCTCGAACGTCCGCGGCATATCGAGGTGCAAGTGCTCGCCGACGAGTTCGGCCATGTGGTGCACCTGGGCGAGCGCGACTGCTCGGTGCAAAAACCCAGTCACCAGAAATTACTCGAGGAGTCGCCGGCGCCGAACCTCGATCCTGAGGTGCGCGCGCAATTGTGCGCCGCCGCGGTGAAGGCTGCGCGCGCGGCGGACTACGCGAACGCGGGCACGCTCGAGTTCTTGCTCAGCCCCGACGGCACGTTCTATTTCATGGAGATGAACACGCGTATCCAAGTCGAGCACGCGGTCACAGAAGCGACGTTCGGCGTCGACTTGGTGCGCTGGCAGGTCCGCATCGCGGCGGGCGAGCGCCTCGCGCTGCGCCAGGAGGATCTGCGCCCGCGCGGCCACGCGATCGAGTGCCGCATCAACGCGGAAGATGTCGACAACGGTTTCCGCCCTGCGGCCGGCAAGCTTGGTGCGGTGCTGCTGCCGGGCGGTCCGGGCGTGCGCGTCGACACGGCGATCCATTCCGGCGCCGAGGTGCCGCCGTTCTACGATTCGTTGCTGGCGAAGATCGTGACCATCGACCGCGACCGGCCCATGGCGATCGCCCGCATGCGCCGCGCGCTCTATGAGACTGAGATCAGGGGCGTCGAGACGACCGTCTCCCTGCACGAGCGCATCCTCGCCTCGCCCGCGTTCGAAGCCGGCAACACCTACGTCACCTGGCTGCGCGAGCTCATGCAAGAACCCGTCGCAGCCGGCGGTTGACGTCGTGGCCGTCGAGCGCCGCGAGCACCGCATCGCCTTGGAAGTCCTCTACGCCGTCGAGTTCGGCAAGACGTCGCTCGATGACGCGCTCGCGCAGGCGCGCGAGGGCGTCGGCGTCTTCGGACGGGGCGATGAGGCGCACGCGGAAGATCCGTATGAAGCCGCGATGCCCGCCATCGATCGTCGCAGCGATGCGCCCCGCGGCACGGATTGGACGCTCGTCGAGGCGCTGGTGCGCGGCACGCACGCGCGCAAGGCGGATCTCGAGGCGCAGATCGAGCCGCTGCTGGCGCGCTGGACCATAGAGCGGCTCTCCGGTCTCGACCGGCTCATCTTGGACATGGCAGCGTGGGAGCTGCGCTATCGCGCTGAGGTCCAGACGTCCGCGGTGATCAATCACGCGGTGGAGCTCGCTCGCAGGCTTTCGACCGAGCGAAGCAGCGACTTCGTCAACGGCGTGCTCGACGCGCTCGCGAAGTCGCCGCCCGCGGAGCTCGGCTCCTGAAGCGGCGGGGCGCCGGCAACTGGCAGACGATCGCGCTCGTCGCGGTGCTCGTCGTGCTCGTCCTCGTGCTGTTGGGCGTGCTCGGCATCATCGGCGTCGTGACCACCTATGGCCGCGACCTGCCGGATGTCGACCGGCTGTCGAACGCCGACTCGGCGACGACGACCACGCGCATCCTCGCGCGCGACGGCACGGTGCTGGCGCGGCTCTACGATAAGAACCGCATCTACGTCGCGATCACCGATATCGCGCCGGTGATGAAACAGGCGATCATCGCGAGCGAAGACGAGCGCTTCCAAGAACACCGAGGCGTCGACGTGCGCAGCATCGTGCGCGCGGCCGTGGCGGACTTCCGGCACGAGCAGATCCAGGGTGCGAGCACGATCACGCAGCAGCTGGCGCGCACGCTCTTCCTCAACCGCAATCGCACCTTCGCGCGCAAAGCACAAGAGGCGCTGCTCGCGATCGAGCTCGAACGCTACTACACCAAAGACGAGATCCTCGAGCGCTACCTGAATCTGATCTACTTCGGCGCCGGCGCATACGGCATCCAGGCGGCGAGCCATGCCTACTTCGGCAAAGACGCATCGCGCTTGACGCTGCCTGAGGCCGCGATGCTCGCCGGCGTCGTCGCCGCGCCTTCGCTGTACTCACCGTTCGTGGACGAGAAGGCCGCCAAAGAGCGACAGCAGCGCGTGCTCGAGCGGATGGTGTCGCTCGGTGAGATCGACCAGGCGCAGGCGGATGAAGCCGCCAACGCGCAGCTCCGCTACGTCGCCGAAGCGCCTGTGGGCGTCGAGGCGTACAAGTATCCGTATTTCACCACGTATGTGATCGCGCAGCTTGAGAAGAATCTCGGTTCGGATCAGATGCTGCACGGCGGACTCACCGTGTATACGACCCTCGACACGCATCTCCAGACGATCGCGCAGAACGCCGTCACCGAACTGGTGGAGCAGGGCGGCAAAGAAGGCTACGGCATGCACGAGGGAGCGCTCGTCGCGGAGAACCCGAACAACGGCCAGATCCTCGCGATGGTGGGCGGGATCGGCTTTTCGGCCAAGAACCAGTTCAACCGCGCGTGGCAGGCGCGCCGTCAGCCGGGCTCTTCCTTTAAAGGCTATGTCTATTCGGCGGCGGTCGACCGCGGCACGCCGGTGTCGGCGATCTACGCCGACGCGCCCGTCACCTATCCCGCCGGCGATGGGACCGACTACACGCCGAGCGACGACGACCACCGCTTTCTCGGATCCATCACCCTGCGCAAGGCTTTCGCGCTGTCGCGCAACGTCGTGGCGGTGCGGCTGGCGAACGATATCGGCATCGACAACGTCGTGCAGTACGCGCACGCCATGGGCATCACCGAGGATCTCGAGGCCGACCTCTCGCTCGCGCTGGGGACCGCGGTCGTCGCGCCGCTCGACATGGTGTCCGGCTACTCGACCATCGCCGCGGGCGGCATCTTCACGCCGCCGACCGCGATCCGCTACGTCGCCGATCAATTCGGCACGATCGTGCTCGACAACCGCTATCCGCAACGGCACGTCGCGATGTCGTCCGGCGCCGCGTACATCATGACCACGCTGATGCAGAGCGTCATCGAAGAAGGCACCGGCTATCCGAACGCCATCATCGGACGTCCGGCCGCAGGCAAGACGGGCACGACGTCGAGCTTCCGCGACGCGTGGTTCGTCGGCTTCGTGCCGCAGCTCGCAGCCGCGGTCTGGGTGGGCAACGACGACTACACGCCGATGTACGAATCGTACGGCGGCAACATCCCGGCGCGCACCTGGGCGCGCTTCATGAAGAAGGCGCTCGTCGGAGTGAAGCCGCAGGACTTCGCCGAGCCGCCCGACGTCGAGCACGTGCGGGTCTGCGCCGGCGGCAACTACCGCGCGCCGGCCGGGAGCGGGCGCGTCGAATACTTCCTGCCGGGCACCGCGCCGCTGGCGTATTGCAGCGCGCCGAACCCATCGCCGAGCATGCAGCCGGCGGACCTGCTCGCGACGCCGCCCCCGAACGAGCAGCTGCTGACGCCCGAGCCGTCCGCGCCGGCGCCGACGCCCGCAAGTCAAACCAGTGCTGGACCTTCCGCTTCTCACTAGCGCCCCGGCGCTCACCGTCACGCAGTGCGCGCGCGCGATCGAGAACGCGCTGCGCGCCAGCTTCCCGATGCCTGTCCGCGTCATCGGGGAGGTGTCGAATTTCCGCTTCACCGCGGCCAGCGGACATTCGTATTTCGACCTCAAGGACCAGTACGCAGTGCTGCGCTGCGTCTGCTGGGCCACCAGCGAGGCTGCGGCGGCGGTGCGCGACGCGTGCGCGGAAGGCGCCGCGGTCGAAGTGCTCGCTGAACTGCGCACCTACGCCAAGCGCAGCGAGTATCAGCTCAGCGTGCTCGAGATCGCGCCCGCCGGTCGCGGCCGCCTGTTCCGGCTGTTCGAGCAGCTCAAAGCGCGCCTGCAGGCCGAGGGGCTGTTCGAGGAGACCCGCAAGCGCGCGATCCCGGCATTCGTGCGTGAGGTGGCCATCGTCACCAGCCGCGACGGCATGGCGCTGCACGATTTCGTGCAGACATGCCGGGCGCGCGGCGCGCACGTGAGCATCACGCTCGTGCACGCGCCGGTCCAGGGCGAGGCCGCCGCACAGGCGCTGGCGAGCGCCATCCGACGCGCCGGCGGTCTGGACGTGGATGCGGTCGTGGTCGCGCGCGGCGGCGGCTCGCTCGAGGACCTGTGGGCGTTCAACACCGAGATCGTGGCACGGGCGATCGCGGCGTGCGCGAAGCCGGTCATCAGCGCGGTCGGCCACGAGGCGGATTTCACCATCGCCGATTTCGTCGCGGACCAGCGGGTGGCGACGCCGACCGCGGCGGCCGTCTTCGTCGCCGGCGAACGCGTGAAACTGCTCGAGCGCGTCGCCGATCTGGCGGCGCGCTTGGCGCGCAGCACGCGCGGCGCGCTCGGCGCTGCGGCACAGCGGCTCGATGAGCTGGCGATCGGGCTGCAGCGCAACGAACCGCGCCGGCGCGTGGCGGAATACCGGCGTCGCGCGACCGCGGCGCACGAGGCGCTGCGCCGGGCGTTCGCACACGCACAAGAGGAACGTCGCGGCCGTGTCGGCGCCGCGATCGCCGCGCTGGGCGCGCTCGGTCCGCACCAGACGCTGGCGCGCGGCTATGCGATCGTGTTCGACCGCCGCGCCACGGTCGTCACCGATGCACGGCGCGTGAGCGTCGGCGAGCCGATCGATATCGTTCTCACCAAGGGCCGCTTGGCGGCTCAGGTCAAGGGCAAGGAGGTGCACGGTGGCGGAATCGGCAGTGAAGAAGAAGAGCACGAAGGCGGCTGAGGGGCCCACCTTCGAGGCCGCCCTAGCGCGGCTTGAGGCGATCGTGGAGAAGCTCGACGAGGGCAACGTGCCGCTCGCCCAGTCGGTCGCCCTATATAAAGAAGGAAATGCTCTGGCCAAGCGCTGCCGCGTGCTCTTGACGGAGGCCGAGGTGCATGTGAAGGAAGCCCTGGGGTCCCGCGAGCCTTAGGCATGACCTCGCCACGCCGCCGCCTCGACCTCGCCGTCGCCGAGCGACTGGGCGCCTCGCGCGCCCGCGCGCAGGCGCTGATCCTCGAGGGGCGCGTCCGCGTCGACGGCGAGCCGCGCACGAAGGCCGGGGAACTCGTCGCCGCAGGCGCCGCACTCGAGATAGAAGATGATGCGCGTTTCGTGAGCCGCGGCGGGGCGAAGCTCGAGCGCGCGCTCGATGAGTTCGGCTGGTCGCCCCAGGGGCTGCGCTGTCTTGACGTCGGCGCTTCTACGGGCGGGTTCACGGATTGTCTGCTGCAGCGTGGGGCCGCTTCGGTCGCGGCGGTGGACGTGGGCTATGGTCAGATCGCCTGGTCGCTGCGCAATGACGCGCGCGTGACGCTTTTCGAACGCTGCAATTTCCGGCATGCCAGCGTCGAGCAGCTCGGAGGACCGTTTCAGTTCGCGTGCGCCGACGTCTCGTTCATCTCCTTGGCCAAGCTGGCGCCGGTCTTCGGCGCGATGCTGGAGCCGGCATCCCCTTGCATCGTGCTGGTGAAACCGCAATTCGAGGCGGGCCGCAAATGGGTGACGCGCGGCGGCGTCGTGCGCGACGAGCGGGCGCACGTCGAGGCCATCGAGGCCGTCGCGCAGGCCTTCTTGGAGCATGGCATCTCAGTGCAACGGCTCACCTATTCGCCGCTGCTCGGCCCCGCAGGCAATATCGAGTTCTTGTTGGGCGCGGTGCGCGGCGACGCACCGCGCGCCGAGATCGATGCGGCGGGGGTTGTCCGCAGCGCCCACGAAGCGCTCGGCGCATGAGCGCCGCAGATCGCATCAAGATCGCGAACCTCGCCCTGTATGTCGATGTCGAGCGCGCCGACGCCGCCGAAGCGGCGCGCGGCATCGCCGTGATGGCACGCGAGGCGGGCGTGACGCTGCAAGTGGGCCAGGACCAAGCCGCTGCGCTGCACCTCAATGGTGCCGGCGTCAAGTCGTTTCCCGCCTCCGCGGACCTGCTCGTGTCGCTCGGCGGTGACGGCACGCTGCTGCGCGCCGCGCATCTGGCCGCGCCGCTCGGCGTGCCGATCCTCGGGGTCGATTTCGGGCGCGTCGGATTTCTCACCGAGGTCGATCGCGTTGATTTCCGCGACGCGCTGGGCTATCTGCTGCGCGAGGGCGTCGAAACCGAAAGCCGCACCGCGCTCGAGGCCGAACTGGTCGGCTCCGGGCGGCGCTTCCTGGCGGTCAATGACATCTATCTCGATCGCAGCTACCACGGCACGATCCTCACGCTAGGCATCGAGATCAGCGGCGAGCATGTCGCGGATATCCCCGCCGACGGCATCGTCATCGCCAGCCCGACTGGCTCGACCGCGTACTTCCTATCCGCCGGCGGTCCGATCATGGCGCCGGGACTCGACGCCTTCGGCATCGCGCCGATCAACCCGCACACGCTGTTCTCGCGGCCGCTCGTCGTGCCGGCGTCGGAGACCATCCGCATCACCGTGCCGCGCGACTCGCGCGGCGCTCATCTGTACGCCGACGGCCGGCTCGAAGCCGATGTGCCCGCCGACTCGGTCATCGAGATCCGGCGCGCGCGCAACCCGGTGAAGTTCGTGCGGCCGCAAAAGCGGCATTTCTTCACCATGCTCGAGCGCAAACTGCACTGGGGCGCTTCGATCAAGCGCTCTCTCGACTAACCGGCGTGCTGCGCGCCCTGACGGTCGACGGCTTCGGGCTTATCGATCACACCTCGGTGGAGCTCGGCCCCGGCCTCAACGCGTTCACCGGCGAGACGGGCGGCGGCAAGAGCATGGTCATCGACGCGCTCGGCTTCGTCTTCGGAGAGCGTGCCGGCGCGGACATCATCCGCGCGGGCAGTCAGAAGGCTTCGGTGTTCGCGGAAGTCGAGCCCGATGCCGCAGTGCTGGCGTGGTTGCGCCAGAACGGCCTCGAGGCCGAAGACGAGACGCTTGTCCTCAGCCGTGACTACGCGACCTCAGGCCGCTCGTCAGCCCGCATCAACGGCAAACCGGCGACCGCGGGGCAGCTGCGCGAACTCGGCGATCTCATCCTCGACGTCGTCGGCCAGCATGAGCACCAGCGGCTCTTGCAGCCGGCGCAGCATCTCGAGCTGCTCGACGCGTATGCGGGCGAAGCGGCCACCGAGCCGCGCGCCCGCGTCGCGGAGCTGGTCGCGCGCTCGCGCGAGCTGCGCGCGGCGCTCGACGAACTGAACACGACGGGCGACGAGTCGCTCCGCGCGCTTGAAGATGCCCGCCATTTCGCGCGCGAGATCGGCGACGCCAAGCTCCAACCGGGCGAGCTCGAGACGCTGCGCGAGCAGCGCGTCATGCTCGCGCATGCCGCGAAGATCGCTGCCGCGGTTGACGAGGCGATCGCCTCGCTCGACGATGCCGATCGCGGCGCGTCCACGCATCTCGGCCGGGCGGCGGCGGCGCTGGGCGGCGTCGCCTCGTATGCGGCTTCGCTGCGCGAGTTCACCGAGCAGGCCAAGGGGCTGCAGAGCGCGGCGCAGGACTTGAGCTTCGCGCTTGCCGCGCTGCGCGAAGAAGGCGCCTTCGACCCGGGGCATCTCGACGCGGTGGAAGATCGCGTGGCGCTGCTCGAGCGGATACTCAAGCGCTACGGTCCGAGCGTGGACGATGCGCTCGCTGCGAAGGCCAAGTTCGAAGCCGCCGCGAGCAAGATCGAGAATCGCGGCGAGGAGATCCGCCGGCTGGAGGCAGAGCGCGGCGAGTGCGAGCGTCAACTCACCGCGGTGGCGACGGAGCTGACAAAGGCGCGTGCCAAGGCGGCGGCGGCGCTGTCGGCGCGCGTCGAAGCCGAACTGCAAAGCCTCAACATGCGCGGCGCGACCTTTCGCTGCGCGCTCGAACCGCTCGACATGCCGACCGCGACCGGCGCGGACCGCGTCGAATTCCTCGCGGCCCTCAACCCCAAGGAGCCGCAGCGACCGATCGCCCGCTCTGCTTCTGGCGGCGAGCTGGCCCGTCTGCTGCTCGCGCTCAAAGTCACGTTCGCGAAGGTCGATCCGCACCCGGTGGTCGTGCTCGATGAGGTCGATGCAGGCATCGGCGGTGCAGCTGCGCGCGCGGTGGGGGAGCGGATCGCCAAACTGGCGGAGACGGCGCAGGTGTTGTGCGTCACGCATCTGGCGCAGATCGCGACCTTCGCGGCGAGCCACATCGTCATGGAGAAGACCAGCAAGCAGGGCCGCTCGGTGATCGCGGCGCGCTTGTTGGCGAAACGCGAGGACGTGCGCGAGGAGGTCGCGCGCATGCTCGCCGGCGACTCGGAGAGCGCAGAAGCGCTCAGGCACGCTGAAGCGCTCCTAAAGCGGAAGTGAGGCTGTCTGTGTTCGATTGTGCAGCGCGATACTTGGTCATCGGATTGGCCGCGAGCGCGTTCGTGGTCGCCGCGAACGCAGCACGCGCAGATGCACCTTGCTGTTCGCCGTCGGCGCAAAACCCCATGGTCGACTTTCAGAT
>CAWDVP010000001.1:0-137500 GCA_963805945.1 Vulcanimicrobiota bacterium | reverse complement strand
TTATTGTCTGTAGTATTAGACCCGAAACTGGGTGATCTATCCATGGCCAGGCTGAAGCGCAACTAAACTTGCGTGAAGGGCCGAACCTGTCGTTGTTGCAAAAACGTTGGATGAGCTGTGGATAGGGGTGAAAAGCCAATCGAACCCAGAGATAGCTGGTTCTCCCCGAAATAGTTCTAGGGCTAGCCTCGGAATTTAACCCGTAGGGGTAGAGCACTGACAGGGCTAGGGGCCTTACCAGGTTACTGAACCCCATCAAACTCCGAATACCACGGTGAACATTCCGGGAGTCAGACAGTGGGGGATAAGCTCCATTGTCGAGAGACGAACAGGTCAGATCGTCAGCTAAGGTCCCAAAGTATGGCTAAGTGGTAAAGGAAGTAGAGCCGCAATAACAACCAGGAGGTTGGCTTAGAAGCAGCCATCCTTGAAAGAGTGCGTAATAGCTCACTGGTCGAGTGGTTCTGCGCCTAAAATGTAACGGGGCTCAAGCCATACACCGAAGCTACGGATTCGATCGCAAGATCGAGTGGTAGGGGAGCGTTCTGTTGTAGGCTGAAGGGCGACCGTGAGGACACCTGGACGAACCAGAAGTGCGAATGCCGGAATTAGTAGCGTAAAGTGGGGTGAGAAACCCCACCGCCGTAAGTCTAAGGTTTCCTGGGCGCTGTTTATCATCTCAGGGTTAGTCGGGACCTAAGCCGAGGCTGAGAAGCGTAGGCGATGGACCAGCCGTTAATATTCGGCTACTACCGACCCCGTTTGATCTTCCTCTTAATCGCTACGTCGTTCAAACGACGTATCGCTAAGGGACGAGATCGAGAAGCGAAGGCGTGACGCAGGAAGTTAGTCCAGCATCCTATCGGATGGATGTTCAAGCAAGGTAGGGCGAACTGTAGGGAAATCCGCAGTTCGGTTTAGACCGAAGCCCGAGATGCGAATACGAGCCAACGCAAGGCGGCGAAGTGGACGATACTCAACTGCCAAGAAAAACGTCTAGCAAGGGTCATCGGTACCCGTACCGCAAACCGACACTGGTAGACTGGCAGAGTATGCCAAGGCGACGAGAGAACCCCTGTTAAGGAACTCGGCAAATTAGCCCCGTAACTTCGGGAAAAGGGGTGCCCTAGTAGCGCACGCGCACTTGCTGTGGCGACGCGAAAGGGTCGCAGTGAAATGGCCCGAGCGACTGTTTAACAAAAACACAGGTCTCTGCGAACGCGAAAGCGGACGTATAGGGGCTGACGCCTGCCCGGTGCTGGAAGGTTAAAAGGAGAGGTTAGCCGCAAGGCGACGCTTTGAATTGAAGCCCCAGTAAACGGCTGCCGTAACTATAACGGTACTAAGGTGATATCGATTGCCCACCACGATCGTAAGATCGTGTGTGCATCTGGCTATATGCTGGAACATCCGAGCATCCGACGATACGCGCTTCACCGCGCGTGACAATTCGATCGGTGCGGACGATCAGCAGGGAAGATCCATCTCACGACGGTTCCCCTCAGAGACTACATGCCGGACTCCGCGTTCACGCGCGGATGATGATATAGTCCGAGCCGTGCAGCGATGCACGGAGATCCGCAGAAATGACGAGTCCGCCGGCGTCTCTAACGGACGACGGTCGTAACAAAACTGAGCGAAATTCCTTGTCGGGTAAGTTCCGACCTGCACGAATGGCGTAACGACTTGGGCACTGTCTCAATGGGGGGCTCGGCGAAGTTGCAATACGGGTGAAGATGCCCGTTACCCGCAGCAGGACGGAAAGACCCCGTGGAGCTTTACTGTACCCTGATCTTGATTTTTGAAATTGACTGCGCAGGATAGGTGGGAGGCTGCGATGTCGTGTCTTCGGGCGCGATGGAGCCATCCTTGAGATACCACTCTGTCGGTTTCGGGAATCTAACTAGCGGCCGTGATCCGGCCGGAGGACATGGTCAGGCGGGCAGTTTGACTGGGGCGGTCGCCTCCCAAAGAGTAACGGAGGCGCCCAAAGGTCGACTCAGGTTGGTCGGAAATCAACCGTAAGAGTGCATAGGCAGAAGTCGGCTTAACTGCGAGACGTACATGTCGAGCAGGGACGAAAGTCGGGCTAAGTGATCCGGTGGTTTTGTATGGAAGAGCCATCGCTTAACGGATAAAAGCTACCCCGGGGATAACAGGCTTATCTCCCCCAAGAGTCCACATCGACGGGGAGGTTTGGCACCTCAACATTAGGGGTGAGGTGGTGGAAACACCGCCTACCAATAGAGTACTGGCTAATAACGGTGAACTCCGATCGTCTTAGGACTGAAGACGAGGACAATACCGTGGGAAGTCGGGCGCGCGATGCGCCTTGACCCCGTAACGACTGAGAGCGCAAGCTCGAGATGGTGTGTCTGATCGCGCAAGCGATCAAATCTACGGCCGCCATAATACGCCAGCCCTTCGCGCGAATGATCGCGCAAGGTGAAGATATAGTCTGCACCATCAGGAATGATGGATGACTGCGCGATGTCGGATCGTCGCATCCTGGGGCTGTAGTAGGTCCCAAGGGTTTGGCTGTTCGCCAATTAAAGCGGTACGCGATCTGGGTTCAGAACGTAGAATTACACTGCGTCTCCTCCGAGTAATTGGAGGATGCACATCGGCTATATCGGTGAAACCCCACGCTGGCTCCGAACGCCAGCAGGGCAATACCGAGGGAAGTCGGGCGCTACAGAGCGCCTTGACCCTGTAACGACTGAAGAGCGCAAGCTCTGAGATGGATGGTCACTGTCGCAGCAATGCGACAAATTTACGGCCGCCATAACACGCCGACTCCTGATCGCAAGTCAGGATGAAGATATAGTCTATGCCACCAGTAATGGTGGAAGCAACATGCGTGAGACAGTTCGGTCCCTATCCGCTGTGGGCGTTACAGACTTGAGGAGCGCTGACCCTAGTACGAGAGGACCGGGTTGGACGGACCGCTAGTGAACCGGTTGTCACGCCAGTGGCAGAGCCGGGTAGCCACGTCCGGATCTGATAAACGCTGAAAGCATCTAAGCGTGAAGCAGACTCCAAGATAAGGTCTGGATCCGCAAGGTGAAGACTCCTGGTAGTCCACCAGGTTGATAGGCCGGAGGTAGAAGCGCAGTAATGCGTGTAGCTGACCGGTACTAATAAGTCAGAGAGTTATTCGCTCTGGAATCATCTTACGGCAAAGCTGGTAAGTTTCGTTCGTGGTATCGCTATGCAGTTTTCAGGGAGCAGTGGCACGCGAGCTTTCGCGCTCGCCGCTCGCACTACAATGTAGCCGCGCCCTGGCGCGGACGCAAGTTTCCGGTGCTTATAGTGGTGGGGACACACCCGTTCCCATTCCGAACACGGCAGTTAAGCCCACTAACGCCGATGGTACTCAGACCGCAGGGTCTGTGGGAGAGTAGGAAAGCGCCGGATTAATCAAAGAGAGCCGGCCGCGCAAGCGGCCGGCTCTTCACGTTGTCTCGCACTCCAAACCGGGTTCGTTATGGAAGGCCGCCGCAGCGCCGGTGATTAGAGAGCGTGAAAAGTCGCCCTAGCGGCGACTTGGGGGGAGAGCCCCCGAAGGACGCGCCGCTCCGCTTTCGCAACGCTAGCCGGAAGCGGGAGGTCCGTCCGATGCAACTCTTCTTATTCGACGGGCGGCTGAGCAGGCAGGGATACGCGCTCATCGGGTTCTCTGGCGTGCTCATCAAGCACATCATCGACTTGAGCGTCGCGATCTTCGTGTTCAAGCGCTCGTGGAACGCTTTCAGCTACATCCAGCCGTTCGGCGCGCCGCATGACATCTTCACGCTCTCATGGCCGGAGGAGCGCTTCGCCGCGACGATGCTGCTCATCGCGGTCCCGTTCGTATGGGTCGGCGTCGCGGCGACAGTGAGACGGCTGCGCGCGATGGACTGGCCGCTGTGGCTAGCCGCGCTGTTCTTCATCCCCATCGCGAACCTGATCTTCTTCGCGCTTCTTTGCGTCGCGCCGGATGCACGCGAACGGCCTGCGGTGGCGGCCGGGCCTAGCAAGCCAGCGCAAGAGCTCCTCGACCGATTCATGCCGGTGGACCTCTTCGGAGCCGCGGCGCTGAGCACGCTCCTCGCAGCGTTCTTCGGGCTCGGCGCCATGTGGTTGTCGACGGTGGTCGTCAAGGACTATGGTTGGGGTCTCTTCGTTGCGACGCCGTTCTGCCAGGGCATGCTCGCCGCGATGGTCGTGGGCTATCGCACCGAGCGACGCCTCGGCACGTGCCTCGCTGTTGCAGCGCTCTCCGTCCTGCTCGGTGCCCTGGCGATGGTCGCACTGGCCTTCGAAGGTCTGATATGTATCCTCATGGCCGCACCGCTCGCGCTGGTGTTCAGCATCCTCGGCGGGATCGTCGGTTTCTTCTTGCAGCGTCGCCGCGGCGCGCTCGGGCCGTCCATCGCGAGTTTTCTAGTCGCGCTGCTCGCCGCCCCCGCCGTCATGGCGGCGCATCCCCTCATCGCGCCGGTCGAACCGCCCCTCGCGGTGACGACGGCGGTCGACATCCAAGCGCCGCCCGAGCGGGTATGGCGCTACGTCGTGGCCTTTCCGCCGCTTGATCCGCCCGACGAACTGATCTTCAAAGCCGGCATCGCATACCCGAAAGGCGCTCATATCCACGGCCGCGGGCGCGGCGCAGTGAGGTTCTGCGATTTCTCGACCGGCTCGTTCGTCGAACCGATCACGCAGTGGCGGGAACCGGCTCTGCTCGCCTTCGACGTCATCCAAAACCCCGAGCCGATGCAGGAACTGTCGCCGTACGCCCATCTCGAAACGCCGCATCTCACCGGTTATCTCGTGGCCGAGCGGGGGCAGTTCGCACTGGAGGCCCTGTCCGGAGGCGGTACCCGCCTCGTCGGCACGACTTGGTACCGTCACGGCCTCTGGCCGGCAGGCTACTGGCGGCTCTGGTCGGATGCGCTCATCCATCAGATCCACCGCCGTGTGCTCAACCATATCAAGCGCCTCGCCGAGAACCCGCAGTCATAGGGCCCGCAACCCATCCTGGTAGTCGTAGTGCTAGTTTCGCCAGTTCCGGGGTAGCACCAAGACGACCACCCAAGAGACCACCTCCTTTCTTTGCAACGTGTTTCGGAGGTAGGTCTCATGGAACAGGGTTATGCAGGTCGTCGCGCGCGCGTCCGCTTGACGAAGTGCTTCGCGCACGCGCGATTCACCACGACGTTCTTGACGTTCGGTCTGCTCATCGCGGCGATGCTCGTCGCCGCATGTGCAGGCGGCGGCAGCGTGCCGGGCGGCTCGCATCAGTTCTCGCCGCAGGCAGGCAATTGCATCGGCAACCCCGGCGGCCAGGCGCAAATAGCGGGCAGGGCGGAACCGCTGATCAAGGGCTGCCCGTCGCCGCCCCCGCAATGGGATGTCATCGTCACCAATCCGGGCAACAGCTCGCTGACCAGCTACCAGTTCACGACGTCGGGCAACGCGACGCCGCTCGCCACCATCTCGGGCAGCAGCACCGGCCTGAGCGGGAACTACGGCATCTGGTATGACGGCGACACCGGCGACTTCTTCGCCTCCAACGCGACCGGTGATTCGGTCGAACGCTGGGGCATCGGCTCGCTGGACGGCGGCAAGGGCGGCAACCTCGCACCCGATCAGACGCTCTCCGGCACCGGCAACGGCCTGACCGCACCGTACGGCGCGACCGAGAACTACGCCAACATGTTGCCCCAGGGCGATGAGCCCGCGTACACCATCAACGTGCCCACCGGCACGGCGACGCCGAGCGTCGTCGCGCACCTCGAGAACGCGAACAACGGCTCCTATCCAACGCCGCTGTACTCGATCGTGGGCAATCTTACGCAGCTCGCGAACGGGGTGGGCCTCGCGGTGGACAGCAACTCATCAAGTCCGAACTTCGGCGGCATCTACGTCGACTCGGTCAGCGGCAAGGACGTGCTCATGTGGCTGCCGTCCTCGCAGTTCCCGAATCCGACCGCTAACCAGAAGATCAACATCGCTCCATACAAGACGATCGGCGGCACGGCCACGGGCATCACCGACCCGATCGGCCTCTATGTCGACCAGAACGGCTACCTGTTCGTCGTCAACCGCGGCCCGGACAAGGTTCTCGTCTTCAGTCCGACGGCGAGCGGCAACGTGGCGCCGAGCAACACCATCAGCGCTTCGCTGTCCTCACCATACGGGGTGTCGGTCTACTCCGACCAGACCGTCTACGTGACCAACGACGGCAACAACAGCATCACGGTCTACAACAACGGTGACCACGGCACGTCGACGCTGCAGAGAACCATCTCCGGCTCCAACACCGGCTTGAACAATCCGGCGAGCATCGACCTGAGGATCGGTCGGTAACTCAGGTACCGGCTCCACGACATCGGCCTTGCGCGCCACTTCGCAAGGCCGATTTTCTTTGCCCGGCGAAGGTGTCGCGCGAATCATGTCGGGAGTTCCAGCCAGCCACGACCGCCACGCGGAGATCGCGTCATTCCTCCGGTCCCGGCGCGAACGTCTAGCGCCTGGGGACGTCGGCCTACCTATCGGTTTGCGCCGGCGCGTCAAGGGTTTGCGCAGGGAAGAGGTCGCGCTGCTCGCGGACGTCGGCATCACGTGGTACACCTGGCTCGAGCAGGGCCGGCCGATCGCGGTGAGCGAGGAGACGCTCGAGCGCATCGCGGCGGCGCTGCGCCTCAACTCCTCCGAGGTCGAATACTTGGAGAAGCTGGTGCGCCCGAGCGCGGACCAGCCGCACATCTGGGAGATGAAGGTCGACGACGGCATCCGCTACATCGTCGAGCACTTCAAAGACGGCTTCGCCTATTTGCGCAACGCCCGCTTCGACTGGCTCACCTGGAACGAGAAGTTCGGCAGCTTCCAGAAGCTCGATCGCGGGGCGACCGGTCTCGAGCGCAACGCGCTCTGGAAGCTCTTCGTCGACAAGAACGCTCACGCTCTCTACCCGAACTGGGAGGACTACGCGCGCCGGCTCGTCGCCGCGTTCCGCGCCGAGTACGCGGAGTACGTCGGCGACCGCGACTTCGAGAGTCTCATCGAGTCGTTGAGCGCCGCGAGCCGAGAATTCAAGAGCCTCTGGACGAACCTCGACGTCCTCTCGCCGGCGCAATGGGTGGTCACCGGCCCGTTCGACATGCGGGATCCCCATACCAAGAAGGTCGCACCCCTCAGCTTCGATTCGCTTCATCTCGCACTGCCTGAGTTTCCAGGGCAGGTCGTGGTGTTCGGCATCGTTCTTTAGCCCGCGGCTCATCGAGCTCTCACAGCCCCCTCATCGCCGGCGACGACGTCTGGCCTGGTGGCGGCGTTCTCTTGACGAAGCCGGGCAAAAGCCCGCTATTACATCTCTAAGGAGAACCCGCTCATGAAACGACCGATCGCAATCGCCTTCACCACCTTGCTCGTGCTGTGCTCAAGCATGCCCTTGGTCTCTGCCGCCGCGCTGCCCGGACCGCAGAGCGACAACAGCCTGCGCTGGGCCCGCTCGCGCGTCGAGCGAGATCTCGACATGCTTCAGCGCGACCGGCACGATTTCAACGGCCATCGCGTGCAAGCCGTCGAGGATCTGCAGGACGCCCGCAACCAGCTGATCCTTGGACTCAGCTACGACAACAACCACGACCGCTGGCAGTCCAGCCCGAACGCCGCCGCGGTGAACCCCGCGAACCAGGCCCGGGGAAGCGACGCAAACCTAAGCTACGTGCGCTACGATGTCGAGCACGTCATCGACGTGCTGCAGCGCGATGACGGCGACTACGGCGGCCACCGCGTCGACGCGATCGCCCGGCTGCAACAGGGCCGCGAGCAGATCGTGGATGCGCTCCGTGCGGACGGCGGCCACTAAGTCCCCTCACCACTCCCGCATGAGAAGAGCCGGTCGCAAGAATTGCGGCCGGCTCTCTTGTCGTAGCGCCTGACGCGCCGCTGTCTAACGTGTCGGGATCCTTTCGGCGGGCACCGCCGAGGAGCAGTTGCCCGTCAGCTGGTACTTGATCGCGCCGACGTTGTTCGCCTCATTCGACTCGACCACGACGTTGCCGTCGTCGAGCTTGAGCGACAGCGTGTGCACGCCGCCCGGCAGATACGCCTGCGTGTGCACCGTCTGTTGTGTGCCGGCCGGCTGCGTCATCGCCGACTGGATGCTCACCGTCGCCGCGTCTGCGCGGAGCACGTTCTTGAACGGCGGCAGCGCGTCGGCAAGGCCGATGTTGCGTTGGATGTACGCGATGTTGAAGGCGCAATGGCCGCTGCTGTTGAGGAAGGCATCCTTGTCGGTCAGCGTGACGCCTCCACCCCAGTTCGTCGAGTGACCACCCACCACGACCGGATTGCCGGGCGTGAGATCAGGCAGCTTGCCGCATGGGATCGGCTTGCCAGTCGCGTCGCGGCACGGCGGCGGCGTCGGACGGCAGTTGATCTCGCCGGGGATCGGATGACACGGCGTAGGCGTCGCGTTGGGATGGGGGCTGCCGCACGGCGCCACCGTGCTCACGCACGGGGTCGCGGTCGGCTTAGGATTGCAGGGCACCCCGGCCGCGGTCGGCGGACAAGGAGTCGGTGTATGATTCGGGCCGCAGCCGGCGATCGTCGGCGGGCACGGGGTCGGCGTCGCATTGGGGTTGGGCGTCCCTTTCGGGCCCTGACATTCCACCGTGAACGCCGCCTTATCGCTCACCGCGACGATCTCGGCGCCTTTCCACACCCGCAGCTGCACCCAGTAGCCGCCTGGAATCGACGGCGTCCGCGCATCGGACACCGCAAAGGTGTGCGCCGCGCTGAAGGTGGCCGTCATCTTGAAGCTGTCGATGCCGTCGCTGTTGAGCAGCGAGTACTGCACCGTCGCCACGTACGGCGGATTGTTGACGATCAAACCGTGGAGCTTGATGAGCGCCGGGCACTTCCCGAAATAGGAAGCGGGCGCGGCGACCAGCGTCGCCGTGAATTGCGGGGCGGCCGCCGACGGCATAGCCATCGAACCGACCGCGACGAGCATGAGAAATGAAGCGAACATACGAGACCATCCGCGCATGTGACTACCTCCCAGAGCGAATGACAATGGTGCTAGGGTCTGCCATTGAAACGCAGGCTCACGTGCCAAGGTTCCCAGGTGATTCTCAGTTTCCTCGGAGCGAGCGAAAGCTTGTTCGATAGGAGGCCTGGCGAGCGCTCGTGCGAATTGGACGCAACCGAAGAAGGGGGACACGGATGTTTCCTGCAGCATTTGGGTACGTCCGCACCACCTCGATGCGCGAGCTCTTCAATGCGCTCGCCAAGCACGGCGCCGACGTGGGCGTGCGCAAGGATTGAACGGCGACGCCCTGGTCGCCGTGATCGCTAAGCCCGGCTCGAGATCGCCGGGCATCACGTTCGTGGAGGGCACGCTGCACGTGCGCGTCGCCGAGCGCGCGCACGAGGGCAAGGCCAACGAGGCCTGCCGCGCAGCGCTTGCCAGAGCATTGAGCGTGGCGCCATCGCGGGTCGAGCTGGTGCGCGGGGCGAGATCGAAAGACAAGCTCTTCCGCGTCGCCGGCTGCTCGGCCGGCGACATCAAAACGCGGCTAGCGCGGCTGCAGAAGACCTAGGCGAACGACTCGAGGTCATCGGCGTCGAGCACGTCGAGCAGACTGGTAAGGCCGAGCCTCTTGCGGGCCGGGTAGCGCAGATCGAAGGCGTCTTTGTCCTTCACGCCGTCGAACGTGAGCCCTTCGAAATAACGGTTGATCTCGTCATACTTGGCGGGGTCCGCGTGTGAGCGCACCCAGGCCGCGATCTCCGCTTCACTGGAGGCGCGCCGCACCTCCGCGAGCAGATCAGCCTCCCGGACGCCGAGCATCTCCATCATGCGAGCGCTATAACCAGGGATCTTGTAGCCGCCGATGTTCCCGCCGGGCAGCGTGGCACGCATCTTATCGATCGTACGCGGCATCATGAGCAGGCCGTCGAGCCGCTCTTTCGGGCTGCGCGGTGGCGCTTTGGTGAGGTCGAGTGGTTCCATGGCCGGATGCTTGCGCGCTCGCCTGCGGTTTCCTGCGTGCGCGCGCGATGCGGCGAGAGCGCGTCAGTGCGCCGGCGTCACCGGCGCTTTGCCGCACTTCCCGCCCAGCGTGTACCTGATAGCGTAGTAGTTGTTCATCTCATTCGACTCCGGGACCACGTGGCCGTCGTCGAGCGCGATGCTGAGCAAGTGCGAACCCGGCGAAAGGTAGGCCTGCGTGCTGATCGTGCGGTGCGTGTTCGCCGCCTGCGACAACGCCGACTGCGTGCTCACCGTGCTCGCGTCGCTGCGGATGACGTTCTTGAACGGACCGGTGGCGTCGACCGGGCCCACGTTGAACAGCTCGTATGAGATGTTGAACGCGCACGCGCCGTTCGACACGAGAAATGCGTCGTGCTCGGTGAGCTCCACGCTGGCGTTCCACGCCACGTGGTGCCCGCTCGCGCCGCTCGGCAACGGGCCGCCGCCGACCGCGCCGCCGATGACGAGTTCCTTGCCGGACAAGAGGTCAGGCGCCTTGCCGGGGCCGGGCGGCGACGTCGCCGCGCTCGCCGTCACGGCGAGCATCAGAACGGCACAGGCGGTCAGGGCGAAGAGAGAAGTTCGGTGCATGCGTAGAGTCGACTTCATCGAGAGTGCGTTTCGTGGTATCCCCAGCGCAGCCTTGCTTGCGCCGTGCGGAACAACAGCAGCCGGCTATAGTCCGCCTTGCGGAACTGATTGCGCACGCGATCGACCGGGCTCTGCGATGCGACGATACGATCCACCTCGGCGAAGGTGTCCGCCCACTGCGGGCTGAGCAGCGCGATCGTCTCGAGCACCGCGGGCGGATGCCGGCCCGTGAACGGAAGCGCATCGCGCAGCCAATCGCCCCACACGAGCGCTGGGCTGACGTGCTCGACCGACGCGCGGTCCAAGAGCGTCCGCGGCTG
This sequence comes from Vulcanimicrobiota bacterium, assembly GCA_963805945.1. Classification (GTDB taxonomy): domain Bacteria; phylum Vulcanimicrobiota; class Vulcanimicrobiia; order Eremiobacterales; family Eremiobacteraceae; genus JAFAHD01. The sequence continues at coordinate 126,562 of CAWDVP010000001.1, read as the reverse complement.
ACCGAGCGTCTTGTAAAGCCGCTCGCGCTCGACTTCGCTTTCCGGCGTGCACACATGGCCGTAGTGCGCGCCGATGGCGGGGACCGCTTCACGCCGCCGCAGGTCGCTGAGGCGCTCGTGCACGCTGCCTTCCCAGCGGCGTTGCGCTGTCAGCCGGAAGAAGCGTAAACGTCGATGGAGCGTGTTCCAATAGCAAAAAGAGCCGATGAAGTTCCGGGAGTAGCCGTCGAGCGTGTCGACGTCGGGCGGCAGACGCGGCAGGACTGCCGCCATCGCCGCCAGTTCGTCGCCATGCACCTCGTCCGCATCGGCGAATAGGGCCCACTGACCGCTAAACGTGACCGGCGTCGCATCGATGCAGGCGTTGCGCGCACCGGCGAAATCGACGAAGCGGGTGTGCAGGTGTGTCAGGCGTCCGCTTTTGGCGAAGGGACTGGCGAGGATCGCCGCCTCATTGGGCGGTTCTTCGAGGCTGGAGTTGTCGTTGATCACAGCGTGATCGCAGACACCGGCGAGCGAGACCAGCGCATCGCCCAGATACGGCTCGATCTTGCGACCGACTATCATGTGAGCGACGACACGGGGAGTACTCGGCACCCGGTCGAATTGTGCGTCAAAACCTCATCACCCTCCGCACGAGGTGAAATCGCTTGCCATTGCACATCGGCGTCGACGCTTGGAATCTCCCGGGCGATCATCGCGGCATCGGCCGCTACACGCGGGCCATGCTGCGCTGCTGGTCCGGCTATAGCCGCGACAACGTCGCCATCACGCTCATCATCCCCGAGTGGCCGCCGCTGCTGCACGCGGCGCGCTATCGACAGGAGATCGGCGGGCTCGCCCTGCCGGCGGTGCATCGCGGCGCCGTCTCGGCGAAATCATTCGACCTCGTCTGGTTCCCGTGGAACGGCATCAGCTGGATCGCGCCGGGCATCAGCGTCGCGACGCTGCACGACGCGTCGCTCTTCGCCATGCCGCCGGAGAATCCGGAGGTCAAAGAGCGCGAACAACGGCCCTTCCGCGTCGCCGCGGCCACCGCGAACCACATCATCACGGACTCGCACTTCTCCAAAGGCGAGCTGGTGCGCCATCTCAACATCGAACCCGGGCGCATCGACGTCGTCCACCTCGGCGTCGATCCCATCCGGGTCGCTCCGGGGCCGCCGCCGATCGCCGATCCCTTCATCCTCTTGGTGGGCGAGACCGAGCCGCGCAAAGGGCTCGATATCTTGGAGGCCGCGCTCGCGAAGATGACCGATCCGCCGACGCTCGTCGTCGCCGGGCGGCGCGTCGGCGATTCGGCTGTGCCCGCAGCGGTCGACTTCAATCGGCAGGTGCGCGGCGATGATGGAGCGTTCGACTTCAGTCGACCGTCGAGCAGCCGCACCATGCATTCGACGGGCGCACCCATCCGTTATCTCGGCCACGTCTCCGACAGCGTGCTCGCGTCGCTCTACGCGCATGCGCGTGCCGTCGTGTATCCATCCCGCTATGAAGGTTTCGGCCTGCCCGTGCTCGAGGCGATGGCGTACGGCGCGCCGGTGATCGCGTCGGACGCGGCCGGCATACCCGAGGCCGGCGGTGATGCCGCGCTGTATTTCCCGAGCGGCGACGCCGACGCGCTCGCCAATGCGCTCATGCTGGTCCTATCGGAAGACGAGCTCGCCGACAACCTGCGCGAACTCGGACGGCGCCGCGCCGCGCTCATGACATGGGAAGTCACCGCGTCGCAGACGATCGGCGTGTTCGAGCGGGTGCTCAACCTCAGAAAGAATCGGGTGGCCGGGAGTCCGGGTTCCAGCGGCGCTCAGCAGCATCTCGTGCATAGTTGACATAGCGCGCCCACACGAAAAGCGCGTCCGAAAGCCGGTTGACGTACTCGAGCACGACCGGTTCCACCGGTTCGCTGTGCGAGAGCCTGACGATGTGACGCTCCGCCCTCCGGCAAACCGCTCGTGCCAGATGCAGAAACGCGCCGGGCGACGAGCCGCCTGGGTGGATGAACGAGTCGAGCGGCGGCAATCCCGCCTGCGCTGCATCGATCGCTGATTCGAGCGCCTTCACGTCGGCCGGCCCGATGCGCGGCATCGTGTCGCGACGATCTTTGGGGAGCGTGGCAAGATCGCTGCCGAGATTGAAGAGCGCATCCTGCGTCCACCCGAGCCACGCGTCGAACGTCCCCAACGCCGCACCCTGCGCGAGATCCGCCGCGAGCGCCGTGCGCGCGAGGCCGATGAGGCTCGAGCACTCGTCGATGTCGCCGAAACACTCGATCCGCAAGGCGTCTTTCGGGATACGCTGACCGCCGACGAGACCGGTCTCCCCGGCGTCGCCGGCGCGCGTGTAGATCCTCGTCATCTTGGCCACGCGCCGCCTTTCGAGCCCGTGTGGCGATGCGACCTCTACCGGCCGTAGAGTCCTGTCAACGTCGTCGTGCCGAGCACGTGGCGCTCGATCAACGTGCTCAGCTCGGGGCCGGTCGTGCGCGGCCCTGCGCCGGACACGGAGCTGACGTCGAGGGCATAGAGCGTGAAGACGTAGTGATGCGGGCGGCCGGGCGGCGGACATGGTCCATCGTAGGCTCGCTTGCCGAAACTGTTGACGCCGTAGGTCGTGCCGGCCGCCTTTGCTTCGTCCTCAGAGGCCGCACCGAGCCCGGCCGTGTGAGCCGGAATGTCGAAAGCCACCCAATGCCACCAGCCCCCGGGCGCAGGCGCATCCGGATCGAACGCGGTGAGCGCGAAGCTGCGCGTGCCCGCAGGCGCACCGGACCACGCGAGGTTCGGCAGAATGTTCTGGCCGGCGCATCCATATCCGTTGTACACCGCGCGCACCGGGATCGTGCCGCCTGCGGTGAACGTCGAGCTCGTGAGCACCAGGCTGAGTATGATGGCGAGGAGCATGGCGTCGACCTCCGCGTGTCGGCTTCGTCTCATCCGATCGCCCTTTCCTATGCGAAAGCAGGCAAGCGGGAAGTGCTCTATGGCGAAGGCGAAGCGCATGCGGTCCCAAGCATGAAAGTGGTCGTCACCGGCGCCACGGGCTTCATCGGCACAGCGATCGTCGCCGCGCTCACGGCGCGCGGCGACGTCGTGACGGCGCTCGTGCGGACTCCCGCCGGGGCGGACTTCCCGGCCGCCGTGCGCGTGCTGCGGTTCGACGCCGGCGCACCACCGGACCCGTCACCGTACGAAGGCGCGGACGCAGTCATCCATCTCGCCGGTGAATCGGTGGCCGGACGTTGGACGCCGGAGAAGAAGCGAGCCATTCTCGAGTCGCGGGAGCACGGCACGCGCGCCGTCGTGGCGTCGCTCGCGGCGTGCGCGAACAGGCCGCGCGCGCTCATCGCCGCGAGTGCGGTGGGGTATTACGGCGAACGCGGCGACGCACCGCTTGTGGAATCAAGTCTGCCGGGTCAAGGCTTTCTCGCGGATGTGTGCGCCGCATGGGAGACCGAATCGTTCGCCGCCGAGCGGCTCGGCATCCGGGTCGCGGTGCTTCGCCAGGGTCTCGTCTACGGTCCGGGCGGCGGCGCGCTTGCACCGATGCTGGCGCCCTTCCGTGCGTTCGTGGGCGGACCGTTCGGCAATGGCACCCAATGGGCGCCGTGGATCCATCTCGATGACGACGTCGCGCTCTTCCTGTTCGCCTTGGACAACGGGTTGAAGGGGCCGATCAACGCCGTCTCGCCGGACGTGGCGACGAGCGCGCGCTTCGCACGAGCGCTCGGGCATGCGCTCGGACGGCCGTCGCTCGCGTTCGCGCCGGCGCCGGCGCTGTATCTCGTGCTGGGAGAATTCGCCTCATCGCTGTTGGTCGAGCCAGCTCGTGCTGCCCGACGCCGCGCTTGCGGCCGGGTTCGCGTTCAAGCACGAGCTGCTCGAGCAAGCGCTGCTCGACATCCTCGCGCCGGGAACCGGACGAACGCCCGCGCTGCAGACGCTAGGATCGTCCATGCGCTTTGACGCACCGATCGAGACCGTCTTCGGATTCTTCGCGGATGCGCGCAATCTCGCGCGTATGACGCCGCAGGACCTCGACTTCCGGATGCGCACGCCGCAGCCGATCGCGATGCGACGCGGCGCCATCATCGAGTACGCGCTGCGCGTGCGCGGCGTGCCGGTTCGGTGGAAGACGTTGATCAGCGACTGGCAGCCGGGCGCTCGCTTTGTGGATCATCAGCTGCGAGGCCCGTATGAGGTGTGGCGGCACGAACATCGCTTTACGCGAGACGGCGAAGGGACTCTGGTGGAAGATCGCGTGACCTATGGGCTGCCGCTCGCACCACTGTCGGACGTGGCGCTGCCGATGGTGCGCGCCGACCTCGCGCGGGTCTTCCGGCATAGGGGCGAGGTCGCCCCGGCCCTGCTCGAGATGGGTGTGGGCGTCTAGCCGATGCGGACGCCCCAGCCCGGGAAGCCGCCGAGCTCGGACGGCGGGGTGAGGATCGTGGGGTAGTCGAGGCCGATGGTCTGAAGCACCGTCGTCATGTTTGCTCTCCTCCGCCGGAACTCTCCGGCCGTCTGCGTACGTTCTCTTGATGAGCTATACCAGCCAAGCGGCCTTTTTGTTGCAGGCCCTTTTTTTGGGACATGCTTCAACCAGGCGGCCCGGCGGTGGTCCGCGAACCCCCGCCGGACATCTCGCCATTCGAAGAGGAGATTTTTTCATGCATAAGTTCTCATACGGGCTTGCGTTCGTCGCTATGACCGTGGCGACCGTGGGCATCGCGCTCGCCGTCAACGCGCCGCCTGCCGGTGATACCGGTGGCAAGCCGACGCAGAGCCAGGTCTTCAAGTTGAATCCGACGGGCCAGTCGGGCCAGAGCGGCACCGTCACCATCACCGCGCAGGGCGCCACGACGAAAGTCGTCATCGACCTCACCGGCGAACCAGCCGGTGCGCATCAGCCCACGCACATCCATGTCGGTGACTGCGCGCATCCGGGCGGCGTCAAGATCCCGCTGACGGATATCGTCGCTGGACATTCCACGACGATCATCGACAAGCCGTACAGCCAGGTCGTCGTGGCCGGCACGTCGATCAACACGCACAAGTCGCTCGCGGAGATCAACGTGTACAAGGCGTGCGCGAATCTCACGATGGGGACTTCCATGTAAGCAGCCGCAGCAGCGGCAAAGGCGGCGGGGCGCTCGGATGACCGAACAAGAATTCATCGAGCGCCTCGGCGCGACCGGTCGCGGCGATGAGATCATCGCCCTGATCGACACACTCGGTTTCACGCGCGAATTCATCCTCACCAACGTGCTCGCCGGGGCGGCTCCCATCAGCGTGGCGCAGATCGCCATGCTCTGGCAGGGCATGCCCAACAAACACGACCGCAAGCGCACGCGACAGCTGCTCGATGCGCTCACCGAAGCGGGGCTGCTCGCGTTCGACGAGCCGGCGGAGGCGTGGCGCGCGGTCTAGCGCAGCGTCGGACCCGAGCTGCGCTCGGGCACTACTTCTCCCAGCGCCAAGCGTTCGCGGTCGGCGAGAACGGCGTCGGCGCGAACCCGCGCATCGCGCCGGCAACCGCGTACCCGTATGTCGGCGCGTACAGAAACACGTATGGCACGTCGCGGGCCAGCGCCCTCTGGACGCGCGCGTAGAGCGCGGCGCGCTCCGGCGCACGCGCCGTCGCCAGCGCCGCCGTCTCGAGGGCGTCGACCTCAGCATTGCAATAGCCGGCATAATTGGACGCGCCCGCGCAGGTCACAAGGTCGGCATCATCCGGGTCTTCGCCTGACCGGTACGCCATGTAGGCGAGGTCGTAGGCGCCGCTCATGAGCAGCCCGCCCGCCGACTTGGGCAGATAGAAGTGGGCGAGCGTCACCTTCTTGATCGTCACCGCCACGCCGCGCTGGGCGAGCATGCGCTCGACGTACTCGGCCGTGCGTACCGCCGTATCGCCTTCGGGGAACACCGCCAGGATGATCGCCAATGGCCGTCCCTGCTTGCGCCGCATTCCGTCCGGCCCGCGCGTCCAACCGAGATCGTCAAGGGCCCGGTCCGCCGCGGCCGCGTCGTAGGGCGGCAGGCGCGCGCCCGGATCGTACGCCCACGAGAAGGGCGGCTGGTCGCTGTCCGTGACGGCGTACTGGCCCTGCGTGATCGCCTGGCTCAGGCGCGCGCGGTCGATGCTGCTCGCGATCGCCCGTCGCATGCGCGTGTCGTCGAAGGGGGCGCGGCGCGTGTTGAGGACGAGCGCGCCGAATCCGGCGAACGGGGCGTAGACGATGCGCACGCCCGGCGCGCCGCCGAGCGACAGCCGCTGCGCCGGTGAGAGCAGCGACCAATCGAGCTCACCGGAGCGCAGCAGCGTGAGGTCGGTGTTGAAATCCGGCACGATCTGAACGACGATCTCTTTCGCGCGCGGCGCCCCGCGATAATATGCCGGGTTGGCGCGGTAGACGAGCCGGGAAGCGCGCTCCCATGACTGCAGCGCGAATGGTCCCGTGCCGACAGGATGGGTGTCAAAACGCCGGTACGCTTCGATGTCCGCGCCCTCGAGCAGATGCGCCGGCAGCAGCGGCATCGGATGCGCGCCATAGGTGAAGAGCGTCTGCACGGCGGGCGCCCAGCGCCGTTTCAGCCGCACGACTGCGGTGAACGGATCGGGGGTCTCGATCGTGCGGATCGCGTCGTATCCGTAGGTGCTCGCGGCGCCGCCGCCCGCGGCGACGATCGCGCGCCACGTGAAGCGGACATCGCGAGAGCTGAATCCCACGCCATCGTGCCACGCGACGCCATGGCGCAGATGATAGGTGATCGTCAGCCCATCTGCGCTGATGCCGCCGTTGTCGACGGTCGGGACCTGCGTCGCCAGTGCCGGCACCGGGCGGCCCCGCTCGTCGGTGTCGAGCAGCATGTCGAAGCTCAAGTGCGCCAACTGACGTTCGTCGTCGCTGCGCGCGAGGATCGGATTGAGCGAGTGTGGATCTTCCGATGCGTTGAAGACGATCGTCTGCGCCGACGGGCTGGCGGGGAGCTCACCGGCCTTGTGACACCCGAGCAGCGATAGCAGCGCTCCCACAAGCATGTAGTGCCCGAGCTGTAGGGGCCGAACTTCAGTTCGGCCCGGACTTATGACGATCGCGGTACCGCCTCACGTCGCAAGGAGAACGCCGGCCGCGCGCCATAGGCGCAGCCGGTGAAGACCGTGCCCGCGCGGACCTGGCTGACGACAAGCGTCTTGGCGATTGGCCTGGCGAGTCTTTTTTCCGACGCATGCTACGAGCTCATCATCCCGCTGCTGCCCGGACTCATCACCTCGCTGGGCGGCGGATCTGCGGCGCTCGGGCTGATCGAGGGCCTTGCAGATGCTCTTGCCGCGGCGTTCAAGCTGTGGTCCGGCCAACTCGCGGACTACAGCAAGCACCGTCGTGCCTGGACCGCGGCAGGCTACGTCGGTGTCGGCATCTTCATGCCGGCGCTCGCGTTCGCCATGTCGATCTCCGCGGTGCTCGCGCTGCGTTCGTTGGCGTGGATCTGCCGCGGTTTCCGCAGCCCCATCCGCGACACGCTGCTGGTCGACGATACCGATCCCGCGTACGTCAACCGCGCGTTCGGGTTCCAGCGCGCGCTCGACACCGTCGGCGCGGTGATCGGGCCGGCGGCCGCCATCGCGCTCATCGCGGCGCACGTCCCCATCCGCCAGGCGATCCTCTTCGGGTTCATCCCCGGCCTGCTCGCCGGCGCGATGTACGTCTTCGTCCGCGAGCGGCCGCGGAGCGTGCCGCCGCGCGAACGGCTGCGCCTCGCGCTCGCCAATCTGCCGGCGTCCTTCAAGCGCTACCTGCTCGGCGCCGGCGTGTTCGGGCTCGGCAACTTCTCGGCGACGATGCTCGTGCTCGTCGCGATCCGGGCATTTGAACCGTACGTCGGTATGCAGCATGCGATCGCGTACGGCACCGCGCTGTACCTCGTCCATAACATCGTGAACGCCTCGCTCTCGTACCCGGCGAGCGTGCTCAGCGAGAAGATCGGCAGCGGCAGGCTGCTGCTCGCGGCCTTTGCGCTCTATTGCGTCGTCGGCGTGCTGATCGCGCTTGCGTCGGCCTCGATTCCGGTGGTGATCGTCGCCTTCGTATTGGCCGCCGCGGCAATCGCGATCGTCGAACCGATGGAAGCCACGTTCGCGACGCGGCTGCTCCCAGCGGACCGACGCGGCACCGGCTTCGGCGCTCTGGCTGCGGTCAACGGCGTCGGCGACTTCGTCTCGAGCGCCGGGGTGGGGCTGCTGTGGCAGATGTTCGGCCCGGCGGTCGCGTTCGGCGGCGCGGCTGCGGTGTGCGCCGTGGGCATCGGCCTGCTCGCTCCGCTTGCCTGGCGGGGTCCAGGCACCGACGACTCGAATCGCTGAACGCAACGCCCGTAGGGGCCGAACTTCAGTTCGGCCCGGTCCAGGAGAACATGATGATCGCACGTCTTCCCGCTCACTTGCTGCTCGCGGTCGCGCTGTGCGCCGTCTTCGCCGCGGGCTTCGACGCGGCATCGGCCGCCACGCCGGCGACGCCGGCACCGAGCGGCTCGCCGATCGTCGTCTCAATGCGCAACTATCTGTTCTACCCGGCAGCGCTCACGGTCAAGCCGGGCACGACCATCACGTGGCGCAACGACGAGGTCAACGGCGTGGCGCACACGGTCGTCGCCAACAAAGGTGCCTTCGCATCCGGCAATCTCGGGCCAGGCATGGTCTACTCGTTCACCTTCACCAAGCCGGGCGTCTACGCGTATACGTGCAGCTACCATCCGTACATGACGGGCACCGTCACCGTGACGGACGAGGGTGCGCCGGCGAGCGGCGGTTCGCCCGCGACAAGCCAACCCGCGCCGTCGCCGATCCAAACCGCGCCGCTGCCGGGTCAAGCGCCTCCGACGTCGTCATCGGGCTACTGATCTAGAACGAATACCGCGATTCGCTGCTGACGAGATGCCATGCGCCGCCGGCATCTCTGTTCCAACGTTCGACCTCACCAGATGCGTGCAGCGGTCCGTATTGGAAGGACCGAGTCACGGTCGCGCGATCGTCATGGATGTCGGCGGCGACGATCGCCAAAGGATATGGTCTGCCGGCATATTTCAATTCGAAGGCGCGCTCTTGCTCGAGCCCCATGGCGATCACGCCGTCGGGAACGCTGCCGTCGAACGCGACATTCGAGGCCAGCGTGAGCCGGCCGCCGCTCGGCAGTGAGCGGGCCACCGCAAGAGTGGGTTCGAGCAGCGCCGCCGCGCCGCTTGACAGCTCCCCGGGTCTGGGCAGCGAAGGGTCGTCGTCGGGCTTCAAGCGCTGGGCGATGAAGACGTCGTCGCCGGCGGCGTCACGGGCGGCGAGCGCAGCCGCGTCGATGCGATAGCCGCACAAGGGTCCGCCGTCTCCGCCAAGCCGCCGGCCGGGCGTCGCGCCCCATAAGAGGTAGAAACCGTTGGACAGGCCGGCGAACGCCAACTGCTCGCCTGCGTAGGTGCCGCCGGTCGGCCACAGCTGCGGTGCGGCAACATCGATGCGCGACAGCCAGATCATCGGCAGCCGCAGCCACGGGCGGGTCAGCGCCGCCCAGACCTCGGTGCCGTGCGTGCCGATCGCGCCGACGTCGCCCGCAAGCGACACCTCGAAGCGCCACGTCGATCCGTCCCGGGTCGACCAGACGGAGCTGCTCGCGGCGGCGATGTCATCGCGCTGCAGCGATCGCGCCGTCGGCGTGGCGCCCCAGATACGGCCATCGTCGCTGCGGCCCAACACGACGAAGGGAAACGCTGGTTGGCGGCCGGGTGCGAAGCGCCCGTGCGGATCGCCGATGAGCACGCGACCGAAACGCGACCCGATCCAACGCTCGCCGCTCGCGTCACCGACAGGATAGAAGCGCCATTGGAACATCGCGGCGTCGAGCGCGTCGGCCGACGGCCTCATCGCGGCGCCTTTCGCGATACCGGCAAGGCGCCGCATCGCCGCGACCATCGCGCCCTCGTCGCGACCGGCGTCGAGCCCGGTCATCGTCGTGCGCACGTACGTGCCCGCGCGCGTGAACAGCATCGTCTCTTCCTCGGGTCTGATGAAGTAGAACGCGCCGTCAGGGCTGGCTCCGAAACCATCGCCGACCGTGAAGACCGGAGCGTGCGGCAGCGCGGGGAACCAATAGTTGACCAAGTCGTCGCTCGCGGCGACGATGCGCTCGACGCCGTGCGAGAAGGTGAGGTAGACGACGCCGTTGCGATACGCGCTCTGATAGACGGGGCTGCCGATCGGCACGATCGGCGCGAGCGCATCGCCGTAAGGCGAGCCCGCGAACGAGAGCGGCTCGGCGTTGTCCGGTCCCGTGCGCGCGATCTGCCGGTCGATGTGGCGCCGGCCGTCGATCCACGCGAGATACGCGCCGATGATTGCATACGAACCGCCGTGCGCAGTGCCGGCGATGTGAAAGCGCTTCGCGCCGATCTGGACGACCGCGTAACGGCCATCGGGCGTCTTGTAGACCGCAAGACGATCGCTCGATTCTTGCGACACGCGGCTGCTGCCGCTGGGCACCCCATCGCCGGCGAGCATGCGGCCGGGTGGTCCCGCGCCGCGCGCGGCTGGCGCGACGGGCACCGCAGTGCCTGCCTGATGCTCCTCGCTCAGGGCGAGCGTCGCGTCGCCGTTCCAGCGCACGGCGGTCGCGCGTCCGTCGGTGGTGAGCTGGGTCAGCGTGAGGCGCGCCGCGTCGAGGAAGAACGCCTGCACCGGATCCGCCGATCGCCAGTCGCCGCGGATCCCGGCTCCGGGGAATTCAGCCAGCAGCGCGACGCGGGTGCCGGTCTTGTCGAAGAGCGCGGGCCCGACGACCGCCGCGGCGAGGGTGCCGAACGGCAATGGTACCAGGTGCAAGAAGCGCCCGTCGCGCAATGCCAGCGATACGTCCGGCCGCGGCTGGGCGGCCTGTGCCGCTCCACCGCAGGCCAGCCAAAGGGCGACGCAAAGCGCCGCGGCGCGGGCCGCCCGCGCCATAACGTTCGACCCCGGAAAAACCGATATATCAAGCATGCGTTCGGATGTGATTCACGCTCTGATGCCCCGCCTCTTTGCGCTCGTGTTCTGCGCTTTCGCGCTTGCACCGGCGTACGCCGATCAGCTGCCGTTCACTCCCCCCGAGGGTTGGACGGGGTACGCCGTCCCGCAGGTCTCTTGGGGGTATGGGTGCACTCGGGCGATGTCGGCTTCCGGCAGAACATCGTGGTGGGCCGCGAACGGACGCAGCTCACCGCTTCGGCCTTCGACACGCAGACCATCAAGCAGCTGCGCGCAGCGCTGCCCGCCTTCATGCTCGGCGCGGATCAATATACGACGACGTGCGGCCATCCGGCGCATTACATCTCGTATGCGAGCACCAATAAGGACGGCCAGCGGATCATCTATCAGCACATGACCACTGTCCTCAACGGCTACGCGTGGTTCGCGATCTATGCGAAGCTCAACACCCAGCCTTCGCTGCCGGAAGCGCGACAAGCGTTGACGACGATATGCGGCATGGAGGTGCATGTTCCATCGCCGGCACCCGCGCCGCCCGCAGCGACTCCGACCACTCCGCCGGATGTGCCGACCGCGCCGCCGACACCGGAGGCGGCGAGCCCCGCCCCGACGTACCTGCCGGGGAATAGCGGCCGGTGAGAACAGCACGAACCGTCTGTCTTATGGTCGCGATATTCGCGGCGATCGCGGTGAGCGCGCAGCACGCTGCGGCTGCGAGCGCGGGCCCGTATCCCCGCCTGCCGGCCGCAGGCGATGCAGTGCGGCTCGATGGCTCGGTCGGTGAAGAGAAGTTCGCGTGGGCTTTCTATAGCGATTATTGGCTGCAGACGTACCTCCGCTTCACCATCGAGGCGGCGCGCAATCCGCAGGTGTACTCGAAGAGCCAGGCCGCGCTCGGCGTGATCGGGTCGCACGCGCTTGTGATCCCCAACGGCACGCGCGGTGTTGTCGGAGGCAGTGACGACCTTCCAGTATGCGGGGCGCGAAGATGTCCAGGTCAGGGTGATGGTGCAGGACGGAGACCTGCGAGGCAGTGAGGTCTGGACGACCGCTGGAGAGCTCGTCGACAGCACGGGCAAGACGTACCTCAAGCCGTAACGGAAGAGGGAAACCAGCCCTCCGGGTTCTAGGCAGGTTTCACCACCGCATACGGCATGTCGTCTTCGGGGGACCGCATGTTGCCGCCATCGAGCCGAGTATCGTCCGCGGTCGAGCGTGTCCGCAGAGAGGGTCGCCGTGACCTTCCGCTGGGTTTCGGCTCGTCGATTTTCATCCACATCATCTTCGCCCTGCTGTTCCTGATCCTGGTGACGATGTATCTCGAGTCGGGCCCGCCCTCCCAACGATCGCAGAGCAGCCAGTCGGTCATCGTGCAGACCCTCATCCGCGCGCCCCAGCCGACCCCGCAGCCCAAGCCGCAGCCGCGCAAGCCGCAGCCGACGCCGCGACCTGTCCCCCGCCACGTCGCCGTCACCCGCCCGATCCCCGTCGAGCTCGCCGCGAAGCACGGTGCGACGCCCCAGCCGACGCCGCGACCGAAGCCGAAACCGAACCCCTCGCCCTCGCCGCAGCCGAGCGCAAGCGTCTCGCCGTCACCGCAGCCGTCGCCCACAAAGGTGGCCGTCGTGACGCCGCAGCCGACGCTGCCGCCGACGCCCAAGCCGACCCCGCAACCGACGCAGACCCCGAAAGCCGACGCCGCAGCCGACGCTGCCGCCGACACCGAAACCGACGCCGCAGCCGACGGTGCCGCCGACGATCGTGCCCACCGTGCCGCCGACCGCGAAGCCCACGCTCGCGCCGACGATCGCGCCGACCGCCGCGCCCACCGCGAAACCGACGACAGCGCCGACGAGCGAACCTACTGCGCGACCGACCGAGGCCCCGACCTCGGCGCCGGCCAAAGCGACTGCCGCTCCGACGGCAGCGCCCACCTCAGCGGCGACATCAGCGCCGACGCAAGCGGCGGCCGCGCAGACAAACGCGTCCGCGAGCGCGCGTCCGACCGGTCAGCCGGGCCCCGTCGCTGGTCACACAGGCCCACCGGGGCAGCAGCCCGGCACGGGCCCGAATGCAGGTCCGCCCGGCGGCTCGCACGGCATCCCGCTTCCGATCGTGCTGCGCACGGCGCCGCCGACGCCCGAGCCGACGCCCAAGCCGACGCCGACCCCATCGCCCACCCCGAAGCCGAGCCCGAAGCCGACGAGCAACTCGCGCATCGACAAGCTCAACCAGCAGATCAATCTGGGGCTGGATCAGGGACCGGTCATCGGCTTCCACTATCGCACCGACAACGACGCCTTCTATCACGCGGTGGCGGAGCTGACCGCGATGCTGGTGCACGATGAACGCACGCAGACCAAAGAGACCAACTACATCCTGGAGCACGGCACGAAATACCGCAAAGAGGACGGCACGCTCTACGTCATCCTGCGCGCGGTGAACATCGAGGGCTTCCGGGTGTGCGTGGGCGTGACGACCGATCCGTCGCACAAGTACGTGATCGGCGCATGTCCGGACGACTACTTGGCGACGCCCGCGCCGCTGAAGTAACTCGCCCGACGCAGATGGAGCGGTCGACTTTAGTTCGACCGTTTCTATTTGATCGCCGAGACCGACCGGTGCGCGAGCGCCATGATCGTCAGCATCGGGTTGACGCCTGACGAGAGCGGAAACACCGAACCATCGGCCACCACCAAACCCGTGCAGCCATGCACGGCGCCGTGCTCGTCGACCACACCGCCGCGCGGGTCCTTGCTCATCCGGCACGTGCCCATCTGATGTGCGGAGAAGACCGCGATCCGGTTCGTCGCGGTGTCGCTCGAAAGGATCGCGTGGGCGAAATCGCGGCGGATCTGCGAGCCGGCGTCGGCGCGCTTGAGCGACAGCGCGGATTGGTGCAGCGTCCGTACCTCTTGGGCGCCGGCGGCGAACGCCACCTCGACGCAGCCGTTCAATCCGGTCAACATGTGCGAGGCATCGTATTCGGAGACGCGATAGCGTACCTCGCCACGTTTGTCGGTGGCGACGCTGCCTTCGCCGCGATCGCGCGTCAGCGAGATGAGCGCAGCCGCGAAGCGCGACTCGCGCATGGCCTCGGCATGCTGCTCCCTTGAACGCCACGGCAGCGCGAACGCAGAGAGCCCCGGGTGCGCGGGCGCCACTTCCATCTTCGCGCCATAGCCGTCGTCGAGATCGCCGAACTGATCCGAATAGACGGTTTGCATCGGTCCCTTGAACGTCTCAATCGGCTCGGCGAAGCGCGCGAACAGCGCCGTCGTCGGATGCAGCTTCAGGTGGCGGCCGAGATGCGGGCCTGTGACCCCGCTGCGCGCGAGGATGCCGGGTGTGCGCAGACTGCCCGCGGCGAGGATGACGATCGGGGCGCGCACACGCATCGCGCTTCCTTTATATGCGCCGACCACCCCGCTGGCCGCGCCGTGCTCGACGAGCACCCGCTCGACGGGCGCATCGGCGATGACCGACGCGCCGGCGGCGACCGCGTCCGCGAGGTAGGTGACGGGACCCGAGCGCTTGCAGCCGTACGAGCAGCCGAAGCCGCAATAGCCGCAGCCCTCCGGGCAGCCGACGCTGTTCTTCGGATTGCAGGCGGCGCGCCAGCCGAGCGCGCTGCAGCCGCGCAGGAGCGCGGCGTTGTTCGGGTTATGATCGTCCGACGACGCGATCTCGATGCGCTTGCCCACTGCGTCGTAATGCGGCGCCAGGCCACCCGTGAAATCGATGCCGCCGCTCGCGTCGCTCCATTGCGCGGCGACCTTGTCGGAGATGCGCAGCGACGTGCACCAGTTGATCGAGGTGCCGCCGCCGACGCACGCGCCCGCGAGCAGCACGATGCCCAGGTCTTCGGTCGCCGCGAGTCCGTGCTCGAGATAGTAGCGCGCCATCGATGCGGCTTCGAGTTGGGTGAACTCGGCGGGCTCGACGCGTGGGCCGGCTTCCAACACGACGACGCGCTTGCCGGCGGCGGCGAGCAGAGCGGCGGCCACGCCGCCACCCGCGCCGGAGCCGACCACGACCGCATCCGCGGCAAGGTCTGCGGACGTGGGTTCGTATATCGGCAGCCCCGGCGCCGGCGCCGGGCGATCCGATCTGGGGCCGGGATAACCGCAGACCGCCCACAGCGGGTTGCGGCCGTTCGCGTCGACCGCCGAATACGCGGCCGAGGTGCAGAGCCGCTTGAATGCCTGGAAGCCGGTGCGCAGCAACGGGAAGGCGCTGTCGCCCATGGCCACGAGCACCCGGGTGCGCTGCTCCTGATCCAACGCGGAGAACGGCCGGAATAGGCCGCCGCGGAACAGCATGAAGAACGGCGATTCGAGCAAGCGCAGCAGTTCGCGCAGCTTGTCGCGTTTGTGCTTCGCGAGCAGGCCGAGGGCGTTTGCGACCTGCGCGGTGGCCGCGCCGCAGTCGCACTCCGGCGGTGAGAACGTCATCTGCACGAGCGCGAGCGTGGTGAGCTCAGCTGGCGTCAGAGCGCTATCAGGCATGCTGCTCACGGTGCGGGCGCGGCGCTTCCGACTCCTGCCGGGACGTCCGCGCTATGTAGGGGTCGATCTTTAGATCGACCCGTGCGAAGGAAAATGCTCGCGTCGGACGGTACGGGGTTGGCCCCACAATAGAGTCAAAGGAGTAGTCATGGCGATTGCAAGCAAGATCGGGATCCGAGGGATCGATACGACCATGTACATGGTCAAGGACCTGGACCGGGCGACGAAGTTCTACACAGACCTTCTGGGCATGGCCCCGACCTTGAGTTTCGGCATCGGGGCGGAGTGGACGTTTCCGACCGGCGAGACGTTCGGCATCGTCAAGCCGCCGAACGCGCCGTGGGAGAAGCTCGGCGGCGTCCACTTCGGCGTCGAGGACATCAACGCTGCGGTCGCGGCATGCAAAGCGAGCGGGATCTCGTTCGAGGACGACGCGAAGGTGTACGAGACGCCCGGCTGCTTCTTGGCTTTTGCCAACGACAGCGAGGGCAACGAGTTCATCCTCCATCAATTGAAGCCGCGCTAGCGGCAGCGCGCGGGCTCGGTCCGAAGGCGGGCCGAGCCTGCGTGTGGTAGCCTTGGCCGACATGCCCACCATAGCCGACGTGCTCAACAAGCGGCCTGGGCTTCAGCGCCGGCTGTTCTTCCTCGCCCGTCGTTTCGTGGCCGGCGAGACGATCGACAGCGCGCTCGCCGCGGTCAAACTGCTAAACGCCGACGGGCTCTCCGCCTCGCTCGACTTCCTCGGCGAGGATGTCTTCTCGCAAGCCGAGGCGGGCCACACGGCCGACACCTATTGCGAGATGATCGACCGCATCGCGGCCGCCGGTGCGGACTGCAACGTGTCGGTCAAACTCAGCGCGATAGGCCAGGCGATCGCCGACGACGTCGCGTTCGCGAACCTCGAGCGGATCATCGAGCGGGCGCGCCCGCACCAGATGTTCGTGCGCCTCGACATGGAAGGCTCCGCCACCGTCGATTCCACCTATCGCATCTTCGAACGTGCCCATGCCGGTTATCCCGATGTCGGTCCTGTCGTCCAGGCCTACCTGCATCGGGCGCAAGCCGATGTCGAGCGCTGCATCCAGCAGCGCGCGCGCGTGCGGCTGTGCAAGGGAGCGTACAAAGAACCGCAGAGCGCCGCGCTCCAACCGATGAGCGATATCCGCGCCAACTATATGAGGCTCGCCGAAAGGCTGCTCACCGGCGGCGTGTATCCCGGCATCGCGACCCATGACGGGCGGCTCATCGCCGGCGTGCGCGAGCTGGTGGAGCGCAAGGGCATCGCGCGTGACAGCTTCGAGTTCCAGATGCTCTACGGCATCCGCCAGGAGCGGCAAAGAGAGCTGGCGCGCGCGGGGTATCGCGTGCGCGTGTACGTGCCCTTCGGCACGCATTGGGCCGGCTATTTCTATCGCCGTCTCGCGGAGCGCCGGGAGAACGTGTTCTTCGTCGTGCGCAGCATCTTCGAACGATGAGCTTCCACTTCGGCACGGTCTACGTGCGCGATGCGCAGTTGCCTGATATCCGCCGTGCGCTCGAAGAGCTGATGCGCGACGCCGGCCGGGCGCCCACCAAAGAGCGCGGGCTCGAGCCGACGCCGGACGAGCTCACCGCGAGCAAGACGGTGCGCAGCTTCGCGCTGCTGCCGCAAGAGGATGGCTGGACGACGGTGATCGAGGACGGCCATCCGCTCGACGACGGTGGGGTGGCGGAAGGCCTGTCGGACATCTTGCAGACGGAGTCGTTCGCCTTCGTGTACAGCGATGAGGACGGCCACTGGTCGTACACGCGTTACTGGGAGGGGCACCCGCTTGAGGCAGGCGGCGCCGACGACGAGGACTTCGACGTCAGTGCGCGCGAGTTCGTGGCGCAACATGGCCTGCCCAACTTCGGCGTCTACTACGAAGAGGTCGCCGCGGCCGCCGACGAGACGGCACCGTCGCTCGCAGGCTCTATCGGAATCGTCGGCGCGATCCGTCCTCGGCTGCCCATCGGGACCGAGATCGCGACGTTCCTTCGTCCGGGCCGCGCGCAGCCCCAGTAGGGTCGGCGGCGACAGCGAAGAATCAGCCCCACTGACAGGAGGGTCAACTGATGAAGCTCTTGGGACGTGTCATTTCCCTCGCGGTGCCGGCACTGCTCGTGTGCGCGGCGAGCCAGGTCCGCGCCGATGAATCAGCACAGGTGAAGATCGCCCGCGCGATGTCAGCAGCGCCGGCGGCCATCGCAACGAATGCCACGATCGCCGACGTCGACGCGAAAGGCAAGATGACCGTGCTGCGCAAGGGCACGAACGGCTTCACATGTTTCCCCGGGCACATCGGCGTCATCGGCGACGATCCGATATGCATGGACGCTCCGTCCATGCAGTGGGCGAACGACTGGACGGCGCACAAGCCGAAGCCGACGAACACGACGCCGGGCGTGTCCTACATGTTCGCCGGCGGCAAGGACTTCAGCGCGACCGACCCATGGGCGACCAAGTCCGCGCATCCACTGACGTGGGGTCCGCACTACATGATCATGTGGCCGTTCAGCGCGAAGACGAGCGGGCTCTCGACCGCGCCTTCGAACACGGGGACGTGGATCATGTGGGCCGGAACGCCGTACGCGCACCTCATGGTGAACCAGAAATTCTAGCCGGGAGCGACCTAGGTCGTAGCCTCTAAGCAGTAGCAGGTCGCCGCGCGCCGAACCTGGTCCCTATGGATACGAAGACGAACGACCAAGCCGCGGCGACCCGCACCGAAAAAGACTCCATGGGCGAGATGCAGGTGCCCGCATCCGCGCTCTATGGCGCCAGCACGCAGCGCGCCGCGTCCAATTTCCCCATCAGCTCGCTGCGCTATCCGCGGCGCTTCATCAGAGCGCTCGGACAGGTCAAGCTCGCCGCAGCGCAGACCAACGCGGAACTAGGCCTGATCGACAAGCACGCCGCAGACGCGATCGTCGCGGCGGCCGAAGAGGTCGTCGACGGCAAGCACGATTCGCATTTCGTTGTCGACATCTTCCAGACGGGTTCGCGGCACCTCGACGAACATGAACGCCAACGAGGTCATCGCCCACCTCGCCAACCGCCGCGCCGCCGCCGGCGCCAAGAAGATCCATCCGAACGACCACGTCAATTTCGGCCAGTCCAGCAACGACGTCATCCCGACCGCGACGCACATCGCCGCCGCCAGCGCGATCAAAGAAGACCTGCTGCCGGCGCTGCGCGTGCTCCACACGTCGCTCGAGAAGAAGTCCAAGGAGTTCTGGGGCATCGTCAAGACCGGGCGCACGCACCTCCAAGACGCGACACCCATCCGCCTGGGGCAAGAATTCCTCGGCTACGCCGGCCAGGTCGAACGCGGCATCGTGCGCGCCGAGGCCGCGCTGCGCGAGCTGAGCGAAGTGGCGCTGGGCGGCACGGCGGTCGGCACCGGCATCAACACTCATCCGGAGTTCGCCAAGCGGGCGACCGCTCGGCTGTCGCGCATGACGGGCCTCGACGTGCATGAGACGAGCAACCATTTCCAGGCGCAGGCGTCGCTCGACAACGCGGTCGCCGCGAGCGGGGCGCTCAAGACGATCGCCGTGTCGCTCACGAAGATCGCGAACGATTTGCGCTGGCTCGGCTCCGGTCCGCGTGCCGGCATCGGCGAGCTCGAGCTGCCCGCGGTGCAGCCCGGGTCGTCGATCATGCCCGGCAAAGTCAACCCGGTCATCGCCGAATCGATGCTCATGGTCTGCATACAGGTGATCGGCAACGACGCCGCCATCACGGTCGGCGGCCAGAGCGGCAACTTCGAGATCAACCTGACCATGCCGCTGGTGGCCTACGACCTGCTGCAGTCCATCGAGCTGCTGAGCAGCGGCTCGCGCAACTTCGCCAGCCAACTCGTCGACGGGCTCAAAGCCACGGAGCGCGGCCCGGAGATGGTGGAGCGAGGTCTTGCCATCTGCACCAGCCTCGCGCCGATCATCGGCTATGACGCCGCGGCGGCGATCGCCAAAGAGGCGGCCAAGACCGGCAAGTCCATCCGCGAGGTCGCGCGCGAGAAGACGAAGCTCTCGGAAGAGGAGCTCGCAAAGATCCTCGACCCGGCGCTCATGGTCGAGCCGAGCGCGGATCGAGTCGGCGCCGGCGGCGGCTAGCGCGTCGCAAGGGCCGACCTAAAGGTCGGCCCCTACATCGATTCAAAATCCGTATTGACGAACGGGCGCCGACGCAGTATATATGGTAACAGCGCGCCTGTGTGAGCGCGCTTTTCCACGGATGTAGGAGCCCGGACATGCGTGGCATCGGCGGGGCCGCTCGACGGCATTTCGTATTCGTCGCCGCCGCTTTGCTGTTGCTCACCGCCTGCGGCAGGCAGGCGGCACGCTTGCCGGCCGTCGCGCCGCTGCCCCCGCCGAAAGTGCCGGTGTGGGTGGAGCAGATCAGCCCGACCGGCCAAGCGGACAATTACGCGCAGATCCGCGTCCGCTTCAAGCAGCCGCTCATACCCGTCGAAGCCATCGAAACCCCCGATCAGCAGGGCAAACTCGCCTATTTCTCCGTCACTCCTGCGCTCGCAGGCCACTTCCGTTTCCTCACTCCGCGCATGGTCGGGTTCCAAGCCGACCGGGCGCTGCCCATCGCGACGCGTATTCAGGTCGTCGTGCGCGCCGGGTTGACCGATCTCGAAAACCACACGCTCGACCACGACGTCGCGTGGACGTTCACGCACGCCGCAGATCCAGTTGGACAACCTGCCGGTCATCAAGGAAGACTCCGTGCCGTTCGGACCCGAGCCGACGTTCCAGATCGGCGCCAACACGCGAGCTCGACACGGGGTCGCTCGAACGCGTCGGCGCCATGGTGTCGCGCGGGCGGCGCGCGCGTGCCCGTGCGGTCAAACTCGAGAAGCAGCCGACCCCGTATCCGTATAGCCAGGCCCACGACACGTTCGACCCGTCCGCCAAGGGCTGGGTCTACGACGTCTCGCCCCGCAATCCGCTCGACAAGGGCACGTCAGTACAGCCTTGTGTTCGGCCCCGGCATCCAGCCGGCGCACGGCAATCTGCAAGCGCCGCCGAGATGACCGGCGCCTTCGATGTCTACGGCCCGCTCGCATTCGAGAAGATCGGCAAGCGTCTACGACACCGAAACGCCTCGGCCGTTTCAGCGCGGTGCCGACGACGTCTGCAGTTCAACAACCCGGTCGCCGCTGACTCCGTCCAGGCGAACATCACCGTGACCCCCGCGCTCAAGGGCGGCGCGAAGCCGTTCAACCCCGAGGACGACAGCCGCTACGTGGACTTCAACGAGGATGCGTTCGACCCGGCCACCACCTACACGGTGACGATCGCGCCGGGCCTCAAAGACACCTTCGGACAGACGCTCGGCGCGGCGAAGTCGGTCACGTATGCCACCGGAGATCTGACGCCCAACGTCTGGGCGCCGAGCGGGTTCTTCATCTTCCCTGCGGGCGACGATCTGCAACTGGACTTCTGGGCGATAAACCTGCCCGCGCACGCATACACAGAAACATCGCCAGCGGTCACGCCGGCCGATCTGGTCTTCGCGGACCCCGGCGACAGCGAGATGCTGAGCGCGGCATCGGCCGACCACCGTGCCCGCCGAGCGGCGCGGTCAATGCCGCGCAACACAGCGGCGTGCCGCTGCGAGCGCAATTGCACGGGCCGACCGGGCTGCTCGCGTACAGCGTGGCGGCCGATGTCGGCGGCGCCGGAACCGAAAAAAGAGGTCTTCGGCGCGGTGCAACTACGAACCTCGGCATCTTCGCGCAGTGGTTCCCCGAATCGGGCTTGGTGCGCGTCCACCACCTCTCCGATGGCTCGCCGGCAGCGGGCGCGCGGATCGAGGTATGGCAGTCGCGATCATGCAGACCAACCGTGCGCTCCGTTTCCGCGTGCGCGACCTCGGTCGCCGACGCGAGCGGCACGGCGCTCTTCGACGCCGCATCGCTGCGCCGATGCATGGACGGGAATGCGCTCTTCGCAGAAGCGCCTGCGCTGCTCACCGTGGCGCGCGAAGGCGACGACTGGGCGTTCACCCGAACGCTCGAGTACAGCGGCGCCTATCAATACGACATGGATGCGGAATGGAGCAAGGACCCGCAATCGCGCGGCGCCATCTTCTCCGATCGGCAGCTGTACCAACCGGGTGAGAGCGGCTGGTTCACGGGCGAGGCGTACTACCTCTATCGCGGCGCGCTGCGGCGCGACGCCGACACGAGCTACAAGGTCTCGCTCGAAGATCCCAACGGTGCGGTGAGCGATCTCGGCTCTGCGCCGACCAACGCGTTCGGCACCTTCTCGCTGCAGCTCCATTTCAAGCCGAACCAGGCGCTCGGCTACTACACCATCAGCGCGAAAGGTCCGAGCGGCGACATCATCAGCGGCACGTTCCGCGTCGCCGAGTTCAAGCCGCCGAATTTCAAGGTCGAGTTGAAGCTCGACAAAGAATTCGCCCGCGCCGGCGAAGCGGTCGCCGCCACCGCGAAGAGCACGTATCTCTTCGGCTCGCCTGTGCAGGGCGGGCGCTACAAGTTCTACGTGACGCGCCAGCAGACGGCGTTCACGCCGAAGGGCTGGGACGAGTTCTGGTTCGGACGGCAATGGTTCTGGCCCGAGGAAGCGCCGTCGCTCGGCAGCGATGTGGCGCAGGACGCAGGGGCGATCGGCGCGGACGGCGCGAGCAACCTGAGCGTGTCGGTGGGCGGCGATCTGCCCTATCCCGATGGCGTATCGCGTCGACATGGAGACGACCGACGTTTCGAATCTCTCCGTGGCCGACTCGAAGACCTTCACCGCGCTCCCCAGCGACAAGCTGATCGGACTGCAGAGCGACTTCGTCGCACGCACCGGCGCGCCGGTCTCCGTCAACGTCATCGTGACCGATCCGCACGGGGCGCCGCTTGAGGGCGAACGCGTGCATCTGGAGCTGGACGCGGTGAAATACAGCAGCGTCACCCAGCTCATCGAGGGCAGCAGCTCCGACCGCTGGCAAGTGGACTACAAGAAGGTCGCAGAGGCCGACGTGCGCTCCGGCACGACGCCGCAGGCGGCGCATCTCACCCCGCCGTCCTCGGGCATCTATCGGGTGCGCGCGAATTTCGCCGGCGCGAGAGACGACGTCACCGCAAGCGACCTCCAGATCTGGGCCGCGGGCAACGACATCGTCGATTGGGGCAATGAGAATCCCGACCAGCTCACCATCAAGCTCGATAAGAAGACGTATAAACCCGGCGACACGGCCACCGCGCTCATCGAATCTCCGTACCCGGCGGGCGAGCTCTACCTCGCCGTCGTGCGCTACGGCACGCTCTATCACACCGTGGCGCACGTCACCGGCGGCGCGCCGCGCGTCAGCTTCACGGTCACGCCGGATATGCTACCGAACGCCGCGGTCGAAGCGGTGCTCGTCCGGCAGGGCGTGCCGCTCTCGAAATCGGTGCCGCAGGGTCTCGACAGCCTGTCGCGCGCCGGCTTCGCGCCGCTCACCGCAAGCCTCGACGACAGGAAGCTCTCGGTCGCCGTCACGCCGGCCAAAGCGAAGCTCGAACCCGGACAGCAGCAAACGGTGCGCCTGGCGATGCGCGACGCGCAAGGCCATCCGGTGCAAGGCGAGTTCACCGTCATGGTGGTCAACGAGGCGATCCTGCAGCTCTCCGGCTATCGCCCACCCGACCTGCTCGCGACGGTCTTCGCCAACCAGCCTATCCCGACGCGCTTTTCCGACAACCGCCCGAACGTGGTGCTGCGGCCGTTCGACACGCCGCTGCAGAAAGGCTGGGGCTATGGCGGCGGCGTGTCCGCCGCGGCAGCGGGCACGCGCATCCGCACCAACTTCCAGCCGCTCGCCTATTATAAGGGTGCGCTTCTGACCGACGCGGCCGGCGCGGGCAGCGCGACCTTCACGCTGCCGGATGATCTGACGACCTGGCGCGTGCTCGTCGTCGCGAGCAGCGGCCGCGGCGCGGACAGCGCGCAATGGCGGTTCGGCGGCAGTGACGCGACCTTCGTCGCGAGCAAGCCGCTGCTCACCAATCCCGTGCTGCCGCAATTCGCGCGGCCGGGCGATCGCTTCGAGGCCGGACTTGAGGTCACCAACACCGACAACCAGACCGGTCAGCTCTCGATCGCGGGAGCGCTGAGCGGCCCGCTGCAGTTCGACAGCAATGGCCAGCAGACGCAGTCGACGACGCTCACGCCTGCGATCGAAGCCGGCACGCGCGCGTATCGTATTCCGATGATCGCCACTGGGTTGGGCGCGACGCGCGTGCGCTTCACGACTAGGCTCGGCGCCCTCAGCGACGGCTTCGAAGTGCCGCTCGAACTGCGCACGCTGCCGATCAGCGAGCAGGCCGTCGAGGTCGGCGCAACCGCGGATACCGTCAAGATCCCGATCGTCGTCGATCCTAAGGTGGATGCGAGCCTCGGCGGGCTCGATGTCGAGCTCGCGAGCATCTTGCTGCCGGAATTCACCGCGCGCGCGAAAGCCGACCTCGATGAGGATGAAGACCTGCCCTTCCTCGAGCCGATCTCCAGCCAGCTGCTCATCACCGCCGACATGCAGATCCTCGCGACGCGCTACGGCCAGATCTATCCCGACTTCCATCCCGTCGCCGCGGCGGCGCATGACGTCGAACGCCTGCTCAAGCTGCAAGTGGCCGATGGCGGTTTCGCCACCTGGCCCGGGGACAAGATCTCCGATCCGTGGGTCTCCGCGTACGCGGGCGAAGCGTTGGCGCGTGCCCAAAGCGCCGGCCTCGCGGTCGACCCGGCGATGCTGGCGCGGCTACGCGCGTATCTCAAGAAGGTCATCGCCGACCCGACGCGCTTCAAGTGGTGCTATGCCGTCACGTGCGTCGACGAACTGCGCCTGCGTTCGCTGCTCGCGCTGGCGGATCTCGGCGAGCAGCGCAACGACTTCCTCAGCGATATCTACGATCGGCGTGACGCGCTCGACGAGGTAGACACCATCAAGCTGGCGCGCTATCTCTCGCGGTTCCCGGGTTGGAAGACGCAGGCCGATGCGATGGCGGAGAAGATCCAGGAGTCCATCTACGAGACCGGCCGCAACGCGTCGCTCAATCTGCCCGACGAGTGGGGTTGGCTGAGCTCGCCGACGATCGGCCAGTCCGAAGCGCTGCGGCTGTTCGTCGAGCGTCACGCGCCGGCGGAACTGCTCGACAAACTTGCCCGGACGGTGATCGCGCAGCGCGCGCGCGGGTCATGGCCAGAATATTACGACAACGCGGCGGCCTTGACGGCGCTGGTGGACTATAGCCGAGCCCAGCCGGCGAATGCGAATTTCACGGCGACGCTCGGCGTGGGCGGCACGCAGCGCGCGAGCGAGCATTTCGAAGGCTATCGCAATCCGCTGCGCGAGGCGCACGTGCCGATGGCGCAGCTGCCCAAGGGCGCCAGCGACGTCGTCCTCGCGAAATCGGGCGTCGGCATGCTGCACTACGTCCTCGCGTACCGCTATCGTCTGCTCGGCGACCAGCCCGGCGCGCTCAACGGGTTGCGGATCACGCGCCTCGTGCGCGCCGCGAACCAAGACGCGGTCGTGCGCTCGTTCGGCCTCGCGGTGCCGTCCGACGCGCTGACGCTCGGCTCGGCGCAGGTGTTCGACATCGAACTGGAAGTCATCACCGATCATCCGGTAGACCACGTCGTCATCAGCGATCCGCTGCCCGCAGGCCTGGAGGCCGTCGACGCGAGCTTCCAAACGTCGACGCAGTATTTCCAAGCGCGCGGCGATTCATGGGATATCGACTATCAGGTGATCTATGCGGACCGCGTCGTCGCGTACGCGAACCACCTCGACGCAGGCGTCTACAGCTTCCATTATCTGGCGCGTTCGGTGACGCCGGGCACGTATCAGTGGCCCGGCGCGGAAGCGCATCTGCAGTACGCGCCGGAGGAGTTCGGGCGCAGCGCGTCCTCGACGCTCATCGTCTCACCGTGAAGTGGATGTAGGGGCCGATCTTTAGATCGGCCCTCGATCACGCCGAACGCTCCGCCCGGTGATACGCCACGTCCGCGAACAGCGGTGACGAGATGAGCAGGTCGGCCGAACGCCGGTTGCACGCCATCGGCACGTCGTAGAGGACCGCGAGGCGCAGCAGCGCCTTCACGTCGACGTCGTGCGGCTGCGGCGTGAGCGGATCCCAGAAGAAGAAGATGACGTCGACGCGGCGTTCGGCGATCATCGCGCCGACTTGCGCGTCGCCGCCGAGCGGCCCGGAAAGCAGCGTCGTCAGCGGCAAGCCGACTCGCTCGGCGACCAAGTGACCGGTCGTCGCGGTCGCGAAGATGTTGCAGCCGGCGAGCGAGCCGGCGTTGAAGGCGGCCCATTGCGCCATCTCCTCTTTGCGCGCATCGTGCGCGATGAGGACGACGTTGAGTTGGTGTGTCATGGTGTCTCGTGCTCCGAAGTCAGGGGAGGACCAGCATAGCATGCGCATGTTAGGCGGGGCTTAACAGGTGCGACCAAGACCGACACCCGCGTAGGGGCGGTTCCCCGGCCTCCCGAACCATGGGCAGAACAGTTTTTGCGTGCTTTTTTTCGCTCCTTGAAAGGACTCTCATGAAGAACTTCCAGCGCATTCTTCTCGTCGCGGCCATCGCGCTCGCGGCCGTCGGCTCGATCGCCGGCACGGCATCTGCGGCGCCGAACCCGATCTCGGTCAGCCAATGCGTCGTCGGCAAGCCGGCCCTCTTGAGCAAGAACGCCGGCCCGGTCCATATCTCGTGGACAAACGTCTCGTCGCGCGTGGCCAAAGAAGTCATCTTCGCGGTCAGCTGGCAGACCTACACGCGGCGCGCGACAGACATCGGCCAGCAAGGTTTCGCCCCGAACCAGTTGATAGAGCACACCTACGACATCTTCAGCGACGTCAAGTACTATGCGGGCGCGCATACCACATGCAAAGCGGTCAAAGTGGTATTCGTGAACGGGACCACCTGGACGCCGTAATCATCCCGTCCTCGCCGCGGACCACAAAAAAGGGGCCGATCTAAAGATCGGCCCCTACATGTTCCGGGCGCTATGACGGCCAGGGAGATACCGCAGGCAACGCGTGAAGATCCGGTTCTTGCAAGCGCTCTCGCGCGGCCGGGCTGAAGAGCCGCTCTTGGGAGTAGAAATGCGCCGGCAGCGCTTTGTCCAAGAGCTCCGGGTTCGCCTCGATGAAGGGTCCGAACGCGGCGACACCGGGCGATCTCGACCGCATGTGCGCGGCGACGAGCCGCGCCCACGTGCGGGTGAGGGTCTCATGATACTTACCGCTCGCGCCATGCGCTGCCGCGAAGCGTTTGATGGCCGCCGCGACCGCATCAGCGCCGCCGGGATAGCCGTCGCGCGTGAGGTAGAGGAACACGGCACGCAGGTGATCGGCATGCCGGAAGGCTGCATTGGGAATGCTCGCCGCCTCAAGTGCGCCGAGGAAGTTCTGATCGTCGCTATCCATCGGTCTCATCGTGACACATTCAACGCGAGATGAATGAGAACCCGCGGCGCGGCTCGCGCGCGATCGTGCCCGCAGCGACGTCGAAGGCGACGCGATCGACATGGCCGGCGCTGGCGGCCTCGACGGTGAAATGGCCGGCCTTCATCGGCCAGAAGAAATAGGCGGGTCCGCTGGCGACGTGCCGGCCGTTGAGCAGCCAATCCACCGGACGTCCCGGCAGCGCGGCCGCTTGGAACTTCAAGCGTTCTCGCCCGGCGGCGCTCGGCGTGACGAGATAGTAGTCGCCTTCACGCGGCGCCACGATGCGGAAGCCGCTGCCCGATGCTGGCGCGCGGTGCTGCAGTGCGAGCCACTCATCGTACTCGCGCGGCAAGCCGGCGGCCTCTTGCGGACGCTCGTACGTCTGCAGGTCCTCCGGCCACAGATATTCCGACACGACGGAATCGCAATCGGGCGTCGGCTTGTAGCCCGTCTGCGCGCAGATCTGACGTGCCAGCATGCCTTGCGGCGCCAGGAACGGCGCAGGCTCGCGGGCCTCGTGCAGATGCAGCATGATGCGATTCCACAGCGGCGCCGCGCCGGCGACGCCCGACACCCGCCGCATCGGCTCGCCGTTGAAGTTGCCGACCCACACCGCCACCGTGTAATCGCGTCGTGAAGCCGACGGTCCACGTGTCGCGGAAGTCCGACGACGTGCCGGTCTTCACCGCCGCGGGGAACGGCACGTCGAGCGCGGAGACGAAGCCGAACGATCGGGCGCGTGCGTGCGCGTCGCTGAGCATATCGGTGACGAGCTCCCAGCGGCCGGAGTGCCGATAGCGGCGCCCGCGGGCGGTCGAATGAGATTCGACCGCTCCATTCCCACTCGTCTCGGGAAACCACGTGGTCAAATCAACGGGTGCGCCGCGCCGCGCGGCGACGACGTAGCCGTGCGCGAGCTCCCACAGGCGCACCTCGCCGCCGCCGAGCGTCAAGCCGAGCCCGTAGTAGTCGGCGCTGCGATCGAGGTGCGCGAAGCCGAGCGCGTGCAGACGCTCGAGAAACGGCGACACGCCGACCTTCTCCAGCACGCGCACCGCGGGCACGTTGAGCGAATCCGCCAGCGCGATGCGGACGCGCACCGGTCCCTGGAAAGTCTCGCTATAGTCGGTCGGGCTGTACAGCTTCGCGCCGGGGATGGCGTAGTGGGCGGGCACGTCGGCCAGGATCGTGTTCGGATGGATCGTCCGCGTCTCGAGCGCGAACTCGTAGAGGAAAGGCTTAAGCGTCGATCCGGGCTGGCGCAGCGCCTGCACGCCGTCGTTGCGGCCCTGATCCGCCTCGGAGAAATAATCGGGCGAGCCGACGTATGCGAGCACCTCGCCTGTGTGGTTGTCGACGACCAGCGCCGCGGCGTTGCGCACATTGCGCGACGAGAGCGCGCCGATGACCTGCTGGAGCTGCGTCTCGACGAACTGCTGCAGCGGCCGGTCGATGGTCGTGCGCACGCGCGCCGTGCGCGCCGGCAGCTGCCCGGCGAGCCAGAACAGGAAGTGCGGCGCCGCGATAATGCCGCGGCTGCGCGGCTGCAACGAGATGTGCTCGGCGAGCGCCCGCTGCGCGCGCGCGGACGTGATGTCGCCGCGCGCGACCATGCGATCGAGCACGTAGGCCTCGCGCCGCCTGAGGTCTGGTGCGTGATGATACGGGTCGAGACCGACCGGGTCGTTGGGGATCGCGGCGAGCGCCGCGGCTTGCGCGAGATCGAGATCGCGGGCGGCCGTGCCGAAGTAGGTCCGTGACGCCGCCTCGACGCCATAGACATTGCCGCCCATCGGCAGCCGGTTGACGTACGCCTCGAGGATCTGATCCCGGTCCATGCCCGCGGCGATACGCCATGCGACCCAGATCTGCTGCGCCTTGCCGAGCGGCGTGCTCGGCGCGCCGCTCACCATGCGCGCGAGCTGCATCGTGATCGTGGAACCGCCGCTCACCACGCGCCGCGCGCGCAGCGCCTGCGCGGCGGAACGCGCCAGCGCGCGGTAGTCCACCGGGCCATCCTGGAAGAAGCGCGCGTCTTCCGCCGCGACGATGGCGTGCAGGAAGAGCGGTGAGACGCGCTCGAGCGGCACGGCGGCGGTGTGCTCTTGATCGCGCGCGAGCAGCGTGCCGAGCGGCAGGCCGTTGCGGTCGGTGAATTCGATCGCCTGGCTATCCTGTGCGATGTCCGTCGCACGGATAGGCGCGGCATACGGCAGGAGCCGCGCGAGAGCGCAGCAGGCGAGCAGCGCGACGCAGCCGAGGACGATCCGTTTTCTCATATCTCGATTCGTATGGAGCGGTCGAATTTATTCGACCGGTAATTCTTCCGCGAGCGGCGGCCGGGTCCATTGTGTCGCCGCCGCGCAGCCGATGACCAGCAGCGACGCGGCGATGGTCACGCCACCCACGTGCTCGTGCAGCAGCCAAGCGGACCAGGCGATCGTGAGGACCGGCTGCGCCAGCTGGAGCTGGCTGGTGTACGCCACGCCCGCCAGCACGAGCCCCCGGTACCACGGCAAGAACGCCAGGAACTGGCTGATCAGCGCGACGTAGCCGAAAGCGAGCCAGCCGGCAGGCTCGGCGTGCAGGCCGCCATGGAGGGCGAGCCACAGCGTCGGCGGCACGAGGAACGGCACGCAGATGACGAGCGCCCACAAGATGACCCGGAAGCCACCGATGTGCTTGGCGATGCGGCCGCCCTCGGCATAGCCGATCGCCCCGCCGAAAACCGCGAGCAGCAAGAGCAGATCGGGCAGCTGCGGGCGGCCCGCGCCTTCGACCGCGGCGAAGAGCAGCACCGCGATGACGCCGGCGGCGCTGGCGAACCAGAAGGCGGGTTGAGGCCGTTCGTGGACGAGCAGCACCGCCATGATCGCGGTCGCCGCCGGCAGCAGGCCGACGACCACCGCGCTATGCGCGCTCGGCAGCGTGCGCAGCGCGATCGCGGAGAACAACGGGAAGCCGATGGTGACGCCCAGCGACGACGATCGCCAGGCCGCTCCAGTATTGCCTCGGCGGCAGCGGCTCGCGCATGATGAGCACGACCAACAGCGCGAGTGCGCCGGCCACCGCGCCACGGCCGAAGCCGATGAACGCCGCGCCGAGCTGCGGCACGACGAAGCGCGTGGCGGGAAGCGTGATGCTGAACGCGAGCACGCCCAGCGAGCCCAGCAGAATGCCTTCTAAGCGATCTTTCATGGTACGAAGAAGGCGCTTACCCCGGCCGCTGACAAGTCCTTTCAACATGTGGCCACGCGCCGCGCTGATGACAATAGGGCTGCTCGTGCTGTGCGCGGCCCCGGCAGCCGCGGCCCCCGGTTCGATCGAAGGCAGCGTCAAAGATACGAGTGGCGTCGCCATCGTCGGCGCCACGGTGACCTTGCGCTCGCCGGCGCATCGTTTCGAGACGTCGTCGGACGCGCGCGGCGCTTTCACCTTCGGCGAAATCGAAGAGGGAGTCTACGGGCTGCAGGCGCGCGCAGCCGGTTTTGCGCCGATCTCAAACCGGCAGGTAGCGGTAGCGGCCGGCGCGGTCACGCGAGTCGAGGTGAGCCTCGCGCGCGCCGCCGCCAACGGCGTCGCCATGCTGGGCGCCGTCACGGTGAACGGCTCGAGCGCGCTCTCGAGGGCATCGGCGCCCACGACAGATATCAATCCCCAGGCGCTCGCGTCGCAAGGGGGCGCGCAGCTGAGCGACGTCCTCGGGCAGCAGCTCGCGGTGACCATGGTGCGCCAAGCGGGCGGTGCGACCGGGTCTGCCGCAGACCGCGGCGCTGCGCGGTCCGGATCCGTCCGAGACCATCGTCGACATCGACGGTCACCAGGTGAACAACGAGAACACCGGCGACTTCGACCTCGAACTGCTCGACCCGTCGGAGTTCGCCGGCGTGCAGATCGTGTACGGCGTCGGACCATCGTCGCTGGTGGGCGCCGATTCCGAAGGCGGCGCGATCAACTTCCGCACCATCGAACCCACCGCCCAAGACCATGGTCTCGTCCGCGCGTCCTTCGGCAGCTTCGACTCGGCGGGCGAGACCATCGCCGCGACCGGCACCGATCAGCGCTTCGGCTATGCGCTGCTGTACCGCCGCTATACG
The DNA here is from genome assembly GCA_963805945.1 of Vulcanimicrobiota bacterium. GTDB lineage: Bacteria > Vulcanimicrobiota > Vulcanimicrobiia > Eremiobacterales > Eremiobacteraceae > JAFAHD01. The sequence goes on along the minus strand of CAWDVP010000001.1, from coordinate 95,458 downwards.
ACGCAAGGCGAGGTCTACGACTATCCCATCACGATCGCCACGCCCGGTCCGGGCGCGCCGGCGCAGACGGCTCTTGTCGGCTCCAACATCGATGGCACCGCGACGCTCGCAAAAGTCCGCTACTCGCTTGAAGGCAATACCGGATTCATCGAAGCGACCTTTCGCGACACCGCCGCCTATCGCAACCTCTCAGCGCCGCTCAGCGCACCCGATGATCCGAGCAACACCGCGCCGGGCGCGCCCTTCACCGCGGTGAACGCACGCGGGCGCCGCCGTGCTGACCGCCGCGCCGGCGTATGGTCTCGACCTGCAGCTGCCGCTCGGCCGGCACGGGGCGAACGGCCTGGCGCCCGCGACGCTCACCATCAGCCATCTCACCAATATCAGCAACCAGTCGACCGAGAACATCAGTCCGACGCTCAACCCGTATCTGCTCAACGACGCCGATCGCGTCGACGACGACATCGCGCAATACGAGCGCGCGCTGCCGGGTCCGACGGACGCGACGATCGCCGTCTCGCTCGATCTGCGCAGAGAACGGCTCACCGCGCCCGACGCGTTCGCGCCGGGCCCGCCGACGCAATACTCGATCGAGCGCTGGATCGTCGGGCGCTACACGTGGAGCGCCAGCCAGTACCTGCATTACACGCTGGCGGCGTATTACAGCTCGTTCAGCACGTTCGGCACCAGCGTCGATCCCCGGTTCGCCGTCGTGTGGACGCCGCCGAACACCGTGGTGCGCGCCTCGTTCGGCACGGGTTTTCGGGCGCCGCTGCTCACCGAACTCGCTTTCAACCCGTCGCTGCAGACAGAGCGCTCGGTCGAATACGATCTTGGCGCGAGCACCGCTTCGGCAGCGGGCGGCTGGCGACGATCAGCACGCTCAATCTCTATCGCACGCTCATCGATGACGCTGGTGTGCAGACCGTCGCAGCCGACGGATCGCTCACGTTCCTCGGCAACGTCGGCCAATCGTATTACCAGGGCGTCGAGTTGCGCGCGGATCAACCTCTGGCGGACGGCGTCGCGCTGCACGCGAGCTACGGCATCAACTCCGCGTTCCCGACGGGCGATCCGGCGCTCATCAACCCCGCTGCGCCGCCGATGATCCCGGGCGAGCAGTTCCAGGGCATTCCGCTGCATAAAGCGCGGCTGGCGCTGGACCGGCAACCGGCGCACGGCCTCGGCTACGCGATCGCAGGCACCTACGAGAGCGCGAACAATGAGCTCAACCGCCCGGCCTACGTGGTCCTCGATGCGAGCGCGGGCATGACGTTCGGCCACACCGAACTCAGCCTGGCCGGCACGAATCTCACAAATCAATTCAACGATAGGTTCACGCTGGCGGGCGCCGGCGTGCCGTATCCAGTTCCCGGCGGCACCATGCCGACCGATGCGTACTCGCTGCAGGGCGCCGCGCTGCGCTTGACGGTGACGCAGCGCTACTGACGGCCCATGGAGCGGTCGAGTTCACTCGACCGCCAGGAGCTCAGCCCGTTCGCGGCCCATTCTATCCGGATGAAGAACATCGGCCTCATCGGTATCGGCGCGATGGGCGAACCCATGGGCGCGTCGCTGTTGCGGGCGGGTTTCGCCTTGCGCGTGTGCGCGCACCGCTCGCGCGCGGGCGTCGAGCGTCTCATCAAAAGCCGGCGCGGTCGAAGCGGCGGATCCGGCCGCGGTCGCCGCCGCCAGCGATGCAGTCGTCACCATGGTGCCCGACAGCCCGCAGGTAGAGGAAGCGCTCTTCGGCGAGCGGGGCGTCGCCGCAGGTATGCGCAGCGGCGGCTACGTCATCGACATGTCGACGATCTCGCCGGTCGCCTCGCGCGGGTTCCACGAACGCCTGCGCAGCGGCGGCATCCAGATGCTCGACGCCCCGGTCTCCGGTGGGCCCGCGCGCGCCGCAACGGGCGAGCTCACGATCATGGCGGGCGGCGACGCGGCGACGTTCGCCGCATGCGAGCAGGTGTTCCGCGCGATGGGCACGCCGACTCTCGTCGGCCCCGCGGGCATGGGTGAGACCTTCAAACTCGTGAATCAGATCATCATCGCCATCGTGATGATCGCCGATGTGGAGGCGCTCACCTTCGCCAAGAAGTCGGGTGCCGACATCGACCTGCTGCGCAAGGTGATCGGCACCGCCACCGGCTCGAACTACATCCTCGACAAGTGGTTGCCGAACACGTGGTTCAAAGGTAGCCACGAGGGCGGCTTCGCGCTCGACCTGCTGCGCAAGGACCTCAACGCCGCGCTCGACGCGGCCAAGCAGATGCACGTGCCGATGATCGAGGCGGCGCTTGCGGGCCAGCTCTACCTGCAAGCCTCGGCCGAAGGCGGCGGCAAACTCGACTACAGCGTCGTCTCGGAGCTGTACGAACGCGCCGCCGGCGTGCAGGTCATCAAGTGAGCGGATGCGCCAAGCGCGCCTGACCGCGCCCAGGACGCTTGCATGGCACGAAGCGCCGACGCCCGCGCCCGGAGCGGGTGAAGTCCTCGTGCGCGTGCGCGCGGCTCTCACGTGCGGCACGGATCTGAAGACGTATCGCCGCGGCCACCCGAAGCTCGCCTACGGTCCGTTCGGACACGAGGCGTCCGGCGACATCGTGGCGGTGGGCCCCGACGTGACCGGCTTCAAGCCGGGCGACGCGATCATGTGGGTGCAGACCGCGCCGTGCGAGCAGTGCGCGCGCTGCCGCGACGGTTACGAGAACTTGTGCGAGCATATCTTCGACGACGTCGCGCTCGGGGCGTATGCGGACCACATCGTGCTGCCGCGGAAGATCGTGCGGCGCAACGTCTTCAAGAAGCCGGTCGGGCTGAGCTACATCGAAGCGGCGTTCCTGGAGCCGCTGTCCTGCATCGTGCACGGCTGGAGCGCGCTGCGCCGCGCCAACGCCGAGCGTCCGACGCCGCGCGACGTCGCGATCATCGGCGCCGGCACGATCGGCCTGTTGCACCTGCTCTACGCACGCCATGCGGGCGTGCGCGCGACCGTGATCGCGCGCAGCGAGGAACGTCTCGCGATCGCGCGCGCGCTCGGCGCCGACGAGACGATCGATGCGCGCGCGGCCGGCGGCGTGCCTTTGTCGCAGCGCTATGCCGCCGCCATCGAATGCGCGGGGTCGCCGGACGCCTGGCGCCAGGCGCTCGCGCTCACCCGTCCGGGCGGCCGCACGCTGTTCTTCGGCGGCCTGCCGTCAGGCAGCGAGGTGCCGCTGGACGCGACGCGCCTGCATTACGACGAGCTGACCTGTCTCGGTGCCTTTCATTTCACCCCGGCCGACGTGCGCGAGGCGCGTGACCTGCTCGTCACCGGGCGACTCGCGTTGCGGCCGCTGGTGTCCGGGATCGTGCCGCTCTCGAATCTGCCGGACGTCTTCGATGACCTCGACCACCGTCGCGGCTTCAAGTACGCGCTTATCCCCGAGCCGGGCGCGCCGGAGTGGGTATGAAACCGCTGTACAACGTGGTCGCAGGTCAAAGCCTGGAGCGGCTTTCTGCGTTGAGCGACGGCGTCTTCGCCATCGCGATGACATTGCTCGTGCTCGACCTGCGCGTGCCGGTGAGCACGGCGATCCATAGCGAAGGCGACCTGCTGAGCGCCCTGCTCGTGCTGTCGCCGCGGCTGCTCGCATATTTCATGAGCTTCATGACGCTGGGCATCTTCTGGGTCGGCCAGCAGACGCAGCTCAGCAGCTTCGCCCGCAGCAATCGCGACCTCACGTGGATGCAGATCGCCTTCCTGCTCGTGGTCGCGCTGATGCCGTTCTCCACCGCGCTGCTGGCGGAGTTCATCACCTATCGCCTCGCGGTGGTCATCTATTGGCTCAACATCGTCTTGCTCGGGGGCACGCTCTGGGTCAGTTGGCGGTATGCGACCCGCGCGGGGCTGCTCAAGGACGATTCGGCTGTCGACGTGGGCCGGGCAATCGAACGCCGTATCATCACCGGCCAGGTGCTCTATGCGTTGAGCGCGTCGCTCTGCGTCTTCAACACCTACTGGAGCATCGCGGCGATCGTGCTCTCACAGTTGTTCTTCGTGCTCGCGCCGAGGTGGCGCGGATTGTACCGCGTATGACCCCGCACGTGATCGCCACGCTGCTGCGGCTCCGGGCTTGAAGCGGCTCGCCTACTGGCGAGAGACGGTCGAGGCCGGGCGAGACACGCGCGGCCCCGTCGACCTGCCGGCGGCGGCGGACGTCGCGATCGTGGGCGCCGGCCTGACCGGGCTCTCCGCCGCGCTGACGCTTACCAAGCTCGGCGCTCGCGTGACCGTGCTGGAGACGCACGAAGTCGGTTGGGGAGCGAGCTCGCGCAACGGCGGCATGGTGTTGAGCGGGCTCAAGCTCTCACCGCACGAGCTCATCGCGCGCTACGGGCTCGACGCCGCGCGTCGCCTTGACGCGTCGTCGATCGAAGCGATCGACTTCGTCGAGCGGCTCGTGGGCGAGGAACGGATCGCGTGCGATTTCGCCCGCTGCGGCCATCTCGCGCTCGCGTCAAAGCGGTCTCACTTCGCGCAGTTCGAGCGAGAAGCGGCGCTCCTGGCGCAGGCATTCGGACGGCACGTCCGGCTCGTGCCACCTGCGGACCTGCATGATGAGGTCGGATCGAGCGCCTATCACGGCGGCATGGTCGACGACGCAAGCGCAAGCGTCAACCCAGCGAAACTCGTGTACGGTCTAGCGCAAGCGGCCCGTCGCTCGGGCGCCGCAGTCCTCGAGAACACGCCAGTGACGCGCATCGCCCGGCGCAACACGGGCGCCGCCGGATTCACCGTGGCGACCGGACGCGGCGACCTCGCGGCTAACGAGGTCATCGTCGCGACCGGCGCCTACACCGGCGCCGAATCGCCGTGGCTGACGCGGCGCATCGTGCCTATCGGCTCGTATGTCATCGCAACGGAGCCGCTGGGTACGACGCGCGCGCGCGAGCTCTCGCCGCGGAACAGGATGATGTACGACTCCAAGCGCTTCCTCCACTATTTCCGGCTTACGCCTGACGATCGCGTGCTCTTCGGCGGGCGCGCGTCGTTCGTCCCCGAATCCGAACGCGCGTTGTCGGAAAGCGTCGACATCTTGCGCAAAGACATGGTCGCCGTGTTCCCGCAACTGCGCGACGCCGCGGTGGAATACGCATGGGGCGGCACGATCGATTTCACTTTGGACATGCTGCCGCACGCCGGCGTGCTTGACGGGATCCACTATGCCGTCGGGTACGCAGGCCACGGGGTTGCGCTGGCGACCCACCTGGGCGCGCGGCTTGCCGCATCGATCTCGGGCGGTGACGGCGCCGGTCGTGCAGGCGCAGCTGCAGATCCGCTGATGCGTCCGCTTCCGGTGTCGCCCGCGGGGCTGCGCATGAGCTCTTCGTGGCTCGTGCCCGCAGCCGGCGCATGGTACCGCTTCTTGGATGCGATGAGCTAGCATGGAGCTCCGTCGTAACGCGCTCTCGCGGCTGGACTCGGTCTTGATCGCCGTGGCCGGCACAGCGCCGGCGAATTCCGTCGCCGTGAGCACCGGCGCGCTCATCGCAGCCGTCGGGCTGTACGGCCCGGGAGCGCTGCTGCTCGGCGCGGTCGCGATGTTCGGACTCGCCATCGCCTACTTCTATCTCAACGCGTGGCGAACCGATGCCGGTGCGGGCTACGCGTGGGTGGGCCGCGCGCTCAGTCCAGATCTCGGATTTCTGGCCGGCTGGTCGATCCTCGTCGCCAATACGATCTTCATGGTCGCCGGCTCGCTGCCAGCGGCGTCGGCGACGCTCGATCTCTTCGCGCCGCGCCTGTCGAACGACATCGCGGCCGTGACCGCTGTCGGCGCGGTGTGGTTCGTGCTCGTCAACGTCGTCGTGCTAGTCGGCATCCGCACGACCGCATACTTCCAGCGGATCGTGACCGGCATCGAGATCGCCGGCCTCGCGGCGCTGGCTGTCATCGGCATCGTCCACTCCGCCACCGCAGGGCACGCGAACGCCTTCACCCTTGCGTGGTTCTCGCCATATCCCGCGGGCGGCTTCGCCGCCGTCATGGCGGGCGCGCTCGTCGCATTGTTCTACTTCTGGGGCTGGGATGTCACCGCCAATCTGGCCGAAGAGACCGTCGACCATAGCCGGGCGCCGGGCATCGCAGGCCTGCAGGGCATGTTCATCCTGCTGGCGCTGTTCATCGGCGTGCAAGTGAGCGTCCAGATGGTCCTGCCGGTGCACGCCATCCAAGATGCTGGCTCCAACCTGCTCGACGTCTTCGCGAATGCGATCTTGCCGAGACCCTGGGGCGATATCGCCGTGATCGTCGTCATCGTGAGCACGATCGGCACGCTCGAGGCGTCGCTGCTCGTGGTGAGCCGCACGCTGATGTCGATGAGCCGCGACCGCGTGATCAGCGAGCGCTTCGCCGAGCTCAATCCGCGCTATCAGACGCCGTGGTTCGGCAGCATCGTGATGGGAGTGATCTCGCTGGCGCTGTTCGCGGCCGCAGCCGCAAGCGCGAGCATCTCACAGGTCCTCAACGAATCCGTCAACGCCATCGGCATCTACATCGCGTTCTATTACGGGCTGTCGGCGATCGCGTGCGCACGCTACTATCGGCGCTCTTTCGCCACCGATCGCCGGGCGCTCGTGCTCAAGGGGATATGGCCGGTCGGCGCCGCCGTCTTTCTCTGGATCGTGGTGGTGGCGCAGCTCATCACCGCCGGATGGCGCGCCGATGCGGTCACGGTGGGCTTGCTCGTCCTCGGCATCATCCCGCTCGTCATATACCGCCGTGCCTACAAGAGCGATTTCTATACCGCACCGTTGGAGGTCCTGAACGGGTGAGGGCTGCAAAAGTCTCATAGCCAAGGTGGGATAGCGAACGTCGAGCGCGAACCTCGGGACTTCCAATGCAACCAACGACGACTCGGGCCGCAGTCTACGAACGCGGAGGCGGCATCGCCGTGCGCGACGTCGAGCTGCCCGCGCTGCAACCCGGCGAGTTGCTCGTGCGCATCACCGCGTGCGGCATCTGCCCGGGCGAGGTCATGGGCTGGTACAACGACCGCAAGGCGCCGTTCGTGCTCGGCCACGAGCCCGTCGCTATCGTCGAGGCGTGCGGCGAGGGCGCCGCGCCGACCGGCGGCCAGCCTTTCGCGCCCGGCGAGCGTGTCTTCGTCCATCACCATGCGCCGTGCATGACCTGCCGGCGCTGCAAGCGCAAGGACTACGTGCAGTGCGAGACGTGGCGCAAGACCAGGCTGCGGCCGGGCGGCATGGCGCAATACGCCATCGTCTCCGCTGAGAACGTGCGCGCCGACGTGCTGCGCATCCCCGACTCGCTCGACGACGATCGGGCGACGCTCGTCGAGCCGCTCGCGACCGTGGTGAAATCGGCGCGCCGTGCTCACCTGCGTGCGGGCGATCGCGTGCTCGTCATCGGCCTCGGCATCATGGGCATGCTCCATGTGGCGCTCGCGCGCTTCCGCGGCGCCGAACTGATCATGAGCGCGGACCGCGTGCGCGGCCGCCTCGAACGGTCGCGCGAGCACGGCGCGCATCTCGCGTTCGACGTCGATGCCGCGCCGCTCCACGAGCAGGTGCTCGCCGCGACCGACGGCGAGGGCGCGGACGTCGTCATCGTGGGTCCGGGTTCGGTAGAGGCGATGCGCGCGGCGGCGCAATGCGTCGCGCCCGGCGGCACGATCGTGCTCTTCACGCCGACGCAGGCCACCGAATACTGGCCGCTGCCGGTCCACGATTTCTACTTCAAAGACGTCAGCGTCGTCACGAGCTATTCCGCGGGTCCGAACGACACGCGCGAGGCGCTCACCCTGCTCGCCGACGGCCTGCCGCTCGCGGGCCTGGTCACGCACCGCTTCGGCCTCGACTCGATCGCGGAGGCGTATCGCTTGGTCGCCGACGCCGGCGACGCGCTCAAGGTCATCGTCTATCCGGGGAGATCATGAAGCATTCATTTCGCGCGGCTGACTTCGCGTGGGAAGGCGTCGAGGCCGCGGGCTACAAGGCGCAGGGCGAATCCGAGGGCGGCGGCTATCGCGGCGTGACGCGCCACATCATCTCGGGCGGCGACGGCGAGCCGGCGCTCTTCCAGGTCCGCTACTTCGAAGTCGAGCCGCACGGCTACACGCGGTTGGAACGGCACGAGCACGTCCACTCGGTGACGGTGATCCGCGGCCAGGGTTACGCGATCGTCGGCGACACCGTGCACGCGCTGCGGAATCTCGACCACGTCTACGTCTCGCCGATGACGCTCCACCAATTCGTGAACGACAGCGATGCGCCGTTCGGCTTCCTGTGCATCGTCGACGCGCAGCGCGATCGGCCGCAGCCGGCGGACGACGAAGACGTGGCGCGGCTGGAGAGCAATCCGGCGACCGCAGGCAAGGCACGCCGCTAGCAGCGCCGCGGTGATACGCTCCACCATCGCCGGCAGTCTTCCCAAACCGCATTGGCTTGCGCAGAGCGAGACGCTCTGGCCGGCGTGGCGGCTCGACGGCGCCGAACTCGCCGACGCGAAGCGCGACGCCGTGCGGCTGGCGCTCTTCGAGCAGGAACGCGCCGGCATCGATTGTGTCACCGACGGCGAGCAATCGCGCAGGCATTTCGTCCACGGCTTTCTCGAAGCATATCGAGGGCGTCGACTTCACCAAGATGGTGCGGCGCGGGATCCGCGCCGATCGCTATCAGGCCGACGTGCCCACCATCGCCGGCGTAGTCCGCCGTCATGGCTCGGTGCACCTCGACGAAGCCGCCTTCGCGCGCAGCCACACGCGGCGCGCCTTGAAGGTCACGTTGCCCGGTCCGATGACCATCGTGGATACGGTGCACGACGCGCACTACGGCGATCGCAAGTCGCTCGCGATGGCATTCGCCGGGCTCATCAACGAGAAGAGATCGCCAGCCTCGTCTCGGTCGGCGTCGACGTCGTGCAGCTCGACGAACCCGCCTTCAACGCGTATCTCGAGGAAGCGGCGCAATGGGGCATCGAGGCGCTTGACGCGTGCGTGCAGGGCGCGCGCTGCCGCACCGCGGTGCATGTGTGCTACGGCTACGGCATCCAGGCGAACGTCGACTGGAAGCGCTCGCTCGGCGCGACGTGGGACCAGTACGGCCGGCTGATGCCGCTGCTCGCGGCCAGCGCGATCGACGAGATCTCGATCGAGTTGGCGGGTTCGCGCGTGCCGCCTGAGGTGCTCGCGCTCGCCGGCGGCAAGGACGTCGCGGTGGGCGTGGTCGACGTCGCGAGCGATGTCGTCGAATCGGCCGACGACGTACGTGCGGTGATCGAGGTGGCGCGGAGCCATCTGCCGGACGAGCGGATCATCGCGTCGACCAACTGCGGCATGGCGCCGATGCGCCGGGAGATCGCCTACGCGAAGCTGCAATCGCTCGGCGCCGGCGTCCGCCTCGCCAACGCCTAGTTCTCGAGGATGCCGCCGAAATCGCCGCCCGCAAAGCCGCGCGCCCCGCGCCGCGCCGCGGCGATGATGGTGACGGAGAGCGGGCTGTCGCGCGTCTCGGCGAATACCGGCAGCCGCGCGAGATCGATCGTGTAGCGGTTCCACGAGCCGACGCGGCCCGGCAGCAGATAGACCTCGTCGCGGCCGCGCGCGACCCGCGCGACGCTGCGCACCCGCGGATCGACCACGAAATAGCTTCTGCGGCCGCGCGCATCGCGGAACGAGACGCCGAAGGTCTGCGGCGGGCTCGCCGCTCCCGCGTCGCCTTGGCGCGGCCTGAGCCAGAAGGTGAAGCGCGAACCGGTCATCACAAAGGGCTGGCTGCACTGCACGATCGCCCACTCCGAAGCTGTCGGCGCCGCAACGCGGAAGCGGAGCGCGTTGCCGAACGGCCCCTCGCTCACGACGCGCAGGCGCCCGTCGAGGAACGGCTGCGGTTCAGCGCTCCACGCCAACGGCGCGCGTGTGGGCAGCGTCTGGAACTTGCTCACCGCAGAGACGAGACGGCCATTGCGCACGCCTCGCATCTCCGGCGCTTCCCACGACAGCGAGCGCGAATACGACGCGACGCGGTCCTGGGGCGCGTAGGCGACCACTTGGAAGCCCATGTCTTTCGAGTGCGGCACCTCGCCGGCGAGATCGCCCGGCGTGAGCCGCAGCGTCGCAGATCCGTGCGCGGGCACCTCGTAGCGGTCGGGCTGCCAGAACACGAGCGAGTTGAGCGGACTGGCGATCGCGAAATGCAGCGTCTCGGCGTTCGACGTCGGATTTTCGACGTCGACCACGACGCTGTTCACGAGGCCGGTATCGGCGTCGACGCCGACATGCTTGACGTCGAGTGAGATGCGCTCACCCGCCGCCGCGGTGGCGCCGATGAGCAAGACGAGCGAGGCGAGGCCCGCGAGCGCCAGCACCGCGACGCGGCCGGCCAATCTCGGTGACGGGATCGCGTACAGCTTCGGCGGCGCCTCGCTTGCTGCGACGGCGGCATAGACGCCGAGCACCAGCGGCCAGTAGATGAAGTAGTTCTGCAGCGAGCGCGGACTGAAGAACAACACGATCGCCGGCGCCGCGAAGGGCAGCCAGCGCAGCGTATCGGTCCAGCGCGCGTACGCCGCGACGCAGATGACGAATGCGGCGACCCAGAGCGCGGTGTAGACGCCCAGCGGCAGCGTGATGAGCCCGCTCGTCTGGAGCTGGATGAGCCCGCTGCCCAGCGGCACGGCGTGAGACAGCAACGGGCTAAGGACGCCCTCGAGCCACGCCGACGGATGCCAGAGCAAAAACGGCAGGTTCGGCACGAGGAACGCCGCGCTCAGATAGCCGAGCCGTCGCAGCGTCGTGCCCAGCGCCGCGTCCGGAGCGCTCGTCTTCCACCAGTAGATGAGCGCGAACGGCACGATGAACCACGGCTCCTGTTTCATCGCGCACGCCAGGCCCAGCAGGATGGCGCACAGCTGCGGGCGCCGGTCCCACGTCGCGGCGACGCCGATCATGAACGGCAGCCACAGCACGTCGGTCGCCGAGCTCACCGCGAAGCTCAGATATTCAGGGATGAGCAAGAAGAAGAGGCCGAAGTAGATGCGCGTCTGGGCAGGGACGAGCACGAGGATGAGCAGCATGCTGATGATCTGGAACCCGATATCCACCCAGATCATGCTCGGCACGTGCATCGCCATGAAAGGGACGTAGATCAAGAAGCTGAGCGCCGGGTAGGGTTCGCTGAGGATCGTGCCGCCCTCGATCGTCGGCGTGTAGACCGTCGGCGACAGGTGGAAGCGTTCGAACGCCGGTGCCATGCTCTCGGTGTACGGGTCTCTTCCCTCGAGCACGAGTTGGGCGGAATAGGCGCTGAAGGCGAGCGAATCGCTCTGGTATTTCTCATACGACGGGTTTACGACGGCGGGATTGACCAGGTGATTGATCGCGATCGAGATGATGAACGCGACGACGCACAGGCCCGGGAGGATGCGCGCCGCCCAGATGCTCCGCGCCGACAGCGACCCGATGAGCGCGAGGAACCCGAGCAGATAGGAACCGAGCCCGAGCGGCAGCAGGGCGGTGTGCAGCGCGGGTTGCGCGCTCGCCGCAGCATAGCCGAGATGGAAGAAGACCGCGGCGAGCGCCAGCCCCGGCACGACGCTGGCCAGCAGCTTGTTGGTACCCGACGGCTGTTCTTGCGGCATTGCTCGATTCACATGGAGGGAGGCTCGCCGATGGGTTTCCGACGTGCGAAAGGAATCCTGTCGTGAGGCCCCGCAGGCGCGGAATGGTGACTTCGAAGAACAGCCGTGCGCACCTATGAGAGACGCCGGGAGGGACACATGAGGCAATTCCGCGCAAGCGCTTACGCGCTCATCACGCTCGCGTTCGCGATCGGACTGATGTTCGCGCGACCGGCGAGCGCCGATTCGCTATCCGTCATCCGCACGCGGGGGACGCTCAACGTCGGCGTCAAGGCTGATGTGTTGGGGTTCTCATATCTGAATCCGAAGACGGAGCAGTACGAAGGCTACGAGATCGACATCGCACACGAGCTCGCCAAACGGCTGCTCGGTGACGCCGGGAAGGTCAGCTTCATGGCGGTGACGCCGCAGACGCGCGGCACCTTGCTCGACGCGGGCGAGGTGGACATGTTGATCGCGACCTTCAGCGTGACGCCCGAACGCAAGATCGTCTTCGATTTCAGCCCACCCTATTTCACCGATGGCATCGCGCTGCTGGTCCAGAAACGATCCAACATCAAGGGGCTGGCCGACCTGAGCGGCAAGCCGATAGGCATCGCCAAGGACACCGACACCGCGAGCGCCCTCATGGCGAAAGCCGGCACGGACACGCTCCTCACGTTCGCCGCGTTCGACACCTACGCGTTGGTGTTGAACGCCTTGCAAGGCGGCAAGGTCCAGGCGATGTCGACGGACAGCTCGATCCTACGATATTACGCCCAGCAAGACCAACGGACCGTCATCTTGCCGGAGCGCTACAGCGTCGAGCCGTACGGCGTCGCCACGAAGAAAGGCGACGGCGCTTTGGCCAAGTGGGTGTCCGACCAGATCACCGAGATGGACAAGTCGGACATGCTCGCCACGTGGCAGCGCAAGTGGGGCATCGGAGCGAGCCAGAACTAGCTGCCGCGATCCTTCGCCGCCGGATAAGCGTCGCAGGGCGCCGCCCGATACTGGCAGGTGTAGCACCAGTCGCCGGGGCGCGGTGTGAGATCGCGGTCGCGTAGGCCCGTCGCGACGGCGGCGATCCTCCCGCGCACCAGCGCCACGTCCGGCACGTCGACCGTCTCGAGCGAAAAGCCGCCGTCGGCGAATCTACCGATGATGCATGCCGCATCCGCGACGTCGTACACGCGTCGTGCCGCTTCTCGGTAGATGCCGAGCTGGAGCGCGTATTCCCGCGCCGCGGTCGTGCCGGTCTTGTAGTCGAGCACGACGGCGCTGCCGTGCGGATCGCGGGCGATGAGGTCGATATAGCCCTTGACGACCACGTCGTCATACTGCATCGAAAACGGCGCTTCCGCGTGCTCGACGCGCCACGCCGCAAGGGCGGTCATCGCCGCCTGCACGTCCGCCGAGGCGCGTTTGACTTCGGCGGCCTTGAGGCGCAGCCGAAGGTCGGATATCGCTTGGGCGACATACGTCTCGGGCGTCTGCACGCCGTCGCCGTGCATGCGTGCACCCGACCAGCGCTCGAGTGCGCGGTGCACGATGCGACCGTAGTCATCGGCCATGAGCGCACCGGGAGCGGATGCGTCTCTTCGCGCTTCGCCGTCGCCGGTCTCGTCCGAGTCGGCCTTTCTGCCCACGCGTAGATCAGGCAGCCGCATGACCATCGCGTACGTGAGACTGCGGGGACACCGCTCGAAGGCGTGCAGTGACGAAAACGAGAGTTGCAGCGCACCGACCTGCGTCTGTCGCGGGTCGGCTATGGAGCGGTCGAGTTCACTCGACCGTGCATCGGCGCTCGGCGTGGGCGTTTGCGGCGTTTCGAGCGCGAGATCGGCTGATCGCGGTATTGCCGGAGTGGCGTCATCTATCGGCTCGTCGACCTCCCACCCCTGCGTCGCAAGCCATCGTTCCGCTTCCTCCACGAAGACATGCGTGCGACCGCTCGGATTCTTGCCGCGGTACGAGCGGCCGCCGAGTATGTACAGCTCGTCTTTGGCGCGCGTGAGCGCGACGTAGAAGAGACGGCGTTCCTCGTCGCTCGGCCCTGACTCCTTATCGTCCTCGTGCGGGATCATGCCGCGCGCATCGGGATGACGCCGCGCCACCTCGATATGGAAGAGCGGCGTATCGTCGCGGCCCTCGCGGCATAGCAGCGCGCCGGTCGCTTCATCCAATGTGACCAACGACGTCGGAAAATTCGTAGGCCATACGTCGATGATGAAAACGACCGGCCATTCCAATCCCTTCGCCGCGTGGGCCGTCATGATCGTGACCGCATCGTCGGCCGGAGCATCCGCTTCGCGATCGTCGAATTCGATCCGCGCAAGCTCATCGACGTAATGCACGAAATCGATCGCTTGCGCCTCGCGGTTGCGGGTGACGAAATCGGTCGCCAGACGGAGAAGTTTGCGCAGGTTCGCGCTCGCCTGCTCGCCGCCGGCGCGCTCGTGCGCGAGGCCGGTGACGCCGATGACGACGGGCATGGAAGCTGAAAGCGGCGCCGCCGCGTACGGCTCCAACGCATCGATAGTTGATCGAACGCGCTCGATGCGGGCTCGGCTGTCGGCGTCGAGCGTCTCCGGGATCGGCTCGACGAAGAGACGGCGGGCGAAGCCCGTCTCGTCTCTCGGCAGGCCGGCGGCCAGCTCCGCCGTCGCCGCATCGGTGAGTCCGCAAGCGGCAGACGCGCACACGCGCGCTGCGGCCTGGCCGTCGAGCGGATCGGCGAGCAGGCGCAGCCATGCGAGGGCGTCGCGGATCTCGCTGGTCTCGTAGAACCCGGCACCTCCCAAGAGCCGATAGGGGATGCCCGCGGCGTTCAGCGCTGCAGTGAAGGGCTGCAGTTGCGTCTTGTTGCGCGAGAGGATCGCGACGTCGCGCGGTGCGATACCGCCCCGCGCAAGGCGCGCTCGGATGAGCCGCGCCACCGCATCCGCCTGCGCCACGCGGTTGGCATCGGCGTTGCGCTTGGCGCCGTCCTCGAACGTCCACGCGCTCGAGACGTGGACGATCTGCGCGCCGGCCGCGCCGCGCTGCGCGCGCAGCGGCGCGTCATCCTCCGACACCTCGCCGATGACGGCGTGCGCGAAGTCGAGGATCTCCTGACGCGAGCGGCGATTCTCCGACAGAGCGTACCGCACGGCGTTCGGCAGGCCCGCGAACTTCGTCACGTTCCCCGGCGTGGCGCCGCGGAAGCCGTAGATGCTCTGGCGTGGATCGCCTACCGCGGTCACGTTCTCGAGCTCTGCGCCGAACAGCGTGGCCAAGAAGCGCCACTGCGCCTCATCGGTGTCCTGGAACTCGTCGACGATGCAATGCCGATAGCGCCCGCGCAGTCGGCTGGCGAGGCTGGGATTGCGCTCGATGCCGTCGCGGGCGAGGAGCAGAAGGTCGGCGTACGTCAGCGCGTGACGCCTGTGAAGCCGTTCTTCGTAGCGACGGAAGATCTTGGCGGCGGCCCGGGCGCGTGCTCGCGCATCCTCCGCTTCCACGCGCAAGCGAGCGTCAGTGGTCTGCGCCACTGGGTTGCGCGGCTTCTTCGTCTTGCCTTCCGGCCGGATCTCCCGGAACGGGATGCGCTCGATGGCGTCAGCGGCGGCGAGCGCTCGACGCTCGAAGTCGTCGACCTTGATCGCCTGCTCCTTGAGCCTTTGCGCGATCGCGAACAGACCGTCGCGAAGCTGATCGCGCTGCGCCGGGCGCAGCGGCAGGGCGTCCGCGTCCTCATGGTCGCTGTGGATGACCTCGTCGAACGCCGAGCGGAATTCAAGGCGCGCATCGATGTCCTCGATGACGGTCGCATCGGGCGACACCTGCAATTCGTACGCGTGGTCGGCGAGCACGTTGGCCGCGAACGCGTGGAACGTCGAGCAGTGCGGCGGCTCGACGTCCGGGCCGAGGCGCTCCAGCACGCGCCGACGCAGTTCCGCGGCGGCCTTCCGCGCGAAGGTGAGCAACAAGATCTTGTCTGCGGCGCAGATGCCGCTGCGCGCGAGATACGCGACGCGATTGATGATCGTGTGCGTCTTCCCGGTGCCGGCGCCTGCATCGACGATCGCCGGCCGGTTGAGGACGTGCTCCGCTGCCGCCTGCTGCTCGGTCGTGAGTTCGCTCGTCGACTCTAGTGCTGTAGTGCCCGATCGAAGCTCGGGAAACTCCATCATCGGACCGTCGTTCATGAGACCGTCATAGCGCCGGGGCACGCCTGCACGTAGTCACAGAAGCGGCAGGTCTGTTCGGCAAAGGCGGTCGAGAACGCGGATATTCCGCCGTCGAGCGAATGCGCGATCGCCGCGGCGATGTCGCGCTGCGCGCGCTCGACCTCCGACCTCGTCAGCGCCGTGTCGCTCGCCGCCGACTCATCCTCGACGATCGCTATCGAGTCGACCTCGAGGCCTTCTCCCTTGCCTTTGCCGCGGAAATAAATGTATTGAGCGAGAACGACGCGCTCGTCGAATTTCGCCTCCACGCCGGGCGCGTAGAGCAGCGTCTGCAGATGGAGCCCGGACGGCGCGTCTCCGGCGAGCGTCGCGCGCTCGTCGAGGCGTTCGAGCGCTTCCCGAACCCCTTTCACCGTCTTGCCCCTGGTCTTACCGCTCTTGTAGTCGCGTATCGCCAAGCCGCCTGCGGCAAGACGGTCGACGCGGTCGGCCCGTCCGGTGAAGCGCACACCGTCGATCTCGGCGTCGATCGTCAGCTCGCTCGCGAGCACTTCGAAGGGAGCCGCGAGCGTCTCGCGCGCAAGCAGTTCGACGTATTCGTCCACATAGTTCCGCGCCAGGGCGAGCTCGTAGCGCATGAAGCCGGAATCAAGGGCGAGGCCATGGCGGCGGGCCGCTTCGGCCGACGCGATATCCAGTCGGGAGAGCAGCGCGGCGCGCCAGCGCTCGCGGCGCGCCGCGAGGTCGTGAGCCGAGGTGAAATCGCGCTCCGTCTCGTGAAACGCGGCGAGCGTCGCGTGCAGGATGAGGCCGAGCAGCGTCGTCTCCTCGTCGCGCTCGCCCTGTAGCCGCAGCACGTCGCCATAGAAGAAGCGGCGCGGACACGTGAGAAACGTCTCGACCGACTTCGGGGAGAGGTGATCGACCGCGAGGCGCACGGACGGCCAGTCGGTGCGCGGCGATGGCGCGACGGCTTCGATAACCGTAATAGGCCGACGGAGCGCGCCCTTCTTGCGATCGGGCGTCGCGCTGCGGTCCTCGATCGCTTGGGTGAAGGGGGACGGCGGCAGCTCGATGTCGTCCTCGTCGGCGCTCGCCAGCGTCACCACGACCTCGCGTCGCGCACGCGTGAGCGCCACGTACCACAACGAGCACTCCTCTTGGTAGACGTCTTCATCGCCGGCGAACAGGGTCGGCGAAAGCCGGCGCAGCGACGTCAGCGATGCGGGCGGCAGCAAGGCGTGGCCGCGGGCGCGTTGCGGAATCACGCCGTCGATCGCGCGCGGCACGATCACGACGTCGAATTCGAGCCCCTTCGCGGCGTGGATCGACATGAGGTGCACGCCCGCACCTTCGACGCGCGGGGGTTCGATCGGGTCGCTCAGCAAACCGGCGATCTCCTCGATCTCGTCGACGAAGCGCGTCGGCGCGACGCGCGGCTCGCCGAGCGCGCGCGATACCGACTCGAGGTCCCGTGCAGCCTCGACGAGCACGCTTAAACGCGCCGGCGACGAGGTCGCGTCCCAACCGGGTGGAGCGCTGCCGTCGCGCACCGGCCCGAGCAGGTCGAGCTCGCACGCGATGATCGCGATCAGCGCCGCGGCGCCCGTCTTCGGCGCAGCTTGTCCGATGCGACGCCACGACCGCAAGAAATCGTCGAACGAGCGCAAGCCCGCCGGCGGCGCGTCGGTGAGCGCCACGAAAGGGTTGGCCACGCCGGCGCGCCGCGCGGCGTCGAAAGCCATGCGGACGGAGAGCGCGCGGAATCCGACGATCGGGTTGACGAGCAACCGCGTCCACAGCGCTTCGTCCTGATCGTCTGCGCAGAGGCGCATGGCGGTGAGCACGGCGCCGACCGCGGGGTCTTCCAGAAAACCGGCGGCGGGCCGCGCTGCGATCGCGATGCCGCGATCGCCGAGGGCGGCGGCTATGCGGCTCGTGTACGGCTCGCCGGCGCGCAGCAGCACCGCGATCTGGCCCGGCGCGGTGCCGGCGGCGATGTGTCGCGCGACGCTGTCGCCGACGAACGCGATCTCGTCTTCAGGCGATGGCGCTCGCACGAGCCGGACCGACCCAGGCCGCGTGGGATCCTCCGCCTTGGTGAGTGACTGCGTATCGAGTCTCGGCGTCTTGTTGGCGACGTCGAGCACCGCCTGGGCAGAGCGCCGATTCGTGCGCAGCGTGAGTTCGCTGCAAGCGAATGCGGTGCGTGCAGCAGCGATGTTCTCCGGCGTCGCGCCGCGAAAGCGGTAGATCGACTGGTTGAAATCGCCGACGAAGCATATCTCGGGCGTCGGGTTCGGGCGCGCGCGGCCGTCGCCGGCCAGCGTTTCGAGCAGCCGCAGCTGCAGGCGATCGCTGTCCTGGAACTCGTCGACTAGGATGTGCGCAAAACCACCGCGTTGACGCAGCCAGCGTGCCGCGGGTGTGTCGGGCTGCTCCAGCGCCGCGAGCGCATCCTTGACCAGGTCGCGGAAGTCGGAGAGCCCGAGCCGCACGCGATCGGCGTCGAGGAGCCGGTAGAGCTCGGCGATGTCGCCGAGGCGCGCGTCCTGTGCGCGCGCCGCCGCCAGCTCGGATGGGCTGATGCCTTGGCCCTTGAGCTGCGCGATGAGGTTGAGCGCATCCGCGGCGAAGGCCGGGCTCGTGCGTACGTCGTCGTCGAAGGACTGCAAAGGCGCGCGTGCGACGATGCGTTTCCAGAGCACCCGTTCTTTGATCGGCGTGAGAAGATCCCGCTCGCGCGAACGGGGGCCGTCACCGTCGAGCAGGCGGGCGCAAAACCCATGGAAGGTGCGCACGAACAGCTCGCTGACAGCGAGCTCTGAGCCGGTGCGCTCACGCAACCGCTGCACGACGCGTTCGAGCATCTGCTCCGCCGCGCGGCGCGAGAAGGTGAGCACGAGGATAGCACTGGGGTCGACGCCGTCGTCCACCACGAGCGACGCGAAGCGGCGCGCCAGCGTCTCGGTCTTGCCGGTGCCGGGACCGGCGAAGACCAGCGCGTGGCTGCCGCGATGCATGATGACGGCGAGCTGCTCCGGTGTGGGTTCGAAACGCTTCATGTTCTCCTCATCCCAGTTCCGCCACCACGGGCCAGCCCCTCGTCCGATAAGGAATGTCGCGACGCCGAGCGCAACCAATCCGGCGATGAGGCTCGTTCTCCGGACATGAGACGTCAAGCCGCCGCCGCAGGCGCGGTCGCGTTGGGATTGGCCATGGCGACCGCGGTGTTCGGCCAGACGCCACCGCCGTCACCGACGCCTTCCCCTACGCCCGCGGTGTACGACGAGCTCAGCGCCGATCAGATCATGATCAACGCGGAGAAGGCGACGCGCAAGCACGACCTCACCCGGCCGCCGTTCATCACCTATCAGATGCACGAGGTGTTCTTGCACCTCGGCGGCCGCTCCGACTACGACTACCGTGTCTGGTATCGGACCAGCGACGGCAAAGGGCTGATGCAGAGCACCCACAAGGAGCGCTCGGGCGATGCGGAGACGCATTTCGGCTACCCGTTCCCCTCATCGCCCGACAACAACATCCTTCTCTACGCGACCGCCCCGCCCGATGAGACGCCTGCGCCTGCGATCGGCTCGCCCAGTCCGCTGCCGTCAGGCGCCACGCCGCCGCCGCTGCTCTCAGTGCAGCCGGTGGCCGGCGATCGCTATTACTCGGTCAAGCTCGCGGGCATCGAAGATCTCGACGGCAAGCAGGTCTACCATCTCACCTTGCGCGCGCTGCACGACGAGCGCACGCATCCGTGGAAAGACGTGTGGGTCGACGTCAAGACCTTTGAGGTCTGGAAGGCATACGCGGAAGTAAGCGGCACCAAAGGCATCGCGACGGGCAAGGGCAACGCGACGGTCGTGTTCGCGCCGGTCGGCGACCACTGGCTCGTCTCGTCAGCGGTGGGCGATGGCTCGGTGCGCATCGGTCCGCTGGGGGACAGCGGGCACTACGAGTACACGTTCTCCGATTATGGGTTCCCGGACTCGGTGCCGGATTGGTACTTCGACCCGAAGCTGTTCAAGCAGCACCACTAGGCTCGTCGACGTCCTCGATCTCGCCGTCCTCGAACGCGAACGACCCTTGCGGGAACCGGACCAAGTACGGCATGTATGGGCTGTTGTGCATGCTCTCGAGGATGCCGACCGCGCCCTTGTCGACCTTGCCTTCGGCGCCGAGGTCGACGGCTTTGAGCACGCGGACCGGCTTGCCCACTTCCATCTAGTTATCGCACTGGTGCAGCGGATCAGAGGGGGTCGGCGTCGGCGTCGGCACGGGGACGTTGAAGGCGAAGCCGCTGAATGTCTGCGTCCCCTTCGCGCGGATGTGATGCAGGCTCACGTCTGATGCCTGCTGGGTCACGACGCTGTAGCCGTCGATGACCGCATAGGTCTGGGTCAACGTGAGTCCGTCGTTCGGATTCTCGTGATACGACCACTTGACCTGATCGATCGCGCCATCGCGGCCGAGCAGCACGTCGACCGCGCTGATCTCGCCGTTGATCTTCGGCACCATATGGAGCCGGTACGCTCCAGGCGCCTGCGTCATGCTGATGTCGTAGCAGTGCAGCCAGCGATCTGCGTTGCCGAAAGCGCCCTGCACCTTGGTGATGCCTTTGAGGTAGAACGGTGTGTGCGGATAGTCGAAGACCGTGTAGCCAGGCGCCGAGACATACTCGTGGCCGTCGAGCACCGGGTGCAAGTATGGGAAGTTCACTTGTTGCAAATCGAGGTGCGCGCTCGCGCTGTAGGAACGCAGCGACGGATTGCGCTTGATGACGAGATCGACCACCCCTTCGACGCTTGAGGCCAGGCCGGCCGGCGAGGGCGCTGCGTCGACCTGTGACGAGGCAGGCGCAGCCGACGGCGTGCCGGCGGTGCCGAGCGCGGTGATTATCGAGGCGAGAAGAAGCGGGGCCGCCAAGCGGGCCCAGACCGAGCGTGCGTTCACGGGCCTCCTATTTTCCATCTCTAGAACGCTTGTACCCCCGGGTTCATCTCGTATGGAGCGGTCGAGTTTACTCGACCGTGTCCGGGCGCACGGTGGCGCGGACCGACCAGGAGCCGCCCGGCGGCTGGCCAACTCGCTCCACCCGTGAGCGCAGCATCGAAGCGACGCTATCGCGTCACACCGGTCCGCGGTCGTCGCACGGAATTCCCAACGGTCGAACGCCGGCGGCGCGAGTATCTCGGCGAGATCGCGGCTGCTCCGGCGCCGCGCGCAGCCGGTGCGTTGGCACGGGTCGGGGCCGGCGCGGTCATGGCGGGAACCGCAGGCTCGCTCTTGTTCGCCGTCATCTTGTTGATGGCCGGTCCGAATCCGCCGCAGCCGGAGCTCGCGGCGCGCATCAGCGGGTCGCCGCGCGTGAGCGGGAGCCGGATCAGCCCGAGCTTCGCTCGGGCACTGCACGAGAAGACCCCGAACTCCGCTCGGGCACTACAGCGCACCGTTCAGGCAGTCGCCCCACCGCGAAGAGTCGCTCGGGCACCGCAGGCGCCGAAGCACCCGGGCCTCGCTCGGGCACCGCAACGGTCGAATAAATTCGACCGCTCCATGGACCATCAGGGCTTCACGATAACGGCGCAGCCGTGGCGGCTCACCGCTGACGGCACGTGGCAGACCGACGTCGTTGCGTCGACCGCCGACAGCGCCGGTGTGCAACAGCACGACCCGCACGCGGACGTGCGGTTCTCCGTCAGCGACGCGGATTCGCTCGAGATCGAGCCGTGGGTGAACCAAGCGCCGGCGATCACGATCACGACGCGCGGCGGCGCGCCCATCACCGTCGTCGCCGACGCGATCGGCCCCGCGCGCGACGCGCAGCTCACGCTAGCCGCGCCGCCAAGTTCGCCGGGTTCGTTCGCGAGCGTCGCGCAGGCGGTCGGCCCGCACCTCGTGGCTGTCGGTTGGACGCCGCTGCGCGCATCGGCGGGCGTGCGGCAATACAAGGTCTACCGCAGCGCGGGCGCTTCCTCGCCCGGTGAGTTCGTCGCCAGCGTGTCGCCGGCGGGCAGCGCGTGGCGCGACGCGCATGTCGAGCCCGGCGTCGCCTACCGCTACTCGATCGTCGCCGAACTGCCGAGCGCATCGCTGAGCGCCGCGAGCGCGCCGGTGACGACGCCGGCGGAGATGGCGCAGACGAGCCTCGACGCGATCGCCGGCAAGGGCATGTTCTTGTTCTTCTCGCCGGATACGAGCGACCCGAACTCGTACGAGCGATTCGATCCGGACACCGTCATCGCGCAAGCGCGCAAAGCGGGCGTGTCGGAGATCGAACTGCGTCTGTCGCGCGGCACCTTCTTCGAAGCGGCCAGCCCGCAGGCGCGCGCATGGCTCGATCAACTCGTCGATGCGGCCGCGGACGCGGACATCCGTCTGGTCGCGTGGTCGGTGCCGCGGCGCAACAGCGCCGAAGACGTCGCCGAGTCGATCCGCATGGCGCGCTATCGCAGCGCCGCGGGGAACGGCTTCGCGGGCCTCGCGTTGGATCTGGAGCCCGGCACGAACTATATGGGCTACGGCGCGGTCGCGCGCGAACGCATGGCCGACTACATGGCGATGACGCGCGACGCGGTCGGTCCGGACTACCTCGTGGTCGCCACTGTCATCTCGCCGCGGCTCACGCACTTCACCAACGACGACTATCCGTATTCGCGGATCGCGCGCTACGCGAGCGCGATGCAGCCGATGGAGTACTGGCACCACTATCGCAGGGCGCACGAGTACGCGCGCAGCGCGGTGAGCGACAATTGCGCGGATGTCGTCGCGCTCACACAGACGCTCGCCGGCCGCGACGTACCCGTCAACGTCGCCGGCCAGAGCGCCGATCTCGGGCGGACCGGCGCGCCGTCGCCCGACGAGCTCGATTGGTGCTTGGGCGCGGCCAAGTCGGCGGGCGCCATCGGCGAGATGTTCTTCGCGTGGCAGGGGACGACGCCGGGCCAATGGGCGGCGATCGCGGCGTATCGCTGGTAGCGGGGAAACAGGACCTCTTTCTGCGAAGCGTCGCCCGACAATCATGAGCAGCGCGATGCAGCCCGAGCCGGTCGAACGCATAGACCTGCGTCAATTCCCCACATGGGAACGCCACGACCGCATGGTCGCCGCCTTCGATCTCCTGTCGGCGAACCAGATCGTCGAGTTCACCAACGACCACGAGCCGAAGGCGCTGCGCGCCTCGCTCGAGGCCGAGCGCGACGGCATCGCGCTGTGGGACGTCCGCAACGCCGGCGATGGGCGCTGGATCATCCGCGTCACCCGGCTGCCGGAGCCCGCGCTCACAAGCGAAGCGCCGCGCGTCTCGTTCTTCCGCCGTTGCACGATGTTCCGCACGGCGCCCCTCGACGTGCTGCGCGAGATCGATCGCGTCTCCAAGGAGCGCACGTATCACGACCGCATGGTGATCGTCGCCGAGGGCACGAATTGGAACGAGCTCGGCTTGGTGCGCCGCGGCGTCGTCGAGGTCACCCGGGCGACGGACGAGGATCGCGAGATCGTCCTCTATGACGTCTCGGCGTATAGCATGTTCAACGAGGCGCCGGTCTTCGATGAGGGCGCGGCGGACGTGACGGTGATCGCGCGGGGCGACGTCGACATCATCGAGATCCCGGCGGCGTTCATGCGCCAGCTCATCCAGCGCAGCCCCGATGTCTCGCTCGGCTGCGCGCGTTTCTTCGCGCAGCGCCAGCGCCGGCTGGCGGGCGCCGCGGGCAATCTCGCCTTCGGCCGCGTCCTGACGCGCATCGCGCGCGTGCTGCTCGACTACGCGTCGCCCGACAGCGGCATGGGCAAAGGCATCGGCGGCGTCGAGCGCATCACGCAATCCGATCTTGCCGCGCGCGTCGGCACGGTACGCGACATGGGCAGCCGGGCGCTGTCGCACCTGGAGCAGATGGGCGCCATCCAGCTACGCCGCGGCCGGGTGCTCATGCTTGATCGCGCGGTGCTCGAAGAGATCGTCCGCACGGGCAGAGTGGCGCCGGTATCGGAGGACGTACCCCCGAGCGCTACTTGAACAGATCCTCGGGTTTGTCGATCTTCGACACCTTGCGCTGCCAGGCGCGCATGCGCTGACGCTGGCGCCAGCGCTCGAAACGGTCCTTGATGCCCGGCCCTCCGCCGCCGCGCGGACCGAAGTGCACGCCGGTCGTGAAGAACCATGCGAACAGCCCGCTCACCGCGATCGCGACGAGGGCGCCGGGTATGCTGCCGTAGCTGCCCGAGTTGAGGAACAGTTCGAGCGCGACGCTGATGAGCCCGAGCCAGCGCGCTTCGATGGGCAACACCATGTACAGGTACACGCGCGCATATGGATTGAGCGCGCCGAAGGCGATGCCCAGGCCGACGAAGTGGCCGCTCGAGCCTATGAAGTACGCACCCGGAAAGCCCGGGAAGAGAAACGTCAGCGCGAGGATCGTGAATCCCGCCACGATCCCGGTGAGGAAGAAGAAGGAGAGAAAGCGCGCCGTGCCCCACGCGCGCTCGAGCGGGCTGCCGAAGAAGAAGATGAGCATGCCGTCGAAGATCAGGTTCCAGAACGACACGTGGACGAGCGGATACGAGAGCATCTGCCAAAATCGGAGATGCGCCAACCACTGCGGGCTGATCGGCCATGCCAGCCACGTGACGAGATCCTCGGACAACCCGAAGAACCCGACCACGAAGAAGACCGACATGATGACGAGCAGCCCGAAGACCGCCGGCGTGTCGGACCCGGCCCACGAGCTGAAGCGACGGCTGCTCACCGGTCAGGCGGCTCGTACGGTGAGCGCGCGCAGCACGATCTCGGCGGCCGCGTAGAAGTCCGCCAGGTCGAGCCATTCTTTGACGGTATGGATGTCGCGCATGCCGGTCCCGAGCACCACCGCGGAGATGCCTTTGGCGTTGAAGACATTGGCGTCCGATCCGCCGCCCGCGGTCCTGGTCGCCATCGGACGGCCGAGTTCGCCGGCGGCCTGCTTGAGGAGCGCCACGATCGGCGCGTCGTCGGCGACGTTCGAGCGCTCGTACTCGAGCACCGAGCGTTCTTCGATCCACGCGCGCGTCGTGACGCCTTCCACCGTCACCGCGGCGCGCGACGCGGCGTCCTGCAGGCAGCGGCTGATCGATGCGGTGACGGCGGCGAGCTTGCGATCATCGTGTGAACGCGCTTCGCCGCGGATGACGACGCGGTTCGGCACGACGTTGGTGGCGAGGCCGCCCTCGACGATGACGAGGTTGCTCGTCGTCTCGTCGTCGACGCGGCCGAGCGGCATCGCGGCGATCGCCTCAGCCGCGACGCGCACCGCGGAGATGCCCGCTTCCGGCGCGACGCCGGCGTGCGACTCCAGCCCGTGAACGACGTACTCGAAGTGCTGCGACGACGGCGCCTTGGTCGTCATGTGCGCCGCCGAATCCGAATCCAGGACGAGCGCTTCGCGCGACGTCAGCGCGCCATAGTCCAGCGCTTTGGCGCCTAGTAGGCCGACCTCTTCGCAGATGGTGAACGCGATCTCGATATCGCCGCGCGGCGCGCCGCTCGCCGTGAGCACACGGAGCGCCTCGACGATGATCGCGAGCCCGCTCTTGTCGTCGCCGCCGAGGATGGTGGTGCCGTCAGAGCGGATGCGATCGGCCTCGAGCACCGGCTTGACGCCCTTGCCCGGCGTCACGGTGTCCATGTGCGAGCTGAGCAGCAGCGGCGCGACGCCTGGTCTTGTGCCCGGCAGTCGACCGACCACGTTGCCCGTGTCGCCGCCGACGCGGCTGCCGGCGTCGTCGACATGCACGTCCGCGCCGATCTCTCGCAGCGCGTCGATCAAGCGCTGCGCGACGGCTGATTCTTCTTTAGAGTGGCTGTCGATGCGCAGGAGTTCGAGGACGAAATCGGTCATGCGCCGGTGATCGATCATGCTGGCCGGATTACGGGCCGTCCCACCAGCGTTCCTTGTAGCGCCCAAGCAGGTCACCCGAACTTCGTTCGGGCACTACGGAACGTAGCCGCACACGGAGGGACATGCTGGTGCAACCCGGCGACAAGTTCGATCCGATCCATTACGTGGTGAACCAGGTCGAAGCGCGATTGCTCGGCGACGATTTCGCCCAGAAGTACGGCGCCGAAACCGCGAACGCGGTGGCCGTTTGGCAGGCGGCTGCGCAAAGCGCGCTTCCCCAGCGCGCGCTTGAGACGTTCGAGCAATTGTCGCCGGACCTGCTGCAGACGCTCGCGGAACATGCGAAAAACCATCTGCAGTCCGAGGAGGCCCGGCGTGCCATCGACGAAGCCCTGGATTACGCGATCAAGGAGCTCGCGCTCCTGAAGGCGCGCAGCGGCGAGACACCAGGGGCGAGCTGACTGTAGGAGGTCCGCCTATGCTGTTCACCATGATAGCCGTGCTCGCGTTGAGCGCTTCGCCGACCCCGTCGTCCGCGACGGCACCACCGGCGACCCCCGCGCCGCTGCGGCACGTCGAGTTCAAGGCCTCATTCGCAAGGCAACGTCAACTCGCCATCGGCACGTATGGCGGCAATGTAGCCGGCGCGGATCGTGGGGGAAACGCTTCTGGAGGAACGCCTTCCCAAAACGACTTCAACGACTCCGATGAGGGCACGGTTTCGGTCGACGTTCTAGGACTGCGCGACAGCGTGCTCTACCTGCGGATCACGGAGAACCTTCACAAACTCGGTGCGCCGTTCGTGGTGAACGCCACCGTTGATCCAACAGGCCTGCTCGCGTTCTCGAGCCAGTTTTATAGCCCCATCACCCGCTATCTGCTGCCGTTCTTCGCCCGCAGCTTCGGGTCCACCGCCACGTTCGCGCCAGGCGCTGCATGGAACGACGACTTCAAGACGCCCCAAGTGACCGTCACGACGAAATATACGGTCGAGAAATCCGACGGCGCGGCCTTCTGGCTCAACGAGGTGCAGCTGGTGAAGGTCAACGCCGCACAGGGCATGGATCTGACGACGAAAGGCCGCATCCTCTACAACCACGATCTTCTCGTGCCGCTACGAGGCGACTTCGAGGAAGACGGCGATCGCAAGACCATGGACAGCGAGGACAAGATAACGACGAAGGTGCGTTTCGAAAGAACGGTGGATTCGTTCGACCCGGCGGCGGCTGCGTCCCCGACGCCCGCAGCGAGATAGCTGGGGTCCACCTGTGCTCCTCACGATGATCGCCGTGCTCGCACTGAGCGCGTCGCCGACGCCGCAGGCATCGGCGACGCCGGCAGGGGCTCAAACGCCGATGCGCCACGTCGAGTTCAAGGTCTCCTACATCCGGCGGCGCCAGCTCGCGACCGAGACCTACGGCGGCAAAGTGGCGACTGGTGACAATGGGATACCGAGCGCCTCCGGGCCGGTGCCTTCCGAGAGCGACATGACGAACTGGGACCATGGGACGATCTCTGTCGACGTGCTCGGGCAACGCGACGACGTGCTCTATATGCAGATAACGGAGAACTTCGGCGGCGCGGCCTACGTCGCGAAAGCGACTGTCGATCCAGCAGGTCTCATAGCGCTCTCGAACCAGGGTCACAGCCCGATCCCTCGCTATCTGCTTCCCTTCTTCGCGCGTCGCTTCGGGGCCAATACGACGTTCGCACCGGGCGCCGTGTGGAACGACGTCCTCAAGACTCCGCAAGTGACGATCACGACGAGCTACACGGTCGGCAAGCCTGAAGGCGCAGCGTTCTGGCTCAACGAGCTGCAAGAGGTGAAGATCAATGCGGCACAAGGCACGGACATCACGATGAAAGGCCACCTCCTCTACGACCGCGAGCTCCTGGTGCCGCTGAAGGGCGACTTCGACGAATCCAGCATGCGTAAGACCATGGACACCGAAGATGCCATCGTCACCGCCGTGCACTTCGAGAAGATCTTCGACTCATTCGACCAGGCGCCGTCCGCGACCGCGACGCCCCGGCCGCTAGGCTAGCGCCGCCGCCAGCAGCGCGAACGAGCGCTCGTAGCGATAGACGATGCCCATGTGGCCGTCCTCGAACTCCTCGTGGACGTACTTCACGCCGAGCGCGTCAAAGCGCGAGCAGAGGATGCGCGCGCCGAGCTGCAGGTTGAACTCGTCACGCACGCCCGCGTCGATGAAGATGCAGCGCAGCGACTTCAGCGCCTCCGCGTGCCGGCTCGCCATGTGCACCGGATCGTTCTCGACCCAGCGATCCCAGACGTCGGTGCGTATCTCCCCGCCCGGCAGAAAGACCGGCAAGTCGATGCCCATCGGCGCTTTCGGATTGGGCGAGTAGCAGGCGGCCATGGCGATCATATTGAGCACTTCGAGCGCCTCGTGCGTCTTCTTCGGCAATGCCTCGAACCAGCGCGTGAAGCCCTCGAGGCCGCCATGCCTCTCCAAGCCCATCACCAGTTTCGGGAAATCGGGCAGATAGCAGAAGGCGAAATAGGCGTCGCCTGCGTGGGAGCCGAGCGCGCCGAACACGTCGGCGTGGCGCATCCCCAGGCGCAACGCCCCATAACCGCCGCTCGATTTACCGATGACCCCGCGATGATCGCGGCTCGCCTTGGTGCGCAGCGTCGCGTCGACGAACGGCACGATCTCGTCGATCAGATAGTCCTCGTAGCGGCCGGTCGCGCCGGAGTTGCAGTACTGGCTGCCGCCCAGGCGCGTGAAGCAGTCGGGGAGGACGCAGATGACCGGCGGCATCGCGCCCGAAGCGATGAGACGGTCCAGCCGCGCGTCGAGCGGCGCGCTGAACGGATCGAAGTTGAGCAGCATGCGACCCGTGCCGGTGAAACCGGAGAGGAAATAGATGACCGGGTACGTCGCGGCGTCGCCGTCGTAGCCCGCAGGGAGGTAGCAATACACCTCACGCTGCGCCCGGTCGCCGAGCGCGTTGCCGCGTAAGACCTTCGAATCGTGGTGCAGGATCTCGATGCGTCCGCCGGTCGTCATGACAGCGCTGCTTCTTCGAGCGGGGCGCCCGGGACCTTGACGTGCATGAGCCAGATGCTCGCGAAGACCATCGCCGCCCCCAGCAGCGTTCGTGCGCCAAGCGCCTCGTGGAGGAAGATCGCACCGAGACACACCGCCACGACGGGCGTGACGTAGTTGAAGAGCGCTGCGCGCGTCGCGGGGATGAGCCGCAGCAACTGGTAATACGCCACGAACGCGATCGCCGTGCCGAAGATGGTGAGATACGCGATGGACGCGACGGCGGTCGGCGTGAAGCTCACCGGCCGGCCGCGTTCGAAGAGCAGCGCGACCGCCGTCAGCAAGACCCCGCACAGCAGCTGGCTCGGCGCTGCCATGAGCAGGGCCGGCACATGAGAGCCGAAGCGCTTGAGGGACGTCGTGCCGAGCGAGGCGATGAAGGCGGAGAACACGACCGCGGCCATCCCTTGCCACGGCGTGCGGCTCGCAAGCACCACCTCCGACCAGAAGATGACGCACAGCCCGGCCATACCGAGCGCCAACGCCGCCAGCGTGAAAACGCTGAAGCGCTCCATGCGATAGACGAGCGCCGCGACCGCGCCGGTGAAGATGGGAAAGCTGGCGAACAGCACCGCGGTGAGCCCGCTCGACACGGTCTGTTCTGCCCAGTAGATGAGGTAGTAGTTCGTGGCGAGGCTGACGCCTTGGACGACGACCAGCACTCGGAACGCGGTGTCCGAAGGCCACACGCGGCGCGTCGCGACGGCGATGCCGAGCAGCAGCGTGCCCGCGATGAGGAAGCGGATCGCCACGCCGGTCGCAGGCGGCACGAGAGCCGCGCCGATCTTGATCGCAAGCCACGTGCTGCCCCAGATCCAGCACAGCGCGATGAAGTCGACGTTGGCGAGGACGCGCGGTGAGAGGGCCTTCAGGGCGACGTGTCGCGCGAGTCGGAGACGCGCTCGAAATGCTCGGTGATGTCGACCCTGTTGTCGCCCGACACCGACACGCGCCGCACGATCTTGTGGATATCGCCGCTCATCGGCACGAGCAGCGACGGCTTGAGCGTGACGCTACCCTCGGTGGTGATCGTCGAGGCCTGCGCCGACATCTTGAGGGTCTGCTTGACCGAGATGGTCACCAGCGTCCCGTCCACCTTGGTCACCTTGTAGTCGCTTTGCATCTCGACGCCGTTCTGGTTGTAGGTGACGCTCCACGTGGCACCGACGTCGACTTTGTCCGGCGGGATGAACTTCGTGCCGAAGAACTGGAGCATCGTGCGCGTCGTGTCGGTGATCGTGTCGTTGCCGAAGCCGACCCCGCCGTCCGGCGTCACGTAGCCGGTGAACGTGCTGGGATGGCCCGTCTTGTTCATCAATTCGGTCACGTCCATGCCGAGCGCGTTGTTCTGGACGCCGGTTATCGCCACCGTGACCGTGCCCTGGTCGTTCGACAGCGTCGACTGCGAGCTGAAGCCCTCGTAGTGCTCGCCGGCGCTATAGTTCTTGATGGCGGTCGAGACCTTGTAGGTGACTTGGCGAAGGATCGCCGGCGGCGCAGGCACCGCCGTCTGCACCGCGCCGACCGGAGTGGGCGACGCTGCGGTCGCCGCAAGCACGAGAACGCTCAATAGAATTGCGATCATGGGAACCTCCGAGATTGCCTAGGGCGCGGTCGTGAGGAGCGGTGCGATGAAGCGCGGTTCGACCGAACCCATCTCGAGCAGCTTGCGGTTGAACGCGCTCACCGAGAGGGAAGCGCCGCGCTGCGCCTCGAGGATGGCGTCAAGTCCGACGAAGTAGCTCGACAATTGGTCATGCGAGAGCTGCAGGCGGTTCCACTTCGTGAGCGCCTCGGCGTGCTCTTGGAACGCACCGTGCTCTAAGAGATCGAAGAGCTGCTGCTCGGTCAGGCTGCCCGTATGGAATTCGGCGTCGATGATCGCGTTGGCGTACTCGCGCAGTCGCCACTTGAGCTGGAAGAGGCGCAGCGCCGGATCGCCGCCGCCGTAGCCGGCGTCGAGCATCATGCCTTCGCCGTACACCGCCCAGCCTTCGATGAACGAGCCGTTGCCCCATACGCGCCGCACGATCGACGGCGTCAGCGCGTTGTAGCGGAACTGCACGTAGTGGCCGGGTATGGCCTCATGGATCGACAGGATGCGCATCTCGTAGTCGTTATGCTCGCGCAGATAGGAGCGCACGCGTTCGGCGGACCACGATGCCGGGATGCTGTCGATGAAATAGTACGAGTTCTCAAGCGGCGAGAAGGGTCCGGGCGACTCCAGGCCGGCGCCGGCGATGCCGGCCTGGTACTCGGGTGTGGGCATGACATGCAGCGTGCTCGGCCTCGGCAGCACGACCACACGATCGGCAGTCAAGAACGCCTCGATGCCCGTGAGATCGGAGCTGGCAGCGGCGAAGACCTGGTCCGCCTGGGGGTGCGAGTCCGCTAGCTTATCGAGGACCTCGCCCACGACGGCGTTGATGAGCGCGCCGCCGGTTTCCGCGTGCGCGCGCTGCGGGAAGAACTTGCGATCGAGCGGCAGCGCGAGCGCGAGCATGCGCTTGCGTGTCGCGGCGAAATCCGCTTTCGCGCGCGCGACGATGACGGCGCGAGGCGTATCCGTGCCGTCGACGAGGCGCAGTTCGGCGTCGAAGACCTGCGCGCCGACTCGGGGATTGCCGTTCGCCTGCGCCCGGATCGGCCCGGCGAGGAACGCCTGCAGGTCTTTGAGGCTGGCGACCGCCGCGGGCAGGGCCGCCTCCATCGCGGCGCGGGTCTTCGGCGAGGCGCTCTTGGCTAGCTCGACGAGGTCGTGCTCGTACAGATCGATGTTGCCCTGATTCTGCTGAATCGCAAGCGCGGCGGCGGCAGGCGTCGGATGGGTCAACGCGGCCTCAGCCGCGCGGACGAGATCGGGGATCCCGGGCAGGCGCTTGACGACATAGCCCAAGCGCTGATCAAGCGGTGCAAAATCACGGCCGGTGAGCTGAAACACCGCGTCCCCGATCGCGCCGGTGTAGATCCCGGGATCGGTGTTGTAGGGGCGCACGGTCGTCGACTCGAGCAGGTCCGCATCCATGCTGTCGAGCAGCGCCTGGCGGTCGGCGCGCTCGCCCGGACTCAGGACTTCGGGGCTCAGCACGGCGAAGCGTGCGCGCCACCCGCGCTCCCAGCGGTACGAGTCCTCAACGCCAGACGGCGACAGATCAGGCAGTTTGTCGTCATACGTGTGGACGCCGATGCTCCCCGCGAACAGAGGATCGCGCGCTTCGGACTCGCTGAGATATTGCGCGACGAGTTGGGCGAAAGAGGCGCTGCCCGAAGCGGCTCGCGCCGGCGAAACGAGTACGCTGATGCAGAGCGCCGCCAGCAAGCATGCCAGCGCGCGCGCGAAAACGCGTGCGGGAGAACTCCTCATGGCGGACAAAGTGCGCCGCCGTATGGCGAAATCCTCGTACCCTTTCACGCCGAACGCCGCGGCCAACGCCCTGCTCGCGCGCGACGGCACGGCGCTGCTCATCGGGCTATGTCTCGAGCAGCAGGTGCGCACGGAGAAGGCGATGATCGGGCCGTACGAGTTGCGCCGCCGACTCGGCACGCTCGACGCGGCCAAGATCGCGGCCCTCTCGCCGGGGAAACTGGACAAGATCTTCCGCGAGAAGCCCGCGCTGCATCGGTATCCGGGCATGATGGCCAAGCGGGTGCGGGCGGTCTGCGCAGCGATCGTCGAAGACTACGGCGGCAAGGGCGCCAGGCTTTGGCAAGGCGCGCGACGCGCGGACGAAGTCTACGAACGTTTGCTCGCCCTGCCCGGTTTTGGCAAAGCCAAAGCGACGGCCGGCGTGCGCATCCTCGGCAAGTTCGGCGGCGTGAAGCTCGCCGGCTGGCGCGGCTATTCGTGCGAAGCCGACATGCCATGGCTCTTCAAGGACGGCAAGCGCAGGTAGCCTGCAGCGGTCGAATTTATTCGACCGAGTTCGGCGTTTCAGACCGGGGTGCTTGGTCTATCAATCAACCCGGCGGAAAAGGGTCCCGCCGCACGGGCACGGCTCGATCTCGAAGGAGAGGGCGTACTCGGCCGTCTCGCGGCCGCACGCCTCGCAGCGGTAGGTCCCCGGCCCGGCGAGCTGGCCCACGGTGAACACCTGTTCGTCCATGAGAACGGCTTCGAGGCCGACACAAATTTACCGTTGGGCTAGTCATACGGGCATCATGACGAACGTCAACGAGCTGCTTACAGGCCTGCTGGAAGGGCCTATTCCCCCGAGCCCCGAGGCGTGGAATCATTTCGGTGATCACGGTGAAGGATGCATGCGCTGCCCGCTGTTCAAGACCGATTCGATGTGCGCGGCCTGCTGCGAGCACTTCACCATGGACCTGTTCGCCGGGAACGGCGCGGAGAGCGCCTTCGATGAGGCGTATACGCGCTTCCGGCTCACCGCGCGGCGTGAAGTGAACAAGGCTGCCTTCCGCACCATCGCGACCTATGCGTGCCGGCGCTGCTCGAACAACCCGATGCGCGCGACCGCGGAGCCCGAACGGCGCACCGAAGCCGAATAGAAGATCCCCCGCGAGAAGAAAGGGACGGGCCCTCAAGCCCGTCCCTTTCGCTTTTCCCGGTATGGAGCGGTCGAATTCATTCCACCGCTTGTGTATGGTGTCTTACTTGACCACGTGCCAGTCGAGGATGACCGCCTGCGCGCCGTTCGCGTAGGTGATCAAGCCGTTGCCGAAGCGGTCGACCGAGAAGGTCGCCAGCTGCGTGCCCGACGGGTTGGAGATGACACCGTTGATCGAGATCGAGGGTCCTGTGCCGGAGCTCGTCACGACGACGGTGTTGCCGTTCGCGAACGTGCCGTTGAGCGCGACGCTGAGCAGCTGATCGTTCGAGTCGAACTGCACCGAGCCGGTGAGCGAACCCGTGCCGAGGTTCGTGCCGCCCGAGACCGAGAACGGCGGGCTCGCCGGGATGCTCAGGCTGCCGAGCGCACCTTTGAAGTACGTCCGGTTGCGCGTGCCTGCGAAGGTCACGTCGCCGGAGACGTCGGTCGTCGCGGTGACGTTCTGGAGCACGGAATCGCTGCCGAAGGACTCGTTGATGCTAGGCACGGCGACGTTTTCGATGCGGGCGCCGTTGCCGGCGATCGTCCAGACGTTGGCGTTCTGTGGCGCGACGGTGAGCTGGTGGCCGCCCTGCTCTTCGGGAGTCGGAGACGTGCCGATGAGCAGCGCGCTGGTCACGACGGCCGAGAAGTTCCCAGGCGCGCCGGTGACCGAGTAGTTGGTGGTGCGCGTCGACATGAGCAGGCCGGCCGCATTGTAGTTCTTGATCGTGCGGACGATGTTCTCAGTCGAGGCGTTGGGCTGTTGCACGTCAGAGGACGAGTCGCGGCGGATCTGCGTGCAGCCGAGGTCGTAGAAACTCTGGACGTCGTAGATCGTCTCGGTCGGGCTCACGACGGTCACCGTCTTGATGACGCCGTTGTTGCACGTCCCGGTCGTCTTCGATCCGACCGACATCGGCAATCGCGAGCTCGAGAGCACCGTGCCGACCGAACCTGAGAAGAGCGAGCTGTCGAGGTTATGGTTCTCGATCTCGGACAGCGCCGTGCTGGCGCCGGTCTGAGCGGCTTCCTGCGCCGTCATCTGCGAGCCGGAACCCGGTGCAGACGGATTGTTGAACGGACTCGCGCTGCCGCCGCCTGCGCACCCGGCGAGGGTGATGGCGGCGATCACTGCGAAGATGGAGAGAGTGCGCGTACGCATGATATGAAGAACCCTTTCTTGGTGAAGTCGAGCGACGGAACGCTCGGAGGAAGATCCGACTGCAATGAGCATAGCGGACATGGTTCCCCCGAACATGAGCCGGCGCTAAGACGCTTATGAATCGTCCGTGAATCGATGATGAGAAGTTCGAGACCCCGCGCGGTGGCCCAGAAAACGGTCGCGATGACGATCGCCGCGGCGGCGGCGGTCTTCGCCGCGGCGCTGGCTGCGTGCGCGTCCTCGTCCTTGGCCCCGACGGGGATGGGGGCGACGCCGACGCCGTTCGGCGCGACCCCCACGCCGGGACCCACCCCGCCGATGGCGCTCACCGTTCCGACGGGCTTCCGCGTCAGCATGGTCTCGACGAACGTCTCTGGCGCTCGCTTCATGGCCGTCGCGCCCAATGGCGACTTGCTGGTGTCCGAGACGAACAACGGCCAGGTCGTTGCGATCGCGCCGGGCCAGTCCGTATCCGCGGCGCCGCACGTAGTCGCATCCAATCTCGAGCGACCGCACGGCTTGGCGTTCAAGGGCAGTGACCTCTACATCGCGACCTGGACCGGGTTCTCCGTCATCCGCAATTATCCAACGGGGACCACCGTGCAGCCGCTGTACACCGACCTCACGCGCAACGGGGTTCACAACAACCGCTCGCTCGCGATCGCGCCGGATAGCACCGTCTTCGAATCGTCGGGTTCGGACTGCAACCTCTGCGCCGAATCGGACCCCAAATTGGCGACCATCATGCACGTGAACGTCGATGGCACCAAGCCGCAGATCTATGCGTCCGGGGTGCGTAACGGCAGCGGCCTCGCGTTCGACCATTCCGGCCAGTTGTGGATGGTCGTGAACCAGCGCGACAACTTGACGCCGAACCATCAGGATCTGCCGCCGGACGAGTTCGACATGGTGGTCGCCAATGGCGATTATGGCTGGCCGTCATGCTATCCCGATCTCACAGGCGCTCGTCAGCCCAGCCCCGACTCACCGGTGCCGAACCCGAACTGTGCGGGCCAGGTCAAGACCACGTTGCCGCTCCAAGCGCACTCGGCGCCGCTCGGCATCACGTTCTACGACGCGACTATGTTCCCGTTGCCATACCGCGGTGGAGCGTTCGTCGCGTTCCACGGCTCGTGGGATCGCGACGTGAAGACGGGCTACAAAGTGGTCTTCGTGACCTTCCAAAACGGGCAGCCGGTGAGCTATGCAGATTTCATCACCGGCTGGTTGGCGAACTCCAACGTCAGCGGTCGGCCGGTGGGACTGGCTGTCGCGGCAGACGGCTCGCTCTACATCAGCGACGACCTGAACGGTTATGTGTACCGGGTGACCTACAGCCCTTAGTTATGGAGCGGTCGAATTTATTCGACCATCTACGGCGTGGCCGCCGCGGTCGGATGCTCGGTGTTGTACGCGACCGCTTGCTGGAGCTCGCCGCTTGCCTGGAGCAGAGCCGCGATGGCGGGCGCCTTGTGGCCGCCGTAGTCGTTCGGGTCGCGCTGCAACATCTGGACGACCCGCTCGACGTGCCGTTCCGCTGACTCCACTTCCGACACCGGAGTGCGCGCCGTGTGCGGATGCGGACTGCCCGACGGACGCGGCAACGATGCGCCCGGTTGGCACGCGCTGCTGCCGGAATTACCTGTGCTGGCGCTGTCGCCGTTCGCTGCGACGCCCACCGCTGCAAACGCGGCGCTCGCCATCGCGGCTGCCGCTAAGAATCGCTTGCGCTCCATGTTTGGTCTCCTTGTGGGTCGACCTAAAGGTCGACCCCTACACCACCGTAAGCGTGTCGAACTGCGAGCCGAGGATCGGGGCGGAGCCGATGCCCAGCCAGCGCTCGAGCACCGTCGCGTACACCGAACGGAAGTCGGTGTGCCACTTGAGGTTGCCGTAGTCGAGATCGGTGAGGCTCGGATGGTCGCCGTAGATGCCGCCCTTGGCGTTGCCGCCGATGAGGAACATCGGCGCGGCTGTGCCGTGGTCGGTGCCGCGGTTGGCGTTCTCGCCGACGCGGCGCCCGAACTCGGAGAACGTCATGGCGAGCACCTTGCCGTCATTGCCGTGCGCGGCGAGGTCCTGATAGAAGGCGGCCATGCCGGAGGCGAACTGCTCGAGCAGGCGGTCTTGCTGCGCGCGCTGCCCGACGTGCGTGTCGAACGAGCCGAGGCTGATGTAGAAGACCTTGGTCCCGACGTTGGCGTTGACGACGCCGGCGATCAGATTGAGGCCTTGCGCGAACGGGGTCTTCGGATACTCGGCCGCCGCCTTGTAGCCGTCGACGAGGTGCGGCAGCTGGTTGGACGCAGCGTGCGCGTGCGTCTCGACGTCCTGCACGAGCTGCAGATACGGGCTCTGGAAAGGATACTTGACGCCGTCGCCGCCGAGGATCCGATCGGCTTGCGCTTGCTCGTCGCGCGCGCCGTTGAACTTGAAGCCGCGCAGGTCGCTGATGGTGGGGACGTCGGTGCGCTCGGCGACCATCATCTTCGGCAGCACCGGCCCGACCGCGACGCCGGCGAACAGATTTGGCGCCGCGCCCTTGCCCTCGACGTCGAGGTAGCGCCCGGCCCAACCGGTGTCCAGGTATTTCTCCGGTGCGGCGGTCTGCCAGATCTCGGTCGAGCGGAAGTGCGAGAGATTCGGATTCGGATAGTGCACGCCTTGAAGCACGGCGAGACGCTGCTGGTCGAACAGCGGCTTGAGCGCGGCGAGCTGCGGGTTCAGGCCCAGCATGCTGTCGAGCTTCACCACCTGGTCCTGCGGGATGTTGATCGTCGGGCGGACGCGATAGTAGGTCGGATCGCCGTACGGCACGACCGTGTTGAGGCCGTCGTTGCCGCCTTGGAAATTGACGACGACCAGCGTGCGTCCGGAGTTCGCGGCGGCAGGCGCCTGCGTCGCCGCCCGCGCGGCGCGCGCGAAGATCGAATCGATCGACAGGAAGCCGGCGAAACCGCCGACGCTTTGGATCAAGAATTGCCGTCTGTTCGACATCGCGATCGTGCTCCTAGGCCAGTTGGTAGCTCGGCAGCGCGAGCGCAAGGCTCATCGCTCCGCGCACCTTCTCGTCGAGATTCTCCATCGACAGCGGCGCCTTGACGCCGCTCGCATCGGTGGAGAGGTAGTTGAGGATGGTCTGCGCCTGCTGTGGCGTCGCGTCACCCTGCACCGTCATGAACAGCACGCGATTGGTCACCGCGACGGGGTCGGTCGGCGCCACGCCGGCGATCCATTGCGTCGGATCGGCGACGTTGGCGGGCATGCGCTGCGCGGCGGCGGGGTTGTCCATCATCGTATTCATGTTCATGTCGCCGCCCGGAGCCGCCGGTGCCGCCGCCTTCGACAGCGCCAGCTGATTGAGGTAGTTGATGCGCGACAGCAGCGTGCCGGTGTTGAGCCACAGCGCGCCGCCCGGCCAGCCCGCGACGTTGGGCGGGCGCATCGGCGTCTGGCCCATGCGATCGAGCGCGCCGAGCGCGGCGGGCTCCACCCGGGTGGCGCCGAGCATCTTGTGCGCGCCGATGACCAGTTCCAGCGGGCTCTTGACGAGCGAGCGGTAGGCGCGGTCCGAGTAGAAGATGTCGGAGCGCAGGATCACGCTCATGAGTTCGGCGACGTCGTAGCCGCTCGCGCGGAAACGCGCGGCAAGCGCATCGATGAGCTCAGGCTCGGGATTGTCATAGATGAAGTTGCGCGCGAATTTGTGCGCCATGTAGCGCGACGTCGCGCTTTGGCCCATGATGATGTCGACGATGTCGTCGCCCATGAAATTGCCGCTGTGGCCGAGGAACGTCTTCGAGCCGTCGTCGTGGAAGCGCGGCATGAACACCACCGTGTCGCCGGCACGCCGGTTCACCGTCCAGCCGGTGAACGCACGCGCGCTCTCGCGGACGTCCTGCTCGGTGTAGTTGCCGATGCCCAAGGTGAAGAGCTCCATCAGCTCGCGCGCGTAATTCTCGTTGGGATGCTGCACCCGGTTCTGCGCGTTGTTCAGGTACAGCAACATGGCGGCGTTCTTAGAGATCTCGTGCGTCAGCTGCGCGTAGTTGCCGAGCGCGAAACGTCCGAAGAGGTTGTACTGATCGACAGTCATCTGCGGCGTGATGCCATCCTGCACGATGCCGCTGGTGAAGTGGTTGCTCCAGAAATACACCATGCGCTCGCGCAGCGGGTTCGGCGTGAGCAGCAGGCGGTTGACGTACCAGAGCGTCGTCGCCAAGTAGGCGCGGCGCAGCTGCGTCTTATCCGCGTTGGGTCCGAATTCGTAGCTGATGTCGCCGTCGGGCTGTGTGGGCAGCGAGTCTTGGCTGAAATGGAGCAAGGCGTCGACGGCGCCGTGCATGCCGGCGGACGACAGCGTGGCGATCTCTTGCGGCGAGCCCCCGAAGCCCGCACGCCGCAGCAGATGCGCGGCGAGCCGTGGGCTCCACTGGCCTTTGTAAGGCGCGAGGGCCACGTTGGGATCGAGCAGCGTGCCTGCAGGGCGAAATTCTGCACCGGTGCCGGTGAGTTGATCAACACTGGTACTCATGGGGACAGTATACGACCCGCTCGATGAAGAGCACTTGAGGCGGGCATGAGAGTTTTGTGAGAAGAAGGCTCAGAGCATGCGATACGACGCGGTCCTCGTGCTCGAGCGGCACGAGGCCGTCGGCCGGGCCGGCGGTGAGCTAGCAAGCGTGGCCCGGTTGGACGGTCTCCGAGTATCGCGAAAAATTACGCCCGCAGCATTTCGCGCGCGGCGTTCCAACCAGCGGCACCCATGACCCCGCCTCCGGGATGCGCAGCCGCGCCGCACAAATACAAACCTCGGATCGGCGTGCGATAGCTTGCAAATCCCGGCACGGGGCGGAACATGAACAGCTGGTGCAACGACATCGATCCTTGGAATATGTTGCCGCCGGTCAGATTGAACGTGCGCTCGAGATCGACCGGGCTGAGCACCTGGCGCGCGATCACTGAGCTCTTGAAGCCGGGCGCATAGCGCTCGACGATGTCGAAGCAGCGGTCCGCAAACGCGTTCTTAGTGGCGTCGTCCCACGTGCCTCCCTTGAGGTGATACGGCGCGTACTGCACGAACATCGACATGACGTGCTTGCCGGCCGGCGCCAGGCTGGGATCCAATGACGATGGGAACTGGCACTCGACCACCGGCTCCTTCGAAGGATAGCCGTACTTCGCATCGTCGAAGGCGCGTTCGATGAACTCCTGGCTTGGCACCAGGTGCACCGTGCCGTGATGCTGCGGCCCGGCCTGGGTTCCTGGACATGCGGTGAAGTTCGGCAACGACGATACCGCCGCGTTGATCTTCAGCGACGCGCTGCCGTAGTCGATGCGCTTGACCGCTGCGACGAAATCGTCGGGCAGCAGCTTCGTGTCGAGCAGCTGCAAGAACGTGACGTTGCAATCCGCATTGCTCGCGACATGGCGTGCTCGGAACTCGTCGCCGTTGCGCAAGACGACGCCCTCGACCGCGCCGTCACGCACGAGGATCTTCGACACCTCCGCTTCGGTGCGGATCTCCGCGCCGAGGTCGGCCGCCGCCCGCGCGAGCGCTTGGGTGAGCCCGCCCATGCCGCCTCGCACGTACGCCCAAACGCCGCGTTTGCCGTTCGTCTCGCCCATGACGTGATGGAAAAGCACGTACGCGGTGCCGGGCATAGACGGCGACGCGAACGCGCCGATGATCGCGTCGGTCGCCAGCGTGCCTTTCAACTGTTCGGACTCGAACCAGCGGTCGAGGATCGGCGTGGCCGGTC
Organism: Vulcanimicrobiota bacterium; assembly: GCA_963805945.1. Taxonomy (GTDB): domain Bacteria; phylum Vulcanimicrobiota; class Vulcanimicrobiia; order Eremiobacterales; family Eremiobacteraceae; genus JAFAHD01. The sequence continues at coordinate 55,234 of CAWDVP010000001.1, read as the reverse complement.
CGGTGAGCACCTCGATCGCCTCGCCCATGGCTGATCCGAGCTTGCCCAAGCTGCGTCCGAGCGGCGCCATTTTGAACAGGTCACCCAGGCCTGGTTTGGCGACGTTCGGCGGTGACTGCACGAGCGTCGGCTCGACCACTGAGGCGACGCGTTCGAGCATCTGCTCGTAGAGCGGGTACGCGCGCGCGTCTTTTTCGCTGAACTTCGCGATCTCGCGCACGTCCGAATCGACGCCCGAGCCGAGCATGAGGTAACGTCCGTCCAGTGTCGGGGAGAACGACGCCGGGTTGCGCTCGATGAGATCGAATCCGTAATCTCGCAGCCGCAAGTCACGGATGATCTCGGGGCGGAAGAGGCTATTGACGTATGCCGCGGTAGAAACTTTGAAGCCCGGAAACGGCTGTTCGGTGACGCAGGCGCCGCCGACGATGTAGCGGCGCTCGAGCACGAGCACTTTGCGGCCCGCGCGCGCCAGATAGCCGGCGGTCACCAGGCCGTTGTGCCCGCCGCCGATGATGATCGCGTCGTACTTCTTCATCCACACCCCGTCAGGACGTCAAGGCGTGGATATTGGAGCAGCAGCCTGCGCCACCTGTACCGGCCTGCGACCAAAACCGCTCTGTAATGCCCGAGCGCAACTCGGGGGCGCGTCCCGCGGGAAACAAAGGCTGCGTGCGGCGAGTATAAGAAATGGCTATAGCTCGGTTTGGAGGGTACCTTCTCGATGGCTCTATCACTGGTCTCGGCGGCGCGCTATGTCGTCCAATTCCCCAAGACGGCCATGCTGGCCGCCCGGTTGTTCATGGATGAGCGTGTCCCGTCACTGCTCAAGGTAGCCACGATCGCGGCGGCAGTCGTCGTCATCTCGCCGGCCGACCTGCTCGGCGATCTCCCGCTGCTCGGCCCGATCGACGATCTGGCGCTGCTAATACTGCTGGTCAACCTCTTCGTGCGGTTCAGCCCGGCGGCCATCGTCAACGAGCATCGCGGCGTGGTCGGCGCGGATCCCGCCGCCGCCAAGCCCTCCGACCTCAAGAACGTCACCCCGCGCTAGCGACATAAATGTAGGGGCCGATCTTTAGATCGGCCCTTTGTGTCGTCTCGCAGGTTCGATCTGAAGATCGAACCCTACATCACACCATCCGTTCGAATAAGAAGACGCGACGCGTCTTGCTCTGCCCGCGATACGATTCCACGAAACGATAGCCGTTGTCGCGCGCAAGATTGAGCGCCGCTTCGATCTTCGCCGCGCTTGTCGCGGGCAGCTCCATCGCCATGTACTTCTGATCGTTCTTCGGATTGCTGTTGACGCCGGCCGTCGCCCGCTCGACCAGCCGGTTGATGGCCCGCAGCAGCCCGGCTGCGATCGGCTCGCCTGCCACAAACAGCTTGCTGCCGAGGTTCTCGATGGGCAGGCTGCCTGCGGAGGGGTCCACCAGGGACAGATGGCGCTTGTCCTTGGGCCGGACGATCGAGAACTTGTGGTCCCGGTACAGGATGTCGATGGCCTGGCTGCCGTCGGGCAGCGCCAGCCTGTCCTTTTCGGTGATTTTTGCGTCCGCCGCCAGCCCGGCGTTGAGCTCGGCGAGCTCTTCGGCCAGCAGGTTCTGCACGACGCGCCACGCGTTGTCGGCGCGCTCCGGATTCGCTTGTGCTTCGCGTCCGCCGTCATCGTATTCGCGCAATCGCTCGCGGATCGCGGATCGGATATCAGTGACGTCGACGTCGACTCGCAACTCTTGCAACACCAAGGTTGCCTCCAGAATCGTGAAGAGCGGTTATAGTGCTTATCGGCAGCGCGCCGAACGGGCAACACAACCACGCGTATCGAAATTACGGTCGTGCGAAAGCCGAAGGGCCGAGGTTCGGCCACGCGCTTGCGGTTCTCCTCGTCTCCTCGAAACGTCTCGCAAAATATTTTTTAGCGGAGCGCTGAAACGGAACGCAGCAGTTCGTCGGGGCGGTCGGTGCGGACGACGCAGACGTTCTCGCGACAGACGGACGCCGTCGGCGCGGGCGCGGGCGCGATGTCCAGCGCCGCGAGACGTTCGCGGTCTTCGGGCTCGAGCGTGTTGACGCACAGCGCGGGCGTCGCGCACCGCAACATCGGCTCGCGCAGCGCGCGCGTGGCCGGGTCGCTCGCTTGCCCGACGATCCGCACGTCCCACGGAGGCTCGAGAGCGTCGAGCACCGCCGACGAGTAACCGGCTGCGAAGATCCCCATCGACTGATACCCGGCGGCGAAGCGTTCGAGCACCTGTCGAGCCCTGTGCGCGGGACTAGCGGCGCCCGTAAACGTGCCGCACCGCAGCAACGCGCGCGCGATGAGCGCATTCTCCTGCAGGGGCCACGTCGGTTCGCTCAAGCGGCCCGCGTCGCTGGGGTCGCGCAGCCGGTCGAGGTACGCACCGGCGCTCTCGTCGTACAACGCTTCAGCCTTTTCCAGCAGGGCCGCGGCGCGCGTGAGCCATGTGGCGTCGCCGGTGGCCGAAAATGCGGCGAGCGCGGCCCACGCACACCAGGCCTGGTCGGCGAGCAGCCCGCGCACGTGCGCCGTTCCGTCGTGGTAGCGGGCCATCAGGCCGTCGACGAGCAGCGTCGACCAGAGCATTTCGAGGATCTCGACGCCACGCGCGATCCAGCTCGCTGCGTCGACGCCGTCGACAGCGAGCATCGGCCCGGCGACGATAAGCGCATGTGCGGTCTGGGCGTTCCACGCGGTGTAGATCGTCGCATCGACGTAGGGCGCCGCCAGCGGCTCACGGCCGGCGGCGTTGAGCAGGTAATACTCCTCGTCTGCGTCTTGACTGCCGCCATAGCCGCGGCGCTGCGCGTTCCACAGCGTCGCGTCGAGGTAACGCCGCACGTCGACGGCGACGCGGCCGAGACCCTCGTCGCCGAAGAGCGCGCTTGCTCGAGCGCACGCGAGCAACAGGCCCGCAAGATCTTCGAGCATCTTCTCGTAGTGCGGTACGCTGAAATCCCGGGTCGTCGAATAGCGGAAGAAGCCGCCCTCCACGTGGTCGTACATGCCGCCGCCGGCCATCGCGCGCAGCGTCATCTGGACGATGGTCTGGGCGCGCCCGTCTGGCCTGCGCGTCCACGCGTCTAAGAGGAAGTGAAGCGCGTCGGTCTGCGGGAACTTCGGTTCTGTCCCGAAACCTCCGTACTCGTCATCGAACGCCTCGGAGATCGCCTCGGCTGTGGCGCGCGGGTTGTCCGGGTCGAGCGAGCCGGGCGGCTGGGGCTTGCGACCGGCGCGTTTCGACTTGATCTCTGCGATCCGCGTCGCGAACTCCAGCCGATTGGCCGGCTCGCGGTAGAGATCGGAGACCTGCTGGAGGAACGGGCGCATGGACTCCGGCGGCAAATAGGTTCCACCACGCAGGATCTCGCCGTCCGGCGTCAGCAGCACCGTCGTCGGCCAGCCGCCCATGTTGTAGCGCGCGTTGATGTCGGGGCGCTGATCGTTGTCCACACGGATCGGGACGAACGCTTCATTGATCAAGCCGATAACGCCCGGGTCCGAATATGAGGTCTCGTCCATGACGTGGCACCAATGGCACCACACCGCCGAGATCGCGAGCAGCACCGGCTTGTGCTCGCGCTCGGCGCGTTCGAAGGCGTCGGGACCCCACGCCTGCCAGCGGATCTCCGATGCGCGGTTGGGGCGTGGCGAGAAATGCAGCGAGGCCGGCATAGGCAGGCGCGCTTCGACGCATGCCCGCCGGTTTACTTGACGTGAGCGAATTCCAGATCGTGCCCGTCGGCGATGCAGCCGTGATCGCGCTGTTCGGCGACCGCATCGACACGGCCACGCTGCGCCGGGTGTGGGCGCTGGCGGCGCTGGCGCGCGCGCGGTTCGGCGACCGGGTGCTCGATATCGTGCCTGCCTATGCGTCCGTCCTCGTGCGCTTCGATCCCGAGCGCGTCGGTCCGGCGAACGTCATGGCGGTTCTACGCGGCGCGGCAGAAGAAACCCGAGCTGCGCTCGGGCACGACGAAGACGCCGAGGAGCCGCGCCGCATCCGCGTGGGCGTCTGTTTCGGCGATGAGGACGGCGTCGATCTCGAGGCGACGGCGCGCGCGTGCGGCCTTGCGCCAGACGCATACGTGCGCACGTTGTGCGCCGCGGAATATCGCGTCGCGTTTCTCGGCTTCCTCGCCGGCTTTCCGTATCTCTTCGGTCTGCCGCAGGAGCTGCGAGCGCCGCGCTTGGCCGCGCCGCGCGATCGCGTGCCGTCTGGCAGCGTCGCGATCGCCGACGGTCAGTGCGGCATCTACCCGCGCTCCTCACCCGGTGGCTGGCGATTGCTCGGACGGACGGCGGCGGCGATATTTGATCCGTCGCGCGAACCGGCGGCGCTCTTCGCACCAGGCGATGTCGTCCGCTTCGAGCACGTGCAGCGCCTCGAGGACGCGCTCGCCGAGGTGTCGGCGCGATGAGCCTCGGTGGTGCGCGTCTCGTGCGGGTCGTCAAACCGGGCATCCTCTCGAGCGTCCAGGACTGCGGGCGCGCGGATGTCGCTCGATTCGGCGTGTCGCCGTCAGGCGCTGCCGACTGGTACAGCGCGAGAGCGGCGAACCGGCTCGCCAGCAACGACGACTGCGCGGCGCTCGTCGAGCTGACGATGACCGACGCGGTCTTCGTCACGCTCGCCGACACGATCGTCGCCGTGACCGGCGCGGACGGTGTGCTGTCCATCGCGGCACATCCGTCGCGACGGTGGAGCTCCCAGCACGTCCCCGCAGGCTCGCGCATCGAGATCGGCGCGGCGCAGCGGGGATTCCGATCCTATATCGCCTTCGCGGGCGGCGTCGAAGTGCCGCTCGTCCTCGGCAGCGCGGCGACCGATGTGGGCGGTGGATTCGGCGGCCTCCAGGGCCGGGCGCTGCGAGCCGGTGACGAGTTGCGGCTTGGACTGACGCACGGCGACTCTGCGTTGCATGCATATGATGAAGAGAGCATCCCAGCATGGCCGGCGCGGACCGCCTTACGCGTCCTGCCGGGTCCCCATGCGGGCGCGCTGTCATCCGCCGCGCGCGCGGCGCTCCACGAAACCGAATATACGGTCTCGAGCCGCTCGACGCGCCAGGGATTGCAGCTCGATGGCGCACCGTTGCCGGGCGGCACGGGGACAGGAGTCACCTCGGCGGGTGCATGCGCAGGATGCGTGCAAATCACCAGCGCCGGCGTGCCGGTGTTGCTGTTGTCGGAGCATCAGACGACCGCCGGGTATGCGACCGTCGCATGCGTGATCGGCGCCGATCTGCCGCGAGCGGCGCAGCTGCAGCCCGGCGATCGGCTGCGCTTTGAGCTCGTGTCGCAAGTGGTCGCAGCGCGGGCGCGCGAGGAGGCGTTGCGGAAGTTGGACACAGTGCCTCGCGCCCGAAACGCGGGTATGGGATGAAGCGTATCGATCTGAATTGCGACATCGGCGAATCGTACGGCGCCTGGCGCATGGGCGCCGACCGGGCGCTGCTCGATCTCGTCACCTCCGCGAACGTCGCGTGCGGCTTCCATGCGGGCGACCCGACGACGATCGACGCGACGGTGCGCTACGCGGCGGACCGCGGCATCGCGATCGGCGCGCATCCTTCGTATCCGGACCTGGCCGGCTTCGGGCGACGCAGCATGGATCTTGCGCCGGCCGACGTGGAAGCGGCGGTGCTCTACCAGATCGGTGCGCTCGCGGGGTTCGTGCGCTCGAGCGGCTCCACGCTCTCGCACGTGAAGCCGCACGGCGCGCTCTACAACGATGCGGTTCGCAACGGCGCGTTGGCCGAAGCTATCGCGCGTGGGACTGCGCGCTTTGACAAGAACCTCGTTCTGGTCGGTCTGCCTGGCTCCGCGCTGCTCGCCGCCGGAACGGCGGCGGGGCTGCGGACGGCTGCCGAAGGCTTCTGCGACCGCGCATACGAGCCGGACGGTTCGCTGCGTGCGCGCGACAAGCGCGGCGCGGTGTATTCGGATCCGCGCGCGGCGGCGGCGCAGGCGGTCGCGCTGGCGAACGATGGCAGGGTGCAGACTCTGTGCATCCACGGCGATACGCCCGGGGCCGCGGCGATGGCGCTCGAGGTCCGCGCGGCGCTCGACGCGGCGGGCTTCACGATCGCACCGTTATGACGGACCGCCTCGACGAGATCCTCAAGAGCATCGGCGTCGAGTTCCGTTCGATCGAGGTGCTCAAGGCCAGCGTGCGCCGCGAGCGCGGCGCGTACGTGATGGCGGTGAGCGTCGATCGCGAGGGCGGCGTCGACACACGGCTGTGCGAGCAGATCACGCGCTTCATCGCGCATCGTACCGATGCGCTCTCGCCGCCTATCGGCCCTTACACGATCGAGGTCGCGTCCGCCGGACTCGATCGCCCGCTGCTCGCGCCCGAACATTTCCGGCGCTTTGCGGGGCGCGTCGCGCGCATCATCACCACGCTGCGCATCGCGAATCGCGTGGAATTCTGGGGCCCATCGGTACCGCGGACGACGAGAAGGTGGCGATCGCGGATCGCTACGCCGGCACCGTCGAGATCCCATACGCCGCGATCAAACGCGCCAACCTCGTCTACGAACCCAAAGAGGACCTGAAGAAGAAGACACCATGAATGAGGTGCGTGACAACGCCGGCGTCCGCTTCCCGCCGCCGCTCATCTACGTCGCGGGTTTGGCCGTCGGCTACGCCCTGAGCTGGCGCTGGCCGCTGCATATCATGCCGCAGAGCGCGGCGTGGGCGCTCGGCGCGGCGCTGCTCGTCCTGTGGGTCGCGGTGTGGGCCGCCGCGATTCCGCTGTTCGCCAAGGCGAAGACGCCGCTCAACCCGTCACAGCCGGTCACGGCGCTCATCACGACCGGCATCTATAGATGGACGCGCAACCCCGTGTATCTCGGGCTGGCGCTGTTCTATCTCGGATGCGCCGTCATCGGGAACTCGTTGTGGGCCCTCGTGCTTTTCGTTCCTTTGATCGCGATCGTCCGGTTCGGAGTCATCGGGCGGGAAGAACGCTATCTCGAGCGCACCTTCGGCGACACCTATCGGGAGTACGCGCGGCGGGTTCGCCGCTGGCTCTGAAGGGGTCACATGCGAGCGCAGGGCCTTGCGCCGGGACGGCCCGTATGGTACTATACCAACGTATTCTCCGTGAGGAGTGGGACAGCCCACTCCTTTCGTTTCTCCTAAGGGTTCCCACAACGCTATGACACCACGAAAGACCGCAAAAAAGGCGGCCGCGTCGGGCAACGGCTCGGCGGTCGCCGCACCCGCCCAGCCGAATCCCGAGCTGATCGCCGCATTGCGCGAGCTCGAGAAGGATCGCGGCTTGTCCTTTGCCGTGCTCATCGACGCGCTCGAAGCAGCGCTCGTCTCCGCCTACAAGCGCAACTTCGCGCGTGAGGCCGAGGCGAACGGCAATCCGGTCGTCATCGTCGATCGCGAAGACGGCTCGTATCGCGTGTTCGCGCGCCGCGCCGTGGTCGAAGAGGTCACCGATCCGCTCATCGAGATCAGCGCCGCAGAAGCCGGCGAGAAGTACGCGATCGGCGACAACTTCGACATCGAAGTGACACCCAAAGAATTCGGGCGCATCGCCGCGCAGACCGCCAAGCAGGTCATCGTGCAGCGCATCCGCGAGGCCGAGCGCGATCTCGTCTTCGACGAATACAACGACAAGATCGACCACATGAGCAGCGGCACGGTCATCCGCTACGAGCAGCGCAACATGTTCATCGATCTCGGCAAGGCCGAGGCGATCCTGCCGCTCTCCGAACAGGTGCCGCACGAGTCGTTCCGCATCGGTTCGCGCGTGCGCGTCTATGTCGTCGAAGCGCGCAAGACGAACAAGGGTCCGCAGATCGTCGTGTCGCGCACCCATCCCAACGTCGTGCGCCGGCTGTTCGAGACCGAGATCCCGGAAGTCGCGCAGGGACTGGTCGAGGTCAAGGACATCGCGCGCGAGCCCGGCTCGCGTTCGAAACTGTCGGTGTGGACCGACGAAGAAGATATCGATGCGGTCGGCGCCTGCCTCGGGCCGCGCAGCTCGCGCATCAACAACATCAGCGATGAGCTGCACGGCGAAAAGCTCGACGTGATCCAGTGGTCGTCCGACATCGCGACCTACGTCGCCAACGCGCTGCAGCCCGCCAAGGTCATCCAAGTGCACCTGAACGAGCGCCAGCATCTCGCCGAGGTCGTCGTCCCCGACCATCAGCTGTCGCTGGCGATCGGCAAGGAAGGCCAGAACGTGCGGCTCGCCGCGCGGCTCACCGGCTGGCGCATCGACATCCACAACGAGGAGCAGTGGGCGAAGGTGCTCTCGCAGCGCGTCGACGAGGAAGAAGAATCCGAAGAGGTCGCCGCGATGGCGGAGGCGGCAGCGCAGGAATCCGGCGTCGAGTTGACGCCCGAGCTGCTCGCTGCGGATGAAGATCTCATCCGTCGCCTGCAAGAACTGCAGCGCGACGACAGCGAGGACGCGGAGCCGGCCGATGCGGCGGGCAGCGCGGAAACCGTGACGGAGGATGGGGTCGACGTCGGCGAAAAGGCAGGCGCCAACGAGTGACGCAGCGCTCGCCGGCCACGAGCCCACCAGGCAATGTGTGGGATGCCGCAACCGCGGGCCGAAGCGCGGGCTGCTGCGATTCGTGCGCGACGACGGCGGCGGCTGGCTGGCCGACGCGGCGGCGCGACGGGACGGCAGGGGAGCGTATCTGTGCTCGCCGCAGTGCGTCGAGCGAGTGAAGAAGAACAAGAAGTACAAAGGGCTTGCGGCGGCGGCGGAAACCGCGACCGGATGGCCCACGCGAGATGAAAGGATAACATAGCGCCGCAGCGGCGGCCGAAAGCATGGCTGGAGTTCGAGTTCACGAGCTCGCAAAAGAGCTCAACCTCTCAAATCAGGAGACGATCGCGCTTCTGAGCAAGGTCGGTATTCGCGCGTCGACGCACATGAGCGTCGTCGACGAGCATCGCGCGCGCATCGTCAAGGGCGTGCTCACCGGCAATCTCGCTGAAGAGGCGAAGCGCGTCAAAGTCGCGCCGAAAAAACCCGTCGCCGGCAACGGCGCCGCCGTCGCAGCCGCGCCCACGCCGGCTGCGGCCGTGCCGCCGCCTGCTGCTCCCGAGGTCGCGAAACCGGCCGCAGCAGCGCCAGTCGCCGAAGCCCCCATGCCGCGGTTGCGTGTCGTGCCGCCGGCGCAAAAAGCGCCGCGCCCCGTGCGCCCAGCCGCGCAGCCCAAAGTCGTCCCCGCCGCATCAGCGGATCCAAGCGCTCCGATCCCCTCCGCGCAAGTGCAGCCTGGTGCGCCGAGGACGTATCCCACCGTGCAACGGCCGGTGCCCATGCGCCCGATGGCGCCGGGTGCGCGGCAAGGTTTTGCTCGCCCCGGTCAAGCTCGACCGGGTGGACAAGCCGGCCCGGGCCGAGGTGCGGTGGCGCCGTCATCCACGCCGAGCGCGCCGCCGTCCGGCGGACGCAAGAAATCGCGCGAAGAGCTCGAGCGCGACCGGAAGGAGCGCGAACGCGAGTCGCTGCTCAAGAAGAGCCAGCCGCGTTCGAAAGCCGCGCAAGTCGGCACGGCCGTCGTCGAGCCGGAGGTCCTCAAGGACCTGTTCATCCCCGACCTGCTCACCGTGCAGCAGCTCGCCGCAGCGATGGAGACCCCAGCCGGTCAGGTCATCGCACAGCTCATCCGCATGGGCACGATGGCGACGGTCAATCAGCACATCGCATCCGACGTGGCCAGTCAGGTGGCGCGCCGCTTCGGCTTCAACACCATCGTCAAGGAAGTCGGCGAAGAAGCCGCTCCGGAGATCGTCGTCGAGGCGGACCCGCCGGGTTCGCTCACCACGCGTCCGCCGGTCGTCACCGTGCTCGGCCACGTCGACCATGGCAAGACGTCGCTGCTCGATGCCATACGCTCGACCAAGGTCGCGGCCGGCGAAGCGGGCGGTATCACCCAGCGCATCGGCGCGTACACCGTCGAGACCGGCGATCGCAAGGTCACCTTCATCGACACGCCCGGCCACGAAGCGTTCACCGAGATGCGCGCGCGCGGCGCCAAGGTCACCGACGTCGCGATCCTCGTGGTCGCGGCGGATGACGGCGTCATGCCGCAGACGATCGAAGCGATGAATCACGCGAAAGCGGCGGGCGTGCCGATCGTCGTCGCCATCAATAAGATGGATAGGCCCGACGCTAATCCGGATCGCGTAAAGCAGCAGCTCTCGGAGCTGGGTCTCGCGCCGGAAGAGTACGGCGGCCAGACGCAGTTCATCCCGGTCTCCGCCAAGGCGAAGACCGGCATCGACGAATTGCTCGAGATGGTGCTGCTCAACGCCGACCTGCTCGACCTCAAGGCGAACAAGAGCCGCCGCGCGCAAGGCGTCATCATCGAGGCGCGCCTCGACAAGTCCCGCGGCCCGGTCGCGACCGTGCTCGTCAAGAACGGCACGCTGCGCGCCGGCGACATCGTCGTCGTCGGTTCGACATGGGGCCGCGTGCGCGCGCTGTTCGACGACAAACTTGCGCCGATCAAACGCGCCGGTCCAGCGATCCCCGCCGAGATCATGGGTCTTTCCGACGTGCCTGCCGCCGGCGACATCATGGAAGTGGTGTCCGACGAGCGCGACGCGCGCGAGCTGGCGGCGAAGCGTTCACAGCGCGCCCGCGACAAGCGCATGGCCACGGCCAAGCGTGCGATCACGCTCGACGGCTTCTTGGAACAGGCCAAGGAGGGCGGCCTCAAGGACCTCAACCTCATCGTCAAGGCCGACGCGCAGGGGTCGGTCGAGGCGTTGCGCGCGCAGCTCGAAGGCATCGCCAACGAGGAGGTGCGCACGCGCGTCCTCCACACCGGCGTGGGCGGCATCAACGAATCCGACGTCATGCTCGCCGCGGCCTCGAGCGCCATCATCATCGGCTTCAACATCAGGCCGGATGCGACGATCTCGCGCAAGGCCGAGACCGAAGGCGTCGACATCCGGCTCTACGACGTCATCTACAACGTCATCGACGACGTCAAGGCGGCGATCGCCGGCATGCTCAAGCCGCAGACGCGCGAGGTCGCCATCGGCGAGGTCGAAGTGCGCCAGCTCTTCAAGGTGAGCAAGATCGGCACCATCGCGGGCTGCCACGTCCGCTCGGGCCGCATCACGCGCGACTCGATGATCCGCGTGCTGCGCGACAGCGTGCTCGTGTACGAGGGCAAGCTCGCGTCGCTCAAGCGCTTCAAGGACGATGCGCGCGAAGTGCTCGAGGGCTTCGACTGCGGCTTGTCGATCGAGAACTTCAACGACATCAAGGTGGGCGACGTCATCGAGGCGTTCACGACCGAAGAGGTCGCAGCGACGCCGGCGTAATGGACAACGACGTCGTCGAACAAGCCCACGAGATCTATTTCAACGTCATCGTCGCGCACGGCGACGCCGACGATCCGTGGACCCCGGAACAGCGTTCCGAACTGCGCCGCGCACTGCAGCTGCTCGAGCCGCTTGAGGAATCGGGCGACCTCGGGCCGGACGGCGTGCAGCTCATGGCGTCGCTGTGCCTCGAGCTCGGCAACGACGAGCGCGAGGAGCATCTGCTGCGCCAGGGCCTCGATCGGCATCCGAGCGCCGCGGGATTGCACGGCGATCTCGGCGCCGCGCTGGCGAATCTCGAGCGCTGGCCGTCGGCGGTCGCGCACCTCGCGGCCGCGGTCGTGCTCGCAGTCGACGAACCGGACGAGCAGTGGGCTGCGGCGTGTTCGCAGCTGATCGATACGCTGGTGGAATGCGGCGACCAGGAACGCGCCGAGGCCGTACGCGCGTGGGCGCTCGCGACGGCGCAGGACGAGAAAGCGCGCGCGTGGCTAGAAGACGATGAAGAAGAAGCCGGCGACGACGAGCGCACCGCCAGCGACAACTAGACGCCCGAACACCTGTGTGGGATAAAGAACTTTGACGGGTAGCTCTGAGGGCAGAAGCCAGCGGCTTGAGCGAGTCGAGCGCGAGATCGTGCGCGAGCTCAGCGAGCTGCTGCATGAGGAGTTGAAAGACCCTCGAGTCGGCTTCGTCACGATCACCGGCTGCAAGGTGAGCCCAGACTTGCGCAGCGCGCGCGTCTTCGCAAGCCCGATGGGCGACGGCCGGGCGGTCGGCGAGTCGATGCGTGGGCTCGCATCCGCGGCCGGTTTCCTGAGCGTCGAGCTCGGGAAGCGGATGCGCATGCGCCGCACGCCTACCTTGACCTTCGTCCGCGACGAGTCGATCGAGCGCGGCGTGAAGATGTCCACCATCATCGATGAGGTGCAACGGCGCGATGAAGCTCGAACCCACGACGACAAGTAACGGACGCCCGGTGAATCCGGCGTCGGTCACCGGCGTGCTCGACGCGCTGCGCGAGCATCGCCGCTTCGTCATGTGCGCTCACGAGAATCCCGATTGCGACGTGCTCGCCAGCGGTTTCGCGCTCGGTCTCGCGCTCAAGAGCCTCGGCAAAGAGGTCACGTACTTCCTCGACGACGAGGTGCCGCGCAATCTCACGTTCCTGGCCGAATCGGGCCTCACGAAACGCACCTTCGACGGCATCGGCGACGACGCGATCTTCATCTTCTTCGACATGAGCGATCAGGCGCGCGCGGGCAAGGCGCTCGCGTGGGTGCCGGCGGAGCGCATCATCAACGTCGACCACCACCTCTCCAATCTGCGCTTCGGGCGCTGGAACTACGTCGACGAACGCGAAGCCGCGACAGGCGTGCTCGTGCTGCATCTCATCATCGGTCTGGGCGTCGCGGTCACACGCGCGATGGCCGAGTGCCTGCTCGCGGCGATCCTCTCGGATACCGGCTGCTTCATGTACTCGAACGCCACGCCGGAGACGTTGCGCGTCGCCGCATCGCTCATCGAAGCGGGCGCCGACAAGGACCGCATCACCGAGCAGCTCTATCAGGCGCGCACGTTCGCTGCGCAGAAGATCCTCGGCCGCACGCTCGACACCGCAGTGCTCACCGACGACGGCATCTGCTACTCCGTCGTCACGCAGGCCATGCTGCGCGACATCGGCGCGGACAGCGAAGACCTGGAAGAAGTGGTCGGCGCGCTGCGCGCGGTCGACCGCTGTCAGGTCGCGGCGCTGCTCAAAGAGCAGCCCGACGGCAGTTTTCGACTGAGCCTGCGCTCGCGCGGCCGCGTCAACGTCATGGCGATCGCCAAGACGCTCGGCGGCGGCGGGCATTTCCGCGCGCGCGGGCGCGCCCGTCGCGGGGCCGGAAGCCGCGGCGCTCGCGCGTCGTGCTCGAAGCTGTCCGCGCCGAGATCGCCGGCACGAGTCGCGCCGGTCTAAAGCAGCAAGGAACACCGCCACGTCCGAGCCATTCGGTTTCCTCAACGCGTTCAAACCGCCCGGCGTGACCTCCACCGGATTCGGCGGATGGGTGCGCCAGGCGTTTTGACGGCGCCGCGGTCGGCCATTGGGGCACGCTCGATCCTGCGGCCTGCGGCGTGCTCGTGCTCGCGATCGGCAAAGCGACGCGCTTGCTCCCGCTCATCACACCGTCCGATAAGCAGTACGCATTCGAGCTGCGCCTCGGCAGCGCCACCGACACCGGCGACGCCACCGGCCGGATCATCGAGCAGGGCGACGTGCCGAGCGACTGGCGCGAGCGTCATCGCGCAGATGTCGCCGCCGGCCTTGTCGGGCCGCTCGAGCAAGTGCCCCCGATGTTCTCCGCGGTGAAGATCGCAGGCCGCCCGCTCTACATGAGCGCGCGTCGCGGCATCGCGGTCGCGCGCGTCGCGCGCGCCACGCGCGTCCTCGCGCTGCGCGTCGTCGGCCTCGACGATCGGTCGGCGCGGATGCACGTCGTCTGCGAAGCGGGCCTCTACGTCCGGACGCTGTGCGAAGAGCTGGGCAGGCGATTGGCGCCCCCGCGCATATGGGCGCGCTCGTGCGGGTCGCAGCAGGCCCGTTCGGCATCGGCGCGTCGCGATTGCCGCAGGAGATCGCCGCGGACCCCGGCGGATCGCTCATCGATCCGCTGTGCGTCCTCACGCAGCCGCAAGTCGAGCTCGACGAAGCTGCCGCCGAGCGCTTCACCCGCGGCAACGATGTCGCCGACGCCTCGGCGTTGTTCCGCCCGGATCAGCTCGAACGTCTCAGGCGCCGGGAATCAGGACGCGAGGTCTTGGTCGTGCGCGCGGGCCGCTGCATCGGCGTCGGCGATTACGAAGAGCGCCACGGCAGCGCGAGCATAGCGCCGACGCGCGTGCTCGTCGCGTCGGCCGCCGGCAACGGCGCAGGCGGGGGAGTCGCAGAAGCGAAGCCGTAACCGCACATGCAGATCGTCCGGGATCTCGACGCGTATCACGCCGATGCCGATCTTCTCTTGACGATCGGCGTTTTCGACGGCGTCCATGTGGGCCACCGCGCGGTGCTGGAACGCCTGCGCGCCAAACGCGCGCCCGGCTTGCTCGCCGGCGCGATGACGTTCGAGCATCATCCGCAAGCGTTCCTCAACCCCGGGCCACAGCCCGAAGTGTCTCACCACCATGGGCGAGAAGATCAATCTGCTCGACGAGTGCGGCCTCGACGTCCTCTTCCTGATCCCGTTCGACGCGCACATCCAGCAGATCGGCGCCGATGCGTTCCTGTCGCGCATCCTCGTCGACAGCCTGCGCACCCGGCTGCTCGCCGTCGGCGGCAACTGGCGTTTCGGCAAAGACCGCACCGGCGACGTCGATCTGGCGCGCCGCGTGCTGGGCGAACGCGGCTGTACGCTCGAGGTCGAGCAGCTCTTGATGCAGGACGGCGCGCGCGTCTCCAGCTCTCGCATCCGCGAGCTCATCGAGTCGCGACGTTTCGCAGAAGCAGACGCCCTGCTCGGCACGCCCTTCACCGTGCGCGGCACGGTGGCCGGGGGCGAGGGGCGCGGCCATCTGCTCGGCTTTCCGACCGCGAATCTCCATGTCGCCGAGGAGAAGCTCGTGCCGCATGCCGGCGTCTATGGCTCGACCGTGCGCCATGACGGACAAGAATACCGCGCTGTTGTCAGCATCGGCGACAAGCCGACGTTCGGCGGAGGCGGCCCGACGGCGGTCGAGGCGTACATCCTCGACTTCGACCGGAGCATCTACGGCGAGCAGCTAGCCATCCACAGCTGGTCGTTCGTGCGGGAGCAGCAGCGTTTCGAGAACGCACAGGCGCTCGTCGAGCAGATGCACCGCGACGTCGCCGCCGCCCGCGCCCTCTAGTACCTCGCGCTTACGACTTTGGAGCGGTCGAATTTATTCGACTGACGTCGAGGTGACGGTCGAACCAATCCATGATCGCTTCGAGCCGCGTGACGCGCTGACGCGGCGGCCCGCCGCGCGAGAGACCGTGATCGGTCGTCGTGAAGCGCAAGAACTCGACCTCGCGGCCGCGCTGGAGCAGCGCGGTGAAGAACTGCTCTGACTGCTCGATCGGACAGCGATAGTCGCGCTCGGAATGGATGAGCAGCACGGGCGTAGTGACCGCGTCGGCGTAGGTCAACGGCGAACAGCGGCGATAGACCTCCGGGATCTGCGCCGGCGTGCCGCCGAGCTCCCCGTCGAGCATCCGCCCGACCTCCGACGTCCCCCACAGGCTCTCGAGGTTGATCGCCGCGCGCATCGCGACCGCCGCCGCGAAACGCGTGCTATGCCCTACCGTCCACGCCGTCATGTAACCGCCATAGCTGCCGCCTGCGACGCCGAGCCGCCGCTCGTCGATGCCACCCTCGCCGACGAAGGCGTCGAGCGCCGCGAGACAGTCGGCGAGCGCCAAATCGCCCCAATCGCCGATGATCGCCGTGAGGAAATCTTCGCCATAGCCGCTGCTGCCGCGCGGGTTGCAATACACCACGTCGTAGCCGGCCGCCGCCAACAACTGGAATTCGAAGAAGAAGGCGTCGCCGTAGGCGAAGTGCGGGCCGCCGTGGATCTGCAGGATGCAAGGTCGCGGCGCCTTCGAATCGCCCTTGAGGTGCCACGCGTCGATCGTTCCCGCGGGTCCGTTCACTGTCTTGTGCTCCGCCGCGCGCACGCCGGCGTTTTCGCACCATGCCTTGTCTCCGTGGTGAGCCGTCGCGCAGCGCCGCTCTTGAGCAGGTACAGCTCAGGCGGCGTCGACGAATCCGTGGCACAGCATGCGAACGTATCGGCTGTCCACGACGGAGAACTGCGAAACCGAAAGTGAGGGCGCGGTGTCGACGCGGCGCATGCGCAGCATCCGATCGACGATGAAGATGTGCGTCATGCCGGCTTGCGTCCCCAGCACCGCGATGGCGCCGTCGGGCAGAAAGCGCGGTGCGGTCGTAGGCCCTGCGCCGCCGACGTCGGTGATGGTGAAGTCGCCGCACGTCCACTGCGCGTCCGGCGTCAAACACTGCGGCTTGCCGCCGGCGGCCGCGACGCTGAACAGGCGCAGGTTCGTCTGGCCGTAACGGCCTTTGGGGTCGTCGCTGCCGATGAAGACGATACGGGCGCCATCTGGTGACCACGTCGGGCCTTGGACCGCCGCCGCAAGCGAGATCAGCCGCTGCGGCTGCGCTGCGCCCACTTGAGCGAGCATGAGCTCCCGCATCGCGATGCCGTCGGCGCGCTCGTCGTGCTCGGCGACGAACGCGAACCGCGATCCGTCCGGCGACCATGCCGGGCCTGCGACGAATCCACTACCGTCGGTGATCGCCGCGGCGGAGCCGTGATCGAGATCGACGAGCCATATGCGCGGCCGCTCATCGTGGTACCCGATCCCATCGGCGCGGTAGCGCTGGCGCGTGACGCGCCGCCAGCCGCGTGCCTCGACGTCGCGGCCGCCCTGCGACGAGGTCGCCACGGCGGCGATGAAGCGCCCATCCGGCGACACGGCGAACTCCGACACGGCCCCATCGACGGCCGGCGCCGCGTACGCCTCGCCGCCCGCGCAATCGATGCACCACAGCTGCATCGCGCCGCTGCGGTCGCTCAAGAAGAAGAGTCGTGCGCCGTCGGGCGACCACGCGGGCGCGCCGTCGCGCGCGACGCCGTGGGTCATGACCGTGATCGAGCCGGTGTCGAGCTCGCACACACGGATGGAGCCGCGATAGCCGTTCGCCGCCTCGTCGGCGAGCGTCCGGACGAAGGCGATCCGCCGCCGCGAAGGATCGAGCGCCGCGCCGCTGATGACCGGCAGGCGCATGAGGTCGGATGCGGTGATGCGGCGCGCCGGCATCGCGTTCACCGCGTCCACGCGGCGTCGACCACGTCGGCGGCGACGAGCCGGTTCTGGTCGTCGACGAGCTGATCGCGCTGATTGATGACGAGCAGATGATCGCCCCCGTCGAAGGCCGCGGCGAGACCCGGCTGCCACGAGGAGCCGTCGAAGGAATATGCGGCATGCTCTCTGCCGTCGTGCCCGATGAACGCGACCTTGCGGTCGCCCACCACGAGGCCGTGGATGCAGGGGCCGGCCTTGACCTGTTTGCCGGCCACGGTGATGACATAGAGCCGCGCGCGCGGCTCGGACGAGTAATGGCCGTCGTAGCGCACGTATTGCGGACAGCTCTGGTCATCCGCCGCGACCGCCAGCGTGTCGTCCGCCAAGAATCCCGCCATGTGTCCGGAGACGACCGCGATGTGCCACTGCGTCTTGAGCGGCGACGCCTTCGGATGATCCACACGGAAGATCATCACAGCTGCCGTAGCCGTCGGAGCGCAGACAGGCACCGTAATGGCCGTCTGGCGAGATGGCGAGCGGCGCGCACGTGCCGCCGAACAGTAGACCATCGGAAAGGCGGACGGATGGCTTGTCTCGCGCCAGCAGCGGAATCGTCGTGTGGATGGTCTGCGGAGGCGCTGTCGCCGCGCCGGACCTCGACCTCGGGCGCGGCAGGGTCGGCGGATGTATGCTCCACGTACAGCGTGCCCGCGATCGGCGGCGCGTCACCGACCGCCTGCGGCTCGCCCGCAGGCGGCGCGATGCAGGCGCACAGCACCAGCGCGCTCGACGCGGCCAGCACGAGGGATGCGGCTCGGGATACGTCGGTCATCGCGACTGCATGTCTTGGACAGTCGCATGGGAAACTCTTCGTCGTCCTAGCCCAAGAGATCGTGGCGCCACGCGGCGATCTCGTCGAGCGTGACGTTGCCGCCGCACAGCACGACGGCCGTCGCACCGCCGCTCGCGCGCGGCACGAGACCCGCGCGCAAGGCCGCGTGACAGCACGCCGACGCCGGTTCGACCGTGACGTGCAGCTCCTGCTGCAGTTCGACGATCGACCGCACCGCATCGGCGTCGCTCACCACGACGACGTCTTCGAGCAAGGTCTGCGCCGCGTGCAGCGTGGCGTCGCTGACGTACGGCGCGCCGAGCGTGCGCGCGATCGAGGTGATGGCCGGCAGCGTCACTATATGTCCGGCATCGAGCGCCTGGCGCATCGCATCGGCGCCGCGCGTCTCGACGCCGTAGATCTTCACATCGGGCTTCAGCGCCTTGATCACGGACGCGACGCCGGCGACCATCCCGCCGCCGCCGATCGACATCACCAGCGTCGCGAGCTGCGGTATGTCTTCGAGCAGCTCGAGCCCGAGCGTCCCCTGCCCCGCCATGATACGTTCGTCGTCGAACGGGTGGATAAGCGTCTGTCCGGCCGCGGCGCGCTGCTGCGCTTCGTCGAATGCCTCGGCTATGTTCGGGGTGAGGATCACCTCTGCGCCGTCCGCCTGCGCGCGATCGACGACCCACGCGGGCGTCGTGCGCGGCATGATGACGGTCGTGGGCGCTTTGAGGCGCGCGCCGACGTGCGCGACGGCAAGCCCGTGATTACCGCCGCTGACGGCGACGAGCCCTCGCGCGAGCGTGGCCGCGTCGAGCTGCAGGGCCAAATTGAACGCGCCGCGCGGTTTGAAGGAGCCGGTGACCTGCAGGAACTCGAGCTTGTAGACGGTGCCGCCGCTCTCGATGGAGGGCGTCCGGCGCACGAAGCCGGCGATGCGGTCGCGCGCCTGCCGTGCGTCCTCTGGGGAGGGAAGTGCCTTCATAGCCTGCATCGATGCCGCTCCGACTACGCCAACGTATTGATCGCGCGCGCCGCGACGATCAAGAGCGTGACGAGGGCGATCAAGTGCCCCGAGCAGCATCAGCATCTTCGCGCGCCCGGTGAGCGGCAGCGTATCGGTCGGGCTGAACGCAGTCGAGGTGGTGAACGCGAGGAACAGATAGTCGACGAACGTCGGCTGCCAGTCCACGGGCATCCCGTCCGATTCATCGCCGCGGGCGAACGAGAAGTCCGCCCAGCCACGCCAACCGCTTGCTCTGCCGCTCAGGCCCGCCGCGATCGAGCTGCCAGAAGATGAAGGCGAACACGACCACATTGCTGGTCCAGACCCCGATCGCCGTCGCCAGCAGCGTGATGGCTCCGAGCTGCATCTGATGGAAGACGATGTCGCTCGTAAGCGCTTGAGGATGATGAGCTCTTGCAGCAAGACGATCGCCACGAGGACATAGGTCGTGTAGCGCTCGACCTTCGTCCACGGCGATCCTAGTCCGGCCGCTCCCGCGAGCAGCATAGCCGCGATCAAGGCCCCGCCGAAGACGAATGACGACCAGTAGGGCAGCGCCGTATAGCGGTCCGGCAGAACCGCGATGAGCGTGACGAGTGCGACGACGACGAGCACGGGGAATATGCGCGATTCAGAGCGGCGCGTGTGAACTGCCATGAATGTTCCGAGTGAGCGATTTTCACGCGTTTAGCCTGCCGATAATCGACCGTCCCAAGCGAATCTAGAGACGCGCAGGTGCTGCCGATGGAGTTCGAACAAGAAGAGCGACGTGCACAATGGACACCCGTGCGGCCCGAAGCCATCGAACCGCTGACCCTCGAACTCCTCGCCTGGGTCGCAAGCGGACATCGCTCGTATAAGGAGTCGATGGAGGCCTGGCGGAGCATGTGTCCGCGTCATTCCGTCTGGGAAGATGCGTTCGCCGACGGACTCCTCGCCATCGAGCGCGGGAAGTCGATTGAGGACGCGGTGGTCGTCCTCACCGCGCGAGGCAGAGCGTCGCTCCCCGCGAAAGACCCTACCGGAGTGGAAGATCGATGAAGCAACGCAGGCTCGGCCTGGACGGCCCGCTCGTATCCGCGATCGGATTGGGATGCATGGGCATGTCCGCTTTTTACGGCCCGGCCGACGACGAAGAATCCATCGCGACCATCCATCGCGCGATCGACCTCGGCTGCTGTTTTCTCGACACCGCCGACACCTACGGGCCGTTCAAGAACGAGCGGCTGGTGGGCAAGGCGATCGCCGGCAAGCGCGATCAGGTGTTCCTCGCGACGAAGTTCGGCAACCAGCATGCTCCCGACGGCACGTGGTTGCGCATCAACGGCCGGCCGGCGTACGTCCACGAGGCATGCGAGGCATCGCTCCAGCGGCTCGGCGTCGATCACATCGACATCTACTATCAGCACCGCGTCGACCGCAGCGTGCCGATCGAGGAGACCGTCGGCGCGATGGGCGAGCTCGTGAGCGAGGGCAAGGTGCGCTACATCGGCTTGAGCGAGGCATCCGCGGCGACGCTGCGGCGCGCGCACGCCGTGCACCCGATCACGGCGCTGCAGACCGAGTACTCGATCGCCGCACGCGATGTCGAAGCGGAGATCTTGCCGGCCTGTCGCGAGCTCGGCATCGGCTATGTCGCGTACAGCCCGCTCGGTCAAGGTCTGCTCACCGGGACCATCGTCGACCCGGCCACGCTGACCGAGGATGACGTGCGCCGGTCGAACTACCCGAAGTTCAGCGCGGAGAACTTCAAGCATAACCGCGCGCTCGTCGACGTGCTCACGACGATCGCGCGCGAGCGCTCGCTATCCGTGGCGCAGCTCGCACTCGCCTGGCTGCTGCACCAAGGACCGGACATCGTGCCGATCCCCGGCTCGCGACACGTCAAACAGCTCGAAGAGAACTGCGCCGCTGCGGACGTCGCGCTGATGGAAAAGGACCTCGCGCGCATCGATGAGGCAGCCCCGGCCGGCGCATTCGCTGGCCAGCGCTACGCCGACATGAGCGGCGTCAACCTGTAGAGGCTACATCTACAGGCGACGCCGTTGAGCGCCGCGTATATCACGCCATGGTGGCCAGCACGGCGCCGATCCTCACCACCAGCGGGCTCGTCAAAGAGTTCGCCGGTTTCCGTGCGGTCGACGGCGTGGATCTGACGGTGCCCGAGGGGCAGACCCTCGCCATCATCGGTCCCAACGGCGCCGGGAAGACGACGCTGTTCAACTTGCTGTCGGGTTTCCTCAAGCCAAGCGCAGGCAGCATCACGTTCCGCGGGGACAAGATCGAAGCGTTGGACGCCGCGACCGTCGCGCGCCTCGGCATCGTCCGCAGCTTTCAGATCAGCAGCGTGTTCAGCCATCTCAGCGTGCTCGACAACCTCAAGGTGGCCCTGCTCGCGAAGACATCAGTCGCGCGGAGCTTCTGGGCCCCCGGGTCGGTGACCGACGCGCTCGATGAGCCGGCCCGTGCGCTGCTCGATCGGTTGCGCCTCGGTGACCGCGCCGGACAGCTCGCGGCCGTGCTGCCGTACGGGAAGAAGCGGGCGCTCGAGCTCGCGATCACGCTCGCGTTGGATCCGGCGCTGCTGCTGCTCGATGAGCCGACGAGCGGCCTTGGAACGGAAGACGTCGAGCCGATCATAGACCTGGTCCGCGTCGCCTCGCGAGGCCGGACCGTGATCCTCGTCGAGCACAATATGAACGTCGTCGAGCGGCTTGCGTCGCACGTCGTCGTGCTGCAGTACGGCAAGATCATCTGCAGCGGTTCCTACGAGACGGTGCATGCCGACAGCCGGGTCGTCGACGCGTATCTGGGCGGCATCGATGCTTGACGTCCGCGACCTCAACGCCTGGTACGATGAGAGCCATGTGCTCCACGGCGTGAATCTCGACGTGCGCCAGGGCGAGATCGTCACGCTCGTCGGCCGCAACGGCGCGGGCAAGACGACGACGCTGAAATCCATCGCCGGCGTCATACGCAAGAAGACCGGCACGATCGTCCTGCGCGGCCAATCGATAGAGAAGACGCAGTCGCACGAGATCGCGCGGCTCGGCGTGGCCTTCGTGCCCGAAGAGCGCGGCATCTACGCCAGCCTCTCGGTCATGGAGAACCTCCAGCTGCCGCGCGTCGTGGCGCCGTCGACATGGACCTTCGAGCGGATCTTCGCGCTGTTCCCACGGCTTGCAGAGCGCGCGCCGCTCTGGGGGGACGACCCTCTCCGGCGGCGAGCAGCAGATGCTCGCGATTGCCCGCGCCCTGCGGACCGGGGCGGGTCTGCTGCTGCTGGATGAACCGACCGAAGGCTTGGCCCCGGCCATCGTAAAGGCCATCCGTGACCTATTGCTCGAAATCAAACGCGACGGCATCACCGTGCTCTTGGTCTCACAGAACGTGAGGTTCGCAACCAAGGTCTCGGATCGCCATTTCCTGATGGTGAACGGCTCGATCGTGGAATCGCTTGACAACCAGGCGGTCATCGATCGCGAAGCTGAGCTTTTGGAATACCTGGGCGTCTAGACGAAAAAGGGGATATGCATCGATGACACAGTTCAAACGGGCCGGTCTCATCACGGCCGCCACGCTCGCGCTGGCGATGGTGGCCGCATCGAGCGCGCCGACGCCCGCCAACGCCGACGACACGATCATCATCGCGGTGATGAACGACCAGTCGGGCGTGTATATGGATCTTTCGGGGCAAGGCACGGTCTCCGCGGTGCGCATGGCCGTCGAGGATTACGGCGGCGCCGTGCTCGGTCGCGCGATCAAAGTGATCTCGGTCGACCACCAGAATCAACCGGCGCTCGGCTCGACCAAGGCGCATGAGCTGTACGAGCAGGATCACGTCGATGCGATCTTCGACGTTCCGACCTCGTCCGTCGCCCTCGCGGTCGCCGGCGTCGCCGCGCAAGACCACAAGATCCTCTTCGTGACGACGGGCGGTACGGACGCGCTCAACATGGGCTCCTGCAACAAGTACACCTTCCATTACGGCTACGACACCTATTCGCTCGCGCAGAACACGGGCAAGCTGATCACCGAACAGGGCGGAAAACGCTGGTTCATGATCACCGCGAACTACGCGTTCGGGCAATCCATGCTTACGAATTTCGCCGCCGCCGTTAAAGCGGCGGGCGGCGAGGTCGTGCACAACGATTTCGTGCCGTTCCCCAACACCGACTTCTCCTCGTACCTGCTCTCGGCGTACGGATACAACCCGCAGGTCATCGGCCTCATGAACGCCGGCGACGACACCGTCAACGCGATGAAGCAGATCAACGAATTCGGGCTGAAGAAGCGGATGCAGGTCGGCATCGGCCTGCTCTTCGAGAGCGACATCGCCGCGCTCGGCCCGGATTACTGGGCGGGCAGCACCATCACGACGGGCTCGTATTGGAATCTCGACGACAAGACGCGCGAGTGGGCCGACCGCTACAAGAAACGTACGGGCAAGCGTCCGACGTGGGTCATGATGGGCAACTACTCCGCGGTCACGCAATACCTCAACGCGATCGCGCGCGCCAAGACCGACAACGCGGACGCGGTCGTGAAGCAGCTCGAGGGCTACAAGTTCGAAGACGTCTTCGCCCGGCACGCCTACATCCGGACGCAGGACCATCTGCTCATCCACGACATGTACGTCTCGAAGATCAAGTCTGCATCCGAGGTGAAGGAGCCGTACGACTTCCTGCAGATCATCAAGACGGTGCCCGGCGATCAGTCATATCGGCCGCTCTCGCAGGTCACCTGCCACCTGTAAGCCGTGGGGCTTAGCTACCTCGGGCTGCAGCTCTTCAACGGCCTGGTCAGCGGCGCGTTCTACGCGCTGCTGAGCCTGGGCCTGGCGATCATCTTCGGCATGATGCGCATCGTGAACTTCGCGCACGGCGCGATGTACATGCTCGGCGCGTTCGGCGCGTATCTCGCGGCCAAGTGGCTGGGCATTGCCGTTCTTGGTGGGCCCTGCTGCTCGTGCCGCTCATCGTCGGCGCTCTTCGGCATGCTGATGCGAGCGGACGCTGCATCCGGCGCTTGATGCCGCTCGACCCGCTCTACAACCTGCTGCTCACGTTCGGCCTCGCACTCGTGATCGAGGACTTCATGAAGCTGTTCTTCGGCACGCAGGGCACGCCGTACGCGATCCCCGCAAGCCTGTCGGGCGCGGTCGAATCTCGGGATCACCTTCTATCCCGTCTATCGGCTGCTGGTGATCGTGCTGGCGAGCGCGATCTGCGCCGGCGTGTGGTTCGCGATCGAGAAGACGTCGCTCGGCGCACGGGTCCGGGCGGCGACGGAGAACCCGACGCTGACGCAGGCGTTCGGCATCGACGTCTCCATGCTCACGACGCTCGTGTTCGGCTTCGGCGTCGCGCTCGCGGCGCTCGCCGGCGTGCTCGCCGCGCCGACCACCAACGTCACGCCGGTCATGGGTTCGGATATCATCATCACCACGTTCGCGGTCGTGGTTATCGGCGGCATGGGATCGATCAAAGGCTCGATCATCACCGGCTACCTGGTCGGCGTCATCGCCGCGCTCGGCGCGGTGGTATACCCGCCGATCGCCAACACGCTGATCTTCTTGATCATGGCGGCGGTCTTGCTCGTCCGGCCCTCCGGTCTTTTCGGTTCCCCGGAGCAGGTCGCGCGTTGATCGCTCGCCTTGTGGGCGGGGATCAGCGGACCGCGCTGTTGCTCGGCCTCGTCGCGCTTGCGGCGGGCCTGGTCTTGCCGCACGTGCTCTACGTCGGTTTGGCCACCGACATCGTCATCTGGGCGCTATTCGCGGCCGCATTCGACGTTCTGCTCGGCTATGCGGGCCTGCTGTCGTTCGGCCACGCGATGTTCTGGGGCGGCGCGTCGTACGTCACCGGTCTGCTGATCCTGCGCGGGCACTGGTCCTTCGTCCCCGCCGTGCTCGCCGGGATGGTCGCCGCCGCGTGCATGGCGGCCATCATCGGCGCCGTCTCGATCCGCCGGCAGGGCATCTACTTCGCGATGATCACGTTGGCGTTCGGGCAGATGGTCTATTTCCTCGCCAATCAGTTCGGCAGCTGGACGGGCGGCGAGGACGGCTTGCAAGGCGTGCCACGACCCGCGCTTTTCGGCCACTTCGTGCTCGACGACGACCGTTTGCTCTACTACATAACGCTGGCGATCGCCGCGCTGTCGATCGCGTTCATGCTGCGGGTCGTCACCTCGCCGTTCGGGCAAGTGCTCAAGGCGATCCGGGAGAACGAACCGCGCGCGATCAGCTTGGGCTACGGATCGCACGTCTACAAGTTCGTGGCCTTTGTGATCTCCGCGGCGCTCTCGGGGCTGGCGGGAAGCTTGTTCGTCATCTCCCATCGCTTCACGTCGCTCAACACGCTCGACTGGCACACCTCGGGCGAGGTGGTCATCATGACGGTGCTCGGCGGCATCGGCACCATCTTCGGCCCGCTTTTCGGCGCAGCGTTCTATCTCATCATAAACGACAAGCTCTCGACGCTGACGACCTCGCCTGGCCTCGTCCTCGGTGTCATCTTCATCATCGTGGTGAGCGTGTTCCGGCGTGGCGTGGTGGGCGAACTATTGCAGGCCCTGCGCCCGAGATAGCTGCGGACGTCAGAACGATCTTTCAGTGAAGGACCTGAATCGGAAGGCGTTCGTCGGCCTGCTGAATCTCATCGTCATCGTGTCGGCAGCGTTGTTCATTCCGGCGTGGACCCTGCATTACTGGCAGGCCTGGGTGTTTCTCGCCGTGTTCTCGACAGCGGTGCTGGCGATCACTTTATTTGTGATGAAGAACGATTCCAAGCTCTTGGAGCGGCGCATGAACGCAGGCCCGGCCGCGGAGACGCGCACGAGCCAGAAGGTCATCCAAGTCCTCGCTTCGGTCTCGTTCATCGCGATGTTCATCGTGCCCGCACTCGACCATCGTTTGGGATGGTCCGTGCTGCCGCTTGTTGTGGTCGCGGTGGGCGATGTGTTGGTCGCTCTCGGACTTCTCATCGTGTTCTTCGTCTTCAAGGAGAACACGTTCACCGCGGCGATGATCGGCGTCGAGGCGGAGCAGAGAGTCGTATCGACAGGGCCGTATTCGGTCGTCCGTCATCCGATGTACGCCGGCGCCCTGGTCATGCTCGTGGGGGTGCCGCTCGCCCTCGGCTCGTGGTGGGGCTTGCTCACCGTCATTCCGATCGCGCTGGTGATCGTGTGGAGACTGGTCGATGAAGAGCGGTTCTTGGAACAGAACCTGCGGGGCTATACGGAATATCGCAATAGAGTGCGCTGCCGCCTCGTCCCCTTTATATGGTAGAGCGGGCTTCGCTCACGCATGAGCTCCCGCGGGCGGCCGCGACGCACTGGCCTGACTCGGGAGTTTGTTCCAAGCGGCTTGGGCTTTGGGCGGGAGCGAGTCCATGTGCTTGAGGAGGGTCGCAAGCTGCCATAGCTGGGTCTCGGTGAGCGACTTTCCGAATGCGGGCATGCCGGTGAGCCGGATGCCGTGCTCGATCTTCCAGTAAGTCTCTCCCTCGGGATCGTCCTCGACGCCGTGTCTGCCGAGTTGCGGCGCATGCTGGTAGAGCCCTACGGCTACGTTCGAGGCGAGGCCGTCCGAGGCGCCATGGCAGACCATGCAGTTGTCGGCGTACAGCTTCACGGCGGTGGTGAGATTCGTGTCGTCGGCCGGGACCGGATCAGGCTCCTTCGGCGCCTCGCGCGCTACGGTCGCATGCAGCGAGCGGCGGGCCGCCCAACGCTCGAGGGCGCTCGGTTTGGCGTCGGCGTTGGCGGGGATCAGGCCGAAGCTCACCGCGAGATAGACCGCGATCAGCCCTGCTATCACCACCCCGATCGCCCCGAACGCAACGTATCGTATCATCCGCATCCTCCAAGCCTATGCCTCATGGCCTCGGCACCATAGTAACCGCGTTACCTTGGAAAAGGACCCGCAGCAGAATGAAAAACTCGTGAGCATGAGCGGGATCTACTGACCTGCGGGACAGACCTCATCTGTGATGGATCGGGGAGGAGCTCGATCAACAATGCACAACTATATGGTTGTGGATAGTCTCAGCGATGCATTCGCCGCCCTATCGGATCCGACGCGCCGAACGATCTTGGGTCGTCTTGCCCGAGGGCCGGCGACGGTGAACGAGCTCGCCAAGCCGTTTGCGATCTCCCAGCAAGCGATCTCAAAGCATGTGGCCTACTTGCAGCGGGCGCAGCTCATCGAGAAACAACGCAGGGGTAGAGAACAGTACTGCGCCCTGCGACCGAGCGCGATCAAGAAGGTCGCCGAGTGGGCGGACGTCTACCGACGGTTCTGGGAAGAGAGCTTCCAACGCCTCGATGTCGTGTTGCGCGATATCGAACAGAAAGAGAGAAGAAGACATGGCAAAAAGCACTGAGCCCGTACGGGAAGTCATGGTGAAGCACACGTGCGACGCACGACGCGATGTCGTGTTCAAAGCGTGGACGGATCCGAAACTCGTGACGTTGTGGTGGGGACCGCATGGCTTCACCAATCCGGTCTGCGAACTCGACGTGCGCGCAGGCGGCGCCATCCGCATCCACATGCGCGGTCCCGACGGCACGGTCTATCCGATGACGGGCGTCTATCGCGAGATCGTCGAGCCCGAGCGCTTGGTTTTCACCAGCAGCGCCTTAGATGACAAAGGTCAAGCCATCTTTGAGGTCTTGCAGACCGTGACGTTCATCGAACATGGCGATCAGACAGAGGTCGTCGTTCACTCGCACGTGCTTTCGACGACCGCCGACGCCGACTTCTATTTGCAGGGGATGGAAGAGGGTTGGAGCCAAAGCCTCGAGCGCCTAGCGACAGCGTTGCAGGAAAGGAGCGCCTGACATGGCTGTGATCAGGAAATACAATCCCGGCGAGTTCTGCTGGTGCGATCTCGGCACCAAGGACGTGGCGGGCGCGAAGAAGTTCTATCGCGGCATCTTCGGTTGGACGGCGAAGGATATCCCGATGGGGAACGGCGAGAATTACTCGCTGATGCGCCTTAAAGGCAAGGACGTGGCGGCCATCTATCCCATGCAAGACGCGCAACGAAAGATGAAAGCGCCGCCGTTCTGGCTCCCGTACGTATGGGTGAAGAGCGCCAACGCGACCGTCAAGAAGGCGAAGGCCGCTCGCGGCAAGGTCGTGATGGGGCCGATGGACGTCATGGACAAGGGCCGTATGGCGCTGCTCCAGGATCCGAGCGGCGCGGGCGTCGCGATCTGGCAGGCGGGCACGCATCGGGGCGCCGCATTGGACGGCGTGCCGGGCACGGTTACGTGGCACGATCTCAACACACCGAAGCCCGCCGTCGCAGGCAAGTTCTACACATCGGTCTTCGGATGGAAGATGGAGACGCAAGATTTCGACGGCAACAAATACTACCCGTTCACGCTCGGTGGCGAGGGCGTATGCGGCATGTGGCCCACCTCGACCAAGAAGCTGCCGCCGAGTTGGATCACGCACTTCAAGGTCGCGGATTGCGCGAAGACGGTTGCGAAAGCGAAGCGGCTCGGCGGGCGCGTGGTCATGGGACCCATCGCGATCGGCGACATGGGGCATTTCGCCATCTTGAAGGATCCCAAGGGCGCGGCGTTCGGGATCATCGGGGCGTAAGAGTTCAGCGGGCGAGAGGCACGCGGGCGCTGACCACAGGGACCATCCACACGGCGTACCCTTTCGGATCCTTGATGTTGGCGATCATCTGATTGAAATACGCAAGTGCGGACTCGCGTGAGATCGGCGTGTACTCGGCGACGGGGTCGACGTACCCGTCGCGCCATGCTTCGATGATAGCGGCGAACGTCTCCCGCGGCACGCGCACGGTGTCGACGACGACATAGTCCACAGTGATCTGCTCGAGATTCAGGGCGGCGAGGATGCCGTAGATGTCTCGCCCGATGAACAGATCGGTCTCGGTCGCGGCGCCGAAGTTCGCTGGCACCACGTGCCAGAAATCCCGCGGATCGAGCTCCCCGCGCTGGAAGTGGAGCATCCCGTAGTCCTCGGGGATAAGATGCAGATAACCGCCAGGGCGGGTGACGCGCACGAGCTCTGCCACGACGCGGTCCGCGTGCGGAATCGAATGCAGCACGTGCCGGCACACGGTCAGATCGAAGGTGTGGTCAGCGGCATCGAGTTCGAAGATGCTTTGATGTTCGAAAGTCAGCCAGGGCGCTAAGGCGGCGTAGCGCGATCGCGCGAGTTCCAGATGGTGGTCGATGATGTCGACGCCGAGCACCTGCCCAGTGGGGAAGAGCTCCACCAGCCGCGAGGCGATCTCGCCGGTGCCGCAGCCGGCATCGAGGATGCGTGCGTCGACTGGCAGTGCGTAGCGCTCGAAGAGCGGAGCTTCCTGCGGCCAGATCGCTCGGGCCTGCGCGTCCAAATTGCGCACCATCGATTCATCGGCCATCTGCTTGGCCTGCGGGTTGAGGTCAGTCACGCAACGTTCTCCTCATACCACTTCCGGGGATAACGTCTCACTGGCTCGACGCAAAGGCCCCGTCGCCGAAGAGGACCGTGGGCGCCCAAAAGAACGGATGTCGAAGCATGGCATCGGAACCGTGGATCATCGTGAGCTTTGCCTCGCGCAACGCTTGTGCGGGCGTCGCATTTCTATGCATGCGGAGGAAGAAGTCCGGGGTGAACCGCTCCGCAACGTCGTCGACGACCTCCCATTGCGTCACCGAGACGACCGGCGTTCCGGCGTACATGAACGCCTGGGTCAGTCCCTGCACTCCCTCGCCCTTGGTCGTTATCCCGCCACCGCTCTCGCACGCTGATAGCATCACGAGCTGGGCGTTGAGCGACAGACCGAAGACATCGCCCATCGTCAATAGCCCACCCGCCGTCGGGTGCGCGAGCACGAGCGAAGGCTGCGCGATGCCGCTGATCGTGTCGGGCAAGGCGGCGTGCGTGGCGAACAGCACGTAACGAAAATTCGCAAGGCTCCCGTTTGCGTTCAACCGTCGGACGGTCGCGACCGAAGCCTCATCGCCTAGATAGATGTCCGTCGGCGAGCCTTGAATGGTCGCGGCCACGCTCTGCGCCTCGATCTTGCTCCCGGGTAGCGCTGGAAACACCGATGTTTGAGCCCCGCGCGAGATGATGCGAGACACGGCGCTTGTCTGCAGCGCCGCAAGAGTCGGCGCAGCGCTTGGCCCTGAAGCGACCCCTTCGTCGAATTTCGGGTTTGCAAACGCCACGAGGGGCTGCTGTTCGCTTTGGCGCCGCTTTTCAAGGCCGGCGCGAAGCACAGCGAGCAGCGACGCGGACGACAGGTATGAGACCGAATGGTCCTCGACAAGATATCGGATGCTTTCCCCAGGTGCGGTCGTCGCGAGTGCCTCGAATGGGCTGTCATAGAGCGCAGCGGTCGGCACGACGTACAAGCTGGTCGATGCTGCGATCATCGAGCGGGCACCGATGGGGAACAGCCATTGATAGAGCGCCGAACTCGACTCCACAAAGGAGGGTAGCGTCTGCGCAGCCAGACGGCGCACCGCGGCTGCGCTGATGCCGGTGTCTATAGCCGATTGCACGGACCGGGTGGCGCTCAAGTAGTGCGTGACCTTGCTTTGAGCGTCTTGAGCGCCTCCCTCCAATTCGAAGAGCTGGAACGCGCTGGGCGTGATGATCCATAATGCGGTGCGGGTCCTGAGCACGTCGTAGACGAGCATCGCCTCTCCCGGCCGCAGCACGCGTTGCAACGTCGGAACGTCGACCGGGCGCGGATGCCGCAGCGCGTAATATGCGGGGTAGCGGGAACGTATGTCTGCTTCGAGCGCATCGCGCTGCTGTTCAACGGCGCCCAGTTCTGCTTCCAACGACGCGATCGTCGCCGCGGTGGTGCGACTGGTTGAGCGCGCGCGCGCGAGTCTCGTCACCAGCTGCGCGATCTCTATGGCGATCGTACTCTCCTTATCGCTGACCGCACTAGGGACACCCGAGAAGCCGTGCACGGCGCTTTGCGAGATCTCGTCGAGCAGCGTGCGCGCCTGTCGACGCTCGAAGATCTCGAACGCCTTGCGATCGTAGCCTGTGCCCGGAAAGCGTCGATCCAAGTCGAGCAAGTATGCGATGTAATCATCGTACACGAACAATGCCTGTTCAAAGAATGACGTGCGGCTGTCCGTCTCCGGCAGCGCGCCGCGCAATCGCTCGATCTCATCGATCGCGGCTCCGTAGTTCGAGATAGCGCCCGGAGGATCGTCGAGAGAGGCTTGCGCGTGCGCCGCTGCGCTCAGGCCATGCCAAGCCGGCGATCCAGTCGCGCGATGAAGGGCGATAGAGCGCTGTGCGCTCGCAAGGGCGTCGCGAAAAAGGCCCAATCGCTGCTGCACGTCGGCCGAGGTCCATGAAAGCGTCGCCTCCCCTTCGCGGTCGCCGGATTGTACCGCGATGGCAAGCGCGCTCTGATAGGATGCCAGGGCCGCCGCGTACTGCCCCCGGGCGGCTTGCACCGCCCCGAGTCCGTTGAGGACGTATCCCGCCTCGATCTGGTCCCCAAGTTGCGTTGAGATGGCGAGCGCCTCACGAAAAGTCGACTCCGCGTCACCATACGTGGCGAGATCCTTTTCGATGAAGCCTCGAGTCGTGAGACTGGTGGCGATACGGAGCGGGTTCCCGATCTTGCGTTGGATCTCAAGCGCTTCGCCATTTGATCGCAAGGCAGCCGAAGGCAGTCCGAGCTCAGCCTGCACGTTCGCGATATCGTTCAACGCTTTGGCTTGGGTTTGTGGGTCGCTCGCCTGCCGGGCGAGCGCGATGGCCTCTTCCTGCGATTCAAGCGCATCCGAGTACTGTCCGACCAACGCCTGTAGGACCCCGATGTTGCCGAGCATCCTAGCCTGTCCCCGGGGGTCCTTCAACGCGCGATAATCGTCAAGCGCCGCGCGATAGAGGGTGAGAGCTTCCGGGAAGCGGCTCAACGCCGCCATGACGTTGCCCATGGCCGCACGTGCGGCAGCCTGCCCATGGACGTCCTGCAGCTGCGTCGCGATAGCCAACCCTTCCTTCGAGGCTTCCAAGGAGTCGTCAAAGCGGCCCATGAGGTCTTCGATGTCCGCGACGTTGCTCAGAGCCCTCACCTCATTGTCCGATCTGTTGAGCTGCTTGTCGAGCGTGAGCGCTTGCTGCGCATTGGCGAGTGCATCGTCGTAGCGCCCGGTGCTGAAGAAGACGAGTCCGATGTCGGCCAGTATCGCAGCTTCAGCGTCGCGCATGCCGAGCTGCCGGGCGATCGGCAGCGCTTGCTGGAGGTTGCTCAGCGCATCTGGATACAGTCCCATGTTGATGTCCGCCCCGCCGATGCCGCCGAGAGCCCGGGCCTCGTATCCACGGCTCCCGACCTGGCGCGCCAGAACAAGCGCTTCCTGGTACCTTGAAAGCGCGCTCTTTGGATCTCCCTTCGAATCCGCAGTGTCGCCTGCCAGGATGAGCGCCTCCAGTCGGTCGGCGGTCGGGTCGCTCTGTCCGAGTGAGGGCGTGGGAGAGGCTGACGCGGCGACGACTCCGGCGTGGGTCAGGTACCACTGCAGGTCGTGTGCCTCGAAGCGGATGGTCGTCCTTGAGCCGTCTGCCGATCGCACTTCCAGCGCGTATGTGTTCGGGGGTGAGCCCAAGCTCACCAGCGCGCTATTTAGCTGATCTTGCGAAAGTCCCATAGTGGCGCGGCCATTGATCGAGATGACGAGATCTCCGAGTTTGAGGCCTGCGCGCGCGGCGCTTCCGAATGCGAACGCGTAGGTGACCCGCGCCCCCGCGGGGTCGGGCCCGAGGCCGAAGTAAGTGCGACGTTCTCCAGTGCCTATCGAGTAGCCGTACCTAAGAAGATTGCCAAGTCGCGTGGGACTGGGCGTTGCGGCCAGGTCGCTGATCTTCGCGACGACGTGATCGCTGAGGTCATCGAGCGTGTTGATGAGCTGCTGCCCGTTGGGGCTACGGTCCCCGCTTGATGGCTTCGCTTGGCTGGACTCGTTCCAGCTGTACTCGTCTTCTCCGTAGCAATCGTAAATGGCGACCCCAACGGCTGCCGAATCGATGCCGGCCGGTCCGCCCACCCGGCCAGGCCAGTCCTCGGCGGTGAAGACAACGCCAACGGCGTGGTGATCAGCGCATGCCTGCGCGATGGTGGCTGGATTGGTGTCGGTCAGCGTGGCCCGAGTGAAACTCGCTCCAGGGAACAGCGTGTAGAGCTGTTGCGTCAGGTGAGCATCGTACTCACGTAGGATCGATTCCGCGCTTGGATCCATCTGCACTCGATCAGCATCGAAGAGCAGCAGATGGTAAGCGCCCGGTACGTTCGGAAGAGCGCTCGCGCTGTCGTCGATCGCCACGCGCTCAATCGCTGGGGGCAGATTCGCGAGGTCGGCGATGGACGAAACGCCGAAGAGGGCAATGCTCGATGCAAGGACGATGCCGCGGAGCATTCCAAAGACCTCCCGAGAGGTTTGGCACCCAGGACAGGCTCCCGTAATCAACGCATAGAACCGCTGACGTCGGAGGACCAAGGTATGCTTGTTCGCAGTCTCGTTTGCCTGCTTGTGCCAATCGCGATCGTCGCGAGCGTTCCTCTCGCGGTGACAGCAGATACGGCGCAACCGGGCATATCGTATGTGTCCAGCTATAACGGACCAGCATCCGCCTATCGCATCAGCCGATCCGGCCAGTCCGTCAATATAGCGCCGCTCGCACTGCTTCAATCGGGCGATCGAGTGAGCGTTGTCGTTCCGTCGGATAAGGTCGGCACGAAGATGACGATCATGCTGTCCATCGAGGGAAGCCTGCATACCGTTAACGGTGATCGCCCGTACTGTGTCGGGGCAAGCGATGGTATCTGCGGGTCGCACCCCGTTCAAGGCGCGGGACCTGTGGGCACGGTCAGCACGGTCTTGAAGAACATATTGGCGTCGGTCGCACCGCTCTTCGCAGCCGCGCAGGAAGACTACTATAGCAGCAAAGTCGATCAGATGACCTCGCGCGGCCCACCGCCAGCGCCGTCGATGCCCCTGCTGCATACGACTCCGCGCGCGGGCGCTTCCTTGCAGAGCGGTGCTCTCACGATTCCTTGGTTGGGCGGACGCGCTCCCTTTCACGTTCGGCTCTTCCTCGGCGGAGCGGACAAGCCCGTTGCGGAGAAACTCAACATCCCGATCAATGAGGCGCGCTTTGATTCAGGCCTGATGCCCGGCACATATCAGGTGGAAGTCGAAGACAGTTCGGGCGCAAAGGCGACGGGAAATTTCGATATCGTCTCCGATAGCGCGATACCCCAACTCTCAGAAGACGAACGCGATCAACTCAAGCATCTTCCCGGGAGTCTGAGCGTTCCGCTCTCAGCGGGAATGCTGGCGAAGAAAGGCCCGCACCACGAATGGAATCTTGCGGCATACCAGCAGCTCGCGACGGTTCCCGATTCGTATCCTAACGTGCAGCCGTTGCGATATCTCCTGATCGAAGCGACGGACTAGCCTCCGCCTCCCTTGGCGCTACCAGGGGTTCCGTTTTGACACAACCCCGGCAACGCGAGCGCCACCGTGCCAAGGGCCTGCACCTGGGCTTGTGTCGAGCTTGTCGAGCCGCCCCAGTGCTTTCCGAACGCGACTGCGCTTCCGGTCAGAAGAGCGCCCATGATGCCGCCGTAGTTGCAGAAGAAGCGATGCCTGTTCGGACCGTACGTCAGATTGGCAAGGATGTTGGAGCAGGAATCGACGCGTTCGAAAAGGTCGGCATACTGGTCGTAGTCATCCAAGAGGAACTTAGCGAGCGCTTCCTTACGCTGCTCGTTGCTCATCTTGCCCGTGAGCAGCGGAAGCGCGGCGCTGGAGAGCTTCGTGGCCGTGCGCTCGTTTTCAAATGAATTGCAGCCGGTCTGCCAGGAGTAGTTGAATATCTGGCTATGCGCGTTTTGCCGCGTGTTCCATGCGTAGATGGACAAATAATAATCGCACGCGCGCAGCCGATAGAGCAGATCGTCGAGATCACGATAGGCGATCCGCACGTCGCTGCTGACCTCCAAGTCGGTTCCCTTGAGGTCGGTCACGCCTTTGAGGAGGCTGCCCGGCGCGCTGATCCCAGAGACCGAACACATCGGCATGAACGTGGGCGGTGGCGGGAAATCGCTGAGCGTCCGCTTGCCGTCGAAGCCTATGAAAAAACCGAAGTCGGGAAAGGGGATCTGTTCGTATGAGCGTGGGGTCATCCCGTAGAATGATGTTTGATCGACGGGAGTCGAAGTCGGCGCGGGACCTGCTGCGTCATCCGCGACGCTGGGCATCGACGACGCGACCACACTGAAAGCGGAGAGGAAAAGGACAATGACGCGCGCATTGAAACGCATGACGCGCGCATATTGAACTCGCTTGCCGGGGTATCCTCTCGAACGACCGAGGGTGGAGGCCCTAGCCGGCTACGTCGAATGATTCCAGGGCGAGGAGACCTGGTGCGGTCGGCCAATGCTTGAGTGTTGTCGGGCGTCTTCCATTCGGGAGTGTCTGTTATGGCGACTCCTCCGGTCCGGTGCTTTGCCCTCTCGTCCGCATGCCGGAGAAAAGTGCCTTGACCTCGCCGGCCGGCACGCGGTGGGCGCGGTTCCCACGGCATTTCGCGATAAATGTGGTCATCGGTCTCGTGTTGACGCTTATTCTTGACATGCCGGTCATACAGAAGAATGCCACGGTCGCCACGCTCCAAGATGGTGTCATCAACTGGCAAATGGATAAACTCAAAGGCGTCGACGGCGGGCAAGACATCGCCTGGATCAACGTCGATACGGAAACGTACCGGAATTGGGGCGAACCGCTCATCACGCGGCGCGACAAGCTCGCTGTACTTCTCGATTTCGCCATGCAGCACGAACCGCGAGCGGTGATCGTCGACGTCGATTTTTCGACTTCGAGCCGATTTGACGACGCGCTCGTGCGTGTTCTGAAAAAATACAGCCGGTGTTCGGGTGCCTGCGCTCCGCCGATCGTGCTCGTGCGTCCGTTCGATGACGGGGTTGAAAATGCATATCCCGGGCAGGCGGGGCCCGCCAACGTCGCTCGACGGTCTTTCCTTGACCAAGCGCTGGGCACGTCGCCCGAAGAGCCGTGGAAGATCGCGGGTCACGTTCAATGGGGAGCGGTCACGACGGATCACGATCCGGACCACGTGGCGCGCCGTTGGCGCTTGTGGGAGAATTCTTGCACGGCTGAGGGCGAGGGAGTTCTGACTCCTTCCGTCGCGCTGCTCGCGGTCGCGGAACAACGAAAATCGCTCGCAGATATTCGCGGCGCTCTGCAACAACACCGGTCGGCATGCGGGCGAAAGAGCGGTCAAACGCCGCAACCGAATCGGTCTTTCGAAAACGAGTTGATTGGAATCGGAAATCCGCCGCATTCGATACTCCTGACGGAGCGCGGTTTGCAGCGGCGCATTGTGTATCGTATTCCATGGGATGGTCAGAGCGAGGCGAGCCCTGGGCCTGCGCTGGGCGCAGTCTTGCGCGCCGAGCCGATCACCCAAGGCGCCCCAGTCGACGGCTCGGCCCTCCAGGATCGGATCGTCGTGATCGGCTCGAGCTGGGACCCGCTAGACCTGCATCGCACTCCGATCGGCGAAATGCCCGGAACCATGGTCTTGATCAATGAGGTGAATTCACTCGAGCAAGGCGATGTGCTTAGGGAGCCGAGCGTGCCCGCGCACTATGCGCTTGAAATAGGGCTGATATTGATAATAAGCCTTGTGTTCGAGCTCGTC
The DNA here is from genome assembly GCA_963805945.1 of Vulcanimicrobiota bacterium. GTDB lineage: Bacteria > Vulcanimicrobiota > Vulcanimicrobiia > Eremiobacterales > Eremiobacteraceae > JAFAHD01. Next base: position 18,461 of record CAWDVP010000001.1, on the reverse strand, counting down.
GCGCCCGCGTACGCCTTGATCATCGTCGTCGCGGGCATCTCGATCGCGACTTTGACCCTGGGACTTGTCGCGTTCAATGCGGGGGTTTGGGTTGACAGCGTCATTCCGCTGGCCGGAGTATTGGTGAACGAGGTCATCACTCGAGGGCAAGAAGGAATCACTCATCTTATCCATAGGTTCTCGAAAGCGGCGCAGAAACACTAACCCATGAGCGCGCCGGACCGGTGACGCTCTTCGGCTTCGACCCTAGGATCCGCGCAGTTCGGGCGATCGCGACGCAGTGGAATGTCCTGCTGCTGGATTGGGCTACCAGCCGCATGGAAGGGTACGCCTTCCAGGATTATGAACATTCTTGCTCTCCCAGCACCGCCATGTAGCCGGAGGTTTTTGCGCATGTCACTAACAGCGAATGAGAGCTGGACGTTGCTGCATGGGATGGTTTTCGGGGCGGCGTACCTGCTTGCGTTTTCGGCCGGTCTCGCGGGGTTGTACGATTGTCGAGTCCAGTGGCTCACGCTCGTCGGCGCCGCAAAGGAGACATTGCAGATGAGCATCGGCCTCTGGGCGATGGCGCTCATCGCTTGGGGCACCGTGATCACGGGAACGTACATCATCTACCCGTGGTACCGGGCTACGCCTGCCGCGGGCACGACTGATCTCACGCACTATCCGCGTTCGCTGTTACTGTCCGCTTCTAGCACCCAAGGTTGGCACAGCTTCGGAATGGAGTGGAAAGAGCACGTCGGCTGGCTTGCGCCGATTGCCGCCACTGTAGTGGCGTTCGCGGTGAGCTACTACGGACCGGCGCTTTCCCAGCGAGTAGGAGAACGCAAGGCGATTACTGTCTTCTTCGTCGTTTCATTCGTTGCAGCCGCCTCAGCCGGCTTGTTCGGGGCGTTGCTGAACAAAGTCGCACCCATTCGCTGAGTCAGGGGGGACAGCATGACACAGAACACTCAGGCAGGTCGCCCGAACGGACCAGTTGCGGCGGCACTTTTAGCCGGTGGTATCGGCGCTGCGGTGCTCGGCGTGATAACCATCCTTGCCGAATCGGTTGCGTCCGTAGGAAACGCTCTCAACTGGTGGAACCCGGCCGGCACCCTAACGGGCGTGACGGGTGTCGCGGTGATCGCCCTGTTCGTATCTTGGATCGTGCTCTATTTCATCTTCAAGGACAAGGAGACTGATTTCCGGCGCGTGGCACCCGTTGCGCTAGCCCTCTTGCTGATCGGCATCCTCGGGACTTTCCCGCCGTTCTTCGATCTTTTCGTCAAGCATTAGATCCCTGAAGGCCCCGGTCGACTTCAAAAACGAGACGGCGTCCAAGCGCGTTCGGTATCGCGCCATGTACGCCGCCAAAGAGCAAGGGTTGCGAGAAGTTCATTGCGGGGGATGGATTTGAACCACCGACCTTCGGGTTATGAGCCCGACGAGCTACCGGACTGCTCCACCCCGCTCGCATAGGTACCACGGGTGCGCAAAGCGTACCTGCCCCGCATGCCCGTGCCATCGACTTTTTCCATAGTCGGCCGCGATCCCGACGCGAACGAACTCGGCGTCGCGGTGCAGTCGAAGTTCCTTTCCGTCGGCTCGGCAGTGCCATGGGTCGAGGGTGGTGTCGGCGCGATCGCGACGCAGGCGTGGGCGAACACGAACTACGGTCCGCGCGGCCTCGAGATGCTGCGGCTCGGCAAAGCGCCCGAGGAAGTGATCCGCGACCTTGTCGGCGACGACGAGCACGCCGACGAACGCCAGGTCGGAATCGTCGACGCGCACGGCCGGTCTGCGACATACACCGGATCGAAGTGCATGGACTGGGCAGGCGGCAGACACGGCGTCAACTACGCAGCGCAGGGGAACATCCTCGCCGCTGCCGCAGTCGTCGACTCGATGGTCGAAACATTCACGACGTCGCGCGGACATCTCGCCGATCGGCTCGTCGCAGCGCTTGCGCGCCGGCCAAGCGGCCGGCGGCGACCGGCGCGGCAAACAGAGCGCGGCGCTCTACATCGCCAAGCCGGACGGCGGCTATGGCGGCTTCAACGACCGCTACGTCGATCTCCGCGTTGACGACCATCCCGAACCCGATCGAGGAGCTCGCGCGCCTGCTCGAGCTCCACAAGCTGTACAATTTCAAGGCGGCGCCGGAGGACCTCATAAAGATTGACGACGCGCTCAGCCGCGAGATCGCGTCGCTCATAGCGAAGGCCGGCTCTCCGACGCTGGTCGAGTTCATGCATCGCGAGAACCTCGAGAACCGCGTGCGCGACGACGGCTGCATCGACCGCCAGACCCTCGGCTATCTGCGATCGTTCAGGAGCAAGTGAGCGAGTCGCGCGAGTGGATCCGCGGACTGCCCAAGCCCGAGCTCCATGTCCACCTCGAAGGCACCATCACGCTCGAGAGCTACGCGCGCATCGCGCGGCGCAACAACATCGAGGTCGGCGACGACGCCGCCAAGCTCTTCGCGTGCCATGACTTCGACTCGTTCCTGCGCGCGTTCTTGCGGGTCGTGCGCGCGCTGCGCCAGCCGGCCGATTTCGCGGAGCTGGCCTACGAGTACCTCAGCGCCTCGGCGCGCAACGGCGTCCGTCACGTCGAATTCTTCATGTCGCCCGCGACCCAGCGCAAGTTCGTCCCCGATCTCGACCTCGAAGCCACCGTACGCGCGATCCACGACGCGCGCACGAACGCGCAGCGGGAATCCGGCATCTCGTCGCTCGTGCTGTTCGACATGGTGCGCAATCTCGGCGAGGCGGAGGCATACGAAGATATCGCGCTGGCGCAGCGCTGCCGCGCGTACGACGTCATCGGCGTCGGGCTCGGCGGCGACGAGCGGAACTTCCCCGCGCGCGATTTCCGCGGCGCGTTCGGCAAGGCGCGCGAGCTGGGTTTGCGACGCACCGTCCACGCGGGCGAGGCGGCCGGGCCGGGCAGCATCACCGATGCGGTCGAGCTGCTCGACGCGGAGCGCATCGGCCACGGCGTCAGCGCGCGGCAGGAGCGCTCGGTGATGGAGATGCTGCGCGCGCGCGGCATCGCGATCGACGCGTGCCCGACGAGCAATCTTGTCACCGGCGCCGTCAGGCGCCCGGAGACGCCACCCGCTCAACGACTTCCTCAACGAAGGGCTGCTCGTCACGCTCAGCTCGGACGACCCGGGCTTCTTCGGCGTCTCGCTGCTCGACGAATACGCGGCGCTCGGCGAGCGCGGTTTCTCGCGCGAGCTGCTCGCGCAGCTGGCGCGCAACGGCTTCGTCGCGTCCTTTGCCCCGGACGAGCAGAAGAGGCGCTGGCTCGACGAGGTCGTCGGTTACTTGAGGTAAGTGCCCAGCCAGTCCAGCCACAGCTGGAAGTAGTCCTCGATGTGCACCGGGCCTTCGATCTCATGCGTCTCCCCGGGGAACACCACGAACTTCACCGGCACGCTGTTGTCGCGCAGCGCATGGAACATCGCGTATGATTGGGAGATCGGCACGCGCTCGTCGCCGGCGTTCGAGACGATGAGCGTCGGCGTCTTGATCTGGCTCGCGTAGCGTGATCGGCGACTGCGCGCGATACGCGTCCATGTGCTCCGGTCGCACCCACGGCGAGCCCTTGAAGTAGTACCACTCCGCCACATTGTAATCGCCGAGATCGTATTGCTCCAGCGCGTCGAGCTGCGGCGCCCGCCATGACGTCCGCTTTGAAGATGGAATAATGCCCGACCAGCCAGGCCGTCATGAAGCCGCCGTACGAGAGCCCGCCCACCGCGATCTTCGAGTCATCGATGACGCCCATCGCTTGGACGACCTGGATGCCGCCCACGATGTCGCTGCGCCGGCCCTTCGCCCGCATCGTTGAAGATCGCGTGCTCGTAGGCGTTGCCGAGGTTGTCGCTGCCGCGGTAATTCGGGTCGGAACACGAGGTAGCCGTGCGCCGCCATGACCTGCGCGAAATCGTAGAACTCGGTCGTCGAGGTGAGGTTGGGGCCGCCGTGGATGCCGCACCAGCAGCGGATAGCGCTTGCCTTTCACATAGTCCGGCGGATAGGTGAGCACGCCGTCTGCCGTCATCCCGTCGGCCGTACGCCACGAGATCGTCTCCGTCGTCCCGAGCTCGAGCGCCGCGATGTCGTGATTGAAGTCGGTGAGGCGGCGCACCTTGGCGGTCGGCGAGCTCAGGTAGTACAGCTCGGTCGGCCGTTTGGGCTCGGCGCCGCTGAACGCGATCGACCCGTTGCGGCCGACGGTGACGTCGACCCAGTTGCTCCACGACGGGTTGATCTCGCCGAGGTCGAGCTTGCGCGCGGGCCCGTCGAGCGGCTGCAGCCACAGGAACACGCGCGTGCCATCGGTGGCGCCGATGAGCAGCGTCGCGCCGTCGGGCATCCATATCGCGCGCGCGATATCGCGATCGAGCGGCGACGTGACATCAGCTGCCGTTGCCGCCTTGTGTCGGCGCGACGTAGATCTGCGAGCCGTTGAGCGGATCGCCGTCCTTGGGGTACCAGTAGGCGACCTTGCGTGCCGTCCGGCGAGAAGACGCCATAGCCTTCATAGCCGCTGTGCTGCGTCAACTGGCGCACATGCCCGTCGCGCGTGTCGACGAGCGCCTGCACCGTGCCGTTGTAATCTCCGAGGTGCGGGCTCGGCGACTTGGAGATGAGGATGTAGCGCCCATCAGGCGACCACGAGAGCGGCGCGACATAGTCGCCGCCGGTCACGGTCCAGTCGCCGGAGGTGAGGCGCCGCGCCGGGCCGCCGCGCCGCGGCAACCAGCCACAGGTGCGCGGACGTCGGCGCTGCCGTCGTCAGGTAGCTGTCGTTGCCCACCTCGAACGAATCATGGTGCTGGTCGATCGCCGCCTGGTTCTTCGGGACGTCCGCGGTGACGAACGCGATCGTCGCGCCGTCGGGCGACCACGCGAACTGCGTCACGCCGTTGCGCGCGTCGGTCATCGGATGTGGTGCGCCGCCGCCGGCGGCGACCAGCATGAGTTGATCCTGCTCGCCGGCCCGTCGCGATGAACGCGATGCTCTTGCCGTCAGGCGACCAGCGCGGCGACGCGATGATCACGCCGGCCTTGCACGAGGCTGCGCTGCGCGCCGCTCGCGATGTCGACGACCGCCAGTTCGGTCGCCGTGTCGTTGGCCGCGTAATCGGGTCGCGAGACGACGAACGCGATCTGCGCGCCGTCCGGGGAGATATCCGGATCGGACACGCTCGACGATGGCACCGCAGATCGCTCACCTGCATGGTGCGCGCCGCGACCGCAACAGGGAGCAGCGCGAGCGCCAAGGCTGAAACCGCGAGAACGATACGCATGACCGAGCGAGAGACCTCACGCCGGGCGGCATTGCAAAAAGAAGAAGGGGCGAGCGTCGCTCGTCCCTTCCTCGTCGGCGTCTGCGCGACGCTACTTCGGAATGACGCGGTACGCGGCCACCGTTCCGTCTGCATGCAACTTCAGCTCGACGACCATGTCGCCCTTGCTGAACTTGGCGTCGTACCAATACTGCCGCGTGTCTGCATCGCTCTTCGTCTCGGTAAGGCCCTGGAAATCGCCCAGTTCGTGCATCTTATCCGAGATCATCGCGACTTGTGTGCGCGTCACTTGTGCCTTCAGCGCGTCGTCGAAGTGCTGTGTCGTACCGGCCTGATCGTTGTTGTAGACCGCCTGCGTCACCGAGGTGGCCACGTCTTGCGGGCTCGACCCGCTATGCTGGCCGCAGGCGACGAGGCCGGCGGTCAGCAGGCAGGCGATCAGCAGTCGTGCGCGCACGTTCAAAACATGCCCCAGCCGTAGGATACGACTTGGACCGGTGCATGCGCCATCGAGTTCGTCGCAGGCACCACTGCCACCGCCGGACGGGCGGCGACGAAGTTCGAGCCAGCCGGGTTGACCGAGGCCACCTGCGCCTTGAGACTATTGATCTCTTGATCCTGCAGCGCGACTTCGCGCTTCATATTGGACACGACGATCGCCTCGTGCTGGTAGGCGATCTTGTATTGCTGCGCGGCCGCCTGCGCGTTGTCGCGCTGTTCGGCGAGCGCGGCCTGCTGTTGCGCGTCCTGCGCGTACTTCTCGTGCACTTTCTTGTTGTGGTTGATGATGAGCAGCGTGGCTCCGATCGCGGCGGCGCCGCCGATGATGTTCCGCGTGCTCGCCGCACCGTCCGCGAGCGCCATGGGCTTCGGCGCGAACGCCAAAACCAGGGCTCCGATGATGGCGACTGCGATGATTCTCGTGTGATTCATAAGTGTTTCTAATCTCCTTAGTAAGGTAACGTACCGTCAGCCTGTGCCGTTGCGTACCACCCTTATACCCATTTCGCAGCGGGACGCCTCGAGGAGAGTCATAAGGCGCCCTTGAGGTCACAGGATAACCACTCCTAAGGAAGCGAATTAGGCGAGCCTAAATGAGCACTCAGCGCGCCCTCAACTCAGCGCTCAAGAGCCCGCTCTTGGAGCCTTCGGAAGAACCCGAGGTCAGCCCGAACGTCGAGATGTACCTCAAGACGATCGTGCGGCTGCACAACGGGGTCGAGCCCGTCTCGACCTCCGCCATCGCGGCGGAGCTTGGCGGTCTCGGCCGCCTCCGCGTCGGCCATGCTCAAGAAACTCGACGCCGACGGCTATGTCACGCACGAGGGACGTCACGGCGTGTTCCCGACGGCCGCCGGCGCGCGCATCGGCGCGCTCACCCTGCGCCGTCAACGGCTCGCCGAGCGGCTGCTCGTCGATCATCTCGGCATCCCGTGGGAATTCGCCAACGCAGAGGCCTGCCGCTTGGAGCACGCCATCTCCCCGCTCGTGGAACGGCATCTCGCGCGTTTCACCGGCGAGCCTACGACCTGTCCGCACGGCCATCCCATCCCGCACGAGGACGGTGCGCTCTGGAATCACGAGGACGCCGTCGAGCTGGTCGATCTGCCCGCGGGCGCAAGCGCAAAGGTGCTCGAGATCAAGCACGACATGCCCGAGCTGCTCAAGTATCTCGCGGAGATCGGCTTGCGGCCGGGCACGACGATCGCGGTCGAGCGCGTCGAGCGCGCGCATCGGATTCATGACGCTGCGCGTCAACGGTAAGACCCACTCGGTGAGCGCGCAGCTCGCCGGCGCGATCCTCGTCAAGCATCCGGCGCAAGCCCGCTTCGAAAGCACGATAGATGGCCGCTCGCTCGCTCGACCGGCGAATGCTGCCGGCGGCCCTTGCCGCCGCTGCCGCGATCTGTTTCGGCGCGCTCAGCACGGGTGCTGTGTGTGCGGCCGACCTCGCATCCGCCGCCCCTGGTCCTGTGGCCGCCGACGTCTCACGCGACGTCGTCACGCAGGCGGAAGCCGATGCCCAGCGCGACTACGATCTGCTGCCGTCACTGCCGGCGCTCACGCCGGGTCCGGTCAAGACCATCCGCCTCATCGCGGAGGTGAAACGCTGGACGCCTGCGCCAGGGATAACCACCGACGCATGGACCTACAACGGCACGGTGCCGGGTCCGACGATCCACGTGCGCCAAGGCGATACGTTGCGCGTCGAGTTCACGAACCATCTGCCGGCTCCGACGACCATCCATTGGCACGGCATGAACGTGCCCGCCGGATATGGACGGCACGCCCGGCTTCAGCCAGCAGACCGGTGCCACCGGGCCAAAGCTTCGTCTACCAGTTCGTCGTCCGCCAGCCAGGCACGTACATCTACCACACGCACGTGGACGATCTCAACCAGCTCGACCGCGGACTCTACGGCGCGGTCGTCGTCGAGCCGCGCACGCCGGCCGGGCCGGCCCCCGCGCGCGACTATCTCATGCTCATCTCGTCGTGGAAGATCTACAGCACGAGCGAGAACTATTTCAGCATCAACGGCAAGAGCTATCCGCTCGGCAAGCCGTTCGTCGTCAAGCAGGGCGAGCGCATCCGCGTCCGCGAGATCGATATCAGCGGCACCGAGTTCCACACGATGCATCTCCACGGCCACCATTTCGCGGTCGTCGCGGTCGACGGGCAACCCGTCGCGCCAGCGGCACGGCAGATGATGGACACGGTGACGCTCGGACCCGGCGAGACGCGCGACATCGAATTCGTCGCCGACGCGCAACCCGGCACGTGGATGTTCCATTGCCACGTGGCCGATCACATGATGAACGGCGATCGCGGCCCGGGCGGGCTCGTCTCCGCGGTGCAGTACGAAGGCGCGCCGGATCGCTTCGCGCTGATGGCGTCCCAAGACGCGATGGCGATGGCGCCGCCGAGCGCGTCGGGCGAGAGCGGACCGAAGATGTCGCAGATGCAGACGCTCATCCTCGGCGCGATCGCCGGCTTCACGATCTTCTTAGGCCTGCCGTTCGCGGCGTTGCGCCGCGTGCCGCGGCACTGGCTCGCGTTCCTCAACGCGATCGCGGTCGGCGTGCTGTTCTTCCTGCTCTTCGATATCTTGCGCCAAGCCGGCGAGCCGATCGTCGACGCGCTCGACAAGATGCGCCAGGGCTTCGGCGTCGGACCGTTCGCATGGCTCACCGCGGTATACGTCGTCGGTCTGGGCGTCGGGCTCGTCGGCCTGGTCTACTTCTCGAAACTCGTGCTGAGCAAGCAGCGCGCCGCCGTCGCAGAAGGCGGGATGCTCAGCCCCATGGCGCTCGCGACGACCATCGCGCTCGGCATCGGCCTGCACAATTTCAGCGAGGGGCTGGCGATCGGCCAGTCGGCGGCGACCGGTGCGATCCAGCTCGCCGTGTTGCTCATCATCGGCTTCGGCCTGCACAACATGACCGAAGGCTTCGGCATCGCCGCGCCGCTCGCGGGCTCGGACGTGAGAGCCGGTATCGGCGACATCATCCGGCTCGGCCTGATCGGCGGCGCGCCGACCTTTCTCGGCACGCTCGTCGGCTATCATTTCGTCTCCCCGACGCTGTCCGTGCTGTTCTTGACGCTGGCGGCGGGCGCCATCATCTACGTCATCGGCGAGATGACCAAGGCCGGAGGCCGCATCGGCTATAAAGAATTCGCCACGGTGGGCGTGTTCCTCGGCTTCATGCTAGGCCTTGGAACGGATCTGATCCTCACCGCCGCCGGCGCATAGAGCGCGCGTGACCGCGTGCCTCCTTGCGCTGGGGCAAGAGTCGGTGTCGACCCCGCAGAAGCCCGACCGGCCATGGCACGCGACGCAGACGGACATCCCATACGGCCCACGATGGTCGGCATGGCGCTGCTCATGGCAGTAGTCGTCTTCAGCGGCTGCGCCGGAAAACAGGCGACCAGCACGAACGGGTCCGGCGGCGCGGCGAAGGCGAAGGTGGGCGAACCTGCGCCGCCGTTCACGCTCAAGGACGTGGACGGAAAAGCGGTCTCGCTCGCGCAGTTCAAGGGCAAGCCGGTGTTCATCAACACGTTCGCGACCTGGTGCCCGCCGTGCAAGCAAGAACTCCCGGGCATCGTCGCCAGCTATCCTCAGTATAAGGATAAAGTCGTCTACATCGGCGTCGACGCGCAAGAAGATGCTGAGCTCGTCAAGCCCTTCCTCGGGCGCTTCAAGATCCCGTATCTCGTCGTGCTGGATCCAGGCCCGCTCACCGAGGCGTACGAGATCCAGTCGCTGCCGGAAAGCGTCTTCATCGACAAGGCCGGCGTCATCCGCGTCATGTATCGCGGCTTCATGACGCCCGAGGTCCTCAAAACCAACCTCGAGACCATCAGCAAGTCATAGGGCCGCCGCGGAAAGCGGGTCGAAACCGTCCAGCCCATGCGCCTCACCGCCGCCGCCCTGTTCCTCGTCTTCGCGCTGAACCTCATCGCTCCGCTGCCCGCGGCGGCCATGAGCACCTCCAAAGAGGTCTCGTTGGGCGCGGAGATCAGCAAGCAGGTCGATCGCGAGAGCCTGCTCGTCGACGATCCCTTCCTCAACTCATGGGTGAAGGGCGTCGGCGCGAATCTCGCCCAGTACCGGGCGCGCGAAGATATCAACTACACGTTCTCGATCATCAACTCCGACGAGATCAACGCGTTCGCGTTGCCCGGCGGTTTCGTGCACGTGGACATGGGCCTGCTCAACGCGGTGTCGTCCGATGACGAGCTGGCCGGCGTCATGGCGCACGAGATGGGCCACGTCGAGCGGCGCCATGCCGTCACGCTGCAGGAGAAGAGCGATATCCTCGGCGTGCTCATCGGCGTGCTCTCGATCCTCTCGCCGATCGCGGACATGCTCGGCGGCTACGGCGGCGAGCTGGCGATGGAGAAGTTCTCCCGCCAAGACGAGCTGCAGGCCGACCAATACGGCCTGCTGCTCATGTCGCGCGCCGGCTACAACCCGCGCGCGATGGTCGACTTCATGGACTACTTGGCCAAGCTGGAGAGCGCGCCGGAGAGCAAGGTCGACAAAGCGATGCTCGATCACCCGGTCCCCGCTGACCGCATCTCGCATCTGCTCGGCTATCCGCAGCTCGACAAGCCGACCGTCGATCAGCTCACCGCGCAAGCCGTGCACGACGAGCACGAAGGGCGATATTCGTACGTGGCGGCCGAGCTCACGCCGGTCGTCAAGGCGCACCCGGACGACGCGCTCGCCGCGCAGCAGCTCGCCTCAGCGGAGATCGCTTTGCGGACCGCCGGCGCGCGCGCCGCGGCGGATACCCGCACCGACAACACCTTCGAGTATGACCCGATGGGCAAGGCCGCCATGGCCTCGCTCGTCCAGACCGCGGCGAGCATCACCGCCAACGATGCGACGATCGCGGACGCGCAGGCGAAAGCTGGCGGGCAGGACGCCGAAACGCTCTTCACGCAATTGAACGGGCTGTCCGGCGGCGTGCCGAGCCTGCCCCAACCGAAGAGTCCGCAGAGCAATGTCGGGATCGCGATCGCCGGGCTCGACCGGCTCGTCATCGACGTGAACGGCACGCTCGGCCTGACCTCCGACGTGATGGCCACCGCGCCCAGCCTGCTGCGCGACAACCAAGTACTGCTGCACGAGATGAGCGAGAAACTGCGCGACGGATCGCCGACGCCCGCGACGCAGTCGGTGCTGCCGTACTATCCGGCCATCGCCTCCCAACTCTCGACCGGCTCGGACGAGCTCGTCCGAAGCGTCGACCGCTCGCGCGCCGCGATCACCGCCGCGGCCGACGCGATGGCCGTGCTCAAGGACTACTTCGTCGTGCTCGACAGCCTCAACACCACGTCCGGCGACATCAAGAACGCGGATATGCCGAAGGTGCAAGCCGCACTCGACAAGGCCCGCACGGCCTGGGATGGCGTGGAGGCGCTCGCGCTGCAAGCCGACAACGGCATCTACGCCGCGCAGAGCCGCTGGCTTTCCGCCGCAGATCTCGCTGCTCGATCTCACCTCGTCGCCGGAGCGTTATGAAGCATATCGCCGAGCGCTGGCTTTCCGATTCCCGGGCGTCGCGACGCCGGACTTCGCGACCGGCTATGCGCACGAGCGTGCCGTCGGGCGAGATCGGCTGCCTGGCGTGGCTGTCGTACGAGACCAAACAGCCGGTCGACCAGCTCATGGACCAGGTCCATACGACCGGAGATACGTGCCAGGACATGGCGCTTCAGAAATCCCTCTTGACCGAATCCATGGAGATCGCCGCGGGCCTGGTGTACAGCGACTACATCGACAAGCCCCACCCGCTCAAGTAGGCCCCGGGCCATCCGGTGCGCGCCCTCCGATCCGTTATCAGCCTAGCATGAGAAACGCGATCCTGTGCCTCGCGCTGGTGCTCGCCGTGGGCGTCGGCTCGCCGGCCGCCGCGCATCCGCTCGGCAACTTCACCATCAACCATCTCGTCAAGGCGCGCACAAGCGGCGAGCGCTCTCGATCTGATCTACGTGCTCGACATCGCCGAGATCCCGACGTTTCAGATCATGCGCGAGCGCGGTATCGACGGTGCGCAGCGCGATGCGCTGCTGGCGCGCTGGGCGGCCGACGAGATCGCCATCGTCAAGGCGGGACTCGCCGTCGCGGTCGACGGCCGCGCGCTCGATCTGCGCGCTTCTGCGCCGAGCGTCGCCACCCGGCCCGGCGCCGGCGGTTTGCCCACGCTGTACTGGGTCGAGCAATTCCATGCCGACCTGCCTCGCTCGCGCGCGCCGCGCCGATTACGATCGCGGACGACACCTATCCCGGGCGCATCGGCTGGAAAGACATCGTCATCGCGCCCGACACCGAGCCCACGCGCGAGCTGCGGTCGTACCCAAGCGCGAGCTGAGTTCCCCGCGCGACGTCAGCGTGGTCGCCGCACCCTTGCGCCGGACGGGCGCGTCCTCGCGCACCAGGCATGGACCGACCGTGCTCTGTAAGCCCGAGCGAAGCTCGGGTCTTGCGCAAGCCGCGCCCTCGCAGGTGCGTTCCAACGCGCTCTCCGACATGCTCGCCAAAGGCGCGGCGAATCCGTGGCTCGTGCTGCTCACCCTCGTCATGGCGATCGGCCTCGGCGCGCTGCACGCCCTCGAACCAGGACACGGCAAGACGTTGCTCGCGGTGTCGCTGGTCGGCGCCCGCGCGACTTCGAAGCAGGCGTTCATTCTCGCGGCCGCGCTGACGTTCGCGCACACCGCCGGCGTCCTCGCGCTCGGGCTCGTCATGCTCGCCGCCGCGCAATGGATCGTCCCCGAGAACATCTATCCGTGGATCACGCTCGCCTCGGGCGCCTTGGTCGCGATGATCGGCGCGCAAGCGCTATCGCGCTACATCAAGACGCGGCGCGGCGAGGACCACGCGCACGATCACGAGCATCTCATGGCGGCGCCGCGCACGTCCACGCCGGCGGCCACCAGCACGTGCCGCCGGGCACGGCGCCGCTGTCGTTCGGCAGCGTCGTGCTCGTCGCCATGAGCGGCAACATCGCGCCGTGCCCGGCGGCGCTCGTCGTGTCTGCTCACCGCGCTGACCCTCCACCAGCTCGGCTACGGGCTGCTCGTCATCGTCGCGTTCAGCATCGGCCTCGCGGGCGTGCTCACCGGTCTCGGCATCGCGCTCGTGCACGGCGCGTCGTGGCTCTCGAAGCGGCCGAGTTTCGACAGGCTCGTGCAATACGGGCCGCTCGTCTCCGCCAGCGTCATCGCGCTGATCGGCGCGGTCATGCTCGGCCAAGGCGCCGTCGCTTCGACGCTGCATACCAATGCGGCGCTTGTGACGGCATTGGTGCTCGCCGCGATCGGGGGCTATGCGTTCTCACCCGGTCACGTGCATGCGCACGGCCACGACCACGCCCACGGCCATAGCCACGTGCCGATGCTGGAAAGCGAACCATCATGATCGAGCACGGCGGGGCGCCGGTCTCGATCGGCGTCATCGCCTTCACCGTGTTCGTGCTCGGCCTGCGTCACGGCGCGGATCCGGATCACCTCGCGGCGATCGACAACCTCACGCGCAACTCGCTGACCGCCGGCGCGCGTTTCAGCCGTTTTGTGGGAACGCTCTTCGCGGGTGGCCATTCCATCATGGTGCTCTCGATCGCCGCGCTCGCCGGATTGCTGGGTAGCCGCCTCGCGACGCACGGGGCGTTGCTCGAGACGATCGGCACGTGGGTGAGCATCGTGACGCTCTTCGCGATCGCCGGCTTCAACATCCGCCAGCTCTCGCTCAACAGGATCGGCGCGATGGCCGGTGTGAAGACGGCGCTACTTCCCAGGCGCTGCGCGCGGCGACCAGCCCGCTCGCCGCGATACCGATCGGCTGCTCTTCGGCCTGGGCTTCGACACCTCGAGCCAGGTGGCGACATACGCGCTCGCGCTGACGAGCGGCGGCGGCATCGTGCTCGGGCTTATCATCGGGTTCATTCTCGCTGGGCATGGCGGTGACCGACACGCTCGACAGCCTGCTGTGTACCGCCTGCGACGCGCCACCCGCTCGAACTGGTGCGCGCGACGCGGGTCTGGATCGTCGCGGTCACCGCGATGGCGCTCGTCGTCGCGACGTACGAGCTGGCCCAGAGCGCTGGTCTGGCGCTCGCCGGTGCCGGATCTGTGGGTGAGCGGCGCCCTGGTCGGCGCGCTGCTGCTCATCTTCGCCTGGACGTTCACCTGGTCGGCGAAGGACCCGAACGGTGCGCTGACCGAGGCCGCGGCCCTGGAATGAACCTGCGCACCTTCGTCGTCCTTGCGGTCGTGGCGCTGCTGGCCATCGCGGCATGGCCGGCGTTCATGGCGTCACGTGACGCCGCGCTCGCCGCGAGACCTTCACCCGCGCCGGTGGTCGCCGACTACCTGCATCGCGATGCCATCGTCGCGGTGTTCGAGCGCAACGCGCGCAGCCGTCCTGACCAGATCATCACCCGCATGCTCGCGTCGCAGTATCTCATGCGCTACCGCGAGACGGGCGACGTCGGCGATCTGCTGCGCGCGCAGCATGCGGCGCGCGCGTCGCTCGCGGTGCAGCCGCGCAACAACATCGGCGCGGATATGGCGCTGGCCTCAGCGCTGCAGTCGCTGCACCAGTTCAACGCTGCGCTCACGTATGCGCGCGAGGCGATCGTCATCGAGCCGTGGAGCAACGCGGCGATCGCACAGACAGCCGGCATCCAGACCGAGCTCGGGCATTACGAGGCCGCGAACGAGCTGCTCCGATCGGCGCGCCCTGGCCCGCGAAATGACGCCGCTCTCGACACCGCGCAGGCGCGCTACGACGAGTTTCGGGGCAGCTCGGCAGGCCCGCAGACTCATCGAGCGCTCGATGGTCGCGGCCGACGCCATGGTGGATTCACCGGCGGAGACGCGCGCCTGGTTCCATTTCAGAGCGGGCGAGCTGGCGTGGGCGTCAGGTGACGCGTCGCCGGCGGAACAGCGCTACCGCGAAGCGCTATCGATCTTCCCGCAGTACGCTCGCGCGTACAACGGGCTCGCTCGCATGTATTGGGGTGAGAAGCGCTGGAGCGAAGCGCGCGACGCGGCCGCGCACGCGGCCGATCTCATCCCGCTGCCGGAGTCGCTCGGCTACGAGGCGGATGCGCAGCGCGCGCTCGGCGATACGCGCGGAGCACAGGTCACAGACGATACCATCCTGGCGATCGAGCGCATCGGCAACGCGTACAAGATCAACGACCGCGCGCTCGCGATCTACTACGCGGAGCATCACATGCGCGCCGCGGACGCGCTTGCGATCGCCCGACGCGACGTCGCCGCGCGCGACGACGTGTTCGCCGAGGACACGCTCGCGTGGGCGCTTGCGCAATCGGGTCTGTGGCGCGAGGCGCAGATCCATGCCGACAAGGCCGTCGCGCTGACACCGAAGATGCACGTCTGCAATACCACGCCGGCGTGATCGCCCTGCACAACGGCCGGACGGCGGAGGCCGCAGCGCGCCTGAAACGCGCGCTCGACATCAACGCGCAGTTCCACCCGGTGTACGCGGACGACGCGCGCCGCTTGCTGCCCAACTCCAAATGTAGGGGCCGATCTTTAGATCGCCCCTTTTCTTATTCTCCGGCCGCGGCTTCGGGCTCTAGCGTCCTTGATCTCCGGCCCTTCGCGGCGCTGCGCGCCGATGCCCAGCACGAGCGCGAACGCCGACCACACCGCCGATGCGCTGCCGGCCCACGCAGGACCGTATGCACCGAGAATCCCGGTGGAGACCGGCGGCATGAGCACGCCGGAGATGTTGTCGAGCGCCGAGCTCACGCCGAGGATCGTGCCCGTTGGTTTTCGGGCGTCTGATCGGTGAGCAGTGAGGTCAGGCTCGGCCGGGCGACGGCCATGCCGAACGCGAACAGCAGCATGCTCGGCCACAGCGTCGCGAGGTTGTGGATAAAGGCACGAGGAGGAATCCGGCGAGCAAGGCACGATGCCGATATTCGACGTGCGTCGAGCTCCCAGGCCGTCATTGATTTTACCGACGGCGCCGACTTGCACATCACGCTGAACAGCCCGAAGCTCCGAACAGATAGCTGGTCTGCGAGGCGTCGAACCCGAGCGCTTCTTTGATGAGCAGCGTGAAGACGCCGAACCAGGCGTACAGCGCGAGCGAGAAGGCCCAGAGCTGCAGGAGCAGCGGCGCGACCTTGGGGTTGGTCAGGACGACCAGATATGCGCGAGGGTCGCGACGTTCTCGCGCTCCTGCTGGCTCGTCGATTCCGGCAGCATGAAGATCGTGAGCGCGAGCGTGACGACTTGCAGCGCCGCCGCGACCAAGAACGGCGCCGAGTACCCGTAGTGCGCGTACATGAAACCGCCGAGCGCGGGACCGAACACGATGCCGGCGCTGAACGCCGCGCCGACGTAGGCGAACGCGCGCGGCCGTTCCTTCGGCTCGACGAGATCGGCGACGTATGCCTGCGTGACGCTGATGTTCCCGCCGGAGACGCCCTCGACGATGCGCGCCAGGAAGACGAGGCCGATCGTGTTGACAAAAGCGAGCATGGTCCAGCCGATGATCGCGCCCACCTGGCTGATGATGAGCACCTTTTTCCGCCCGATGCGGTCGCTCACGTTGCCCCACACGGGCCGGCCACGAACTGGCAGGCGGCGAAGGTCGAGAACAGCAGCCCGACGGCCAGGTCCGACGAGCCGAAATGCTTGACGAAATACGGCAGGATCGGTATCAGGATGCTGAAGCCGAGGATATCGATGAACGTGATGCCGAGAATCGGCACATTACCGGGTGAACATCGCGCTTGCATTCGCCCGCGGCCGCGGAATCACTTTTCGCGGCGGAATCGCGGCGCAGGGGTTCGAACGATGTCGGTGTGAGGTTGTGGTTCGAGCGAGCCCCCGCGGTCTTCGCAATTTTGGCCTTGCTCGCACCATCGGCATCGCTCGCCGAAAACGGACCGCTCGTGGGCCGCGTCATCATCCCCGCATCCTCGATCAACGCCGAGACCATCGTCATGCCCGCATCGCGGCTCTTCCACACGGAGGGAAACGATTTCTTCGCGAGGACGACGGCACGATCTACGTGCAATCGGGGACATCCCGGCGATGTGGCTGCGCGACTCCTCCGCGCAGGTCAAGCCATACGTCCGTTTCTTCGCGTCCTCTCCGAAGATAGGGACGCTGGTCGCGCCGTCATCGAGCGCAACGCGAAGAACGTGCTGATCGATCCCTATGCCAACGCCTTCACCGCCGGCTACAAGGTCTGGGAGGAGAAGTGGGAGGTCGATTCGCTCGACTATCCATTCTCGCTCGCGTACACATATTGGCGGCGTTCTGGCGACCGGGGGATGTTCACACAGCGCCTCCATTGGGCGCTCGAACATACGATGCGGACGTTGCGCTGCGAACAGCACCATGCGACCTGTTCGCACTACACCACCAAGTTTTTGCCGAACGGCGGCCGCGGCGAAGCCTGCGCCGAACGGGCATGATTTGGGGCGCGTTCCGGCCCTCCGACGATCGGTGCGCTACTGCTACAACATCCCGCAACAGATGTTCACGGTCGTCGCGATGCGCGATTTGGCGGAGCTCTCCGTCGCCGGCTACCGCGACGCGAGACTCGAGGCCGAAGCGACCACCATGGCGGATGAATCAACACGGGCATCGAGCGCCACGGCATCGTCACCGATCCCAGCCCTCGGCGACATGTATGCGTATGAGGTGGACGGCTATGGCCGCACCTTGCTCATGGACGACGCGAACCTGCCGAATCTGCTCCCGGCCAACCGATTACGGCTAATGCGACGCCGGCCGACGTCGTGTACCTCAACCACGCGCCGCTTCGTGCTCTCGCCTCCGAAGAATCCGTACTTCTTCAACCGCACCTACGCGACGGGCCTCACCAGCCCGCATACGCCGACCGGCTGGGTGTGGCCCGCTCGGGCTCATCGCGCGCGGCCTCACCGCGCCGACGCCATACGAGACGGCGCGCGTCGTCGTCGCCGACATCGCGCATTCCGACCTGACCGGTGGCCTGATCCACGAGAAGCTCCGACCCGAACGACCCGTCGCGCTTCACCCGCGCGGAGTTCGGCTGGGGCAATGCGCTCTACGCCGAGCTGATCTTCCGCAGCGCGGCGGGCTTCGAATCCCGACCTGTTACCGGAGCTGATGCAGCCGACGATCGGATTCGGGTTGACTAGACGCCGGTCATCGTCGGCCCGCCGCAGAGCTGGCTCAATGCGGAGAACATCTACATCGAGCTGGAAAGCCTCCTGCAAGAATGAGCTCGGACTACTTGATGATGCCTAGTTCGCGTCCGACCTGCTGAAACGCCACCAACGAACGGTCGAGATGCTCGCGCCGCAGCGCTGCGCTCATCTGCACGCGGATGCGTGCGGTGCCCTCCGGCACGACCGGGAAGCCGAAGCCGGTGACGAAGACGCCGTGCTTGAGCAGCAGGTCGCTCATCTGGATGGCGAACGAGGTCTCGCCGACGATGATCGGGATGATCGCGCTGTCGCCTGCGAGCGGCTTGTAGTCGAGGCGGGTCAATCCGGCGCGGAAGTATGCCGATGTTCTCGCGCAGGGTTGCGAGCAATGCCGGATTCGAATCGAGCTCCTCGATCGCCGCAAGCGCGCTCGCGGCGACGGTCGCCGGCAGCGCATTGGA